>JAUILZ010000022.1 GCA_030432755.1 Gammaproteobacteria bacterium | reverse complement strand
AAACGCACTTCCGGTTTTAGAGATAAAACCTCGGCACTGCAACACTTTCCCGCCCCTTCTCCAAAACATGTCCCCAACACGCTGAATCGGCGCAAACTGACGCCAGCCGGGGCTTCCCGCGACTACCTGAAAATTATTCCGGACAGTAGTGAGCGAAAGCTGGGATCCATGTCAATCCGTAGTGCAGACTTTCAGCATGGACGCCAGCTTTCGCTGGCGTTTCGGCATGAGGCCAAACTTGCGTCAAGGATCGAAATCACGGCGATGCCTGGGATCCACATCAGACCGTAGTGCAGACTCTCGGCATGGATGCCAGCCTTCGCTGGCGTTTCGGATACTGCCCCTGGCATATACTGGCTCCTGGTCTGTGAACCCAGGTCTGACTGAGCCAACAACCTGCCAGAGTAATACCTACTCAGCTTCCGACGGTGGTCGTTGTCGCAGCGCCTTGACCTTGCCGCGGCGCGACTTTGCGTCCATCCGCCGGCGCCTGGCCGCCACTCCGGGTTGGGTCGCAACCCGCGGCTTGCGTTCCACCATCACGTCGCGCACCAGTTCGGTGAGTCGGGATAGTGCCGCCTGGCGGTTCTTTTCCCGCGTGCGATGCTGCTGCGCCTTGATCACCAGCACGCCCTCGCGGTTGATCCGGCTGTCCCTGAGCGCCAGCAGCCGGTCCTTGGTCCGCTGGGGCAGCGAGGACGCGGGGATGTCGAAGCGCAGATGGATGGCGCTCGACACCTTGTTCACGTTCTGACCCCCTGCACCGCTCGATCGCACCGCCTCCATCTCCACCTCGTCGAGGGGTATGGACACGCGGCTGGAAATCCTGAGGGATCGTTCTTCGCTGTTGTGTTCCATGACGTTCCATTGTAACCGCGCCCATCCACACAGCGGAGTTGGCGCGGCATAGCGTCCGGGGAAATCCCGCTGTCGTGTTCAGGCAATTCCCGTTGTGATAATGTCCCTACACTTCGCCGGTTTCAGGCTCCGGCAGGCCGCTCGGCCACGGGCCCGCCGCAACCATCCGTCACGGTCATGAATCGTTATTCCATCTTCAGCCTGCTGCGCAACGCGGTGAACTACCACCAGGACTGGCAGCGGGCCTGGCGCAGCCCCGATCCGAAACGCGAGTACGACGTGGTCATCGTCGGTGGCGGCGGCCATGGCCTCGCCACTGCCTACTACCTTGCGAAGGAATGCGGCGTCACCAACGTGGCGGTGATTGAGAAAGGCTGGATCGGCGGTGGCAATACCGGCCGCAATACCACCATCGTGCGCTCGAACTACCTGTACGACGAATCCGCCGGCATCTACGAACATGCGCTCAAGCTGTGGGAGGGCCTCAGCCAGGAGCTCAACTACAACGTCATGTTCTCCCCGCGCGGTCTGCTGCACCTCGCCCACAGCGTGCACGACATGCAGGAGATCGGGCGCCGCGGCAGCGCGATCCGGCTGAACGGCATCGACTCGGAGTTCCTCAGCCCGGCACAGGTGAAGGAAATGGTGCCCTTCATCAACCTTGATTGCCGCTACCCGGTGATGGGCGCCCTGCTCCAGCGCCGCGGCGGCACCGCGCGCCACGACGCGGTGGCCTGGGGTTATGCGCGCGCGGCGGATGATCTCGGCGTGGACATCATCCAGAACTGCGAGGTCACCGGCTTCCGCATCGAGGACAACGTGGTCACCGGGGTGGACACCAGCCGCGGCATGATCGGCGCGAAGAAGGTGGGCTGCGTCGTGGCGGGCCATTGCAGCGTGCTCGCCAGCATGGCCGGCTTCCGCCTGCCCGTGGAATCGGTGCCGCTGCAGGCGCTGGTCTCGGAACCCATCAAGCCGGTTCTGGACTGCGTGGTGATGTCCGGCAGCGTGCACGCCTACATCAGTCAGTCAGACAAGGGCGAACTGGTGATCGGCGCCGGCTCCGATCTCTACAACTCCTATTCCCAGCGCGGCAGTTTCGATGTCATCGAAGAGACCGTCGGCCCGGTGGTTGAGTTGTATCCGATCTTCTCGCGCATGAAGATGCTGCGCCAGTGGGGCGGCATCGTCGACGTCACCGTGGACCGCTCGCCGATTCTCGGCACCACGCCGGTGAAGAACCTGTTCTTCAACTGCGGCTGGGGCACGGGCGGCTTCAAGGCCACTCCGGGTTCCGGTCACGTATTCGCACACTCCATCGCCCGCGGCGAGATGCATCCCGTCGCCGAACCGTTTTCCATCAACCGCTTCAACACCGGCGCGCTGATCGACGAGGGCGCGGCGGCGGCGGTGGCCCACTAGCCCGAATATTTCACCAGCCGAAATCGGACCCGATTGCAACCTGATGAAAGATCGCGATAAATCATTGCGCAGAGCACCAACGTCCAGATCACAGTCTGGATTGGGCCCGCTTTCTATCCCGGCCCTGGCTGGTCCAGGAACGCCTGGACTTGCGCTTCACTCACACCATAGCTACGGCTATGCTGTTCGCTCCAACGCGGCGCCCAGCCGCCCCTGTCCTGCGTCAGCATCCGGGATGCTGGTGAAATATCCGGGCTAGAAGTTGAACACCGAACGCGGAGATCCGACGTGTTGCTGATCGAATGCCCGTGGTGCGGGCAACGGGACCAGACCGAGTTCCATCCCCACGGGGAAGCGCATATCGCCCGCCCCGAAGACCCGGACGCCCTCGACGAGGCTGCCTGGGGCGACTACGTGTTCTTCCGCAAGAACCCCAAGGGCCTGCACTACGAACGCTGGGTACATTCCCATGGCTGCCGGCGCTGGTTCAACGTGATGCGCGATACCGTGACCGATCACATCCATGCCAGCTACAAGCCTGGTGATCCAAAGCCGGAATTGCCGATCACGGCTGACGGCGGCGATACCACCGGAACGCCGAAAACATGAGCCAGCCCTACCGCCTCGATACCGGTGGCCGCATCAACCGCGCGAAGCCGCTCCGTTTCTGGTACGACAACCAGGGCTATGACGGGTTCGAGGGAGACACCCTCGCCTCCGCGCTGCTTGCCAACGGCGTGTTCCTCGTCGGCCGCAGCTTCAAGTATCACCGGCCGCGTGGCGTCTACTCCGCGGGCGCCGAGGAACCGAACGCCCTGGTGCAACTGGAGACCGGCGCGGCCACCGAGCCGAATCGCCGCGCCACCGAGGTGGAGCTGTACGGCGAACTCAATGCCGCGAGCCAGAACTGCTGGCCCTCGGTGAAGTACGATCTGGGCGTGGTCAACTCCTGGTTCTCCCGACTCCTGCCCGCGGGTTTCTACTACAAGACCTTCATGTGGCCGGCGTCGCTGTGGACGACCTACGAGAAGTTCATCCGCCGCGCCGCGGGTCTCGGGCGCTCGCCGATGGAGCCGGACCCGGATCACTACGACAAGACCCATGCCCACTGCGACGTGCTCGTCGTCGGCGGCGGACCCGCCGGTCTTCAGGCGGCGCTCAGCGCAGGACGCACCGGAGCGCGGGTGATTCTGGCGGATGACAAGCCTGAATTCGGTGGTGCGCTGCTGTCCGGGCGGGATGTCATTGGCGACGCCCCGGCAACGGAATGGGTCGAAGCCACCGTGGCGGAGTTGCAGGGCATGCGCGAGGTCACCCTGTTGCCGCGCACCACGGTCACCGGTTACTACGACTACAACTTCCTCGTCGCCAACGAGCGCGTGAGCGAGCATCTCGGTCCCCGCGGGCGCGGCGAGGCGCCGAAAGAACGGCTGTGGAAGATCCGCGCGAAACAGGTGGTGCTCGCCACCGGCGCCATCGAGCGGCCGCTGGTATTCGCCGACAACGACCGCCCGGGCATCATGCTCGCGGGCGCGCTACGCAGCTATGTCAATCGCTATGCCGTGTTGCCGGGGCGACGCATCGTCGTGCTCACCAATAACGACAGCGCCTATCTCGCCGCGCTGGACGCGAAGGATGCGGGCGCGGCGGTGGAGATCGTCGATACCCGCACCGCGCCCGCGGGTGAACTGGTGGATCGCGCGCGATCGGCGGGCATCCCGGTGCACGAGAACAGCGCCATCACCGGCGTGAACTATCGCGGTGGCAGGGTGCGTGGCGTGGAGGTGATGCAACTCGACAGCGATGGCCGCGGCGTTCGCGGCGTCGGCGACAAGCTGAACTGTGACCTGGTGGCGGTGTCGGGCGGTTGGACGCCCACGGTGCACCTCTTCAGCCAGGCCAAGGGAAAGCTGCGCTACCTGGATGACGAGCACTGCTTCGTGCCCGGAGAACGCGCCATCAACAACCGTGGTTTCGAGGTCGGCGCCTGCCGCGCAAGCTGGTCGCTCGAGACCTGCCTGCGCGAGGGCGCCGAGGCCGGCGCGGCGGCGGCGCTCGTGACGGGATTCGACCGCGCGGAGCCCGCGCCGTCACCAGCGGCGCCGGAACCGGCCCAGGGACCACTGCGTCCACTATGGATCCTGCCGACGGTGCATCCCGTGGGCCGGGGGCCGCGCAAGCATTTCCACGAACTCCACAACGATTCCACCGTCGGGGATATCGAACTCGCCGCGCGCGAGGGCTTCGTTTCCGTCGAGCACCTGAAACGTTATACCACCACCGGCATGGGCACCGACCAGGGCAAGACTTCCAACATCAATGCACTGTCGGTGATGGCGGACCTGCAGGGGGCGGCTATCCCGGCGGTCGGCACCACCACTTTCCGTCCGCCCTATACCCCGCTGACCTTTGGATCCATCGTCGGCCACGACCGGCGTGAACTGTTCCTGCAGAAACGCAAGACGGCGATGCATCCGTGGCACGAGAAACACGGCGCGGTGTTCGAGGACGTCGGCGACTGGAAACGTCCGTACTACTTTCCGCGGGCAGGCGAGACCATGCACGACGCGGTACAGCGCGAATGCCTCGCCGCGCGCACGGGCGTGGGGATGATCGACGCCTCCACCCTGGGCAAGATCGATATCCGCGGGCGTGACGCGCTAAAACTGCTCAACATGGTGTACACCAATGCCTGGGACAGCCTGAAGCCGGGACGCTGCCGCTACGGGCTGATGCTGAACGAACATGGCATGGTGTTCGACGACGGTGTCACCACCTGCCTCGGCGAGAACCACTACCACATGACCACCACCACCGGCGGCGCCGCGCGGGTGATGAACTGGCTCGAGGAGTGGCTGCAGACCGAGTGGCCCCACTGGGAGGTGTACTGCACCAGCGTCACCGAGCAATGGGCGGTGACCACCATCACCGGGCCGCGGGCGCGCGACCTGCTCGCCAGCCTTGCCGATCAGCCGCTGGACGACGACGCCTTTCCCTTCATGTCGATGCAGGAGTTCCCTGTGGCGGGCATCCCCGCGCGGGTGTTCCGCATCAGCTTCACCGGTGACACGGCATTCGAGATCAACGTAAAGGCACGCTACGGTCTCGCCCTCTGGGAGGCACTGGCGGAAGCGGGCAAGGCATTCGACCTCTGCCCTTACGGCACCGAGACCATGCACGTGCTGCGCGCCGAGAAGGGCTTCATCATCGCCGGCCAGGACACCGATGGCACCGTTACGCCCATGGACCTCGGCATGGACTGGATCGTGTCGAAGAAGAAAGGCGACTTCATCGGCCGGCGCTCCTTCGCCCGCACCGACACCGCGCGCGAGGGCCGTAAGCAGCTCGTCGGCCTGCTGACGGAAGACCCGGCCTTCGTCCTGCCCGAGGGCAGCCACGTGGTGGAGCCGCTTCGGGAAAAGCCGCCGATGAACATGCTCGGCCATGTCACGTCGAGCTACCTGAGCCCCAACGCTGGGCGTTCCATCGCCATGGCGCTGATCCGCGACGGCTTCAAGCGCAAGGGCCAGACGCTGGACGTGTCGCTGATGGATGGCAGCAGCCAGCGCGTCACCGTGACGGATCCGGTCTTTTTGCGCGGGGAGAAGTAAATGTACGCCAGCATCGACGATATTCCCCTGACCTCCGCCTGCCACGCGCGGGAGACGCTCGAGGGCCGCAATTCCCTCCGCGAGATGGGCCGCAAGGGCAAGCTCAACCTGCGCGGCAACCCTGGAGACGCGGCCTTTTCTGCTGCTGTGCAGAAGGCCTTCGGCATGGAACTGCCGCTCAGGGCCAATACCTACAACGAGTTCCAGTCCCGCCGCCTGTTCTGGCTCGGCCCCGACGAATGGCTGTTGCACTGTGACATGGACGACATCGATGCGCTGACCGAGACGCTCTCCGCGGAACTGGGCAACGTGCATCACGCGGTCACCGATGTCTCCGACTACTACACCGTGATCCGCCTGCGCGGGCCGGACGCGGTGACGCTACTGCGCAAGGGCTGTCCGCTGGACCTGCACCACACCGCGTTTCCCACCGGCAACATCGCGCAGACCCGCCTTGGCCATGCCAGCGTCCTGCTGCATTACCACGATGACGGCGAGACCTGGGACATCCAGGTACGCTGGAGCTTCGCCGAATACGTCTGGGACTACCTGCTGAGCGGGATGCGCGCGCGCTGATAGTCAGGGTGCTTGAGTTGCCCCCGGATCAACAACAACAGCAAGTGGCGACATGGAAACACTGCTCCCCATCATCATCAACCTGGTCTCCGGCGTGGTCGGCGGTAACGTCGCGGGCGCGCTCCTCAAGAACCTCAGCCTCGGCACCGCGGGCAACAGCATCGCCGGCATCCTCGGCGGCGGTATCGGCGGACAGTTGCTGTCCGCGCTGGGCGCCGGCGGCCTGGATGGCATCGTCGGCCAGCTCGCCTCGGGCGGCGTCGGTGGCGCCGTGCTGATGATGGTTATCGGCCTCCTGAAGCAGATGTTCGGCGGCAAGGCTTAGCCCGAATATTTCACCAGCCGGGCCAGGGGCACCGGACATACACCTGGAACCCGACCGGCCTGTGGCCCGGCATGGCGTGCCTGGTGACAGCCGAACTCGGGAATCACCACGCAGTGGTGGTTGCCAGACCCTGAAATCCATCCAACGGGTTAGCGTTTCGAACTCCGCTCGAACCACGGCGACAGCGGCGGCACTTCCCAGCCGGCATACCACTTGCGGAGATGGGGAATCAGCAGGGCGGCGGATTTGGCGGCTTCTCCCGGGAATGGTATCTCCGCTACGCGCCGGGCCAGTTCAGAGGCGGCGGCAGGCAGGTCGAACCGGGTCGGCCCGCCGTCCCGCCAGACGATCTCTCCACCCACCATCACCTCGCGCACATCATTTCTGTTGGCACGCAACAGTAAAAGTTCCAGGGGATCGGATTCCGGCGCCGTCCAGGGCCAGCAGATACGGGACGTGTCGAGGATAACCAGGTCTGCAAGGTAACCGGGCCCCAGTTGCCCTACCTGGGTCTCTCTGCGAAGCAGTTTCGCCCCGCCCAGCGTGGCGGCAGCCCAGGCATCCGTCATCGCGGGCACCTGCCGCTCGATACGTGGATCGCTTTGCAACCGATGGGCGAGCCGGATCTCGCTGAACATGTCCTCGTCCTCGTTCAGCGTGGTGGCGTCCATGCCGATACCCGTGGTCACGCCCCGGCGAAGGAGTTCGGCAAACGGCGCGATGCCGGCGCGAAGGCGCAGGTTGGAACTCGGGTTGTGACTCACCGCGACGCCGGTCTTCGCCATCAGCTCGATCTCCTCCTCGTTCAGCCAGGTACCATGGGCAATGGACAGTCGTGGGCCGAGAACGCCGATGTCGTGAAGGTGCGCCATCATGGATCTGCCGTAGCTGCGCGGACCCAGCAGTTTTTCGTAGAGGCTCTCGCTGACATGGGTCTGGATACCGCAATCCCAGCGTTGCGCTTCCTCATGGCACCGTTGCAGCATGTCTTCGCCAACCCACTGCGGCCCGGGCGGTCCGTACCAGAGGTCCACGCGCGGGTGCGTCCGAAGCGCGCGCTGCTTTTCCTCCATGACGGCGAAATAGTCGTCCGCATCCAACTGGTCGGCGGGTGGCAACAGGGATTTCGCCGCCCTGCTGGCGGCATCGTCCAGGCCGTCGATAAATCTCGCATCCTCACCGGGGCCGGAAACCAGGTGACTCTCCAGTGTGATTCCTGGAGCCAGATAGATACGCTGGCCCGCCAGCTTGCAGGCCTCGATGGCCTGGTCGAGGTTATCCGAGAAGGCGTTTGCGTCTCCCCCTGAGCCCATCATGTCAACGACGCTGGTGACCCCGGCGCCCAACTGGATACCGAGGCTGACCAGTGTGTTCAGATGGCGGTCGAGCGGGCGCATCCCCACCCAGGCCATTATCCACGGCTCCAGCAGGTCGTCGGAGACGCCATGCTGGATAGCCGATATGCTGTGACTGTGATGGTGTGCATTGATGAGACCGGGCAGGATGGCGCTGTTCGCGTCACCGTAGACCTCCAGACCCGGGTTGGACGCCCGCTGCGCGCGCCAGTCACCAACAGATTCGACGCGGCCATCGGCGACAAGCAGCGCCCCGTCGGACAATACGGGCTGATTGGCGGCGGTGACTATCCATCGCCCGCGAACGAGACATTGATCAACCATGAATTTGCCTTCGGCGGGCATCATCACCACCACCCGTCTTAGAAGGCCACTTCATTTGGAGCCCATCTCTTCAACGTGGTGCTGCATCCCGGAAATTGCGGCTACTGTGCAGAACTGGGTCGGACTGAACCCGCCCCTGCTTTCTCCTTCGCCAGGCCGGCAGCCTGGAGCACCCATTGCTCGCGATGGATTCTCCCGGGAAACACCAGGTAGCTGTCGACCCAGCGGATATTCTCCGGGGTGAAGGCCGCGATCTGGTCGAAATGGTACACGCCGAGGTCGTTCATCAGGCGTTCGATGACCGGGCCGATGCCCCGTATCCGCTGGAGATCGTCCGCCCCCCCTTCGCGGGGTGCAGACAGTCCGGGAGGTCGCGTGGAATTCGATCCGGGCGCGTCACCACCAGCCAGAGCCACCACGTCGGAATTCCCCGCCTCGAGCGCGAGAGACGCGTCCATGAGGGAGCCGTCTCTCGATGCCGCCAGCTCCGCGTAACGCTTGCGGCTGGCGGACAGCTCCCGCTTCAGCGATGCCACGGACTCGGCACTGCCACCGCGCGCTCGCTGCCGGCCCCAGGTCAACCAGCCCACCAGCAGGCCGAACAGGCCTGCCGCCAGGATCCAGATCCAGGTTTGAAGGAGGAGGTAAAACATGCCCGGGAAAGGCGTCAATGCGTGATAAATCCAGCGGCCATGATACCACCCACGACACTTGCATTCTCCGGACGGGACGGCGTGGCCGTGTATCTCCCCGTCGCCGCCCAGATGCGCCGCCGGCACCCTCCCGAACGCCCCCATCTGCTTGAATCCACTACCACTTTGGGGTACGCTTCGCGCCCCTCGTGGCTACGTAGCTCAGCTGGTTAGAGCACATCACTCATAATGATGGGGTCGGTAGTTCGAATCTACCCGTAGCCACCATATAGTCAAAAACCCGCAACACCCCCCCCCCGCAACTCCCGGTTTTGCCAGGTTGACCTTTCCCTGCAGCAGCACCCGTTTCGCGGATGAGATTTCTCACAAATTCCGGGAGTCACCCGTCATCAGCCTGTGAATTGTTCAGTAAACGGGCGATACCACCAAACCCACCAGCCAGGTGTCTGTTTCGCTATCTCTCTGGACAATCTCGATCCGGCGAACGAAAACCCGTTTACCATTCAACTCCATCTGCGTGTGAATCAACCAACTGGGTATGTTGCAGATTCCGCTGCACTCCACGAGTTGTATTTCGTCATTGGAATCAAGTCCAAACTTTGAAGAATTCATGCGATGCATACCTTCCCTCCGTACCATCAATTCCCTGGCTAGACATCAGGCAAGAACCGTGCCATGTTGTAATTCGAATGTAGTGACCGGAAACCCGGAATTTTCCTTTGTGTAATGCCGAAACAGAGTCCCTGACATAGACGGAACTGCCGGGAATCAGGACTCCATTAACAGAAATTGTCATCGGGAAACCAGGGTTGGTCGTACGGTCGATCTTGTGTTCCCTCAGCAAACCGAATTCTGCCAACGCCGCCGAATCCAGCGAGCCGCGAAGGAATCGTCAGTATTCCCTCGTTCCCCAAAAATCACCGGGCTACGGACGATGACAACCCGGAACCGGCCTCCTGTCCACTAGAGTGAACTCATACTTGTCGCAATCTGGATATCGTTAGATCCTATCTATTAATTAGAAATAATCGATTAGACTAATTAACGATTCTGGATCAAACTTGTAACTTCTGATCAATCTGCGATCTGTAGTTTCTGATCGTTTACCAACCGTACCCAACCTCTGGAGAATGCAAATGAACGTTGAATTGAAATGCCCCGTCCTGCATGGAGCGCTGACGGAAGAGGGCCACTCGGTGACCGAATGGTGGCCCAGGACCCTGAACCTGGACATTCTTCACCAGCACGACTCGAAAACCGACCCCATGGGCGGTGACTTCGATTACCAGGAAGCGGTGAAGTCGCTCGACTTCAAGGCGCTGAAGAAAGACATGACCGACCTGATGACCGAGAGTCAGGAATGGTGGCCGGCAGACTGGGGTCACTACGGCGGCCTGATGATCCGCATGACCTGGCATGCCGCGGGTTCCTACCGCATCGCCGATGGCCGCGGCGGCGCCGGCACCGGTAACCAGCGCTTCGCGCCACTCAACTCCTGGCCCGACAACGGCAATCTCGACAAAGCGCGCCGCCTGCTCTGGCCGATCAAGAAGAAATACGGCAACAAGCTCAGCTGGGCGGACCTGCTCGCCTATGCCGGCACCGTCGCCTATGAATCCATGGGTCTCAAGACCTTTGGCTTCGGTTTCGGCCGCGAGGACATCTGGCATCCGGAAAAGGACACCTACTGGGGCTCGGAAAAGGAATGGCTCGCGCCTTCCGGGAGCGAAGGCACCCGCTACTCCGGCGAGCGTGACCTCGAAAACCCCCTGGCCGCCGTCATGATGGGTTTGATCTACGTGAATCCCGAGGGCGTGGATGGCAAGCCCGATCCGCTCCTGACCGCCAGGGACGTTCGCGTGACGTTTGAACGCATGGCGATGAACGACGAGGAAACCGTCGCGCTGACCGCCGGTGGACATACCGTCGGCAAGACCCATGGCAATGGCGATGCGGCACTGCTGGGCCCCGAGCCGGAAGCCGCTCCCCTCGAGGACCAGGGTTTCGGCTGGCTGAACAAGACCAAGCGTGGTATCGGCCGCGATACGGTCACCAGCGGCATCGAAGGCGCCTGGACGAGCAACCCGACCGTGTTCGACATGGGCTATTTCGACATGCTGCTCGATCACGACTGGGAGATCCATACCAGCCCCGCCGGCGCCCGGCAGTGGGAACCGGTGGACATCAAGGAAGAGGACATGCCGGTGGATGTCGAGGACCCATCGATCCGTCGTAAACCGATCATGACCGACGCCGACATGGCGATGAAGATGGACCCGGCATACCGTGAGATCATGGAGAAGTTCCGCGCCGATCCCGAGTACTTCAAGGACACCTTCGCCCGCGCGTGGTTCAAGCTCACCCACCGTGACATGGGTCCCAGGGCGCGCTACATCGGCCCCGACGTACCCAAGGAAGACCTGATCTGGCAGGATCCCGTCCCCGCCGGCAGCACCGACTACGACGTCGATGCCGTCAAGGCGAAGATCGCGGACAGCGGGCTGAGCATAAGCGAGATGGTGAGCACCGCCTGGGACAGCGCCAGGACCTTCCGTGGATCGGACATGCGTGGCGGCGCCAATGGCGCGCGCATCCGTCTGGCGCCCCAGAAGGACTGGGCCGGCAACGAGCCCGAGCGTCTTGCCAAGGTGTTGGGCGTACTTGAAGGCATTGCGGCCGACGCCGGCGCCAGCGTGGCGGACGTCATCGTCCTGGCCGGCAACGTCGGCATCGAACAGGCCGCGAAAGCCGCGGGTGTCGCTGTCAACGTACCGTTCTCACCGGGTCGCGGCGACGCAACCGACGAGATGACCGACGTCGATTCCTTCGAGCCCCTGGAGCCCATCCATGACGGCTACCGCAACTGGCTCAAGGACAACTACGTGGTCGATGGAGAAGAGCTGTTGCTGGACCGCACCCAGTTGCTCGGCCTGACCGCGCCGGAAATGACCGCGCTGGTCGGCGGCATGCGTGTCCTTGGCACCAACCATGGCGGTACAAAGCACGGTGTATTCACCGATCGGGAAGGCGTCCTCAGCAACGACTTCTTCGTCAACCTGACCGATATGGGCAACACCTGGAAATCGGTTGACGACAACCTGTACGAGGTTCGGGACCGCAAGACCGACAAGGTCAAGTGGACCGCCACCCGGGTAGACCTGGTGTTCGGCTCGAACTCGATCCTGCGGGCTTACGCCGAGGTCTACGCCCAGGACGACAACGCGGAGAAGTTCGTCAACGACTTCGTAGCGGCCTGGACCAAGGTCATGAATGCCGACCGCTTCGACCTGTCCTAGGATCGTCAGCCTGTACGGATAGCGGTAGTCCCGGCGAAGCTTCACGCTTTCGCCGGATGGCAAAGCGGCGTATCGATTGATTTCGATACGCCGCTTTTTTTGCTGTGTCCCGCCCGGACATGAGGCGCCCGGAACAACCCGGTCGGAAACATGGAGACGTCAACCGGCTTCCGGCATTGCCGAATGAAAGGCGGCTTTCGTTTCCTGCAGACAAAAAAAACCGGGAACCATGGGGTGGATCCCGGTGCAATGCTAGAACTGCTCGGAGGTGAAAGGGGGGTAGTTAGTGCAGTCTAGCTTAACTGTGCTGGGTGACTGGAGAATGCGTCCTGCCGCGATTGCTTCCAGCCGCCACTGATATCCGTCTTCTACCCTCACCCGTAGTGTAGTGATGCGTCCAACAGTACAGAAATCAATGGGGTAAAGCAACCAAAAAAGTCTTCAATTACAACGTTTTAATATTGCGAAAATATCCGATAATTTCAGGGTTTTTGCGATATTTACGCACACTCCAGGCATGCCGCGATCCGACCAACGGCATCATCCATGCGATGCACGGGCGAATGGCTGAAATTGAGTCGCAGAAATGAGCCAGGCGCGTCGTTTCCCGGGTAGAAAACCTCGCCCGGCACCACCGCCACACCCCGTTCAATCGCGCGCTCCGCCAGCGCCACGGTATCGACAGAGTCGAGCCGCAACCAGATAAACATACCACCATCCACGGGGTCATGGCTCCCCCTGTCCCCAATATGTCGCCGAATGGCGTCACCCAGTTCGAGATATCTCTTTTCGTATAGTCGACACAGTCGAAGGAGATGCGCGCGGTATTCCGCATGGCTGAGCACCTCGCGCAGGATCGCCTGCTGTGGAATCGCGGTATGCAGGTCCGCGGCCTGCTTTACCCGAATCATGTGGCCGATCCATTCCCGTGGCCCCGCTGCCACACCGAGGCGCAGTCCCGGGGCCACTGTCTTCGAAAATGAACGCAACAGGATGGCCTGCCCGGGACAGGCGTCCGAGACCAGCGGCAATGGCTCGCCGGCAAAGCGGATGTCGCGATACGGGCTGTCCTCCACCAGGGTCACGCCGTGCTCGCGGCAGGCAGCAGCCACCGCAGAGCGAACCGTGGCCGACCAGCACACGCCTGTGGGATTGTGAAAGTCCGGCACCGCGTAGAACAACTTCGGCGCGTGTTCGGCAAACAATGTCGCGAGCGCGTCGGTGTCAGGCCCCGCGGGTGTCTGCTCCACGGTGAGAATATGCGCGCCGGCAAGCTGGAATACCTGCAATGCGCCCAGGTAGGACGGCGCCTCCATCACCACCGCATCTCCCGGGTCGAGGAAGGTGCGCGCCACGAGATCCAGTGCCTGCTGGGAGCCGTTGCAGACCACGAGGTCGCTGTCGTCGTCGAGATTCAGCTGGGCTGAGAGCGTTTCCACCAATGGTTCATAGCCCCGGGTCGAACCATACTGGAAGAGATCGGGACGGCCGGCGAGACCGGCGATGGTCGGCGCCATCAGATCCAGGGGAAAACTCTCCTTCGCGGGCAGCCCGCCGGCGAGGGATATCACCCCCGGCCGCATCGCGGCGGAGAGTATCTCGCGAATGTAGGAGGGTTGCAGGGCGGCAACCCGGGTGGCGATGTTCATCGGCGTCTCGTCGTGGTCTCCGATCGATTCTGGAGAACGACGCGAATCAGCATTTGTTGATTTATGCGATAATTTTTGTCCATTTATGCACTAGTATGTTCATGCTATCCACGGACCAGGTGGCCCGGATCAACGACGTGCTCTACGCCATCCACCGGGATATTTCAGCTGATCTCGGCGCGGTGGAACTGGCGCGGTTGGCCGCGTGGTCGGAGCAGCATTTTCACCGGGTGTTCCGCAGGGTCACCGGCGAGACCGTACATGGATACGTGCGCCGGACCAGGCTCGAGCAGGCCGCCAACCAGCTCACCTTCCATCGCGGTACGCCCATCATCGAGATCGCGCAGAAATGCGGCTTCGCCTCGCTCTCCTCGTTCAGCCAGGCATTCCGCGCCACCTTCGGCACCAGCCCCGGCCGCTGGCGAAGCGGCGAACAGCCCCGTGGCGACAGGGCGTGGCGCGCCGATCCCGAGATCGCCGCCGCCTACGAACGGATCGATGCCCTGCCCCTGCCCTCCATCCGCCTGGAAAACCTCGCGCCTCAACCCGTGGCCTACGTGCGCCACCAGGGCTATGGGCGAAGCATCGCCAATGCCTGGCAGGCGCTACGCGCCTGGTGCGAGTTGGAATCGCGCGAGATGACGGTGCAGATCGGCCTGCATCATTCCAATCCCGCGTGGGTGCCACTGGACCGATGCCGCTACGTGGCCTGCGTGGGCATCGACAGGCCTGTGCTTCGGCGCGGCCCGGTCAGCAGCCTGGTGATACCAGGCGGCCTGCATGCGCGTTGCCGCATCGAGGGGCGCTACGGCGAACTCCTGCCCTGGATCAACAAGGTCGTTACCCGCTGGCTGCCGGATTCCGGATACCAGGCGGGCACCACGCCGGCATTCGTGCGCTATCACCGCAACCAGTTCCTTGCCACCGACGAGCGTTTCGATCTCGATTTCCACCTGCCTCTCGAGTTCGCCTGAGCAGGGCTCAACCACGGGTTACAATCCGGCGCTTTGCGCCTCACGTGCGGCACATTCCACGAATCCAAAGATACCCATCGCAATGCATTCCAGAAAACTCGGACCGTTCTCCGTCTCCGCCATCGGCCTCGGCTGCATGAATGTCTCCGCGGGCTATGGTCCGCGTCCGGACGAAGCCTATTCCGGCAGGTTACTGAACCGCGCGCTGGATGTCGGCTATACATTCCTGGATACCGCGTCGATGTACGGCTCGGGTCATAACGAGTCGTTGATCGGCAAGTACCTTCCCACCCGACGCGACGAGTACGTGCTCGCGAGCAAGTGCGGGATCTACAAGAACGAAGAGGGCAAGACTGCCGCCAACGGTCGCCCCGAGGTGCTGCTGAAAACCTGCGAGGACAGCCTGCGCCGACTGAAGACCGACGTGATCGACCTCTACTACCTGCATCGTATCGACGCGAAAGTGCCGGTGGAGGAAAGCGTGGGCGCGCTGTCGCGCATGGTGGAGGCCGGCAAGGTGCGCACCATCGGCCTGTCGGAGATCTCCACCGTCAGCCTGCGCAAGGCCCATGCGGTGCACCCGGTCACCGCGGTGCAGTCGGAGTACTCGCTCTGGTCCCGCACCCCGGAACGGGGAATCCTCGCCACCTGCGCGGAACTGGACATCGCCTTCGTACCATTCTCTCCGCTGGCGCGCCAGTTCCTTACCGGCAAGTGTGGCGACGTCACCACGGTGGAACCCAACGATATCCGCGCCACCATCGCCCGGCCGCGATTCGAGCCCGAGGTCTTCGCGCAAAATGTGAGGTTGCTGAAACCCTACGCCGAAATCGCCGAGCGCTGTGACTGCACCATGGCGCAGCTCGCGCTCGCCTGGCTGCTGAATCGCGACGACGGCTTCATTCCGATACCGGGCACCAAGCATATCGACTGGCTTGAAGAGAACGCGTGCGCCGGCGATATAAAGCTCGACGCGGATACCGTGGCCGAGCTCGATGCGTTGATCAATCCCGACACCGTGGTCGGGGACCGCTATACCGCGGGGCTGATGAAGGCCGTGGATTCGGAGCGGGACTGAACCGACTTCAACCTGGCTTGCGCGGCTGGCCTCAGGCGCCGAGCCCCGACCAGAGGCCGTAGCAACATACCGCGAGTAATGCGCAGCCGAGCGCGGTCTTGAAATGGCGGCCGTCGCCGCGGATCAGCGCCTGGTGCGCGTGGCTGCCCAGCCAGTGGCCGAGGGATGCGGGCAGGAGCAGTAACGCCATGGTGGGCAACTGCAGGTCGACGTTCCAGGCGATGAACGTGGACATCTTGATCGCCACCAGGATCGTCCACAGCACGAACAGCGTATCGCGGACCTGATGGAGGGCGACGTGGCGCGCGAACACCGCGGAAATCAAAGGCGCACCGATTAGTGACACGCCGCTGGCATAGCCGCCGATGCCAAGCAACACCACGTCCAGCATCCTGCCGTTGCTGCGAAGGTTGATGTCCAGGATGTAGGTTACCGCGTAGAGCCCGGTGATCACGTAGATCGCGTTCACCACTAGGTCGGTTGGCAGGTTGAGGAGGCCGAACACGCCGGCAATCTTGGGAATGATGAGGATGACGAGCGCCTTCCAGAGATAGCCCCAGTCGACGTTGTCCATGCGCCCGTAGAGCGCGACCGCGGAGAACACCAGCAGGTGGGACGCGAAGATCGGCAGCCACAGTAGTGGATCGTCGATCAGCAGCAGCGCGAGCGGCAGGGTCATCGCGTTGCCGCCGAAGCCGAGCCCGGCGCGGACGAACCCCGACCAGACGAAAATCAGCCCCGCCAGCGCGAGCTGTGACAGGGTCAGTTCGATCACGCGGTCTCGGCGTAGCGTCTCTTCGGTCTTTCGCGCTCCATGCTGCCGCGCAGGCCAGCGGCGTCGTAGTGAAACCGGATCACCGGATCGGCGAACAGCCTCGGCAGCGATTCGAACAGAACCGGCTCCGCCCGCAGGCGCCAGTCATCGCCTAGGCGGAGCACGCCGACTTCGCCGCTCTCGCGCTGGTATTGCAGCGTCACCGCCACGTTGCCACCGCGGCATTCGTCGAGGGTCGACTGCAGCCGGCCGATCGCGTCTCCCGCGAGCGCCTTCTCGCACACTTCGATACCGATCTCCCGCAGCCATTCGCGCCGCAGTCGCTCGATGGAGTACACGGTGTCGGCGCGCATCTGCGGATTGCCGGTGTACTCGTCGGTGCTGAGTTCGCCCTGGACGATGACGATGGCGTCCTTCTGCACGATGTCGGCATAGAGGCTGAACTTCTCCGCGAACAGGCTCGCCTCGATGCGGCAGACGCCGTCATCCAGGGAGACGAAGGCCATCTTGCCACGGCGCGTATTGAGCACGCGCAGGCCCACCACCAGGCCGGCAAAGACGCCGTTTCTCGGCGTACTCAGGTCGAGATCGCGGATATCGCCGCCCACCAGGGCATCGAGTTCCGCGCGATAGCGATTGTAGGGATGACCCGTCAGATAGAGGCCCAGGGTCTCGCGTTCCCCGGCGAGGCGCTCGTCCTCGCTCCAGGGCGCAACCTGTGTGACGCGTTCCTCGGCCATCGGCGCCGCGGCCACGCCGAACATGTCGGACTGGCCGGCGTCCAGGTCGGACTGTTCCTGGCCCGCCGCGTGCAGGGCCTTCTCGACGTCCGCCATCATCGCCGCGCGGTTCCGGTTCTCCTCGAGGCCGTCCATGGCGCCGCTCTTGATCAGCGCCTCGATCACCCGCTTGTTCACCTTCTTCGCATCCACCCGGCGGCAGAAATCGAACAGGTCGGTGAACGGGCCATTGGCATCACGCTCGGCGACGATGGCATCGATCACACCGCGGCCCACGCCCTTGAGCGCGCCCACGCCGTAGAGGATGCGACGGTCGTCCACCGGCTGGAAGCCGTAGCTGCAGGCATTGACGTCCGGCGGCAGCACCTCGAGGCCGAGGTCCAGGGCGTCCGCGCGCAGCGAGACCACCTTGTCGGTGTTGTCGATGTCCGCGGTCATGGTCGCGGCCATGAAGGCCGCGGGATAATGCGTCTTCAGCCAGGCGGTATGGTAGGACACCAGCGCGTAGGCGGCCGAATGCGACTTGTTGAAACCGTAGCCGGCGAACTTCTCCATGAGATCGAAGATGTACTCCGCGGTGTCCTTCTCCACACCGCGCTCCACCGCGCCGTCGGCGAACAGCGCGCGCTGCTTCGCCATCTCCTCGGGCTTCTTCTTGCCCATCGCGCGGCGCAACAGGTCCGCGCCGCCGAGGGTGAAGCCCGCGAGTTCCTGGGCGATCTGCATGACCTGCTCCTGGTACAGGATCACGCCGTAGGTGGGTTGCAGGATCGGTGCGATATCCGGGTGCGGATAGCGCACCGGCTCGCGGCCATGCTTGCGGTTGATGAAATCATCCACCATGCCGGACTGCAGCGGTCCTGGCCGGAACAATGCTACCAGCGCAACCAGGTCCTCGAAGCTGTCGGGCTTGAGCCGCAGGATGAGCTCCTTCATGCCGCGGGATTCGAGCTGGAATATCGCGGTGGTCCAGCCACGCTGCACAAGCCGGAACGTTTCCGCGTCGTCGAGCGGCATGGTGTCGTCGAGCACCAGCGGCGCCTCACCCGCCGCCTCGCGCTGGGCGTTGGCCATGCGCACCGCGTTATCGATGATGGTGAGCGTCTTGAGGCCGAGGAAGTCGAACTTGACGAGGCCGATGGCCTCGAGGTCGTCCTTGTCGAACTGGGTGATCGCCTGGTTGAGATGACTGTCGGCATAGAGCGGGGTGAACTCGGTAAGTGGCCTCGGCGCGATGACCACGCCGCCGGCATGCTTGCCGACGTTGCGCGCGATACCCTCGAGCTGGCGCGCCATGTCGATGAGTTCCTCGATCTCCGGCTCCTGCTCGTAACGTGATCGCAGCACCTCCTCCTGGGCGAGCGCCTTGTCGAGGGTCATGCCGAGCTCGAACGGGATCAGTTTCGCCACCTGGTCGACGAAGCCATAGGGATGCCCCATCACCCGGCCGACATCGCGTACCACCGCCTTGGCCGCCATGGTGCCGAAAGTAATGATCTGCGCCACCTGCTCGCGACCGTAGCGTTCCGCCACGTACTCGATCACCCGGTCGCGGCCCTCGACGCAGAAGTCGACGTCAAAATCCGGCAGGGATACCCGCTCGGGGTTGAGAAAGCGCTCGAACAAAAGACCGTAACGTAGTGGATCGAGGTCGGTGATGCCGGTGGCCCAGGCCACCAGTGATCCCGCGCCGGAGCCCCGTCCTGGTCCCACGGGAATACCGTTTTCGCGCGACCAGCGAATGAAATCGGCGACGATGAGGAAGTAGCCCGGGAAGCCCATCTGGTCGATGACCGCGAGTTCCATCTCCATGCGGTCGAGGTACACCGGGTCCACCGTGGGTTCGCCGTCGGCGCCACGCAGCGACTCGACACCGAGCCGGCGCTGGAGGCCGCTTTCCGTGGACTGTCGCAGCAGCGCGGACACGGAGACCCCGGCCGCATCGGGATAGTCCGGGAGAAAGTTCTCGTCGAAGCGCAGGAACAGGTTACAGCGGCGCGCCACCTCGACGGTATTGGTTACCGCCTCGGGATAGTCTGCGAACAGCGCCGCCATCTCGTCGGTGCCGCGGAGGTATTGCTGGTCGGTGAAACGACGTGGCCGCCGGCTGTCCTCCAGCACGCGCCCGTCGTTGATGCAGACGCGGATCTCGTGCGCCTCGTATTCCTCCGGGGTGAGATAAACCACGCGGTTGGTGGCGACCAGCGGCAGCCCCGCTACGCGCGCGCAGTCCGACGCGAGGGCAATATACGACTCCTCGCCACTACGGCCGATGCGGCTGATCTCGAGATACAGGCGGTCGCCAAACAGCGCCGCGTAGTCGCCAAGCACCGAGCCCGGATCGGCATGGTTGTGGGACCAGGCAAGCGCGAGCGGCCCTTCCTGGTCGTCAAGGATGGCGATCAGTCCTTCGTGCCAGCGGTCGAGATCCGCCCAGGTAAGCACCACCCGGTGATTGCGCTGGCCTCGCAGGTAGGCGGCGGTCAGCAGGGCGCTCAGGTTGTGGTAGCCGGATTCGTCCTGGCAGAGCAGCTTGAGTCGCACCATCAGTGGACGGCCCGCGGCGTCCAGGCCCTCGGGCGCCTCGAGCCAGACATCCGCGCCCATTAGCGGCTTGACCCCGGCGCCGACGCAGGCGCGGTAGAACTTCACCGCGGCGTACATGTTCGACAGGTCGGTGATCGCCACCGCCGGCTGGCCGGCATTCGCCACCGCCTCGGCGAGCGCGCGGATGCGGACGATGCCGTCCGCGAGGGAATACTCCGAGTGCAGGCAGAGGTGGACGAAGGCGCTGGACATCGTCGTCAGGCGCCCACCTCGACCACCGCACCACCCAGGCAGCGGCGAACTGGCGCGAAACTCCGCCGGTGATGCGCGCAGGGGCCATGAACGCCGAGGGCGGCCATGTGCGCGGCGGTGGGATAGCCCTTGTGGCGCTCGAAGCCGTAGAGCGGATGTTCGCGCGCAAGGTCCAGCATGACGCGGTCACGGGACTCCTTGGCGAGGATGGAGGCTGCGGAAATCTCCGCGTGCAGGTGATCCCCGCCTACCACGGTGCGCGTGGGCAGACCGAGGCCGGGGTCGCGGTTGCCGTCCACCAGCGCCAGCGTCGGCGTCATGCCGAGGCCGGAGACCGCGCGCCGCATCGCCAGCAGGGTCGCCTGGAGAATATTGAGGGTGTCGATTTCCTCAACGGTCGCGGCGGCGACATGCCAGCCGAGCGCACGCGACATGATTTCCTGTTCCAGGTCTGCGCGACGCGCCGCGCTGAGACGCTTCGAATCATCCAGGCCGGCGATGGGATCATCGGGAGACAGCACCACCGCCGCGGCCACCACCGGACCCGCGAGCGGACCGCGCCCGGCCTCGTCCACCCCCGCGACGATGACCACGGGATCAGTTGCCATGGGCGGCGAGATAGCGGTCCACCACGTCCGCCGCGAGCCGATCCGCGTCCCGGTGAAGGTCCTCGTGGAGGGTGGCGAATTCGGCACGGATCTGTTGCATACGCTCCGGATTGTGCAGGTATGAGGAGACCTCTTCAACAATCTTCTCCGGGGTCGCGTCCTGCTGGATCAGTTCGGGCACACGGGGCTCCGGCAGGAGGTGATTGGGCATCGAATAGTGATCCACGTTGGCCAGGCGACGCATGTACCAGTAGCTGAAGCCGGACATGCGGTAGACCACGACATGGGGAACCTGCAGGAGCGCGGCCTCCAGCGACGCGGTACCCGAGGCGAGGACCGCCACGTCGGCGGCTTCCAGGGCGAGTCGCGCCTGGCCGTCCAGCGCCTCGAGTGGCAGGCTGCCGGTATCGCCCACGATTTCGTAAAACGTGGCGCGCACGCCGTCATTGGCGAACGGCAGTACGAAGCGCGCATCGGGGAAGCGCTCGAGGAGCAGGCGCGCGGCTTGCACCAGCGGTTCCGCCAGGCGGCGCACCTCGCTGCGGCGACTGCCGGGCAGGAGCGCGATGACGGTTCCTTCACCAAGCCCCAGGGCGGCGCGCGCGGCAAGGGGATCGGGTTCACCGATCTCGTCAGCCATCGGATGACCGACGCAGGTGACCGGGACGTCGTGGCGCTGGTAGTACGCCACCTCAAAGGGGAACAACGCCAGCATGTGGCTTACCGCGCGGCGTATGCGATGGATCCGGTAGCCACGCCAGGCCCAAACCGTGGGGCTGACATAGTGCACGCAGGGAATGTTGCGCTTGCGGAGCTTCAGTTCCAGGCCGAGGTTGAAATCGGGCACGTCCACGCCGACGAATACCGCGGGAGGGTCCTCGCTCCAGCGCCTGGCGAGATCGCGGCGAATGGCGAGAATGTCGCGCAGCTTGGCCCACAGGCCGTCGAGTCCCATGACGCCGATCCGCTCCATGTGGTACAGCGTGTCACAGCCGGCCGCCGCCATGCCCTCACCGCCGATCCCCTCGAACACGGCATCCGGGTGACGACGGCGGAGTTCGCGCACCAGGCCGGCGCCGAGACGATCGCCGGAGGGCTCCCCGGCAACGATGGCAACCCGCAGCGCCGCCACGCCCCGGGATCAGCGGCGGATCACGCCACGTTCCGAGTGGCGCAGGAAGTCACTGAAGGTGGCGATGACGGTATTGCCTGGCGCGAGCCGGTCGATCTCCGTGATCGCGGTCTTGAGGTCCAGGTTGCTGCGATACAGCAGGCGGTAGGCGCGTTTCAGGAGGGAGATGGTCTCGTCGGAAAAATCGCGCCGGTGGAGTCCCTTGACGTTGATCCCGTAGGGCTGAGCGGAGTTGCCCGCGGCGACGATGTAGGGTGGCACGTCCTGGAAGCAGATCGCGCCGATGCCAGTAATGCAATGGGCACCCACCTTGCAGAACTGGTGCACCAGGGAGAAGCCGCCCATGATCGCGTAATCGCCGACGTCAACGTGCCCCGCAAGACTCGCGCCGTTGGCGAAAATGATGTTGCTGCCCAGGGTGCAGTCATGGGCGATATGCACGTAGGCCATGATGAAGTTGTCATTGCCTATGCGTGTTTCACCGAGATGGCTCGCGGTGCCGCGGTTGAGCGTGCAGTACTCGCGAATGATGTTGCGGTCGCCAATAACGAGCCGGGTCGGTTCGCCCTGGTAGCCCCGGTACTGCGGCGCTTCGCCGATGGAGCTGAACTGGTAGATCCTGTTGTCGCGGCCGATCTGCGTATGGCTGCGGATCACCACGTGGGGACCGATCCAGGTATTGTCGCCGATGACGACGTCCTTCTCGATGATGCTGAATGGTCCGACCTCTATCCCGCTACCGAGTTCGGCGCCGGGATCGACGATCGCGGAGGGATGGATCTCCGCCATCAATAATTGCGGTAGGTGAATATGATGCTCGTTTCCGCCGCGAGCACGCCGTCCACCGTCGCCTTGCCCGCGTACTTCCAGATCTTCCGCTTGTAATGGGTGGGTTGAACCTCGAGCAGCAGCTGGTCGCCGGGCTCGACGGGGCGCTTGAAGCGGGCGTTGTCGATGCCCGCAAACAGGAAGATGATGTTCTCGCCCGGGTCCTCCTCGAAGCTCAGGCTGGCGAGGATGGCGGAAGCCTGGGCGATGGCCTCGAGGATCAACACGCCGGGGAACACCGGCCGGATCGGGAAATGCCCCTGGAAGAATGGTTCGTTGACGCTGACGTTCTTGAGCGCGCGTAACGACTCTCCGACCTTGTAGTCGAGAACCCTGTCGATAAGGAGAAAGGGATACCGGTGGGGAAGGATTTCCATCACCCGGTTGATGTCGAGAATCGCGTCGTCGCTCATGTTGTTGTTTCCTGTCTTGTCCGGTCTTTTGTCAATCGTCGCCGTTTTGTCCGCCATCTTTTCCACGACGCCCGCTTAACCGGTTGAGCGCCACGACTACGCGTTGCCACTGGCGCACCGGTTGCGCCGGAACCATGGACGACCAGGCTCCCGGTTCGCTGACGGAACGGTATATGTTCGAGCAGGCAGCCAGCGTGACATCGTCGGCGATGGTCAGATGACCGTATACCGACACCCGGCCGCCAATACGGCAACGCTTACCGATCACAGTACTGCCCGCCACCCCGGTGCAGGCGGCCATGATTGTATCATCGCCTATCCGGACGTTGTGGGCGATCTGGATCAGGTTGTCCATCTTGACCCGGTCGCCGATCACCGTGTCATCGATGGCGCCCCGGTCGATGGTGGTGTTCGCGCCGATCTCCACCTCGTCGCCGATGCTGACGCCGCCGAGCTGGTGAATCTTTTGCCAGCGACTGCCATCCGGCGCGTAGCCGAATCCGCTGGAACCGATAACCACGCCGGGAGAGAGCACGCAGGCGCGTCCTATACGACTGCCGCGGCAGATCGTCACCGCGGACTCCACCTGGCAGTCATCCCCCAGGACGCAATCCGCCTCGATCACCACGCGCGCGCCGATGACGCTGTTGTCACCAATGCGCACGCGCGGGCCGATGATGCTGCCGGGGCCAATACGCACGTTGTCGCCCAGCTCCGCATCGACGGCGATGACCGCGGCGGGATGAATCAGCGGATCACTGGCTGCGACGACATCGTCAGTGAACAGGGCGCTGACCCGCGCATAGGCGAGGTAGGGATCGCTGACGACGATGCGATTGCCGTCAAACAGGTCGGCTTGTTCGGGGCACACCAGGACGACCCCCGGCGTGGCGGGCAGTGAATCGGGAAACTGGCGCGGCGAGACCAGGAAGGACAACTTGTCCGGTTCTGCCTGGTCAAGGCTCGCGATGCCAATGACGGTGGCGTCCGGGTCACCCAGGATGCTGCCCTCTGCGACCGCCGCGATCTCCGCGAGGCGCACGGCGCGCCGCTTGGGCCTGTCGTGTGGGCTCACGACCGCGCGCGTGGATCGAGCGCTACTGCCCCGCCCGATTCTTGAGCTCGTCGAGCACGATGTTGGTCAGGTCGATACGCTCACTGGCGTAGACGCCCTGCTGCACGATGAGATCGTATTCGTCACGCCGGGCGATGAAGATGACCGCCTCCGAGATTACCTTCTGCAGTTCCGCCAGGCTGCGATTGCGGCGCGCATTGTATTCCTCCTGGTAGTCCCGCTGGTCCCGGCGGATGTCGCGCTGCATGGCGCGCAGCTCCTCGGTGGTCCTTTCCACCTCTTCGGGCGCCATCAAAACCGCGTTTTTTTCGAGTTCGGCCTCGCGCGACTCGAACAGGTCGATACGGCCCTTGATGTCGCGGTTACGCTCGGCGAACTCCGCCTCCAGCTTCTGCAGTTCGGCCTGCCCCTGGGGCGATTCGTCGATCAGCCTGCGCGCGTCCACGTAACCGATCTTCTCCGCCAGTGCAGGGCCGGAAAAAGCAGTCAGCATAAGGAGCGCCAGCAGGCAACGAAGAGTTGTGGACATCTTGAATCTCTCGAATCTTTTGAATGACATGTTACCTGATCCTCTCCGGTCACGCCGGCGCGGCATGGCGCGCCGGGCCCTTTTCGCTATCGAAACAGGGTGCCGAAGGATATCTGGAAGTTCTCTATATCGTCTCCGTCCTCGGCATTCAGCGGCTCACCGTAGCTCAGGCTGAAAGGGCCGATGGGCGAAAACCAGTTGAACACGACGCCCGCGGAATAACGCAGGTCTCCCAGCTCGATATCTTCCCCGGGCCCCCAGACCATGCCGCCATCGACGAACAGACCGAAGCGCTTGTCCTTGCTGGTTCCCCCGCCGAATGGCGGCAGCAGGAATTCCATGTTGACCAGGACGCGGCGGTCACCACCCGTGGGCTGGGGCGTCAGGCCGGAATCCCGCGGACCGAGCGAGCGACCATCGTAGCCACGCACCGACTTGGAACCACCGGCATAGTAGTTCTTGAAGAACGGCAGCCCGATGTCGGAGCTGTCACCGTAGCCATCGCCGTAGCCGATACCCGCGCCGGTCTTGAGCGCGAATTCTCCACCGAGTGGAATGTAGTAGGCGCCGTCAAGGTTGAGCTTGTAGTACTCGAAGTCACTCCCGGGCACGGTGACCTCGGTACTGAACGCAGCCACCCCGCCCCTGACCGGGAAGAAATAGTCGTTGCGGGTATCCTTGGACACGCCCAGTGTCAGCACGAAGTCATCGGATTCCGGGTGGTCCTCGATGATCGGCAGAAACTCCGGCGGTGTCTCGTCCGTCGACTCAAGCTTCAATCGTTCAAAGGCGATGCCCAGGTTGAGGGAGTTGGTCTCCGCGATGGGAATCCGGTAGGACAGCTCCCCGGACGTGGTATCGAGGATGTACTCCGCGGTATTGACCTCCGCCGAATTGACCTCGCGCTGGCTCAACGTGATCCCGCGGCTGATGCCGTCGGCGGTGTAGTACGGATTGATGTAGCTGATGGACGCCACGCTGGCGGCATCGGAATTGTTGACATCGACATCGAGCTCGCGCCCGGTGCCGAGCAGGTTACGCTGCTGGTAGCTGATCCCCACGAGTGCGCCGTCGGCATCGGAGTAACCCGCCGAGAGCTGGATGCTGCCGGTTTCCCTCTCCTCCACGACGACGTTGAGATCCACCTGGTCGGTGGTGCCGGGCACCGGCGGGGTTTCGATGGTGACGGCGCCGAAAAAGCCCAGCCGGTTGAGGCGTTCCCGGGAACGCCTCACCGCGCTCGCGGAATACCAGGCGCCCTCGAACTGGCGCATTTCGCGGCGGATGACCTCGTCCCGGGTATAGCTGTTGCCCGTGATGTCAATGCGGCGCACGTAGACCCGCTGCTTCGGATCCACCGTGAGAACGGTGGACACCACCCGGTTTTCCCGGTCGACGTCATAGACCGGCCGCACCTCGACGAAGGCATAGCCGTTGTCGGCGTAGAAATCGGCTATCGCGGCGCGGGTCTCGTTCACCACCCGGCGTGAAAACGGTTCGCCGGGTTCGATGGTGATGAGGTCCGCCAGTTCCTCGTTCTCCTCCGCGACTTCCAGCACGGTGTCGCCGAAGGTATAGCGAGGACCTTCCTCGATGGCGATACTGATAAAGATATTCTGCTTGTTGGGACTGATATCGACGTTGGTGGACAGCACCTGGAAATCGTGGAAGCCGCGGTCCAGGTAGTATGAGCGGATGACTTCCACGTCCGCCTCCAGTTTCTGCTTCGAATACTGATTGCGCTTGGTAAAGAGTCGCCAGCCCTTGCGGTCTATCAGGTTGAGCTGGTCCTTGATCTCGTCCGCCGGGATCTGTTCCGCGCCCACGATGTTGATGCGGCGGATACGGGCGACCCTGCCCTCGTTGATGTTGATGGTGACGGCGACCCGGTTCTGGTCCAACTCCTCGACCTCGGTCTCCACGGTGGTGGAATAGCGTCCCAGGGCGAGATAGGCCTGCTGGATTTCCTGCTCGATGGACTCGAGGCTGGCGCGGTTGAAGATTCGACCTTCCACCAACTCGGCGCGGCGCAGGCCCTGCTCTAGGTTCTCGGTTTCCAGTTCCTCGTTGCCGGTGATCTCGACACTGGCGATGGAGGGCCGTTCCACCACCTGCACCACCAGTACTGTACCGTCGCGCTCCAGTTGCACGTCGCGGAAGAAACCGGTATCGAACAGCGCCTGTATTCCGAGCCGGCCCTCCTCGTCGTTCATCTCGTCACCCACCTTGAGCGGCAGGTAGTTGAACACCGTGCCGGCGTCCAGCCGTTCCAGCCCCTCCACGCGGATATCCGTGATCACGAAAGGCTCGACCGCATGGCCGGGAAAGCTGACCAGCAGGGCAAGCAGTACCAGAACTGACTTCTTCATCGGGAATTCAGATTGTTATGTCGCTGAACGGGGAAGTGATCCGGCCGTGCGGGCGCGCCCGGGGGCCAGACCGACCCCTGCCCGCGGCATGCTCCCCGCCGCGACCGTGGCCGGCAGCAACGGGGATATTACCTCAAAACCCCCTGGGTCTCCCACCGCGGGATGAATGCGAACGGACCTACAGCAGGCCGAAAAGGCGCATGATGTCGTTGTAGAACGCGAGTCCCATCAGCATCACGATCAGCGCGATGCCGATCTGCTGGCCACGGATCATTACGGTCTCGGAAGGCTCCTTGCCGGTCACCGCCTCCACCAGGTAGTACATCAGGTGGCCGCCGTCGAGCACCGGGATCGGCAGCAGGTTGAGCAGCCCCAGGCTGACGCTGATGATGGCGAGGAACTTGAGAAAGTCCACCAGGCCGGACTGCACCGTGTCGCCCGCCATGCGAGCGATGGTGATGGGGCCGGACAGGTTTTCTGAGGACATCTCCCGGGTCAGCATGCGGCCGATGGAGCGGAAGGTGATCGCGGTCATCCGCCAGTTGTAGTCAATCGCTTCCCAGACCGCGCGCAAGGGTCCGTAGCGCAGGCGGGCGTTCTCGTAGGGCGGCATGTACATGCCAATGCGACCATAGACCTTGCCATCCACCTCGGTGGGATCCGGGGTGATGGCGACCTTTAGCTGCGCATCGCCGCGCTGCACGGTCAGCCGGGTTTCCTCGCCGGGGCGGGAGGAGATCGCGTCCACCATGTCGAACCAGTTGCCGATGGCGGTGTCGTCCACCGCCAGCACCACGTCGCCGGGCTCGAGACCCGCGCGCTCCGCGGGCGCGCCCGGCACCAGCCGGTCCACCATCGCGGCCGGCGGCTCCGGATAGAGGCCGATCTGGGAGGTGATCGGCTGGCTGCCGAGATTGCGCTGCTCCAGGGTGGAGAAGTCCAGGGTGAGGTCGCGCGTGCCGCCGTCGGCCCCTTCCACGGTCACGTCGAGCGCATTGCCTTTCATCGCCTGGTGGAGCATATAGAACTGCTGCTCGCTCCAGGTCTGGACCTCGCGACCGTTGACGCTCACCAGGGTGTCGCCGTCGCGGAAGCCCGCGGTCGCGGCCATGGACTCCCCGGCCACCTCCCCCACCACCGGGCGGATGTCGGGGCTGCCGATCTGGAACACCAGCCAGATCGCCAGGATGGCGAACAGGAAGTTGAACAGCGGGCCGGCGAACACCACTGCCGAACGCACCTTCAGGGACTGGTTGTTGAACGCCATGTGGCGCTCCGCCGGATCGACGTCGCCTTCGCGCTCGTCGAGCATCTTGACGTAGCCGCCCAGGGGGATGAGGGCGATGGTGTACTCGGTGGGGTCGCCCTTGCGCCGCCAGCGGAACAGAGAACGGCCAAATCCGATGGAAAACCGCAGCACCTTGACGCCGAGGCGCCGCGCCACCCAGAAATGGCCGAACTCGTGCACAGCCACCAGGATGGCGATGGCGAGAAGGAAACCCAGCAGGCTGTATCCGAATCCACTCATGTTGATATCGATGGGTGCTGTTGACTGCCGCCGGTCCGTATCCGGTTGGCGTCGATCAGTTGACGGCAGGTTGACCGGGCGCGGTCGTCGGCGACGAGCACCGCGTCCAGTTCCAGTGTACCGTCCACGGGCAATTTGTCCATGACCTCGGCATTGAGTTCCGCGATCCGGTGAAAACCGATCTCGCGCGCGAGGAATGCCGCCACGGAGACCTCGTTGGCGGCGTTCAGCAACGCCGGCGCGGTGCCGCCGGCGCGCGCCGCGGCGCGCGCCAGGTCGAGGGCGGGAAAACGGTCATGGTCCGGCGCCTCGAAATCGAAGCGCGCCGCGGCGAGCAGGTCGAGGGGCGTGGCGCCGGAATCGATACGCTCGGGCCAGGCCAGCGCACTGGCGATGGGCACCTTCATGTCGGGGTTGGCCATCTGCGCCAGCACCGACCCGTCGACGTATTCCACCAGCGAATGCACCACGCTCTGGGGATGGACGACGATGTCGATGCGCGACTCGTCGAGAGAAAACAGCGCGCAGGCCTCGATCAGTTCGAGCCCCTTGTTCATCATGGTGGCCGAATCCACCGAGATCTTGCGCCCCATGCGCCAGTTGGGATGGGCGCAGGCCTGGTCCGGCGTGACCGAGGGAAACGTCGCCGGATCGCGCTCGCGGAACGGGCCGCCGGAGCCGGTAAGAATCAGCCGGCGCACGCCCAGGCGATCGCCGGCACCGGGTTCGCCGAGGGCGCCCTGCATGCCCGCGGGCAGACACTGGAAGATCGCGTTGTGCTCGCTGTCCACGGGCAGGATGACCGCGCCGGCTTCCCGCGCCTGGCGCATGATGCTGTCTCCCAGCATGACCAGGGGTTCCTTGTTCGCGATCAGCACGCGCCGTCCCGCGCGCACCGCCGCCAGCGTCGAGGCCAGACCGGCGGCGCCGACGATGGCGCAGACCACGGTGTCAACGTCCAGGGCGAGCTGATCAAGGGCATCAGGTCCGGTAAGAACCTCGACCGTGACGCCCGCATCGGCGAGCAGGGTACGCAGCTTGAGCGCGGCAGTCTTGTCTACCATTACCACCCGCTTCGGGTGGAACTCGCGACATTGCGCGAGCAGGGCGTCGCAGTCACGGAACGCGCTCAGCGCGGCAACCTGGTAGCGGTCCGGATGGCGACGCACCACCTCCAGGGTGTTCAGACCCACCGAGCCGGTGGAGCCGAGGATCGCGACGCGCATGGTCATGCCGCCAGCCACCAGATCGTGGCGAATACCGGCATCGCCGCCAGCAGGCCATCGATACGATCGAGCAGCCCGCCGTGACCCGGCAACAACCTGCCGCTGTCCTTGACTCCCGCCTGGCGCTTCAGCCGGCTTACCGACAGGTCGCCCACCACGCTGATGAGGGCGGACAGCGACGCCGCCAGCAGTAGAGCGCTCCACTGCCCCGGGGCGAGGTCGAGCAGGAAACTGGCACTGGCCCAGGCGGTGACAAGGGCACCCGCGAGACCGCCCAGCACGCCCTCGATGGTCTTGCCGGGGCTGATCGACGGCGCGAGCTTGTGGCGGCCGAACAGGCGCCCGGCAGCGTAGGCAAAGATATCCGCAGCCCAGACCACGAGGATCGCCACCAGCACCAGGCGCGCACCGCCCGGTTCCGCGAGGCGAAGCCAGACCAATCCTGCCCAGGCACAGAGCGCGACGAGCACGCCAGCCAGGAACTCCGCGCCCGTGGAGCGACGGTAGTCGATTCCCCGCGCCAGAACGCGCAGGTGATGCAGCCAGAGCAGGCAACCTGCCACGCAAACCCCGGGGAGCAACGCGGGAAGTCCCGTGGAAACGATGCCACTGTCGACGAGGAAGATCACCACCCCGGCAATCACCAGTCCGAATGCGAAAACGACATATCGCCGGTTCGACCGGGTGGTCAGGTTGTCCCATTCAAACAGCGCGCCAACCATCAGCAGCATGGCGATCTCGGCGAACAGCGAGGGCGGCGGCAGCAGGACCAGCGCGATGGCCACGGGCGCGGCCACCAGGGCGGTGATGACTCGGGTGCGAAGCGCCAAGAGAGAAACCGGCGGCGCTCAGGCGCTCTCGCCGCGCACCTGTTCGCCGGTCTTGCCGAATCGCCGCTGGCGGCCGGCGAAATGCGCCAGCGCCTCATCGACGCATTGTTCGTCAAAGTCCGGCCAGTAGGTATCGGAGAAATAGAGCTCGGTGTAGGCGAGCTGCCACAGCAGGAAATTGCTGATGCGTTGCTCACCGCCGGTGCGGATGAACAGGTCGGGAGGCGGCAGCTCGCTGGTGCACAGGTGCGACTCGATGAGCGCCGGGGTGATCGCGTCGGGGGTCATCTCCCCCGCCGCCACCAGTTCCGCCAGCGACTGGCAGGCCTGGGTCATGTCCCATTGCCCACCGTAATTGATGGCGATGGTGAGATTGAGCGCGCGGTTGCTGCGCGTCAGTTCGTGGGCCTCGTCGATTTTACTCTGCAATTTGCGTGGAAACCGCGACAGTTCGCCGATGACCCTGAGCCGCACCTTGTGTTCGTGCAATCGTCGCATCTCGTTTTCCAGGGTGGTATGGAGCAACTCGATCAGCAGCTTCACCTCGGCACTCGGCCGATTCCAGTTCTCGCTACTGAAGGCGAACAGGGTGAGGTAGGGAATACCGCGCTTGCCGCAGATGGGAACCATGTTCTTCACCGTCTCCACCCCGCGGCGATGGCCAGCCACCCGCGGTAACCCGCGGCGGCGCGCCCAACGGCCGTTACCATCCATGATGATGGCGATGTGGCGGGGCTTGCTGGAGATTACTGCATCCATGGACTGCGCAGGTTGTGCACCCATGAGAAATCCGAACAATCAGACTTCCATCACTTCGGCTTCCTTTTCGCTCACCACCGCGTCGATCTCGGCGGTGAACCGGTCCGTAAGTTTCTGCAGCTCGGCCTCGGCCTGCTTTTCCTCGTCCTGGGTGATCTCCTTCTCCTTCAGCAGGTCGCGCACGGTTCCGATGGCGTCGCGGCGAATGTTGCGGATCGCGATCTTGCCATCCTCGCCCTCGCTACGCACCACCTTGACCATGCTCTTGCGGCGCTCCTCTGTCATGGGAGGAAGCGGGATACGCATGGTCTCGCCTGCGGTAACGGGGTTGAGGCCGAGGTCGGATTCCAGAATGGCGCGCTCGATCACCGCGAGCATGTTGCGCTCCCAGGGCTGCACCGTGAGGGTGCGCGCATCGGAGGCGGACACCGTGGCGACCTGGGTAACCGGCGTGGCGGTGCCGTAGTAGTCCACCATCAGGTGTTCGAGCAGGGCCGGCGACGCGCGCCCGGTACGAATACGGCCCATGGCATCGCGCGTATTCGCCACGGTTTTCTTCATGCGCGATTCCGCGTCTTTCTGGATTTCGTCGATCATTCGCCTGCCGTGGTGGTTTTCGGAACCCGTGGATTATAGGTTTTGCGGCTGCCTCGCGCCATCTCGCGCGAGTTCGCGGCGTCCCGCTTGTGCGGATCAGGCGTCCGGGCGATCCATGATCAACGTGCCCACCGGCTCCCCCATGGCCATCTTCACCAGGCTGCCCCCGCTGTGCAGGTTGAGCACCTGGATCGGCATCTGGTTTTCCTGGCAGAGGGTGATCGCGGTCATGTCCATGACGCGCAGGTTCTTCTCCAGTACGTCGCGGAACTCGAGCCGCTCGAAACGCATGGCGTGCGGATTCTTCTCCGGATCGTCGTCGTAGACCCCGTCCACGCGGGTGGCCTTCACCATGATCTCGGCATCGATCTCCAGCGCCCGCAGGCTCGCGGCGGTATCGGTGGTGAACAGGGGATTGCCGGTGCCGGCGGCGAATACCACCACCCGACCGAGTTCAAGATGCTTGAGCGCGCGTGCGCGGATGTAGGGCTCTGCGACCCCGGAGATCGGAATCGCCGACTGCACCCGCGCGGCCACGCCCTGGGCGATGAGGGCCTGCTGGAGCGCGAGGGCGTTCATCGCCGTGGCGAGCATGCCGATGTAGTCGGCGCCCACCCGGTCCATGCCGCCCGCGGCGGCCTTCATGCCGCGGAAAAAATTGCCGCCGCCAATCACCACCCCGAGCTGGACGCCGAGGTCCACGAGGGTCTTGATTTCCCGGGCGGTGGCGGCGAGCACGTCGCCGTCGATGCCGAACTTCTGTTCCCCCGCCAGGGCCTCGCCGCTCAGCTTGAGCAGTACGCGTTGCCAGGCGGGGGATGCGGAACCGGTCATCGATGCTGCCCGGTCGTCAGTCCGGCTCTCAGGCGCCTGCCTGGGCCATGACCTCGGCGACGAAGTCGTCCTGTTTCTTCTCGATGCCCTCGCCCACTTCAAAGCGCACCATGCGGGTGACGCTGGCGCCGCTGGACTTCAGCAGATCGGCGACGGTCTGGTCGGGGTTCTTGACGAAGGGTTGCCCGAGGAGGGTGTTCTCCTTGAGGAATTTCTTGATACGGCCGCCAATCATCTTCTCGATGATGTCATCCGGCTTGCCGCTCTCGCGCGCCTGGGCGGTGAAGATCTCCTTTTCCTTCGCCACCACGGCCGGGTCCATATCGTCCTCGGAAACGCACAGCGGACGGCTCGCGGCGACATGCATGGCGATGTCGCGGCCGAGTTCGTCGTCACCACCGTCGAGAGCGACGAGCACGCCGATGCGGTTGCCGTGGAGATAGGAGCTGATCTGGCCGCCCGCGGCTTCCATGCGCTCGAAGCGGCGCACGCTGACGTTCTCGCCGATCTTGGCAATCAGTTCCTGGCGCGCCTTCTCCACCGTGGCGCCGGAGGACATGGCGACTTCTGCCAGGGTTTCGACATCCGCCGGTTTTGCGGACAGCACGGTATCGGCCACCGCGGCGCAGAACGCGCGGAAGGAATCGTCCTTGGCGACGAAATCGGTCTCGCAGTTGATCTCCACCAGGGCGGCGGCGGCGTCCGCGGCGGCAGCCACGATCATGCCCTCGGCGGCGATGCGCCCGGCCTTCTTCTCGGCGGCCGCGGCGCCCTTGATGCGCAGTTCCTCGATGGCCGCCTCCATGTCGCCACCGGTCTGGGTGAGCACCTTCTTGCAGTCCATCATGCCCGCGCCAGTACGCTCGCGCAGTTCCTTAACCATTGCTGCTGTAATAGCCATGGTGATTCTCCCGTAAAAGTCTGTTGGGTTCTGGTCCAGGGACCCGGGCCGAGACTTCGGCGCCGGGACCGTCCATACGTGGCGCGGGATGCAGGATCCCGCCGCGCCCGCCAACGCGGGCGGCGGATTACTCCGCCTCGGCTTCCTTCTTCTTGCGCACCACTTTCTTGCGGGTGACCTTCTTCCTGGTCACCGTGGATGCCGCTTCGGTATCCTCTGCGCCTTCCTCGGCGGTGGCTTCGGAGGCAGCGGATTCGGAGGCAGCGGCTTCGGGCGCAGCGGCCTCACCTTCGGCGGCGCTGGTGGTCGTGTCTTCCGCGGCGGGTTCCGCCACGGGCGCTGCTTCTGCATCACCGGCTTCCGCGGCGCTGGCGTCCGCCTCTTCGGCTTCCGCGGCAGCGGCAGCCGCGGGCGCTCTGGCGATCACTTTGCCGGACTCGTCGAGCTCGACGTATTCGTCGTCACCGGCGCTGGGCAGCGGGATCGCGGAACGCGAAGACAGGCGCGCGTCGATGATGGCATCCGCCGCGACTTCCAGGTAGAGCGCGATGGCGCGCGCGGAATCATCGTTACCCGGAATGACGTAGTCGATACCATTGTCGCTGCAGTTGGAATCCACCACCGCGACCACCGGGATGCCCAGCTTGTTGGCCTCGGCCACGGCGATGTACTCCTCCTCGACGTCGATGACGAACAGCGCGTCCGGCAGGCCGCCCATGTCCTTTATGCCGGACAGGGTACGGTCGAGCTTGATGCGTTCGCGTTCGAGGGTGAGTGCTTCCTTCTTGTTCAGGCGGCGCACGGCGCCGGATTCGAACTGCTGCTCGAGATCCTTCAGCCGGGCGATCGAGTTCTTCACCGTCTTGAAGTTGGTCAGCATGCCGCCGAGCCAGCGGTGATCCACGTAGGGGCAGCCGCAGCGGATGGCTTCCGCGCGCACCCTCTTCCCCGCCTGGCGCTTGGTGCCGACGAACAGCACCTTGCCGCCCTGGGCTGCCACGGTGCCAAGATAATTCGTGGCCTCCTTCAGCATGGGCTGGGTTTTTTCGAGGTTGATGATGTGGATCTTGTTGCGCTCCCCGAAGATAAAGGGAGCCATCCTGGGCGACCAGTAGCGGGTCTGGTGCCCGAAATGCACGCCGGCCTGCAACAGGCGGCGCATGGAAATATCAGCCATGTCCGGAAAAGTCTCTGGTATGGGTTGGGGCCTCCACGGCTACTCCCTGCCGACCCCGTCCTGGCCGGCCGCTGGCGGCGGCTTGGAGCGGGGCACCCGGGCAGGCATAATCACCGTGTGCGGATTCAGTCGAGCGGCGCTTCCGCGGTTTCCCGCTACGCTGCCCGTTCAAGGGCGGCGGATTTTACCCAAAAACTGTTGAAGAAAAAAGCGGAATTTGGGAGCATTAGCGGCCTTTTTTCAGCACCTTCCCGGGCCCCATGCCGGTCACCATCAAAAACACCGACGAAATCGAGAAAATGCGCGTCGCCGGCCGCCTTGCGGCGGAGGTGCTGGACATGATCACGCCCCACGTGCGGGCGGGGGTCACCACGGACGAGCTCAATACCATTTGCCACGACTATATCGTCGATCAGCAGAAAGCCATCCCGGCGCCGCTCAACTACCGCGGTTTCCCCAAGTCGATCTGCACCTCCGTCAATCACGTGATCTGCCACGGCATCCCGTCGGACAAGAAGCTCAAGGAGGGCGACATCATCAATATCGACGTCACGGTCATCAAGGACGGCTTTCACGGCGACACCAGCCGCATGTTCTTCGTCGGCGAGCCCTCCATCCGCGCGCGCCGGCTGGTGGAGATCTGCCGCGAGTCCATGCAGATCGGTATCGACATGGTGGCCCCGGGGGTGCGTCTCGGCGACATCGGCCACGCAATCCAGCAGCATGCCGAGGAGAATGGCTTTTCCGTAGTGCGGGAGTACTGCGGTCACGGCATCGGACGGGTGTTCCACGAGGAACCCCAGGTGCTGCACTACGGCCGCCCCGGCACCGGCCTGGAACTGGTCCCCGGAATGACCTTCACCATCGAACCGATGCTCAACGCGGGCAAGAAGGAAACCCGCCTGCTGCCGGACCAGTGGACCGTGGTGACCAAGGATCGCAGCCTCTCCGCCCAGTGGGAGCACACGATCCTCGTGACCGACGACGGACACGACGTCCTGACCGTCTCCGGCTAGCCCGAATATTTCACCAGCCGAAGCCGACCCGCGGCGCTGGTTCCATGGCACGCCTGACCCACAGCGACCTCCTCGACTCCGACACCCTGCAGGATCCGGCACGGGATCTCAAGGGCGCCATCCGTTCCTGCCAGCAGGCCCTGGTTCACGGCAAGACCGTGCTCGCGGAATACCACCTGGAGGGCGGAAACGCGGCGGTGCTGGGTCGCCACCTGAGCTGGCTCCATGACCAGGTGTTGCTGCATGCCTGGCACAAGCTCAGGAAGCATAACGACATCGATTCGTGTGTCGACCTCATCGCCGCCGGTGGCTATGGCCGCGCCGAGCTCAACCTCGAATCGGACATCGACCTGCTGATCCTGGTGAGCGTCTCGGGCGGCGCGGAAAAAAAGGCCATCGGCGAATTCGCCGAGCAGTTCATCCGCTTCTGCTGGGACATCGGCATCAAGGTGGGCCACAGCCTGCGCACCGAGAAGGAATGCGTGGACATCGCCCGTGGCGATATCAGCGTGATTACCAACCTGATGGAGACCCGCCTGCTGGATGGCGATCCCGCGCGCTTCCAGTCTCTCCAGGAAAAGCTCCGTAGCCGCCGGGTCTGGCCGGCGGACCGCTACTTCCGTGACAAGCTTGCCGAGCAGGCCGCCCGTCACAAGCATTTCGGCGACACCGCCTACAACCTCGAGCCCAATATCAAGGAGAGCAAGGGCGGATTGCGCGACCTGCACATGATCAGCTGGGTGGCGAATCGCTACTTCGGCACCAGCGACCTCGCGGAACTGGTGGAACACGGCTTCCTCGCCGAGAGCGAGTACCGCGCGCTGATTCGCCACCGCGACTTCCTCTGGCGCCTGCGAAACGGCCTCCACTACCTGGCGCGGCGCTGCGAGGATCGGCTGTTGTTCGATCACCAGCAGCAACTGGCGAAGCAGCTCGGCTACAAGGACGGCAAGAACCACCTCGCGGTGGAGCGGATGATGCGCGACTACTACCGTACCGCCAAGGAGGTCCAGCTGCACAACGAACTCCTGCTGCAGCACTTCGAGGAGGCCATCCTGCGGCCTGGCAAGAGCCGCATCCGTCCGATCAATGAACGCTTCCATGCCGTGGGCGGATTCATCGAGGCGGTGGACGACAACGTCTTCCGCGACGAACCGAAGGCGATGCTGGAGATCTTCCTCCTGTTGCAGAAACGCAGTTCCCTCACCGGCATCCGCGCGAGCACGGTGCGCCTGATCCGGGCAAACCTCGACCTGGTCGACGCCGCGTTTCGCCGCAACCCCGAGCACCGCGCGCTGTTTCTCGAGATGTTCCGCCACCAGTACGGCCTCACCCAGGTACTGCGGCGGATGAGCGCCTACGGCGTGCTGGGCCGGTTCTTCCCGGACTTTGGCCGCATCGTCGGCCAGATGCAGCACGACCTGTTCCACGTCTACACCGTGGACGCCCATTCGCTGTTCGTGGTCGGCAACCTGCAGCGCCTGGCGGAGGACGAGCATCGCCAGGAATTTCCCCACCTGACCAACCTGCTGTCGCAGCAGAACGCCCGCGAACGGCTCTATCTCGCCGCGCTCTGCCACGATCTCGGCAAGGGCAGCGGGCGCGACCATTCCGAGGTGGGCGAGGAAATCGCGCTGCGACTCTGCACCAATCTCGGCATGTCCGAATACGACGCCAGTTTTGTCTCCTGGCTGGTGCGGCAGCACCTGATCATGTCCTGGACCGCGCAGCGCGAAGACATCACCGACCCCAGGGTAATCGACCGGTTCGCGGAAACCGTGGGCGACCAGGAACATCTCGACAGCCTCTACCTGCTGACCTTCGCCGATATCCGCGGCACCAGCCCCAAGGTCTGGAGCGAATGGAAGGGTCGCCTGCTGGCCAATCTCTATACCGCCACCTCGCGCCGCCTGCGTACCGGCCTGAGCGGCGCCCAGGCGGTTACCGAGCGTATCGAGGCGCGCAAGGAGGCGATCCGCAAGCTGGTGTCCCGGCGCGTCGGCAAGGAGAACCTGGAACGACTGTGGTCGCAGCTTGGCAATGAGTACTTCCTTCGCAACGGCCCCGGATCGAGCGCCTGGCACGCGGAGATCCTGACTGCGGCCAGCGCCCTCGACCTGCCGCTGGTCACCGCGCGGCCACGCAAGGACCTGGGTGCATTTCAGATACTCGTCCTCGCGCCGGATTCCGAGGAATTGCTGCCGCGTCTTACCGGCGGGCTCGACAAGCTCAACCTGAACATCCTCGACGCGCGCATACACCCCACGCGCACCGGGCTGTCGCTGCTGGTGTTCGTCGCCTCGGATTCCGACCATTCGGCGGGAAATCGCAAGTGGCTGCTGGAGACCATGGGCCAGTTGCGCGAAAACCTGCTCACGCCCATCGGCAAGTACCGGCCGGCGCGGCGCATCCTGCCGCGCATCCTGCGCCAGTTCGAGGTCGAGACCCGCGTCTCCTTCAACGATGTTCCCGGCCAGGGTTACACCGTAATGGAAGTGGTCGCCAACGACCGTCCCGGTCTGCTCTATCACGTCGCCCTGGCGCTCTACGAATGCAAGGTCAAGCTCGTCTCGGCGAAAGTGTCAACAGTGGGCGAGCGTGCCGAGGACACCTTCTTTATTACCGATCGGGACGGCAAGCCGGTGAACACGGCGGAACAACGCGACTGCCTCAGCCAGCGGCTCCGCGGCTCCCTTGGCTGAGCCCGATCGCGCGGCTCTCGGGCGCGCCTTCCTCGCCGCGCAAGGCCTCGGCGACGTCACTCCCGAACCCCTCGCCCAGGACGCCTCCGCCAGGCGTTATTTCCGCCTGCCGGGTCATCCACTGCTGATGATGGACGCGCCGCCACCCGGCGAGCATCCCGGGGCCTTCGTCCTGGTAACCGGCTGGCTGTCGCGCCTGGGAGCCCGGGTACCGCAAATCCAGGCCGCGGATACCCGCCTCGGATTCATCCTGCTGGAGGATCTCGGCAACGATACCTTTACCAGCCTGCTCGCCGCCGGCGCGTCTGAGGAGTCGCTGTACCGCCAGGCAATGGACGCATTGATCACCATGCAGCGGGCCTTTCCGGAGAAGAATGCCAACTGGCCCATGGCGCCCTACGACGCCGAGGCCACACTCGACGAGGCGGCGCTGTTCAGCGAGTGGTATCTGCCCGCGCGTCTCGGCCGTGCACTGTCGGAGAGCGAACACGCGGAGTTTCGCGAGCTCTGGCGCGCGCGCTTCGAGGCCCTGCCACCTGTCGACCCGGTGCTCGTCCACAGGGACTTTCACGTTGACAACCTGCTGCTCTGCAATGGTCAATGCGCGATGCTCGACTACCAGGATGCCCTGCTTGGCTCCCCTGTCTACGATCTCGCCTCCCTGCTGGAGGATGCGCGCCGTGACGTTTCACCCATGCTACGCGAGGCGCTTGGCGAGGAATGGCGCAACCGTATGGGCATGCCGGCGGAAGATTTCGCAGCGCATTTCCGCTTCTGGGCGGCCCAGCGTCATGCCAAGGTGGCCGGCATCTTCACGCGCCTGTGGCTACGGGACGGAAAACCGGGCTACCTGGTCCACCTCGACCGGGTAATGACGTTGCTCAGCCTGCATCTCGACGCTGCGTCCGAAATGAAGCTCCTGCGGGACTGGACAAGCGAACGCCTGCCGGCGCTGGCGCACGGACCATTCGCGGGAGACGCGGGATCGCTGGCGGCGCTTTGCCGAAACGGAAAGTCAAAAAAGAAAAGTCGGCAAACGCCGACCTGAAAGACAATCAGGGAACCTGTAAGGGACAAATACCGGTCCGGGCCCCTCTGCCCGGACCGGCAGAACATCCTCATAACCCTGGTCCCCGACCGCAAAGTCCATCTGGCCAACACCCCGGTTTCCCGGAGCTCCCTATCGATGTGGATGCAGAGCGTCGATCCACATGGCGTCCAGCCCGCCGGCCTCTCCTCCACTTTGCGTTCGAGTAAATACCACCACTGATATTTACCACCCAGATCCATTGGGGTTGGCATATATTGACAAATCTCACGGAAAAAAAATGTGAACTAGTACACATTTTGCGCGGGAGTTTTCGCCTGCATGCGTCTCAAAATTGCAACACAACCTTGAATCGAGCTTCAATATGATTGCTCAACCCATTGAATTTGCTAGAAATCAAGATTTCGTGCAATACCAGCAATGCAGGCCGGACAGAGGCTGCTCGCGCAACGGTCCCCTGGTCTGGCCCGAAGGAAGGATTGCGTTGCCTGGCCGCTTCATCGCAGGTGTAACGGCGGCGCAGACGAATTCACAATGCGGAGTCATGCGCGCTCCCAAGGGGTGGAACGAGCCGAAAGTGTCGCCATATGAGTATTGATGAAAAACGATCAAGCCGCATGATAGGCGATATAATTCGCTATAAGCCCGCGCGTTGTTTCATCGGCGGTTCACTTATGGCTGGGTACCATTGAAGGGGCCATCAGGACTAATGGGGCTGGTCGGCGAGTTCCGCCCGACGGGCGTAAGTTTGAGTTTCCACTAAGTTATCAGGAGTAACCATGCAATCTCTCAAAGCCATTTCACTCGGTACCGCCATAGCGGCGCTGGGCCTTTCACCCGTCTACGCGGACGATGACACCGGGGGATATATCGGCGTGTCCGCGAACAGGCTGAGTGTTGACAACGTCAATACCACCGACACGGACTTCGATGACAGTGATACCGCGTTTGGTTTCAAGGGCGGTTACATGTTCTCCGACCTGTTCGGCATCGAGGGCGGCTACCTCGACCTCGGTGACTACGAAACCCGTGGGCAGGAGGAAGGGCGCAACCTCTCCCTCGACGCCGAGGGCTGGTATGGCGCGGGCATTCTCAACTGGGCCGTGTCCGACAAGTTCGACATCTACGGCAAGCTCGGCGCGTTCGTGGTGGACACCAACTCCGATTTCACCGACTTTGACGAAGGTTCCACCGAGATCTTTGGCGGCATCGGCGCGGAGTTCGACATGGGCGCCCTCAACTTCTTCGGCGAGTGGGTAACCATCGACACCGACATCTCGGACATCAACTGGGACGTCATCTCGCTCGGCATCAAGTACGAGTTCGGCGGCTACTGATCGCCTGATCCACTGCTCCCGGCCGGCTTCCGCCGGCCGGGACTTTTACCCACAGGGTGGGCGGTGAACCGGCCGGATGTCCGGATTTATCCCGTCACCCAGGCAAGCGCCACCAGCGCCGCCACTTCCACGAGTTCTATGGTCGCGCCGGCCACGTCGCCGGTAAACCCGTCCAGCCTGCGCATGGCCGCGCCGCGCACTGCGGCGAGCACCAGCGCGGTCACCACTATCGCGAACAGACCCGCGGCGCCGGTCAGCAGCAGCACGGACACCGCACTGAGTCCGAGCGCGACAAGCAGCCAGACGCGGTCCTCCGCCATTGGCCGTAGCGCATGACCGAGGCCGCTCTCGCGCACGTATGGCGTGGTGGCGAAGAGCAGCATCGGCGCCGTTCTCGCGAGCAGGGGCACCGCCAGCAGGAATGCCGTGTGTCCGGCTTCCAGTAAGGCATCGAGCGCAACCAGTTTCAACAGCAACACCAGGACCAGGGCCACCACCGCCATCGGCCCGGCAACCGGGTCGCGCAGGATACGGAGGGTGCGCGCGCGGTTGCCCAGCCCGCCAATCCAGGCATCCACGCAGTCGGCCAGGCCATCGAGATGCAGCGCCCCGGTCAGCATTACCCAGGCCGCCAGCAGCAATGCCGCGGCGAGCCAGGAAGAGGACGGCAGAACGCTGGCAAGCAGCCAAAGCAACGCCCCCAGGATCACCCCCACCAGCGGATAGCAGTACTGCGCCCGGCGCCGGTCGGTGGCGCTCGCATCCGCGGGCGCCGTTACGTGCAGAACGCTGAGAAATTGCAACGCGATCCGTAGCGAGCGCTGGAATGCGGCCAGGTCCATCACGCGCGTGGAGGAATCGGCCCGGCGCCGTGATGCATCAGCCGGTGGGGATAGCCGTCCCGCCCCGGCGCGATGCGGGAGATGCTGGCGTAGGGCACGTCAATGCGGCCGTGAAGACGGTCCCGGCCCAACACCTGGGCAAGGATATTGATGATCACGCCGCCGTGGGTAACGACGAGCAGGTGGCCTGGTTCGGGCTCGTTGGCCAGGTCTTCCCATGCCGCGCGCACACGATCGCTGAACGCGTGGAAGTCCTCGCCGTTGGGTGGCGAGTGGTTGAACGGGTCGTCAAAAAAGCGTCTTACGAGATCGCCCTCGCGCGCCATGACGTCCGCCATGGGTTGACCGTCCCATTCGCCGAAACCGTATTCCTTCAGGCGAGGATCCAGCGTAAGTTCAATACCCTGGGTTTCCGCCACGCTTGCGGCGAACGCCTGACAGCGTATCAATGGCGAGGACACTATGCGCGACCAGCTCTGACCCTCGGCGGACGCCCGCATCTCTTCCCGGCCTTCACCGCTGAGCGCCACGTCGAAGTGGCCACGGAATATCTCGCCACCCTCGGTGCGGCCATGACGTAGCAGGTCAATCAGCTCCGCCATCAGCCCGCTCCCGAGACGCCGGCCTCGGCAAATGTCGCCATATCATTGTGAAGAGCGCAGGCGAGTCTCACCAGGGGTAGCGCCACCGCCGCCCCGCTGCCCTCACCGAGGCGCATGCCGAGATCCAGAAGTGGCCGCGACCCGGTCGCAGCGGTCAATGACTCCACCAGGGGGCCGTGCCCGGGCTCAGCCGAGCGATGGCTGAGCAGCATCCAGTTGGCCGCCCCCGGCGACAGCCGGATCGCGGCAAGAGCCGCGGCGGAGGCAATGAATCCGTCCACCAGCACGGGCAGGCCACGCTGCCCGGCGGCGATGCAGGCGCCGGTCATGGCCGCGATCTCGAATCCACCGAGGCAGCGGAGGACTTCCAGTGGCTGGTCCAGCCATTGCCGATGGCACTCCAGCGCCGCCTCGATGACGTCGACCTTGTGTCGTACTCCCGCGGCATCGAGCCCCGTGCCGGGGCCGGCGATTTCCGCCGCGTCGCGGCCCAGCAGGGCGCAGCTAATGGCGGCCGCCGCGGTGGTATTGCCGATACCCATGTCCCCGGGAAGCAGGATATCCGAATCGGCGGCGCGCTCCACCGCGCTCCGTCCAGCGTTCATCGCCGCCGTCAGCTGTTCAACGCTCATTGCCGCTTCGCGCGCCAGATTCGCGCTTGCCGGGGTGATCCATTCCCGCACCACGCCCGGAAGCTCACCAGGGTCATTGATAGCGCCGAGCAACACCACCTCGAGTCGCGCCGACTGGACCCGGGCCAGCACGCTGATGGCAGCCCCACCGGCGGCGAAGTTGCGCACCATCTCGCCGGTTACCGCCTGGGGAAACGCCGACACCCCTTCCGCCACCACTCCATGGTCGGCAGCGAACACCACCATCGCAGGATTGTCGACCCGAGGTCGGTCGCCCTGCATCCCGCAGAGTCGAATGGCAATCCGCTCCAGTTCACCCAGGGAGCCCGGCGGTTTGGTCAGAGTCGCCTGGCGCCGTTCGGCGCGGGCGATGGCATCCGGATCGATGGCCCTGGCGGGCTCGAGATACCAGGACGTGGGATCAATCATGTTCGGTAACGGTTGCGAATTTGGGATGGCGAATGCCCGCTACTATACCGGGTACCCGGTACCGAATGCCGTGAAGATAGCTGGCAGGAACGCCGGCCTACAGTTCACCGGCGAGATCGATGCGTTCGCCGGCCCTGGCCACCCTCGCGCGCGCGCCACCCTCGTTCTGCAGCTTCTGCTCCATGGCGCGCGCCGCGCTGCTCTCGCCGTGGACCAGCCACACAGGCGGTCGGTTATCGAAGCCGCGATACCAGCGCAACAGGTCGTTCTCGTCGCCGTGCGCGGAAAGTCCGCCGACGGTATGGATGCGGGCGTTCACCTGCAGCCACTTGCCCTTGATCTTCACCTCGGCCTCGCCGTCCACCAGGCGGCGGCCCAGGGTGTGCGGCGCCTGGTAGCCGACGATGATGACATGACATTCCCGCCGTTCGATGTTGTGCACCAGGTGATGGCGGATGCGGCCGCCGGTGCACATGCCGCTGCCGGCGATGATGATCGCCCCGCTACGCACCTTGTTGATCACCATGGATTCCTCGGTGCTGGCGGTGAGGTGGAGGTTTTTCAGGCGCGGCATCTCGTGCAGGTTTCGGCGGAACTTCGTCGCCTCGTCGTCGTACAGGTGGGGATATTCCCAGTACACCTTGCTCGCCTCGATGGCCATGGGGCTGTCAAGAAAGACATGCCAGCGGTTCATGCCCCATTCGTCGTAATTCCTGCCCAGCGTGTACAGCACCTCCTGGCTACGGCCGACGGCGAAGGCCGGGATTAGTATATTGCCCCTGCCGGCTTCCGCCTCGCTGATGATCTCGCCGATCTCCTGGTAGGTGAGGCTGCGCTCTCGGTGGCGGCGACCGCCATAGGTGCTTTCCATCAGCACCAGGTCTGCCTCGCCCATGACCGCGGGGTCGTTGAGGATCGGCGTGTCGTACTGGCCGAGGTCGCCGCTGAAAACGAGCTTGCGGCTGACACCGTTCTCCTCCAGCCAGACCTCCACGCTGGTGGAGCCGATGATGTGGCCGGCGTCCTGGAAACGGATCGTTACCCCGGAAAGTATCTCGCGCTTCTCGTTGTAGTGATTCCCCTCGATCATGCGCTGCACCCGGCGCGCGTCTTCCACGGTATACAACGGTTCCAGCGGCGGCTTGTTGGGATACTTGCGATTGGCATATTCCGCGTCGCGCTCCTGCAGCGAGGCGGAATCCTCGAGCATGATGCCGCAGAGATCCCGGGTGGCGTTGTGGGCGTAGATCGGTCCGCGAAATCCCTCGCGCACGAGCAGCGGCAGGCGGCCGGAATGATCGATATGCGCGTGACTCAGCACCACCGCGTCGATTTCCCCCGGGTCGAAGGGAAAGCCGTCGCGGTTACGCGCCTCGTCCTCGCGCGAACCCTGGATCAGGCCGCAGTCGAGTAACAACTGCCTCCCGCCCACGCGCACGACGTGGCAGGAGCCGGTCACCTCGCCGGCGGCGCCAAAGAATTCGAGTTCCATCCTGACTAGGCCTGGTCCCGGAGAATTACGGAATTGACCGCTGGCTGTACTCGGCCGGCGGAGCGTCAGTGGGTTAGTATATCCGCCAGCTCGGAGATGATGCGCAGTTCGGCGTTGGGGCCATCCTCTCCCTTCCAGGCATTGCCCTGGGGATTGATCCAGAGCGTCTTCATGCCGGCCCGGGCCGCGCCGCGTATATCGCGATCGGCATCGTCACCGATGTGCAGGATCTTTTCCGCGGGCACCCCCGCGGCCTCGACCGCCGCCCGGAAGATGATCGGGCTCGGCTTCGACGCGCCGGCGTCGGCGGCCGTGATGCTGAAATCGAAGTAGTGATCGATGCCGATGCGCGTGACATCGGCATTGCCGTTGGTGATCGTGCCGCAGGTGTAGCGTTCGCTCGCGCGGCGCAGGATGTCGTCGGCGCCGGAAAAAAGCTGCACGTCGTTGCGCGCCGCGAGAAACACCTGGAAGCCCTCCTCCGTCAGCAGGGCATCCTCGGGATAATCGTATTCCCGCGCCAGGCTCTCGAGCCAGCGCCGACGCAGCCAGGAAAAGTCATGGGTCATGTCCGGGTAGTCGGCAAAGAAATTGCGCCGGTGCCAGACGAGGTCATTGGCGTTGAGGGACTCCGTGATGCGCGGATAGTTCTCGCCCAGCCAGGTATAGAACTGGAACTCGGCGTTCATGATCACCGGCGCGCAGAGCCACAGCGTATCGTCGAGATCGAAGGTGATGCATTCGATTTCGTCGCCATCGATGATCATGGCGCCACCCTTTCGCGTACCAGTTGTTCGAGTGTCTCCTGCCACAACGTGTAGTAGTCGTTGCTGTCGCGAACCTCGTCCTGCGACTCGCGCTCGGCAATGGCGCGCGCGAGGCGATCTGACCATTCCTGCCAGGTGAACAGGCCTGCGGCATGGAGTTTTACCGCCATGGCGAAGCTGCGCGCCTGCCAGGGCGCGTCGAACACGGGTTCACCGTTGTCCTGGGGCTGGGATTTGACGAGTGCGATCATGCGGGGGATATGCGGTTGAGCGCGGCGCTATGCAAGGCCGGCAATGTAAGGCTCGAAGACATCCACGCAGACCGCCGTGAGCGGCTCGGTGCAGTCCGCGCCCCAGAGCTCCTCTCCCGTGAAGCGGATGCCGTAGAGATGACGTGCCACTTTTTCCCCGGATTCCGCATGGACGTCGGGAAAAACATGCGCTCCATGATGAGAGACGATGACGCCCGCGCGACCACGGATATAACGTGGCATCCTTGTATGGTGACGCGGATGCTCGTTGACGATTGTTACCCGGTCACCGATGTCGAAACGCGCCGAAGCCTCCGCAGTCATCTCCGTGGGCCCGCCGCGCGACAGGATTTCCGGTACCTTGTCCGCGGACACAGGTTCGTATTCCCGGACAGCGACGGTTGCATCTCCGGACAGTTCCGCGGCTGTCACCAGGCCTTTCTCCAGCAGCAGTGACTCGAGGCCATGGAGCCAGTGCTCGTAGTAGCTGCTGCCGAGGTAATGCGCCGGCTCCATGCGCTCGCGCGCCGAGCGCGACATGTCGAGGTTCCAGCGCCCGAGCATGCCGCAGGCCAGGGTCAACCGGAAAACGCTTTCCTCCCAGGCATGCGGGAAGTGCTCCTCCTGGCTGCGGTCGATGGCGCCGAAGCCGTGCATGCCGCCGAGATCATGGGCGCCGTCCATCAGTGTGCCTCCACCAGGGCGACGCCGATCATGGTGTCACGGTGAACGAGCGCCGCAAGAGCGCTCGCGGACAGGTCGTCCGTTCCCGCCGGCCGCCGTGGCAGGACGAGGTAGCGCATTTCCGCGGTGGAATCCCAGACCCGGACTTCCACATCCGGGGCCAGCGCGACGCCGAATTCCTCGAGCACGGCGCGCGGTTCGCTCACCGCGCGGGCGCGATACTCCGACGACTTGTACCAGGCAGGCGGCAACCCCAGCACCGGCCAGGGATAGCAGGAACACAGCGTGCACACCACGAGGTTGTGCACCTCGTCGGTATTTTCCACCACGGTCATGTGCTCGCCCTGGCGCCCGGCATAACCCATGGAGTGAATCGCCGCGGTGGCATCCTCGAGCAGCCACGCCTTGTAGTCCGGGTCGGTCCAGGCGCGCGCCACCACGGCGGCACCGTTTTGCGGGCCCACGCGATGGGTGTAGGTATCGACGAGCTCGTCCATGGCGGCGACATCCACCAGGCCTTTTTCGATCAGCAAGTCCTCGAGTCGCTTCACCCGCTGTTCGATATCGCTGGGTGCGGCATCGTGGTGGGGATGTTCGTGGTCGTGGCCGGGTGGTGACATGGGTGGGCTGTTAGCGAAGAGTCCCGGTGGCCATTGTAAACCAGCAACATCGGGGGAAAGCGTCCGCGCGGGAAACTCCCGTTGACCGGAATGCCACGAAGCGGGACCCGGGGAAACTACAACCCACCGCGATAGCGCACGGGGTTCGGCGCCGCTGCAGGCGACAGTTGCAGCGCCCCGCCCGTGAGCAGGATATCGGCCTCCGCATCGCAGTCCGAATGGGGGTGGTTGTGCGCGAGATCACCCCAGAAATTTCTGCTGAACGAGTAAGCCGCGGGAACGAAGCCGCTGGCGAAATCGAACGCGCAGGTACCGGTGCTGAAGAAGTTGTTGCGCATCACCTGGCGCGGCGGCAATGCGCCGGCCGCCACCGCGATGCCGTACTCCGCGGCGGCCACCGTGTTGTTCGTCAGTACCAGCCTGTCATTACCCGCCCCCAGGTAAAAGGCCACCATGGCGTTGTCAACGAGGTTGTCCATGATTTTCGCGGCACTGGTTTCCTCGACGCGGATTCCCTCCACGCCAAAGACATCGATGAAATTGCGCCTGAGAAGCGGGTTGCCGCCGATGGCGCGGATGCCCTGTCCACCGCCAAGATCGATCACGTTGTTCTCCACCCTGTCACCCGTTTTCGATGTCGCGGGTAATGCCTCGACGACGATGGCTGCGCCGCCACAGGATTCGAGCACGTTGTTGCGCAGCCGGTTCGATCCCGACGCGCCGGCCTGGAGAAAAATACATTCGGCACCGGGCCCGATGATTTCGTTGCCGTCCACCTTGTGGCGCGCGCGATCGATATTACCGGGCAGATGGATGCCGCGCCCGAAGGCGTAAATGGTGTTACCCCGAATCGTCGCGCCCGCGGCATTGACGACGAGCGCGTCGCCTGACACGGCATTGCCATGGATCGCATTGCCCTCGATACGCGCCCTGGACGCGTTGACCACGATGCCGTCCGCGCCATTGAATGCACCCGCGAATTCGAATCCCTTGCCGCGCTGTCCGATGAGTGAGCGATCCGCGCCGGGCTGAATGGTGAGCGCTGCGCTATCGGCACCGGTATAAAGCGTCGTCGCCCGGCTGCCCGCCACGGAAATCAGCTTGATCGCGGGATGGTCGATGCTCAGCGAACCGGAATAGATCCCCGGGCCCACGATGATGCGGCTGCCCTTTCCCGCCAGAGACACCGCATGCGCCACGCTGTCACAGGGGTTTGCTCGGCTACATGCCGAATTGGCGCTGCCGAAGGTTTCCACGTAGAGGGCGCCGCCGTTCGCGACCTCCATCGCAAACAGTCCCGCAAGGCCGACCACCAAGGCCGGCGAATACCCCTTTCTCTTCATCCGGTGCTCCTTGTTCCCGGTTCTCCTTGCCCCGATTATAGGGCCGCCTCCCGCGGCCGCGTCAAATGTGGCCCTTTTCTCAACCGGAACCGGCGTCGAGTATCGCCTCCACCGTTGCGGCCAGGCGATAGAGTTCCGCGTCGTGGCCATGAGGCATGGACAGCATCAGGCCCACCGGCGCCGTGCCCCCGGGATGACAGGGCAGGCTGATCGAGCAGCCATCGAAGTAGTTCACCGCCGCGGTGTTGCGCAGGCAGCGCAGGTTGACCTTGCCAATGCGCTCGGGGTCAAAGGTTTCGGACACGGCCGGCGGGATGCAGCACACCGTGGGATACACGAGCGCGGTCTCGCCGCCGGCGCCGAAGTCCTCGTTGAAGCGGCGGATCAGTTCCGCCTTGTCGCGGTAGCGGCTCTCCTGCTCCTCCGCGCTCACGTGGCGGCCCTGGCTCATGCGCTGGCGCACGTAGGGATCGTATTCATTGCCGCGCGAGTCGAGGCGTTCGCCGTGATCCCGCCAGGCTTCAAAGCCCACCACCGAGCGCTCGAGGAACATGCGAACGCAGTCATCCACGACCGGCATGGGGGAAGACTCCACCGTGATCCCCGCGTTTTCGAGGCGCCGCAATGCGGCGGCGAATGCTTCACTCACTTCCCGGTCGAGTTCGGACATGACCACCCCTTCCGGCACCCGCAGTCGGACCCCTTCCGTGCCCGCCTGTTCGAGCACGGGGATTTCGCCCTGCCACCTGCCATCCATGAGGCGGTCGAGGAGGAAGCAGGAGTCCACGTCCACCGCGAGCGGACCGGGGGCATCGGACGTGGGTGACAATGGATAGACGCCCTTCAGCGAGAGCCGTCCATAGCTTGGCTTGACCCCGACGATGCCGTTGAACGCGGCCGGGATGCGGCAGGAGCCGGCGGTATCGGAGCCAAGGGACCCGGGCACGATGCCGAGAGCCACGCTCACGGCGCTACCCGACGACGATCCGCCCGGAAGGCGGCCGGTCTCGCGGTCCCACACCGAATAGAGCGGGGCGTAGTGGGGATTGAGCCCCATGCCGCTGAAGGCGAATTCGCTCATGTTGGTGCGGCCGAGGAACAGCAGCCCCGCATCCCGCAGGTACCCGACCACCTCGGCGTCCGTCGACTGCACCTGCGCGTCGTAGCGCAGCACGTTGGAGCCCGCGAGGGTCATCTCGCCACGCACGTTGTAGAGATCCTTCAGCGTAACCGGCACCCCCTCGAGCGGCCCCGCCTTTCCCGTCGCGCGGCGCTTGTCCACCGCGCGCGCCGCGTCCATCGCGCCATCGGTGAGCGAGGTGAACACGCCCTGGGCGTCGAGGGCCAGGCCAAGCCGCTCCTCCACCAGGTCGGCGCAGCGGAACTCCCGCGCGGCAAGTCCTGCCGCGAGTTGGCGGATACCGGGATTGTCGATGTTCTGCATTGTCGTTGTCTTATGCTTCGGCACCATCCGGCGGCGCCCGGGAACGCGGGATTGTGGCATGAAAGCCCGGCTCGGGGCTTGTCCCCGAGTCGATCGCGCAACCGCCCTTCCGCTACAATCCCTGCCCCGACCCCGCTCCCCTGCCCATGAAAGGCACCCATGAGTACCAGGACGATCCGCGCAACGCGTCCATCCTGATCGACATCAACGGCGAACTGTTTCCACGCGACGAGGCGAAGGTCTCGGTGTTCGACAGCGGCTTCGTCCTGGGAGACGGCGTCTGGGAAGGTCTGCGTGTCCACAAGGGCAGGATCGCCTTCCTCGACCAGCACCTGCGCCGCCTCTACGAGGGTGCGAAGGCCATCGACATGGCGATGGACGTGGATCCGGAACAACTCACGCAACGGCTATACGCCTGCCTCGAGGCCAACGCCATGTCGGACGGCGTGCACATCCGCCTCATGGTCACGCGCGGTATCAAGGCGACGCCCTACCAGGATCCGCGGATCACGATCACCCCGCCCACCATCGTCATCATCCCGGAATACAAGACCGCGAAGCCGGAGACGCTGACAAAGGGGCTCCGCCTTTTCACCGTGCACGTGCGCCGCGGTTATCCCGACGTGCAGGACCAGAAACTCAACAGCCATTCCAAGCTCAACTGCATCACTGCCTGCATCCAGGCGGCGAAGGCCGGCGCGGACGAGGCGTTGATGCTGGACCCGCACGGCTTCGTCGCCACCTGCAACTCCACCCATTTCTTCATCGTCCGGGGCGGCGAGGTGTGGACCTCGAGCGGAGATTACTGCCTCGGCGGCATCACCCGCGGCAACATCATCACGCTCTGCCGCGACAACGGCATCCCGGTGTTCGAGAAGAACTTCAGCCTTACCGACGTTTACGGCGCGGAGGAGAGCTTCGTCACCGGCACCTTCGCCGGCGTGGCGCCGGTGGTGGAGGTCGACGGCCGGGTGCTCGGCGAGGGGGTTCGTGGGCCCGTGGTGGAGCGGTTGCAGAATCTCTATCTCGAATTGATCGAGGCCGAGGCATGACCCTGCGGATCGCGATGTGGTCCGGTCCGCGCAACATCTCCACCGCGATGATGCGCAGCTTCGAGAACCGCCCCGATACCGAGGTCTGGGATGAACCGTTCTACGGCCACTACCTGCACCGCACCGGCATTCCCCATCCCGGCGCGGACGAGGTGATCGCCGACCAGGGCACCGACTGGAAGGACATCGCCCGCCGCTGCCTGGGTGACCCTCCCGGCGGATCGCCGGTGTTCTACCAGAAGCAGATGACCATGCACCTGCTGCCGGAGATGGAACGCGACTGGATCCGCGGTCTCACCAATTGCTTTCTTATCCGCCGCCCGGACCAGGTGGTAGCCTCTTACGGCAGGGTCCGACCGGACGTCACTTTCGGCGACGTCGGTTTCCGCCAGCAGGCGGAGCTGTTCGACTACGTGATAAAGACCACGGGTACGCTACCACTGGTTATCGACAGCGCCGACTTCCTGCGCAATCCCGAGGCCATGCTGGAAGCGATGTGCGATCGGCTTGGCATCGCATTCCGCACCGAGATGATTTCCTGGCCCGCGGGGCAGCGCGAGAGCGACGGCGTCTGGGGCAGGCACTGGTACGACGCGGTATGGCGCTCCACCACCTTCGAACCCTACCGCGACAAGAGTCCGAAACTCCCGCCGGAACTGCGCGCCATTGCCGAGGAGGCGGAGCCGTTCTACCAGGTACTGTATCCCCATCGCCTGGTTGCCTGAGACGCAGTCGTCATGCAATTCGTCAGCTACAACATCCAGTATGGCAAGGGCAGCGACGGCGTGGTGGATCTCGCGCGTATCGCCGCCGAGGTCACGGGCGCGGACATCATCGCGCTGCAGGAGGTGGACCGCTACTGGCCACACACGGGCATGATCGACCAGGTGGCCCTGCTTACCGGTCACCTGCCAGGCTACTACTGGGCCTACGGCCCCGGGGTGGACATCCACGTCGAGGGCGCCGCCCCGGGGGATGGCAGGCGCCAGTTCGGCAACATGATCCTGAGCCGTTTCCCGATCCTGCGCAGCCGCCATCACCTGCTGCCGAAGACGGGCAGCGTGGACGCGCTCAGCATCCAGCGCAGCACCGTGGAGGCCACCATCGACTGCGGCGACAAGCGCCTCCGGATCTACTCCGTGCATCTCTGCCACCTTGCCGCCGCGAGCCGCCTGCCCCAGGTCCGGCGCCTCATGGAGATCCACCGCTCGGCGGTACACGAGGGCGCGCCGATGTGCGGCGACCTCGGCGACCTCGGCGACATCGCCTACGCCGCGGGTATCGCCGACCAGGCGGTACCCCATCACGCGATCATGCTGGGTGACTTCAACTGCCAACCGGACTCCGCCGAGTACGAACTCATCACCGGCCCGGTCAGCGACTACGGCGGCCGCGTCACACCGGAGGACGGCTTCGTCGACGCCTGGGTCGCCGCCAGTAACGACCGGGCCGAGGGCCATACCAGCGACGTGCGCGACGTGCCCGCGGTGCTCGACTACTGCTTCGTCAGCCCCGCCCTGCGCGCGCAGGTGAAGTCCTGCCGCGTGGACACCGAGGCCACCGGCTCCGATCACTTTCCGCTCTGGACCGGGATCGAGTTTTAACCCCAGCCTGATGACCCGCGCCCAACTGGGGATCGTCCTCCTGACGACCTTCCTCGTCTTTTGCACGCTGTACACGCCACAGCCGATCATGCCGCAGCTCGCGCGGGACTTCGGCATCCCGATGACGGACGCGGCGCTGGTGATCACGGTGACCCTGCTGCCGCTCGGGCTTGCACCGATCTTCTACGGCTACTTCCTCCAGGCGGTGCCGGCGCGGAGCATGTTACGAATTACGCTGTTCCTGCTGGCCATCGACCAGTTCGCCCTGTTCTTCACCACCGAGTTCTGGCAACTGCTGGCGCTGCGCTTTGCCCAGGGCCTGCTTGTGCCAGGCCTCTTCACGGCGCTCATGACATATGCCGCCAGCATGAGCACGCCGACGCTCGTACGCCGCGTGATGGGGCAATACATCGCCGCCACCATCATCGGCGGCTTTTCCAGCCGGGCGTTGGCGGGCTATCTCGCGTCGACGCTGGGCTGGCAGTGGATCTTCCTCGTCCTCGGCTGCCTGCTGCTGGTGCCCGCCTGGTTGAGCGGCTACCTGCGCGCCGACGCGGAGCTGAACTTCGGCCGCCTCGACGCGCGCGCCATCGGCCGCGTACTCAGGGTGCCGAACTACGCCTGGAGCTACCTCGCCCTGTTCACCGTCTTCTTCGCCTTCACCGGCATCCTCGCGATGCTGCCGTTCCGCATCGAGGACATCCAGCCCGGCGCCGGCAGCCTGCTGATCTCGCTGGTCTACCTCGGCTACATGGTGGGTATTCCCATGGCGCTGGTGAGCGACCGCCTGGTGACCCGGCTGGGAAGCGAGCGCGCGGTGCTGATCCTCGGCGTGGCGATCAACGTCGTCGGCATGACGCTCTACCTGCTGCCTTCGGTGCCGGTGCTGTTCGCCCTGATGCTGGCCCTGGCCGCGGGCATGTTCCTGATCCACGCCACTCTGTCCGGCTACCTCAACCATGCCGCGCGCGAGCACAAGGGAGTGGTTAACGGGATCTACGTCTCGGTCTACTACCTGAGCGGCACCCTGGGGTCCTGGCTGCCCATGGTGATGTACCAGTATCTCGGCTGGCGAGACACCCTGCTGATCTTCATCGGCCTGACCCTGCTGGCGGGCGGATTCTTCCGCCGGCTGGTGCGCGAGGGCCCCTGATTCCCGGCGTCTGGCGACTCCGGGCGCCCTCCCGGCGCGGCTCGCAACCACGTTGATTTCGCCGCGCCCAAAAGGTACCATCCAGCCCCCTTTTTTCCGCCCCCGCCATTCGTGGCGCCCTCGCTTTGCGCAAACCCCTCGTCGCCGGCAACTGGAAGATGCACGGGAGCCAGTCCATGGCCCTCGGGCTCTGCCGTGACGTGGTGGCCGGCGCGAGCTCCCTCGGCGCGGTGGAAATCCTGCTCTGCCCCCCGGCGATACTGCTCCACCGGGTGAGCGCCGCGGTGGAAGGCTCCGCGGTAGCCACGGGCGCCCAGGACATCGACGAACACGACGCCGGCGCCTACACCGGCCAGACCGCCGCGCCCATGGTGGCCGACGCGGGCGGCAGCCACGTCATCGTCGGCCATTCCGAACGCCGCACCCTGTTCGGGGAAACCGACGCGCGCGTGGCGGCCAAGTTCGCCGCCGCGCTGGACCACGGCCTGGCGCCGATCCTCTGCGTCGGCGAGACCCGTGAAGAGCGCGAGGCCGGGGAGACGGAAGCGGTGGTCGCGCGCCAGCTCGACGCCGTGATCGAACGTTGCGGCATCGCCGGCATCGCCCGTGGCATCATCGCCTACGAACCCGTCTGGGCCATCGGCACCGGCCTCACCGCGACGCCGGACCAGGCCCAGCAGGTCCACGCCTTCCTGCGCGCCAGGCTGGCGGACCATGACAACGACTCCGCCGCCGGCTGCCGTATACTCTACGGGGGCAGTATGAAGCCGGGCAACGCGGCGGAACTCATGCGCCAGCCCGACATCGACGGCGGCCTCATCGGCGGCGCCTCCCTCGTCGCGGAAGACTTTCTCGCCATCTGCCAGGCGGCCGCGGACAACGCGTCCGGGGCAGCCGGCTGACGGAACCCAAGGAAAACATCCATGCTTGCAAACCTGTTACTCGTCGTACATCTCGTCATCGCCGTGGCCATCGTGGTCCTCGTCCTGCTGCAGCAGGGCAAGGGTGCCGACGCCGGCGCCGCCTTCGGTGGCGGCGGCGGTGGCTCCGCCCAGAGTCTCTTCGGCGCCCAGGGCTCGGCCAACTTCCTGAGCCGCACTACGTCGGTGCTTATCACCCTGTTCTTCGTCACCAGCCTCACGCTGGCGCTCTACTACGCGAAACAGGCGGGACCCCGCAGCGTCCTCGAGGGCTCCGTCGTTGAACAGACCGAATCCGCGCCGGACAGCGCGCCCGACAGCGACGTGCCCTCGGTAGATAGTGACGCAGCGCCCGCTGCGCCCGGCCAGGAATCCGACGTCCCCGCGGCCCCGGAGAGCCAGTAAACAAGGGGAAAACCCGCGACGATCCGGTATAATCCGGCCGACCAATCAATGCCGAAGTGGTGGAACTGGTAGACACGCAGTCTTGAGGGGGCTGTGCTTCACGGCGTGAGGGTTCGAGTCCCTCCTTCGGCACCACCGGCAAGTCCGGTACCATCCCAGGAAGTCCAAAGAGCCGCTGCAATGCGGCTTTTTTATTGGGATTTTCGTGCATGGAGGTATTTGGGTGTCCGTTGACATCCAATCACAAGCGGGGGTACTTTTGGGGGTACCTCGACAATTCGTACCCCCAAAAAGGTACCCCCACCATGAAACTGACCGCCGTCAAGGTACGAAACGCAAAGCCCGAATCCAAACCTTACAAGCTATTTGATGGAAAGGGACTGTTCTTACTGGTAAAGCCGAATGGCGGACGCTATTGGCGCATGAAGTACCGCTACCACGGCAAAGAGAAAACGCTTGCCCTGGGGGTATATCCCGACGTGTCGCTAGAGCAAGCCAGGGCGGCCACCACAAGCGCCAAACAACGCCTGGCTGCTGAAAACGTGGATCCCATGGCCGCGAAGAAATCCGGCAAGCTGGCAGCCAAAGAGAAGGCCCAGACCAGCTTTGAGCGAATAGCCCGCGAATGGGCCGAAACAAACGACATGTGGACGGATGACCACTACAACCGCGTCATTCAGTCGCTAGAAAAGGACGTATTCGCCCGCCTGGGGGATCAGCCGATATCCGAGATTGACACCCCTACCCTACTGGCTGTCATTCGTCGTATAGAAAGCCGGGACGCCCTTGAAACCGCATCACGGGTATTACAACGCTGTGGGGCGGTGTTTCGGTACGCCATTCAAACCGGCAGGGCCACGGCAAACCCGGCCACCGAACTGAAGGGAGTTCTAAAAACCCGCAAGGTTCAGCACATGGCATCCGTTCCCCGCGCCGAACTGCCCGCCTTGATAGAAGCCATTGACGGATACGACGGCAACCCCGTTACCCGCCTGGGGCTGAAATTGTTGCTGTATACCTTCGTCCGCCCCGGCGAACTGCGGGGGGCCAGGTGGGATGAATTCGACATGGACGCGAAAGAATGGCGGATACCCGCCGAGCGGATGAAAATGGGCGAACCGCATATTGTCCCATTGTCCCGGCAAGCCCTGGCGGTGCTTGATGAATTGCGCCCCATTACCGGCGTGGCCGAGCTGGCCTTTCATGGTGAGCGTAGCCGCCTGAAACCCATGTCCGAAAACACCCTGCTATATGCACTGTACCGCCTGGGTTACAAGGGCCGCGCCACGCCCCACGGATTCAGGGCCACCGCTAGCAGCATCCTGAACGAGCAGGGATATAACCCGGATGCCATCGAGCGCCAGTTATCGCATACCGAGCGCAATACCGTGCGCTCAGCCTATAACCACCATGCCCGGTACATGAAAGAGCGCCGCGAAATCATGCGGTGGTGGGGGGACTACCTGGACAGCCTGAATTCAAACGTGGTGCCGCTGCGAAAGAAGCGCCAATGACAGACTAGCCAGCCCTAGCGCGACGGCGCGAAAAGCGGGACACCTTCGCCCGCCTGGGCTGCCTTTCAAATTAAGGGTAGCGAGAAGGCGCTAACTGGATGGATGAGCACACGCCGCAAGAACTGACAAGCGAATTGGAGAGTGAGCTAGTCAGAGTAGCGAAAGAATGTATAGCCGATCTGGACGCACTAACTCTGCGAACATTGGTGAATGTTTTCTATTTATATGCATCAGATACGGGGTTTTCAGAACTCATAGAGCAAAAACGGGAGGAGGAAAGACGCTTTGTTGTTTCCGTACTTTATGCTGCTACAAACCTCAAAGAACTTATTGATAGTGCGGCGGTAGATGAGCATGGCGTTATCCTTGATATTGACGAAGGATTAAAAGTACCAAGCGTTTTCCTCGCGAATCTACATTTTGAAGGTGTCGATACTGAAAATTTCATGCAGGCACTAAAGATACTAGCTAGCCCGGACAATTTAGAAAGACTATGCGGGCGGGGTTTTTCACTACACGAAAAAAACGGTGGAAGGCCTCCCGACCTAACCTATGATGTGATTCTCGGGTTTCGACAACAGTATTTGAGAGACTTGCCACGCCGAAAAGTAGCGCGATTGTTCTCGTCCATGTTCAAAACTATAGGAATAGACAAGTCGGAGGGGGCGCTAGTCCAAGCTTTGCGGGATAGAGAACTAAAGCGTTAGGAAACTCGGGTGAAATCGACAGGGATTTTCTAACATCTGGCGACTTGTGGACAATCTAGCTGTATCCCACTGCTACCTATAAAAGCAGTGGGCGTTCATTAACCAGTGATTCGGACGATATGGCTAGATTATTTGCGAGAACTAGCGCCCACCATGCCTCGTGCCTGGGGGGTGCCGAATGTAACAATCCAGCCATGTCCCACTGCTACCAGTGAAAGCGGTGGCCGTTTTACTACATTCGACATGGTGAAAGAATGTCCAAAGTACTAGAGAAATTACCCGAAGTAAGCCGCCGCACTTCGCTCAGTCGCAGCATGATTTACCTGCTGATGAGTCGCGGCCAGTTCCCCCAATCCGTGAAGCTGTCAGAGCGGGCCGTGGCCTGGGACTCCGAAGAAATCGACAAGTGGATTTCCGAGCGAGCCAAGCAGTCACGCACTGCATAGGGGGCGTACCATGGAAAATTCAGATCGGCGGAGTATCCCAGTCCGTCATCCCAAGGTATGTCCGTCTACCGAGGAATCTAGTGTAGATCCTCAAACCAGCGTAGAAAGAGTCGCGGCGAGGAAAATTGCTGATGATTGGCGCCAGTGTGTGGTGGACCAAGACCCGGCAATCGGTGATGAATGGCTCACCCACGTTGATTTGTGCATTAGACGTGATTGCCCGCGTCATCTGGTGCGACCCCGCCTCGTAGCATTCCCAGACCCGGACAAAGCGAATCTTGAGCCAGAATTCGGCCTTTACGGCCCAATAACCGACGATTCCGGGGGTGGGGCATGAACCGGCCATCACTGCGGAACGCAATCAACCGGCATTGTCGGGATTGCATCTACGATCCCTACTCTGACGGAACCTGGCGAAAGCAGGTCGAGGAATGCACATCCAAGGGCTGCGCCCTGTATCCGGTGCGTCCTAGTCTGACCGTTAGCCTTCCACAGGACAAACCGAATCATTCGCCACACAATTCTGAAATTCGCCCTTTAAGCGGCCAAAACGGACCAAGCTGAAGGAGATATTGGGCATGGGCGCCATCGAGTCCGCCAGGGACATTTTTGAACGATTTGGATGGCGCTCGATACCAGTTCATACTGGAGTTGACCCGCTTTAGTGGACGGTTGACCGCTTGGGAATCAAGCGGCGGTTTGGACATGGAACATCCTCTCATAGTTCATGGGTGACAGGTAGCCTAGCGCCGAGTGACGGCGGTGCGGGTTATACCACCCTTCGATGTAGTCGAAGATAGCCATCCGGGCTTCTGCGTGGGTCTTGAAACGACGCCGATCGATCAACTCGCATTCCAGGGTGGCGAAGAAGCTCTCTGCCATGGCGTTGTCATAGGCATCGCCAACGGAACCCATGGATGGCCTGACGTTCATTTCCTGGCAGCGCAGGCCGAAGGCAATCGATGTGTACTGGGTGCCCTGGTCGGAGTGATGAATGACCTCCCGGGGACGCCGTTGAGCGACAGCCATGTTCAATGCCTGGAGCACCAGCTCGGTTCGCAGGTGATTGGCCATCGCCCACCCCACCACACGCCGGCTGCAGGTATCGAGGACCATCGCGAGATACAGGAACCCCGTCCAGGTCGGCACATAGGTGATGTCCGCGACCCACAGCCGGTCAGGCGCCTCGGCGCTGAAATTCCGGTCAACCAAATCCGGCGCCGGGCGGGCATCCGGGCGTCGCTGTGTCGTCACGGTGAACCGCCGGCGGCTGGCGCCGCGCAGCCCTTCTTCGCGCATCAGGCGACCCACGCGCTTCGCCGAGACGCGCTCGCCATCGGACCGCAGCTCAGCGAGGATCCGGGGCCTGCCATAGGTGCCCCGGGAACGTTCATGGATACCGCGGATCTTCCCCTTCAGTACCCGGTCCGACAGCGTCCGCCGGGAGGGAGATCGAGACCGCCAGGCATAAAAACCGCTGGAAGAGACCTGCAGGACGCGGCACAGGGTGCGCACGGGGTATTGGGCCTGATTCGCCTTCACGAACCGGAAGATTTCTTCGGTACCGTGCCGGTCTCCTGCGCGAACCAGGCCGCGGCCTTTGCCAGGATTTCCCGCTCCTGCCGGAGCTGGCGATTTTCCCGTCTCAGACGACCAAGCTCTTCGCGCTCAACCGACGTCAGGCCATCGGGCCGTAAGCCGGCGTCGCGATCCGCCTGCTTGACCCAGTTGCGGATCGATTCAGCAGAGGGCTCAAATTCCCTGGACAGGTCTTCGGGTGTCCTGCCCGCTCGGACCAGTTCGACAATCTGCTGGCGAAATTCTAGTGGGTAGGGGTTGCGTGACTTTGGCATAGTGGATACCTCCTCCGTAGAGTGTAAGTGTCCACAGAACCGGGTCAACTCCA
>JAUILZ010000003.1 GCA_030432755.1 Gammaproteobacteria bacterium | reverse complement strand
CGGATCCGTGACTTCCGTGGACTGCCGTCGCGTTCATTCGACGGTCGTGGCAACTATTCCTTCGGTCTCAAGGAGCAGATCGTGTTCCCCGAGATCGACTACGACAATATCGACGCACTGCGCGGCCTGGACGTGTGCATCACCACCTCGGCGAAGACCGACGAGGAAGCACTCGCGCTGCTGAAAGCGTTTAATTTTCCGATCAGGAACTGAGTTATGGCGAAGAAATCCATGATTGCCCGCGAGGCAAAGCGCACCCGCCTGGCGCGGAAGCACGCCACCCGGCGCGAGCAACTGCGCAAGACCATCGCTGACCTCGAAACCAGCGCCGCCGACCAGTGGGAGGCGATGCTGCAACTGCAGAAACTGCCGCGTGACTCGGCCAGGGTGCGCCAGCGCAATCGCTGTTCGCTCACCGGCCGGCCGCACGGCTATTACCGCAAGTTCGGCCTCTGCCGGAACCAGTTGCGGGAAGTGATCATGCGTGGCGAGGCCCCGGGCGTCGTCAAGTCGAGCTGGTAAGGGAGAGGAGACGAATCATGAGCATGTCTGATCCAATTGCCGATATGTTGACCCGCATCCGCAACGGCCAGCAGGCGCGGAAGGCGACGGTATCCATGCCCGCTTCCGGGACCAAGGCGTCCATTGCCGAAGTGCTGAAGCAGGAAGGTTACATCAAGGGTTACGCGGTTTCCGGCGAAGGCGCCACGCGTTCCCTGGATATCGAGCTCAAGTACTTCCAGGGCGCTCCCGTCATCGAGGAGATCCAGCGGGTGAGCAAGCCGGGACGGCGCGTGTACTCCAAGTCCAGCGATATCCGCCAGGTCCGTGACGGCCTCGGTGTCGCGCTGGTCTCCACGTCCCGTGGAATCATGACCGACAAGACCGCGCGCGAGAGCGGGGTTGGCGGTGAAATCCTCTGCACGGTGTTCTGATCCGGACCCGCGCAGGAGTCAAGAACGAGAGAACAGCAAGATGTCACGAGTAGCAAATGCCCCCATCACGGTGCCGTCCGGGGTGGAAGTGAAGATCGAGGCCGGCCGGTTCAGCGCCAAGGGACCGAAGGGCGAGATGGGTATCGACCTGGCGGACGGCGTTGACGTGGTCGTCGACGACGGCGTGCTGCGGCTGAACGTGGCCGAAGTGGATCGCCGCTCGGCGAAGAAGCTGACCGCCATGTCCGGCACCACGCGCGCCCTGGTGAACAACATCATCACCGGCGTTACCGACGGTTTCGAGCGCACCCTGACCATCATCGGCGTGGGATATCGCGCACAGGCCCAGGGGAGCAAGCTCAACCTGACGCTGGGCTTCTCGCATCCGGTGGTCTATGACTTGCCCGAAGGGGTAAGCGCGGAGACCCCGAACCAGACCACGATCGTGCTGCGTTCGGCGGACAAGCAGGTGCTCGGCCAGACCGCCGCGGAGATCCGCGCCTTCCGGCCACCCGAGCCCTACAAGGGCAAGGGTATTCGCTACGCCGACGAGTACGTGGTTCGCAAGCAGGCGAAGAAGAAGTAATCCGAGATTCGAGCAATGACTGACAAGAAAAATTCGCGCCAGCGGCGCGCGCGCAAGACCCGGGCCCGGATCGCCGGCCTGGAGGCGGTTCGCCTGACGGTGCATCGCACGCCGCGGCATTTCTATGCCCAGGTCATCGATGCGCAGGGTGAGCGGGTGCTGGCCGCGGCGTCCACCCTGGACCCGAGCCTGCGCAAGGAACTGAAATACACCGGCAATGTCGAGGCGGCTGGCGCCGTCGGCAGGTTGCTGGCCGAGAAGGCCGTGTCCGCGGGCGTCGAGTCCGTTGCGTTCGACCGTTCGGGCTTTCGCTATCACGGCCGGGTCAAGGCGTTCGCCGACGCGGCCCGTGAAGGCGGCCTCAAATTCTAGAAGACTGACAGTACGTTATGGCTAATCCAAAAGATCGGGATTCGAACCGCAAAGACAGCTACCAGGAGCAGCTGATCAACGTGCGTCGTGTGTCCAAGGTAGTGAAGGGCGGTCGTATTTTCGGCTTCTCCGCGCTCACCGTGGTCGGCGACGGCGAGGGGCATGTCGGCATGGGCCGTGGCAAGGCACGGGAGGTCCCCGTGGCCGTGCAGAAGGCCATGGAAGACGCGCGCCGCAACATGTTCAAGGTCCAGCTTTCCGGCGACACCATTCCCTATGCCCTGGTGGGCCGTCACGGCGCCGCCCAGGTGGTGCTGCGCCCCGCTTCGGAAGGCACCGGTATCGTTGCCGGCGGCACCATGCGCGCGGTGTTCGAGGTGCTGGGCCTGAAGAACGTGCTCTCCAAGGTCATCGGCACCACCAACCCGGTGAACGTGACCCGCGCGACCATCGATGCGCTCCGCAACATGCACAGCGCCACCCAGGTGGCTGCCAAGCGCGGCAAGAGCGTCAAGGAACTGTAAAAACCCGTATCTGCAGCGAGCGAATCATGGCGGAACAGAAAAAAATCCAGGTGACCCTGGTACGCAGCCTGCACGGCAGGTTGAAGAAGCACCAGGCCTGTGTCCGTGGCCTGGGACTCCGGCGCATGCACCAGACCGTTGAAGTGATCGATACCCCGGAAAATCGCGGGATGATCAACAAGGTCAGTTACATGCTGGAGTGCAAGGAAGCCTGATACCCCGGTAACGGGCATCCGTACCAACGTCTGATCGAGAAAGCGAACAATGACCATGCGACTGAATTCCATCAAGCCCGCGACGGGCTCCCGCGCCAGCGCAAAGCGCGTGGGCCGTGGCTCGGCCAGCGGTAGCGGCAAGACCGCCGGCCGCGGCACCAAGGGGCAGAAGGCGCGCTCCGGCGGCTACCACAAGGTGGGCTTCGAGGGCGGCCAGATGCCGCTCCAGCGGCGCCTGCCGAAACGCGGCTTCCGCAGCCGTGTGAACCGTTACGCTGCGGAAATCCGCCTGGCGGAACTCGCCCTGGTGGACGGCGACGTGGCCGATCTCGAGTCGCTCAAGGCGGCCGGCATCATCGGCAACGGCATCGACCGCGCCAAGGTGATCCTGTCCGGCACCATCGAACGCGCTGTCACCGTGCGTGGCCTGGGTGCGACCAGGGGCGCGCGCGCGGCCATCGAGGCAGCCGGCGGCAAGGTCGAGGACTGATCCCGGTCGTTTTCCGGTAATCCGACCCGATATTCCAGGCGCGTCCTCCAACAGGCAATTCCAGACAAGGCAAAACCACACAAGGCGATGGCGAAAACCAAGGCACCCTCCGCCGGCATGCTGGCCAGCATGTCCGAGCTCAAGCAGCGCATCCTTTTTGTGCTGGGGGCGCTTATCGTCTACCGCATCGGTACCTACATCCCTGTTCCCGGGGTGGATTCCAATGCGATCGCCGAGCTGTTCAGCCAGACCCGCGGCTCCATCGTGGACGTGTTCAACATGTTCTCCGGCGGAGCGCTGAGCCGGCTGTCGATCTTCGCCCTGGGCGTGATGCCCTATATCTCGGCCTCCATCATCATGCAGATGATGAGCGCCATCGTGCCGTCGCTCGAGCAACTGAAGAAGGAAGGCGAGGCCGGCCGGCGCAAGATCACCCAGTACACCCGTTACGGTACCGTGCTGCTGGGAACCTTCCAGGCGGTGGGCATCTCCGTGGCGATCGAGAACATGCAGGTCGCGGGCGCGCCGGTAATCCTGATCCCGGGTCTCGGCTTCAAGATCATCACCGCCGCGAGCCTCGTGGCCGGCACCATGTTCCTCGTCTGGCTGGGCGAGCAGGTCACCGAGCGCGGCATCGGCAACGGTATCTCGCTGATCATCTTCGCCTCCATTGTCGCAGGTCTGCCGGCGGCGGTGACGGGCACCCTGGAGCTGGCCCGCACCGGCGCGTTCAGCCCGATGTTCGTCCTCCTGCTGTTCGTCGGCGCCATCGTGATCACCTTCTGCGTGGTGTTCGTGGAGCGTGGGCAGCGGCGCATCACGGTGAACTATGCCAAGCGCCAGCAGGGGCGCAAGATGCTGGCCGGCCAGTCCAGCCACCTGCCGCTGAAGCTCAACATGGCCGGCGTCATCCCGCCGATCTTCGCCTCCAGCCTGATCCTTTTTCCCGCCAGTATCGGCAGCTGGTTCGGCCAGGCGGACGGTATGGGCTGGATGAGCGATATCGCTACCAAGCTGCAGCCCGGCGAGCCCGTCTACACCCTGCTGTACGGCGGCATGATCATCTTCTTCTGTTTCTTCTACACCGCGATGGTGTTCAATCCGAACGACATCGCCGACAACCTGAAGAAATCCGGCGCCTTCATCCCGGGCATCCGCCCCGGCGCCCAGAGCGCGAAATACATCGACGGCGTGGTATCCCGGCTGACCCTGGTAGGTGCGATCTACATCACCATCGTCTGCCTGATTCCCGAGTTCCTCATCGTCAAGTACAGCGTGCCGTTCTATTTCGGCGGCACCTCCCTGCTGATCATCGTGGTGGTCACCATGGACCTCATTTCCCAGGTCCAGTCCCACCTGATGTCCCGGCAGTACGAAAGCATCCTGAAGAAATCCTCCCTCACCGGCGGCCGGCCGGGGCTGCGCTAGGACGGATTCGGACCAGTCAACCGGAGAACCCAGATGAAAGTACGAGCATCCGTGAAAAAGATCTGCCGCAACTGCAAGATCATCCGCCGCAACCGCACGGTGCGGGTGATCTGCACCGATCCGCGGCACAAGCAGCGCCAGGGCTGAGGCGATATTGCGCGGGAAGCCCGCGGATTGTGAAGGGCGGCGGTTTTTGGTAGAATACCGCGCCTTTTTGGTCCGCCAACCCGCTGATTTTTACCTGAATACAGAGACGAACACGTGGCACGCATAGCTGGAATCAACCTGCCGAACCACAAGCATATCGAGATCGGACTGACCTCTATCTTCGGTATCGGCCGCACCACTGCGCAGAAAATCTGCGACTCCGCCGGTGTCCCGCGGACCACCCGGGTCCAGGACCTGAGCGACGAGCAGGCGGAGAAACTCCGCGCCGAGGTCGCCAACATCGAGGTGGAGGGTGACCTGCGCCGCGAGGTGTCGATGAACATCAAGCGCCTCATGGACCTCGGTTGCTACCGCGGCCATCGTCATCGCCGTGGGCTGCCGGTGCACGGCCAGCGCACCAAGACCAACGCGCGCACCCGCAAGGGGCCGCGTCGACCCGTCAAGAGATAATTCGCAACGATCATGGCCAAGGGCACCAAGACCACCCGGACGAAAGCCAAAGTCCGGAAAAATGTTTCCGAGGGCATCGCGCATGTCCACGCGACCTTCAACAACACGATCGTGACGATTTCCGACCGCCACGGCGATACCCTGTGCTGGGCATCCGCCGGCAATGCCGGCTTCAAGGGCTCACGCAAGAGCACCCCGTTCGCCGCCCAGACCGCGGCCGAAGCCTGCGGTCGCAAGGCCCAGGAAATGGGCGTCAAGCAGCTCGAGGTGAAGGTCAAGGGCCCCGGCCCCGGCCGTGAATCCGCTGTGCGCGCACTCAACGCCATTGGCCTCGAGATCCACTCGATCTCCGACATCACGCCGATTCCACACAACGGTTGCCGGCCGCCCAAGCGCCGCCGCGTCTGATCCCGGCTCACGGCAATTCAAACGACAGCATTCTGAAGATCCAAGATGGCAAGATATCTCGGCCCCACCTGCAAGCTCGCGCGCCGCGAAGGCACCGACCTGTTCCTCAAGAGCCCGGTCCGGACCATTGATTCCAAGTGCAAGTTCGACCGCGCTCCCGGCGTCAAGGCCGGCGCGCGTCGTCCGCGGGTTACCGTGTTCGGCACCCAGCTTCGCGAGAAGCAGAAACTGCGCCGCATGTACGGCATCATGGAAAAGCAGTTCCGCGCCTACTACACCGAGGCGGCGCGCCTGTCCGGCTCCACCGGCCTTAACCTGCTCCAGTTGCTGGAAAGCCGCCTCGACAACGTGGTCTACCGCATGGGCTTCGGCGTTACCCGCGCCGAGAGTCGCCAGCTGGTAAGCCACAAGTCGGTGAAGGTTAACGGCCAGAAGGTCAACATCCCGTCCTACAAGGTTCGTCCCGGCGATACCGTCGAGATCGTGGACAAGGCGAAGAAGCAACTGCGTATCGCCTCCTCGCTGGAGATCGCGGAGCAGATCGGCTTCGTGCCCTGGGTGGAAGTGGACGTCAAGGAAGCAAAGGGTCAGTTCAAGTCGCTGCCCGAACGCGCGGATCTGCCGCCAGACATCAACGAAGCCCTCGTGGTGGCGCTTTATTCCCGCTGATTGCAGCGGATCGGCCTCCTTCAGCCCGCGACCGGGCTGGAACGCAGGCAAAGAGTATTCCGGTCCCGGGGACACCTCCGGGACCCCGAGTTTTTTGGTTTTAACTTCGTATTTTTGACGAGGAACGCACATGCAGCAGGATCCCACCATTGAGTTTCTGAGCCCGCGCCTGGTGGAAGCTAAGAATATTGACGACAGGCATTCCCGGATTACCATCGAACCGCTCGAGCGCGGCTTTGGTCATACCCTGGGTAATGCGCTTCGCCGTATTCTGCTGTCTTCCATGCCTGGCTGCGCGGTAACCGAGGTTCGCATCGAGGGGGTACTGCACGAGTACTCCGCGCTCGAGGGCGTCCAGGAAGACGTGCTCGACATCCTGATGAACATGAAATCCCTCGCACTCAGGATGCATACCCGCAACGAGGCCACCCTGACGCTGAAGAAGAAGGGTCCAGGTCCCGTGACCGCCGCCGACATCGAGCTCATCGATGACGTCGAGGTCGTGGACCCGTCTCATCACATCGCCACTCTGGCCGAAGAAGGCAACCTCGACATGGAATTCACCGTGTGCCGGGGGCGCGGTTACGAAACCGCCGAGAGCCGCCTGCACGACACCGACGAGTCGCGTGCCGTGGGTGTGATCCAGCTGGACTCCTCCTACAGCCCGATCAATCGCATCTCCTACTCCGTGGAAGACGCCCGGGTTGAGCAGCGTACCGACCTCGATCGCCTGATCCTGGATATCGAGTCCAACGGCTCCATCGATCCGGAGACCGCGGTACGTCGCGCGGCAACGATACTGCACGACCAGATCGCGGTATTCGTCAACCTCGAAGAGTCCATGAACCAGCCCGGTGCCGAGAAGGAAGAGAGTTTCGACCCGATCCTGGTCCGCCCGGTGGACGATCTCGAGCTGACGGTGCGTTCCGCCAACTGCCTCAAGGCCGAGAACATCTATTACATCGGCGATCTCGTGCAGCACACCGAGACCGAGCTGCTGAAGACGCCCAACCTGGGCAAGAAGTCCCTGACCGAGATCAAGGACGTGCTCGCCCAGCGCAACCTGGAGCTGGGCACCAAGCTGGAAAACTGGCCGCCGGCCTCCCTCGTCAAGGACGAGGACACCAGCGGCTTCAACGTGGGTGGACTCTGATGCGACACAGATACGCCGGGCGCAAGCTCAATCGCACCTCGGCCCATCGCAAGGCGATGCTGGCCAACATGACGAACTCGCTGTTCCTGCATGAGCAGATCAGGACGACCCTGCCCAAGGCCAAGGAACTCCGCCGTCATGCCGAGCCGCTGATCACCCTGGCAAAGACGCCAAACGTCGCCAATCGCCGCCTGGCCTTCGCCCGGCTGCGCGATCGCGCCGTGGTGAGCAAGCTGTTCGACGAGCTCGGCCCGCATTTCCAGACCCGCCCCGGCGGCTACCTGCGCATCCTCAAGTGCGGTTTCCGCGCCGGCGACAATGCACCCATGGCCTACGTGCAACTGGTGGATCGCGACCTGTCACGGGACGAGGACATCGAGGACGATGACGACGAGTAAGCCGGCATTCGGCTGATCGTCAAAAAAGCGCCCCGCGGGGCGCTTTTTTATTGCCATCGCGTCTGGCCCGTTTCGGGCCCGCGTCAGGGCTGGTGCAATGTTCGGGTCAGGGCAGGGTCTGCAGGTAGAAAGTCCCCAGCGCGCGGGGCGTGGCCGAATCGCGCGAATGCTGCACTTCCAGCGTGATGCCGCCGGTGGGAAAGCGGCCGTTCAGAACGGTCCAGATCGCGCGCGCCTCGCGCTCGCTCTCCACCACCTCGGGGGTGAAGGGAATGGTGTTGAATTCCGTACCATCAGGTCCACGTATCACCGCACGCACAAGGTGGGTGCCGCGGGTCAGGGACAGGTTGAGGACGAACACGGCGGCGGCGGCCGGGTGGTTTCCCTGGATCGAGTGGATGACACGCACCGGTTGCAGCCAGTCGTCGACGCGCACCGCGTCATTGGCGAAGAAGGCGTTGATGATATGGTCGCCGCCGCCAGTCTCCTGGGCATGGACGACAGAGGAAGGCAGGGAGTATGCCAGGAAGAGCAGCCCGGCGATCAGCAGACGCGTGAGGCAGTTCAAGATCTATGGGGCCTTGGCCAGGGGTTTCCGGGCAGTCTATACATTTGGCTAGCGGAAGCTCCACCCCAGGCCCGCGGCCACCGTCTTGTGGTCGCCGTTGAGCGAGGCACCCAGCTTGACCAGGGCACCGGTATTGGGTACCTGCCAGGTGCCGCCCATGGCGACGGAATTGGCGCCGCGGTAGTTGCCGATGCCGAGCCCGAGGGAGGAACCGCTGCCCGGCGCCGGGGCCGGGATCGCGGCGGCGCCGGCGATGCCGTGCCAGGCGGACTGGCGGGTGTCATCCAGGGTATAGGCGAGATCGTTGACCTGGTCCTGGACGAAGTTGAGCTGGCGCAGGTTCACCGCGTCGCCCGGATCGCGCGCATCCGCCACGTTGACCACCCGCTGGCCGCTGGCGTTGAAGCCGCCGCCGGCGGTGATCATCCCGCTGGAACTGACGGTACCCGCCCTGACACTTCCCGCGCTGACGGTGTTCGCCACCACGGTATTGGCGTTGACGAGTTCGCTGTTCACCACGTCGGAATTGACTGTGCTGCTGTTCACCACCTCGGAGTTCACCGTGCGGATATTCCCTACGCGGGCGTTGACGGTGCGAAAAGAGCCGGTGGTGGCGCGCAGGTTGTTGAAGTTGCCATTGGTCACATTGAGGTTGACGCCGTTGATGTTCGTGGTATTGAGGTCGGTGGTGTTGACGGTGGTGGAGTTGATCGTGGTGATATCGCCAGTCCCGGCGGTGAGATTGTCAAAATATCCAAATTGGCCCGAAACGGTGCCCGATCCGGCAGAAATAACGCCGCCATTGGTAGCGATGTGTCCGCCATCGGTTCTGATATACCCGCCGCCGGTAATGACTGCTCCGCCATTTGTTCTGACACTCCCGCCACCGGTACGAACCTCTCCACCATCGGTGAGGAAATCACCGTCTCCCGCGTCGATGTCTCCGCCGTGGGAGCGGATATCGCCACCGGCGGAATTGAGGATGCCGCCACCGGTATTGATATTCTGGTTGTTGGTGGTCAGCGTCCCGGTCGGTACCCGGCAGGGATAGAGAATCGTTGTATTGATATCGATGTCTGGATCGGGCGGCCAGTCGATGTCCACCCCGGTGACCACGGCAATGCCGCTACCGTCAGGACCGCGCTCACAGATCACACCGGCATGGGCTGCGGTGCAGAAGAGAAGTGGAAGGCACAGGACTGCGCGCGCGGCGATGCCGCGGATGGAATACCGCATGGCTTGGATAACCCCCCCCCGGAGAAGATGCTTTTTGTTGGATTGGGAAAAGTGTATCAGACTGGCGACACTTTGGGAAAATATTACACGTAATATCGGCAGCGCGATGCGACCCGGGAACCGGGCAAACCCTGCCTGCAACGAGCCGCTTCAGATCGCGCCGCTGTCCCGCAACGCCGCCACGCCGGACGCGTCGAGGTCGAGCAGTTCCCCAAGCACCTTCCCGGTATCCTCGCCCAGGCCGCCCGCGGACTCCGGTCGCGGCGGTTCGACCTCGCGGAACCGGAGCGGCGTGGTGCACAGGGCGATATCCCCCATCGCCGGATCCTCCTGCCAGTAGAGACTGCCGCGTTCGTGCATGTGCGGGTCCGCCACCACGTCGGCGAGCGAACGCACCGGCGCGCTGATGACGCCGTGGCGCTGGGTGATCTCGAAGATCTCCTCCTTGGCGCGCAGCCGGGTCCAGTCGCCGACGAGCACGTCCACCGCGTCCATGTTGGCGGCGCGGTCCTTCATCGTGCGGAAGCGAGGATCGTTCGCGAGATGCGGTTCGCCCATGGCCTCGCACAGTTGCCGCCAATGCTCCTCGCGAATGCAGATGATGGCGACATGGCCGTCGCTCGCGGGGTAGACGTTGTAGGGCGCCGCGGACAGCGCGGGATGGCGGTTGCCGGTGCGCGGTAACTGGCCGCCGGTAAAGAAATAGGAGCCGATGGCGGTGGCCATGGGCGGGAACATGCAGTCCTGCATGGAGATGTCCACCACGGCGCCGCGCCCGGTACGCTCGCGCTGGTAGAGCGCGGAGACTATGCCGCCGTAGAGATGGATGCCGGCAAGGAAGTCGCAGATCGCGGCGCCGGCCTTGAGTGGCGGGCCATGGCCCTCGCCGGTGATGCTCATCATGCCGCTCACCGCCTGCACCGTGATGTCCATGCCGAGGTAGTCGCGGTAGCGGCCGCTGTTGCCGAATCCCGTGCTGCAGCCATAGACGAGTCGCGGGTTGTCTGCGCACAGGGTCTCGCTGCCGATGCCGTATTGGGCCATGGTGCCGGGAGAGAAGTTTTCCAGCAGCACGTCCGCCTCCCGGGCGAGGGAGCGGATCAGTTTGGCGCCGTCCGGGTGCTTGATGTTGACCGTGATACATTCCTTGCCCGCGTTCAGGAGCGCGAACGGATAGCACTGGGAAGTGTCGAGTGCGCGCCGGCGCAGTGTCTCACCGCCCGGGGCCTCGACCTTGATCACCCGGGCGCCGGCCTGGGCCAGCAGGAAACCGCAATAGGGGCCGTTGTACACCTGGCCGAGGTCGAGAACGATGACCCCCTCGAGGGGCTTTGCGACAGTCACTGTCCTGAATTGTTACCGTGTTGGATCGGCCTGTCAGGCGACAACCTGGGATGAGCATAGCACAGGAGAACAGTTGGACCTTGCGCCAAGTCAATCACCCTCGCTCCACGCCGGACCGGGGGGTTGCTGCGGTATGATCCGGGGCTCGACATCACCCGTTTCCAGATCGCCATACAATGAGTTTCCAGGGCAGCCAGGTACGCGTTGGCGCCGACATCGGCGGCACCTTTACCGACGTCGTGCTCGAATGCGGCGATGCCGTAGCGTCCATCAAGGTGCTCACCAATTACGCAGAGCCGGAACGCGCGATCATCGACGGCATCGGCAAGGTCTGTGAATCCTCGGGCGTGCCGGCGAGCGCCATCGATATCGTCATCCACGGCACCACCCTGGCCACCAATGCCCTGATCGAGCGTCGCGGGGCGAAGACCGCATTCGTCACCACTCGCGGCTTCCGCGACGTGATCGAGATGCGCAACGAGGGCCGCTTCGAACAATACGACCTCAACCTGGTTCTGCCGCCACCGCTGGTTTCGCGCGAGCATCGTTATCCCGTCTCCGGACGCCTCGCCGCCAGCGGACGCGAACTCGTTCCCCTCGATGAAAGCGAGTTGGCCGCGCTTGGCAGGACGATTCGCGAGCGCGGCTACGAAAGCGTGGCCATCGGTTTCATCCACGCCTATGTCAACGCCGACCACGAGCGCCGTGCGCGCGAGATCATCCTCGCCGAGGCGCCCGGGGTGGCGGTCTCCGTTTCCGCCGAGGTGTCGCCCCAGGTGCGCGAGTTCGAGCGCTTCAATACCGTCTGCGCCAACGCCTTCGTCAAGCCGTTGATGTCGTCCTACCTCGGCCGCCTGGTGACGGAGCTGAAGAACGCCGGCGCAGATTGCCCGGTATTCATGATCCATTCCGGCGGCGGCCTGATCTCCATCGACAGCGCCATCGAGTTCCCGGTGCGGTTGCTGGAATCCGGACCCGCGGGGGGCGCGATCTTCGCCGCGGACATCGCAGCTCGCCATGGGCTCGGGCGGGTGCTGTCCTATGACATGGGCGGCACCACTGCCAAGATCTGCCTGATCGAGGATCAGCAGCCTCGCACCGCGCGCACCTTCGAGGTGGCGCGCACCTGGCGCTTCAAGAAGGGTTCCGGGATGCCGATTTCCATCCCGGTGATCGAGATGGTGGAGATCGGCGCCGGTGGCGGTTCGCTCGGCTGGGTGGACGAGATGCGCCAGATCCGGGTGGGTCCCGAGAGTGCCGGGTCGGAGCCCGGTCCGGCATGCTATGACCGCGGCGGTGAACGTCCCGCGGTCACCGACGCCGACCTCGTGCTCGGCAGGCTGGACCCGGACGATTTCGCCGGCGGCGCGATTCCACTCTCAACCGGCAAGGCGAAGGAGGCGCTCGCGAAATCGATCGGGGAACCCCTCGACCTCGATACCTCTACCGCCGCGGTGGGCATCTGCGAAGTGGTGGACGAGAACATGTCCAACGCCGCCCGCGCGCACGCGGTGGAGAGTGGCCGCGAGCTCGCTGACTTCACCATGATCGCCTTCGGCGGCGCCGCACCGCTGCACGCGGTCAGACTGTGCGAAAAGCTCGACATGGACGCGGTGCTGATCCCGCCCGGCGCCGGTGTCGGTTCCGCCATCGGTTTCCTGCGCGCGCCTTTCGCCTACGAGGCGGTTCACGGCGCCTACCTGCGGCTGAGCGAATTCGATGCCCGCTGGACCAACGAACTGCTCGCGCGCCTGTCCGAGGAAGCGGCGCGCTTCGCCGCCGCCGGTGTTTCGCGGGACGCCATGGAGTTCTCCGCGCGCGCCTACATGCGCTATCAGGGACAGGGCTGGGAGATCGTGGTGGACCTGCCGATGCAGGAGTACACCGCTGCCGACGACGCGATGATCCGCGAGCGCTTCGAGTCGGAATACACGCGCCTCTTCGGCCGCCCCCTGGAAGGACTCGACATCGAGGTGATCAACTGGTCGGTGCAGGCAAGTTCCCCGCGGGCGACTGTGGAGCGCGCCGGCGCGGTGCGTGACGGGGCCGCCACCGAACCCGTCGGCCAGCGCGAGATCTACGATGCGCGCCTCGGCCGGTTCGTCACGGCCGGCATCTACCGCCGTGAGGACCTGGCGCCCGGCGCGCGGTTGGAAGGCCCCGCGCTCGTGACCGAGCGCGAGACCACCACCGTGATCACCGACGGCTACCGGTTACAGATGCAGGCGGATGGCTGCCTGCTGGTGGAACGCAAGCCGGGCAACAATCACTGAGGAACGAACGATGACTGAGCCGCTCGCCAACGTGCACATGCAGGTGATGTGGAATCGCCTGATCTCCGTGGTGGAAGAGCAGGCGCTGGCCCTGCTGCGCACCGCGTTTTCCACGTCCGTGCGGGAAGCGGGAGACCTCTCCGCGGGCGTGTTCGACCGCGAGGGGCGGATGCTCGCCCAGGCGGTGACCGGCACCCCCGGCCACGTCAACGCCATGGCCGCGGCAGTGGGCAATTTCATCGACGCCATCGGCGCCGACAACATGCACGAGGGCGACTCCTGCCTCACCAACGACCCCTGGCTCGGCACAGGCCACCTGCACGACTTCACCTTCGTCAATCCATCGTTTCGCGGCGGCGAGCTGGTGGGCTACTTCGCCTGCACCGCCCACGTGGTGGATATCGGCGGACGTGGTTTCGGACCGGACGCGGAGGAGGTCTACGAGGAAGGGCTGCGCGTCCCGATCATGAAGTTCTTCGAGCGCGGCGAGGTGAACCGCGGCCTGGTGAACATCATCCGCAGTAACGTGCGCGAGGCGGACCAGGTGATCGGCGACCTTCATTCGCTGTCCGCCTGCAACGACACCGGTCATCGCCGGCTCATGGAGATGATGGACGAGTTTGGCATCGACGATCTCGACGCGTTGAGCGAGTTCATCATAGACAACAGCCGCAGGGCGACGCTGGATCGCCTGGCGGAGTTGCCGGCGGTTTCCTGCGACCATTCCATTACCGTGGACGGCTACGATGCGCCGGTGAAGATGCAGGTGCATCTCGAACTGTCACCGAACGGCGTGCACGCCGACTACACGGGAACCTCGGGGATCAGCCGCCTCGGCATCAACGTGCCGCTGATCTATACCACGGCCTATACCTGCTACGCGCTCAAGTGCGCGCTGGCGCCCTCGATCCCGAACAATCACGCCTCGCTCGCGCCGTTCACGGTAAGCGCGCCGGATAACTGCATCCTCAACGCGGTGCACCCGGCGCCGGTGGCCATCCGTCACGTGCTCGGCCAGTTTCTTCCGGATGCCGTGCTCGGCGCGTTGCACAAGGTATTGCCCGGCCGCGTGCCTGCTGAGGGCGCGAGCGCGCTGTGGAACGTCCAGCTAGGCGTGCGGCCGCTTGCCGGCGCTGATCCGGCGCCCGGGGAGAAGTCCCGCAGCAGCCAGATCCTGATGTTCAACTCGGGCGGCACCGGCGCGCGGCCGGCACTCGACGGACTCAGCGCGACGGCGTTTCCCTCCGGGGTGCACACCATGTCCGCGGAGGTCATGGAGCATGTCGGCCCGGTCACAGTGTGGCGCAAGGAACTGCGCGAAGGTTCCGGTGGCGCGGGCGCGCAGCGCGGCGGGCTCGGCCAGGTGATCGAGATCTCCGCCAACGCCGGGCATCACATGTCGCTGAGTGCGATGTTCGATCGCTGTGAACACCCGGCCCGGGGCCGCGAGGGTGGCTTGCCGGGTGGGGCGGGCAGGGTGAGGCTGGACGATGGCACGGTACTCCGCAGCAAGGGCCAGCAGTGGATACCGTCGGAGCGACACCTGGTGCTGGATCTTCCGGGTGGCGGTGGTTACGGCGATCCGAAGCAGCGGCCGCGCGAGCTGGTGCGCAGCGATCTGGAGCGGGAATACATCGACGAGGAAACAGCGCGTTCTCAATACGGTCTGGAATAAGTCGGAGTTGCCCCGGCAGGGCGACGCATTCACGGTACAATAAGAACCGCCTTCCCGGCATTTTCCGTGCCGCTTACAGGCTGATTCCAACGCGTTCCCCAGGGATTGATCGCGCCCCGACCCCTTCAAACCTCGCGCCCGCACATTTCCCATGACCAAGAGCAAGCAGAAAGTCACCATCATTCCCGGCGACGGCATCGGGCCCGAGATCACCGAGGCCACCCTGCGGGTGTTGGATGCAGTAGATGCCGGGCTCGAGTACGACCGTCAGCTCGCCGGGCTGACCGCCATCGAGGCGGGTGGTGAACTGATCCCCGAGGCCACCCTGGACAGCATCCGCGAGACCAGCATCGCCCTCAAGGGTCCGCTCACCACGCCCATCGGCAAGGGCTTCACCAGCCTCAACGTACTCCTGCGCAAGGAATTCGAGCTCTATGCCAACGTGCGTCCGGCGATGACCCGGCCGGGTGTGCGTTCACGCTACCAGGGCATCGACCTGGTCACGGTAAGAGAGAACACCGAGGGCATGTACTCCCAGGAGCGTCAGACACTGAGTGAGGACGGCCAGCGCGCCGAGTCGGTGAGCGTGATCACCCGCACCGGCGCGGAACGTATCCTGCGTTTCGCCTATGACCTTGCCAGGCGCCAGGGCCGCAAGCGCGTGGCGGTGGTGCACAAGGCAAACATACTGAAAGCGACCTCGGGCTTGTTCCTCGACGTCTCGCGCGATGTGCGCGAGGAGTATCCAGGAATCGAGACCGTGGAGATGATTGTCGACAATGCCTGCATGCAGCTCGTGGTGCGGCCGGAACAGTTCGACGTGATCGTTACCACCAACCTGTTCGGCGACATCATCTCCGACCTCTGCGCGGGACTGGTGGGCGGCCTCGGCATGGCGCCCGGCGCCAACATCGGCGACGACGCCGCGATCTTCGAAGCGGTGCACGGCTCCGCACCGGACATCGCAGGCAAGGGTATCGCCAATCCCATCGCCCTGGTGCTGGCGGCGGCGATGATGCTCGAGCAACTTGAGATGAACGACAAGGCGGCGCGCATCCAGAACGCGGTCAGCGCGGTGATCGAATCAGGCGACCGGCTCACCCGCGACCTGGGTGGCGAGGCGACCACCCGCGAGATCGCCGACGCCATCATAGAACGGCTCTAGCGTCCGTTCGTATAGATTTACTCGGCAGGCAGGGTGAAGCGGGAAGGTTTCGCCGCGCGGAAGATGACTCCGGTGCGACCGATCAGGTTCACCGGCGCGGCGTTCACCGCTTCGGATGCCGACTGCAACAACGCCTCGCGCTCTGCCTTGTCGCCCGCCGGCAACTTGATCTTCATCAGCTCGTGATGGGCGACGCCCTGTTCGAGTTCCGCTACCACCGCATCGGTCAGCCCTTTGCCGCCAATGGTGACAACCGGTTTCAGGTGATGGGCGAGCCCCTTGAGGTACTTGCGCTGGCGGGTCGTAAGCGTGTTCATGGCGGCGGATTGTACTGCAAAGCACGTGATACCGGCGGACGCCGCGAGGGCCGGGCATGAGCGCGGGCAAGCGCAAACGCAAGTCCGGCAACTGGGCGCGGCGCCAGGAGCGTGACCCGTTCGTGCGCAAGGCGCGCGCCGACGGCCTGCGCGCGCGGGCATTCTTCAAGCTCGAGCAGATCGACGAAAAGTATCGCCTGATCCGGCCCTCCACCCGCCTCGTCGACCTGGGAAGCGCTCCCGGGAGCTGGTCCCAGTATGCCGCGCGCAAGGTGGCGGATCCCGGGCAGGTGGTGGCCGTTGACCTGCTGCCCATGGACAGCGTCCCCGGGGTGACTTTCCTGCAGGGGGATTTTACCGACCAGGCGGTGCTGGAGCAGGTTCTGACGGCCCTTGACGACACCCCTCTCGACCTTGTTTTGTCCGACATGGCACCCAATATTAGCGGTGTGAGGGCTACCGACGAGGCGCGGGCCGAGGTGCTTCAGGACGCGGTCCTGGGATTCTGTTTCCGCGCCCTGCGCCGCGGCGGCGTGCTGCTCACCAAGCTGTTCGAGGGCGAGACCGCCACCCGGATGCGGCGCCATATGGGCGAGGCATTCGACCATGTGCAGGCGATCAAGCCGGCGGCCTCGCGCGCCCGGTCCCGGGAGATATATCTCCTGGGTCGCGGCTTCCGCGGCGCCCCCGCGAATCAAGGCGATACGCGCTGATTAGCCAGTCCGTTCGTATCGACAGAATGGTGTAACATTGATTTATCGACCGAAGGCCCATGTCGATCCGCGGGCCGCTTACCGGAGACTGCCAACGTGCCCAACATGACCAAGAACATCCTCCTCTGGCTCGTAATCGCCATGGTGTTGATGTCCGTATTCGAGAACTTCACCTCGCCCCAGAACAGTCGCGGCGGCGAGATGGATTACTCCACATTTCTCGCCGAGGTGGAGAAGGGCAACATTGCCGCTGTGGAGATTTCCGGTGAGACCATTACCGGTGAGACCAACGACAACCGCAGCTTCGTCACCTACGCGCCCAACGATCCCAAGCTGATCGACGATCTCTACACCAACGGCGTGCGCATCCGCGCCAAGCAGGAGGAGGGGACTTCCCTGCTGATGAGCCTCCTGATCAGCTCGTTCCCCATCCTGTTGCTGATCGGGGTCTGGATCTTTTTCATGAAGCAGATGCAGGGTGGCGGCCGCGGCGGCGCGCTCAGCTTCGGCAAGAGCAAGGCGAAGATGCTCACCGAGGACAAGAACCACATCACCTTCGAGGACGTGGCCGGGGTGGACGAGGCCAAGGAAGAGGTCGGTGAACTGGTGGAGTTCCTGCGCGACCCGTCCCGCTTCCACAAGCTCGGCGGGCGCATTCCCCGTGGCGTGCTCATGACCGGCAGCCCGGGTACCGGTAAGACCCTTCTCGCCAAGGCCATCGCCGGCGAGGCCAAGGTGCCGTTCTTTACCATCTCCGGTTCCGACTTCGTCGAGATGTTCGTCGGCGTGGGCGCTTCGCGCGTGCGCGACATGTTCGAGCAGGCGAAGAAGAACGCGCCCTGCATCATCTTCATCGACGAGATCGACGCCGTCGGTCGCCATCGCGGCGCCGGCTTCGGCGGTGGTAACGACGAGCGCGAGCAGACCCTCAACCAGTTGCTGGTGGAGATGGACGGCTTCGAGGAAAACGAGGGTGTCATCGTCATCGCCGCCACCAACCGGCCAGACGTGCTGGATCCGGCTCTGCTGCGCCCCGGCCGTTTCGACCGCCAGGTGCATGTGCCGCTGCCCGATATCCGTGGCCGCGAGGCGATCCTCAAGGTGCACATGCGCAAGGTTCCCGCGGCGGAAGACGTCAAGCCCCGGGAGATCGCCCGCGGCACGCCCGGCTTTTCCGGCGCGCAGATCGCCAACCTCGTGAACGAGGCGGCGCTCCTCGCGGCGCGGCTGAAGAAGAAGCTGGTGGGCGAGGATGAGTTCTGGGCCGCGCGCGACAAGATCATGATGGGCGCAGAACGCCGTTCCATGGTGATGAGCCAGGAAGACATGACGAACACCGCCTACCACGAATCCGGCCACACCGTGGTCGGCTGGGTGCTGCGCAAGCTGGTGGACCCGATTCTCAAGGTCACCATCATCCCGCGAGGGCGGGCCCTGGGTACTACCCAGTTCCTGCCGGAGGTGGACGAACTCAGCCAGGAGAAGGAGAAGCTGCTCGCGCAGATCGCGGTCTCCATGGGCGGACGCATCGCCGAGGAGATCTTCATGAAACAGATCACCAGCGGCGCGTCCGGCGACATGCAGATGGCGACCCGCACCGCGGAGTCCATGGTCACCGAGTGGGGCATGAGCGAACTGCTCGGTCCGCGGATCTATTCCCGCGACGGCACAGATATGTACGGCCGCCCGACCCCCGGTCTCAGCGACGACACGGCGGAAAAGGTGGAGCAGGAGATCACCCGCATCATCACCGAGCAGTATGACCGCGCACGCCGCATCATCGAGGAAAACCGCGACAAGCTCGAGGTGATGACGCGCAAGCTGCTCGACTGGGAGACCCTCGAGGCCGACCAGATCGAGGCGATCATGAACGGCGAGGAGCCGCGTTCCCCGGACGAGGAGGACAAGTCGGACTCGAAGCCGGGTAGCGGCAAGTCGCGCCGTACCGAGACCGACGACGCCAAACCGGGACTCTCCGAGTCCGACATCGACCTGCCGGATCCCAACGAAACGGCCTGATTCCGGCAGTGGCGGAGTCCCTGTTCGGCACCGACGGCGTTCGCGGCCGTGTTGGCCGCGAACCCATCACCCCGCAGACGGTGATGAAGCTCGGCTGGGCGGCGGGCAAGGTATTCGCCCGCGCCGGCCGCGGTGACAAGGTCCTCATCGGCAAGGACACGCGCATCTCCGGCTACATGCTGGAGTCCGCCCTGGAGGCCGGCTTTTCCGCCGCCGGCGTCAACGTCTCCCTACTGGGCCCGATGCCCACGCCGGGCATCGCTTACCTGACCCGCACCGCCCGCGCCCGCGCCGGGGTGGTGATCAGCGCGTCACACAACCCCTACGCCGACAACGGGATCAAGATCTTCTCCCACGAGGGCACCAAGCTGGACGACGCCCTCGTCGCCGCCATCGACAAGGCCATGGGCGAGGAAATGGTGGTGGTGGAATCCGGCAAGCTGGGGCGCGCGGAGCGCTACAGCGACGCCCACGGGCGCTACATCGAGTACTGCAAGAGCACCTTCCCCCGCCAGCTCAACATGGACGGTCTCAAGGTGGTCATCGACTGCGCCAACGGCGCCGCCTACGACGTCGCTCCGCGGGTACTGGAGGAACTCGGCGCCGATGTCGTCGCCGTGGCGAACGACCCGGACGGGTTCAACATCAACGAGGATTGTGGCTCCACCCATCTCGCCAGCCTGCGCGAGCGCGTGCAGAGCGAGGGCGCGGCGGTGGGCATCGCACTCGACGGCGACGGCGACCGCGTGCTGATGGTGGACGAGCAGGGCCGTACCGTGGACGGCGATCGCATTCTCTATATTCTCGCCAACCATCGACATGCGGCGGGAACCCTTGGCGGCGGCGTCGCCGGCACCCTCATGACCAACCTCGGCCTGGAGCAGGCGCTCGCGGAACGCGGCATCCCGTTCCTCCGCACCCGGGTCGGCGACCGCTACGTGCACGAGGCCCTGAGTGATCGTGGCTGGCTGCTGGGCGGTGAAACATCCGGGCATATCATCTGCCTCGACAAGGCGACCACCGGCGACGGCATCGTCGCCGCGCTGGAAGTGCTGCAGGTGATGCTCGAAACCGGCCGGCCGCTATCCGCCCTCGTGGATGGCATGGCGGTATTCCCGCAGGTGATGATAAACGTCAACGTGGACGGCGCCAATGCCGGCGCGCTGGTCGGTCACCCCGCGGTGACGGGCGCGGTCTGCGCCGCGGAAAGCGAGCTCGGTGGCAACGGTCGGGTGGTGCTCAGGCCCTCCGGCACCGAGCCGCTGGTGCGGGTGATGATCGAGGGCAACGACCCCGACCAGGTGAACCGGCTGACGGAGACCATCGCGGCGGAAGTGAGCCGCGCGAAGCAGGCGGGTTAGAGACCGCTACATTCTGTATGTCCGCGATGGACGTCTCGCTCGAAACACCAGCGAAGGCTGGTGTCCATATTGCGGGTCCCGTATACCAGCAGAAACAGATCCTGGCCCCAGCCTGCGCTGGGGTGAACCTTCGCCGGGATTTCAGCGTGGACTCAGGCAGCCTGCTCCTTCAAAAAGGCCAGCACCTTCTCAGGGTGATCTGCGGCTTTCGGTACTTTCTTCCAGTGTTTCAATACCTTGCCATCGGGACCTACGATGGTGGTTGAGCGGATGACGCCGATGCTGCGTTTGCCATAGAGCACTTTCTCTCCCCAGGCGCCATACTTTTCCATCACCTTCTTGTCGGGATCGGAGAGCAATGTGAAGGGCAGGCCGAACTTGTCGATGAAGCGGGTATGAGAATCCGCCGCATCCGGGGATACCCCGAGGATTGCCGCGTCCAGCTTGTCGAAGGCCTTGATATTGTCGCGAAAGCCGCAGGCCTCCTTGGTGCAGCCGGGGGTGTCGTCCTTTGGGTAGAAATAGATCACCACGGTGCGGCCGCGTAGATCCTTGAGGGCGACCTTGTTGCCGTCCTGGTCCTTGAGGGTGAACAGGGGGGCTGACTTGCCTTCTTCAATAGCCATGGAAATTCCTGCGGGTTCGTAAACGGGTTGACGCCCGGGGGCGGGCGGCGGAATTTAAATCCGCGATCAGAGCTTGCGCCGGGTCAACGTCGGCGCATTGGCGGCCTGGGCATTCCCCGGCAGGGTGCGCTCGGGGAATGGTTTCGGTCCCACGGACTTTCCCATGCGGCTCTCGCCACTGGCGTGGGGCTTGTCTTCCATGTCCACCAGGCCCTTGAACTGGCAACCGTCGTTGAGCACCACGCGCGGCGCGCGGATGTCGCCCGTCACTCGACCGGAAGGCTTGATCGTGACCTGCTCGCTGCCGCGCAGCTCGCCCTTCACCTCGCCCTTGATGATGATGTTCCTGGCGGTGACGTTGGCATTGACCTTGCCCTTCTCGCCGACGGTCACGTCGTTCTCGCGAAAATCGACGGTGCCCTCCACCGTGCCATTGATGACAAGGTCTTCCTTGCCGCTCAGGTCACCGTGAATCTTGACCGAGTTGCCGATGGTGGCCGTGCCGGGCTTGCTGTCGGCCTGCTGGGTGCCGGCATCCTCGCCGGTGGAGAGTGGGGAATCGCTCATGGTGGGGTTGTGCGGTACGGAATTCACGATGCTGCGGGAAAAACATTCTAACCGCTCGACCCTACATTCTCCAGAGACAAAACGGCGACAGTTATGGCGGTTTTGTCACAAAAGGGCAGCAATTTCGTGTCGCCCGGCGGTGGAATCGTTGTACCCCGCGGAGAGAGGGTCAGCGGGACCATTACGGGTTCGCCGTGACGGGTATTACAGCCTGTCGCGAAGCGCATACCAGGTCATCGCCAGCACCAGCAGTGGCTGGCGCATCAGCGGGCCCCCGGGGAACCGCGCATTGGGTAGGGAACTCAAGAGGTCCATCCGCTCGCCCGCGCCGGCGATGGCCTCGGCCAGCACCTGCCCCGCGAGCGTGGCGAGGGCGACCCCGTGACCGGAATAACCCCCGGCGGCAAGGACGTTGGGTGCGAGCCGGGCGAATCGGGGCAGGCGCGACATCGTGATCGCCAGCGTGCCCCCCCAGGCGTAATCGATTCGGGTATCCGCCAGTTGTGGATACACCTGGAGCATGTTGCGCCGCACGAGCCCGGCAATGTCGCGGGGAAAGTTGTAACCATAGGTCTCGCCGCCGCCAAACAGCATCCGCCGGTCGGCCGAGAGCCGGTAGTAATTGACCACGAACTTGCTGTCCGCCACCGCGGTGTCGTCGCGAATGAGCTGTCGTGCCAGGTCCTCCGATAATGGTTCCGTGGCGATGATGAAGTTGTTGATCGGCATCGTGCGCGCGGACATGTTCCTGTCGAGACCATCAAGGTAGCCGTTGCAGGCGATTACCAGGTGCTTCGCCCGTACCCGGCCCGAGGCGAGTTCGACAGCCACCTCGTCGCCGTGGCGGATCGAAGTGACCTTGCTGCGCTCGTATATACTGGCCCCGGCGGTCTCAACCGCCTTCGCCAGCCCCAGGGCATAGTTCAGCGGATGCAGGTGCATGGCGCCGCGATCGATGGCGCCGCCATGGTAGTACTCCGTGTCGAGATGCGCGCGGATCTCGTCCCGGGTCAGCGGCTCGATGGCGTCGTAGCCGTATTCCTTGCGCAGATGCGCCACCTCGGCATGGGTATGCGTCACGAATCTCGCGCGATGGTCTGCATGGATGACGCCGGGCTTCAGGTCACACTGGATGCCATGTCGTTCCACCAGGAACCGCACCAGCGCCTTGCCGTCCTCCGCTACCTGCCATAACCGGTGCGCCTTTTCCAGGCCGAAGCGCTTCTCCAGCGTCGGTTGGTCCACGCGCTGCCCGGTGCCCACCTGGCCGCCGTTACGTCCCGAGGCGCCCCAGCCTGCGCGGTGCGCTTCGAGGAGTACTGTATCTACGCCCTGTTCCGCGAGGTGCAGGGCGGTGGAGAGACCGGTAAAACCGCCACCGATGATGCAGACATCGCATTGCACATCGCCTTCCAGTGGGGGCCTCTGCAAGGCATCGTTCGCGGTGGCTCGATAGTAGGAATCCGGGTATTCCCCCGGGACATCATTGCGGGTGAGCAGGCTTACGGACATGGGGTGAGGACGGAGTGCCGGAGCAGTGTATCAGAACCCCGGACTGACGCATGGCAATTTCCCGGGCATTGCCGGAATCCTGCACGACGACAGGGGGATTGGCGCGGTAGTCAGTCATCGTCCTGGTTGCCGTTGATCACGGTTACCGGGCCAGGTGCTACCCTGTTACGCTCCTGCCGGTTGGCCATCCCGGTCCTGGCGGATATCCATCCCGTGGGATACCGTCCGGGTGTCGCCCATGCTATACGCATTCCATGTCCATCAACGGGGCTCCGTCCAACGAAGGCCGGGAGACCTAAAGGGCTATTCGCGAACCCAATCAACGACTGACGCCAGGCTTGAACTTGAACATGCTGAAAATGCTCTCCCTCCCGGTGGTTTCTCTCGCGGCGTTCCTGCTGATGACTCCGTTCGACCAGGCAAGGGGCGCCGGGACGGATCGGGGAACCGTTTCTGGCGGCATCGCCCACGATATGCCGGACTGGTTCAAGGAAAGCTTCCTGGAGATCGCCGAAGATGCCATGGAGGCAGGGGAGGCTGAAAAGCATATCCTGTTGTTTTTTAACCTGAACAACTGTCCCTACTGCGCCCGGATGCTCGACGAATCGTTCCGCGCGGACCCGAACATGAGCCTCATCCGGACCCATTTCGATGCCATCGCGCTCAATGTCCTGGGTGATCGTGAAGTGGTCTTCAACGAGGACATCACCGTCACTGAAAAGGAGCTCGCAGAAATCCTGAACGTGCGCGCGACACCGGGCATCCTGTTCCTCGATGCCGAAAACCGCCCCGTGGCCCGGGCGGACGGTTACCGTGCGCCGGAACAGTTCCGCCAGATACTGGAGTACGTTTCCAACAAGGCCTACCGCGACATGAACCTTGACGCCTACCTGGAACAGCGGCTGGCGAAGGATGTGTACGACCTTCGGGACAACCCAACGTTCCGGGACATCACCGACCTGTCGTCCATCCAGGGCCCGCTCATGGTGATCCTGGAGAACGGTGGTTGCCATGACTGCGCGGAGTTCCACGACACCATCCTGTCCGACGAACGCGTCCGGGAGGAATTGCCTGCATACACGGTGGTCCGCCTCGATACAGACGCCAATACGCCCGTCATCGATGTCGATGGCTCGAAGACCACCGCCGCCGGCCTCGCGGAGAAGCACCAGATGTTTTATCGCCCGGGTGTGCTGTTATTCGACAGGGGAGAACTGGTCCGTCGTGGTGACAGCCTGATCTATCCGTATCATTTCAGCGGAATGCTGCGGTACGTCTCCGGTGGACACTACCAGTCCATGGATGCCAGTGCTTACGGGGAGCAACGGATGGAGGAACTGCTGGAGGCCGGTCAGGACATCGATCTTGGGCGACCGGGTGCCACACAGTGAAGTCGTAGTATGGAGGCAGCGTCATTTATTGGGTATTTACAGCTCTAAATCTCCTGAGGGGAGCTTTGTGCTGTAGATAGCCGGTCCGGGGCCGGGCGGTGGGAACTGCGATTTCAGTGATCGTTAGCGGGGGCTCAGTGACAGGATCGTGCTGCCATTCGCGACGGGGTCAAGGCCAGAGGCGCGCACCGACGAGGAAATCGAGCTGCTCGCCAGGTACTACGCGGCGCAAAAGCGGTACTGAAGAAGCGAGAAACCCTCGAGCAACGCCTGGGTCCCTTTTTCTTCGGGGACCAGTGCCGGGTCGTGCCCACAAAAAGTGTGAATATTCACACAAGTTTTCCAGGTTCCACCCTGAACCTTCAGTGTATCTCCACCGACTATCGGGCAAGTCGCCACCGAGACTGGCGCGAAACCAAATTTCAACCTTTTTTAGAACTGGAGATACCCAATGAAAAATCTGATGATCGTCGCTGCCATGCTTGCCGCCATGGGCGGAACCGCCCAGGTCCAGGCCGGCACCTACTCCTGCATTTTCAAGGCCCAGAAGGCCTGTTCCGACCTCTGGCCCAACAATCAGTCCGCCTACGAAAGTTGCGTGACGCGCGCTGCCAAGATGTGTGGATACCTTCATTCCGGAGCTAGCCAAACCGACGTTGACGCAGTAATCCGGCCGCGATTCTCAATCACCCGGGTATAGTAGATGGAATAGCATCCGCCAGCCATCAGGGCTGGCGGACGATCGGCAAATTCACGCGCCGTATGGTCAACAAAAAGCCACCTTGCGGTGGCTTCGTGGGTCTTCCGGGCATGTGCCGCATGTGCCTCATTTGCCGTGGTACCGAGGGTCGGACTCGAACCGACACTGGGTTGCCCCAAACAGATTTTGAGTCTGTCGCGTCTACCAATTTCGCCACCCCGGCATGGGTCCGATGATAGCGATTCCGGGACGCGGTTGCCAGTTTCCCGGCATCGTCCAGCCGGGCAATTCGTTCGGATATTTGATCGAGGCGCGAAGCCTGCGTCACCGGGGTGGAGCGGGTGCGAACCCGCCGGTAGAATCCGCTCGTGCCTTCCTCCGAACTCCTCGTTTTTACCGATCTCGATGGAACGCTGCTGAACCATTCTGACTACGGTTTTTCGGCGGCGATTCCGACGCTGCGTCGACTCGAGGAGGCGGGCATCCCGGTAATTCCCGCGACCAGCAAGACCCGTGCGGAGATGCTGGAATGGCGCCGCGAGGTGGACAACCGCCACCCATTGATCGTCGAAAACGGCGCCGCCGTACTCGTGCCCGAAGGTTATCTCACCGATCCGCCAAATGATGTCGTGGCGTCAGGTGGCTTCCTCGTCAAGGCCTTCGTCCCTCCACGCGCGCACTGGCAGCAGTTGCTCGCGCGGGCCGCATCGCATTTCCCCGGCTGCTGGCAATCATTCTCGGAACTGGGTGTCGACGGCATCATGGCGCTGACCGGTCTGGATCGTTTCAGCGCCGATCTTGCGTCGCGCAGGGAATACGGCGAACCACTGGCCTGGCAGGGAGGCGCTGCCGAACTGGAGCGTTTCGACGCGTGGATGCACGATAACGGTGCAAACGTACTGGTAGGCGGACGTTTCGTGCATGTCTCAGGACACTGCGACAAGGGCAGGGCGCTACGCTGGCTTGCCGCGTTGTACCGACGGCAACCCGGTGCGGGTACAATTGCCACCATCGCGCTGGGGGACAGTGGCAACGACATCGCGATGTTGCGCGCGGCGGACCACGGGGTGGTGGTGCGCTCGCCGGCGCATGATCCGTTGCAGGTATCGATCGATAGCCCCGGTGGCAGCCGGATTCTGCCGGTAACCTGTGAGATCGCGCCTGCCGGCTGGGTCGAGGGTGTTTGCCTTGCCCTCGCCAAAGTCGACCCCGGCCTGCTGCCGAACCTCCCCGTGCAAGATTGAAACAGATCCGCAAGACATGACCGACTTTCACCAGAACGGCGTGGTCACCACGCTGCATAACCTGGGCAACCGTTCGTTGCACGAACTGGAAACCGAACTGGTGAGCTTCAGTCATCACCGGCCACTTGCCGTCATCCTGCCTTCGCTCTATGCCGAGTTGGGCACCGAGGCGCTGCCTCGCATCGTCGACGAACTGGTGAAGGTGCCATACCTGTCGCAGATCGTGATCGGCCTCGACCGCGCGGACGAAGACGAGTACCGCCATGCGCGCCAGTTCTTCTCGCGCCTGCCCCAGAATCACGTGGTGCTTTGGAACGACGGTCCCCGCCTGCGCGCCCTGGACGCGGAACTGCGCGAGATGGGGCTCGCGCCCACGGAATTCGGCAAGGGGCGAAACGTCTGGTACTGCATGGGTTACGTCCTCGCCTCGGGCGTCGCCGAATCCATCGCCCTGCACGACTGCGACATCCTCACCTATCACCGCAGCCTGCTGGCGCGCCTCCTGTACCCGGTGGCGAACCCGCGCTTTCCCTACGAGTTCTGCAAGGGCTACTACCCGCGCTTCGCCCGCGGCAGGTTGAACGGCCGTGTCAGCCGCCTCTTCGTCACCCCGCTGCTTCGCTCGCTGAAGCGGGTTTGCGGTTCGAGCGACTACCTCGAGTTCATGGACAGCTTCCGCTATCCGCTGGCGGGCGAGTTCTCGTTTCGCCGCGACGTGCTGGTGGACCTGCGCATCCCGGGGGACTGGGGTCTCGAGGTCGGGGTGTTGTCGGAGATGCATCGCAATTACGCCCACAACCGTCTCTGCCAGGTCGACATCGCCGATTCCTACGACCATAAGCACCAGGAGCTGTCCGCCGACGACCGCGAGCGCGGCCTGTCGCGGATGACGGTGGATATCGCCAAGGCGGTGTTCCGCAAGATGGCAACCCAGGGCGTGGTGTTCTCGCGCGAAAGCATCCGCACGCTCAAGGCCACCTACCTGCGTATCGCCCTCGACTTCGTCGAGACTTACCACAACGACGCGCGCATGAACGGCCTCGACCACGATATCCACGCCGAGGAGCAGGCGGTGGAACTGTTCGCGGAGAACCTCATGGAGGCCGGCCACCACTTCCTCGGCAATCCCATGGAAACCCCGTTCATACCCAGCTGGAGCCGGGTGGTGAGCGCGGTGCCGGACGTTTTCCTGCGCCTCGCGGACGCGGTGGAACAGGACAGCCGGGAGTACGCACCCGCCGCGGAATGAACGACCACCAGACCGCCCTGCGCCAGCGCGTGGGCCGGCATCTCGAGCTGATCTACGCGGGTATCCTCGACGAGGACGGGATGGAGGACCTTGTCCGCGACCTGCTGGGCGACATGCGCCTGGAGTCGCCGGACGCCGAACCCGCGCCGATGGTGAACCACTGGAGCGAGCGCGACTTCATCCTGCTTACCTACGGCGACAGCGTGGTGGACGGGCGGACGCCAGGCCTCCAGGTGCTCAAATCCTTCCTCGACAGCCACTGCGCGGAGCTGTTCAGCGGCGTGCATATCCTGCCGTTCTTCGACTACAGCTCGGATGACGGCTTCGCGGTATCGGACTATCTATCGGTGCGCGATGACCTCGGCAGCTGGGAGGACGTGCGCGCCATCTCGGAAAGGTACCGCCTGATGGCGGACCTGGTGATCAATCACTGCTCCGCCGACCACCCCTGGTTCCAGAATTTCTGCGCCGGTCGCGACCCGGGCAGGGACTACTTCTTTACCGCGGAGCCCGGCGCGGACCTCGGCAGCGTGGTGCGGCCGCGCACCAACCCGCTCCTGCGCATGACCGCTACCGCGGACGGACAAAGGCTGGTCTGGTGCACGTTCAGCCACGACCAGGTGGACCTCGACTTCCGCAACCCCGCGGTGCTGCGGGAGTTCGTGCGCATCATCCGCTTCTATCTCGACCAGGGCGTGGCGATCTTCCGCCTGGACGCTGTGGCGTTTCTCTGGAAGATTCCCGGGACCACCTGCCTCAACCTCGAACCCACCCACGAGATCGTGCGCCTGCTGCGCACCCTGATCGAGTACGCGCGTCATGACGCGGTGATCATCACAGAGACCAATATTCCGAACCAGGAAAACCTGTCCTATTTCGGCAATGCCAACGAGGCGCATTGCATCTACAATTTTTCCCTGCCGCCCTTGCTGCTCAACACGCTGCTCACCGGAGACTGCCAGTACCTCAAGCAATGGATGATGGGCATGCCGCCGGCGAGAGACGGCACAGCGTATTTCAACTTCATCGCCTCCCACGACGGCATCGGCCTGCGCCCCGCCGAGGGACTGCTGAGCGACGAGGAGATCACCGATCTTGCGTCCGCCATGGAGAGTTTCGGCGGGCGCATTTCCTGGCGTAGCGGCGCGGACGGCACGCCGAGGCCTTACGAGATCAATATCTCTCTCATCGACGCGCTCCAGGGCACCCTCGCCGGGCGCGACGACCTGGGCGAGGACCGCTTCCTCTGCGCCCATGCCATCATGCTCGCGCTGGAAGGCATCCCCGGCATCTACATCCACAGCCTGCTCGCTACCGGCAATGACTACGAACGCCTCGAACGCACCGGTCACAACCGTTCCATCAATCGCCACCAGTGGTCTCAGCCGGCGCTCGACGCGGCGCTCGCGGACGAGGACAGCGTGCATCATCGCGTATACCAGCGACTCTCCCGATTGATGCGAATCCGCGGGCGCCAGCCGGCGTTTCATCCCAACGCCACCCAGTTCACGCTCCATCTCGGCAACAACCTGTTCGGATTCTGGCGCCAGAGCATGAACCGGCGCCAGAGCATCTTCTGCATCTACAACATCAGCGCGGAACCCCGCGACCTCGGCCTCGGCGACATCAACCTGATCGGCACCGACCGCTGGCACGACCTGGTGAGCGACACGGACCTGCCGGCGCTCGACGCGAGCATGGAGATCACGCCCTACCAGGCCCTCTGGATCACCAACGGGCAGCGCGACCCGTGGGAGTGAACATCGCGGCGTTCGACTTCGAACTGCCGGAGTCCCTGATCGCCCAGCATCCGTTGCCGAACCGCGCGGAGAGCCGGCTGCTTTATTACGACAGGATCGCCGGGAAATGCCGCGAATCCCGTTTCGCCGGCATCGTCGACCTGCTTAGACCCGGTGACCTGCTGGTGGTCAACGACACCAGGGTGCTGCCGGCGCGCCTCGATGCGCGCAAGCCCAGTGGTGGTGTGGTGGAGATCATGCTGGAGCGCATGCTGTCCAGCCATACCATGCTGGCGCAGTTGCGCGCCAACCGTACTCCCAGGGAAGGGCAGGTGCTGCGGGTGGCGGGCCACGAGCTTGTCGTGGAAGGGCGCGAGGACCGTTTTTTCATCCTCCGGCTGGAGGGCAATACATCGCTCCAGGAACTCCTGGAGACTCACGGCGCCACGCCGCTGCCACCCTATATCCGCCGCGCGCCGGAAGGCGAGGACCTGGAGCGCTACCAGACGGTGTACGCGCGCGTGCCCGGGGCGGTGGCGGCGCCTACCGCGGGGCTGCATTTCACACCGGATCTCCTGGCGGAGCTGGAGAGCCGTGACATTGGCATCGCCAACCTGACCCTGCACGTGGGTGCCGGCACCTTCCTGCCGGTGCAGGGCGAGGACCTCGACTCGCATCGCATGCACGCGGAATGGATCACCGTATCGCCTGAATTGTGCACGCGTATCGAAGACACGAGGGCGGCGGGAGGACGCCTGGTGGCGGTGGGCACCACCGTTGTGCGCGCGCTCGAATCCGCAGCACGGGATGGCGGGCTCCAGCCCTTCACCGGGGATACGCGGCTCTTTATCAAGCCAGGATTTCAGTTCCGCGTGGTGGACTGCCTTGTGACCAACTTCCACCTTCCGCGTTCCACCCTGCTGGTGCTGGTATCCACGTTCGCGGGTTACGATCGGGTAATGGAAATGTACCGTTACGCCGTTGAGCAAGAGTTCCGTTTCTTCAGCTACGGCGACGCCATGTGGCTCGAGCGTGAGGGTTCCGATGCTGCTTGAATATGAACTGATCGCGAGCGAGGGGGTCGCGCGTCGTGGCCGCATCACCCTGGATCGCGGGGTGATCGAGACGCCGGCGTTCATGCCGGTTGGCACCAGCGCCACGGTGAAGTCACTTACCCCGGAGGAGGTGGCCGGCACCGGCGCGCAGATCATCCTCGGCAATACCTTTCATCTCATGCTGCAGCCGGGAATGGAGGTCATCCAGGCGCACGGCGACCTGCACGACTTCATGCACTGGGAAGGGCCCATCCTCACCGACTCCGGCGGCTTCCAGGTATGGAGCCTCAAGGATCTGCGCAAGCTCGAGGAGAAGGGCGTGACCTTTCGCTCGCCGGTGGATGGCAGCAAGGTATTTCTCGGCCCCGAGGAATCCATGGACATCCAGAAAGCGCTGGGTTCCGACATCGTCATGGTATTTGACGAATGCACCGGTCATCCCGCGACGGAGGACGAGGCGCGCTTCTCCATGGAGCTGTCCGCGCGCTGGGCGGCGCGTTGCCGTGAACACTATGATGGCGACGGTGCTCTCTTCGGCATCGTCCAGGGCGGCATGTATCCCGGGCTGCGTCTCGAATCCCTCGAGCAGCTGGAGACCATCGGCTTTGACGGCTATGCGATCGGCGGCCTTTCCGTGGGGGAGCCCAAGGAGGACATGCTGCGCATACTCGATGCGGTCGGCTACCGCCTCCCGGTGGACAGGCCGCGCTACCTGATGGGCGTTGGCACTCCCCGCGACCTGGTGGACGGCGTGGTGCGCGGCATCGACATGTTCGACTGTGTGATGCCCACCCGCAACGGGCGCAATGGCTGGCTGTTCACCAGCGAGGGTTCGGTGAAGATCCGCAATGCCGCCTACCGCCTCGACACCCGACCGCTGGACCCGGACTGTGACTGCTATACCTGCAGTCATTATTCCCGCGCGTACCTGCGTCACCTGTATCATCGCAACGAGATCCTTGGCGCGCGTCTCTGCACGTTGCATAACGTGCACTACTACCAGCGCGTCATGGAACGCATCAGGAGCGCGCTGGAAGCGGGAACATTCGATACTTTTGCACGTGACTTTGTTGCCTAGCAACTTTCCCCGGGTCGTCCGGTCGCTTTGCGCGGCACTACTCCTTATCGCTTGCTGGAATCATGTCCGGGCACAGGAAACCACGCCGGAAGAGGATTCGGATTTCGCCCGCGGCGTGCGCGCGTTCGCCGAGGGTGACTACGAGCGCGCGGCGAATCTCTGGCTCACGGACGCCAATCTCGGTTCCGCGGACGCCCAGTTCAACATCGGCGTCCTTTACTCCGAGGGCAGGGGGCTCCCCAGGGATACGAAGGAAGCGATGTCCTGGTTCATCCGCGCGGCGGAGCAGGGCCATGTCGAGGCCCAGTACAACCTGGGCCACCTGCTCCTCGAGGATTCGGGGAATCCGGAATCGGTTAGCGATGGCATCGCCTGGTGGCGGCGCGCGGCGGAAGGTGGATTCACGCTGGCGCAATACAACTATGCGCGCTCCCTCTTCCATGGCATCGGTGTTCCGCGAGACCGGGAATCCGCCAGGCTCTGGCTCAACCTCGCCGCTGCCGGAGGCAATAGGCAGGCCGAAGAATTCATGGCCACCCACGCGGCGGAACTCGGCGTGTCTACCGGTGCCGCCGGCGATACATCGATTCCGGATAGCAAGCCGAATACGAGTAACGGGAGCGATGCGCGATTTGCATCCGAAACGCTGTCCATTGAAGACGCCAGGTACGTGGTGCTGGGAGATACGCCGGGAATGGTTCATGCGCGTTTCAATACCCGATCGCCGGTAATCACGAGCGTGCTGCCAGGAACGATGTTGCGGGTCATGCAGTACAAGGGTGGCTGGCTCCGGGTGGAGGCTCCGGGCGGTTTTCCGGGCTGGCTGCCACTCGAAGAGGTGCGCATCGATCGCGGCCTGGTGGAGGCCAGTGGCAGCGCTGTAACCGCCCTCGCGGATCCGACGGAGCCGGAAAACAATAACGACATCGGCCGCCTGGGGCGGGGCGAACGAATGCTGCTCCTCGATACCGAGGGCGATTGGGTGCGGGTGATGCTGCCGGAAGAAGTATCCGGCTGGATGGAGGTTGGCTCGGCCAGGCCGGTAGACGCGGCGGACGCGGATATCGCCGCGCTCTGGCAACGCCAGCAGACCAGGCGCCGGGACGAGGCGCTGGCCTCGCGACCACCCGGTATCGCCGTGGAAGTCGCTGACCTGGGCAATGCGACCCCGAGGCTCGCTGATCCGCCTCAACCGGTCGCGGCGTCTCCGGAAAGTCCTTCAGCACCCGACGCGGCGAGCGAATCGGCGCTGGCGTCCGGCACCTCCGGGAATGGGCAGCGCGGTGACAATGACGATACATCGCCGGGCGCGGAAGTGGCCCGGGATGAACCGGCCCGCGCAGGAAACGGGAATGGCGAGGGAGTGGAAGGCGATTCCACGGGCGTAACCATTGCCCTGCGCGATGCTGAAAACGGCAGTGCGGTCAGTCCCCCGGAGTTGACGGCTACTCTATCGCCTGGTGGTAGCGACCCGAGAGAGACCGAATTGACCTACTATCGGGTGGTGACCGACCGGTTCGCCGTGCTCGCGGCGCCGACCGACGAAGCGCATCGGTTCGGCGCATTGCCGCGGGATACTATGGTGGAGGTGGTCGGCTTCGAAGGTGACTTCGCCGAGATCGCCGTGCCTGGCGGGCTGCCCGTTTGGATACCGGACCGGGAGCGGGACATTCTCCAGCGGGACGGCGAGGTGGTGATCCAGGGGCAGCGGGTCGCGGGCTGGTCCTCTCCCGCAGATGACGGCGTGGACCTGGGTCTGCTGCCGGAGGGAAGCATTCTGCGCCTCCTCGAGCAGGGAGATGGCTGGGTGCGGGTGCTCGCGCCGGAGTGGATGACCGCCTGGGCGCTGCGTGCGGAAATCGCCAGGCAGGAAGGGCTCGCTGACCCCGAGAGACTCTGGCAGCGCCAGGCTGACGATCTGCAACAAGGCTATTTCCCGCAACCGGAAACCCCACTCGAGCCCGTTCCCGCGGCCGATCCGGCGGCGCAGATCGCGGCGACGCCCACGGAAACCAATGTATGGCAGGGCACCGGCATCGACAACGATAACGACTGGCTGTTCGCTCCCGTGTCAGAGTCCTACACGTTGCAGTTGTTCAGTCTGCGGAGCAGGGAAAGGGCGCGTTCCCTGTTCGGTTCGCTGCAGGGCAGTGGGCAGTTCTACTCCACCGTGGTCGCCGGCGATCGCTGGTTCTTCGTCCTGCTGGGCCGCTTTGCGACGATCGTGGAAGCCGAGGCCGTCGTGCCGGGACTGCCGGCCTGGGCGAGTGACGCCGAGGTGCGCTCCCTGGCGGCCCTCCGGACCACTCGCTGCGGCCAGCGCGAGGTAATGTCGGCGGCGGAATCGAGCAACCTCCAGCGCCTCTGCCCGTAGTGGACCCGGCTATCTCGAGGACGAGGCAAAACCCTACTATCCAAGCCCCGCGGGGTTGCTTAAAATTGGCTGTTTGGCGTCAATTCCCGGCGGCGCGAACAGTTTCTTATCGCAATATTCAGGAGTTTTATCCATGTTTGACAAAAAACGGTCCATAGCCGACTTCGACCCCGAGCTGGCGGCGGCGATGCACAGCGAGGCGGAGCGCCAGGAGCACCATATCGAGCTGATCGCGTCGGAAAACTTCACCAGCCCACGGGTGATGGCGGCGCAGGGTTCAAAGCTGACCAACAAGTACGCCGAGGGCTATCCGGGCAAGCGATACTACGGCGGCTGCGAATTCGTCGACAAGGCGGAGGTGCTCGCCATCGACCGCGCCTGCCAGCTGTTTTCCGCGGACTACGCCAACGTGCAGCCCCATTCCGGTTCCCAGGCGAACGCCGCGGTGTACATGGCGCTGGTGGATCCCGGCGACACCATCCTCGGCATGAGCCTCGCCCATGGTGGCCACCTGACCCACGGCGCGAGCGTCAACTTCTCCGGCAAGATATACAACGCGGTTCAGTACGGGCTCAACACCGATACCGGCGAGGTGGATTACGACGAGGTGGAGCACCTCGCGCGCGAGCACAAGCCGAAGATGATCGTTGCAGGTTTCTCCGCCTATTCGCGCATCATGGACTGGCAACGTTTCCGCGAGATCGCGGACGCCGTGGGCGCCTACCTGTTCGTCGACATGGCCCATGTCGCCGGTCTCGTGGCTACCGGACACTATCCCAACCCGGTGCCGATCGCCGACGTCGTCACCACCACCACCCACAAGACCCTGCGCGGCCCCCGCGGTGGCATGATCCTGGCGAAGGCCAACGACGAGATCACGAAGAAGCTGAGCTCGCTGGTATTTCCGGGCACCCAGGGCGGTCCGCTGATGCATGTCATTGCCGCCAAGGCGGTGGCGTTCAAGGAGGCCATGGAGCCCGAATTCAAGGCCTACCAGCAGCAGGTGCTCGATAATGCCAACGCCATGGTGTCGGTGTTCCAGTCGCGCGGCTACGACATCGTCTCCGGTGGCACGGACAATCACCTGTTCCTGCTCAGCCTGATCAGCAAGGGCATCACCGGCAAGGACGCGGACGCCGCCCTCGGCCGGGCCAACATCACGGTGAACAAGAACGCGGTGCCCAACGACCCGCGCTCGCCGTTCGTCACCAGCGGCCTTCGCATCGGCACGCCGGCGATGACCTCCCGGGGCTTCGGCGCGGACGAGGCGGGGCAGATTGCCGGCTGGATATGCGATGTGCTCGACAATCTCGGTGACGACTCCGTCATTGCCGAGGTGAAGGAAAAGGTGATCGCGATCTGCAGGAAGTTCCCGTTGTATGCCGACGTCGCGCCGGAGGCGAGCGCGATTCCCTGAATCGGACAACCGGTAAGCAGGAAAAGGAACGGGAGCAGTGCTCCCGTTTCCTTTTGATGGCAACCCGGATTTCCGGGCGCCGGCGTCCGCTTCCGGAAATTGCCATAACACCCCGGCGGAGTCGCTATACTCGTGTTCATGGAACTGGCATTCGACGACTGCTACGCCGCCGTCAGGGCGCGTAACCCGGAATACGACGGGCGTTTCTTTACCGGCGTGACCAGCACCGGGATCTTCTGCCGTCCGGTCTGCCCCGCGGTCACGCCGAAGGCGGAGAACTGCACCTTTTTTCCTTCCGCCGCGGCGGCGCTGGAGGCCGGCTTCCGACCCTGCCTGCGATGCCGCCCGGAGTCGGCGCCCCACAGCCCGGCCTGGAACGGCGTGCGCACCACGGTGGCAAGGGCGCTTCGGCTGATCGACGATGGCGCGCTCGACGACGGCGATGTCGAGCAACTGGCCGAGCGTCTCGGGGTAGGTTCACGGCACCTGCGCCGCCTGTTCGCCGAGCACGTGGGCGCGAGCCCGTTGCAGGTCGCGCGCAGCCGCCGGTTGCTCGCCGCCAAGCGGCTGATCACGGACACCGACCGCGCCATGGCCGAGATCGCGCTGGCGACGGGGTTCTCCAGCGTGCGCCAGTTCAACCACACCTTTCACATGACCTACGGACGCAGCCCGAGCGAGATCCGCCGGACGGGAAAGCACACATGACCGAGACACTGATTCGCAATTGTTACGATTCCCCGCTGGGGGACATGGACCTGGTGCTCCGGGACGACACCCTCGTGTACCTCGATTTCGCCGGCAATCCGGAGCGGCTTGCGACGCTGCTGGGACGGCGTTACCCGGGATTCCGTCTGACCGAGTCACGCGAATCCACCAGGTTCCACGCCGCGCTGGATGATTATTTCGCCGGCGTGGCCGATCCCTTTGACGGGCTTCCCGTGGAAACCGGCGGTACCGACTTCCAGCGCAGCGTCTGGCGGGAGCTGCGACGAATTCCCTCCGGGACCACGCTGGATTACGCCACGTTGGCTGAGCGCGCCGGCCGTCCCGCGGCGGTGCGCGCGGCGGCCAGCAGCAATGCGCGTAACCCGGTATCCATCGTCATTCCCTGCCATCGCGTTATTGGCCGGGACGGATCACTGCGCGGCTATGCCGGCGGGGAAGGGCGGAAACGCTGGTTGATCGAGCACGAGCGTCGCTGGGCGGAGGCGCGGGCGGCGGCCTGAAGCCCTTGCGGCGCAGGCGTTCGGAAACCTGGCGGAGCGCGACGCCCTCAGGCGTAATGCTTGCGCTCCCGGCGCGAACGTCCGGCGCGCTGGATCACTCGCCCGCGGATGTCGGCGGGGCCTCTCACGGGAATATCTTCGAGGCCATCTCCGAAGGCATGCAGGCGCCAGCCTGACTCATCGATCAGCAACTGGCGGAAGAGCAGTTCCTCTTCGTGCACGCCCACCACGAAGCAGCCGTTTTCGAGTGCCCCGTTGGGCTCACTGATGATGATGCAGCCCTTCGGAAACTCCGGCGCCATGCTGTCGTCGGTGACCTGGAGCGCAAAGGGTTCGTTGGCAGCGCAGCCGTCCATTCGTCAATTCTAGCGGAAGTACTTCGGGATCACGTTCCATTTTAGCCTCATTTGAACGGCGGAAATCGGATATACTGAAGGCCGGACCCGGTGTATTCACCGGGAGCGTGAAAGAGTTTCCGGTAGTGCGATAGGCCGCCAGGTGGAAGCGGCCACGGGCGTAACGCCGGGCAATAATAATTCGGGCAGGCTTGCTCGCCACGTGCGCAGGGGGGCGCCGGGCGGAGACCAGGTCAGGCCCATCGAGTTCTGGTTTTCAAACCGTTGCATTACCTTCCCGTGTTTTCGCGAGGGCATGCCGGGTATTGGCGTATTGCGCTATCCCTGGGATGTGCCGTCCTGTTCGTCTGTAATCCTCTGGCTGCCCAGCAGGGGCCCGCGCCGGTAAACCCGGGGGTCAACCTGCCGGCGCCGATCACGCCCGGTGGCGTGCAGCCGGAACGCACCGTGCCACGTCCCGGGGCCAGGGAATTGCCGGATGACAATGTGCTGCCCGAGTCCGCGCCAAGTACCGGCGTCGGGGATGACGCCGGTCCGCGGGTCGTCATCGACAGCATCCAGGTGGTGGATGCGCCGGAGTACCCGGACCTCGGGATCACCGCGGATGGCCTGCAGGCCATGGCCGACGAGGCGGTGGCGAGCCGGAAAGACTGGTCCATCGACGAGCTGCATCAGCTCGTCAATGGAATCACGGATGCCTACCGCGAGCAGGGATTCATTCTCACCCAGGCCTTCCTGCCGGAACAGTCCATCGCCGATGGCAGCGCGGAGATCCGTGTCATCGAGGGCACCCTGGGGGAGATCCTCGTCGAGGGGAACAACCGCTACCGAAGCGAGACCCTGGTCAGGCTGTTCTCGCCCATGGTCGACGACGCGGTGACGCAGTCCGAGCTGGAATCCGCGTTGCTTCATGCGCGCGACCTTCCCGGCATACGGGCGCGCGGCCTGTTGCAGCGCGGCAGTCGCGAAGGAACCGCGGACCTGCTCTACCAGGTGGAAGAGGAGGACCGGTTTGACGCCTATCTCACACTGGACAACTTCGGCTCGGAGTACGTCGGCGACAAGCGCGGGCGAATCGATCTCGTCGCCCTGAATCCCACGGGCAGGGGAGACCGCCTGACGCTGTCAGGACTCATGTCCTTCGACCCGTCGAACAGCGACTACTTCGGCGTGGATTATTCCATCCCGTACATCCGCAAGAAAAACGGCAAGCCCGTCTACCTCGGACTGTCGGGCAGCAACAATACCTTCGAGGTCGGCGGAGACCTGGCTGACCTCGGGCTGGATGGCGAATCCCATCGCATCGATCTCTACGCGCGTTATCCGTATCTTCGCAGCCGCTACCAGGACCGCACCCTGCTGGCAGGGCTGAGCAGCAAGTCCTCGCAGACGCACCAGAACGATGTCAGTACCGCGCTGGATGAACTCACCGTGCTGTTTCTCGGCAACGTGTACAGCTACCAGAACCAGGCAATGGCTGGCGGGGTGAGCACCCTGACTGCATCCTGGTCCCATGGCATCGGTGATTTCCTGGGTTCCATGGACGGCGAAAACGCGCGCGAATCGAGTCGCCTTGGCGGCAACGGGAAGAAAGCCGGCGGTGATTTCGACAAGTTCAACTTCAACACCACCCTGTTCCAGAGACTGAACCAACGCCTGTCACTGCAATTGCGGCTGGACGGCCAGTACTCCGACGACTTGCTGGTGTCGCTGGAGCAGTTCCCCCTGGGCGGACCCAACAGCGTGCGCGCCTACCCGCTGTCGTCCTACCTGATGGACAGCGGCTGGTTCGTCTCGGCGGAACTGTCCGTCGGCATATACAGGGGGCTGCAGGCGTCCGTGTTCTATGACCACGGTGGCGGCGACCTGAATGATCCGCTACCGAGCGATATCGCCAGCGTGGATCTCGGCGGCGCCGGTATCGGGCTTCGCTATGACCTGGGTACGCGATTTACCCTGGCCGCATCGTTGGCCAGGCCGGTGGGCGATACGGCGCCCGGATTCGATGCGGAAGAGGACGAGAACCAGTTCTTCATTTCGCTGAATGCAAAATTGAGGTAGCGCACGCCAGGGATGGCGTCACGACAAGAGCACAAGAGCAAGAGAGTTGATGAGAGGTGAATGATGAAGCGTTTTGACGGGATCCTTGACGGGGTAAAGGCGGTGAAAAAACGATACCTGCCACTCGCCAGGTTGCGATCCGCGCTTACCACGTGCTGCATGGCGGTGCTGGTGTACTCGCCTGCCATGGCGGGACCGGAAGGCGGTGTCATCGTTCGCGGTAATGGCTCCATCAACCAGCAGACACCCGGCCATACCATCATCGACCAGCGCAGCCGGTCCATGGTCGCCGACTGGCAGTCGTTCAACGTCGCGCCAAGCGAACTGGTGCGCTTCGTCCAGCCGGGAGCGGACGCGGTCGCGCTGAACCGCATCCTCGACCAGAACCCGAGCCAGATCCTCGGCATGATCGACGCCAATGGCCGCGTTTTTCTCGCCAATCCCAACGGCATCGTTTTCGGCAAGACCGCCCAGGTGAACGTGGGCAGCCTGGTGGCCACCAGCCTGCGCATCGACCCCGATGATTTCATGACGGGCAACTACCGCCTGGGCGGCGGCAATGGCGGCGGCGCCGTCGTCAATCTCGGACGCATCGAGGTAACTCCCGGCGGCAGCGTCTCGCTGGTGGGTGGCGAGGTCAGCAACGAGGGCACGATCCTCGCCGAGCTCGGCCAGGTCAACCTGGCGGCGGGCAAGGCCGCGGTTCTCGACTTCGACGGCGATCGCCTGCTCGGCGTGCGTATCGAGGAAGGCATCGACGCAAACCGGGGCGGCGACGCGGCGGTCAGTAACAGCGGCGAGATCCTCGCCCGTGGCGGCACGGTGTCGCTGAGCGCTTCCGCGACGCGCAATGTCTACAACAACCTCGTCAACAACAGCGGCCTGGTCAGCGCCACACGCATCGACGCCAGCGGCGGCGACATCCGCCTGGTGGGCAGTGGTCCCGGCGGCGTGGTCAATACCGGCACGCTGGATGTATCCGGCAATGCGGCCGGCGTTACCGGCGGTACAGTGGCGGTCACCGGCTCAACCGTCCACGTTGACGGGACGATCGATGCCTCCGGCCCCGCCGGTGGCGGCGAGATCCTGGTGGGTGGCGACTACCAGGGCAAGGGCGAACTCGCCAATGCACGCAACACCAGCATCGGTGCGGGCGCGGATCTGCGCGCGGACGCCACCAGCAGTGGCGACGGCGGCAGGGTCATCGTCTGGTCGGATCACACCACCACGGTGGACGGTAACATCAGCGCCCGCGGCGGCCCGGTTGCTGGCGACGGTGGATTCGTCGAGACCTCGGGCAAGATCAACCTCGACTTCAGCACCTCGGTGGACGTCAGCGCGCCCGCGGGGAATGGCGGCGAATGGCTGCTCGATCCCACCAACATCAATATCAATCGCGCGCGCGCGAACGATATCGAGGAGACGCTGAACGCCGGCGGCAACGTCACCATCCAGACCGTCGCCGAGGGAGACGAGGACGGCAATATCACCGTCAATGCGCGCATCGACAAGACCGGGGGCGCAGATGCCAGCCTGACGCTGGATGCCCATGGCAACGTCGACGTCAACCGACCGATCACTTCCACCTCGGGCAAGCTCGACGTCAACCTGAAAGCAGGGCGATCGATCAACGTGAACAGCGCCATCACCACCAATGGAGGCATGCTGACCACCATGCTCATGGCCGCGGCGACCGAGCCGCCGGGCGGGGAAGGCGAGGAAGGCGGCGGCGAGGAACCGGAGGTTCCACCGGAAGGCGAGGGTGCGGGCGAAGAGCCATCGGCGCCGACGGAGAGCGTCAATATCGCGGCCAACGTCATCACCTCTGGCGGCAACGTCAGCATCGACGCCGGCACCCAGCGCGCGGACATCCGCGCCGACGTGGATACCTCCAGTGAATCGGGTACCGGCGGCGGCGTCCAGGTCACCGGCCAGGAGATCGCCCTCAGCGAGGCCGCGCGGGTGAACAGTTCCGGCCTCACCGGCGGCGGCAACATCCTGATCGGCACCAATTCCACCAGCGGTCCGGCGGAGGGCGTGACCGGGCGCTCGGTGTCGATCCAGGGCAGCGCGCTCAGCAGCAATGCCACCGACAACGGGAATGCCGGGTCCATCGTGGTCTGGGCCAACGAGTCCACCGAGTTCCGCGGTACGGTCAATGCCGCGGGTGGCATTGCCGGCGGTAACGGCGGCCAGGTGGAGATCAGCGCCACCGAACTGGTGAACCTGGGCGAAAGCACGTTCGAGGTTTCCTCGATCGCGGGTACCCGGGGTTCGGTGCTTATCGATCCCGTGGATCTCACCATCTCCGGTAATCAGCTTGCCAACGGCGACCTCACGCTCACCGCTGACAACAGCATCACGGTGGACAGTAACGTGCTGATCTCAACCCGCAACGTCGGCGTCGGCGGGGACCATGTCGTGGGCGCCTCGCTCGGAGATTCCGGCAACCTGGTGGTGCGCGCGCCGAACATCACCGTGAACAGCGGTGGCCAGCTTCTTGCCCATGCGGACAGCACGTTCCTCTCGGGTGACGTCAACCTCGACGCCAGCATCAGCGATACCCGCTTCAGCACCGAGGACAACCGTACGGTGACGGACAACGGGATCAGCGAGGTGGGCGCGCGTATCCAGCTGGACGACACCAGCATCCGCGGCAACAACGTGACGATCCGCGCGAGCGCGGAATCCGCGGTGGATTACAACGACCAGACGCTGTATGCGGATGGCCAGGAATTCACTGACGTCACTTCCCTGCTCGAACCACGCCTCGGCACCTTTGGCGACGATACCATCATGGGCGGCGCCGCGGTGGCGCGCTCCACCGCCGAGGTGGCGATCAGCGGCGGACGCATCCAGTCCGAGGGCAATACCAGCATCGATGCCGAGGCGAAGGCCTCGGTGTACTTCGGCAGCATCGAGGATCCGGACAACCCGGGCGAGCGCCTGCAGGAATTCGGCGAGGCCCTGGCCGTGGCCTACGGCGAGACCCGCACCGTGGCGACGGTGGACATCAACAACGACGCGGTGCTCGAGTCTGGCGGGGCGATCGAGGTACGCAGCAATACCGGGAACACCACGGTGGTGAAGACAGGCGCGCTGCGCACCGCGCGCACCCGCCCGACGGGACTCGACCGCACCTATGACGCGACCCTGGCGGTGGCGGAGACCCAGTCAACGTCGCGCGCCAGCATCGACGGCAGCGTCACCACGACCGCCGTCGCAGATCTCGGGGTGGGAGCGACTTCGGATCGCAGCACATTGCTGTCCTCCACCGCCAATCATTTCGTCGACGGTACGCTGCGCCAGGCCGTCGGGTTGTCATTCGCCGACAACACGACAACCGCGGCTCTCGGCGGCAGTGTCAATGCGGACAACGTGACGGTCACCGCCAACGCCACCAGCAGTTCCGCCACAACCGGCGTTCTGTCGGGCTTCAGGGGCCAGGCCAACGACATCTTCAACAAGACCGATCCCACGGTGGTGGGCGGCCGCCAGGCCTCCCAGGACGTGCTCGAGGAGATCAACCGGTTCTTCGTCGGAGAGGCCATCGGTATCGATCTTCGGGTTGACCCAACGGGACTCGACGCCGTGTCCACAGCGGTAGGCGGGCCCGACCTCACCGACGAGGCCACCGCGCGCCTGCTGCGCCACCAGGTGCCCGGCGCCCAGGGTTTTTCGGATCATTCGCTGGTCGCCAACGCGGACATCCTTGCGGACGCCATCGTCACCAGCAACGGCGCGGTGACCGTGGAGGCGAACACCCGCGACGAGGACGTCCAGCATTTTGCGCACACGCGCATTGTGCGTCATACCGGTGGCAGCACCACTTCGCGCGACCAGGACGCCACTCGCAACGTGGCGTTGATCGTCAGCAACCACGACAACAGCGCCAATGCCGGCATCGGCGAAGGCGCATCGGTGGACGCCGGCGGGCAGATCGCGGTGACGGCGGACGCGCGCTTCCCCAATGCCGGCATCGACTGGCCGGAGATGCCGGACCTCACCGACCTCACCAATCTGGAGCTGTCGCTTGACACGCTCTCCGAGACCGGCGAGATCAAGGAGGAATTCGCGGAGTTCCGCGAGGACCTGGTCAACGAGGGTGACATACTCGCGGGACTGGTAACGACCTCCGCCAAGGCGCACGGGCTGAAGAACGGCACCGACGAACGCCTCGGCATCGCCGGCTCGGCCAACATCCTCAACATCGGCAACGTGGCAAATGCCATCGTCGGCGACAACGTGCGCATCAACCAGGGCAGCGCGAGCGCCGCGCCGGACCAGAACCTGATGCTGACGGCCAATGCGCTGGTGGAAACGGTCAACCTCACCGGTAACGTTGGCGCGCTGCCCGAGGGCACGACGAAGAAGTCCTTCCTCGGCGTCGATCGCGAAAGCCGCGACACCACCGGCGTGGGCAGCAGCTACCACGACTTCAACCTTGTCAACAACGCGGCGGCGAAGGTAGGCAACGGTGCGCTCGTCAACGTCGACGAACTAAACGTCGACAGCAACGCGGAGTTCAGCAATCTGTCGCTCACGATCTCCTCCGGACCGGCGGAAAAGTACGGCGTCAAGGGAGCGGTTTCCCTCACCGACGTCGACAGCGACAGCGTGGCCCAGGTACGTGACGGCGCCACGGTGACGGCCCGCGACGTTTCACTGAGCGCGAACAACAGTACGGTGCGCGATCCGGTGGACCCGATCAACGGCCTGCTGCGCGGCAATATCAACATCGCGGTGGCCAACCTCGAGGACGCCACACGTCCGTCCGGCGGTTACGGCGGCGGCAGTACCGTACCCACCAGCGACCGTATTGCCGGCGCGATCTCGGTCAACGACATGGACCGCCGTGCGGTAGCGGTGATCGGCGTGCTCGAGGATGAAACCGCGAGCGCGGGATCGGTGCACGCCGACAACGTGACGCTCGAAGCGACATCGAGTGGCGATATCCGCAGTTATACCGCGAGCATCCTGCAGCAGGGCAACTCGAGCGGCAACACGGGTGGCGGTACGAGCATCTACGGTAGCCCGAGTGGCTACCGTGGCTACGGCCAGGGTAACGGGCTCAACGTGTCCGCCGACGTGTCCTGGAACTCGGTCACCGACGACACCATCGCCGGCATCAATGGCGCCGCCTCGGTGAATACGCCGGGCAACGTCAACCTGGGCGCCAGCAATGACAGCGGCATCTTCGCCCTCGCGGGGTCGGTCACCCGTTCGCGCAACTCGGGCGGCGGTTTCACGTCGTCGCAGAACGCCAACAATACCGGCCTGGTGGGCGCGTTCACGCGCAACATCGTCAACGGCGCCACCTCGGCGAATATCACCGGCGCCAGCGTCACCGCGGGCGGTAACGTGAACCTGGAGGCGACCCGTACCAGCGAGATCTTCGCCATCGCCGCGGGCGGCAGCAATTCCCCGGATACCGATCTCGTCGGGTCCGTGGCGCTCAATACCATCGGCGAGAACCTGATTGCCTTCGATCCGGTGGGCGGCATCGACCTGAGCACCGATCCGCTGGTTATCGACCCCGTGGTCATCGATCCCATCGTCATAGACCCGGCGGATATAGTCATCGATCCGTTCGGCATTCCCCAGGAATTCTTCTTTACCGAGGCGCGCATCACCGATGCCGACGTCGACGTTACCGGGGATCTCGACCTCAGCGCCTCGGATACCTCGGATATCTTCGCCGTCGGCGGCGCGGCGCAGTCGACCAGCGACAGCAGCATGATGCGGCGCGTCGGACGTCACCAGTATAACAACGAGGGCGGCGTCGGCGCCGGACTGTCGATTAACGACATCGGCAACAACACATTGACCCGGGTAGAAAACAGCCAGGTCGACGTGAGCGGACAACTGCGTCTCGACACCGGCTCACTCGCGAGCATCGACGCCGTTGCCGCGTCCATCATGCGCGGCTCCCAGGACCTCGTGGGCGGTGCCCTGACCTGGAACGAGATCGGCAACAATGTCACTGCCACCATCGAGGGAGGAAACGGCACGGCCAGGACGGTGAATGCCGCCGGCGTCACGCTGGACGCCCACGACACCTCGCGCATCCGCTCGGTGGCGGGCGCCATCGCCAGCAACAGCGGCGGCTCGGCCCCGGCCAATCCCAACGTCGCCATCGGCGTCTCGGTGGCCTACAACCAGATCGACAACACCATCGCCGCGGGCATCAGCGACGCCACGGTGATCACCACCGGCGCGCTCGACATCGACGCTACCAACGCCGCCGACATCCAGACCCTGGTGGCCGGCTACACCAATTCGAGTGGCGACGGTGCCACCGGTTCGGTAGCGATCAACCGCATTACCACCGCTACCGATGCCTATATCACCGCGGGCTCCGTGATCGACGCCGGCGGCAACGTGGACCTGCTCGCCGACGCGGACAACACCATCCAGATGCTGGCGGCGACCATCGCCTCCAACGGCGATCCCCAGGGCGGCATGGGCGGCACCGTCGGTGGGGGCGGCCTGGGTTCCCTGGGCGCGCGCAACGGCCAGGGGCAGTACTTCGGCGTCGGCATCTCCGGCGACGTGGCGATCAACATGATCGCGGACGACACCAGCGCCCGAATCGACGCTGAGAGCGTGGTGAACAGCGGCGGTGATGTATCGCTGGCGGCGGACAATCACAGCGACATCGATACCATCGCCGGGGCCATCGAGAAGACCAACGACCCGTCGGGTACCGGCATCGCAGGCTCCTTCGGCGACGCGCGTATCGATGGCAATGCCTCCGCCGTTGTGGATAGCGCCGAGGTGAACGCCGCCGGCGACCTCGCGCTGGCCGCCACCCGGAGTGGTGAGATCTTCAATATCGCCGGTAGCGTCGCCACGGGCGGCGCGCTGGATCTCGCGGGAGCGGTATCCAGCAACGAGATCGGCAACAGCACCATCGCGCGCATTCGCGAAAGTGACGTGGTGGCCGCGAACGTCGATCTCGACGCGCGCGACGAAGCGAACATCTTCTCCATCGGCGGCGCCGCGGTGAACCAGGGCGGCAGCCAGCCCAACCCCTATGCCAGCGGTCGCGAAGCGCGCGGCGGCGTGGGCGCGGGTATCGCCATCAATGCCATTGGCAATGAAACACTGGCGGAGATCGACAACTCCGACATCGCCACCGGCTCGGTGGATGCTGACGCCGTGGTCACCGGCAAGATCGAGACCATCGCCGGTTCCATCGCCAACGGCACGGACAACATGCTCAGCGGGGCGGTGGCCTGGAACGAGATCAACAACGTTACCCGCGCAGAGATACGCCAGGACGCCATCGCCGCCAACGCGGTGAACGCCGCCGGCAACGTGACCCTGGGCGCGAGCGACACATCAATCATTGGTGCGATCGCCGGCCAGGTGACGAAAACGGAATCCAGCGCCATCGGCGCTTCGCTGGCCTACAACCAGATCGGCAACCAGGTCGGGGCCGGTATTCGCATAGCCGATGTCAACGCGGCGGCATTCGCAGCCGACGCCGAAAGCGATGCCGCCATCCAGGCCCTCGTGGTGGGACTCGGCCTCGCGGAAAGCGACGGCATCACCGCATCCATCGCGATCAACGAGATCAGCAGCGCCACCGATGCCTACGTTACCGATGGCAGCCGGTTGCTCACCACCGCTGGGGACGCATTGCTTCTCGCCAACAGCATCGGTGAAATCCAGATGCTGGCCTTCACCTACTCTTCGGCCGGTGGTGGTAGCAGCAGTTCCGGCGGCGGCGCGTATGGCGGCGGCATGCCGACTTCTCCCGCGGGCGGACAGGGCACCAATTTCGGCATCGGTGTCTCGGGCGATGTTGCCATCAACACGATCGACGACGCCACCACCGCGCGCATCGACGAAGGCAGCGATGTCGACAGCGCAGCAGGCGTGACGCTCGTCGCCACGAGCGACAACGACATCGACGTCATCGCCGGCGCGGTGCAGAACAGCCGCAGCAGCGGAGCCAACAACCCTGGCGGCGGCAGCCCCACCGGGATCGCCGGCGCCTATGCCGAGGCGAACATCGGTGGTGTCACCGCGGCGCGCGTGGCGCATGCCACCGTCACGGCCCGGGACGACCTGGACCTGCGCGCCGCGCGGTCGGGAGACATCTTCTCCATTGCCGCATCGGTGAGTTCCGGCGGTGGTTCCAACATTGCCGGTTCGGTGAGCCATAACCGCTTCGACAGCGAGACCAGCGCGATCATCGAGCGCTCCGACGTCGAAGTCGCCAACGTCGACCTCGATGCGGTGGACGGCTCCGGCGTGTTCGCCATTGGCGGCGCCGCGGTGAACCAGAGCGGCAGCAATTCCAGCGTCGCGGGCGGTCGCGGCGTGCGTGGTGGCCTGGGTGCGGGTATCGCGATCAACGTGCTCGACAACCAGGTGACCTCCGCCATCGACGACAGCCAGGTGGAAACCGGGGCGATCTCCCTCGACGCCGCCAGCAACGGTGAGATCCAGGCCATCGCCGGCGCCATCGGCCGCGGTTCCGACAACATGCTCACGGGCGCGGTGGCATGGAACGAGAACGGCAACACGGTGGAATCACGCATTCGGCGGGGTGCCGGTAACAGCACCACCGTCAACACCACCGGACCCGTGAGCCTGAACGCCACCGACACCGCGAGCATCCAGTCCCTCGCGGGACAGATCAGCAAGACCGACAGCTCGGCCATTGGCGCGTCCGTCGCCTACAACCAGGTGGACGGCGGCGCGACCGCGTTGCTGGATAACGCGGAATTGCTGGTTGATGGTGCCGTGTCCGCAAGTGCTGGTGCCAGCCACACCATCGAAACCCTGGTGGGTGGCCTCGTTCTCGCTGGCGGCGACAACGTCTCCGCTTCCGTGGCGATCAATGATATCGGCGGTCATGCGCACGCGCTGGTGGGCAATGGCTCGTCCGTCGACGCGGAGTCCCTGTCGTTGCACGCGGATGCCGACAACGATATCGACGTGCTGTCCTTCAGCATCGCCAGTGGCTCGCCGGATAACGGCGGCGGGCCTTCCGGCGGTTCCTTCGCGGGCAACCCGCTCGGCGCCAGCGGAGGACAGGGCACCAATTTCGGCCTGAACATCTCCGGCGACGTGGTGCTTAACGAGGTCCATAAAACCACTGTCGCCGAGATTGGTGGCGGCAGCAACGTCAACACTCCGGGCAATACCACGTTGCTGGCGGAAAACGACAGCGACATCCTCGCCATCGGCGGCGCCTTCCAGGCGGGAGGCAATACCGGCCAGAGCGCGGCCGGCGCCTACGCGCGCAGCGAGATCAATGACGTCACCCGGGCGTCGGTGGACGGCGCCACCTTGCAGGCGGGCGGCGGGCTCGATCTCGAAGCGCGCCATGGCGGACAGATCATTTCCGCCGCGGTGGGTGGCGCCAAGGGCGGGCAGAACAACCTCGCCGGTTCGGTATCCCACAATGTCGTGGGCGGAGAGACGGCGGCGCTGATCGACGGCGCGACGACCATTGCGGGAGGAGACACGACGCTGACGGCAACCGACGAGTTCGACATCATCGGCATCGGCGGCGCGCTCTCGTTTGGCGGCGCCAATGCGGGGCTCGGCGCGGGCATTGCGCTCAACGACGTGGATTCGACCACGCGTGCTCGTGTGGGCGAATCTGATGTCCTTGCCGGTGGCGCATTGACACTGGGCGCCTGGTCCCTCGGCGATATCCACGCCGTGGCCGCGGCAGTGGCGCGTAACCCGAACAGCATCGCCGGCGCGGTTTCCGTCAACACCATTGGCAATACCACGGAAGCCGAGCTCGTGGACAATACCAATACGGTGATCGCGTCCTCCGTTTCGCTCGATGCGCGCAACGATGCCGGCATCCATTCCCTCGCCGGTTCGGTGGGGCTCGGCAGCAATCTCGGCGTCGGCGGCGCGGGATCCTACAACCGCGTTGCCAACACCACCCGCGCGCGGGTGACCGGGACGGATATCGACACCACTGGCGTGGTGGATATCAACGCCGCCAATATCGCGCAGATAGAGACGCTGGCAGGTGGCGTCGCGGTGGCCGGCAACGCGGTGTCAGTATCGGTTGCCGTCAACGAGATGGACAGTGACACGAGCGCGCTCGTTACCGGTGGTTCGCAGATCACCAATGCAGGGCAGGTCAACGTCGATGCCACCAACAACAGCACCATCGACGCGCTGGCCGTGTCCGTGGCGGTGTCCGGCATTTCCGTGGGTGGCGGGCAGAGTGGGGGCGGACAATCCTCATCCCAGGGCAACTTCGGCCTTGGCGTGTCCGGCGACGTGGTGATCAGCGATATCGAGGACGACACCCTGGCCGCCATTGACGCGGGTAGCGAACTGGTCGAGGTCGGCGACGCGCGGGTCGAGGCACGCAATGACAGCAGCATCACAGCCATCGCCGGTGCAGTCGCCATCGGCACCGGCAGCAACGACAATTCCATCGCCGGCGCCTACGTGCAGAACAACATCGGTGGTCGTACCGCCGCCGAGGTGCGGGATGCCTCGGTAGACGCGCAGTCGCTGGACGTCATCGCTCGCAGCGGCACGCCCGCGGGACTTCTGACGCCTTCCGGTGACCCCTCGTCTCCGAATCGCATCGTCGGCATTGCCGCCGGCGGTACACTGGCCACCGGCAGCGGCGGCGCCAATGGTCTCGCCGGCTCAGTGGCCAACAGCCGCATCACCGGCGCGACAGAAGCCCAGGTGGTGGATTCCGATGTCCGGACGGAGTCCGATATCAATGTCGAGGCCACCACCGACGCCGAGATCATCGGCGTGGGCGGCGCGATTTCCGTGGCGCTAGGCAACGGGGGAGGCTATGGCGCGGGCCTGTCCATCAACGAGGTGGAAAGTGTGACCGCCGCACGGGTGACCGACAGCCGGGTCGATGCCGGTGGCGCGCTCTCCGTGGAAGCAGAAAACAATTCCGACATCTGGGCCGTGGCGGGCGCCATCGGCGTTGGCGCCTCCAGCGGCGGCAACGGGGGCGCGGGATCGTTCAGCTTCAACCAGGTAAACAATGAAACCAGTGCGGAAATTTCCGGTGGGCGCGACGTGGATACAGTGCGCGCCGCTGATGAAATCGCCGTGTCGGCGACGGACGATTCCGCCATCCACAGCCTGTCCGGCGCCATCGGCGTCGCGGGCAATGTCGCGCTGGGTATCTCCGCGGCCTACAACGAGATCGGCAACGTTACGCGTGCCGGCATCAGCAACGCCGACGTGGCCTCCACCGGCGGCAGCGTGGCCGTGGACGCGGATTCCGACAACTTCGTCGAGACCCTGGTGGCCGGCGTCGCAGCTTCCAACGCGATCGCCGCATCCGGTTCCGCTGCCATTTCACAGTTTGCCGGCGAGACCGACGCCTATATCAGCAATTCGCAGGTAGCGGCGGACGACAACCTGCTGGTGCGGGCCGACGCCGACAATGACCTCGACGAACTGGCGGTAGGCCTCGCCGCGTCCGCCGGTTCCGCGGGCGTGGGTGGAGCCGTGGCGGTGAATATCTTCGACAACGTGACCCGCGCGCGCATCGACACCGACTCCGTCGTCGAGGCCCATGCCAACGGCGACAGCGCGTTGATCAATACCGGCGCGCTGGGCGGCACGACACTTGGCGGTGCTCCCACCGCGCTGGCGGCCCAGGGCAACGTGGGCGCGATGGAATCCCCGGGACAACTCGACCTGGATGACAGCCAGATCGATACCTCGCCGACCAACGTCTACGAACTCAACAAGGTACTCGGCGCGCGCCAGGCCGAGGCGATCCGTGGCGTCGGCGTGAGTGCGGTGTCCAGTGACAGCATCAACACCATCGACGCCTATGCCGCCGGTTCCACCGGCGCCGTGGCGGTGGGCGGAGCGGTCACTGTGAACGTGCTGAACAGCGAGGTGAATGCCGTCATCGCCGATTCCGCCGTGAACCAGTCCGCGGCGGCAGGCGGCGCGGAGCAAGCGGTGCGCGTCAATGCCGGCAATCACACCGTGGCCAATACCTATGGCGGGGCGCTGGCCGGCAGCACCGGCGGTGTCGGTGTCGGGGTCACTGGCAGCGTCAATGTCAACGACAAGGTCACCCGCGCCGGCATCGTCCGAAGCGCGGTGGACGCCAACGGCAGTGTGGGCGTGCGTGCCGATTCTTCCAACGAATTCGGCAGCCTGATGATCGGGGTTGGCGTTGGCAGCAACGTCGGCGTTGCCGCGTCCGCCGGTGTGCTGGTTTCCGAAAGCACCACCGAGGCCTACCTTACTGACACCACGGTCAATACCGGCGGCGATGTCGCTGTCGCGGCGCGCGAACGCACCAACGTCGACCTCCTCAGCGGCGGCATCTCCGGCGCCGGTACCGCGGCCGTCGGCGTCGCGGCCAACGTGGTCACCACCAACAACACCGTTCGCGCCAGGATCGACGGCGACAGCACGGTGAACAGCAGCGGCGCGCTGGGCGTGCGCGCGGACAACGTCGTGCAACTGTTCGATATCGCCGCCGCCGGCGGTGGTGCCGGCACGGTGGCCGCCCAGGGCGGTATCGGCGTCAAGGTGGTCGAGAACACCACCGAGGCATATATCGGCGACAACGTGGACATCAACCAGGACGACAGCTACGCCAGCGCGAACCAGGACGTCACTGTCGCCGCCACGGATACGATGCAATTGTTCAGCGTCGACGCGGCGCTCGGGATCGGCGGTGTGGTCGGGGTCGGCGCCGGTGTGGACGTGAACGTGGTCAACAATTCCACCAATGCATGGATTGGTGATAACGCCAGCGTAAGCGCCGGGCGCGACATCCTGGTTCTCGCCGACTCGGCGAAGGACGTCACTTCGGTCACCGTGGGCGTCGGCGGCGCCGGCAAGGTGGGCGTGGGCGGCGCGGTCTCCGTGGTCGTGATCGGCGGCGCCATCGACGGTGAGCAGGAAACCGCGCTGCAGATGGTGCGCAATGGCAAGGATGAAAACGGCGACGACATCCCCGAGGAAGAGAAGGAAAACTACGACATCAACAACCTCGACCAGGATTTCCTTGGCAACCCGGTCAACGGCGACGGCGGCCAGAACCTGCTGGTCGTTAACGAGGGCAGTCCGACCAGCGCGCGCGACCAGTTCGCGGGACAGGCCTATGCCAGCCTCACCAGCACCACCGCGGGCAATGGCGTAACCAGCAAGTTTTCGGCCAGCACGCCGGCGCCGGAATCGGGCACCCATGCCTGGATCGGCGGCGATGCCGTCATCGACGCGGGCCGCGACGTCAACGTTAGCGCGGACAACACCACGGATACCTTCGTCTTCTCCGGCGGCGTCGGCGTGGGCGGTATCGCGGGCGTCGGCGCCGGGGTCGGCGTCGTCTCCGTCACCGATCACACCACCGCCCATTCCGGTGTCGGTAGCGTGATCAACGCGGGTAACGATGTCACCATTCGCGCCACCGATGGTCATGATCCCGCCCTGGCGCCGTCCCGTGTCTATGCGGCGGCCGGTGGCGGGGGCATCGTCGGCATCGGCGCGGCGGTGGCGGTGCAGAATCGCAGCAGCACCACCGAGGCCTACCTCGCCAGCGGCGCGCGCATCGACACCGCCAATGACGTGTTGATCGAGGCCGATCAGGAGCACTATCTCGATTCCCAGATAGTCAATATCGCCGTCGGCGGCGTGGCGGTGGGCGGTTCCTACAGCCAGGCGGATTCCCGCGCCACCGTTTCCGCCCATACCGGCATCGGCAGCCGCATCGGCGCGCCGCCGGCTGGTGCCGGGGGGGTCGATAACGTGAGCGTGGTCGCCACTTCGACTCAGGATGTCCAGGCCAACACCATCGCGGTGACCGGTGGCCTGGTGGGCGTTACCGGTAGTGGCACCGCGTCTTACGTCGAGTCGGATGTAGACGCGCTGATCGGCGAGGAGTCGGTGATCCGGGCCGAGGAAGACATTGCCGTGGACGCCCACGCAGACAGCACCTCGGTCGCCGTGGTTTCCAACGAGGGCGACGACCCCGCTATCGGCCTCAGCATCGGCGGGGTGGCGGTGAACGTCAACATCACCGATGCGAGCAGTCTCACCAACGTGGATGCCGCGGTGGACGGCGGCGCGGACCTCGCCGGCCGCGACCTGCTGGTGGAAGCCACCGAGATCGGCGAGGTGACCGCCAGGACCCTGTCCGGCGGCGGCGGGATCGGCAGCGTCCAGGGCGCGGGCGGTTACGCCTATGCGGACTCCACGATCAATGCCGAAGTGCTCGACGACGCCATCGTGACCCTGACGGGGGATGCCGAAATCGTCGCGGATTCCGAACTGGACGTATACGCGGAGGCCATCGCGGCCGGCGGCGGCGGACTCAGCATCAACGGCAACGGCGTGGAAGCGGTTTCGGTTTCGCGCGTCAACGCACGGCTCGGCCAGGCCACGCTGGGCGCCGAAAGCCTCGCGGTCACCGCCAACCGTGCCAATGCCAGCGGTGACGCCAACCACGCGGTGACCGGCAATTCCATATCCGGGGGCGGTGGCGTCGTCAGCGTCAACGGTGGCGGCGTGCTGGTGGACGCTACGGCGGAGATCACCTCGGAGATCGCTGACGACGCCATCGTCAATGTCGACGATGCGCTGGCGGTGACCGCCAGGGGTATCCAGGACGCGCAGGCGGACGTTTCCAGCGCCGGCGGCGGCGGGGTCAGCGTCAATGCCGCCCTGGCCACGGTCGACGCCGACGACACGGTGAACGCGCGCATCGGCCAGGGCGCCGAGGTGGACGCCGGCAGCGTGGCGGTGGATGCCATTGGCATCAACCGCGCGAACCCGGGCTCCAGCCTGGACGATGTGACCGTGCTGTCCGCCGGTGGCGGCGTGCTGAGCGGCAATGGCGGCGGCGGCGAAGTCAATGCCACCGCCACGGTGAATGCCGTGATCGACGATTCCGCCACCGTGAACGCCACGGGACCGGTGGAGGTCACCGCTGACGGTACGCAACTGGTCAACCTGTTCAGCAATACCAGCGGCGCCGGCGGCATCAGCATCAATGCAGGCACCGGCACAACCACCTCGACCCTGACCGTTCTCGGCCGGGTGGGCGAGCAGGCCAGTATCGACGCCGGCTCACTGCTGGTGGATGCGGATGGCGACAACCGCGTGAACGTGAACATGGAATCCAGCGGCGGCGGCGCCATCAGCGGTAACGGCGCGGGCGGTAACGCGATCGCCACCGGCAACGTCACCGCCGAAGTGGACGACGACGCCGAAGTGATCGCCGATGCCGCGGTGACCGTGAGCAGTGATCTCTTCCAGCGCGCCAACACGGTGGTGAATTCCGCGGGCGGCGGCGCCATCAGCGTCAATGCCGGTGCCGGCGGCGCGAACTCCAATGCCACCAGCCTCGCGCGCATCGGTGAAGACGTGGCGGTACAGGCGGGCAGCCTGCTGGTGGACGCGGACTCCGACAATGCCGCGTCGATGGACATGAGCAGCGCCGGTGGCGGCGGGATCTCCATCAATGCCGGCGGCGTCACGGCCCATGCCACCAGCGACACCGACGCGATCATCGCCGACAACTCGGATGACGATGTCCTCATTGATGTCGACGGCGCAGTGGAGGTCCTCGCGGAGGCGCACCAGGTGGCGAACACGCAGGTCACGTCGCCGGGCGGAGGGCTCGTCAGCGTCAACCAGTCCGCCGCGAACGTGAACGCCACGATGAACGTGGATGCCTCGGTTGGCGCCGGGATTAACCTCGACGCCGGTTCACTGACGGTGAATGCGCTTGCCTACAACGACGCCAACCCGGGGCAGGACATCAACAATCCCACCGCGCGCGCGGAAGGTGGCGGCATCGTCGGCGTGAATACCTCGAGTGCGAACGTGGTCGCCAGCGTCAGTGCCAATGCCGCCATCGGAGACGACGCTGAAATTACGGTCACCGACCGCGCCGAGGTCAGCACGGAAGCAACCCAGGTGGCGCGAATCGCCGTCGTCAATGCCGGAGGAGGCGCCGTCAGCGTCAACGTGGGTGGCGCATCCGCGACCTCGGATCTCAGCACCAGCGCGACCCTGGGTGACGACGTGGTCCTGTCGGCGCGCAACTTCGCTGTAGAGGCGCGTGGAGACAATACCTACCGGGCCGATTCCAGGACCACGGGCGGCGGTGCGATCTCCGTCAACTCCGGCGGCGTCAGCGCAACCGGCACCACCACGGTGGTGGCGGAAACCGGCGCCGACAACACCATCGCCACCGCGGAGAACATGCGCGTGGAGGCCGAAGCAGACAGCGAGGTGGACGTGGAATCCGTCTCCACCGGCGGCGGCGTGATCGAGGTCAGCACCGCGGCGGCGGTAGCAGAGGCGGATGTCACCGCGCGTGCGGTGATCGGCACGAACAACACGGTGACCAACGGTGGCACCCTGCGCGTGCTCGCGGATGGCGACAGCGACGTGCGTGCGCGCAGTGACGTCGACAATGGCGGCTTCGTCGCCGTGGGCGTGTCCAATACCCGCGGTACCTCGATAGTGGACGTTGACGCGAAGATCGATGATGACAGCACGGTCGTGACAGGCAGTGACATCACCCTGCTGGCCGCCGGCCGGCACGTGGTCGACGTGGACTCCGAGGCCAATAATGGCGGCTTTGTCGCGGTGGCGGATTCCGGCGGCGAGGATTCCCGCATCCAGGCGACCGGCACGCTGCTGCTCAACGCCGAGACAGGCGACGACGTTACCCTGCAGGCGGGCAATATCCTGCTCAAGGCGCGGGCCAACGTCGACGAGAACGGCAATGCCATCGCCGGCAAGGGCGTATTCGCGGACACCAATGTCAGCGCCAACGGTTTCGTCGGCGCGTCGGGGTCACGGGTCCGGGCGCTCACCAGTCCCACCGTGGTGGCAGGGTTCGGCGACCGCAACTCCATAACCGCCACCGGGAACGTCGACGTGATCGCGCAGCGGCATGCCGTTGCTGACAGCAGCGCGACCGGCCAGGCGGGCGGCGCCGGCGCGGGCGGTTCGGTCAGCACCGAGTCCGTTATTGGCGGCCAGACCATCGAGTATCCGGTCGTCACGGTGAACTACCCGGTACCACAATTTACCCCCGAAGGCGACCGCCTGTACGCAGTCGGTGATGGCAGTAGTTACTACGTCGACGTTGATGATGTGGGTGGAGAATCTCTCTACCGGTACGAGCAAATTTTCATTGGGCCTGGCTACTACGTGCCCTATACCGATCCGGAGGGCAGGATCTATCCCCTGGGAGAGGATTCCCCGTTGGGCGCACCAGCCGTGGAGTACCTGGTGGCGGCAGTTGATTTCGATGGTACCGTTTACGACGTGATGCTGGTGGAGGACGGCACCGTACTCGGCGCCTATGTCCTCGAAGGTCCGGAGGCCGGCAGGACGTTCGAGGCCGGTATCGAAGTCGACGGTGCGAATATCAACATCATCGTCGACGACGCGCCGACGGAACTCGACAGTGATTTTGGCGAGATCACCTATATCGCGAACTGGAACACCCCGGGGAATATCTCGCTGGTGCGGATCGAGGGTGGCCCGCCGCCGAGTAATCTTGTCGCGGTGACCGACATGGTCGAGTTCGCGCGCACGGACTTCGACAACCCGACAGTTCTCGGTGAAGCGGGCGGACAGGTGAACGCCTCGGCTGGCGACAACACGCGTATCGTCAGCGGAGGCAATATCAATTTCGATGCCTACGGCAGCGCCCGGGGCGAAGCCACCGGAACTGGATCGGGCTACGGCGCCGTTGCTGGTTACGGGGCACGCGCCACCACCGATATCACCACCGACGTCGACGCCGGCATCGGCGAAGGCACCACGCTGGTAGCCCAGAGCCAGGATGGCGGCTCTGCCAATGTCACCATTCGCGCCACCACCGCGGTGCAGGGGGACTCCGACGCCGACAGCACCGCCGGGGCCTTCGCGATCCCATCCGTGGTGCCTTATTCACGCGTGGATATCAACAGCACGAACGACGTCAACGTCGGCACGAATGCTGCCGTCAGCGCCGACGACGTATTGCTCGACAGCCGCACCACGCAGTTGCGCGCCTACTCGGATGCCTACGCCCATGTCAACGGCTTCGGCTCGGGTATTACCGTGGACGCCATCTCTGATGTCGATTCGGATACCCGTGTAAACGTCGAGGCTGGCTCGCGTCTCACCGGGCGCAACCAGGTGGACCTGATCGCGCGCCTGGATGACATTGCCGACGGCGTGGATGGCCGCATCGAGTCCAGGACCCACAAGGGTGGCAGCGTGGCGTTCGACACGGGGACGCAGAACGCGAAGACGGTTGCGGATCTCGATACACTGGTGGATTTCGAGGACACCGCCGAGATTCATACCTACGACGTCAATTTCGAATCGGTGATTAGCAGCGCGACCCAGGTGCGCGCGGTCAGTGACACCAATAGTGGATTGATCGACCCGAACACCTTTGGCTGGTCCTCGAGCGCCAACGCCTACAACCGCATCGACGGCACCATAGTGATGCTGGACAGCGTGGGCCAGGAGCTGCTGATCCATGCCGACGGTCGTATCGAGACCATCTCGGGAGAGATTACCGCCAGCTACGATGCCGCCGGCAATATCGTGGTAGACGACCTGGTCAAGGACCAGGTGGGCAGGGTACGCATCTATTCACCGGCGCCGGCTTACAGCTACGACTTCGAAGACGGCGTTGGTATTACCGCTAGCCACGAAGAAAGGAACGGGGTCTCCAACCCGAATGGTTACGCGCTCAACCAGGGGACGCTGCAATACAGCAACATCTTCCCCTATGTGAAGATCGTCAATCTTACCGACGCCAATCTCGAAATCGGCCGCATCATCCTCGCGGACCCGGGCAGCGCATTGCCGGAATTCCTGATCAACGCAGAGAACCAGGCAGGCCCTGCCATCGGTGACTACTCGGCGAATCGCAATGGCGCGGTCAACTTCTTCAATCGCCTGAACGACTACTCGACGGATCCGGCGACGGTATTCGGTGGTACGAACGGTGCGGGAGCCGGCGCGCTCAATATGCTGACCATCACCCAGGCAGAAGGCGATCGCCGCATCCAGATCTTCGGCGAGGGCACGGGCAATATCACCTTCACCGACCTCGTGGACAGCGAGGAGAACGTGGAAGGCAACGCCGGCTCGGTATTCGTCTCCAGTGTCGGCGGCGATATCCTCAGCAGCGGCTCCGCGGCGATCATCGAGACCCACGACTTCGACGGCCGTGCCTACGACGGTTCCATCGGTACGTCGGGCGACTATCTGACGCTCAACCTCTTCCCGGACGGCGTGATCGACGCGGTGGTGGACGCCTTTGCCCATGGCAATATCTTCCTCGACCTGGCACCGCTCGCGGGTAGCAGCGGCGGGGTGGATATCGGCGACGTCATCGCCTCGGGCGATCTACGTCTCGGCCTCGGCAACGCCACCGACGGCGGCGCCGCCAACTACGAAATCAACGGCGATGTCGCCGGCCTGTCCTCGGTGGACATCCAGGTGGCGGACAATGCCGCGCTCAACATCACCGGCAATGTCCAGTCCGGCATCGAGAACTACTTCATCGATATCGATGCCGACGGTAACGTTACCGTGGATATCAGCAACATCGGTGTCGACATCGACCGCATCCTGCCGGACGGCAATACGGTCAACCTGGCCTACGGCGATGGTGACTGGGCGGGTTTCGTGCCGGTCACCGTGGGCAATACGATCATCATCCCGGACATCGTCCACCGGCCCGGCACCATCGTCATCGAGGGTCCGGAGCCCGCGTCCGGCTGGCTCACCGGGGACGGTACGCTGTCCGCGCTGGGCGGCTATTCCCACGTCGAGATCAACAACGACTCCGCATTCGACCTGCAGCTCGGCCTGATCGACATCGATACCGCGCCCGAGACGCAGATCCGGATCAACAGCGATACCGATGTCCAGACCGACGAGTACGACTCCATCGACGTGGTGGAACTTGGTAATGCCGAGGGCCTGATCGCCGTCGACGCATCACAGGACACCGACGTTACCCTGGCGGGCAACCTGCTCAACAGCAGCGGCCTCACCGATATCGACGTGGTAGGCAACATCCTGCAGCCCTCCGGCAGTCATGTCGTTCGTTCGCGGGAGATCGACCTCGCCACCGCCGACGGCAATATCGGCGCGGACGACGCCCCTGTCCGTATCGACCTGCAGGGCGGAAACCTGAACGCATTGCTGAACACCGATGCCGATACCACCGGTGGCTCCGCCCGGGTGGAGGAAATCGATGGCGACCTGAACCTGGAACTGGCCGGCGGAATCCCTCCGGACGCGGTGAACGGCAACGTTACCCTCATCGCGGATGGCTCCATCGTCGACAGCAACGGCGCGGATCTCAATATCCTCGCCAACAACGTTATCCTCGAGGCTGGCGCCAACATCGACACCGACCTCTGGTCTCTGGGCTACGTCGACGCCATCGCGCCAAATGGTTTCGTCGACCTCGATTCCTTTGGCTTCACCGCTGCCACGCCACGGGACATCGCCCTGCGCAACGTTACGGCAGGTTTCGACCTTGACGTGAATGCGGCGAACATCACCGACGTGGAAGGCTCCAGCCTCCTGGTGACGGGCAACGCGGAGTTCGACTCCAATGGCAATGATATCGTCCTCGGCGACCAGCCCGCGGACGACGTCCGCTTCGGCAGCCTGACCTTCACCGGCGACACGGTGGATATCAGCGAGGACGATGACATGCTGCTCGCCGGCGCGAACACCGCGGCGACACTGCGCCTCAGGAGCGATGGCAGCATCACCGATGACCCGGCCGCATCGCTGCTGGTAACCGGCGACTCGGACCTCGGCGCGGTGGCCGACATCGTTCTCGACAATGTCGTCAACGACTACCAGGGCCGGGTGGACTCGGACGCGGTGAACACCACCCTGGTGGATGCCAACAGCATCCTGCTGGGCGACTCCGTCACCACCGGTGACTTCAACGTCACCGCGCTCGACGGCACCATCACGGATGTCGGCGCGGCCTCCATCGGCGGCACCACCAACCTGCTGGCCACCGGCGACATCATCCTGGATACCCGCGCCAACGACTTCATGGGCGAGGTGAATTCCGACGGTGTCACTATCACCCTGGCGGACGCCAACGACATCGCCCTCGGCACCACCGTGGCGGACGGCGATCTCAACGTCACCTCGGTGGATGGCCATATCAGCGACACCGAGACCGGTAGCGGCGCTCTCGTTGCGGGCACCACCAACCTGCTGGCGGAAACGGTGGACGGCATCGATACCGCATCGGTGACCGACAGGGGTGATATCGTCCTCGACAACGTCCTCAACGACTTCCAGGGCGAGGTCAACAGCGACGGCGAGGACATCGTACTGGTGGACGCCAACGACATCGCCCTTGGTACCTCGGTGGCCGACGGCGACCTGGACGTGACCAGCAAGGACGGCCATATCACCGACACCGAAACCGGTGCCGGCGCGCTGGTGACGGGCGCGACCTACCTGCTCGCGGAAACCGTGGACGGCATCGACGCCGGCGCGTACACCGACAAGGGCGACATCACGCTTGATAATGTCCTCAACGATTTCATGGGGTCGGTCAACAGCGACGGCGAGGATATCGCACTCGTCGACACCAACGATATCGATCTCGGCACCACCAATGCCCAGGGCGGCCTGCGGGTACACGCCATCAGCGGCGGGATCACCGATTCCGGCACCGCCACGGTGAACCTGCCCACCTACCTGCTGGCGGCCACGGATATCTCGCTCGATACCGAAACCAACGACTTCCGCGCCGAGGTCAACAGCAACGGGGTGAACATCACCCTGGTGGATGCCAACGACATCCTGCTGGAGACCACGGTGGCCAGCGGCGATCTCAGCGTCAGGGCCATCGACGGCTTTATCGCGGATACCGGCAGCGACGGCTGGTCCGCGAACAACATCGGCCGCCCGGCCACCTCGGAGGATCTCGTGGCGGTACCGCTGATCGGCGAGGCGCCCGGTTATATCCACAACGATGGTGCTCTGGTGGCTGGCGAAACCCGGCTGCGCGCGCGCAGCCTGGGCGCCGGCGGCCGCCGCACCGACACCGGCGACATCGTGCTCGACAACCCGCTCAACGACTTCCAGGGCACGGTCTTCGCCAACGGCGAAGACATCACCCTGGTGGACGAGAACGACATCGAGCTCGGTATCACCCGCGCGTCCGGCGGGCTCAACGTGAAATCCATCACGGGCGACATCACCGACGTCGGCAATGCGGTCGTCAACCTGGTGACCAACCTCATCGCCGAGCACGATATCGTGCTCGACACGCGCAGCAATGACTTCCGCGGGGTGGTGAATTCCGACGGCGTCAACATCACCCTGGTGGATGCCAACGACATCGTTCTAGGCACGACCACGGCGCGCGGCGATCTCGACGTCGAGGCGATCACCGGCGCGATCACCGATGTCGGCACCGCTACCGTAGATGGCACCACCACGCTGCTGGCGAGCAACGTGATTACCCTGGATACCCGCAGCAACGATTTCCGCGGTCCGGTGCATTCCGATGGTCTCAACATCCACCTGGTGGATATAAACGATATCGCCCTCGGCAACACCATTTCCCGCCGCAGCCTGCGCGTGGAAGCGATCACCGGCGGCATCTCGGATATCCCCGGCGCGCGCATTTCCGTGCCGATGCTGGGTGACTTCCAGGCGCGCAACGACATCATCCTCGGCGATGTCAGCTCGGATTCCACCAACTTCGGCGATCTCACCGTCAACGGCCGGCATGCCATCATCCAGGAAGATAGCGGCACCAATTTCGCCAATGCGAGCAACGTGCAGTCGCTGGAGATCCTGTCCTACGGCGATATCACCGATACCGGCACGGTGAACGTGGCCGGCAACTCGCTCATCCGCGTATCCAACGGTAACTCGATCTACCTCGACAGCGAGTTCAGCACGTATTACGGCAACGTCACCATCGGCAGCCCGAACGGGCTGGTCAACAACCTGCGCTTCGTCGACGCCACGCCGCTCGCGCTGGGGAACATCAACACCACCGGCTGGATCGACATCGCCGCGCTCGGCAATCTCAGCACCACGGGACGGATCAGCGCGGCCGGGGATATCTCGCTCAACGCCTATGGCGCGCTCAGCCTCGGCGGCTCCGGTATCTACGGCCAGGGCGAGGTCAACCTCGCGGCGGTGGACGGCGGCTTCGGTCCCGGCGCGGTGGGCGGCGCGCGTACCATCAACATCGGTACCACCATCCAGTCCGCCAGGGACCGGGTGAGCCTGCTGGCGGGGGATAACATCGCCGGCTCGGGCGTCATCATCACTCCGGCGGATGCGAGCCTGTGGTCGAGCCGCGGCCGGATCGGCAACCCCGGCGGCCCGGTACGCTTCAACATCGGCGGCGACGTGTCGATCTACCAGGCCGAACTGGTGGCCTACATCACCGGTAACTACCGGGCGGCGAATGCCTGGGTATTCCCGAGCGGATTCGCCCGTGGCCTCGATATCTCGCAGTTCTTCGACGGCCTGTTCTTCCGCGGCCTGCCGGACCTGTCCTCCGACCTGTTCATTCCCGGGATCATCCACGACCCGGCCTACCGCGATATCGCCGGCGGCAGCGTGGTGGGCCGCATCGATCCCTCCTGGTTCGAGATCCGGCCGGAGGAGGATCACTGCAACGGCGTGAGCCTCTACGAGCAGAACGACGAGTGCATGCCGGTAGACGAGGAATCGATCATCGACATTGAGCCGGACCTGATCATCGACAACCAGGAGCCGCGCGAACTGGACGGCGACAAGTTGTCCAGTCTGTAGGCCGAAACCTCCCGGTGACGGGAGCGGCGCAGGGAAACGACGTACGGGTGTGAACTGGAGACGGATGGCGCCGCTTCGGCAGCACCCTCGTCATCTGCTACTATCGCCGACACACCAGGAAATTCAGGGAGGCGGAACATGACGACCTACCAATTGCAGGACTACGTCTCGGACCTGCGCCGTGTCACCCGGGATGTGACCGATGAATCCGCCATCATCGACCGCGTCGGTCCGCTGGCGCAGCGGTTGGTGGCGGACCGGACCTGGGTTCGCCCGGAGTACTACGAATGCAACGAGGCGCAGGGATTCGGCGTGCACCTGCTGCACGAGGAGCCTGATCACTCCCTTGCGGTGCTGGTTGTGAACTGGCTCCCGGGTCGGGGTACCCCGCCCCATGATCACGGCACCTGGGCGGTGGTGGCAGGGCTGGAAGGTGAGGAGCACAACACCCGCTACCGGCGGGTGGACGACGGCAGCCGGCCGGGACACGCCGAGCTCGAGGTGATGGACGACTTCGTCGCAGCCGCGGGCGATCTCGTCTGCATGAAGACGGGCGGTATCCACAAGGTGGTCAACGAAACCGACCGGATGACGCTGTCTGTTCATACCTATGGTCGCCATGTCAACCACACCAATCGACGGCAATTCGATCTCGCCAGCAAGAGCTGCAAGGAATTCCTGGTGGACATCGCCGGCGATTGAATGCTGACAGTCGAGGACCTCAGGGGCCTCATAAGAACGGTCGCGCCGCCTGCCGAACACCGGCATCCCGTATATTTCCAGCGCTGTTTGCCACGTAACGGAACGCAATGGACGAGGAAACTCTCGATCCCGAAGACTGGGCCACGCTCGCTGAGCTTTCCCACAGAATCATCGACGACGCTATTGCCTACCTGCGAGAGGTGGATGAACGTCCGGCCTGGCAGGAGATGCCGGATGACGTGAGGGATTTCTTCGCAGAGCCGCTGCCCGTATCAGGAATGGGTGCGGATGGGGTGTACGACGCCGTCATACGCAACGTGATGCGCTATCCCATGGGAAACGTCCATCCGCGCTTTTGGGCCTGGTACATGGGCGCGGGCAACTACACCGGTGCGCTGGGGGACTTCCTCGCCGCGGTGCAGGGTTCCAATCTCGGCGGCGGCAACCACGCGGCGGCTTACCTGGAGCTGCAGGTGATCGACTGGTGCCGGCAGATGACGGGCATGCCGGAGGACAGCAGCGGCCTCCTCGTGAGCGGCGGTTCAATGGCCAACTTCACCGCCCTGGCGGTGGCGCGCAACGTGCATGCCGGGGTGGACGTACGCGAGCTCGGAGTCGCGGCGATTCCGCGGCCACTGCGCTTCTACGCATCCAACCAGGTCCATAGCTGCCATCGCAAGGCGCTGGAGGCGCTGGGACACGGCAACAGCGCGCTGCGCCAGGTCAGCGCCGATAGCGAACTGCGCATGGATATTGAGGAGCTGACAGACGCTATTCGTGAAGATCGCGCTGCCGGTTTCCAGCCCGCCTGCATCATCGCCAGCGCGGGCACGGTGAATACTGGCGCCATCGACGATCTCGAAGCCCTCGCCGACCTCGCCGCGGCAGAGGGACTGTGGCTCCACGTGGATGGTTGTATCGGCGCGCTGCTCGCCATCGCGCCGCGCAACCGCTGGCGGGTGGCGGGAATCGAACGGGCCCATAGCATCGCGCTGGATCCACACAAGTGGCTCCACGCCCCGTTCGACGTCGGCTGCGTCCTGGTCCGCGATGCCAGGGCCCATCGAGAAACGTTCGCGGTGACCCCCGAGTACCTGGAAAAAACACCAAGAGGTATCGCCTCCGCCAACTGGCTGCACGAGATGGGCCTCCAGACCTCGCGTGGTTTCCGCGCGCTCAAGGTCTGGATGGCCCTGAAGGAGCACGGCGTGGAGAAATTCGGCCGCCTGATCGACCAGAACATCGACCAGGCGGCGTACCTTGGTGAGCTGGTGGCCAGGGAGGGCTGTCTGGAAACAGTGGCGCCCGCCACGATCAACATCCTCTGCTTCCGTTACCGGAGGGACGGCATGGATGACGCAACGATGAAATCCGTGAACACGGAAATAATGCTGCGCCTTCAGGAAGAGGGCACCGCGGTGTTATCGGATACCACGGTACGCGGCGTTCACTGCCTGCGGGTGGCGATCAACAACCACCGTACCCGGCGTAGCGACCTTAAGTTACTCGTGGAGGAAGTCGTGGGCCTGGGTGACTCGCTGTCGGAACGATACCCTCGCTACGGGTGACCGTACCCCGCAATTCGATTGTCAAACTTCAGGTAGCACTCGAATACCTGGCTAGAATTCGTAGAACAGACCGAAAGTGATGCCAATTCCGTCGGTTTCATCGACTAGCGGACTGTCAGTTACCTCATCGCTGTAGATTTCGTACTCCAATTCAGTTCTAAGTGCCCATTTTTCGCTGAAGAACCAATTGGCTGCAACTTCAATTTCGTAGTCGAACCCCGCGTCAGACTGGTAAGCGGGTCGGAATGTTGTCGCATCTTCCGGATTCACACCAAAGTAATACTGGTTGTAATCATCACTTCGATAGATCGCAGAAAAACCTGGTGTTATTGTGAATGTGTCACTAACTACAAACTCGCGGTCGATTCCAATTTCAGCAGTGTGACCCCCATGCGAGTCACTGATATTGGCGAGGATAGAGCCAGTGACTTTAAATGCATCAAAATCGTAGCTAAGTTGTATTCCAGTGTCGATTGAGTCATCCCGATCTTCGAGGCCGGTAAAGATGGTGCTGTCGCCTTCTTCATACCCGTCATCAAAATTAAATTCCACAATTGGCGAGATATTGAATTTGCCGTCGTCGTAAAGTGAATATCCTACTGTTGTATCATAAAACCAAAAATTACCGTATTGACCAAATATGCCAGGGTAAGCTTCTGTTTCTGTACCGACACCTTCGTAAAGACTTCGACTTGATTCGACGTAGAGCCCTAAATACAAAAAGTTCCCATTGGAAAAATTATCTTCTTCAACACTACGAACTTCACCATCGGCGGTGAGTATCGCTTCATAGCTTTTACCGTCAAATTTGAACTCAACTTCATACATTTGTACGCCCCCCTTCATGAAGGGCTCAGTTTCCGTAACGAATGCGCCTGGATATTGTTTGGATATCAAGTCCTGGGCAGTGGATCTATCCAGTGCTAATGCAAAATGTGAAAAGCAAATCAAAGCACTACCCAGCGAATATAGAAGAATATGTTGCTTGGTCATAATCTGAACCCTGTACGATTAAAAAGATAACGAAGGTCCGGCGCCGGTCCGTCAAACACTTACCCCGAACAGCTTTTCTGCGTTGCGGAATGCAATCTTTTCCTTGGCGTCGCGAGGCAGATCCACTGCCCGGAACCAGTCGGTTCCTTGCTTCATGTCGGCAAACGGGTAATCGGTTCCGAACATGACCCGATCCACGCTGATGTACCTCAGCAATAGATGAAGCAATTCGTCCTGGAAGAATGCGCTGGTTGTGTACCAGAAATTGTCATTGAAGTACTGCCCGACGGGCTTGTTCAGTGAATTCTCGGTCATTTCTCCCAGATCTCCCACGATACGCTCGTAGTAGAACGGAAGGCCCTCTCCCATGTGGCCTATGATCATCTGCAGCCTGGGGAATCTGTCGAACACTCCGGTCAGGATCAATCGCAGGCACTGGGTAAGGACTTCCTGGTGCCACCCATATCCTGAGCCACTGAAGATGTAGTCCTGGTATTCCTGGTTATATTCTGGACGGGTGATGCGGTAGTAGATCTTGAAGACCTCATCGGGTGGGAAACCCGGATGCAGGTAGATCGGCACTGCAAGCGCCTCGGCACGCGCCAGTACGGGCTCAAAATCCGGGTGATCGAGGAACTTGCTGCCAACGAACCCGTTGGTCATGGCGCCAACGAAGCCGTCTTCGCGGACAGCGCGTTCGAGTTCGTCCGCCGATGCCTCGGGGTCCTGCAGCGGCAGGGTCGCATAGGCCTGGTACCGCCCTGGATACGTGGTCATCGGGCCATCGGCGATCATCCTGTTGAGACGATACGCAAAGTCGATGCCTTCCTGACCGGCGAGATTCTGCACGCCCGGCGTGTGTGCGGAGAGGATCTGAACGTTGATCCCCGCCTCGTCCATAGCGCCGATGCGGCCAGAACCCAGGTCGGCAAGACCGGTTTCCCTGAGGTACTCGACGTGATCCTCGTTGATCGCGTTCAGCGCAATCAGTTCTTCCGTGGTATAGGTCTCTTCTGTGGCTATGAACGGCAGGTCCTGGTCTCGCAACGAGATGGCCGATGGCTCTGAAGCCGAAGCGTTGGAAATAATGGCGGGTACGCTCAATCCCGCACCAGCGCCAAGCGCCGCCGCGCGAGTCAAAAAATTGCGGCGACTCGTACTGATAAGATTCATACCTGTTCTCCTATTAGGATTGGTGTACTGAAGAACGTAGTATGACAACCGTGCTATCACTGATTTGTAATAGTTCGGTGAAGATTTTGTGAAAAACTGAAATTATTAGAGAATTAGTTCCAGGACAAAGTAGCTAAAGCTGCACTTTCGTTGACTTCAAGCCTGAACAGCCAATGATTGTTCTTACAAAGCTTCTCTACGATACTCAAACCTAGTCCATATCCCTTGTCATCTTTCGTTGGTTCCGGTTTCTCTTGCTGACTTCCTGACAAGCGCAAGTTGCTGTCAATCTGATTTGATACCAAGACCATCTTGTGCTCAACAACAATCTCGATGGAATTCAAGTCACCAGGAGCATGCTCTATAGCGTTTCTAATAATATTGTTGAGAACTATGGAAAATGCTTGCGGATCTCCGATCAGGGTTGGCTCAGCAACTGTTCTAAAGTTTATGGAGAGGCTTTTACTGGTTACAATTGATTGATGCTCTTTTACAGCCTGTTCGACTAATGTATTTACTGAAAACATTTCAGACAATTGTTTGTTGCTGTCCTCTCTGGACATGCACAAAAGCAATTGAATGGTGTTTTTCATGTTGCTTGTTGCCCGATCAATTCTGGAAACAATCCTGGAGATGTTATTTGGAAGCTCAAGCCCCATGAGTAACTCAAGCGCGCCATCTACTACTGTTACCGGAGTTCGTAGTTCGTGACTGGCGGCGCTTGTAAAAAAACGTTCTCTTTCAATAAATGTTCCTACGCGTTTCAACGTTTTCTCGATTATTCTTGCTAGTTGACCCACTTCATCATCGGTGAAGCTGGCGGCCTCAATCGATCTCCAGTCATAGTCCTGGAGATTTTCCGGATTAATGTCCTTCACTGCATTGGAAAGTTTAATTACCGGTGAGATTGCTTTAGTGGCAAGTGATGCGGCGAAAACTGTAGTACAAACTGTAATCAGCAGGGCCACAAGTAGCAATCCGGCCACCCAATATTTATCGTGGGACGAATCCGCTTCAATGCCCGACACATCGAAGACAACCACTATTGGAGTGGATTTATCGTCCGGTGTGACAATTGCAATGTGAACGTCCTGGTCCGACAGTTCATAGTAGCCCTCCGGTCTATTTTTCTCGTGCAGCCAGGCATCAAGGTATGACGGCAATTTGTCGCCCGCCTGGTAACTTTGTATGCGCTTTTCTATACCTAGAGGGATTCCTTCGTTCAATGATGCGGTATTACCAGCAATATCCTCAGCCGTATTGCGTAGAAGATTAGTTAGCACCCAGTCTTCCGTTAATCGAACTCCTGCGAATACTACAAATCCCCATAAAATACTTAAGACGGCTGCAAAGCTTCCAACAATGAATATAACTCTCAGTCGCAGGCTATTCTGAAACACTATCTTCAATATCTGCCAATCTATAGCCAATCCGATGCACGGTGTGTAATAGCGGTCGACTAAAAGGTTTGTCAATAGTTTGACGTAACTTATATAAATGAGTTCGGAGCGCATCGGAATCAGGCCGTTTGTCGCCCCAGAGAAGCACTTCAAGGTCTTCCCGCGTAACCACGGATGGTGAAGCGTCCATGAGATGAGACAATATCCTCAAACAGATTGGATTCAAAATCAGTTTTTTCCCTGCACGTTTCACTTCCAATGTGTGCTTGTTAAGAGTCAAGTCTCCAACAATCAACATTGGTGCAGTAGAGGAATGTCCTCGTTTTGTGATAGCTAAAATCCTCGCATATAACTCTTGCAACGCGAACGGCTTTACGAGGTAATCATCCGCACCTGCTTCAAATCCTTCAATTTTTTCTGGAAGAGTATCCTTCGCTGTCAACATGATTATCTGAATTTCTTTATCTGTTTCATTTCGAATTTTTTGGCATACTGTCAGCCCGTCCATTCCCGGCAGCATTAAATCCAGAACAACAACGTCAAAAGTTTTGGTTAATAGTAAATGCAGCGCACTGATACCGTCGAATGCAAAATCAACGATGTGTCCTTTAGCTTCCAAATAATCACCGATGTTTTCGCAGATATCGCGATTATCATCGACAATCAAAATTCGAAACGATTTGATTTCCAGTGGCCTTTGCAATTTGTTTCAACCTGGTATCATGTAATTGGGCGTAGGTTACGATCAGTAAAGTGGCAGTTTTGTCATCATTTTGTGATTATTGTGTGAATTCCGGTTGGCGTGGAATCAATACCAAGAATAAATATCTGATTTAGCTTTAACGTTCACTGAAGGGCGCACGCCATACCCCCACTGACGGCCCATGATTCGGATGCCAGCTCTTGATTGCCGGTAAACCTGACTGGATCCCCAAACTCGAGCATGGCGTGGTGTTGCGACTGATCATATCAGGCAGCCTCTTTTACATATACAGCAGGAGGTGTCCTGCCCGGTGATCGATGAGGGCTGACTTGCGCCAGCTCCCAACCGCCTGGCCGCGCTGATCCCCATGCCCCCCAAACTTTGACTTCCAGCGGTAGATCGTGTTCTCCGACACGCCATGGCATCGAGACAGGTCTGGCGCCGAGACACCGGCAATAACTTTCACGAAAATTTGAACACCCTGCTTGTAGTCTGAGCCGATCTGACTGATTCCGACTCCTTCTATATCGGTGGAAAGCCAAATGAAGTTATCAAAAGCAATTTTTCTAATACTGCCCTTGCTGGCACTTTCTTTCGCAGGCAACTTGTTGGCGGACGAGAGCAGATCGGTGCTGGTACCTCTTCCTTCTCTTGACGATTTTACAGATGGTGATGGCTGGGGTATCGGACTGGGGCTTGGTGTTGAGTATGAATCCGAGTATGAAGGTTCTGACAACTTCGATTTTGAAGTTGATCCCGCGGGAGCTCTGCAGTGGCGTAGCGGCAACAACATTTACTATTTTGCGGGAGAAGCCATTGGTTGGCGTGGGCTCGTGTCCGACTCCTGGTTGTTGGAAGCATCCCTCGGATTTGGTGAAGGTCGAGAGGAATCCGATTCAAGCGATGGGGATCTGGATGGGCTCGGAGACCAGGATGAAGGGGCCGAGGTGGTGCTGCAATTTCGTCGTGACCTCAGTGGTGCGTGGCGTAACTGGATAGATGGCCGTTTAGTATCTGGCCCGAATGGTAATCTTGCCTTGATCGCATACGGTCATCGATTCGGAACACAGACGGACGGATCCGGCTCAGAAATTGCTTTGGTGGCCGTGTTTCACGACAGTGAGAAAGCCAACAGCGACTTTGGCGTCAATGCTACCCAATCCGCCGCGTCAATGCTGCCACCCACCAATCTTGACAGTGGATTTCGATCGATCGGAATCAACTACAACTACAGGTACAACTTCAACGAGAACTGGCAAATGTTCGGTGAAGTACTGTACGAGTACTACGGTGGCGACATAGCTGACAGCCCGGTTTCTCGAAACGACTACGAGGGCGAGATAGGTATCGGGGTGATTTACGTTTTCTGATGGCTAGAAAACTGCATGTACGCCCGCTTTCGAACATAGCAAGAGAACCTGAAGGGCGGGTATGATGGTTGCCGCTTCAGTGTGACAAGATGATGAACGTGGGCCCTCCGTAGTCCCAATGGGCTTCCGCGCCCAAAGCCCCTTATATTTATTTTTAGTCCCTTCGGATAGTTTGGGGTGGTGCCGAGAAGAGGACTTGAACCTCCACGGGGTTGCCCCCACTGGCACCTGAAGCCAGCGCGTCTACCAATTCCGCCATCTCGGCATTTCGATGGGGGAGCGAAATTTACCCGCTGACCCTGTCGATGTCAACGGGATTCCCAGGAATTTCCGCCCAAAATCAACGGATAACGCCGCTTTCTCCCTGTCATTCGAGGGCGGATTCCGGTATCCTGCGCGCTCTCCAGATTTCCCCCCGCAGCCCCATGGAAACGCCCAACGAACTCATCGAATTACTCGATTCCGGCAGCGAGCGCGTGGCCGCGCTCAGGGGGTTTCTTTGACTACGAAGGCCGCCGCGAAAGACTGGAGGAAGTAGACCTCCGCATGGAGGATCCGAACCTCTGGGATAATCCGGAGGAGGCCCAGGCGCTGGGCCAGGAGCGCACCCGGCTGGCGGAGGTGGTGGAAGGCCTCGACAGCATCACCAGCGGCCTCGCCGATGCGCGGGAGCTGCTCGATCTTGCCCAGGCGGAGGATGACGCCGACACCGTGAAGGAGATCGGCGTCGAGGTGGAGCGGGTCATCGGCGAGCTGGAGAAGCTCGAGTTCCGCCGTATGTTCAGCGGCGAGGCGGACGGCGCCAATGCCTTCCTCGACATCCAGGCGGGCTCCGGCGGCACCGAGGCCCAGGACTGGGCGGAGATGCTGTTCCGCATGTACACCCGCTGGGGAGAGGCCTCGGAGTACAACGTCGAAATTATCGAACGTTCCGAGGGCGAGGTCGCCGGGATCAAGAGCGCCACGATCAAGTTCAGCGGAGAATACGCATACGGCTACCTGCGCACGGAGACCGGCGTCCACCGGCTGGTGCGCAAGAGCCCGTTCGACTCCGGCAACCGCCGCCATACCTCGTTCGCCTCGGTATACGTCTATCCCGAGATCGACGACAGCTTCGAAATCGAGATCAATCCCGCGGACCTGCGAATCGACACCTACCGCGCGAGCGGCGCGGGCGGGCAGCACGTCAACCGCACCGACTCCGCGGTGCGCATCACCCACAATCCCTCCGGGATCGTGGTGCAGTGCCAGAACGACCGCTCCCAGCACCGCAACAAGGCCGAGGCGATGAACATGCTGCGCGCGCGCCTGTACGAGGCCGAGATCCAGAAGCGCCGCGAGGCCTCCCAGGCGGAGGAGGAGACCAAGGCGGATATTGGCTGGGGCAGCCAGATCCGTTCCTACGTGCTCGACCAGTCGCGCATCAAGGACCTGCGCACCGGGGTCGAGACCGGCAACACCCAGGCGGTGCTCGACGGCGATCTCGACCGATTCATGGAGGCCAGTCTCAAGGCGGGCCTGTAACGAGTTCCAGACGATGAGCGAAGAGAACGAACAGGTACACCAGCGGCGGGAGAAGCTTGCCGCCCTGCGGGACGCGGGTACCGCGTTTCCCAACGACTTCCGCCGCGACCATCTTGCCGCGGACCTCCATGCCGCCTACGGGGAATCCCTGCCCGAGGAACCGGTGCGGGTGAAGGTGGCGGGCCGGATGATGCTGCAGCGGATCATGGGCAAGGCGAGCTTCGCCACGATCCAGGACGGCAGCGGCCGGATCCAGCTCTACCTGAAACGGGAACTGCTGCCGGATGGCGTCTACGACGACGTGTTCAAACATCTCGATATTGGCGACATCGTCGGCGCCGAGGGTGAACTGTTCATTACCCAGAAGGGCGAGCTGTCCGTGCGCGTGAGCGCGCTGCGCCTGCTGACCAAGGCGCTGCGCCCGCTGCCGGAGAAGTTCCACGGCCTCACCGACGCCGAGACGCGCTACCGCCAGCGCTACGTCGACCTGATCATGAACGCGGAATCGCGCGAGGTGTTCCTCAAGCGCTCGCGCATCATCCAGGCGATCCGCGAGTTCATGATCGGGCGTGACTTCCTCGAGGTCGAAACGCCGATGATGCATCCCATACCCGGGGGCGCGGTGGCGCGACCGTTCGAGACCCATCACAACGCCCTCGACATGGAATTGTTCCTGCGGATCGCGCCGGAGTTGTATCTCAAGCGCCTCACCGTGGGCGGCTTCGAGCGGGTATTCGAGATCAACCGCAGTTTCCGCAACGAGGGGGTCAGCACGCGTCACAACCCCGAGTTCACGATGCTCGAGTTCTACTGGGCCTACGCGGACTACAACGACCTGGTGGACCTGACCGAGGACCTGATGCGCCGGGTCTGCGAGCAGGTGACGGGTGGACTGGAGATCAGTTACCAGGGGCAATTAATTGATTTTTCAAAAGAATTCAAGCGGATGACCATGCTGGAGGCGATTCGGGAGTTCAACCCCGAGATCGTCCCGGAGGCGTTGCTCGAGCGCGAATCCGCCGCCGCCATCGCCCGCGGCCTCGGCGCCGAGGTCACGGACGGCCATGGCCTCGGCCGCATCCAGACCACGATCTTCGAGGAGACCGTGGAGCACCGCCTGGTGCAGCCGACCTTTATCACCCGCTACCCGGTGGAGGTGTCGCCACTGTCACGCCGCAACGATGACGAGCCGGAGGTCAGCGACCGCTTCGAGTTCTTCGTCGCCGGGCGCGAGATCGCGAACGGCTTCTCCGAGCTCAACGACGCCGAGGACCAGGCGGAGCGCTTTCGCCAGCAGGCGGCGGAGAAGGACGCCGGCGACCACGAGGCGATGCATTACGACGCCGACTATGTGCGCGCGCTCGAGTACGGCATGCCGCCCACTGCCGGCGAAGGCATCGGCATCGACCGGCTGGTGATGCTGCTCACCGACAGCGCCTCGATCCGGGACGTCATACTGTTTCCGCACATGCGCCACGAGAGCGCATGATCCGGCCGCTCGAACTCCTTATCGGCCTCCGATATACCCGGGCCAAGCGCAGGAACCACTTCATTTCGTTCATCTCCGCGACCTCGATGATCGGCGTGATCCTCGGGGTGTGGGCGCTGATCACGGTGATGTCCATCATGAACGGCTTCCACAAGGATTTGCGCGAGCGCATCCTGTTCGTGGTGTCCCATGTCACGATCTCCGGTGATGACGGCAAGCTCGCTGACTGGGAGGAGGTATCCGCCCGCGTGCAAGGCAATGCCGAGGTCGCGGCGCAGTCGCCGTTCATCCTCGGCCAGGGGATGCTGACAAAGGGCAATGAGGTGACCGGTGCGCTCATCCGCGGCATCCTGCCGGAGAAAGAGAAGGACGTCTCCGAGGTGCTGGACCACGTCGTCGAAGGCAATGCCGCGGCGCTCCGCCCCGGTGACTTCGGCATCATCCTTGGCGATACCCTGGCGCGCATCCTCGGTGTGCGCCTCGGCGACAAGGTCACGGTGGTGGCTCCCAAGGGCAAGGTGACCCCCGCCGGCCTGTTGCCGCGGATGAAGCGGTTCACCGTGGTAGGGTTGTTCAGGATCGACATGCACGAGTACGACAGCGGGATCGCGCTGGTACATATCGACGACGCGGCGCGCCTGCTCGACATGGACGGCGAGGTCAGCGGCGTGCGCCTGCGCCTGCATGATGTCGATCGCGCGCCAATGGTCGGCCGGCAGATCGACCAGGACCTGGAGCAGCGCTACTACATCCGCGACTGGACGCGCGAGCATGCGAACTTCTTCCGCGCGCTCGAGATCGAGAAGCGGGTGGTGTTTATCGTGCTCACGCTGATCATCGCGGTGGCGGCGTTCAACATCGTCTCCACCCTGGTGATGATAGTCACCGACAAGCAGCCCGACGTGGCGATACTGCGTACGCTGGGCATGAGTCCCGGCAGCGTGATGAAGGTGTTCATGGTGCAGGGCACCGTCATCGGCTTCGTCGGCACCGTGGTGGGGGCGCTGCTTGGCGTGCTCACCGCGCTCAACGTGCAGACCATCATTCCCGCCATCGAGCGCCTGTTCAACACCGAGCTGTTTCCGGTCAGCGTCTACGTCATCACCGACTTCCCGGCGGAACTGCGCTGGCCCGACGTGACCTGGGTGGTGGTGATCTCCCTCGCGCTCAGTTTCCTCGCCACGCTCTATCCCGCCTGGCGCGCCTCCCGCGTGCAGCCCGCCGACGCCCTGCGCTACGACTGACCATGGACGAGCCACAACCCATCGTCGTCGCCCGCGGCGTCAGCAAGACCTTCGACGAGGGTCCGATCAGCGTGGACGTGCTCCACGACATCGACTTCGAGGTCGCCCAGGGAGAACTGGTTTCCATCGTCGGCGCCTCGGGCTCGGGCAAGACCACGCTGCTGCATATTCTCGGCGGCCTCGCCGAGCCGAGTACCGGGAATGTCCTTGTCGATGGCCAGGACGTGAACCGGCTGTCACAGAAGGCCCGCGGTGACCTGCGTAACCGGATGCTTGGCTTCGTCTACCAGTTCCACCACCTGCTGGCGGAGTTCTCCGCCCAGGAAAACGTGGCGATGCCGCTACTCATCCGTCGCGAACCGCCGGAAGTCGCCATGCAGCAGGCCGCTGACATCCTCGAACGCGTGGGCCTCGGCCCGAGGCTGAATCACAAGCCGGCGGAATTGTCCGGCGGCGAACGCCAGCGCGCCGCCCTTGCACGCGCCATGGTGGGCAATCCGCGCTGCATCATGGCCGACGAACCCACGGGCAACCTGGATTCGCGCACCGCGGAATCGATCCACGAACTGCTGGTGGAACTGAACGAGGCCTCCGGCACCAGCCTGATCGTCGTCACCCACGATCTCAAGCTCGCCGATCGCATGGGCCGCGTGGTGAACATCGAGGACGGCCGCATCGGCGAACACGAGGGCGGTTGACGGCGCTGGCGCTTCGCGCGTCTCAGGCGTTCGCCGTAGTCTGATTCCCAAGCGCCGCGCGGGTACGTTCGAGCTGGCGCTCGAAATCCTCCTGGTCGCCGGGAAATTCAAACCGGCAGGACTCGCAGTCCGCGATCTGCTGAAACTGGCCACGCAGCGCATCGAGAAACTCGTTCGGTAACTCCAGTTCCCCAAGGCTCGCCAGTACCGCCAGCAGGCGGATCATGACAGCGGCCTTGTCACGCCCGTTCTGGCGGATCTGGTCGAACGCCGAGTCGACGATACTGCGATAGCTGTCCGTGGCGGCCACCACCCGGGGTTCTCCCTCGGCGTCGCGGACAACGGGGCCGGGCGGGTGCCTGCGCGCGAGGAAGGCCAGGGCATCGCCGAGTTTGTCGATGCAATTGATCGCGGTGAACGGATCGTTGATGCCGGGAGACAACGCGCGCAGGGCGATCTCGTTCATCTGGTCCACCGCGTACTCGGTATCCTGGGCCAGGGTGCGATCGGTGCCGATACCGAGGCAGTCAAGCAGGCCCTGCATCACGGCATCTTCCGGGTTGTCCGAATGGAATACGGTGGCGATCGGTCCGCCTGGTATCACGTGATGGCCTGGGCGTACCTTTACGTGGACCCGCACATTCATCTTCGCGGCGCAGTTCGCGATGCCTGCATGATCGATCGTGCGCAGGTATCCGCCACCGGTCGAGTGGAGTTCCGTGGCCTGGTAGTTACCCTGCCAGGAGGACAACCAGTCTTCCTCAACGGGCGCCTGCTCCACGGGAAACACGCGTTCGAAGGTGTCGCGAATGTCGCTCGCCACCCGGGCGGCCACGTTGGGCGCCTGGACGAAGGTCGCGATCTCGTGGACCAGGAAGATGAGAAAGAGGAACGAGAGGATGCCGAGAAGCAGCCCCGCGACGACGCTCCAGTGCGACGTGATCACCCCCTGGGCATCCGCCGGCGCCAGGGCAAGCATCAGCAGCGCGTAGATGAACGTCGCGAGGAACATGCCGAAGCCGAACTGGATGCTGCCGGTGCGCATGAAGGTCGGGATCAGCCGCGGGCCGAACTGGCTCGACGCCATGGTGAGTACCACCATGGCGATGGAGAAGATCACCCCGGTCACGGTGATGGTGGAGCCGGCGATGGTGGAGAACAGTGTCCGCGCGCCCGCCGCGCCGATACCGTCGTACCATGCGCCGAACGCGCCGGCCGGCAACGGGTAGTTTTCGTCCAGGTAGACCGTCAGCGCGGCGAGGACGAAGGACAGCGCCACCATGATGACCGGCAGGAACCAGAAACTGGTGCGCAGCCCAAGTAGCAGGCTGATGATCTTGAAGTTACGCGCCATCGCGGGTGCGTCGGGTATCCAGGAATATCGGGGTAACGATGGTAATGGATTCGACCGGTTTCCGGTGGAGCCTTGTAAATCGGACAGGGTTCGCCATATTTGCGTGCATGTCAGAAAAATCCGAATACTCCGCGGAGCAGTCCGCGGGGCGCGACGAAGGCGCGCACACACGGGGGGAAATCGTCACCGATCTCGCTCGCCCGGAAGATGTGCTGCCGGGGCAGATTCTCCTGCTACCCCTTGAAAAGAAACCATTTTTCCCCGGCCAGGTCCTGCCCCTGGTGATGGAGGCGAAGAAGTGGGGGGAGGCGCTGAAACGCATCGCCAACACGGGCAACCCGGTGGTGGGTGTTGTCTACACCGGCGGCGTACCGCCGGACAAGGTCAGCGTGCGTGACTTCCGCGCGGTGGGCACCGTGTGCCGCATCCACCAGATCGAGCAGCACGACAACCAGCTGCACGTCATTCTCGCGGGCATGCAGCGCTTCCGCATCAATGCCTGGGCGACGCGGCGCCATCCGTTTACCGCCTACGTCACGTACTACTCGGAGCATGCTCCCGGCGAATCGGTGGAGATCAAGGCGTACACCACCGCCATCGTCAATATCATCAAGGAACTGTTGCCGCTCAACCCGATGTACGGCGAGGAACTGAAACTGTTCCTCAATCACTTCGGCCCGGGAGAGCCGGCGCGCCTGGCGGATTTCGGTGCGAGCCTCACCACCGCGGCGGCGGAGGAACTGCAGGAGGTGCTGGAGACCCTGGACCTCCAGACCCGGCTCGAAAAGACGCTGGTGTTGCTGCAGAAGGAACTCGAGATCGCCAGGGCGCAGACCGAGATCCGCGCCCACGTGGAAGGCGAAATGACGCGCCACCAGCGCGAGGCGTTCCTGCGCGAGCAGCTCAAGTTCATCCAGAAGGAGCTCGGCATTTCCAAGGACGACCGCGCGGCGGAGATCGAGGAGTTTCGCGAGCGGCTGGAAAGCTGCGTCGTGCCGGAGCACGCGAAGAAGCGCATCGACGAGGAGCTCGACAAGATGTCAGTACTGGAGCGTGGCTCGCCGGAATACACCGTGACCCGCAACTACCTCGAGTGGCTCACCAGCGTGCCCTGGGGAAAATCGAGCGAGGACTCCCTCGACCTCGACAACGCGACCCGCATTCTCGACCGCGACCACGAGGGTCTGCGCGAGGTGAAGGACCGCATCCTCGAGTTCATCGGTATCGGCAAGATGCGCGGCGACATCGCGGGTTCCATCATCCTCCTCACCGGACCGCCCGGCGTGGGCAAGACCTCACTTGGGCGTTCCGTGGCGAGCGCCCTGGGACGCAAGTTCTATCGCTTCAGCCTGGGTGGCATGCAGGACGAATCGGAGATCAAGGGCCATCGCCGCACCTATATCGGCGCGATGCCGGGCAAGTTCGTCCAGGCGCTGCGCGAATGCGAGACCGATAACCCGGTGATCATGCTGGACGAGATCGACAAGATCGGCAGCAGTTATCGCGGCGACCCCGCGTCGGCGCTGCTCGAGGTCCTCGACCCGGAACAGAACCGCGACTTCCTCGATCACTACCTCGACGTGCGCGTCGACCTGTCGAAGGTGCTGTTTATCTGTACCGCGAACCAGCTCGACACCATCCCCGGTCCGTTGCTCGACCGCATGGAGGTCATGCGCCTGTCGGGCTATCTCGCGGCGGAAAAGGTCGCCATCGCGCGCGGCCACCTGCTGCCGAAACAACTCGAGCGCGCGGGACTGAAGAAACGCGGCCAGCTCCGCATCGACACCGCCGCGATCCGCCGCATCATCGAGCAGTACGCGCGCGAGGCGGGGGTACGCCGGCTGGAGAAACTGCTTGGCACCATCGCGCGCAAGGCGGTGATGAAACTCCTGCGCGGTGAGCCCGCGCCCGTCCACGTGAAGGCAAAGGACATCGAGGAATACCTCGGCAAACCCACCTTCAGCGAGGAAGACCGTATCCAGGGCATCGGCGTGGTCACCGGCCTGGCATGGACCGCCCTCGGCGGCGCCACCCTCGATATCGAGGCGTCACGCAGCCACGGCGATTCCCGCGGCTTTCGGCTCACCGGGCAGCTGGGCGACGTGATGAAGGAGTCTGCCGAGATCGCCTACAGCTACGTGGTCGGCAATGCGAAGAAGCTGGGCGTGGACCCGGATTTCTTCAAGAAAGCCATGATCCACCTGCACGTCCCGGCGGGCGCGACGCCCAAGGACGGTCCCAGCGCGGGGATCACCATGACCACCGCACTGATCTCCCTGGCGCGGAAAAAGAAGGTGCGCGCCTCGCTCGCCATGACCGGCGAGATTTCGCTCACCGGCAAGGTGCTGCCCGTGGGCGGCATCCGGGAGAAGGTCATCGCCGCGCGCAGGATGAAGGTGCGCAACCTGGTGCTGCCGAAATCCAATCGCGGTGATTTCGAGGAATTGCCGGAGCATATCCGCAAGGGTCTCAAGGTGACCTTCGCAGGTGAATACACCGAGGTGCTGGACGCGGTATTTTGATCCGGGTTACCAGTAGGTATTGCCGTCGTGTCGCAGCCAGCCATCGACGTGATGGCCGCGAGGGTCCCGATGCGTCCAGTGCACCACGCCGCCCTTGTCGTTCCATTCGAATTCGCCATTGAACGCGATCGTGTCTCCCTCGCGCAGCGCGTCGAGGCGCGGGGCGAGATCGATGTTGTGGGCTACCAGGATCACGTCACCGGAATCGATCCTGACGAGAAAGCGCTGGTGGCGGCTTCCGCGTGTATCGTCTCCAAGGAGCTTGATTACCTCGCCAGTACCGGTGACCTGGACATCGCTCTCGCGGTTGGCGATGGCGGAGACGAGTGCGCTATCATCAGCCGCGCCCGTCCCTGCAGGCGTCCGCGGTGCGTATTCCGTCCACGCAACGTAGCCCGCCACCACGAGGATGACGGCCAGTTGCAGCAACTTGCGTGATCGCACCATCAAGTTCCCCAGCCCAACAAAATCCAATGAACGCCGGAGTGTAGCGCCCCTTGCAATTGAGTGACTGCAAGCACTGGATATTCGATATGGACGGCACCCTAACGGTGCCCGTGCATGACTTCAACGCGATCCGCAAGCTGATCGGGATTCCCGCGGACACCCCGATCCTGGAGGCGATCGCGCGCATGTCCGACGCCGATGCGGCCGAGGCGAGACGAATCCTGCACGACGTGGAAATGGATCTCGCCGCCAGCGCCCGGCCGCAGCCCGGTGCGCTCGCCGTGCTCGAATCGCTCGCCGCGCGCGGCGCAACCCTGGGTATCCTGACGCGCAACGACGAGGACATTGCCGCCGCCACCCTCCGGGCGAGTGGCTTCGAACACCTGTTCCAGTCACGCCACGTGATCGGGCGCGAGACCTGCGCGCCGAAGCCAAGTCCGGCCGGCATCCATCATTTGCTTTCCCTGTGGGGCGCGCAACCGGAAGCAACGGTCATGGTGGGGGATTTTCGCTACGACATCGAGGCGGGTCGACGTGCCGGTGTGCGCACCGTCCATTTCGATTCCAGTGGCCGCTTTCCCTGGCCGGAGTTTACCGATCACCGTATTCGCTCGATCGGGGAGTTGCTCGCGCTGGACGGTTTCGGAGCGCCGGCGGGCGGTCCGGCGTCAGCCCACGGCCATGTAGTATGACGTCTTGGCGATCCTGGAGAGGCCGACAAAGATAAACGAATAGACGCCAAGCGCAAACAGGGACAGCGCCAGGGTGGCGATCAGGCGAGGGCCGACGTAATGCCTGATATGGTAGTAGACAATGGAGATCATCGGCAGTATCGGCGCCATGTAGCGCCCCTGTGCCTGGAAGTTCTCGTTCCAGGAATTCCAGATCGACGCGCAAACCAGCAGTGTCGCGCAAGCCGCTGCCAGCAGGATCAGCACATGCATCTCGGGTGGGCCATTGATCAGCGCATACACCACCATGGCTCCCAGCAGCAGGCAGACGAGCCAGCGCACCGCGGCGAAGTAATCGTCGCTGGCGTAGTACTGGGTATAACCGTAGGAGCCGAACGCGGTGGCGAAGGTGACGGTCCCCCAGTCGAGAAACTGCAACACCACGTCGAGATCCTTGCCACGATCCCGCAGGTTGAGATAGATGTGCTTGTCTTCTTTCGGGGTGCTTGGCTTGTATTGCGGCTTGGCGGTTTTCTCTACGTATTCCTGGAATTTTGCCCGCGGGTCCGGTCCGTTGGCGGCGTAGTCGAGCGCCACCCGCGTGCCGACCATCACCAGCGCCACGCCAGCGAGCATCGCCACGCGTAACCAGACACGGCGCACGTCCGGGTAGTAACCGAGGCGCATGCGCCACAGGAGATAGAAGAGCAGGAACAGCAGGAAGAACCAGAAGGTTTGCTTGCCGAGCAGTAACGCTCCCGCGAGCGCGCCGAACATCAGCACGCACAGCAGGAATCGTCGCGGCCGCTCCTCGCCCAGGAAGCGGTTGAGGGCGCTGTCGGAAACCGCGATCTGCCAGGCGGCGATCACGCTCAGCATCAACTCGAAGCCATCGGAGTTGGGGTAGCTGTACAGGTACCAGACCTGGGGCGAGATAATGAGCGGCAGGGCGAAATAGCGAAAGCGCGAACGCGCTGCTGCGATCAGCAGGAGGACGGCGAGCAGCAGCACGTTGAATGACCGCGCATTGATCAGGTCGGCGGTCTTGAGCGGTGCCAGCAGGCGGGTGAAATAGCCTGCGACCGGGTAGTAAAGTTCGTAGGTACTGAGACGGCTCTTGCCATAGTCGCTGAAAGTGTGGGCTATGTCCGGCGAGTCCAGTGACGGTGGCAGCCAGTGATCGCCATAGTACTTCACCGCTTCCAGGTGGACGTGTTCGTCCGGATGGGTATAGATGGTGCTCACCGTGGCCATGATGGCGGCGAGTACAGTTGCGGTGATCAGCCCCGCGACGACATAGTTGTTCTCACTCACCAGCCGTGCCGCGGAACTGGCAAGCAGCAGGCAGGCGCCGAGGATCAACAGCACGTTGGCGGGATGAATCCACGGAATCCCGTCGCTGCGTCGCGGGCTCACGCGCCACTCGACATTGCCATCGCGGCCACTGGTAACGACGCGCAGACCTTCGCCCGTGGTTTCGAGAGTTTCGATCTGCGCCAGGGGCGCGAGGGTGGACAGTTCCCCTGGCCCGAGGATGATTTCCTCGAACCCCGTCTGGCCAAGGGCGACGGAACGGATCGTGACCTCCCCGGCGTATTCGATGGGATCGATACGCAGGCGCGCGATACCGCCGAGATTGCCCACCGGCACCTTGAGTTGGTAAGAACCGGTGCGGATACGCGCCCGGCGGCTGCGCGATTCGCTGTAGTCCTGTCCTTCCCCGGCCCAGTACACCTTGAAGAACGTGGCATCCTTGCCCGGACTGTCGATATGGATCTCGAATTCACCCCGGAATGCGACCAGCCACAGGTACAGGATGCTCAGCGCGATACCCACCAGCAGGGCATATCGGCGTTCTCGGAACCAGTCCGGGGAAAGCAGTGGCGCGGGCATGGAAAGGGGTTCGCGGGTAACGGCGAATGATAACAGGATTCACCCTGGCCAGACCTTGCATTCCCTGGTGCCGGCGTTATGCTGGGTCGTTCGCCAGCGCCAATCACCATGAAACTCGTCCCCCTGACTCCCTCCATCGGCGCCACCGTGGAGGGCATCGACCTGATGTCGCTCGACCAACAGGCATTCGATGCAGTCCGCGACGCCTGGCTGCGCTACAAGGTGCTGTTCTTTCCGGAGCAGTCGCTGGATGCGGACGCGCTGTGCAGGCTCGGGTCTTGCCTCGGCGCGCTCATGCAACTGCCCTATATCCGGCCGATGGAAGGTCATCCCGAGGTGATCCGCGTGCTCAAGGAGGCGGACGAAGTCGGCATGGGCGTGTTCGGTGGTGAATGGCATTCCGATTTCAGCTTCCTGCCGGCGCCGCCCGCCGCCTCGATCCTCTATAGCGTCGACGTGCCACCGGTGGGCGGCGATACCCTGTGGGTGGACATGGGGCTGGCCTGGCGGAAACTGCCCCAACCGCTCCGTGATGCGCTCGTGGGGCGAATCGCGGTGCATACCGGGAAACCCTATGGGGCAGCCAATGCGCCCGAGGAATCTACGCGCTTTCGCGGCTCCATCGACATCGCTCGTGGCAACCCGGAGGCGGACCGGGAGACACGCCACCCGGCGGTGTGCCGCCACCCGGAAACCGGCGAGGAGATGCTGTTCGTGAATCCCACCTATACCACGCGCCTCGACGGGGTGGACGCCGCGCGGGGAGAGGCAGTACTGCAGGCGGTTTACGCGCACTGCACGCGGCCGGAATTTACCTGCCGCTGGCGCTGGCAGCCCGGCGTGGTGGCGATGTGGGACAACCGCTCGACGATGCACTACGCGGTCAACGACTATGACGGCCATCGGCGCGAACTCCTGCGCGTCGCGGTGGCGGGCGAGGCGCCGCTGGCCGCCTGAGCCGTTACTCCCGAGCGGATATCAGTGTCTGCAGGAGACGTGCTCGCGAAAGCCGAGCTTGTAGTTATAGAACGCGCTCGCCAGGGTTTCCCCGCAGGGATGGATGCCGACGATGCTGTGCGACACCTCGGCAAAGATCTCGACGTCCGCGTTGGCGAAGTGACGTAGCTGGTTCTCCAGGTTTTCAACCGGTAATACCGGATCCAGCGCGCCATGCAGGAACAGCGTGGGGATCGGGGTGTTCACCGGGTTGCCTTCCTCTGCGCCGCCCGGGGCTACCGGCCAACGTCGGCATTGCTCCTGGTTGTACCGCAGCATCGCAACCGAGGCTTCGCGCAGCTCCTTCCGCAACATCGATGCTTCCGCGATGGCGCCGTCATAGTCCACGAAGGGTGATTCCTCGTAACAGAAATGCGCCGCGGCGCTGGCGTCGCCGTAGTCCGCGTCGGTCTGGAACGCGATCCAGTCCTCGACCTTCTGCTCGAAGATGCCAAGTTCGCCCCGCTCCAGGCTGGAGAGAATATCCGGCAGGTCACGGAACTGGGCGGCGTCGTACAGGGTGTTGTAGACCACGCCGAGAAAACGTTCACCGTTCAGCACCAGCGTGACGTCACGACCGGTATCGGGATGGCTGACGGTGGTGTGCAACGGATGCGTGTTCAGTTTCCGGACGAGATCCCAGAACCGCGTGGCGGGATCCCCCAGCGCGTTGCGGCAGGCGGTATCGGAGACGCAGTGGCCGAGCAGTCGCTGGAACGCCATTTCCAGGTTGCGGCCATAATGATCCATGTAGCGCACGTTGGGGAACACCGCCGCGTCGAGCACCATCGACTCGACCAGTTCGGGGTATTCCCGCGCCAGGGTAAGGGCGTAACGGCTGCCATAGGACACGCCGTACAGGTTCCAGCGTGGTATTCCCAGGGCGCGGCTGAGTAGTGCGACGTCGCTCGCGATACTGCGGCTGTTGTAGGCGGAGAGGTCGACGCCCTCGCGACGCAACCGGTCCACGCACTGGCGGTTGACGCGCCGGTTCCACTCGACTTCCTCGCTGACGCTGAGGTCGCGCGAGAGCGAGCCGAGGAACGCGGGGATGTACTCGCTGCAGACGAGTACGGGCCGCGCCATACCCACGCCACGAGGATCCATGAGATAGAGATCGCGGTTGTCGTCGATGGACAGTTCGCGGTACCAGTCCCAGACCCAGTTACCGATGTTGTCTCTGTCGAGACCCAGGGGGTTGCCGGGTCCGCCGCCGCCGAGATGGAGCACCGGCGTCTTATCGCTGTCGTCCGCGGCGGACAGCCGCAACACCGGGAAATCGATTTCCCGCGACCCGGGCCGGGCATGGGATTCCGGCACCTGCATGCGGTAGCAGGTCACCGGTGGAGCATGCGACGGTATTTCAAACCAGCAGTCCACCATGCGCAGGCGGCTGCCCGGATCCCTTGGGGCGGCGATGATCACGCTGCCGATATCCCTTGTTGGCGCGGCAGGCGGGTTTACTTCCCGCGGCGAACGCTGCTCGATCCGGCCTGGCGCTTCGGCGTGTCTCGGGGGATGCGCCGTCGGGTCGGCTTCCCTGTCAGCTTCGATCACCACACCGCGGGAGGGCAGGGACTCTTCCGCCGCATTCACTGTTACCTCGGCGGCATCAGTCACGGGCGTACGGTCCACGATTTCCACCGCCTCGACCTGCCCTGTGTCCCTCGCATCTTCGCGCTCCGCGGAGCTGCCACCACAGCCCGCGCCAAGCATCAGGATCAGGATCCAGGGGACGGCCCCGAACCTGCGCGCATGGAATGCGTTGGACGCCATCTGTCGTGGTACTCCCTGCCTGTTTTTTCTGTCAGAGTGTCGGGCCGAGTGTCCGGACCGGTGAGCCCCGGTTTTACGAGACCCGGTCACGCGAGACCCGGTCTGTCGAGACCCGGTCACGCGAGATCCGGTCTGTCGAGACCCGGTCCGGATGTATGCGCCGGTATTGCTGTTGTCAGGATGGTCCGCGCGGGACCATCGCGTTGCATTTCAGCAGGACGGGGTGACGGGATCAAGCGGTACCATGTCACAAAACCATTTACCGCCGGCCGCGTTGCGGCTCAGTCCTGGTGGGCGAAGTCGAAGGAATCGAAGTGGAAACTCTCGATGGACATGCCGCGCTTCGAGAGATGATCGCGCACGGCGTTTACCATCACCGGTGGTCCGCTGGCATAGACGTCATGGCCACTGAAATCGTCGTATTCCGCGATCACCGCCTCGTGGGCGAAGCCGGTGGCGCCGGTCCAGTCCGCCGACGATGATTCTGACAGCACCGGCGTGTAGCGGAAGTTCTGGTAGCGCGAGGCCCACTCCGACGCCAGTGAGTCAAGATACAGGTCCTTGCGGTCGCGGGCGCCCCAGAACAGGTGGATGCTGTAGTTCGGGTCTTCGTCCATGGCGTGTTCGATAAGACCCTTGACCGGAGCGAACCCGGTGCCACCGGCCACCATGATGACGGGTCGATCCACATCGGACTGGAGGAAATAGGTGCCGAAGGGCCCCTCCAGGCGCAGCAGGTCGCGTTCCTTCATGCCATCGAAGACGCGCGGCGTGAACTGCCCGCCGGGCACCAGTCGGATATGCAGTTCAAGGCCGTCTTCGCGCACCTGTTGCGGCTGGCTGGCGATGGAAAAACTGCGCCGCTGACCGTCCTTCATCAGCAGGTCGATGTACTGGCCGGGAATGAAGTTGAACTCCTGGGACTTCGGCAGCGTGAGGTAGAGACGCATGACGTCGTCCGCAAGGCGCTCCATCCTGCCGATACGGCAGGGCAACATGCGAATCTGGATGTTCTGACCGGTCATTACCTCGTCGGCGTCGATGACCACGTCCTCGAGCGGTGTCGCCTGGCAGATCAGCAGTTTTCCGGCGGCCTTTTCGTCGTCGCTGAGAGCGAAGTCCTCGTAGTCGCCATAGTCGACCGAACCGCTGACCAGCTCGCACTTGCAGGCGCCGCAGACCCCGCTGCGGCAGCCATAGGGGAAGATGCGATTGTCCCTGAGCGCGGCGTCGAGTATCGATTCCCCGGGCCGGGTATCGAATTGCTCGCCGTTACGCTGGTTGGTAACCGTAAAGGACATCGCGTAGAGGGTATGGGTTATCCTAGGAGGGCGGGATTGTAGCGAGTTTGCATCAGATTTCCATGCCGGAACTTCCAGAGGTCGAGACCACGCGGCGCGGTGTCGCGCCATGGTTAGAAGGCGTCGATATCGAGCGCCTCGTGGTGCGTGACCGGCGCCTGCGCTGGCCGGTACCGCGTGGTCTCGAGGCGCGCGTCGCGGGCAAGCGGATCCTCGCGGTGGAGCGGCGCGGCAAGTACCTTCTCCTGCGCCTGGACGATGGCGGCATGCTGCTGCATCTCGGCATGTCAGGATCGTTGCGCGTGCTGGACGAGGGTAGCGAGGCCGGCCCGCACGATCACGTGGATCTCGTGACCCGGGATGGCAAGGTACTCCGTTTTCGCGACCCGCGCCGGTTTGGCTGCCTCCTGTGGCAGGCGGGAGACGTCGCGGATCATCCGCTGCTGAAGTCGCTCGGCGTGGAGCCCCTGTCAGAAGAGTTCGACGGTCACTGGCTCTGGCGGCATGCCCATCGCCGGCGCGCCGCGATCAAGAGCATCATCATGAACGCGAGGATCGTGGTCGGCGTGGGAAACATCTATGCCGCCGAGGCGCTGCATGGCGCGGGCATCCATCCACAGCGCGAGGGGACGCGGATCTCCACCGCCCGCTATCGCGCGCTGGCGGAGGAAATCCAGGAGACCCTGCGAGCGGCCATCGAGCAGGGCGGCACCACGCTCAGGGACTTCACCCGCGCCGATGGCAACCCGGGATACTTCAGCCAGAAACTGAAGGTTTACGACCGGGAAGGGGAGGCCTGTTATCGATGCCAGCGCCCGGTCAGGCGGATCGTCAGTGGACAGCGCGCGACCTACTACTGCCCCGGCTGCCAGCGATGAGTTCCGGGAGCGAAGCGAACCGGTCTCCCGGGCGGCGGGGGACGCTCTGGTTCGGTCTCCTGGGCCTGGTGGGGCTGTGGATCTGTGCCCTGCTGGTCGAGCTGCCGGAAATGGAACGCGATCTCGGCGCCGGGGTGCTCGAACGCTTGCGATCCGCGGGCTTTCACCGTCTCTCAGTAGGCGTCGATGGCCGCGACGTGACCCTGACGGGCGCGGTGGCGGGACCCCGGGCGGCAGCCTCGGCGCGTCAACTGGCTGGCGCCGAGCCCGGGGTGCGCGTGGTGCTGGACGCGACCAGCGAGGCCCCGATCGGACTTCCCTGGCTGCGCGCCGCGCGCAGTTCTGACGGCCTCTGGATACTGGAAGGAACCCTTCCCGATGCAGCATCGCGGGATGCCGTGCTTGCCCTGTTTGGCGGCGCTGGGGGGGGCGACGCGGATGCCCTGGCGCTGGACCCCGAATCCGCTTCAGCGCAGTGGCTGCCACTCATGGAGGCGCTGCCCGATACCCTGCGTGCCCTCGAGAACGTCTCCTTCGAGGCGGGGGCGGGGACCCTTTCCGTGGCCGGGGTTCTTCGAGACGGGGAGCGCTACCCGGAACTCATCGGTATCCTCCGGAACAAGGCAGAAGGGCACGGCATGGTGTTCGAGAACCGCGTGGCGATACTCCCCGGACAGCAGTCAAAACCCTCGGAAATTCAGTAAATTGTCAGGAATTCCAGTGGACAGGGCGTCCCCCGGGCGCCTATAATTTCGCGCAGGGAAAGTCACAGGAGCAATACAGGGTGTTGGCCTCCGCAGATGACGTTATTATCGCGCAAATTCAATAGCTTGCAGAACCTTCGACACAGGCTGAGCGGCACTCGGGTGCACGGTTCAACGCGTTTCCGGAGCGTTACGGGCGCCCTGGGCGTAGCCTTGCTCGTGTTTTCCGCGCCGGGTTTTGCGCAGTCGGGCGCCGAATCCAGTGCAGTGTCGCCGGTGACCATCGACGATCTGGGCTTTGGCGCGGCGATGGACGACCGCCTGTTCACCAGCAGCTACCAGGTCAATTCCGTCACCACTCTTGCTCCCGTTCGGGCGGGAAGTGGCGCGGCGAGGGGCCTCGACATTTCCACCACGCTGGAATTCAATGCCCGCCGCGCAAGCGGCATTGGCCTGGATACCCGTGGTTTCGACTTCGATTCGCGCACGAATCCAGCGGCCGACGACACCAGCGTGCGCCGCTTCTCCACCGCGCTCAAGGGTTCCACCGGGACCCTCACGGTGGGGCATGACTGGAGCAATTTCCAGGACTTCCTGCAACGTGACAGCGCGCCCGCGTCCATCGCTTCACAGGGTCTCACCTCCGAGCAGGTTTCCTGGGCATCTGCCGGGCAGCTCGGTGAATTCAGCGTCGCATTCGAGCGCGACTACAGCTTCCTCGGTCCGCGCACCGCGGCGGACGGTTTGGGCCTGGCGAATGCCGGAGACGATGGCTCCGTGGATGGCGCTCCGAGCCTGATCCTGTCATGGCGTGGCAGCACCGCGGACCAGCGTGGCCAGTACAGCTTTTCAGCGCTCGGGCGTGAATTCGACACGGAGTCCGGTGAGGACCTCGAGGATGAAGGCGGCACTGGCTGGGGTATCAACCTGGCCGGGGGCTGGCGTTTCGGTGAACTGTTCGCCGCCCTCAGTGTGACCCTCGGCAACAGTATCGACAGCTTTATCCTTGGCCGCGTGGGTGACCGCAAGACCGCGGCTGAGGCATCGCGATTCCTGAGCCCGTCGGAATCCATCAGCATCAATCCCAGTCTGAACTATCGCCTGGGCGAACATTCCAACGTGCACCTGGCGTTCAATCGCTTTGCCTCGGACTCCGCCGATGTGGCGCATGGCGTGGAAACGCTGGACACCATCCACCTGGGTTACACCTGGACCCCGTGGCCGAGCACTCGCATCGGCATAGAAATCGTCGGCAAGGATGTGGAAGGCCCCGGCACCATGGAAGACTCCAACGAGGTCAACTTCGCCGCGAGCAAGCGTTTCTGACGCTTTGTGACCCTGCGATTGTCGGCCTTGTTGGCCTGAAATCGCTCCGGCCTGAAATCCTCCCGGCCTGATCCGGACTGCCTGTCCCGCCAGAACTGCGGCTGATTCGCCGGCCGAGGGGCCGCGCGCGGTCAACCGACCGCGGGCACCTCTCCAAACCGGCGGCTGAAACGCTGGGGTGGCAGCTTGAAATCAATCGGCGGAGTTTCGCTGTCCGGTTGCGTGCTTTCCTGCGGCGTCACGGCGGCAGCGGCCATCGGCGGCGCTTCGCCGTTGGGCTGAATGTCGACGGAGGTTGAGTCAACGACCGGGGTCTGTTCGTCCTCCTGAGGTCGGGAAGGAACAGGCGTCGAATCCGTCACAACAGGGTCGTCCTGTTTCCGCTCTGCAGCTTCGCTATTTGCAGTTTCAGGCTGTGGCGTATCCCGGACTTCGGACCTGTTTCCGTCCTTGTCCCCGCGACGCTTTCTGCCACGGCGCTCCTCGCGACCGCGACCTTCCGGGCGCCCCCTGTCCTTGCCTTTTCCCTTTCCCTTGAGCTTGTCGCGATCACGGCGCTTGCGCGGCGGCGCCGGATTCACCGGGACGAGCAATGAGGGGTCGATGGGATTGCGTGGCAGCGGATGGCCGATGTACTCCTCGATCTCCATGATCGAATAGGCGTACTTCTCGCAGATGAAGCTGATCGCCTCGCCGCTCGCGCCCGCGCGAGCTGTGCGGCCGATGCGATGCACATAGTCCTCGGCGTCCTGGGGCAGGTCGTAGTTGAACACGTGGCTCACCGAGGGAATATGCAGGCCGCGGGCGGCGACGTCCGTGGCCACGAGCACGCGCTTCTTGCCTTCCTTGAACTGTTCCAGCAGTTTCTCGCGCTTGTTCTGCGGTACGTCGCCGGACAGCGTACCGCTCTCGATATCGTTGGCCCGTAGAGCCGCGGCCACGTCTTCCGCGGCGTAGCGCGTATTGACGAACACCAGCACGCGATCGGACTCGACCTGGCGCAGCATGTTGATCAGGAGCGGCAGCTTCTCCTCGTCCCCGGGGTAGTAGCTTGTCTCGACGACCTTGTCCGCCACCACCTCGTCGGTGTCGATCTTGATCTCCATGGGATTGTTCATGTGCTCGTACGCGAGTTCCATCACGCGGAACGACAGCGTCGCGGTATAGAGCAGGTTGAGGCGCTGCTCCGCCGGTGGCATGCGCCTGAGGAGGAAGCGGATGTCCTTGATGAAGCCGAGATCGAACATCCGGTCCGCCTCGTCGAGGATGGCGACCTCGGCGAATTTCAGGGTGTAAAGGTTCTGGCGGAAGAAATCGATCAGCCGTCCCGGCGTGCCGATGAGTATGTCGTTACCCTCGGCCAGCATGGCCTTCTGCTGGTCATAACCGGTGCCGCCGTAAACGAGGCCAATCGAAAGGCCGGTGTGGGCGTTCAGGAGCAGCGCGTCCTTGTGGATCTGGATCGCCAGTTCCCGCGTGGGCGCGAGGATAAGCGCCCTGGGATCGCCCGGCTTGTGACCTTCCAGGGGGGGGTTGCCGAGAAGCTTGTTACAACAGGCGAGCAGGAAGGCGATGGTCTTGCCTGTGCCGGTCTTCGCCTGGCCGGCGACATCGGTGCCGGCGAGCGCATGGGGCAGTGATTCCGCCTGGATCGGCGTGCAGTATTCGAATCCGGCCTCAGCCAGACCCTGTTGCAGGCGCTGGTCCAGCGGCAGTTCGCTAAATTTCTGATTTGTCAGATGTTTTTCGGTCATTCTGGGTGTCGATGGTTGCCGGCCTTCCGGCGGGACAACGAAATGGTCAAACTACTTGATTCGCTCGCACGCTGACTGCATATTTAGGCGAATAAATTTCCCCTCCAAGGCATTCTCATGTCCAGCAAAATCGTGCATGTCAGCGATGACTCATTCGCAGACGAAGTGTTGAACGCGGAAGGCCCGGTATTGATCGATTACTGGGCGGAATGGTGCGGGCCCTGCAAGATGATCGCCCCGATACTGGACGAGATCGCCGAAGAATATGGTGGCAAACTAAAGATAGCCAAGCTTAACATCGATGAGAATCCGGCAACACCGCCCAAGTACGGGATTCGCGGGATTCCGACGCTGATGCTGTTCAAGGACGGCAACGTCGAGGCCACCAAGGTCGGCGCCGTTTCCAAGTCCCAGCTCACCGCATTTATCGACAGCAATGTAGAGGTCGTCGCGGGCTGATCCCGCGAGACCTGGAACCGGCCTGGCGAGACCAGGCGGTACGGAGTCGCTGGATTCCTGTGGCCGGCTAGCGCGGTTTTTACGCCGCGCCGTGGTGGTGACGCAGATATAGGACGCAGAGATAGTCTGGGCGAGGGATTCCGTGGTTATTCCACGGGAATTTCGGCTCGCCGGGAGGCGTATTTCGACGTCTCCGTAACGCTGGACTTATTGTAGCGACAGCATTATTATTCAGGAACCGCGTCCTTCCGGGCGGCCGTTCAGGCTGCCGCTACAATAAACATCCCCAGGGGGCGACCGGTCCGATCCCAGACTCGCCCGGCGCAGGGTTTCGCGCATTTCTTTCTCACTCGTTTATCGTTCTTCCTTCATGTCCATTAGTCCAGAAACCAAGACCAAGGGTCCCCGCTCCCCGGCGCGACAGCAGCAGCACCAGCAGGATTCGCCGGATCTGCCGCCCATCAGCCTGACCGAGCTGAAGGAGAAGAAGCCGGTGGAACTGGCCGAGCTGGCGCGCGAGCTCAACCTGGACAACATCACCCGGCTGCGCAAGCAGGACCAGATTTTCGCCATCCTCAAGGCCCAGGCGCGCAAGGGGCAGAAGGTCATGGGCGAGGGCGTGGTGGAAATCCTGCAGGACGGCTTCGGCTTCCTGCGTTCGGCCTCGTCTTCCTACCTGGCCGGTCCCGATGATATCTACATGTCGCCGAGCCAGATCCGCCGCTTCGGCCTGCGCACCGGCGACACCGTATCCGGCCAGATTCGTCCGCCGAAGGACTCCGAGCGTTACTTCGCGCTCCTCAAGGTGGAACAGATCAACTTCCAGACCCCGGAAGAAGCAAAGAAGAAGATCCTGTTCGAGAACCTCACCCCGCTGCATCCCGACGAGCGGCTGCGCCTGGAGCGTGAAAACGGCTCCACCGAGGATCTCACCGGCCGCGTGATCGACCTCATCGCGCCCATCGGCAAGGGCCAGCGCGGGCTGATCGTTTCCGCGCCGAAAACCGGTAAAACCGTGATGCTGCAGCAGATGGCGCAGTCCATCACGGCGATGAATCCCGAGGTCATGCTCATGGTGCTGCTCATCGACGAGCGGCCGGAGGAGGTGACCGAGATGCAGCGCACGGTGCGCGGCGAAGTGATCGCCAGTACTTTTGATGAGCCCGCGGCCCGCCACGTCCAGGTCGCCGACATGGTGATCGAAAAGGCCAAGCGCCTGGTCGAACACAAGAAGGATGTCGTCATCCTGCTCGATTCCATTACCCGCCTGGCGCGCGCCTACAACACCGTGGCCCCGGCCTCGGGCAAGGTGCTGACCGGTGGCGTGGACGCCAATGCACTGCAGCGACCCAAGCGCTTTTTCGGCGCCGCGCGCAATATCGAGGAGGGCGGCAGCCTGACCATACTCGCCACCGCGCTGATCGACACCGGCTCGAAGATGGACGACGTAATTTACGAGGAGTTCAAGGGCACCGGCAACATGGAGATCCACCTCGACCGCCGCATCGCGGAGAAGCGGGTCTACCCGGCGATGAACATCAATCGCTCCGGCACCCGGCGCGAGGAACTGCTCACCGCCCCCGCCGAGCTGCAGAAGATCTGGCTGCTGCGCAAACTGCTGCATCCGATGGATGACCTGCAGGCGGTGGAGTTCCTCATCGACAAGCTCAAGGCGACCAAGAACAACGCGGAATTCATCAAGTCGATGAACCGCTAGGGACCTGTCCCAGGGCGTACCCCGCCCCGCCAAAGTCCTTGATTCCGGGCGTGATTTTCACTATCATCGCGCCCCCGATTTTGTAACCCATCCCCGCGGCACTGGCCGCGAACAAGGAGACAGCGATGAAACCCGGCATCCACCCTGAATACAGCGACATCACGGTGACCTGTGCCTGTGGCAACACGATCCAGACCCGTTCCACCCTGGGTCGGGACCTGCAGATCGAGATCTGCTCTTCCTGCCACCCTTTCTACACCGGCAAGCAGAAGGTGGTCGACACCGCCGGCCGGGTCGGCAAGTTCCAGGCGCGTTACAACCGCAAGTAGTCACGCAACGATGTGCTCGAGAGAAGGCGCCCGCGTGGCGCCTTTTTCATGGGCGGATTCCCGTTCCCGACAATCCGACACCTGGGTATGCAGGCAGTGACGGATGCCAGTCCGGTGGCGGGTATGTCGCTGTCCGATGCCATCGACCAGGTTTCGGCTGTACTCGAGGATGCCGGCGTTCATTGTGGACATGGCGCCCTCGACACGGGAGAAGAAGCGGCGTGGCTGGTGCTGGCCGCCTGTAATGTTCCCCTGGACTCGAACGACATTCCCTGGGATGCGGCGCTCACCTCGCCACAGGCGGAAGCCGTGTCGGTGTTACTCGACCAGCGCATTCACAATCGCCAGCCCCTGGCTTATCTGCTGGGCGAAGCCTGGTTCGCGGGATATCCTTTTTACGTCGATTCGCGCGTACTCGTTCCGCGTTCCTATTTTTCCGAGTGGATTCCGGAGCGGTTCGAACCCTGGATCGATCCCGCCGATGTGCATGACGTTCTCGACCTCTGCTGTGGCAGCGGCTGCATCGGCATCGCCACCGCGCTTGAACTGCCCCACGCACGCGTGACGTTGAGCGATGTTTCCGCGGACGCCCTGGCGGTGGCGGCGCGAAACGTGTCCCGCCATGACCTGGATGCCCGGGTATCCCTGCGCCAGGGAGACGGCCTCGCCGGTATCGACGGTCAATTCGACCTGATCCTCTGTAATCCGCCCTATGTTTCCAGCGCTCTGATGGATACACTGCCAGCGGAGTACCGCGCCGAGCCGGCTCTCGGGCTGGCCGCGGGCGACGACGGTCTCGACTTTATCCGCCCCCTCTTAAGGGAGGCGCCCCGCCGCCTCAAGCCCGGTGGCGTGCTGATGGTGGAGGCGGGATCCGCGGGCGAAGCCGCGATGGCGGCCTGGCCGAAACTTCCCTTTACCTGGCTGGGCACGGAAAGTGACGAGCCGGTGCTGTTCATGCTCACCCGCGAGGAACTGGTAGCCGCAAAATTCTGACGTACCCCGCGCGAACCATACTATCGACATGCAGAATCACGATCTCTACGAGCGAGCCTGCCGGGTCATTCCCGGCGGCGTCAATTCACCCGTGCGCGCGTTCCGCGCGGTGGGCGGCGACCCGGTGTTCATCCACCGCGCCGAGGGTAGCCGGGTATTCTCCGAGGACGGCACCGGCTACATAGACTACGTGGGCTCGTGGGGGCCGATGATCCTCGGTCACGCGCATCCCGATGTCATCGCGGCGGTGGTGGAGAAGGCCCGCGAGGGACTCAGCTTCGGCGCGCCCACGACCATCGAGACGGAGATGGCGGAGCGGGTCTGCCAGCGCCTGCCCTGGGTGGAGAAGGTGCGCATGGTGAATTCGGGTACCGAGGCCACCATGAGCGCGATTCGCCTGGCCCGCGGGGTAACCGGGCGCGACAGGATCGTGAAGTTCGAGGGCTGTTATCACGGGCACGCCGACAGCCTGCTGGTCAAGGCCGGTTCCGGCGCGCTCACGTTCGGCGTGCCCACTTCGCCGGGGGTGCCGGCAGATACCGTGAAGGACACGCTCACCGCGCGCTACAACGATCTCGCCTCGGTGGAGGAGATCTTCGACCAGGTGGGCGGCGACGTAGCGGCGATCATCCTCGAACCGGTGGCGGGCAACATGAACTGTATACCGCCCGTGGCGGGCTTCCTCGAAGGGCTGCGCGCCCTGTGCGACCGCCATGGCAGCCTGTTGATCATGGACGAGGTGATGACCGGATTCCGGGTGGGATACCAGGGCGCCCAGGGGCTTTATGGCGTTACCGGGGATATCACCGTGCTGGGCAAGATCATCGGCGGCGGCATGCCGGTGGGCGCCTTTGGCGCGAGCGCGGAGATCATGGCACATCTCGCGCCGGAAGGCGGGGTGTACCAGGCGGGAACCCTGTCCGGCAATCCGGTGGCCATGGCGGCTGGCCTCGCCACGCTCGCGGGCACGGAAGCGGAGGGCTTCTATCCCGCGCTAGCGGCGCGCACCGGGACCCTGGTGGAAGGCATCCTCGCGGCGGCACAGGCAGCAGGTGTGCCGATGCGGGCCAACCGGGTGGGACCGATGTTCGGGTTGTTCTTCACGGATCGTCCGGAGGTCACCGGTTTTGCCGATGTCAGCGCCTGCGACGGCGAGCGCTTCAACCGGTTTTTCCACGGTATGCTGGCGGAGGGTATTTACCTGGCACCGTCGGCCTTCGAGGCGGGCTTCGTCTCCGCCGCGCATTCGGCGGAAGACATCCAGGCCACCATCAACGCGGCAAAAAGGGTGTTGGCGGCAATCGCCTGAAGCGACTGCCCTGGAAAGGTAGCTGTCTTTTTGCCGGCCGGACCCCGCCGGCCATCGCGGCGCTCGTTCGGGGCGGGATCAGTAGTCCACCACGGCGACGTCTTCCGCGGCGAACCCCTTGTCGCGCTGAATCAGTCCGAATTCCACCCGCTGTCCCTCGAACAGGGACTTGAAGCCATCGCCGCGAATTTCGCGAAAGTGGACGAAGATATCGTCGCCGGTTTCCTCGCGCAGGATAAAACCGTACCCCTTCCGGTTATCGAACCACTTTACGGTTCCCAATAGGCGCTCTGACATCAAAACATTGCCTCCGTTGTCGTTTGTGGTACCCGAAAACCGGTTGCAAACGGCCTTCCGAACGACATCCCGGGTAACCTGTTTAGCGACGAACCGTGTCGAATGGACGGGCGCCGCGTTCGTTAAAAATTGGCCAGGTTTTTCGAAGAACGGATTGAATCTGTATTTTTTGCGACTGTTTGGCGACAGTCGTTCTGAAATCATCTCCGAGCGCACGATTGTAGCCAGCGGGCGGCTGGGAAGTCCAGTTCCCCCTGGTAGCCGACCTGCGCACGATCGCCGATTCAGGTGGGCGAGCGCAGTGTGCACAAAGCACACAATCGCCTGGGTACCGGAAAAAGAGGAATTCCCCCCGGTCAGGTCATTCAGAAACAGGTTTCAGGCGACTTCCGCGCGGTCTCCGTTCTCCGACAGCCAGCTCTTGCGATCCGGCGCGCGCTTGCGCGCCAGCAGCATGTCCATGGTTTCGAAGGGCCGGTCAGCGTCAAGCACCTCCAGTTGCACCAGGCTGCGGGTGGCGGGATTCATGGTGGTCTCGCGCAGTTGTTGCGGATTCATTTCGCCAAGCCCCTTGAAGCGCTGCACGTTCACCTTGCCGCGTATCTTCTCGTCCTCGATGCGTTTCAGGATGCGGTCGCGTTCGCCATCGTCGAGGGCGTAGTAGACGTTCTTCGCCACGTCGATGCGATACAGCGGCGGCATCGCCACGCAGACCCGGCCGGCCCGGACCAGGGAAGGAAAGTGCCGCAGGAACAGCGCGCAGAGCAGGGTGGCGATGTGGAGGCCATCCGAATCAGCGTCAGCGAGGATGCAGATCCTGCCGTAACGCAGCGAGGCAAGATCTTCCGAACCGGGATCCACGCCAAGCGCCACGGCGATGTCATGTACTTCCTGCGAGGCGAGCACCTCCGCGGGATCCACTTCCCAGGTGTTGAGGATCTTCCCCCTGAGCGGCATGATGGCCTGGAACACCCGGTCCCGTGCCTGCTTCGCCGAGCCGCCGGCGGAATCCCCTTCCACGAGGAACAGCTCCGTCATCTCGAGGTCGTCGCTGGTGCAGTCCGCCAGCTTGCCCGGCAGGGCGGGTCCGCTGGTGATCTTCTTGCGCTGCACGCGCTTGCCGGCGCGCTGGCGCCGTTGGGCGGATTCGATGGCGAGTTGGGCGATGCGCTCCGCGTCCCGGACATGCTGGTTGAGCCAGAGGCTGAGCTCGTCCTTGGCGCAGGCCTGGACGAACGTCGCCGCCTCCCGGGATGACAGCCGGTCCTTGGTCTGGCCGCTGAACTGGGGCTCCCGGATTCGCAGAGAGAGCACGTAGCTGCAGTGGTTCCAGACATCCTCCGGAGTCAGCCGGATGCCCCGGGGGAGCAGGTCGCGGAATTCGCAGAATTCCCGAATCGCCTCGGTGAACCCGCCGCGCAGTCCGGAGACATGGGTGCCGCCCTGTACCGTGGGAATCAGGTTGACGTAGCTCTCGGTGACCCCTTCACCGCCGTCCACCACCCAGGCCGCGGCCCAGTCGATCTCGCCGTCCCCGGTACGATGCTTGCAGAGAAACGGTGTCGCGGGCACCAGCTCGGCGCCGGCGAGCTCGCCCTCGAGGTATTCGCGCAGGCCGTCGTCGTATTGCCAGCGTTCACTGTGTTCCGGGGTTTCCTCGTCCTCGAATATCACCTCCAGGCCCGGGCAAAGAACCGCCTTGGCGCGCAGCACCCGCTTCAGCCTCGGTACGTGAAAGCGGGGAGAATCGAAGTAGGCGGGGTCGGGATGGAAGCGCACCGTGGTGCCGGTATTGCGCTGGCCGGTCTTGCCGATGGATTTCAGCTCCTCCAGCTTCTCGCCGTTGGCGAAGGGCATGTAGTACTCCTGGCCACCACGACGCACCCAGACCTCGAAGTGATCCGAGAGCGCATTGACCACGGAGACGCCGACGCCATGCAGGCCGCCGGAATAGTTGTAGGTTTCGCTGGAAAATTTTCCCCCGGCATGGAGCCGCGTGAGGATCAGTTCCACCCCGCTGATACCGTGATCGCGGTGCTTGTCCACCGGCATGCCCCGGCCGTCGTCACGCACCGTCATGCCGCCGTCGGCATGTAGTGTCACCTCGAGGCGCTTCGCATGGCCGGCGATGGCTTCGTCCACGCTGTTGTCGATGACCTCGTGCGCGAGATGGTTGGGGCGATCCGTTTCGGTGTACATCCCCGGTCGTTTGCGCACCGGGTCGAGGCCCGAAAGCACCTCGATTGACGAGGCGTCGTAGGAACTGCTCATGCTGGAAAATACGGGTTTCCGGGTGGATTCAGGGTGGCGGGATGATAACCCGGCAGCAGTGGCGTTTGGCCGTGGGCAACGGAAACTCTGGTAGAATCGTGCGCGCTGATCCCCCTCTCATTCGCTTCCTCCTCCCATGTCACCCGCCAGCAAATCCGCGTCGCCGGACTTCGAGAAACTGCTCGCCGAACTGGACCGCATCGTGCAACGCATGGAGCAGGGAGACCAGTCCCTCGAACAGACGATGAAGGATTTCGAGCGCGGCATGGCACTGTCGGAACAGTGCCAGAAAAGCCTCGACCAGGCCCAGCAGCGTGTGGACAAGCTGGTGAAGAAACATGGCGTCTACCAGGTGGAGCCGGGCGATGACCTGCTCGACGACGCGGAGTTCGACGATGACGATCCCGACGCCGGGGATGACGACTTCGACGCGGACGCAGATCCGTCTGGCGGCGCCTGAGTTCCCCCGGGCGGCTTCCACCGCCCCGCGCTGACCACATGCCCGAACCGGATCGCGAAGCCTTTGCCGACGCCTGGCGCGCCAGCCGGGCGCGCGTGGAATCGGCGTTGTGCGCGGCTTTCGACCAGCGACCGGAGATTCCCGATACCCTGCTGGCCGCTATGCGCTACGCCACCCTGGATGGCGGCAAGCGCTTCCGCGCGATGCTCGTCTACGTCGCCGGGGAGCATCTTGCCGGCAGTACACCGGCAGCGCCTGCCGCGCTGGACGCGATCGCTGCCGCGGTGGAGATGATCCACGCCTATTCCCTCGTCCACGACGACCTGCCCGCCATGGACGACGATGATCTCCGCCGCGGCAGGCCCACCTGTCACCGCGCCTTCGACGAGGCCACCGCGATCCTCGCCGGGGATGCGCTCCAGGCGCTCGCCTTCGAATTGCTGGCCGGGGACGACCTGGCGTCGGTGTCCGCCGGACGCAGGCTGGAAATGATTCAGCGCCTGGCGACCGGCGCCGGCGCCATGGGAATGGTTGGCGGGCAGAATCTCGACATGGAGGCCACCGGACTGGCGACGGAAATGCCGGCCCTGCAACGCATGCACGGGTTGAAAACCGGCGCTCTCATCCGCTCCAGTTGCGTCCTCGGCGGACTCGCGGTTCCGGATATCGTGGTGGACCGCCTCGACGCGCTGGACCGTTACGGCGAAGCCCTGGGTATGGCGTTCCAGATCGCGGACGATATTCTCGACGTCACCGCGGACAGTGATACGCTGGGCAAGACGAGTGGCGCCGACAACCGGATGCAAAAGGCCACCTTCGTCTCCCTGCTTGGGATCGAGGGGGCGCTCTGCGAACGCGACCGATGGCACCGGCTCGCTCTCGAAACCGCCGACCTCTTGGGCGATAATGGGGGGTTGTTTCACCAACTGGCGGATTTCGTGGTGGAACGCCGTTATTGACCGCCACAGGCGTCAATCGCCCGAGACCATGGCCGAAGACAAGTTTCCTCTCCTCTATTCGATCGACACGCCGCGGCAGTTGCGTCTGCTGCAGGCCGAGCAGTTGCCGCAGCTCGCGGAGGAACTGCGCCGCTTCCTGATCGAGGTGACTTCCCGTACCGGGGGCCACCTGGCGCCCGGCCTGGGTACGGTGGAGCTCACCCTCGCGCTCCACTACGTGTTCAACACGCCGGAGGACCGGCTGGTCTGGGACATCGGTCACCAGGCCTATCCCCACAAGATCCTGACCGGGCGGCGCGACCGGTTCGATTCGATCCGCCAGTACGGCGGACTGTCGGGATTCCTGAAGCGTTCCGAGAGCGAATTCGACACGTTCGGCGCGGGCCATGCGAGCACCTCCATCAGCGCGGCCCTGGGCATGGCCGTGGCGGCCGGCATCCGCGGCGAGGACCGCGAGGTGGTGGCGGTCATCGGCGATGGCGCGCTCACCGGCGGCATGGCGTTCGAGGCGCTCAACAACGCCGGTGATCTCGATGCCAACCTGCTGGTGGTCCTGAACGATAACGAGATGTCGATATCGCCCAACGTGGGCGCGATCTCAAGCTATCTCGCGCGCATCCTGTCGGGGCACGCCTATACCTCGGTACGCGAAGGCAGCAAGACGGTGCTCGGCACCCTGCCGCCGCCCCTGAAAAACTATGCCCGACGCTGGGAAGAACACATGAAGGGCATGGTGATGCCGAGCACGCTGTTCGAGGAACTCGGCTTCTACTACATCGGTCCCGTGGACGGCCATGACCTGGGCAACCTGATCAAGACCCTGGAGAACATGCGCGAACTGGACGGCCCGCGCTTCCTCCACGTGGTCACCCAGAAGGGCAAGGGCTACGAGCCCGCCGAAGGCGACCCCTGCGTGTTCCACGGCGTTTCACCGTTCAACCCGGACACCGGTAAGCTCGAGCGCAAGAAGGGCAAGGCGCGGACCTTCACCAAGGTCTTCAGCGACTGGCTCTGCGACATGGCCGCGGCGGACGATCGACTGGTGGGTATCACCCCGGCGATGCGTGAAGGTTCGGGGCTGGTCGATTTCTCCCGTATCTATCCGGATCGCTATCACGACGTGGGCATTGCCGAGCAGCATGCCCTGACCTTCGCCGCTGGACTGGCCTGCGAGGGGCTGAAGCCCGTGGTGGCGATCTACTCCACGTTCCTGCAGCGTGCCTACGACCAGCTCATTCACGACATTTCCATCCAGGACCTGGACGTGCTCCTGGCGGTGGATCGCGCGGGGCTGGTTGGCGCGGATGGCGCGACCCATGCGGGGACCTACGACTATTCCTACCTGCGCTGCGTTCCCAACATGGTGATCATGGCGCCGGCGGACGAGGCGGAATGCCGCAACATGCTCTATACCGGATTCGTCCATGACGGACCGGCGGCGGTGCGTTATCCCCGCGGCAACGGCCCGGGAGCGGTCGAGTCCATTCCCATGGAGGCATTGCCCATCGGCAGCGCGGAGAAACGTCGAGATGGTGAGGCGGTGGCGATCCTTTCCTTTGGCACGCTACTGGGGGCGGCACTGGAAGCCGGCGACGCGCTCAACGCCACCGTGGTGAACATGCGTTTCGTCAAGCCGCTGGACGAGTCCCTGGTGCTGGAACTGGCGGCGTCCCACGACTGCCTGGTGACGGTTGAAGACAACGTCGTGGCGGGTGGCGCCGGATCCGCGGTCAACGAGCTGCTGCACGCGCACCGGATTTCGGTGGACGTCCTTAACCTCGGCGTGCCGGACCGGCACCTGGATCACGGCACCCAGCAGCAGCAACTCGCGGAATGCGGCCTCGATGCCGCCGGTATCACCGCCGCGATCAAGGCGCGGCTCAGTGGCGAAGACGCGCGACGCCCGGCAGGAATCAAGCTGGTTTCACGCCAGCCCGGATAGTTCACCCGCCGAAACCGTACCCGGGCTAGGGGTTTCCCGCTTCAAAGCTTAGCAGGTTGCCAAAAACCTCCTGTATCTCGCTCGAGCTCAGGTAACCGCGTTCGTTGCGAACCGCGAATATTCCGCACTTGAGCCAGCGCACGGCGGGTTGGGTATCGGACACCAGCGCCATGCGAATCATCAGGTTCTCGGCGCTTGCCTCCTGGGTGATGTATTCGCCGAAAAATGCCAGTTGTACGCGCGCTGGTAACTCCGACAGCTCGACGCCAGTGCTGATGGTGGAAATGCGGAACCGGTCCGGTGAAACGTGTAGCTCCGTGTCGAGTACCGACTGATCACGATAGACGTGAAAGTAGCAGAACGGATCGCGCTGATAGACTGCTTTACGCGGCATAGATTGTCCGTGCTGTAAGTAGGCGCGTTCGCCACCCGTGGTCTCCACGATCGCCTGGTTCAATACCACGACATCGCCCGCTGAAACATAGGGCGTCGCTGGTCCGTATACCGTCCCGCCTCCCGGTGAGACACAGGAAGCCAGGAGGGCCAGCAGGGAAACGCAGCAGGCTGCACGGAGCCACCGGCAGGACCTGGACAGGGTGAGACCCGAATCGGCCTGACGACAATGGAAACTCGGCATTGCGATGTCCTTAACGTTGGTGAGAGCGAGGACAGGGAAACCGGGTGCACCTTAACCCAGCCTGAACCCGGGGCACAAGATCGCTGCTGTACCGTGGAGGCATTCTGTTAAAATCCGCCGATTCCGAACCGCCGACGGGCGGTATTCCATTGCCCCGCGAATGACTCCCCAGCAAGACAGCGAACACTTTGATAGCCCCATGGTCAAGGTGTCTGACCTTCAATTCGGCTACAACGGCCGCCTGATCTTCGATGGGCTGGACATGCAAATTCCGCGCGGCAAGGTCACCGTGATCATGGGGCCCAGCGGCTGCGGAAAATCCACCCTGCTCAGTTTCTTCGGTGGCCGCCTGAAGCCGTCACGCGGAGAAGTGCGCTTCGATGGCGAGGTGGTCCCGTTCGGCGCTGGTGAGAGGCTCTACGCCATGCGCCGCAACATGGGCATGCTGTTCCAGAGCAGCGCTTTGCTGACCGATCTCTCGGTATTCGAGAACGTCGCGTTTCCACTGCGCGAGCAGACCGACCTGCCGGAACCGCTGATCCGGATCCTGGTGCTGATGAAGCTGCAACTGGTGGGGCTGCGCGGCGCGCGCGACCTGATGCCGTCGTCACTGTCCGGTGGAATGTCCAGGCGGGTGGCCCTCGCGCGCGCCATCGTACTGGATCCGGCGATGATCATGTACGACGAACCCTTCGTCGGTCTCGACCCGATCTCCATGGGCGTGATCGTGAGCCTGATCCGGGAACTGAACGATGCGATGGGGCTGACCTCCGTGGTGGTCACCCACGACGTTCATGAAGGCTGCAGTATCGCCGACTACGTCTACCTGCTCGGTAACGGCAAGGTGATGAGCCACGGCACGCCGGAAGAGATGCAGAACAGCGAGCAACCCGAGACGCGGCAGTTCATGCGAGGGTTGCCGGACGGACCCGTGGGATACCACTACCCGGCGACGGACTATGGCGAGGACCTGCGGGGGAACGGCTGATGCAATGGATCCAGTCGCTGGGGCGCACGGCGATAGACTTCACCTCGCGTCTGGGGCATTCGCTCCTGTTCCTCGTCCAGGCGCTGTCCGGCGCGGTCCGCTGTCTCCCGCGTTTTGGCCTGGTGGTGCAGCAGCTTTATGCCATCGGCGTGCTGACGATGCTCATCATCCTGGTTTCAGGCCTGTTCGTCGGCATGGTGCTCGGCCTCCAGGGCTACTACCAGCTGGTGAATTTCAGCGCGGAATCCAGCCTTGGCCTCGTGGTGGCGCTGTTCCTGGTGCGCGAACTGGGACCGGTGCTTTCGGCCCTGCTGTTCGCCGGCCGCGCGGGTTCCGCGCTGACGGCCGAGATTGGCCTCATGAAGGCGACGGAGCAACTCTCCGCGATGGAGATGATGGCGGTGGATCCGATGCAACGGGTCATCGGCCCGCGCTTCGTCGCGGGTCTCATCGCGTTGCCGTTGCTGGCGGCGATGATGAGCGCCATCGGTGTCATCGGCGGCTATCTCATCGGCCACGGCCAGTTTGGCGTCGATCCGGGCGTATACTGGTCCTCGATGAAGGAAGGCGTCGACCTGGTGGATGACGTGCTCAATGGCGTCATCAAGAGCGTGGTGTTCGGCTTCATCGTCACCTGGGTAGCGCTGTTCGAAGGTTATGACGCGGTACCCACCTCGGAAGGCGTCAGCCGCGCTACCACCCGCACGGTGGTGACATCGTCACTGGCCGTGCTTGGCGGGGATTTCATCCTCACGGCCTTAATGTTTGGAGGTTTGTAAGCGTGCAAAAGAAAACCATCGAAGTCTGGGTCGGCCTGTTTATGATCCTCGGAATGGCCTCGCTGGCCATGCTGGCGTTCAAGGTCAGCGGATCGGCGGGGACCGGTAGCGACGTGTACCGTATCGCGGCCCGCTTCCAGAACGTCGGCGGTCTCAGCGCGAAGGCGCCCGTCATGGTCGGCGGCGTGCGCATCGGCCGGGTGGCGGAGATCGTCATAGACAAGGACGATTACAGCGCCGTGGTGAACATGGACATCGACGCCTACTACGACAACCTGCCCATCGATAGCGGTGCGAGCATACTCACCTCGGGATTGCTGGGCGCCCAGTTCGTCGGCCTCGATCCCGGCGCGGAGGATATCTACCTCGTTGCCGGCGACGAGATCGAGATTACCCAGTCGGCTATCCAGCTGGAGACGCTGATCAGTCAGTTCATGTTCAGCCAGGCAGGCAACAATGAAGACAAGTAGTATCGAAAACAGCAGTAACGACAGCAGGAGAACGCAATGATCGCGAGCCGCGCGAAAAGGCGACTGACACTCAGTATTCTGGGCGCCCTGGCGGGGGCCTGGATGGGGCTCTTCCATGTTCCCGGCGCCAGTGCCCAGGAGTCACCGGAGGCGGAAATCAGCACCGCGGTGGATACGCTGCTGGAGGAATTTACCGAGCGGCGGAGCGAGCTTGCGGACGACAGGCCGGCGCTGTACGAGATGGTGGACCGGATCACCCGGCCGTACTTCGACTTCGATCGCATCTCCAAGCTGGTACTGGCGCAGAGCTGGAAAACGGCGACCCCGGAACAGCGGATGGCCTTCGGCGAAGAGTTCCGCAAGCTGCTGATCCGTACCTATGCCACCGCGCTGTTCCAGTATACGGGCGAGGAGAAAATGGATTTCAAGGCAACAGAGATCAAGGAACGCGGGGGATTGAAATCCGCGACGGTGGAATCCGAGGTGACCCTGTCGGATGGTCCGCCCATTCCGGTCAACTACTACATGATCCTCGGTGAGGATACGCAGTGGAAGATCTACAACATGACCATTGCCGGGGTGAACCTGGTCACCAACTACCGCAAGACGTACGGCGCCTCCATTCGCAGCCTGGGCCTCGACGGTCTGATCGATTCCATGCGAGAAGCCAACAACAGCGATCAGCCCAGTTGATCGTCGATCGGAGAACCAGCCGAGTCCGCTGATGGAAATTACCCGTGACGATGGTGGCTTTTCCCTGCGCGGTGATCTCACCGTGGATAATGCCGCCGCCGCCTACCGCAGCACCCCGGATTTTCCCGCGGGAGACTGCCGCCTGGACCTCGCGGGAATAGAGAATACCGACAGTGCCGGGCTGGCGCTGCTGGTATACTGGATTCGCCAGGCCGAGGCCGCCGGTTGCCGGCTGATTCCCGAAAATGCTCCGGCGCAGATGCGCTCTCTTCTGCGTGTTGCAGGTCTGGGCATGTTGATCGGCGACGTGGAAGGGGAGGCTACCGATGCCGGCGAACCATTGGCGGGCGTGGGCAGCGGGGACTTGTGATCCGGCCCCAGGCCCCCACCTGAAACGGAAACATTTTCACTATCGACGGCACATGGTTACGCCAGAGGACATCAAGGGCTGGATCGAGACCGGACTCCCCGGCACCGAGGTCGCGATCACCGGCGACGGCGCGCATTTCGAGGCGCTGATCATTCATCCGGATTTTGCCGGCAAGTCCCTGATCCAGCGTCACCAGATGGTTTACCGCGCCCTGGGTGACCGGATGAAGGCGGAAATCCATGCGCTGTCCATGAAAACCCTGACCCCGGAAGAACACCAGGGTCAGCCCAATTAAATTACGCAAGAGCATTCCCATGTCCATTCAAGACCAGTTGAAAGAAGTGATCGAAGGCAACGAGGTCATCCTTTTCATGAAGGGCTCCCCCGATTTTCCCCAGTGCGGCTTTTCCGGCCGTACCGCCGGCATCCTCCAGGCACTGGAAGTACGTTTCGCCTCCGTGGACGTACTCTCCGACAACGCCGTACGCGAGGGAATCAAGGCCTACTCCCAGTGGCCGACGATTCCCCAGCTTTACGTGCGCGGTGAATTCGTCGGCGGCTGCGACATCATCACCGAGATGTACGAGAACGGGGAGCTGGAAAAGCTGCTCAAGCCGGCCGCCTGAGTCGTGACGCGATGCCTCCATCATGGAGGCATCGGCTCGTTCTCTCCCTGTCTGGCCCGATCGCGGTCGGATCGTTCTCCGCCTGTCCTGGCGAACGGTAATATTTCACAGCGTCCCTACCGGATCAGTGTTACAGTTATGTGACATTTCCCTACATCCGGGGGGGCATGGGAAGATTTCTATCCGCATCGCCGTATCGGTCGGTACTGCTGGCCATCGGTCTCTACGTGGTCGCGGCTTCCTGGTCGGCTTTCCCCGAGGCAAGGGCCGATACCTTTGAGCTTGCCCTCGTCAAGAGCATCACTCCCGCGGACGATCTCCGGGTAAGGCGCAACTTTCGCCATACCAGCCGGACGTTACAGCCCGGTCCCGCCATCCTGATCGAGGGGTCCCCGGCGCAGATCCGGCGCCTGAGCGACTGGCTCGATGACATCGCGCGCACGCCGATCGGACGCGAAACCCTGGATGCCATCTACGCCAGTGGCAATACGCTCACACTGCGCCATTCCGAGTGGGCCCTGGTTGCTTCCGGCAGGACCCATGCGCCGGTAACCACCCGGCTTACCGACGGACGCGGTGCGGACGTCGTGATCCTGTTCGATGCCCGAATTCCCGACAGCGGCAGCCACGTGGTATTCGACCGCGCGCGCCGCCCCATCCCGTTCTCCGCGCAACAGAACCTGTTCCATGAACTATCCCATGCGCGCCACCTCACCAACGGCACCTGGCGCTACTTTGATTCCGAGGGACAGGCGATCGAGGAGGAGAATGTTTTCCGGCGCGAATGGTCGGCGCTGCAAGGGCAGGAAGCCCCGCTACTTCGCGTGGGCCAGCGCGGCAGGCAACTCTGGTGGCCGGAACGGCCGGTCGATACCAGTGCCGATGCGAGGGATGCTTCTGTTACCGCGGAACCTGGAATTAGCAACCTGGTGCAGTTTCCCGTAAGCCGATAGGAGCATTCAGGAGCGTAGCGGGGCTAGTTGGCCGATCCCGCCGCGAGATATTGCTTCGCCACCCATTGATGAAAATGGTGTGAGCAGACGTCATGCACCGGCGAGAATGCGCCGCCGGTGTATCCCGGCGACTGGCGACCCACCTGCATCCTTTCACAGGGTTCGATATCCTCGTTGAAAACCATCGTCCAGGCGTCGAGGTTGGACTTGCGCTCACCAAGGTAGCAGTCGTCATTGGCCGCATCGCCGGCATAGAAGATCATCAGTTCCTCCCGGCAGGTCACGGAGGACACCGGGTGCACGATCATGGCGAACACGTGATTCGCCTGGAAACCCAGCAGGAGGTTGGGATAGAGCACGGGGTATTCCCCTGTGGCAAGACGCTCCGGGTCCCAACCGGGAAACAGCGGCAGCGGGTTGGCGCGGTCGAGACCGGGATCGAAGCTCGCGGTCACCTGGCCGGCGCAATTGCCGCTGATGATCTCGCAGGCGTGGCGGTCCAGCGGCGAATAGCTGTTCAGGCCGGGATGAATGAACGGCAGGTGATAGGCCTCGAGATAGTTCTCCAACGCGAGCTTCCAGTTGCAGTTGACGTCGATACTGGCGCCACCGTGGGTTATGGCCGGGCGCAACAGTGATTCGCCATCGGGTCCCATGAGCCTGCGGTAGCGATCGATCACGGTGGCTGCGCTTTCAGAAAAAGTGGGGGCTTTTCCGTCGAGGTTGACGAACAGTACGCCGAGCCACACATGGGAGCGCACGGGCCGAAGTCCATGGTCTGCGCAGCGAAAGCCCTCCAGATTGTGAACACCGACGCCGCCGATATGGGGCGTCGCCTTGAGCTCCCCGCTGAGCGCGTAGGTCCAGGAATGATACGGGCATACCAGCAGGCCATTGGTGCGGCGGGTCGTATCGACGAGCTGGAAACCGCGGTGGCTGCAGACATTGTGAAACACGTTCACCGCACCATCGCGCTGGCGGGTGATCAGTAACGGCAGCCCGAGAAAATCCACCGGGCGCGCTTCCCCGGCCTGCAGCGAATCGATGAACGCGATGGCCGTCCAGTTAGGCGCGAACAGGTGATCGCGCTCGAAGCGGAACGCCTCCTCGGTGTTGTAGGCCGCGTTGGGCATGCCACGCGCTTCCCCCACCGGGCGGAGTACGGACTGGAGCTGGTCGGCGGAGAGCAGGGACTGTATCGGCAGGGACATCGCGGCAGCGGCTGAATGACGTTTTCGATACGGACCGGCTGGCAGGTTGCCTGGTCCACGGTATTTGCCACTACTTTACGCCCGCCACGAGCGGGGACAAGCGATTTTTATGCAATAATCCATGAGAAAACCTCATGGCAGATTCATGGTCGCCAACACCCGGTTGCCCCCGTTAAAAAGCCTCGTCGTGTTCGAGGCCGCGGCCAGGTTGCAGAGTTTCACCCTCGCCGCGGGAGAACTGAGCGTGACCCAGGGTGCGGTGAGCCGGCAGATCCGTCATCTCGAGGAGCACCTCGGCCGCGCACTGTTCCGCCGTGAGAGGCGCGGCGTCCAGCTCAACGACGATGGTCATACCTACCTCCTGTCCGTGAGTCATGCGCTGGAGCAACTCCGCGGCGCCACCAGCGACCTGCTGTCGCGCGCCGATGGCAACCAGGTAACGGTCGTCACGACGAGCGCACTGGCAACATTCTTCCTGGTGCCCAGGGTGCCCGCGTTTCGCCAGCGTTTTACCGATATCCCCATTCGCCTGATGGCGCGGGAAAGCCCGCGCGACGCCCGGCCCGGCGCCTGGGACCTGTCACTGTATTACTATCGCCAGCCACCCGCAGACGATTCCGCGCGCCTGCTGTTCGGCGAATCGGTGTTTCCCGTCTGCAGTCCGGATTACCTTGCGCGTCATCGCGAGCGACTTGGCAGTAATCCGGTGGAGGCCCTCGCGCATGACCTGGTATGGCAGGAATCCGGCGAGGACTGGGTCAACTGGCCCGAGTGGCTGGAGGCGATGAACATCCACGTGGAGCGGTTCGACAATCGCCTGCTGGTGGATCACCATGGCATGGTGGTGCAGGCCGCCATCGCCGGCGATGGCATTGCCCTGGGTTGGGGTGGCCTGGTGGACGCGGAACTGGAGTCCGGCAGGCTGGTGCGCCCGCTGGACCTCGTGCTCGAAACCGATGGCGGCTTCTACCTGGCGACGGCGCCGGGACGATCCGGCGCACACCAGGTCATCGCATTTCGCGACTGGTTGCTCGCGGAATCCGGCTAGCCTGCAAACGCATCAGGATCGTGGATCCGTTGCTCACGATCCCGTTAACCGGCACCATACCGGCGCCGATCCCGGGCCCGGGCAGTCCGTCGATCAATTGATTCCCCGATCGTCGGACCAGCCCGAGGTGTCACGGGGACTCCGGGCCGCCCTTTGCACCGAGGCCGCCCTTTGCACCGAGTTCGATGGAACTCCAGCCGTTGTGCGGCGTAAAACGCGCACCATGGCGCTGCTCGAGGTCCAGCAGGCGCTGGCGCAGGGTTTCCTGTCCACGGTCGATGATGTCGTTGACCGGCCCGCCGCGAAACGGCGCGTAGCCGGTGCCGAACACCAGGCCGCCGGCAGCCAGGTCTGCATCGTCGACGATGCCCTCCGCGACGCAGGCAACGGTCTCGTTGAGGTAGCGCAGGATCAGCCGGTCCTCGAGATCCGTGGGGCCGGCGTCTTGGGCTGACTTGTCACGCACCGGCTTAGCGTTCTTCCAGCGGTAAAAACCCTCGCCGGTTTTGCGACCGAGTTTTCCCGCGGCGACCTTGCGCTCGAGGATGTCCGGCAGGGCATCGCCCGGCGCCGCCAGGTTCAGGGCGACGTGGCGACAGATATCGAGGCCCACGGTATCCGCGAGTTCCACCGGACCCATGGGCATGCCGAACTGCTTCGCCGCGGCGTCGATCACCGGCGCCGGCACGCCTTCGCGGAGCAGCGTCACCGCCTCCATCAGGTAAGGCGTCAGCACCCGGTTGACGAGGAATCCCGGGCTGCTCTTCACCGGTAGCGGCAGGCGGCCGATGATCCCGGCGAAACGTCTTGCGCGTGCAACCACCGCGTCGTCCGTCGCTGTCCCGTGTACCACCTCCACCAGTTGCATCTTTGCCACCGGGTTGAAGAAATGCAGCCCCACGAGACGGCCTGGCGCCTCCAGCGCGTCGCCCAGGTCCTCCAGCGGGATGCTGGAAGTGTTGGTGGCAAGAAGGGCGTCCGGTCGGGCTGTTTTTTCCAGTTCGACGAACAGGTCACGCTTGGCCTCGAGGTCCTCGAAGATGGCCTCGATCACGATGTCGGCGCGGCTCGCGCCCCGTCCTGCCGGGTCCGGCTGGAAGCGGTCCATGGCGAGCCTCGTCAAGCGTTCATCGCGTAACTTGCGCCGGAACAGGGAATGGGCGCGCTTCGTCGCCCTGCCGAGGGCCTCCGGGTTCGCGTCCTGGATCGTGACCCGGAGGCCACGCAGCGCGCACCAGGAAGCGATGTCGCCACCCATCACGCCTGCGCCGACCACGTGGACGTGGCGGAATTCCGGTTCGCTGTTCGCGTCATCGCCTCGGCCCAGGGCCTTCAGCGACTCCTGGAGGAAAAACACCTTCACCAGGTTGCGGGAGGTGGGCGTCACCACCAGCTTCGACACGGACTCCTGTTCGGCGCGCAGCATGTCAGAACGATCGCCGCCATGGCGGCGCCAGAGATCGATGACCGCCCAGGGCGCGGGGTAGTGATCGCGCTTCGCGCGCCGGGCGACCTGGCGTTCGAGATACCATGCCACGGGCGGACGCAATGCGCCGAAACCCAGCCAGCGTTTCCAGCCGCCGGCGGTTCGCCGTGGCGGGCGCGTCTCCACGAGATGGCGCGCGGTGGCCATCAACTGGCGTTCCGGCACCGCGAAGTCCACCAGGCCCGCCTTTCGCGCCGCGCGCGGCGGTAGCGTGCGGCCCGAGAGGACCATGTCCATCGCGGCGGGCACGCCGCAGGCCTCGACGGCCCGCACCGTGCCGCCGAACCCCGGGTGAATTCCGAGCAGCACCTCGGGCAGCCCGATGCGGATTTCGGCGTCCTCCAGCGCCACGCGGTAGTCGCAGGCGAGGGCTAGTTCGAGGCCGCCGCCTAGGCAGTGACCGTTCACCAGCGCCACCGTGGGAAAGGCCAGGGTCTCGATGCGGTCGAACAGGGCATGGGCCATGGCGACGAAAGCGCGCGCCTGCTCCTGGCTCTCCACGCGGGAAAATTCGTTCACGTCCGCGCCGGCGATGTAACCGCCGGTCCTGGCCGAGCGGATGACCAGGCCCCGCGGTGGCGCCGCGGTGATTTCCGCCAGCGCCTGTTCGAGTTCCGCGAGGACCTCGCTGGAGAGCACGTTCTGGCGGCTGTCCGCCTGGTCGATGGTCAGCAGGCAAAGCCCGTCGTCGTGTTCGATGCGCCAGTGCTTCATGCCGCGGCCTCCCCGGGCTTCAGCGCCGAATTGCCAGGCTCGCGCCGGATCAGCATCGCGCCGCCCTGGCCACCACCGATGCAGAGCGTCGCGATGGCCCGGTCCTTCCGTTCGCGTTCCAGAACGGCGAGCGCATGGAGCACGATGCGCGCGCCGCTGGCGCCCACGGGGTGACCCATGCTGATGCCGCCGCCGTCGAGGTTGAGGCGCTGCTGGTCCAGCGTGCCGAGCGCCGCGGGCAGGCCGAGTTCGTTGCGGCAGTAATCTTCGTCTTCCCAGGCGGCGAGGCAGGCCAGGACCTGTCCGGCAAAGGCCTCGTTGATCTCCCAGTAGTCGACATCGTCGAGCGTGAGGCCATTTCGCTCGAGAATGGGGGTCGAGGCATGTACCGGCCCGAGACCCATCTGCGTGGGGTCGACGCCTGCCCACTGCGTGTCCAGCAACCGTCCCCGGGGCGTGAGTCCATGGCGCTCCAGCGCCGCCTCGCTTGCTAGCAGCATCCACGCCGCGCCGTCGGTGACCTGGGCGCTGTTGCCGGCGGTGACCTTGCCGGCGGGACGATCGAACACGGGCTTCAGGCGCGCCAGCTTGTCGAGGGTGGAGCCTCGCCGGAGGCCGTTGTCTTCCGCCCAGGTCTTGCCGTCGTAGTCGAAGAGCGGGACGAGTTCGCCGGCGAAATGGCCGCCATCGGTGGCAGCCGCCAGTCGATCATGACTGCGAATGGCGTAGCGGTCCATCTGCTCGCGGGTGATGCCGAATCGCCAGGCGATCTTTTCCGCGGTCTGACCCATGGAAAGCCCCACCACCGGATCGCGCAGCCCCTTGAGGAGGCCGATCTCCGGCTTCAGCGCGGCGGGGCGCAGCATGCCCAGGGTCTTGAGCTTGTCTGTCAGCGAACGCGCCCGAGACCAGCGGCTCAGCCAGGTGACGAAGTCGCGCCGGAACAGCACCGGCGCGCGGCTCATGGCCTCGGTGCCGCCGGCGAGCACCAGGTCCGCGCGGCCGTGTGCAATATGAAACGCCGCGCTGTCCAGCGCCTGCATGCCGCTCGCGCAATTTCGCGCCACGGTCCACGCCGGCACGCCGTCACCGCAACCGAGGCGCAGCGAAACCACGCGCGCGATATTGGCCTCGTCGGCATCCGGGCCGACGCAGCCGAGGATGACCTCGTCGAGCGCGTCGGGTGCGAATGGCTGGCGTCCGAGCAAGGGGCGTCCCGCCTGCAATGCGAGATCCGCGGCCGAGAAAGGGCCGGGCTCGAGCGCGCGCAGGAAGGGCGTGCGGCTGCCGTCGACGAGGTATACGGGGCGTCCCTGGTTCATGGCTGAGTCGCCGGATGAAATATAATCGTCATTATAGCGTCCCGCTTTTTCCGGCCCGGGCCAGGGAAGGCTGGCGCAACGCACAACTCCCTTCGCCTTACCCGCTCCCCGATGTCAGCACCCACTTCCCGTCGCCCGGTTCGCAGCTACGTGATCCGCGAGGGTCGCATGACGAAAGGGCAGGAACGGGCGCTGGAAACGTTGTGGACGACTTACGGCGTGGAGGCCGGAGACCGGCCCCTCGACCTCGCAGCGTTGTTCGGCCGCGAGGCACCCAGCGTGCTCGAGATCGGCTTCGGCGACGGCGGCGCCCTGCGCGCCCTGGCGGCGGCCCGTCCGGAATGGAACTTCCTCGGCATCGAGGTGCATCGCCCGGGCGTGGGCAACCTGCTGCTCAGGCTGGATCGTGACGGGATCGACAACGTGCGTGTCATGCAGGAGGATGCGGTGCGGATACTCGCGCACAACATTCCGCCGGACAGCCTGCGGCGGATACATCTTTTCTTTCCTGATCCCTGGCCGAAGAAACGTCACCACAAGCGGCGCATCCTGAATCCCGCGTTCGCGGATCTCGCGGCGTCCAGGCTGGAACCGGGGGAAGGTATATTCCATTTCGCCACCGACTGGGAAGACTATGCCGAACAGGGGCTGGCGGTGCTGGAGAATTGCTCCGCTTTCGTCAACGCCGGGGGAACGGACGGCTACGCGCCCAGGCCGGAATGGCGGCCGGAAACCCGCTTCGAGCGCCGCGGGCTGCGTCGGGGACACGTGGTGCGGGATATCCTGGTGCGGCGCTCCTGAGAAAACAGCTCGTCCGGTCCAGTTACTTACGACGATTGCGCTGGCTGTGTCAGCAGGGCCAGCAATTCCTCGATCGTGGCCACCGGTGGGGAACACTGGAATCCTCGGCAGACATAGCCCACGGTGGATCCTGCCACGGCCGCCCTGGCCGCCAGCGCCGGGGGCAGGTCACCGGCATCCCGCGGTATCGGAAACACCTGGCAGGTGGAAAGGCGCGCCTTCTGGATCTGCGCTCCCCAGTCCGCCAGTGATTCGCGGGAGCCGCGCAGGACGACGTGAACGCTGTCCTGCGTGCTTTCCGCCGCAGCCAGCAGCAGGGCCGCAAACACTGACGGGTTGCGCGCGAGATCGGCGGAGAACAGTGCCACGGTACGTTCGGCGGCGGTAATGTAGCGCGACTCCCCAAGCAGCATACCGAGCCGATGCAGCACCCGCACGGCAGCGGCGTTGGCGGCGGGAATCGCGTCGTCCGCGCCGGTCTTGGGGCGATAGAGCAGCGCCTCGTGGTCGTGGGCGGTAAGGAAGAAGCCGCCGTTTTCGTTGTCCTCGAAATGCGTCAGCAGGGCATCGCAGCAGGCGCTCAACAACTGGAAGTCGCGCGCCCGCCAGCCCGCCTGCAGCAGTTCCAGCAGACCCTCGGCGAGGAAGGCGTAGTCGTCGAGATAGCCCGCCAGCGAACTGCGCCCGTCGCGAAAGCTCACCCGGAGCCGGCCGTCGACGAACAGGTGGGCATGGACGAAATCCGCCGCGCGCCGCGCTGATTCCAGTAACGCGGGATTGCCCATCTGCCGGCCTGCTCGTGCCATGCCGCGGATCATCAGGCCGTTCCACGCGGTGAGTATCTTGTCATCGAGCGCGGGCGGGACGCGTTCCGCGCGGAGGGTGCGCAGCTTCGCCAGCGCCGCGGCGAGATCCCGGGCGCGCGCCGCCTGGTCGATTTCAACGTCTTCCGCCGTTTCCACCTCGGCGATGTTGAAATGCCAGTATCCCTCGAAATTGGGCTCTCCGTAGAGGCCGAAATGCGCCTCCAGCGCCTCGTATTCCGGCGCGCTGAGAACCGCGCGCAGGTCGGTCTCGCTCCAGACGTAGTAGCGCCCCTCGTGGCCCTCGGAATCGGCGTCCAGGGTAGCGGCGTAGCCGCCGTGATCCTGCTGCATGTCGGACATCACCCAGTCCGCGGTCCAGCCGGCGGCGCGTTCGAACTCCGGGTTCCCCGTGAGCTTTCCCGCATCGGCGTAGAGACCGAGCAGCTGGGCATTGTCGTAGAGCATTTTCTCGAAGTGCGGAATCCGCCAGGCGCGGTCCACGGAGTAGCGGAAGAATCCGCCGGTCAATTGATCGAACAGGCCACCGCGATGCATGCGTTGGAGTGTTTTCACCAGCATCGCGCGCGCAAGGTCCGCGCGCTCGCCTTCACCCGCGCCAAGGTGCAGCAGGAGCTCGAGCTGGGTGGGATGGGGAAACTTCGGTGCGTCACCGAATCCGCCGTGAGCCGGATCGAACTGCTGTTTCAGGGTCTCGAGGGCGGCGCGCAGGGCGGCGTCCGCGTCCACCGAACTGGCGGCCCCGGCGACCGGGTTGAGGTTGCCGAGCGCGCGCCGGAAAGCCGCCTCGTGATCCGCCATCGACCCGTGGTTGTCGCGGTAATGCGCGGCGATGCGCTCCAGCAATTCGGCGAATCCCGGCATGCCGTGGCGTGGTTCCGGCGGAAAATAGGTGCCGGCGAAAATGGGCGCATGACCGCCCGGCGTCAGCGCCACCGTCAACGGCCAGCCGCCGGGTCGGTTGGTGAGCACCTGGTGGGCGGTCTGGTAGATCCTGTCCAGGTCGGGTCTCTCCTCGCGATCCACCTTGACGCAGACGAACAGCCTGTTCATGGTCTCCGCGATGGCCTCGTTCTCAAAGGATTCGTGGGCCATCACGTGGCACCAGTGACACGCGGCGTAGCCGATGGACAGCAGGATGGGACGGTCGAGTCGTTCCGCCAGCGCCAGCGCCTCCGGTCCCCAGGGATACCAGTCAACGGGATTGTCCGCGTGCTGGAGAAGGTATGGGCTGTTGGCGTCGGTAAGGCGATTGGACATAAGGTTCGCGTGTAAGCGTGGGGGAATTCGTAGGTGACAGGGTACGGAAGAACAGGCCGGCAAGACATTGATAACAGGGAGTAATTTTTCTCCCCCGATCAGGTCCGTTGGGCGCCGCGCGCGATTGCGCCTATAATCCGCCCGCCCGCCGAGGCGGCGCGATACCCATTCGATCCTACCGGAAAGCCAGACCTTGATCACCCATCCCGGGTTCGACCCCGTTGCCGTCTCCGTCGGCCCGTTATCCATTCACTGGTACGGCCTGATGTATCTCGCGGGCTTTACCGCCGGTGTGCTTCTCGGGCGGTGGCGCGCCGCGCGGCCGGAATCCGGCTGGAAAGTGGAGGAGATCACGGATCTCCTGTTTTATATCGCCATGGGGGTGATTCTCGGCGGACGCCTGGGCTACGTGCTTTTCTACAACCCGGGTTTCTACCTGCAGAATCCACTCGATATCGCCGCCATCTGGGACGGCGGCATGTCGTTTCACGGCGGACTCATCGGGGTGATCGCGGGCATGTGGCAGTACGGCCGCAAGACCGGGCGCTCGCTGTTCGCGGTATCGGACTTCGTGGCGCCGCTGGTGCCGCCAGCGCTGCTCTTCGGTCGCATCGGCAACTTCGTCAACCAGGAACTCTGGGGGCGAACCACGGACCTGCCCTGGGGCGTGCTGTTTCCCGTCATGCCGGATGCGCCGCGCCACCCGTCCCAGCTTTACGAGGCGGGACTGGAGGGCGTGGTGCTGTTCGTTATCCTGTGGTGGTACGCCTCGCGGCCGCGGCGCGACGGACAGGTTGCGGGGTTGTTTCTCGTGGGCTACGGCGTGTTCCGCTTCCTGGTGGAATTCGTGCGTGAACCGGACGCCCATCTTGGCCCGGTGGCGCTGAACTGGATGAGCATGGGCCAGGTGCTCAGCCTGCCCATGATCCTGCTGGGCCTGTGGCTGATTCTTCGTCGGCCGCGGGCGGCGTGATGGCGGAGCCGGCGCCGTTGTCGCTATAATGCGGCTTCACGATCCCAGGTTGTACGGGGGTACAAAATGACCAGGAGAATCAGCAACGCGGCGGCAATCGCCGTTGCCGTAGTCGTGGCCGTTCCGATGTTGATGAACGGCGGCGCCGCCCAGGCGCAACAGATCAAGAAGTGCCAGGACGCAGGGGGCAACTGGCACTACGGCAACTTCGCCGACGAGGCCTGCGGTGAATCCGCGGTGGACCAGCTGCACGAGAGCGGCGTGGTCGTCAGCCGGGAATTACCGCCGCCGAGCCAGGATGAGCTCGAGCGCCAGGCGCGCATGGAGGAGGCGATCCAGATCCAGCAGGAATTCACCGAGGAGCAGCGCCAGCGCGACCTGGAGATCCTGCGCATCTACGGCTCCGAGGAAACCATCATCTCCACCCGCGACCGCAAGCTCGCCTCGATCGACAACAACATCGACATCACCCGCCAGATCAAGGACGGCACGCTCAAGGACATCGAGAAACTGAACCAGCAGAAAAAGACCAAGAAGGTCGAGCGTCAGCTCGAGGAACGCGAGGAAGCGGTCAAGTCCTATAACCGCGTCATTCGCCACAACCTCTCGGAGCGGGAAAAACTCTCCGAGAAATACATCTCGATCCTGAACGAGTTCCGCGAGGCGCGCGAGCGCGTCTACGGCAACTAGGTTGCGCAGTCGCAGGACCGGTCAGGCGGGTGCGTGAGTGAGCGCGAAGAGGTGATCGCGCTGCTGCGCGAGATCCGCGACAACCAGCGCGAAGCCCTCGACCGCCAGGCGGAGCAGCTCGAGATCGCGCGCAGCCAGCTCGAGCGCAGCGCCAGCCAGGTCAGCGAATCGATCCGGCTCCAGCGCGAGGCGGTGGACCGATTCCGCACGGTCGGCCGGTTGGCCTTGCCGGCGATCCTGGTATGTATCGGTCTGATCCTGTATCTCTTTCTGCGCTACCTGTAGGCGCCGCAGCGCGCCGATTTCGGCTCGGTATCAGCGAGGTTCGCGTGAGCCCGGGTGCGCGCGGCGCCGGCGTCGCGGGAGAAGTCTCCGCAATGCCGGGTAGCGACGGAACAGCCGCGCGGTGGCCCGCCGCGCGACGGCTGAATGCCTGAGCAGCAGCGGCAGGCCCAGCATCACCAGCGGTACGCCGATGGGAAGCGGCGACCAGAACAGCACCACGCCGGCGAGGACCAGCAGGCCCCCCGCGGGCAGCATCAGCCATTTGGACGGGATCAAGGCGGGAGGGTTCGGCGTGAGCCGGCGCTGCAGGAAGGCATCGTGACAGGGTCAGGCCGCAACCTGACAGCGGAAGATTAAAGCGTGATGAATTTTCCTGTCGCGGCGTGCCGGTACGCGCCGTCAAGCGGGTATAATCTGCCGCGCGAACTGGCGGATCTTCGCTGTGATTTCAATATGTTAGTAGAGCAATCACGGCTAACCACTTGATTGGGAATTAAGAAAACCGAATGCGGCTGAAAAAACTGACGGTCTCCGGGTTCAAGTCCTTCGTCGATCCAACGGATATCCGCCTGCCCGGCGACCTGGTGGGCGTCGTCGGGCCCAACGGCTGCGGAAAATCCAATGTCATCGACGCGGTGCGCTGGGTCATGGGAGAGGGCTCGGCGAAGGTGCTGCGCGGCGACAACATGGCGGACGTGATCTTCAATGGCTCCGCGTCGCGCAAGCCGGTGGGCAAGGCGTCGGTGGAGCTGATCTTCGACAATACCGATGGCAAGGCCGGTGGCAACTTCTCCCGCTTCGGCGAGATTTCGGTCAAGCGCACCCTCAGCCGGGACGGCGAATCAACCTATTACCTGAACAACATCAAGTCACGCCGCAAGGACGTTCTTGACCTGTTTCGCGGCACCGGGCTGGGCGCGCGCTCGTATTCCATCATTGAGCAGGGCATGGTCAGCCGTATTATCGAGGCGCGTCCCGAGGAACTGCGCGCATTCGTCGAGGAGGCCGCGGGCACCTCGCGCTACAAGGACCGCCGCCGCGAGACCGAGATTCGTATCCGCCACACGCGGGAAAACCTGGAGCGGGTGGAAGATATCCGCAACGAACTCGACAAGCAGCTCCGCCGTCTCCAGCGCCAGTCCTCTGCGGCGCGTCGTTACAAGGTATTGAAGGAGGAGGAACGCCAGGTCAACGGCCAGTTGCAGATCATGAAGCTGGATGCGCTGGACGGAGAGATGTCGGCCCAGGACAGGCATTGCGCGGAGGCGGAGAATGCCCTCGAAGCGGCGGTTGCCGAGCAGCGCGCCGCCGAGGCCGAGCTCGAGCGCCTGCGCAGTCACCAGGCCGACCGGCGTGAGGCCAATCAGCAGACCCAGCAGGATTACTACGCCCTCGGGTCTGAAATCCAGGGAGCGGAGCAGCGCATCGAGCACCTGGTGGAGTCCCGCCAGCGCCAGGGCGAGGAGATCGAACGGTTGCGCCAGGGAAGGTCGGAGCGCGAACGCGAACGTGTCGCCGCCGGCGACCGGCTGAAATCGATAGAAACCGCCCTCGAAGAACTGGAGCCCCGGCTCGCTTCACTCTCGACGGAGGTCGAGGCGGCGGAACAGGCCCAGGGCGCTGCCGAGGAGGTGATGTCCGGCTGGCAGCAGTCCTGGGACGCTTTTAACCAGGAAGCGCAGCAGCCGGTGCGCCAGCAGGAGGTGCAGCGTTCCCGCATCGGTCAGCTTGAGCAGCACCTGGCCCAGGCGAGCGCGCGCCGTGACCGTTTGCGCGCGGAACTGGACAACCTGGAGCGTCATGTCGCGGGATCGGATATCAGCGCGTTGCGTGAACGGGTGCGGTCCCACGACGAGGTGAACGAGACCAGGGAACAGGCCTTCCAGCAACTCGAGCAGCAGTTACAGTCGATCCGCGAGGACCTTTCGGGTCGGCGCGACAAGCTCGCCGACCTGCGCGTGCGCCAGCAGGAGGCGGCGTCACGGCTCGGTTCCCTGCGTGAGATCCAGACCGCGGCCCTGGGCGGGGACGACGCACAGCTCGGACAGTGGCTCGAGCAGCGCTTTCTCTCCGACGCGCCGCGGCTCGCGCGCAGGTTGCGCGTGGCGGAGGGCTGGCAGCGCGCGGCCGACAGGCTGCTGAATGGTTTTCTGGGCGCGGTCTGCGTGCGCTCCGCCGCGGTTCCATCGATCGAGGAGCAGCCTGGCGGTGCGCTCGGCATGCTGCTGGAGAAGCGGGTGAAGACATTGCCCCCGCACCAGCAGTATCCCCGGCTGCTCGACAAGATCGATGCCGAGGGAGTCAACCTGGAAGCCCTGCTGGCGGATGTCTATGTTGCCGATGACCTGGCCCAGGCCATGGCGATGCAGGACACTCTCTACGGCAGGGACTGCGTGGTGACCCGCGACGGGGTGATCGTCGGCGCGAACTGGATCAGCTTCGCCAGCGAGAGCCAGCTCGAGACCGGCGTGCTGGTACGCGAGGAAGAGATCAACCAGCTCGATACCCGCCTTTCGGCGTTCGAGATCGAGATTTCCAGGGAGGAGGCGGAGATCCAGCGCCTCGAGTCCGCCCGCGCCGACGTCGAAAGCGCATTGCAGAAGGAACGTACCGAACTCAACAGGTTGCGTTCGGAGAAGACCGCGCTCCACAACCAGCTCGGGCGCGAGGAGGCGCGCCAGGCCGAAGCCGGGCAGCGTAGCGAGCAACTTGGCCGCGACCTCGCGGAACTGGACGCCCAGGTCGAGCGCGACCACGAACAGATCACCGGCGCGCGCGCCCTGCTGGACGAGGCGACGGAGCAGTCCGACAATCTCGCGTCGCGCCGGGAGAGCCTGCTCGCGCGGCGGGACGGCCTGCGCGAGGACATCCAGTCCTGCCGCGAACGGGTGGCGGGGATCAGGGACCAGCGACACCAGAAACTGCTGGAGAAGCAGCGTCTCGAATCCGCGCGCGATTCGGTGCACGAACAGATCGCCCGCATCGAGAAGCAGATCGCCGTCGACGACCAGCGCCTGGCCTCGATCGGCGCCCAGTACGAACAGGGCGACGGCCCGGTCACGCAGCTTCGCACCGAGCTCGACGCGTTGCTGGAAAAGCGGGTGGTCGCGGAACAGGCGTTCCAGGCTGCAAGGGACGAGATGGCAAGTATCGATATCCAGCTCGGCGCCGCCGGCGATCGTCGCAAGCAGTTCGAAGAGAAAGTGACCTCCGCGCGCGAGGCTCTCGAGTCCCGACGCCTGCGCCGCCAGGAGGTCATGGTGAGGCGCGACACCCAGGCGCAGCAGGTAGACGATCTCGAGCTGGATCGCGAAGCGCTCATGGCGGAGTTGCCGGAAGGCGCGGAGAGCGCGGAATGGCAACGCAGCCTGGCCGATATCCAGGGAAAAATCGATCGCATCGGACCGGTGAACCTGGTGGCGATCGAGGAGTTCGAGGAGGAAAGCACGCGCAAGGAATACCTCGACCGCCAACATGCCGACCTCACCGAGGCGCTGGAGACCCTTGAAAGCGTGATCCGCAAGATCGACCGCGAGACCCGCAGCCGCTTCCGCGAAACCTTTGAGCGGCTCAACGCGGGTTTCAACGATTTCTTTCCCCAGCTATTCGGCGGTGGCAAGGCGGACTTGCAACTCACCAGCGACGACCTGCTGACCGCGGGCGTTACCGTGATGGCGCGCCCGCCTGGCAAGCGCAACAGCACCATTCACCTGCTCTCCGGCGGGGAGAAGGCATTGACCGCGGTGGCGTTGCTGTTTTCGCTGTTCCGCCTCAACCCGGCGCCATTCTGCATGCTGGACGAGGTGGACGCGCCGCTCGACGACGCCAACGTCGACCGCTACTGCAATACGCTGCGCAAGCTCTGTGACGTCAGCCAGATCGTGGTCATCACGCACAACAAGATTACAATGGAAGCCGCCGATGTACTGGTTGGCGTGACCATGGCGGAGCCCGGGGTGTCGCGCCTGGTAACCGTGGATATTCAGCAGGCTGTGGAAATGGCCGCGCAGTAACTATATAGTTCCCGGCGATATTCCAATAAATTGGCGGGGCGCCAGGCGAGCGGCGCAACCAGGACAGCATAGAGCCCCAACGTGAATCTTCAAATCGCCCTGATCGCACTCGGCATCCTGCTTGTCGGTGGCATCTACCTGTATTCCCGCTGGCAGGAAAGGCAGCGTGAAAATCCCGGGGAACAGCGTCGCCAGCAGGGTCAACGGGGCCGCGGTGAACTCGCGGAGCCCCGCTTCGGGATGGGTGCTCCGCAGAATGATGACGACCCCGCAATGGATTTCGACGCGGACAAGTCCGGCGAACGCGATCCAGTGCAGGGGAGGGTCGCTCCGCCTGCCGGCGATGACATGGAACCCGCGAAATCGCCAGATGGTGGTTTCGATGCCGACGACATGGGAGAGCAGCGGGAGAGTGCCGGCGACCAGTACCCGGAGGGCGGCGGGGGTGATGATATTCCCGTGCTGGAGGCCAGGGTGGATACCGATGTCCCGCCCTGGGAAGATCCGGTCGAGACACCTTCGTGTGATACGGCACAACCTGACAGGATCGTCGATAGCGCCGGTGAATATTCCGGCGACAATGATCCGGATGTCGAATCAGGCGAGAGCCCCGTCCATGGCGAGCGTGAGGACGGGGTGAACGAGGATGAAGAAGTCGCTGAGCGCGATATCGATGCGCGCGAGGAGCGTTCGTCCCTCGGGGCCTTTCTCGGATCTTTCAAGTCCATCGATCGCATTCGCACCACGTTGCAACACAAGCTCGACGCGGTGCGCGCGGAGCGTGAACGGGACGATACGATGGCAGAGGACGAAATGCCGGATGGACCGCTGGCGAAGGTGACCGCGAAGCGCGGACGGCAGACAGACCTCCTGGATACCATGATCCCGAACGAAGATGGAGATGACGGGGAGGACATCGTCGAGCGCGCCGATCCGGATGCCGACACCACTGCCAATGATATGCAGCCCACAAGCGCCTCCGGGGGCAATGGCAACGACGGGCTGGTGCCGGCGCCGGGCTTTGAAAAACTCAGCCAGATCGACTACTACGTCAAGCTGAGCGGTGAGCGTGACGTCAGCAGGGATTCGGTGCTTGCGGTCTACCGCGAGGCCGCGGCGGATCTGACCAAGTCCCACAGCGTGTACGGTCTGCGACTTCCGGACCGTGTCTGGCGGGATCTCGAGAACGAATCGGAAGAGGCGCGCTTCGGCGACCTGGTGATCACGATGCAACTCGCGGATCGTGATGGACCGGTATCCGAGGCGGAACTCACCAGTTTCTCCAAACTGGTAGTCAAGCTGTCGGAAAGCACGGGGCGCGGGTTTTCCTTCATGGCGCCCATCGAGAACGCGCGCCAGCAGGCCCAGAGCATCGACCGCTTCCGTCGTCAGTTCGACTCCATCTTCGTGGTCAATATCAAGCCGCTGGAAACCGAGACCTTCGAGGGCGCGATGATCGACCGCTGTGCTTCCCAGATCGGCCTGACGCCGGACGACAACCGCTTCTATGCCCGCTACAAGCCCATCGGCAAGCAGAAGGTCTGCCTGTATAGTCTCGCCAACATGTCGGAGACCGGCGAGTTCGATATCGGCAACATGCGTGGCACCACGGCCCGCGGGGTGACCTTCTTCACACGCCCGGCGGTGAACCGATCCCCCGGCGCGGTGTTCTCCGAGATGGTGGACGCCGCCAAGGCATTCGCTTCCAGGGTGAAAGGGGAGGCCATCGCTCCCGGCTATGACGAGTTGTCCACGGAAAACGTGGAAGCCATTCGCCGCTCCATCGAAAATGTTGCCAGGGAAATGGAATCGTATGGCATGACGCCCGGCAGCGAGGAAGCCAGCCGGCTGTTCTGATACCCCGCCGTGGCTGGACAACGTTCCCGGCCGGGGTCCGGCGATACGCCACCGGCGGACAAGGCGCGGCGCGCCCGGGAACTGCGCGAGCAGCTCGAGTATCACAACCATCGCTACTACGTGCTCGATGATCCGGAACTACCGGACGTCGCCTACGACCGCCTGTTACGCGAACTGGAGGAAATCGAGGACAAGTACCCGGCCCTCGCAAGCCCTGACTCGCCGACACGGAAGGTGGGCGCCGCGGCGCCGCGAACCTTCAGCGAGGTGGTGCACGCCGTGCCGATGCGCTCGCTCGCCAATGCCTTCGAGGACGCCGAGGTGGAAGCCTTCGACCGGCGTATCCGCGAGATCATCGAACTCGAGAAAGGGGAGGTCGAGTACGTCGCCGAGCCCAAGCTCGACGGCCTCGCGGTCAGCCTGCGCTACGAGGCAGGTTGGCTGGTCCAGGCAGCCACCCGTGGTGACGGACGCCAGGGCGAGAACATCACCCAGAACATGCGCCAGGTGCTCGGGGAACGAACCTCGCTCGCCGGCAATGGTGTCCCCGCGGTGCTGGAGGTGCGCGGCGAGGTGTTCATGGCGAAGGAAGACTTCCTCGAGATGAACGCCGCCCAGCGGGCCGCTGGCGGCAAGACCTTCGTCAACCCGCGCAATGCCGCCGCCGGCAGTCTCCGTCAGCTCGACCCATTGGTCACCGCGCGCCGCCCCCTCAGCCTGTTCGCCTACGCACTGGGCGAGGTATCGGGCGGCGACGTGCCCGGCACGCACTGGGACATTCTCCAGTGGATCCGCGGGTTCGGCCTGCCGGTCTGCGACCTGGCGGAGCGGGTGCGCGGGGTGTCGGGCTGCCTCGACTACTACCACGCGATGCGGGAACGCCGCGACAGCCTGCCCTATGATATCGACGGCGTGGTGTACAAGGTGTCGCGCATGGACTGGCAGACCTATCTCGGCCACACCGCGCGCGCGCCCCGCTGGGCGCTGGCGCACAAGCTGCCGGCCCAGGAGGAGATGACTGTGCTCGAGCGGATCGAGATCCAGGTGGGCCGCACAGGGGCGATCACGCCGGTGGCGCGCCTGACGCCGGTATTCGTCGGCGGCGTCACGGTGTCGAATGCCACGCTGCACAACCGTGACGAGATCATGCGCCTGGATGCACGGCCGGGCGATACGGTGGTGGTGCGTCGCGCGGGTGACGTCATCCCGGAGATCCTCTCGGTGGTGATGGACAAGCGGCCGAAAAACGCGAAGCCGTTCGAGTTTCCGGACCGGTGTCCGGTATGCGATTCCGACATCGTCTACGAGGGCGAGGGCGTCGTCGCGCGTTGCAGCGGCGGCCTGTTTTGTGATGCCCAGCGTCGCGAGGCGATCCGCCACTTCGCCAGCCGCAAGGCAATGGACATCGAGGGCCTCGGCGAAAAGATCGTCGACCAGCTGCTGGCGGCGAAGCTGATCAATAACGTCGCGGACATCTACCACCTGGAAAAGGAGCCGGTGGCTGCGCTCGAGCGGATGGCGGACAAGTCCGCGGAGAACCTGCTGAACGCCATCGAGAAGAGCAAGGACAGCACCCTCGGCCGTTTCCTGCATGCACTGGGTATTCCGCTCGTCGGGGAGGCCACGGCGGAGGGCCTGGCGGACTATTTCGGCGACCTGGATCCCATTCTCGAGGCGGATGCCGAGACGTTGCAGCAGGTGCCGGACGTGGGGCCGATCGTCGCGCAAAGCATCCATACCTTTCTCGAACAGGATCACAACCGCGAAATCATCCAGCGCCTGCGCGACAGCGGCGTGCGCTGGCCGCGCGCGCAACGCCAGGCGGTGCGCGCGGACTCCCCGTTCGCCGGCAAGACCGTGGTACTGACCGGTACGCTGTCCATGGCGCGCGCCGAGGCGAAAAAACGCCTCCAGTCGCTGGGGGCGAAGGTTACCGGCAGCGTATCGAAGAACACCGACTACGTGATCGTCGGCGCGGATGCGGGCAGCAAGGCGGAAAAGGCCGAGGAGCTCGGTGTCACCATGCTGGACGAGCAGGCTTTCCGCGAACTGGCCGGCGATGGCGACTGAGGCGGGACGAGCAATACCGCCGCTGCCACCGGTGGCGGTGTTCGTGCGCGACGGCTGTCATCTCTGCGAACAGTTACTGGCGGAACTGGAAACCTTCCGTGCAGGTCGATCCCCGGACGCGGCATTCACGGTCTCGGTGCACGATATCGAGGATCGTGAAGACTGGCTCGCGCATTACACCGCCCACGTACCGGTGGTGGTTGTCAACGACGAGGAGGTTTGTCACTATTTCCTCGACACCGATGCCCTGGAGGAAGCCCTCTCATGTCCCTGATACCAGCCACCCCGGAAGAAATCGAACGCCTGGACTATTCCGCCGCCCTTGACGCGTTGCGCGAAGTCTTCGGCAATCGATTGCAGACCGGACGCAGTGCCCGCGAGCAGGCGGGCAAGGATGAATCGTTCCATCCCTCGCTGCCTCCTCACGGCGTCATCAAGGTGAAGAACGCGGAGGAGGTCAGGGAGATCGTGGCGATCTGCGCGCGGACCAGAACCCCGATCGTGCCACACGGCGCCGGCACCTCCCTCGAGGGGAGCGTGGGCGCCGTGCGCGGCGGCATCAGCATCGACTTCAGCGAGATGAACCGCATCCTGGCGGTCAACGCCGCGGACTTCGACGTGGTGGTGGAGCCCGGCGTTACCCGCCGCCAGTTGAACGAACACCTCAAGGACCAGGGTCTTTTCTTTCCCATCGATCCCGGCGCCAACGCCACCATCGGCGGCATGACCGCGACCCGCGCCTCCGGTACCAACGCGGTGCGCTACGGCACCATGCGCGACAACGTGATCAACATCGAGGCGGTGATGGCCGACGGCCGGCTGATCCGCACCGGCAAGCGCGCGCGCAAGTCCGCGGCGGGCTATGACCTGACCCGTCTGCTGGTTGGCTCCGAAGGAACCCTCGGCGTGTTCACCGCGATCACGCTGCGGGTCTACCCGATACCCGAGGCCATGTCCGCGGCGGTCTGTACCTTCGAATCCCTGGAAGGTGCGGTGGACTCGGTGATTGGCATCATCCAGTACGGTATCCCGGTGGCGCGGGTCGAGCTTCTCGACGCGCTGACCATGAAGTCCATCAACATGTACTCGGGAGCGGACTTCGCTGAGACGCCCACCCTGTTTCTCGAGTTTCATGGAAGTGAGGCCTCGGCCCGCGAGCAGGCGGAACTGGCCCAGGAGATCACTGCGGAAAACGGTGGCGGCGGATTCCAGTGGACGATCAACACCGAGGAACGCAATCGCCTCTGGCGCGCACGCCACGACGTCGCCTGGGCGGGGAAACTGCTGCATCCCAAGGGGCAGATCTGGTCCACGGATGTCTGCGTCCCCATCTCGCGCCTCGCCGACTGCATCAACCAGACGCGCGCGGACATCGAGGAGAGTGGCCTGCTGGCGCCCATCGTCGGCCATGTTGGCGACGGAAATTTTCACCTGCTGCTGCTCGTCGACCATGACGACCCGCAAGAGGTCGAGCGCGCCCAGGCGCTGCACCACCGGATGGTGCTACGCGCGCTGGAGATGGACGGCACCTGCACGGGTGAGCACGGCATCGGCTACGGCAAGATCGAATTTCTCGAGATCGAGCACGGCGACGCGGTGGAGCCGATGCGCATGATCAAGCGTACCCTGGACCCCGACAATATCCTCAATCCGGGAAAAGTTCTGCGCGGCCTCTGATGGCCGATACAAGCGTCAGTCCGGCGCCAGGCCAGCTGGCGTCCGGGACAGCGGTAGTCCGGGAAATTCCGCTGCGTGACGGGGAATGTCGCCTGGTGGAGGGATTTCTCGAGGGTGAAGAAGCGACCGTCCTGCTCGAGCGTCTCGCCAGCGCGGTGCCATGGGAACAGCCCGTGGTCACGCTATTCGGCAGCCAGGTTCCTTCCCCTCGTCTTGCCGCCTGGTACGGCGATCCGGGCGCGGTGTACCGCTACTCGGGAATCGTGAATCGACCGCGCGACTGGCTCCCTGAACTCGCCGACCTGCGCGACAGGATTTCGGGATTCGCGGATGCCACCTTCAACAGCGCGCTGCTCAACTACTACCGCGATGGTAGCGACGCCATGGGCTGGCATGCGGACAACGAGTCCGAACTCGGCGTCAATCCCGTGATCGCATCGCTCAGCCTCGGCGGCGTTCGCCGGTTCCGGATGCGCCATCGCAACCGTGAAATATCGCCGATAACCCTGGAACTGGCGCATGGCAGCCTGCTCCTGATGGCGGGCTCCACACAACACCACTGGACCCATGCCGTACCACGCACCCGTCGGCCCGTGGCGCCGCGTGTCAACCTGACGTTCCGCTACGTATATCCGGATTGAAAGTCGCCGGCGCGAATCCGCCGTTTTGTTATGATGTGGCAGCACCCAACCAGCGGAACGAAGTCATGACCGAAGATGACGCCGGAAAGTCCGGTATCTGGACGCGTCTCCTGTTCATTATCCTGTTTGCGTTGCTGTACAGCATCGCCGAAATCGTGCTGTTCGCGGTGGTGGTCGTGCAGTTCCTGTTCGTCCTGTTTGCCGGTGAGCGCAACGCGCGGGTCCACACCTTCGCCCGCCGTCTCGGGGCATACCTTTACGACATCATCCGCTATCTCGCGTTTACCAGCGACGAGCGGCCGTTTCCATTTGCCGACTGGCCCGACCCGGGTACCGGGTAGCCGGGCCGGAAAAATACAGGTCGTGCGCCCGGGCCCGGCCATTGGCGTGCGTTCGCAGCACTTGTCCCGGGCTGGAGCACCTGGCTTCCGGGCAATGGGGACAGCGCCCGCACGATGATCCCTGGCGCGATAGGCGGCCGGTGGCAGTGATGAAAGGTAATTTACTGATTTTGAGGTAAAAACCTGGAAAATCGCGACATCCCGGACATCGCTCCAGGCAGGGCAACGAGCATACAAATATCTTGTGCCCGCATAAATCGCCCTGTCTTGTCATGCCAGGGTGCGGCATTTATCATTTCCCGGCTTCGAAATGCCAGCCCCTGAAATCGGGTAATCCGGCCTTTTTGTCCTGCAAAAGCGGGCTTTGGACAGCATTCCTTTCCTGCTGTCAGTCACTCTGGAGAATTCCGCGCAATGCTTACCACCAACCCGTTCGCCGAACTCACGACATTCCTGTCGCCGGGCGTGATGCAGGGCTATGTCGTCCTGATGGTCGTGCTCGTCGTCGCCGGCACCATACTCGACATGATGCACAAGCAGAGTGCACGTTACTTCTTCGAGAATTCGAAAAAGGCGCAACGGTCTGCAACGAAAAAAGTCGGCGCCGTGACAAAAACGGGTCTTGCGATCAATACGCTGGCGAGCGAGGTGCTGACCTCTTCCGAGTTCTGCAATGCGCGCCGACGGATGTCGCACCTCCTGACGATGTATGGATTCATCCTCTTCGTGGTTACGAGCGCGGTCCTGATCTTCTGCTACACCGGCGCGGATACCGAGTCGCCGGCGCTCGTTCCGCTGCTATGGCATCTCGGCGCCCTGATGCTGTGTGGCGGCGGGTACTGGTTCTGGTTTTCCATCCGCGTCGACGTGGCCGCCGAGGGCGTCCAATGGCACCAGTTCAATGGCCGCGGTGATCTCTTCATCCTCGGGCTGCTGTCGATGGCGACCTTCGGTATCCTGTGGTCGTTCTTCCAGGCGGTGGGCGCAGTGGCTTTTTCCCGGTTACTGTTTGCGCTGTTCGTCCTGAGTACGACCGTCCTGTTCGGCTCCGTCTACTGGTCCAAGTTCGCGCACATGTTCTTCAAGCCCGCCGCAGCGTTCCAGAAGAAGGTCGCCATGGCCGATGGCTCGCGGGAGAACCTGCCGGAAGACTACGACCTGTCCGACCCGGCGGTCCAGGCGCGCTTTCCCGACATCCCGGAATACATGGGTACCAATCCGCCGAACATGGGGCTCGGTATCAAGAGCGAACCCCCTCGTCACTACTAATCGACTGATACAGGTCTGGAGAATCCATAATGCCAACTTTCGTATACATGACTCGTTGTGACGGGTGTGGCCACTGCGTCGATATCTGCCCGTCGGACATCATGCACATCGACACCACCACGCGTCGTGCCTACAACATCGAGCCGAATATGTGCTGGGAATGTTATTCCTGCGTCAAGGCCTGCCCGCACCAGGCGATCGACGTGCGCGGCTACGCGGATTTCGCCCCGCTCGGTCACTCGGTACGGGTGAAACGTGACGAGGAGAAGGGCGTGATCGCCTGGCGCATCAAGTTCCGCAACGGCAAGAAGGACATGGACCTGCTCGCGCCGATCACCACCAAGCCCTGGGGCAGCGCCACGCCGAAGCTGCGTGACGTCGATCCACCGACCCAGGAGCAGCGCGACAGTCAGCTCCTGTACAACGAGCCCAAGTACATTCGTTTCGACGACGGTGATATTCACACCCTCGAATCCAATGGCCTCGAAATGAAGCAAGGCGTGTATTACTGATGAAGTACAAGACAGTCATCGAAGACGATATCGACGTTCTCGTCTGTGGCGCCGGACTCGGTGGCACCGGCGCGGCATTCGAGGCGCGCTACTGGGGCCAGGACAAGAAGATCGTCGTCGCCGAGAAGGCGAATATCGATCGCTCCGGCGCCGTGGCCCAGGGTCTCTACGCGATCAACTGCTACATGGGCACGCGATTCGACGAGAACAACCCGGAAGACCACGTGCGCTATGCGCGCATCGACCTGATGGGGATGGTGCGGGAGGACCTCCTGTTCGACATGGCGCGTCACGTCGACTCCACCGTGCACCTGTTCGAGGAATGGGGCCTGCCGCTGATGAAGAACCCGAAAACGGGTTCCTACCTGCGTGAGGGCCGCTGGCAGATCATGATCCACGGCGAGTCCTACAAGCCCATCGTCGCGGACGCCGCGAAGAAATCCGCCGACCAGGTGTTCAACCGCATCTGCGTGACCCACCTGCTGATGGACGAGGCGAAGGAGAATCGGGTCGCCGGGGCGGTCGGGTTCAACGTGCGCACCGGCAATTACCACGTCTTCAAGTCAAAGACCGTGATCGTGGCCGCCGGCGGCGCTTCGAACATCTTCAAGCCGCGCTCGGTGGGCGAGGGCGCCGGCCGCGTTTGGTATGCGCCCTGGTCATCCGGTTCCGCCTATGGCCTGCTGATCGGCGCCGGCGCGAAGATGACGCAGATGGAGAACCGCATCGTTCTCGCGCGCTTCAAGGACGGTTACGGCCCGGTGGGCGCATACTTCCTCCACCTCAAGACCTATACGCAGAACGGTCTCGGCGAGGAATACGAATCGAAGTGGTGGCCGTCGCTGCAGGAGATCGTGGGCAAGGAATACCTCGACCCCGAGGCCTCGCACCTGACCCACCGCCCGATTCCCACCTGCCTGCGCAACCACGCGTTCATCCAGGAGGTGAACGCGGGCCGTGGACCGATCCACATGGTCACCATGGAGGCGTTCCAGGATCCGCACCTCGAGGAGATCGGCTGGCATAACTTCCTCGGTATGACCGTGGGCCAGGCGGTACTGTGGGCGTCCACGGACGTGGATCCGAAGTACGAGAACCCGGAACTGACCACCTCCGAGCCCTACGTGATGGGCTCCCACGCCACCGGCTGCGGCGCCTGGTGTTCCGGCCCGGAGGATCTTTCCCCGCCCGAGTACTACTGGGGATACAACCGGATGACCACGGTCGAAGGCCTGTTCGGCGCCGGCGATGCCGTTGGCGGCACCCCGCACGCGTTCTCGTCCGGTTCGTTCACAGAGGGCCGGCTGGCGGCAAAGGCGGCTTGCAAGTACATCGACGACGGCAAGGCGGAGGGCATCAAGGTATCCGACGCGCAGATCCAGCGCCGCAAGGAGGAGATCTACAAGCCGATGGAGACCTATCGTATCTATCGCAACGAGATCACCGCGGGCTCGGTCAACCCCAATTACATCAATCCGCGCCAGGCCCTCGACCGGCTGCAGAAGCTGATGGACGAGTACGCCGGCGGTGTCACGGTCAGCTACATGACCAATGAAAAGCTGCTCAACATCGGCCTGAAGAAGCTCAAGCTGCTGGAGGAAGACCTCGAGAAGGTCGCGGCGGAGGACATCCACGAACTCCTGCGCGCCTGGGAGATCAAGCATCGACACCTGGCGTCAGAGGCGGTGGTCCAGCACACGCTGTTCCGCGAGGAGACCCGCTGGCCGGGCTACTACTACCGTGGCGACTTCATGAAGGTGGACGACGAGAACTGGCACGTGCTGACCGTCTCCCGGCGTGACCCCGAAACCGGCGAGTACACGATGGAAAAGGCGCCCTGCTACCACCTGGCGGACGTCGAAAAGGACAAGGCCGACGCTGCCTGATCTTCAGGGGGCTGCAGGGCGGCGGCCCCCGTTCCACGCCAGATGAATATTATCGACCTGTCCGACGACGATATCCTCGCCGCGGCGAACCCGATGTGGGATGACCTGGTCCGCTATTCCAACGAGGGAGAATATGGGAAGTTCATCCGCAACTTTTCCTATGACCTGCTGTTCGGTCTCAATGAAGTTGAAGTCGGCAAGCAGTTCGCCAAGAGCGAACTGACCCGCAGCCTCGACCCGAAGTACGACTTCCTGGGCCTTATCCGCCGGGGACAGCACGTTACCGTCCTCTATCGCATGCGCAGCACGAAGAAGTCAGGGGAGTGGCTTGGCCGCCTGGTGCTCGGATACGACAAGGACGACGAGATCAAGATATTCGGCGCTTCCATCTTCTAAAGCTGCAACCATGAGCGAAATCAGGATGGAAGAACCCGTCGGCGACGGCAAGCTTGTCGAGCTGAAGTACCGGGTCATCGACGTCAAGACACGGAGCGTGCTGACCGAGGTGGAGTTTCCCATTGGCTACGTCCACGGCGTCAACGAGATCCTCGCGCCCCAGGTGATGCAGGAGATCGAGGGCAAGCTGCCCGGCGACGTGATCGAGGTGCCCATCGACTGCAACAAGCTGTTCGGCCCGCGGGACGAATCGCTCGTCGTCACCGATCACATCGACAACGTGCCCGAGGAATACCGACAGGTCGGCACGTCCATCCTGATGGAGAACGATCAGGGCAAGACCCGGACCTTCCTCGTGACCCGGGTCGACGAGAAAACGGTCACCATCGACGGCAACAACCCGCTCTGCGGCCGCGAGGTGGTGTTCAAGCTGGACATCGTCAGCGTGCGTGACGCGACGCCGGAGGAAATCGAACTGGGCGGCCCGGTCGGCGCCGACCCCGATATCGGCGAGATCGTCGGCTCCGGGCGGAAAGTCAAACCCGTTGGTTGACAGCCTCTACGCGGAAACACTGCTGGCCCCGGGCCTCGGGATCTCGTTCCAGTGGCGTTACCAGGACAACGGCCGCGGCCTGCTTTCGATCATCGATCCCGAGTCGCCGGTACGCGGCGCGCTGGGGCAGGCCATCGAGCGGTTCGAGAACACGGTGTTTGAGCTCGCGCCCAACAAGCCGACCCTGATCGAATGGGCGAATGCACAGGACACCCTGCAGGACGCTGCGGATACCCGTGAGCTTCGCCTCGGCGGCGCCCACGTGTTCCAGCAGTCCATCGAACTGCTCCAGGGCATGCAGATGATGACGGACCGGGAGGAAGACCCGGTGGGGCTCTCCGCCATCCACCACCATATCGGCGACGTGATGGGACTCATCGGCCAGCGCAGCGGCAGCGTGCATTTCCTGGAGCAGTCTGTTCTGTCCTACGAGCAGGCACTGGAGATCCGCACCCGGGAAGAGATGCCACTGGAATGGGCGCGATCCACGTTCAATACCGGCGTCGTGCTGCAGGCGATCGGCGAACTCGAGGACGACACGGCCCTGCTGAAGCAGGCCCTGGCCCTGTTCAAGCAGGCCGTGAACGACATTCCGCGGGAACCGGAGGCCGGCGAATGGGCGGCAGCAATGTGCCGCATCGGCACGGTCCTGTATCAGCTCGGCGTCCATCGCCGCGGGGCGCGCACGCTGGAGCAGGCCATGGTGGCGCTGCGCAATGCCCTGGCCGAGCGGGACGTCGACACCAACCCGCATGGCTGGGTCATTAGCCGGAACAACCTGGCCGCGACGTTGCAGGCGCTGGGCAAACACGAGGAGGATATCGGCTCGCTGGAAGCCTCGCTCCCGCTCTATGACGAGGTGCTGAAGTTTTTGGCCGATGATTCCCTGCCCCTGGTCCGGGCCATGGTGTCCGCCAACCGCGCCTCCGCGATGTGCGCTCTCGCGGGAGAATCCGATCACCTGGACATGGCCGAGTCAGCGATCGCGGAATTCAGAGCCATTTACGACCTGTTCAATGGCACCGATTACGCGAACTACCGGAGCAGGGCGCTGGAGCGGGCGGAGCAGGCCGAGACGCTTGTTGCCGCACTACAGGTATGACTGTATCCTTTTGTTAACCAGCTTGAGAGAAGATCCATGAGCGAACCAAAGAAAGAAAGACCCATCGTGCCGGAAGGCAAGACCGAGTACGTCACGACCCGCCAGATGAAGCCCAACGAAAAGGGTTTCGTGGGATACGAAACGGAGTGGGTGTCGTTTCAGAAAGAGGTCAAGTACGAGACCCCGAAGAAACCCTAGTACCCGGTTGCGTCAGGCGGCGTAATTTGCCGCTTGGCAAGCGTGTTCCTGCTTCTTCAGGGTTTGCGGTGGCCCGTCTCCGGCACGACGAGTTCGTGCCACCGCAGCCTCGCCTCGGCGCGCGAACGACAATAGGGGTAGGGGGGCAGCGGGGGCCTGACTCGATCCCCGTCAGGGATCGAAAATATCCACCACGCAATTGGTGGTATCGTCGCCGGTGGTGAAGGTATTGCCGAAGAAACTGTCCACGCTGGCGTTGATGATGTCATTGCAGATATCGGTGCGGCTACCCTTGATCTTGTTATTCTCGATGTCGGTGTTCGTGCCGCCGTTGTTGGCGATTCCCTCGCCCTGGCTACCGGTGATGGTGTTGTTCGCGATCAGAGTGTCGGTACCGTCCTCGATCTCGATGCCCGCGCGGCCGGTGCCGGTGATCCGGTTGTTGGTGTAGACGTTACCGTCACCTAATTGCTGGCGAATACCCTGGAAAGTGCAAAAACTGATCCGGTTGTTTTCGATGACGTTTAAGCTGCCTTCAACCTCAATACAGCTCTCGTTTAGATAGCTTTCTGTTCCAGCCCGGGCAATCCGGTTGTTCCGGATGGTGTTGCTGTCGCCTTCAAGATCGATTGCAGTCTGATCGATATTCGTGATCGTGTTGCGTTCGATGAGGATATTGAGAGCCTCGAAAATCTGGATTCCTTCATCGTCATCAGCCGGGCCGTCGATCCTGTTTCTCGATATGGTGCCGCCGGTACAACCGATACAACGCACGTTGATGGGGTCATCGTACATGCCGGATATGCGGTTGTTGATGATCATCGGCTGATCGCCATTGTAGTCGATGCCATCGTCTCCGCCATCGATGATATTCCTTTCCACCTGCCCGCCGTCTCCATTGATTTGAATGCAGGTGTCATTGCAACTGCTGAAGCGGTTGCTCTTGACAAGTGCGCCGTTGCCGTTGACCCGGGCGCCATCGTCGGCGAGATACAGTTTGTTGCTCAGTACTTGCGCGTTGTCGCCGTCAATCAGGATGGATGTGGCGCTCCCCCCCTGGAACACGGACCTTCTGACGATGACGTCATTGGAAACTTCATTGATGGTGCTGATGGCGTCATTCCTTCCATCGATCACGCAGATTTTTTCGATGAGGGTGCGGTCCGCGGCATCGATCTCCAGCCCGCCGTGGCGCAGGGTCAGGGATTGTATCCGCACGTCCGGCTCGTTGACCTGGAGCACCGTGGCCTCGCAGGCGGACGGCGCGCTGGGGGTTTCACAGCCATCCAGGATCACCCTGGGGCAGCGCTGGCCGGACTGGCTGGCGCCGGCGGAACCGCTGCCTCGGAGGGTCAGGCCCGGCGTATCGATGACGACGTTTTCGCGGTAGCCCTTGGGCTCGTGATGCGGCTTGATGTTGATGATATCGCCCGCGACCGCGGCGTCGACGGCCGACTGGATGGTGGTGTAGGTACCGCCATCCGAATCCACTGTCAGCGTGACCGCGGACAGCGGCAGGCAAAATACCGTCAGCGCCATGCCCAGGACATACAGTGATCTGGTTCTGATTCTCATGATTCGTTCCTCCTGCCTATGCCTGGTTCCATATCATTCATCTACCACGCAGGGTTCGGCATCCCCGCCTGTGGCAAAGATGTTGCCGTCAAACACGTCGACGCTGGCATCGTTGCAGATATCGGTACGGCTCTTGACGATCAGGTTGTTTTCTATGTCGGTATCGGTGCCGCCCGTATTGGCGATTCCCTCACCGTGACTGCGGACAATGATGTTGCCCGCGACGAGGTTGTCGCTACCACCCTGGACCTGGATGCCCGCGCGGCCGGAGCCGATGATCCGGTTCTTCAGGAATTGATTGGTGCTGCCGTCGAAATGACGAATGCCCTGGAAGCTGCAGAAATTGAGGCGATTGTTCTGGACGGTGTTTCCATCGCCCTCGATCCGCAGGCAGCTATCCACATTTCCGGACTCGGTCCCGGCGCGGGAGATCCTGTTGTTCTGGATGGTGCTGTCGTTCCCAAAAAAATCAATAGCACTCCCGGCCGAGTTATATATGACGTTGCGCTCGATCAGGAAATTGACGACAGTATTATTTTCACTAGTAACCCGTATTCCGTCCTCTTCATCGACTGAACCCGTTATCCGGTTCCTGGCGATCGTGCCACCTGTACAGCCGCCCTCGCAATCCACGCGGATCGCGTCGTCGGACATGTTGTCGATACGGTTGAGTATGATGGTGGGCTGATCGCCGTCATACTCGATACCATCATCGCCGCCATCCAGGATGTTCCTTTCGACCCGGCCGTTGTTTCCGTCGACTTCGATGCAGGCATCGTTGCAGGCGACCATCCGGTTTCCCTTGACCAGGAAATTGTCTCCGCTGATTTCTATGCCATCGTCGACGACGAGCAGCCGGTTGTTCAATACCTGGATATTGTCGCCGGCCAGGTCTATGGAGTCGGAGCTTCCTCCCTGAAACACGGACTTCCTGACGATGACGTCGTGGGAGTCGATGTCAATATCTGTATCGGTGTCAATCTCGGTACGAACGGTGTTGCTATTAATCGGATCGATGACGCAGATCTTCTCGATCAGTGTTCGATGCGCGGTATCGAGGTCAAGTCGGCCATGACGGATCGTCAGGGACTGGATGCGCACGTCCGGCACATTGATCTGTATCACCGTATCATTGCATTCTGTCGAGGCGGCAGGAGTTTCGCAGCCGTCGAGGACCACCTTCGGGCATCGCTGACCATAGGTGCTGGCGGAAGCCGACCCGCTGCCCCGCAGGGTCAGGTCCGGGGTATCGATGACGACGTTTTCCCGGTAACCCCTGGAGTCGTGATGGGGCTTTATCCTGATGATATCGCCCGCCACTGCCGCGTCGACGGCCGACTGGATGGTGGTGTAGGTGCCGCCGTCGGAATCCACTGTCAGCGTGGCCGCGGACAGGGGCAGGCAGGCCATGGAAAAAGTCACGCCCGACAACCATCGTGACATCCGTTCCTTATTCATCATTCTTCCTCCAAATCATTCTCGGCATCGTTCGATACCGGTGCAGATTGCGCGGGCCGATGGTAAGCCCGCAAGCTGAAAAAGCCCGGATATTCTAGTGGCGATCCACGTGAGAAGACAACCAAAAATGGACCAGCAGCGGCCAAAATCTGCCTGGTAGCGACCAGTTTCAGGGGATTCGGAGCCAGGAGGCCCTTAATTCTCCGCCGTTTCCAGCGTGAATCCGGTTCAACTCGCGCGAGTCACGCGCCATGCGCCAACGGATGTCACAGACAATGTAAACGTGGAGGCAGGTCCAGGCATTGCGCTGGAGTTTGGCTGGTGTGCAGGTGCCAGTATATGATTCTGTTACCGTCCATCAACAATAACCATGGAGACAAACCTAATGAATTTCGCCTCAAAATCCCTGCCCAATCTCCTTGCCCTCGGCGCCATCGTCCTTCTGGGATCGATATGGAACCCCGCGTTGGCACGTGATGAAGTCTGCGTCTATGACGAACGCAACTGGCGGGGAGACCGGTTCTGCACCTCCGAAAGCATCAGGTACCTCGATGATGAAGGCTGGAACGATGACATTGCCTCCATCGAGGTCGAACGGGGCCTGGAGGTCATTCTCTACGAGGATTTCGATTTCCAGGGCCCGTCACTGCGGGTGTACCATGACGAAGACCATATCGGTCACGGCCTCGATCACAAGGTCTCGTCATTGAAAATCGTCCGCAGCGGTGACGATGACCACCATCGCAGTCGGGGAGACGATTCACATAGCCGTTACTCTTCAAGCGACGGATGGGAGCTGCAGCAGTTCTGCAACTGCAAGACCCACAAGCGCTGCTACGTGAAGCATTCGGGAAGTGGCCGCGAAGTCGGCGAATGCCTGTTCGACTGTCCCCATGGGTGCAAGGAGTAGAAAACACCCACCTGGTGGCGTTGATGGCAATGCCGCGCCAGGGCTTCCATGCCCCTTGCGGAATACCTCGCGATTGCCGGAATGCACATAATTCCTCTCCGGGTGTTGCAATAGGGTGCCCTGAAATCGCATTATTGGTCCTCGGGGACATCGTGGACGGATGGGGCCTGGTATTTGCCGCCCAGTGAACCGCCGGACTACCAGTTCCATTCACGCAACCTCTCGAAAACTCAGGATATCTCTATGAAACGCAAACATATTTTTCAGATCACAATGCTGGCTTCCGCGTTGGCGATGCCGGCGCTGTCCGGCGCCAGCGAGGAACTGGCGCGGAGCAAGAACTGTCTCGCCTGCCACCAGGTGGAGGCCAAGGTGGTGGGGCCATCGTTCAAGGAGATCGCCGCCAAGTACCAGGGGGATGCCGCCGCGGTGGACACCCTGGCGGGCAAGGTCAAGGACGGCGGGGTAGGGGTCTGGGGCCAGATCCCGATGCCACCCAATCCGCTGGTGACAGAGGAGGAGGCGAAGACCCTCGTGGAGTGGGTGCTGTCGCTCTAGCCGAAGCGACGCTTTGCTGGAAACCAGGGGCAGCCTTCGGGCTGCCTTTTTCATGTCTCGTCGGGTTCCCGCCGGCGCGTCCCGGGTCGGCCCAGCAGGACGTACAGCGCGCCGCGCCCGCCGTCGGCGGGCAGGGCCTCGCAGAACGCCATGACCGCGGCCTGCCTGCGTAACCAGTGGATCGCTATGGGCGGAATCACGCCACCACGTACCGGGGAGCGATGGCCCTTACCGTGGATAAGGAGGAACGCTTCGATGCCTTCGCCAATGGACTCCGCGAGGAATCGGTCCAGCAACGGTTCCACCTCGTGGGCACGCAGGCCGTGGAGGTCGATCCTGTCCTCGATCGGGACCTTTCCACGGAACAGCGCCTTGTAACGGGCGCGGGCGACTCCTGCTCGGACGAAACGAATGGTGTCCCCGGAATCCGTCTGGTCGATGACCGCCGCCGCCGGGGGGTTGGTGTCGACGACTACACCGGGCCTGGTGGAACGATGCGACCGTCCGCGCCCACCGGGTTTGCGGGGAGTGGTTACCCGGTCTCCGCCATAGTCGACCGGGCTGACGCCCTGGGACTGCATGGCGCGCCGGAAGAGGTCATCCGCGTCCTCGTCGTCCCTGCCCATGGCGTCATACCCGCTTGGCCAGCCTCAGTCGAGACTCTTCAGGTAGCGGTCCGCGTCGAGCGCGGCCATGCAGCCGGTGCCCGCCGAGGTCACCGCCTGGCGGTAGACGTGGTCCATGACGTCGCCGGCGGCGAATACACCCGGGATGCTGGTGGCGGTGGCGTTGCCGTCCATGCCGCCGCGGGTCACGATGTAGTCTCCCGCCATGTCGATCTGCCCCGCGAACAGCGCCGTGTTGGGGGTATGGCCGATGGCAATGAAGACGCCCATGAGATCGATGTCGCGGGTGTCTTTGGACTTCACGTTGCGGATGCGCATGCCGGTCACGCCGCTGTCGTCTCCGAGCACCTCGTCCAGCACGCTGTCCCAGGCAACGGTGATGTTGCCGCCGTTGTCCTCGCTTTTCGCCATCAGGTGATCCACCATGATGGCCTCGGCGCGCAGTTCGTCCCGGCGATGCACCAGGGTGACCTTGCTCGCGAGATTGGACAGGTACAGCGCTTCCTCCACCGCGGTGTTGCCACCACCGATCACGGCGACGTCCTGGCCGCGGTAGAAGAACCCGTCGCAGGTGGCGCAGGCGGACACGCCCTTGCCCTTGAAGGCCTCCTCGGAAGGCAGGCCCAGGTACTTCGCCGAGGCGCCGGTGGCGATGATGAGGGCGTCGCAGGTGTAGACGCCGCTGTCACCCTCGAGGCGGAAGGGGCGGACGCCCAGATCCGCGGTATGAATGTGATCGAATATGATCTCGGTATCGAAGCGCTCGGCATGCTTCTGCATGCGCTGCATGAGTTCCGGCCCCTGGACGCCGTCGGCGTCTCCAGGCCAGTTGTCCACGTCGGTGGTGGTGGTGAGCTGGCCGCCCTGCTCGAGGCCGGTAATGAGAACGGGCGACAGGTTGGCGCGGGCGGCGTAGACCGCGGCGGTATAACCCGCGGGACCGGATCCAAGGATCAGGAGCCGGGAATGCTTGGGATCTGACATGAAAGGGACTGGGTGACGAAGTTCGCGGGCCGCCGGATGATGGCAACCGGTTTCGAGTAATATAGGGCCACCTTACCGAACTGCAAATCGCCAGAATTATAATGCGCGGCGCATCGCGAAAACGAGTGCTGGTCACAGGGGGGGCGGGGTTTCTCGGTTCTCATCTTTGTCGCCGGTTGCTGGAACAGGGCCACGACGTCCTGTGCGTGGACAATCTCTACACCGGGACGCGGGAGAACATCATCGACCTGATGTCCAACCCGTGGTTCGAGTTTCTGCGCCACGACGTGACCTTCCCGCTCTACGTGGAGGCGGACGAAATCTACAATCTCGCCTGCCCGGCCTCGCCGATCCACTACCAGTTCGACCCGGTGCAGACCACCAAGACCAGCGTGCACGGGGCGATCAACATGCTCGGCCTTGCCAAGCGGGTGAAGGCGAAGATCCTCCAGGCCTCCACCAGCGAGGTCTACGGCGACCCGGAGTTGCATCCGCAGAAAGAGAACTACTGGGGTCACGTCAACACCGTGGGCCCACGTGCCTGCTACGACGAGGGCAAGCGCTGTGCGGAGACCCTGTTCTTCGACTACTGGCGCCAGTACCGGCTCAAGATCAAGGTGGTGCGGATCTTCAATACCTACGGCCCGTTCATGCATCCCGCGGATGGCCGCGTGGTATCCAATTTCATCACCCAGGCGCTGCGCGGCGAACCGATTACGATCTACGGCGATGGCAGCCAGACGCGATCTTTCTGTTACGTCTCGGACATGGTGGACGCCTTCCTGCGCACCATGGAAACCGGCGACGAATTCACCGGCCCTGTGAACCTCGGCAATCCCCGGGAATTCACCATCCGCGAGCTGGCGGACCGGGTGCTGGAACTGACCGGCTCACGCTCGGAGATCGTTGAAAAACCGCTTCCCCAGGACGACCCGACCCAGCGCTGCCCGGATATCAATCTCGCCCAGTCGGTGCTGGGCTGGTCGCCGAAGGTAGAGCTGCAGCAGGGCCTGCGGGAGACCATAGCCTGGTTCGACGGGCGCACCTGAACGGCGTCCCGCCCGGGGCGCGGCGCCTCAGCCCGCCGAGCGGTAGTAGTCGATCAGGATCCGCGCGACCTCGGGGCGGGAAAATTCCGCTGGCGGGGCGATGCCTTCAGAGAGCATTTCGCGGACCCGGGTACCGGACAGGAGGATGAAGTCGTCCTTCGTATGGTCCGGGGCCTCGCGCATCATCACCACCTTGCCGAGCTTCTTCGACCAGGCGGTGTGATCGGCGCGGAAGATCTCGATCTCCAGGGCGCCCTCCGGCACCTCCTCGTCGAAGATGGTCTGCGCGTCGAAGGCGCCGTAATAGTCGCCGACGCCCGCGTGATCGCGACCGACGATGAAATGGGTGGCGCCCATGTTCTGGCGGAAGATGGCATGCAGCACCGCTTCCCGTGGGCCGGCATAGAGCATGTCGAAGCCGTAACCCGTGATCATCACGCTGTTGGGCGGGAAGTACAGTTCCACCATCTTGCGGATGGCGGCGTCGCGCACGTCCGCGGGAATGTCGCCGGGCTTCAGCTTGCCGAGCAGCATGTGGATCACGCAGCCGTCCGCCTCCAGGCGCTCCATCGCGATGCGGCAAAGTTCCTCGTGGGCGAGGTGCATGGGGTTGCGGGTCTGGAAGGCCACCACCCGTTGCCAGCCGCGCTCGGCGATCTCCGCGCGGATCTGGACCGCGGTGCGGAAGGTATCGGCGAAATCGGTCTCGAAGTAGCTGAAATTCAGTACCCGTACGGCGCCCGACAGCATGGTCCGTCCCTGGGCGGTGAATTCCGCAACCCCGGGGTGGGCGGGGTCGGTGGTGCGGTAGACTTTCTCACAAATCCGCGTCACGTCGGCGTCCGACAGCGTCTCGATGGCGTCCAGTTCGAGCACCGCGATTACCGGATTGCCCGCCACGTTCGGGTCACGCAGGGCGACTTCGGAGCCAGAGACCAGGCCGGTCGCGTCTTCCACCAGGCAGAGCACCGGGGTGGGCCAGAACACGCCAGCGGTGGTGCGCATATCATTTGCCACCGCGAGGGCGTCGGCGCGGTTCATGTACCCCGTCAGCGGGGTGAAATAGCCACCGCCCAGCATCACCGCGTTGGCCGCGCCGGCGGAACTCAGCACCACGGATTGCAGCGTTTCGGCATGGGCGGCGAGGCGGCGGTTCTCCGCGGGGTCATCGACGAAGAGCGGTACCAGGGACTCGGAACCGTGGGGCTTGATCATGGCAACAGGGGTCGGAGGTATAACGAGAAAGACGAGCGGGCTAACGACGCGCGCTGACTGCCGCGGCGAGTTGTTCCAGCAGCGGGACGGTGTCATCGAATGCGATGCAGGCGTCGGTGATGCTCTGGCCGTAGGTCAGCGCGCGACCCTCCACCACGTCCTGGCGGCCGCCCACGAGATGGCTCTCGATCATCACGCCCATGATGCGGCGATCGCCGCCGGAAATTTGCGCGCAGACCTCTTCGCAGACCACCGCCTGGTTGTCCGGAATCTTGCGGCTGTTGGCGTGGCTGAAGTCGATCATGACCTGGGGAGTGAGGCCCGCGCGGGTGAGCTTGTCGCAGGCCGCGTCGACGTGTTCCGCGCCGTAGTTGGGCTCGCGCCCGCCGCGCAGGATGATGTGGCAGTAGGGGTTACCGGTGGTTGTGTAGATCGAGGACTGGCCGTACTTGGTCAGGGTCAGAAAGCGATGCGGCCTGGCCGCCGCGCGCACCGCGTCCACGGCGATGTCGACGTTGCCGTTGGTGCCGTTCTTGAGACCCACCGGGCAGGACAGGCCGGAGGTCATCTCCCGGTGGAGCTGGCTCTCGGTGGTGCGCGCGCCGATGGCGCCCCAGGCGATGAGGTCCGCGAGGTACTGCGGCGTGATCAGGTCGAGGTACTCGGTGCCCGCGGGCATGCCCATCTGGCCCAGGTCCAGCAGCAACTGGCGCGCGATGTGGAGCCCCTTGTTGATGTCGAAAGTCTCGTCGAGGTCGGGGTCGTTGATCAGCCCCTTCCAGCCGACGGTGGTGCGCGGCTTCTCGAAATACACCCGCATGACGATCAGCAGGTCATCGGCAAGACGCCGCTTCTCCGCCAGCAAGCGGGTGGCGTATTCGCGCGCTGCCGCCGGATCGTGTATCGAACACGGCCCGACGATCACCAGTATGCGGTCGTCGTTGCCGTCGAGGATGTCCTGGATTTCCTGGCGCGCCCCGGTGGTGGTGGCCGCGGCGCTGTCGGTGCCGGGAATCTGTTCCAGCAGCATGTGGGGGTTGATCACGGGCGAGACGTCCGCGATGCGCAGGTCGTCGGTTTTGACGGGAGACACGGGTCGGATTGAACGGGAAGGGGGCGGAATTTTAGCCCCTTGACCTGCCGCTGTCAGTTACCCCCGGGAAAGTTGTCTCTATGCCGGGATAAGTTCGCCCGGGAAACGCGGGCCCTCGAGCGGGGCAAAATCCATTTTGACCCGGCGCACCAAACCCACTATAATCGCGCGCCCTCCGGGCCGGCCAGCCGGTTTCCGGACGCATTCATCCCCGCGCGGCCACGGTGGGCCAGTGGCGGTATAATTGTTTTTTTCGATACAGTTTGAGGCTCACATGGCTGTCCAGCAAAACCGAAAAACCCCGTCTAAGCGCGGCATGCGCCGCTCCCATGACAGCCTGTCCACGCCGACGCTGTCCATCGACGAGGTAACCGGCGAGGTGCATCGCCGCCATCACGTCACCCCGGACGGCTACTATCGTGGCCGCAAGGTGGTAGAAAACCGCAGCGACGACTGACTGCGGCTTCCCCGCCGCCCGGAGGGGCGGGTATCTCCCGGTCCCGGCGATCCATGATCACCCTCTCGGTCGACGCCATGGGCGGCGATCACGCTCTGGATTCCACCGTGCCCGCCAGCCAGGCGGTGGTGGCGAATAATCCGGACCTGCGCATCGTCCTGGTCGGCGATGCGGACCAGATCCGCGCGCGCCTGGGTAACGGTCCGGATCGCGACCGTATCAGCGTGCAGGCCGCCAGCGAGGTTGTGGCCATGGACGATGCCCCGGCCTATGCCCTGCGCAAGAAAAAGGATTCCTCCATGCGCGTGGCCATCGACCTGGTGGCCGCCGGTCAGGCAGATGCCTGCGTCAGCGCCGGCAACACGGGCGCCCTCATGGCCACCGCGCGCTTCGTCCTGAAGACCATTCCCGGTATCGAGCGCCCGGCGATCTGCGCCGCGCTGCCCAGGCTCGGCGGCGGCCATACCCACATGCTGGACCTGGGGGCCAATATCGACAGCCCGCCGGAGATCCTGTTCCAGTTCGGCCTCATGGGCAGCCTGCTGATCCGCTGCCTGGGCGGCCCCGCAGATCCTTCCGTCGGGCTCCTCAATATCGGCGTCGAAGAGGGCAAGGGGAATGAGACCCTGCGCGCCACGGCGGACCTGTTCCGTTCCAGTTCGCTCAATTACCGTGGCTTCGTCGAGCCCGCGGAAATCTACATGGGCAGTACCGACCTCATCGTCTGCGACGGCTTCATCGGCAATATCGCGCTCAAGTCCAGCGAGGGCGTGGCGCAGATGATCATGGGCGCCCTGCGGGAGGAGTTCAGCCGCAGCCTCGCCGGCAAGTTCGCGGCGCTGGCATCGCGCCCGGTGCTACGCCGGGTCAAGAACCGCCTCGACCACCGCCGCTACAACGGCGCCAGCCTGGTGGGCTTGCGCAGCACCGTGGTGAAGTCCCATGGCGGCAGCGACGCGGTGGGGTTCCAGCATGCCATCGAGGTGGCGATGGAAGAGGTGCGCAAGGACCTGGTGACGCAGATCGCCAATTCGCTGATCGGAGAGCAGGCGCGGGAGTCAGCCCGCGCATGATCCACGCCAGGTTGACCGGCAGCGGGAGCTACCTGCCGGAGAAGGTGTTGACCAACCATGATCTCGAGGCGATGGTGGATACCAGTCACGAATGGATCATGGCGCGCACCGGCATTGCTGAGCGGCGCATCGCCGCCGAGAACGAGTTCACCTGTGATCTGGCGGAGCGGGCGTCGCGCGAGGCGCTGACCGCGGCGGGTATCGGCCCCGCCGATATTGATCTCGTGGTGGTCGCCACCACCACCGCCGACCAGGTGTTTCCAAGCACCGCCTGCCTGCTGCAGGAGCGTCTCGGTATCAGCGGTTCACCGGCCTTCGACGTGCAGGCGGTCTGCGCCGGGTTCATCTTCGCCATGGACATCGCCAATCGCTTCATCCGCACCGGCGGCGCGCGCCGCGCGCTGGTCGTGGGGGCCGAGACCTTTTCCCGGATCATCGACTGGACCGACCGGGGCACCTGTATACTCTTCGGTGACGGCGGCGGCGCGGTGGTGCTGGAGGCGGACGAAACGCCCGGCATTCTCTCCACCCACCTGCACAGCGACGGCCGTTACAAGGATCTCCTGTGCGTGCCCACCGGGGTGTCACGCAACTACGAAGCGGTGCAGAGCGGCAGCGCCTTCACCACCATGGCCGGCAGCGAGGTATTCCGCTGGGCGGTGACCGCGATGAGCGATCTCGTGGCCGAGACCCTCGCCGCCAACGACATGACCAAAGACGACGTCGACTGGCTGATCCCGCACCAGGCCAACGTGCGGATCATCAACGCGGTAGGCCGGCGCGCAGGATTTCCCTCGGACAAGGTCATCGTCACCGTGGACCATCACGGCAATACCTCGGCGGCGTCGGTGCCGCTGGCGCTCGACGAATCCATCCGCGCAGGAAAGATCCGAACCGGCGATACCGTTCTCATGGAAGGCTTCGGTGGTGGCTTCACCTGGGGATCGGTACTGCTCAAACTTTAATCCGGCCCGCGGATGGCGGGCCCCACTTGACGGCAATCATCCAATGACTGACATGACTGCGATGCTGAAAGACCAGATCTGCCTCGTCACCGGTGCCTCCCGCGGCATCGGCCGCGCCATCGCCACGGCGCTCGGTGCCCAGGGCGCGACGGTGGTGGGTACCGCCACCACGGCGGATGGCGCCGCCGCGATCACGAAGTATCTCGACGAGTCAGGTATCACGGGCCGGGGCGAAGTGCTGAATGTCACCGACAACGACTCGGTGGAGGCATTGCTGAAAAAGGTCGGTGATCAATTCGGCGCGCCCACGGTGCTGGTCAACAATGCCGGCATCACCCGTGACAACCTGATGCTGCGTATGAAAGAAGATGAATGGGATGCGGTGCTCGACACCAACCTCAAGTCGGCATTCCGCATGACCCGCGGCTGCCTGCGCGCGATGACCCGGGCGAAGTCCGGCCGCATCATCAACATCGCCTCCGTGGTCGGCGCCACCGGCAATCCCGGCCAGGCCAACTACTGCGCCGCCAAGGCGGGGCTCGTCGGATTCACGAAATCCCTCGCCCAGGAAGTGGCCAGCCGCAACATCACGGTGAATGTCATCGCCCCGGGATTCATCGCCACCGACATGACCGGGGCGCTTACCGACGAGCAGAAGTCAGCGATTCTTGGCAAGGTTCCAATGGGTCGGCTGGGCAGTCCGGACGACATCGCCCAGGCCGCGGTTTTCCTCGCGTCACCCATGGCGAACTACGTCACCGGCGCAACCTTGCATGTCAATGGCGGCATGTTCATGGGATAAGACCAATTCTGTAATCTCCATAAGTTATCTTTGTTTATCAATTAGATATGGCGTATAATTCAGGAGATTACGGAGTCCATGCCGGGCGTATTTTTCGCGTCGATTGCATGGACTTGGCGGGCGGGTTTGTTTAATATCCGTCCGTCAAAAAAACGGCAAAGGGGAAGCCAATCCGTCTCCCCGTCAACTCACCAAATACGGGCGGAGCCTGAGCAGCGGAACGATTTGAACGGCCGCCGCGTGTCCTACCCGGATCAATCCAACAGCATAGACTGGAGTACTTCAACAGAATGAGCACTATTGCAGAACGCGTCACGAAAGTGGTGGTAGAACAGCTTGGCGTCAGCGAGGACCAGGTAACGCCCGAGGCGTCCTTCGTCGATGACCTGGGTGCGGATTCACTCGATACCGTGGAGCTGGTAATGGCGCTGGAAGAGGAATTCGATACCGAGATTCCGGACGACAAGGCGGAAACCATCGCCAAGGTCAAGGACGCCATCGAATACATCGAGCAAAATACCTGAGCGACCCCGCGGCGCGGAGACTGTTTCGCGCCCGCCCGTTTCCGATCGCCGGCCCGGCCCCGCGCGCGATCCCGGCGGCGGACTGCCCGCCGCCTTCTCGGTAATGTCACACCGGACCATTGTGTCTATTGTGGGCCAACTGTTTCGACGCCGTCTCAAGGACGGCGTTTTTGTGTCCAGTCTCCGGACTTTTGGCCTCCCGCTACAGTTGGGGTAAGCTAGCCCGGTTGACTGGATTCCACCGTTCTACCTACTGAATTCTCATGAGCAAACGACGCGTCGTGATTACGGGGCTGGGTGCGATCACGCCGGTAGGCGTCGATGCCGCGAGCAGTTGGCAGGCGATGCTGGACGGGATCAGCGGTATCGGGGCCATCACTGTTTTCGATACCGAAGGCTTTCCCTGCACCATTGCCGGGGAGGTGCCAGGATTCGATCCCGCAGCCTGCGTGCCGGAGAAGGACGCGCGCAAGATGGACCGGTTCATGCAGCTCGGTATCAGCGCTGGCGTCCACGCGCTGAGGGATTCCGGGCTCGAGGTCACGGACGAGAACGCGGAGCGCATCGGCGCCCACATCGGTTCCGGCATCGGCGGCATTGCCACGATCGAGAACACGACCCTGCTGTACCAGGAGAAGGGGCATCGGCGCGTGTCGCCGTTCTACATCCCGATGACGATCACCAACATGATCGCAGGGAACCTGTCCATCATGCAAAACCTGAAGGGGCCGAACCTGTCCATGGTGACCGCCTGTAGCACCGGCACCCATGCCATCGGTGATGCTGCGAGAATGGTGGAGTATGGCGACGCGGACGTCATGGTCGCGGGGGGCGCCGAGGCGCCCATCTCGCCCACTTCCCTCGCCGGATTCGGTACCGCGCGGGCGCTCAGCCGGCGCAATGACGACCCCGCTACGGCCAGCCGGCCCTGGGACAGCGGGCGCGATGGTTTCGTGATGGGCGAGGGCGCGGGCGTGGTGGTGCTCGAGGAATTTGAACACGCGCGCCGCCGTGGCGCGCGAATCTACGCCGAACTGTCGGGTTTTGGCATGAGCGGTGACGCCCATCACATCACCAGTCCGTCCCCGGGTGGCGAGGGGGCATCCCGCTGCATGGACGCCGCGCTGCGCAATGCCGGTCTCAACCCGGAGGACATCGATTACATCAATGCCCACGGCACCTCGACGCCGCTGGGTGATATCGCCGAGACCCTGGCGTTGAAACGCAGCTTCGGCGACCATGCGCGCAAGCTCGCGATCAGCTCGAACAAGTCGATGATCGGCCACCTGCTTGGGGCGGCGGGCGGCGTGGAAGCGGTCATGACGGCCCTCAGCATCTACCACCAGGTGATTCCGCCCACCATCAACCTGCACGATCCCGATCCGGAATGCGACCTCGACTACGTTCCGAATGTCGCGCGCGACGCAAGGATCGAGGCGGCCCTGTCCAATTCCTTCGGATTCGGTGGAACCAACGGCACGGTGATACTGCGCCGGGTCTGATCCAGTAGAATGGCCCGGGATCTTGCTGCGCAACCTCGTACTCAGGCTCTTCATACCACTGCTGCTGACCGCCGCGGTTGTGGCAGGGGGCGGATGGTACTACTTCCAGCAGGCGGTGCAGGAACCACTGGATTTCGGCAAGAAAACGTTTCTCGTCAATCGCGGCGAAACCCTCAATGGAATATCCCGCCGGCTTGCCGACACGGGTATCACTCCCGAGGCCTGGAGCCTGCGCCTGCTGGCGCGCCTCGAGGGCAATGCGCCGATCATGGCCGGAGAGTACGCGATTCCCGGACCGATATCGTTAACCGACTTCCTCGATCGTATCGTCACCGGACGAGGGCAGGTGGACGTCAGGATCACGATCGTCGAGGGCTGGACGTTTCGCCAGATGCGCGCCGCGCTGCGTGACGCGCCGGATCTCGCGCAACAGACCGCGGACTGGCCGGACGAGCGCATCATGGCGGAGCTCGGGCATCCCGGGCTGCATCCGGAAGGCCAGTTCTACCCGGACACCTATCACTACCGCAAGGGCGATTCCGATCTCGGCATCTACCGCAAGGCCTTCAACCTGATGCAGGCGCGCCTGGGTGAGGCCTGGGATCAGCGCGCGCCCGATCTACCGCTGGATACGCCCTACGAGGCGTTGATCCTTGCCTCCATCATCGAGAAGGAGACCCAGGTACGTGACGAGCAGCCCACCATCGCCGGGGTTTTTTACAACCGCCTGGAAAAGGGCATGCGGCTGCAGACCGATCCCACGGTGATCTACGGTGTCGGCGAGGCCTATGACGGTGACATCACCCACGAGCACCTGGACACCGACACGCCGTACAACACCTATACCAGGGCCGGCCTGACCCCGACTCCCATCAGCCTGCCGGGCTGGGATTCCCTGCTGGCGGTGGTGCAGCCGGCGGAAACCGTTGCTTATTATTTTGTCGCCAAGGGAGAGGGCAGGCACCATTTCTCGCGCACGCTCAAGGAACACAATCGTGCGGTGCGCAAGTACCTGCTGGGTAAGAGCGAGTGAGCGACTCCGGAAGACGTGGCGCCTTCATCACGGTGGAAGGCGGGGATGGCGCCGGCAAGACCACCCAGATGGACTTTATCGAGGGCTGGCTGCGTGATCACGATATCACCGTGATGCGTACCCGGGAACCGGGTGGCACCGCGGTCGGAGAACGACTGCGGGAGATCCTGCTGCATGGCACCGACCTGCCGCTGAGCGCGGATACCGAACTCCTGCTCGTGTTCGCCGCCCGGCGACAGCATCTCGACGAGCGGATACTCCCGTCGCTGGCGGCAGGCACCTGGGTGCTCTGTGACCGCTTCACCGATGCCACCTACGCCTACCAGGGGGCGGGCAGGGGCATCCCGGCCGAGCGCATCGCTCGCCTGGAGGAATGGGTGCAGGAGGGGTTCGATCCCGATCTGACCGTGCTGCTGGATGTCGGCGTCGAGGAGGCCATTCGGCGGAGCGACGACCGTGGGGAGTCCAGCGACCGTTACGAGCGCGAGGGACTGTCCTTCAAGGAAGCGGTCCGGCAATGCTACCTCGAGCGCGCGCGCCGGGATCCGGATCGTTTCCGCGTGGTGGATGCGGGAGGTAGCCTGGAGTCGGTACAGGATAGCCTGGACGAAATACTCACGACGTTCAGTAAACAGTGGGGAGACCAGTCGCGGTGAAGCTGTTCCCCTGGCAATCCGCGGATTGGAAGCGCGTTACCTCCGCCGGCCGTGGCTTGCATCACGGGCTGGTGCTGGCCGGCCCCGCGGGGATCGGCAAGCGAGAGTTCGCCGTTGCCCTGGCGCGCTGGATGCTCTGCGCCAATGAGGGTGAAGTCGCCTGCGGCGACTGCCAGGACTGCCGCCTGTTCGACGCCGGCACGCATCCGGATTTTCACGTGTTGCTGACCGAGGCCGAGGCGGAAACAGGGCGCATGAACCTGTTGACGGAATACGCCCGGCGCTACCCCGATGGTGAGCCGCGAGGACAGCGCAAGAACCTGTCACGGGTGATTCCGGTGGACAAGGTCCGCGTGTTGATCGATCGCTTCTACCAGTCCAGTCACACCGCAGCGGGCAAGGTGGCGCTGTTGCTGCCCGCGGACCGGATGAACGTCAATGCCGCCAATTCACTGTTGAAGCTGCTGGAAGAACCACCGCCCGGGAGTCACTTCCTGCTGGTGACCCATCAACCGGATGTTCTACTACCCACCATACGCAGCCGTTGCGTCGTTGAATCCCTGGATGCGCCCGACGCCGAGACGGCGCGGACGTGGCTGCGGGAGCGACTGGGTGACGCGCTGCCCGCGGAACTGCCACAGGCTGGTCCGCTCGACATCGTTGCCGACCAGGCATCCGGCGCACTCGAGGAACGGGCAGCGGGCGTCGAGGCGGTTCGCCAGTTGCTTGGCGGCCGTGCCGACCCGGTGAGTCTCGCTGCTTCGCTGGCGGGCCAGGACGCGCTCTCGTTGCTGGGGTGGCTTCAGGAACTGACCGCAGGACTCATCCGTTGGCAACTGGCGGGCGGTGAGCCGCCGTGGGCTGCCCCGGGAGGGCCGGGAGCGCGGAACATCGCCGCGCCGGCGCTGTTTGCGGTGTATGATAAAATCGGCCAATATCGGAGAATCGCCCGCGACCAGCTCAACCTGCAGTTGGCGCTGGAAGAAATTTTTATCGCGATGGGCGAAGCGGCCGGATCCCGACGGTAATTCCGCGGGGATGGCTGACGCGTAAACGTAACCTGATTCAACGGAGACCACCCATGGCGGAAGAAAAGACGCCCCAGGTACAGCTTGCCGTATCCAATGCAAGCAATGGCTCGGCCGGGCGCAAGTCCCAGGCCAACCGGCCGGCGGTGGTGTCGCTCAATTATCCCGACAAGAAGTCCCTGCAGAAAGCCTACATGCCTTTCCTGAAAATGGGCGGTCTGTTTCTCCCCACCACGACGCAGCGAGATATGAACGAGGAGATTTTTCTCCTGGTCAGCCTGCCGGAAACGGACAAGCCGGTCCCGGTGCCGGGCACGGTAGTCTGGAAGACGCCGGCGGGTGCGGTGGACAGCAAGTCCCAGGGTATCGGTATCGAGTTCAAGGGACGCGAGGGCAATGCCATGCGCTCGCGTATCGAGGGCCTGCTCGGCAACCGGATCAATTCGACCAACCCCACCCACACGATGTAACCGCGGCCAGCGCAGCCGCGGGATGCGCTGTCCCGCCGATGCCGTTCGTCGCTATCAGCCGTAAGCGGCCCCGCCAGCATGCAGATCGTCGACTCCCATTGCCATATCAATTTTGATCCGTTGAACGCGGATACCGCGGGTCTCATGGAACGCGCGGCGGAGAATCGTGTCAGCCACATGCTCTGCGTCGCCGTGACGCTCGAGGACCTGGACCAGGTGCTTGCTCTCGCTCACGATCATGACCATGTCTTCGCATCGGTCGGTGTGCATCCCTGCACCACGGAGGGGGAGGATCCCGGAGTCGAACGTCTGCTGGACCTGGCACGAGACGAACGCGTGGTGGCGATTGGCGAGACCGGCCTCGATTACTTTCACCACGCGGATCGCCCGGACTGGCAGCGGGAGCGTTTCGCGCGTCATATCGTCGCGGCGAAATCCTGCGGCAAGCCGCTGATCATCCATACCCGCGATGCCGCGGATGACACCATGCGCATGCTTCGCGACGAGGGCGCGCGCGATGCCGGTGGCGTGATGCATTGTTTTGCCGAGGACTGGGAGGTGGCGCGCCAGGCACTGGATATCGGCTTCTACATCTCCTTTTCCGGTATCGTCACCTTCCGCAGCGCCGAGACATTGCGTGACGTTGCCCGCCGCGTACCGCTGGACAGGATGCTGGTCGAAACCGATTCTCCCTACCTCGCCCCGGTGCCGAAGCGCGGCAAGATCAACGAGCCGTCCTACGTGCGTTACACTGCGGAATGCATCGCCGAACTGCGCGGCGAGTCCCTGGAAACGATAGCCGCGACGACCACGGAAAACTTCTTCCGCCTGTTCCGTGACGCGGCGTGAGGGGTTAGCTGTCTATCGAAATCCCAGCGAACGCTGGGATCCTGTTTTTTTGGCGCATGGCACATCCCGTGGGATGGGCGCCAGCCTTCGCTGGCGTTTCAGAAATAATCGCAGGATGCGGTTTGACCCATGAGATTTCCTTCGGCAAATCCCTGATTTCCCGCCGGGAAACCCGGCTTCCCTCCGCGGAAAAACCGCCGCGAAACTCCCTGCGTGAAAACCGGTCCAAACGGGTGAGAGGAATCAGCCGCGGTGAAATCCCGCCGGCGCCTGGCCGAAATCCCCTTCGCGAAAGAGGAACCCCACCATGTGCTTCTCGATCCGCTCCTGGCAACCCGGATCGGCGGAATTGAGCTGCTCCTCGTTGATGATCATCACCAGCCGCTGGAGCCATTGCTTCCAGCCTTCCGCGGAGACGTTGTCATAGATTCGCTGGCCGATCTCGCCGGGATAGGGCGGTTTCGGCAGGCCCTCGGCCTCGATGCCGAGGACGACGCATTGTACGGTTCTGGTCATGCTGAATTCATGAAATCCTGGCCGGAATCACCTGCCGCGGAAATGGCGCCGTGGCGCGCCGGGAAGTTGATCCGGCGGATACGGCCCGGGTGCTGCCCACGGGGTTGCCGGTCACTTTTTCGCCCGCTTGATAATGGGTACAATGACTCCAGATACAACCCTGCCCGCAGGCGGATTTGCCCGCGGGTCACAGACGAAACGAGTGTAACATGAGCGAATACAACCATACCCTGGCGGATGCGGACCTGGCGGTCACGAGCAGCGCCCGGGCCAAGATCGCGAGCCTGGTCAACGACACCGGTGGCGAGGTATCGGCGGTACGGATCTACGTCTCCGGGGGCGGCTGTTCCGGGATGAACTACGGCATGACGTTTGCCGAGGACGCCGAGGCCATCGACAGCGTCATGGCCGACGACAGTGGCTTCAAGCTGGTCGTGGACCCGGTTGCGCTGGGCTTTCTCGAGGGCGCCGAGGTGGACTACGTTGACGACGGGGTGAATGCCTCTTTCGTGTTCAACAACGTGTTCCAGGCCGTGGGCGGCAGCGGCGCCTGCGGTGGATGCGGCGGCGCGATGTAGCTGCGCGTGACGCAACTGTTCCAACGCATTGTCTGCTCGCGCCCCGATGCACCGCACCTGGGCGATGGCAAGGAATCCGAAGACGGCAAGGATTCGGGTACCGGGCTCATCGTCGAGCAGAGCAAGCCGAAGGTCAAGAAACCTCCGCTGTACAAGGTGCTGCTGCACAACGACGACTACACCCCCATGGAATTCGTCGTGAGCCTCCTGATGAAGTTTTTCCAGATGCCGCGGGAGAAGGCGGAGCAGATCATGCTCCACGTGCATACCCGCGGGGTCGGCGTCTGCGGGGTGTTTCCCCGGGAGATCGCCGAGACCAAGGTACGGCTGGTGATGGACTACGCGATGGAGAACCAGCATCCGTTGCAATGCACCATGGACGTGGCATGAACCGCCCCGCAGCAGGCAACCGTAACCCGGGCCGGTCGGCCGGGTAGCCCGCCCACAGTCAACGACGTCAACAGAAATCCGCGCATGCTCTCTGAAGAACTTGAAATCACGCTGGGCGCCGCGGTCAACTACGCGCGCAGCCATCGCCATGAAATCATCACGGTGGAGCACCTCCTGTTCGCGCTCCTGGATGACAGTGAAACCAGCAAGACCATCCGCCTGTGTGGCGGCGACATCGACGAGCTGAAGGAATCCCTGCAGCAGTATCTCGAGAACGAGGTCCCGCTGCTGGACAAGGACAGCGACGATGAGCCACAGCCGGGCCTCGGATTCCAGCGCGTCCTGCAGCGCGCCATCATGCACGTGCAGAGCTCCGGCAAGAAGGTGGTCAAGGGCGCCAACGTGCTCGTGGCGGTGTTCAGCGAACGCGAATCCTTCGCGGTGTACTTCCTCAGCCAGCAGGAGATCAGCCGCTACGACGTGGTGAACTACATTTCCCACGGCATCACCAAGGTGCCCGAGGGCGGCAGGCTCCCCGCGCCGGAACAGGAACAGGACTACGAGGAAGAAGGCGAGGTCGAACAACCCGGCGGCGCGCTCGAGAACTACACCATAAACCTCAACCAGCTTGCGGAAGAGGGACGCATCGATCCGCTCATCGGCCGCAAACGCGAGCTGGAACGCACTATCCAGATCCTCTGCCGCCGGCGCAAGAACAACCCGTTGTTCGTCGGCGAGGCGGGTGTCGGCAAGACCGCGCTCGCCGAGGGCCTGGCGCGCAACATCGTGCTCGGCGAAGTCCCGGAGGTGCTTGCGGACAGCACCATCTACGCCCTCGACATGGGCGCGCTGCTGGCCGGCGCCAAGTATCGTGGCGACTTCGAGCAACGCCTGAAGGCGGTGTTGAAGGCGCTGGACAAGGAATCCGGCGCGATCCTCTTCATCGACGAGATTCACACCATCATCGGCGCCGGCGCGGTGTCGGGCGGCGCCCTCGACGCGTCGAACCTGCTGAAACCGATGCTGGCGTCCGGCGATCTCAAATGCATCGGTTCCACCACCTACCAGGAATACCGCACCATCTTCGAGAAGGACCGCGCCCTGTCACGCCGCTTCCAGAAGATCGATATCGTCGAGCCGACCATCGACGAGGCAGTGGATATCCTGCGCGGGCTCAAGACGCGCTTCGAGGAACACCACGACGTGCGATATACCAACCCGGCGCTGAGGAGCGCGGTGGAACTGTCCGCCCGTTATCTCGGCGACCGGCAGTTACCGGACACCGCCATCGACGTCATCGACGAGGCCGGGGCGAAGACGCGGCTGTCCTCGCCCGACAAGCGCAAGAAAACCGTCGGGGTGAAGGAAATCGAGAGCATGATCGCGGATATCGCGCGCATTCCGCCGAAGCACGTTTCGGCCTCCGATATCCAGGCGTTGAAGAATCTCGAGCGCGACCTCAAAATGGTGGTGTTCGGCCAGGATCCGGCAATCGAGGCGTTGTCTTCGGCGATCAAGATGGCGCGTTCCGGCCTTGGAAACAAGGAACGTCCCATCGCATCGATGCTGTTCTCCGGCCCCACCGGGGTCGGCAAGACCGAGGTCACGAAACAGCTCGCCAATACCCTGGGTATCGAGTTCATCCGCTTCGACATGTCCGAATACATGGAGCGCCACACCGTGTCACGCCTCATCGGCGCGCCTCCCGGCTACGTCGGCTTCGACCAGGGCGGCCTGCTCACCGAGGCGATCAACAAGCATCCCCACGCGGTGCTGCTGTTCGACGAGATCGAGAAGGCGCACCCCGACGTGTTCAACATCCTGCTGCAGGTCATGGACTATGGCAGCCTGACGGACAATAACGGCCGCAAGTCCGACTTCCGCAACGTGATCATCGTCATGACCACCAATGCCGGGGCGGAGCAGGCGGCGCGTGAAACCATGGGTTTCATCACCCAGGACAACAGCACCGACGACATGGAGGCGATCAAGAAGCTCTTCACCCCCGAGTTTCGTAACCGTCTCGACGCCATCATCCGCTTCAGCGGCCTCGACCAGGACAACATCCGCCACGTGGTGCGCAAGTTCGTGCTCGAGCTGGAGCACCAGCTCGCGGACCGCCATGTCACCCTCGAGGTGGACGACGCCGCGGTGGACTGGCTCGCGCAGAAGGGCTACGACCCGGCCATGGGCGCGCGGCCGATGGCGCGGGTCCTGCAGCAGGAGATCAAGCGCCCACTGGCGGACGAACTGCTGTTCGGCAAGCTCGCCCGGGGCGGCACCATCCGCATCACCGTGGGCGAGGACGAAGCCGGCGAACAGGTGCTGAAATTCGACCTCGTCGGCCGCGAGAAGGAGCGCGAAAAGGAGCCCGCCGCCGCGGACTGATCCCGCGTCGAGGATCCCCGCGTACTAAGCGGGCGTGGCGCTGAGCCTGGCCAGCGGCTTCTCGTCGATGGGCAGGTGTATGAGGGCCGCGAGCAGGCCCAACACCGCTCCGGCGATCCACATGCCGTCGTAGGATCCCGTCTGGTCGTAGATCCTTCCCCCTAGCCACACTCCGAGGAAGCTGCCGAGCTGGTGGCTGAGGAACACGATGCCGAACAGTGTCGCCATGTAACGCACGCCGAAAACCTGGGCGACGATGCCCGTGGTGAGCGGCACGGTGGAGAGCCACAGGAGTCCCATGATGGCGGCAAAGGCCAGTACGACAAAAGGTGTCTTGGGCAGCAGCAGTAGCGCCATGATGACGAGGGCGCGCACAAAATAGATCAGGCTGAGACCGGCTTTCTTGCTGTAGCGCTGTCCCGCCAGGCCGGCAGAGAACGAGCCGATGATGTTCATCAGGCCAATGAGGGCGATGGCCCAGGCGCCAACCGTGGGAGTAAGGCCCACGTCGCGGATGTATGCAGGGAAATGCACCGTGATGAATGCTACATGGAAGCCGCAGACGAAGAATCCCGTGGTCAGCAGCAGGTAACCACGGTGCGCCAGCGCCTCGCGAAGCGCCGCTCCCATGGTCTGCTCGGCGACCTGGTCCACGGACTCGGCGGGGTCGGACGGCAATACCATCGCGAGGGGGATCATCACCAGACAGACTGCCGCCAGCAATACGAGCGCGGTGGTCCAGCCCCAGGCTCCGATGAACCCCTGGGCGATGGGCGAAAACAGGAACTGCCCCAGTGAGCCCGCCGCGGTGCCGAGCCCGAAGACCATGGAGCGTCGTTCCGCGCGCACTACCCGAGCCATGGACGCCATGACAATGGTGAACGCGGCAAACGCGATACCAAGTCCTGCGAGGACGCCGCCGGTGAGGTGCAGGGCGAACGGGGAGGCGGCCACCGACATGCCATACACCCCGGCGCCGTACATCAGGGCGCCCGCGATGATGACCTTGACCGAGCCGATCCGGTCCGCCAGCGCGCCGGCGAAAGGCAGGCCGATGCCCCAGAAAAGGTTCTGCAGCGCTATGGCGAGGCCGTAGGTCTCGCGGCTCCAGCCGAGGTCGGTGGTCAGCGGCTGCAGGAAAAGGCCGAAGGTCGAGCGGATGCCAAAGCCGATCACCGCAATCATGCAGCCGGCAACGACGACCACCGCGGGCGTTCGCCAGGTCGTCACGGCGCCTCCGGTTCGAGGGGTGTTCAACGGTGTTTCCAGTCGGGCTTTCGCTTTTCCGCGAACGCCGCCATGCCTTCCTTCTGGTCCTCGGTAGCGAACAGGGCGTGGAACTGGCGGCGTTCGAACAGGAGGCCCTCGGCGAGGGTGGTTTCAAAGGCGCGGTTCACCGATTCCTTGCACATCATGACCGACGGCAACGACCGGGAGGCAATGGATTCTGCGGTCTCGATTGCCTTGTCCAGCAGTTCCGCCGCCGGCACGATGTACGCGACGAGGCCCGCGCGTTCCGCTTCTTCGGCGTCCATCATGCGGCCGGTGAGACACAGTTCCATGGCCTTGGACTTGCCAATCGCGCGCGTCAGCCGCTGGGTGCCCCCGGCGCCGGGGATGACGCCGAGGTTGATCTCCGGTTGGCCGAAGCGCGCATTGTCCGCTGCGATGATGAAATCGCACATCATCGCCAGTTCGCATCCGCCGCCGAGGGCATAGCCGCTGACCGCCGCGATCACCGGCTTGCGGCAGTTGAGCACTTCCTCCCAGTTGTCGGTGATGAAGTCCTGGCGGTAGACGTCGGCGAAGCTGCGATCCTTCATTTCCTTGATGTCCGCCCCCGCGGCGAAGGCTTTCTCGCTGCCGGTGACTACCATCGCGCCGATGGCGTCGTCCTTTTCGAAGGCCGCGAGCGCATCGCCAAGTTCGATCATGAGTTCCGTGGACAGGGCGTTGAGCGCCTCGGGGCGGTTCAGCCGGACGAGGCCCGCGCGGCCCCGGGTTTCGACGATCAGGGTGTTGTAAGCCATTGGTGGAATACGAAAAATGAGTGAGCTAGACTATAACGCAAAAGCCCCGCTGGACGGCCGGACAGGGCGCCAGCAGCCCGTCCCGGCAACCAGTTGACACCAACCAATGAGAGCAGGCGGCGCGCGGTTCCGACGACCGTGCAGGCACAGCCGGAAAAGCAGCATGAGAAAAAAATTTGACGCGATCTACCGCCGTTCCATAGAAGAGCCCGAAGCCTACTGGGGCGAAATCGCGGAGCAACTGCACTGGGACCGCAAGTGGGACAAGGTGCTCGATGGCAGCGATGCGCCGTACTATCGCTGGTTCACCGGCGGACAGACCAACGTCTGCTACAACGCCGTGGATCGCCACGTGGAATCCGGCCATGGCGACCAGGTCGCCATCATCCACGACAGCCCGATAACCGGCAGCCAGAGGAAGATTACCTACGCCGAGTTGCAGGAACAGATATCGCTGTTTGCGGGCGCCCTGCGAAATGCCGGGGTCGACACCGGCGACCGGGTCATCATCTACATGCCCATGATTCCGGAAGCCCTGGTGGCCATGCTTGCCTGCGCGCGCATCGGCGCGGTGCATTCGGTGGTGTTCGGCGGATTCGCTTCCAATGAACTCGCGGTGCGGATCAACGACTGCGTGCCAAAGGTCATCGTCGCGGCGTCCTGCGGCATCGAACCCGGCCGGGTAGTGGCATACAAGCCGCTGCTCGATCGCGCCATCGAGCTCGCAAGGCACAAGCCGGATCATTGCATCATTTTCCAGCGCCCCGAGGTCACTGCGGACATGCAGCCTGGCCGCGACATCGACTGGCAGGAAGCGGTGGCCGCCGCGGAGCCGACTGATTGCGTTCCCATGGATGCGCTCGCCCCGCTGTACATCCTCTATACCTCCGGCACCACGGGTCAGCCGAAAGGGGTGGTGCGCGATACCGGCGGCGGCATCGTCGCGCTTCACTGGACGATGAAGAACATCTACAACGTCGAACCCGGCGAGGTCTACTGGGCGGCATCCGATGTCGGCTGGGTGGTGGGGCATTCCTACATCGTCTATGCGCCGTTGCTGGCGCGCAACACCACCGTGGTTTTCGAGGGCAAGCCGGTGGGCACGCCGGACCCCGGCGTGTTCTGGCGGGTGATCGCGGAGCATGACGTCAAGGTATTGTTCACCGCGCCCACCGCGTTTCGCGCGATCAAGAAGGAAGATCCCGGTGGCAGTTACCTGGAAAAATACGATACCAGCGGCCTGCGGGCGTTGTTCCTGGCGGGCGAACGCACCGATCCGGATACCCTGCAGTGGGCCAGCGACAAGCTCGGCGTGCCCGTTATCGATCACTGGTGGCAAACGGAAACCGGCTGGGCGATCTGCGCCAATTGCCTCGGCATCGAGCTGTTGCCGGTCAAGCAGGGCTCGCCCACGTTGCCGGTGCCGGGCTGGAACCTGGCGGTGCTGGACGACGAGGGCGAACCCGTGGTGTCGGGGGATATCGGTTCGCTGGCGGTGAAACTGCCGTTGCCCCCCGGCACCTTCCCCACGCTCTGGAACGCCCGCGAACGGATGTTCGACGCCTACCTGCGTCGATTTCCCGGATACTACGAAACCGGCGACGCCGGTTTCATCGACGAGGACGGTTACGTGTTCGTCATGTCGCGCACGGACGACGTGATCAACGTCGCCGGCCACCGCCTGTCCACCGGCGCCATCGAGGAGGTGCTGGCCTCCCATCCCGATGTCGCCGAATGCGCGGTCATCGGCGTGCGCGACGATCTCAAGGGCGAAGTGCCGCTGGGATGTCTCGTGCTGAGCAGCGGCGTGGATCGGGATCACGGCGAGATCGTCGCAGAGTGCATCGGCCTGGTGCGGGAACACATCGGTCCGGTGGCGGCATTCAAGCTTGCCGCGGTGGTGCCGCGGCTACCGAAGACCCGTTCCGGCAAGATCCTGCGCGGGACGATGAAAAAAATCGCCGACCGCGATGCGTGGAAGATGCCCGCCACCATCGACGACCCGGCGATACTCGACGAGATCACCAGCGCGCTGAAAGCTCTGGGTTACGCCGACTGACGGCGGCGCGGAACATGGCGATGAAACATGTCTTCATCATGGATCCCATCGGCTCCGTGAAGCAGTGGAAGGACACCACATATTTCCTGATGAAAGCCTGTCGCGAGCGTGGTCACGAGGTAGCCTACGCGGATCCGGGCTGGCTCTCGCTGCGCCACGACAAGCTGCATGCGCGACTCCAGTGGCTGGAGGTCCATGACAACCGGGAGGCGCCATTCAGTATCCTGGAGGATGGAGTATTTCCGATGGACGACGTCGATGTCGTCTGGCTACGCACCGATCCGCCCTTCGACCGGCGCTATTTCTACGTCACTCTCCTGCTCGATTTTCTTCCCGACAGCACGCGCGTGGTAAATCGCCCTCAGGGAGTGCGCGACTGGAATGAGAAACTGGCGGCGCTGGCGTTTCCCCGCTTCACCCCGCCGACCCTGGTGAGTAACGATGCAGCGGAGATCGCGTCCTTCGCGGAGGGTTTCGCGCGCATCACGGTCAAGCCGGTGGATGGATTCGGCGGCAAGGGCATCGTGTTTTACACACGCGGAGAAGATACCGCGCCATTGAGCACGGCGACGCACAATGGCAGGCACTGGGTCATCGCCCAGGAATACCTACCCGCGGCGCACGAGGGTGACAAGCGGATACTGTTGCTGGAAGGTGAGCCACTCGGGGCAATCCTCCGGCTGCACGCCGACGGCGTCGAGCTGAACAACCTCGACCAGGGCGGCAGCGCCAACCCGGCGGCACTCACGCCAGGCGATCTCGAGATCTGCGCCGCCCTCGGGCCGGAATGCCGCGACCGGGGACTGTTCTTCGTCGGCATCGATGTCATCGGCGACATGCTGATCGAGGTCAATGTCACCAGCCCCACCGGGTTGCAGGAGATGAGCCGGTTCGCCGGTCAACCGTTACATCACCGTATCGTCGAAGCGCTGGAATAGCGCTGCGGTTTCAGGGCCAGCGCGGGTTTCTCCACGCAGTGCCAGGACAACATCGCCAGCGGCAGGGTGCAGGTCATGGAAGCCAGGAACAATGTCGGCGCATTGATGCCGGACAAGTACCAGACCAGGAGTTGTTGCAGCGGAAAAGCGAACACGTACAGTCCATAGGAGTAATCGCCCAGGCGATTGAAACAGCGCAATGCGCCACCCGGAACATAGGCAAGGTAGAGCAACAGGTAGGGCAGGGCGAGCCAGGTAGTGACCACGAATGGCGATCGCCACGGACTCAGGGCGAGGATGACGATGACGATGACGAGCAGCAGGGCCGCTGAATGAGAAAGGCGTATGTGCTGGCGCCAGAGATACAACGCTGCGCCGGAGAAGAACATGGCACCCAGGCGCACGCCGTTTGCGACGATTCCGGTCTCGGGCGTGCTCGAAGCGACGTTGGCCAGAAACAACGCCATGCAAACCAGCGCCAGCAAGGTGACAATTGCACGCAGGATCGATTCCCGTCGCGCCGCCGCAAGCAGCAGCGTCGGCGCCCCGAGCAGTGCGAGCAACAGGTAGCAGCCGAGCTCGTACTGCAGTGTCCACAGCGGTGCATTGACCTGCCCGGGATAGGGATTGCGGGAAAACAACCCGGGAAGGTGGATCTCCACCTGGCCGACAAACAGCAGGCTGTTATGCCAGAGGAATCGGCGCGTCTGCTCATGGCCGAGGAATGTCGCCGGATCAACCGGCGTCATCCACAGACCAACACCAAAGACGCAAAACGCCACCGCGATCAGGAGCGCCGGATAGAGACGCAGGGTACGGCAGGCGAGGTAGTCCCGCAGGTTGCCGCGCAGGCAGAAACTACGGCAGACAAGGAAGCCGCTGATCACGAAGAAGCAGTTCACCGCAGCATATCCCAGCGACCAGCCGAGCGAACTCGTTCGCTGCCCCGAGAGCAGGATGCTGTGACCGAGGATCACCGCGCTGGCGGCGGCAAAACGCAGCAGGTTGAAGTTGTTGTTGCGATCGCCGGACAACGCGTCCAGGGTCACGGCAGGTCCCATGGCATCCGGGCGGGTCGGCGGAACAGGGACGGACTATAGCATTGCAGGCGGCCTGGTCTGACATCCTGTCAGCACGTCGGTTCCTGTCAGCGTTTGCCGAGCAGGTCCTCGAGTGCGAGTGGCAGGTCGGGAAAACGGAAGGTGAATCCCTCGTCGGTCAGGCGCTCCGGTAGCACCTTCTGGCCGCCCAGCAACAGTTGCGCGGATTCCCCGAGTGCGGCGCGTAGAACTGGCGCGGGAGCGACAAACAGTCGCGGCCGACGCAGGGTCTTCGCCAGGGTATCGGAAAATTCGCTGTTGGTAACCGGCCCGGGGGCGGTGAGATTGTAGGGTCCCGCCGATTCCGTGCGTGACAGCAGATGGCGGATCGCGGCGACATGGTCGTCGATATGGATCCAGCTCATCCACTGCGTGCCGTCACCGATGCGTGCGCCGAGGCCGAGGCCAAACGACAGTCGCATCGGTGGCAGCATACCGCCGCCAGCGGAGAGTACGAGCCCGGTGCGGACACAGGCGACCCGTATACCGGCATCCACCGCGCGCTGCGCGGCGCGTTCCCAGTCGCGGCAGAGATGCGCGCCGAAATCATCGCCGGGCGCATGGGTTTCATCCACCGGTCTGCTGCCGCAGTCACCGTAATAACCGGTCGCCGAGCCACTGACCAGCACTCCGGGGGGCGGCTCCTGGCGCAGCATCCAGTCCACCAGGCCTTCGGTCAACCCGATTCGGCTGGCGCGCAGCACCTGTTTACGGCGCGCGGTCCAGCGCGCGCCGACGATACGCGCCCCCGCGAGGTTGACCACCGCATCGACGGGACGATTGGCGCCGGCATCGGATAGTGCGGCGCATAGCGACACCGACTCTCCCGGCCGGTGTCTGAAGCGTTCCGGCGACCGCGTCAGGATCGTCACCGCGTGCTCGTCCGCCAACAGCGCGGTAGTCAGTGGGCGGCCAATCAGGCCGCTGCCGCCAGTGATCAGGACATGCTGTTTCTGCATGCGTATAACCCGTGAATCTGTATGCAAGGCTACCCCAGGGCGCCGCCATTGTCGAAACGACTCGATCGCGGTTATAGTGATCCCCTGAAGTCCGACCTGCCAGTGAACCGACTTGTCCACTGAAACGCTTTCCGGAAACCGGGTTACCGCGCGGGTAAACACCCGTGAGACGGTACTCGTCCTGTTTGACCAGTTTCCCCTGATTCCGTTCAGCTGCCTGGTGGATTGCATGCGCACGGCCAATCGATACGCGGATGGCCAGGCCTATCGCTGGCATCTCGTATCACCGGATGGCGTACCGGTGTTGTCCAGTAGCGGAGTACAGGTGGCGGTGGAAGGATCCCTGCAGGACGTTGGCGCCTGCGACCAGGTATTGCTGATCGCCACCAATCATTCGCAGTATTTCGACGACGAGCGGACATTGCGCAAGCTGGAGGCGCTGGACCGCAAGGGCATCATGCTTGGCAGCGCGAGTTCGGGAAGTTTCGTGCTCGCCCGGGCGGGGCTGCTGGACGGCTACCGATGCACCATCCACTGGGAAAACCTGCCGGTATTCCAGGAGCTTTACCCGCATCTCGAGATCACCCGCAACATCTACGAGATCGACCGCCGTCGCGCTACCTGTTCCGGGGGTACCGCTGCGCTGGACATGATGCTCAACCTGGTGGAGATGGATTGCGGTCACGAGGTGACGCGCAGGATCTCGCAGATGTACCAGCACGATCGCCTGCGCACCCCGGATGACCAGCAGCGCATGGAAGGCAAGTACGACCTTGTCCGGCTCTCCCCGAAGCTCGCACAGGCCATCGACCTGATGCAGAACAACATCGAGGATCCGTTGTCACCACAGGAAGTGGCGCTTCATGTCGGGGTGTCACTGCGACAGCTCGAGCGCCTGTTCAAGAAGTACCGTGACACCACGCCCCAGCGCTACTACCTGCGGTTGCGTCTCGAAAACGCGCGCCAGTTGCTGCTCTATACCTCGCGATCGGGCCTGGACGTGGCGATCGCATCGGGGTTTTCCTCGCATTCCCATTTCATCAAGTCCTATCGCGACGTGTACGGCCGCACACCGCGCGAGGAACGCGTGTCGGACATGGCCAGGCTGAGCTGACAGCGGTAACGGTCGCGGCAGGGTTATCCCGGGTCGCCTGGCCGGTATCCGTGCTACCGGGTGCACGGTCTAATGATGGTCCAGCCCGTCTGCCCCGAGGTGGCAGCGATCATGTCCCGCCGTAAAAGGTCCCGCACGAGCAACCCTGGTAGCGCCAGTCAACGCGCGAAGCGCGATTACCGCCAGGTGCGCACGAGCCTCGATCCGGTCAACCTGCTGAGCGCGGACCAGCTCGAAACCATCCACGAAGCATCGCTGCGCATCCTCGAGGAGATCGGTATCGAGTTCATGGGCGTACGTGCCCGCACCGCCTTTCGCGATGCAGGGGCGGAAGTCGACGATGACTCCGGCAGGGTGCGGATCGACCGGGAACTGGTGACGAGGGCGCTGGCGAGTGCGCCCGCCGAGTTCACCCTGACGCCGCGTAATTCGGAACGCCGGATGACGCTCGGCGGCAATCATATCTGTACCGCGTCGGTGGGTGGCCCGCCGCGTGTACACGATTGTGTCCGCGGCAAGCGCAACGCGAGCCTCGCCGACTACCACGAAATTCTCAAGCTGGTGCAGGTGCATGACGTCGTCCACTGCACCGGGAACCAGCCGGCGCCACCGCTGGAACTTCCCGCCGGAACCCGCCACCTCGACTGTTACCACGCCGCGGCGACGCTGACGGACAAGTGCTTCTTCAATACCAGCATCGGTTCCGCCAGGGCGCTGGACGGGATCGAGATCTCCCGTATCTCGCGTGGCATCGGCATGGAAGAAATGCTCGCCGCACCGTCCTGCCTTACCGTGATCTCGGTGAATTCGCCGCGTCGCTTCGATTCCGAGATGGCGGAGGGACTCATGACCACCGCGGAATATGGCCAGTGCAGCGTGGTGACGCCGTTCACCCTCATGGGCGCGATGACGCCCACCACCCTGGCGGGCGCCCTTTCGCAGCAGAACGCCGAAGCCCTGTCCGGCATTGTCCTGACGCAACTGGCGCGACCCGGAGCGCCGGTGGTGTATGGCAGCTATACCTCCAACGTCGACATGCGTACCGGCTCGCCGGCTTTCGGTACGCCGGAGTACGCCCGCGCGGTACTTGCCTCCGGACAACTGGCGCGCAAGTACGGGCTGCCGTTCCGCTGCAGCAATTCCGCCAGCGCCAACTGCGTGGATGCCCAGGCCACCTGGGAGGCGGAGATGTCCCTGTGGGCATGCTTCCTCGCGCATACCAACATGGTCTACCATGCCGCCGGCTGGATGGAGGGCGGCCTGTGCACGTCGTATGAAAAGTTCGTTCTCGACGTAGAGCTGCTGCAGATGATGGTAGAGGTGGTTCAGCCGGTGGCCATGGATGCCGAACAGCTGGCCTGGGAGGCGATCTCCCAGGTGCCCACCGGTGGACAGTTCTTCGATCATCCCCATACCCTCGGTCGCTATCGCGACGCGTTCTATGCCTCCACGCTCGCAGACTGGCGCAATTACGAGGTCTGGAAGGAGGATGGCGAGCTCAGCGCCACCGACCGAGCCACCGCGCTCTGGCAGAAACGCCTCGCGGACTACCGGGAGCCCGTGCTGCCCGCGGACCGGCGCGAGGAGCTGGACGCCTATGTCGCCAGGCGTCGCAACGAGATCACGCGGGAGGCGCAGGCCTGACAATACCTGGACGGGGCGGCGCCACCGGCCAAGGCGATGCCGCAATCCAGCATGCCCGCGCTACAATACGGTCCATGCCGGACGACGGGTTTCAATATTACGGGAAAGACCTGGAGGCCCTGTCTTTCGCACCCCGCTATCACCACTGGATTCTCTACGAGATAGCTCCGTATCTCGGCCACGCGGTGGCGGAAATTGGCGCCGGTACCGGCAACTTCACCCGCCTGTTGCTGGCCGATGGCAGCTACCATGTGTCCGCGTTCGAGCCCTCCGCCAACATGTTCCCGGTGCTCGATCAGCTACGCGAAGACAATCCGCAGCTGGAGACCGCGAAGGGCTTCCTGTCGGACTTTGCAGAATCCATGACGCAACGCTTCGACAGCGTCATCTACATCAATGTACTGGAACATATCGAGGACGACGTCGGTGATCTCCGCCTCGCGCGGGGCATCCTGAAGCCGGAAGGCAGGCTGGTCATCTTCGTGCCCGCGCACCAGTGGCTCTACGGCCGGCTGGACGAACTCGTTGGGCACTGTCGCCGCTATGATCGCAACGGTCTTCGCGGCGTGGTGGAGGCGGCCGGCTTTCGCGTCAACAGCCTCCACTGGTTTGACATCGCCGGGATCATTCCCTGGTATATCGTCTTCCGCCTGCTCAAACGCGAGACGATCCCGTCCTCCGTGGGGCTGTACGACAACCTGGTGGTGCCGCTGATGTCGCGACTGGAAGGATTTGTCCGGCCGCCAATCGGCAAGAACCTGCTACTGGTGGCGGAACCGGCAGAATCGGGATAGCGACTCAGCCAGTCCCCAGCGACAACGCATGGGGCGTGCCGGCATTGTTCAGGATTTCGCGGATCAGTGCGGGCTCGAGTTCAGCGTCGAGTTCGAAGCTGTCGTAGCCGCACTGGCGCAACGCCGGCAGGTTGTCCGCTTCCACACCGATGCCGCGCAGTCCGCCGCGGTAATGATGTCGCGTGCGCAGCAGGACGCCAAGCGAGTAGCCACGGCCGTCGGCGAAGCCGGGGAAGCGGATATCGAGGCGCTTGAAGCGCGGCAGGTCGGTGGCGAATTCGCTTACGACGGCCGTGTCGGCGCCATCAAGTTCGAGGATGATCCGCAGCTGGCCAGCATCGATACGCGCCCGCATCGTATCCGCGTTCGCACGCCAGGCTGCTACGGGCAGTATCCAGTCGCCCTCGAACGCGTCGCCGTCGGGACGGGACTCCGCGTCCTCTGCGAGACGCTGTTCCCCTGGATCAGGCAGCCTGGCGCCGTACTGGTCGATCAGCATAGAGCTTCTCCTTGAAGGGTTCGACACCGATTCTCTCCACGGTATCCGCGAGAGTCTCGCCCGGCTGGCGCAGTTCCAGTTGGCGTTCGATGATGCGCATGACGAAGGCGGCGATATCCTCGCGCGCGATGGCCGGGCCGAGGCGTTCACCAAGCTTCGCGCCGTTTCCTGCGCGACCTCCCAGCGTAACCTGGTAGAACTCCTTGCCTTTCTTGTCCACGCCGAGAATGCCGATATCGCCCACGTGATGGTGACCGCAGGCATTCATGCAACCCGACATCTTGATCCGCAGCGGACCGATATCGGCGCGCCCCGGAAAGTCCGCCACCGCCTGCTGGATCTCCGCGGCGATGGGAATGGTGGAAGCATTCGCGAGAGAGCAGTAGTCGAGGCCGGGGCAGCAGATCATGTCCTCGGCGGTGCCGATGTTCGCGGTGGCCAGGCCGGCCTCGTCGAGCCGTTGCCACAGGGCGTAAAGCCGTTCCCGGGGAACCCAGGGCAGCACCAGGTTCTGTTCATGGCTGACCCGGATCTCCCCGTTACCGAATTCCTCCGCAAGGTCGGCGACCAGGTCCATGCCGGAATCGTCCAGGTTGCCGGGTTCCTCCCCGGGGGACTTCAGCGATAGCATGACGATGCGGAAACCGGACTCGCGATGGGGCAGGGTATTGTTCTCGAGCCACTGCGCCCATGCCGGCGATTGCACCGCGATGGGTTCATCGATGCTTGTCGCTAACGGGCGCGGGCGCACGGCGGCGAACATCTCGCGGAAAGACTCCAGCTCCGCCAGTGCATTGGAGAACGGCGCCAGGTCGGTGGCCGCGAAATCCTCTTCCACGAGTTCCTGAAAGCGTTCAGGGCCGAGGTCGTTGACCAGTATCTTGATTCGCGAGCGGTACTTGTGGTCGCGCCGGCCGTTGAGGTTGTAGATGCGCAGGATGCTCTGCAGGTAGGGCAGCAACTGATCGCCCGGCAAAGACTCGCGCAGGGTCTTGCCGATCACCGGGGTGCGTCCCATGCCGCCACCGACGATGACTTCGAACACGCTCTCGCCATTCGCATCGTGATGCAGCCGCAGACCGATGTCGTGCAACCGGATGACGGCGCGATCGTCGCGCGCGCCGCTCACCGCGATCTTGAACTTGCGCGGCAGCCAGTTGAATTCCGGATGCAGCGTGGACCACTGGCGCAGCAGCTCGCACCAGGGGCGGGGATCCTCGTGTTCATCCTCCGCGACGCCGGCGAGATGGTCGGTGGTGATGTTGCGGATGCAACTGCCGCTGGTCTGGATGGCGTGAATGTCTGCCTCGGCGAGATCGGCCAGAATCGTCGGCACGGATTCCAGCGCCGGCCAGTTGAACTGGATGTTCTGGCGCGTGGTGAAATGACCGTAGCCGCGGTCGTAGGTCCTCGCGATATGGGCGAGCTTGCGCAGTTGCCCGGAAGACAGCGTGCCATAGGGAATCGCCACCCGCAGCATCGGCGCATGGCGCTCGATGTAGAGCCCGTTTCGAAGCCGGAGCTGCTGAAAGAACGCCGGATCGAGTTCGCCCGCGAGGAAACGGTCGACCTGGGTGCCGAACTGGCGCGCGCGCAGGGCCAGCTGCGATCGTTGTCCCGGGCGGTACTGGTACATGGAAAATCCCCGTAGGATGATGACCGTAGAGTGTAGGGTTGAGACCCGCGTCCAGCAAGCCACAAATAGAAAATAATACTATTATTTCAATGAAAATCGAGCTATGGAAGAATCTTATTTACAATATTTGCGATTTACGAAAAAAAACTCTGCGTCTATCCAGTTCGGGGCATGGTTTTTCCATGCCCGGTTACGGTGGAGATCAGTCGGGTTCGGGAACGGGACCTTGCGGATGGCGCGGACGCTCCCTCGGGTGAAATTGCCAACGCTTACGATGACCGGGTCAAGGCACCGATCAGGGGTGATGAACCAGGGGGACGGTTCATTTCCTGGAGGGGTCGGCTCCCGGTTTGAGTCTGCGCCCGGGATTGACTTATAGTGGCTTGCCCATCGGGATCCCGGCCGCCCGGCGAAACGGAGGCGGCCAGCCCGATCTCATGCAATGAAAAACCATCACGAGGAGTTCCCCATGAAAGCAATCCAATCCACGCTATCCGCTGTTCTCGGCGCAAGCCTGGCGCTCGCGGCGACGGGCGCGCATGCCGCGGAGTGCGCCAACGAGACATGGAACAAGGTCATGGACCGTGGCAAGCTCGTAGTCGGCGTCAAGGCGGACTACAAACCCTGGGGATTTCGCGACGAGAGTGGTGCGATCGTCGGCATGGAGGTGGACATGGCCCAGGCGGTGGCGGATGTCATGGGCGTGGAACTCGAAACCGTGGCGGTGCAGTCATCGAACCGGATGCAGTTCCTCGAGCAGGGCAAGATCGACCTGATGATCGCGACCATGTCCGATCGCCCGGACCGGCGCAAGATCGTCGGTATTGCGCAGCCCAACTACTACACCTCCGGCACCAATATCATGTCGCCCAAGGCGCTGGGACTCACATCCTGGGAAGACCTGACAGGCAAGCCGGTCTGTGGCAAGCAGGGCGCCTTCTACAACAAGATCGTGAACGAGCGCTACGGCGCCGAGATCATCGCGTTTACCGGTAACGCCGAAGCCAAGCAGGCGCTGCGCGACAAGAAATGCATCGCCTGGGTGTACGACGATTCCTCGATCATGTCGGATCTCGCTTCCGGCAACTGGGATGAATACGAGATGCCGCTCAGCAGCGAGGACGACAATCCCTGGGGCCTGGCGGTGCCGCTCGCCGAGAAAGACTGCGTTTTCGGTAACTTCATGGCCGGGCTTACCTACAGTTGGCACCAGTCAGGCCAGCTCATCGCCTGGGAGGAGAAGTGGGGCATCCAGCCAACGCAGTACCTGGCGGACCAGCACGAACGCTTCGCCGACTGGATCCAGGAGTAACCTGACGGCGATTCGCTGAAGGAAACCGGGAGCGTGGCCGGCAAGGCATGCTCCCGGGACCCTGATCGTCCACCCCGCGGGTACCGGAAATGAACGCGTTTCAGCAGTTTTTCTTCGATCTCTCGGAGGAGCACCCGCGCTGGAATTTCATTTTTTTCTACGATCCGGTGCAGACCGAGCGCGTGCTCTCGGGTCTCTGGATGACGATCCAGTTGTCAGTGGTGTGCGTGATCCTGAGCGTGCTGATCGGCCTGGTGGGCGCCTGGCTGCAGGGTGCGCATTCGCGGCTGGTGCGCGCAGTGGTCCAGGGTTACATCCAGTTTTTCCGCAACACGCCACCCCTGATCCAGCTCCTGTTCTTCTACTTCGCCCTGGGCCAGTTCACCCCGACCTATTCGCCAGACGGCTGGCTCGAAGTGCCCATCATCTCCAACGTCGGCTGGGCGATCATTTCGCTGTCGTTCTTTGCCGGCGCCTTCAACGTGGAGATATTCCGTGCCGGTATCGAGGCAGTACCGGAATCCACCAGGGAAGCCGCCGAATCCCTCGGGATGAATCGCCTGCAGGCCTTCATTTACGTGGTGTTTCCACTGGCCTTCCGGGTGAGTCTGCCGGCGCTGAACAACAACCTGGTCAACCTGGTGAAGACCACCACCCAGGCGCTGGCGATCGCGGTGCCGGAACTGTTGTACCAGATGGTCAGTATCTACAACGACTATTCCACCGCGCAGAACGCCTGCATGGTGGTATTGTTCGTCGTCTACATCGGACTCGTCGGCATTCTCGTTACGGGCATGAATGCCTGGGAGCGGGCTGCGCGTGTTCCGGGGTATGGTCAATGAGGCCTGCCCGGCGCAATATTCCCGGCGTTGATTCCATGGAGGGGGCGACGACCGACCTGCCGGTGCTGCGTCCGTTCCGGCCCGTTGCCCGTGGTGGCCCCGCGGATCTCGGTTTCAGCCGCTGGCTCGCTGAAATGCCTCCCATCGCGCTTCTCGGGTTCGCTTTCCTCGCTTGTGCCTGGCCCATCGTTGCCGCGGCCCAGGGAAATTTCACCACCGCCCAGGCCTTCGATGCGTTGTGGCGATGGATGCCGTTCCTGGTGAGCAAGGGATTCGCGCTCAATATCCTGATCAGTTTTTTCACCATGCTGACGGGAACCGTCGCCGGGGTGCTGCTGGGCCTGGGGCAGGTCTCTCCACTGCGTCCGCTCGCGGCAACGTGCTGGTTCGTGACGCAGCTCTTCCGCAATTCACCGTGGCTGGTGCTGCTGTTCATCGTCATGCTGGCGTTTCCGTTCGAGATCGAGATCGCCGGCACGGTCTACCTGATCCCGGACTGGACCAAGGCGGTCTTTGGACTCGCCCTGCCGATCATGGCGAATATCTCGGAGATCGTGCGTGGCGGTATCCAGTCCGTGCCCACGGGGCAATGGGAGGCCGCCGAGTCGCTTGCGTTCACCCGTGGGCAGACGCTCTGGCAGATCATCCTCCCGCAGTGCTTCAAGCGCATGATTCCTCCGTGGATGAACTGGTACGCCATCCTCACCATGGCGACACCGCTGGTTTCCCTGCTGGGTGTGGAGGAACTGGTTACCCTTTCACGCCAGGCGATGGAAGCGGAGGACAACCATCCGGAGCTTTTGATGCCGTTTTTCGGCTTTGCCCTGGTGATCTTCTTCCTCTACTGTTATCCGATTGCCCGCTGGACGCTGCGTCTCGAGCGCCGCTTCGCCGTCAGGCAGTAACGCACCGGAGTCAAAACCATGCCCGCCAATTCCTGGACACCGGACCAGCCCATCGTCGCCATCCATGACCTGCACAAGTCCTTCGGCGCGCTCGAGGTGTTGAAGGGCGTATCCCTGGAAGTCATGAAGGGCGAGGTGATCTGCATCATCGGACCCTCGGGATCCGGCAAGTCGACACTGATCCGTTGTATCAACGCGCTCAATCCCGTCGATTCCGGCTCGATCCTGGTGGAGGGGCAGGAGGTCAACGATCCGGCGGTGGACAAGCTGGCTTTGCGCAAGAAGGTCGGCATGGTGTTCCAGCAGTACAACCTGTTTCCGCACAAGACCGCCTTGCAGAACGTCATGATGGCCCCGCTCAAGGTGCTGAAACAGCCGCGCGGCGAGGTCGAGAAACGCGCCCGCGCGCTGCTCACCCGGGTCAACTTGGAGGGCAAGGAGGACAGTTATCCCGGAGAATTGTCCGGTGGCCAGCAGCAGCGCGTCGCCATCGCGCGTTCCCTCGCCATGAATCCCGACGTGATGCTGTTCGACGAGGTCACCGCCGCCCTCGATCCGGAGACGGTGAAAGAGGTGCTCGTGGCGATCAAGGACCTGGCGCAGAGCGGCATGACGTGCATCCTGGTCACCCACGAGATGGGATTCGCGCGCGAGGTCGCCGATCACATCTATTTCACCGATCGCGGCGTGATCGTCGAGCACGGTCCACCGGCCACGTTCTTTACCGAATCCAGCGATCCGCGCACGCGGGAATTCCTCAGCCAGATACTGTAGTTTGGCCGTGGCGGCGGTATAGTCTGTCCCGTTCACGCTTCGTCTTCACCACGCCATGGATCACGTCTTTCCCCGTCATACCCGCGCGGTTCCACCGCTCGCCGTGCGCGCCGAGGGTTGCTATCTCTACGACGCCGGTGGCAAGGCCTACCTGGATGGCTCCGGTGGCGCCGCGGTTTCCTGCCTCGGCCACGGCGACGCCGCCGTCATCGCGGCGATCAAGACGCAGCTCGATACCCTTGCCTTCGCCCATACCGGGTTCTTCACCAGCGAGCCGGCGGAAGCGCTGGCGGACCTGCTGATCGCGAATGCGCCCGGCGACCTTGTGCGGGTGTACTTCGTCTCCGGCGGCTCGGAGGCCGTGGAGGCGGCGATCAAGCTCGCGCGACAGTATTTTCTCGAGAAGGGTGAACCGGGCCGTCATCGCCTGATCGCGCGCAAGCAGAGTTATCACGGCAATACCCTGGGAGCTTTGGCGGCAGGGGGCAACATGTGGCGCCGCGAACCCTTTGCTCCGCTGTTGATGGATACCACCCATATCAGCCCGTGCTATGCCTGGCGTGGGCAGCAGGATGGCGAGAGTCTCGAGGAATATGGACATCGGGTCGCGGACGAACTGGAGGCCGAGATCCTGCGTCTCGGCCCCGAATCGGTGATGGCGTTCATCGCCGAGCCGGTGGTCGGCGCGACGCTGGGCGCGGTGCCGGCGGTACCGGGCTATTTTCGCCGCGTCCGCGAGATCTGCGACCGCCATGGTGTACTCCTCATCCTCGACGAGGTGATGTGCGGCATGGGGCGCACCGGCACCCTGTTCGCCTGCGAGCAGGACGGCGTCGCGCCGGACATCGTCACCATCGCCAAGGGCCTCGGCGCGGGGTACCAGCCCATCGGCGCCACGCTCTGCAGCGCGGAGATCTACCGCGCGGTGTCCGAGGGCAGCGGTTTCTTCCAGCACGGCCATACCTATATCGGCCATCCCGTGGCCTGCGCCGCGGGGCGCGCGGTGGTGCAGGCATTGCTCGAGCGCAAACTGGTGGACCGCTGCCAGCAGCAGGGTAATAAACTCGACAGGGCGTTGCGAACCCGTTTCGACGCCCATCCACATGTCGGCGACATCCGTGGCCGGGGTCTGTTTCGCGGCCTGGAAATCGTTGAAGACCGCGTGCACAAGACGCCGTTCGATCCCGGTCGCAAGGTGCATGCGGGGATCAAGAAAGCCGCCTTCGATGCCGGCCTGATCTGCTACCCCATGGGCGGGACCATCGATGGCCAGGCGGGGGATCACGTCCTCGTCGCCCCGCCTTTCATCATCAGCGACGAGCAGATTGACGAACTGGTGGACAAGCTCGCTATCGCCGTCGATCAGGCGACCACGGGAACATGACCCATACCGCCATTCTCATGGCCGCGCCCAACGGCGCGCGCAAGACCCATGCCGACCATCCCAACCTGCCGGTGAGCATCGCCGAGACCGTGGACGAGGCGGCGCGCTGCCATGCCGCCGGCGCCACCATCCTCCACGCCCACGTGCGTGGCGACCAGGGTGAACATGTCCTCGATCCCGCGCGCTATCGCCAGTTGTTTGCCGCCATGGAAGAAGCGGTGCCCGGCATGTTGCTGCAGATGACCACCGAGGCGGTGGGTCGCTACACCCCCAGCGAGCAGGCGGACTGCGTCTATGCGTTGACGCCGCGCCTGATCAGCATGGCGGTGCGGGAGATGGCGGGGGAGGGCGCCGACCTGGCACTGGCCACGGAGTTCTACCACTGGAGCCGTGAACGCGGCGTGCATGTGCAACACATCGTCTACGACGGCGCCGACCTCGAGCGCCTGTTCGTGTTGCAGGAACAGGGAGTTGTTCCGCAGGGACGACTGTGCGCGCTGTTCGTCCTCGGGCGTTACCTCGAAAACCGCGAGTCGGTACCTTCGGACATCGACCCGTTTCTCGATGCCAGGGGCGAGCGCCCGCTGGACTGGTTCGTCTGCGCTTTCGGTAGTCACGAACATGACTGCGCGTTGTCCGCGATTCACCGGGGTGGTCACGCGCGGGTGGGATTCGAGAACAACCTGCTCCGGCCGGATGGTTCGCAGGCACGTTACACCGCGGACCAGGTGACCGCGCTCAGGGAAGCCGCCGAGGCGGATGGCGTCCGCATTGCGGATACCACGCAGGCGGCGGAACTCCTCGGCGTCGCGTTGCCATGAGTCAACACCGTGGTCGACTGGCCGGATTCATCATCGACTGCCAGGCCACCACCGACCTGGACGATGCGGCGTGTTTCTGGAGCCAGGTCCTCGGCCGTGCGATCACGCCCTCGGATGCATCGGAAGACGCAGGCTACGTGGTGCTCGAAGACGTCGCTGGCGAGCCCCATATCGAGCTCCAGCGCGTGACGCACGAGCCGCGCGTGCATCTCGATATCGCCGCCGATGATGTGACTGCCGAAGTCGACCGTCTCGAAAAGCTCGGCGCTCGACGCGTGGAGTCCGTGCGCGACTGGTGGGTCATGGAAGCTCCCTCGGGACACCGCTTCTGCGTCGTCCCTTCGGACTGAATCGAAACCTCCCGGTGGCGCGGGACCTGCAGCCACCCGCGTGGCCCGTGTATCATTGATCGCGCAACCAGATTGTTACCATGTCAATGAGGATGACACCGATCCTTGTCCGCGCCTTGCCGCTGCTCTTCACAAGCTTTGCACCGTATTCGATGGCGCAGGATGTGAAGACGGCGATCGTTGACGCCCACATCCACTACAGCCACGACGCGTGGTCTGTCTATCCCCCGGAGGAGGCGGTGGGCATCCTGCGCGATGCCGGCCTGCGCATGGCCTTCGTCTCCAGTTCCAGTGACGACGGTACGCTCAAGCTCTACGCGCTCGCGCCGGAACTGGTGGTGCCGGTGCTCAGGCCCTATCGCTCGCGCGGGGAGATATCCACCTGGACCGGCGATGCCAGCGTGATCCCCTACCTGGAGGAGCGCCTGGCAGCGGGGATCTACGTCGGCATCGGCGAGTTCCATGCCTTCGGCGACGACGTGGAGACGGACGTGATGCAGGCGGTGATCCGACTCGCGCGGGAGCACAGGCTTTTTCTGCATGCCCATTCCGACGCCGACGCGGTGGAACGGATCTTCGCCACCGACCCGGACGCGCGCGTGCTCTGGGCGCACAGCGGATTCACGGGGGTGGAGGAGATCCGCCGCATGCTATCAAGCTATCCCAACCTGTGGGCGGACCTTGCCTTCCGCTCCGAGCATGCGCGCAATGGCGTGGTGGACCCGGAGTGGCGCGCGCTGTTCGAGGAATTTCCCGACCGCTTCATGCCCGGCACCGATACCTTCACGCCGGAGCGCTGGTACTATGTTCGCGAACAGGCGGCCTGGACCCGCGAATGGCTGAAGGATCTGCCGCCCGAACTCGTGGAGAACATCGCCTGGCGCAATGCCGAGAACCTTATCCAGTCAGCAAAGTCTCGAGAAAATTGAAACCATTGAACATGCCTTCCAGGACGATCGTCACGAGTTTCCTGGCCCTCGCCTGCCTGTTTTCCCTGCCCGTTGGCGCCCAGGATCGATGCGCGCATTTCGATCCGGATGATCCGAACCTGCTGCATCACGAGGGGGAGCCCATCGTTCATGTTGCCCTGTCCGAGGAGCCACGCGTCGGGGAACCGTTCGACCTGCATCTCACACCCTGCGTGGACGACGCGACGATCCTCGGCGTGGACGCCACCATGCCGGATCACGGCCACGGAATGAATTACAAGCCCGAACTGACCCATGGCGAAAACGGCACAGCCCTGGCTAACGGCTTCCTCCTTCACATGCCCGGCCACTGGAACATCCGCGTCTCGGTGAATACCACCGAGGGACCGCGCGACATGGAACGTGAACTGGCGCTGGATCCCTGATACGTGGCCGGTGGCATCCGGCCGCAACGCCCTGAGGCCTCTCATCGCGCTGGCGTTCCTTGGTTGGTTTTTCCAGCCAGCGTTCGCGCAGTTTTCGGCCGGCGTAACATTTTCCGGGGCGGAGCGCGCCATGATCATCGCTCACGGGCCGTGGCCCCCGGCGCCCGACCCGGATATCAGCAACCGCTTTTCCGGCGATGACGACGCGATACGTTTCGGTCGCGCGCTGTTTCACGATGCGCGCCTGTCGGCAGACGGTTCGATGCAATGCGCCACCTGTCACGAGGCGCGCCATGCCATGGGAGACGGCAAGCCCCGTGCCCTGGGCCGGCGAGAACTCGATCGCAATACACCGGCCCTCGCCAACCTTTCGGGACGGCGCTGGTTCGGCTGGGACGGGCGATCCGACAATCTGTGGGCGCAGAGCATCCACCCGATCCTGAACCCGGACGAACTGGCCCAGGACGAGAATTCCCTGGCGCGGCGCATCATCGAGGAAGCGGATCTCGCGCGAACTTACCTGGAGGTTACAGGGCGCTCCCCTGTCGACGATCCACCAAGGGAGGTGCTGGTGAATATTGCCAAGAGTCTGGCGGCCTGGCAGGAAACACTGGTGACGCCGCGCACCGCCTTCGACCGATTTCGTGATGCGCTTGCGGAGGACCGCGACGTGCCGGACAACGTGTTTTCCCGGTCCGCGCGCCGCGGCCTGAAGCTGTTCGTCGGAGAGGGCCGATGCAGCCTGTGCCACTTCGGTCCCAATTTTTCCAACGACGAGTTTCACCACGCGGGGGTACCCCACTTTACCCGCAACGGTAGCGTGGATCCCGGCCGCCACGGCGGTATCGGCAAGTACCGTGCGAGCCCCTACCGGCGCACCGGGAAGTTCAGCGACGAGGACCCGGAGAGCGCCGCGCGGGCGCCGGGGAACTTCGTCGTCCGAAGCCACGACGACTGGGGCCGCTTCCGCGTACCCTCGCTGCGCAACGTGGCGGCTACAGCGCCGTATATGCACGACGGTTCGGTTGCCGACCTCCCGGCGGTGGTACGCCACTACGACGAGATAAACATGAACCTCTTCCACGAGGACGGCGAGTCGTTGCTTCGCCCTCTCGGCCTCGACGCCACCGGGCGGGCGGACCTGGAAGCCTTTCTCCGGACGCTGACCGGGGATCCCGTTACGGCGACTCCCTGAACGACGAGCGGTAACTGCCCCAGGTGTGGGGCCAGTCGTCGATGCGTAGCGCCGTCGCGGCGGCATGACGCGCGGGATGGAAGGGCAGCGCGGTCTCGAACTGGCACCACAGCGCGTCCTCGTCCGGCGGCGCCGGCCGGTTGGCCTCGGCATCGTCCAGCGCGAGAAAACCCTCCACCCCGCTCGCGCGCACGCCATGCGGCGTCATCGCCGGGGTGACGAACAGGCAACCCGGCTGGAACGGGCTGTCCGCCGGCGCCGGGTTGTGGATGATGCCGTTGATCTCCGTCGTCGCGTTGCGATGGAAGTAGGGCGGGCGGAAGGTGTGCTCCGTGGGATCCCAGCGCGGCGCAAAGATCACGAAGTCCAGCGCGTTGACGCCGGCCTCGTCCAGCGGGGCCGATAGCACGGTGTGAATCGACGGGTCCGGGTGATCGAAGCGGACATTGCCCACCGGTGAGAACAGCGACAGGTCGTAGCTCCAGGGCAGGTAGTTGCCGTGCCAGGCCACGACATCGTGGGGAGAGAAGTCCTGGGTCGCTTCGAACAGCCGGTCGCCGGACTTCAGGGTGACGCGGTAGCCGGGGGCGAATCGGTCCTCGTACCAGGGCGCAGGGCCGCGGAAGTGGCGCGCGTCGGCCAGCCCGTTGGCGCCCACGGGCCCACGTTCGGGGAGGGTGAAATGCCGCCCGTAGACTTCCGCAAGATAGCCGCTCACGTGCCGGCCCGGAGACCAGTCCGCCAGGCAGACGGAGAAGCGTATGCCGCGCGGGAGCAACGCGACGCGCCCGGGTCCCGCGGTGAGCGCGCCGCATTCGGTCATGATCAGCAGTTCGCCCTGCACCGGCACCAGCAGGAGATCGCCGTCGGCGTTGGAGAACGCGCGGTTCTCCATGCTGCGATCGGCGCTGTAGGCATGCACCGCGTAGCCGCGGCGTTGATCGACATCGCCGGCCCCTCCCAGGGTCACGAGGCCGTCGATGAAATCCATCGGCAGGTCCGGGGCGGCCGGGGCGCGGAAACCGGAGAGGTTGGGCTCGGCAAGATCGCGCGGGGCTGCCGCGCCAAAGTTGGCATGCTGGATTGGCCGCAGGCTGCCATGTTGCGGCCCGGGGCGGATGCGATACAGCCAGCTGCGCAGGTTCTCCCCGCGCCGCGTGGTGAACGCGCTGCCGTTCACCTGCTCCGCGGACAGGCCGTAGGGCGCGTGGCGCGGGGAGTTCTGGATGGCAGGCAGCGCGCCTGGCAGGGCTTCCAGGGAAACGGCGTTGCCGTATCCGGTGGGCGCCGCGGCCAGGGCGGACCCGAGCGCCATGCGTCGCATGCGCCAGCGTTGTTGCATGGAGATCGCGTGCAGGTCTCCCGGGTCATCGAGGCGTTCCACCCCGGCGCCGGCGGATTCAAACCATGCCCGGCTTGCGCAGACGTCCCCGCGCCGGATCCAGGGATCATGTTCGCTGACGCCGAGAAATACCCGGACGCCCGAGAGATCCACGCCGACACGCGGCCACTCGGATTCCAGGCCCATGCGCGCGGCTCCGGGAGCGAGCAGCATGGTGGGCTTCACCAAGCCACGGGCCACCAGCTCGATCGCCAGGCATCCGCCCTGGGAAAAGCCGAACAGGATCAGTCGTTCCGGCGTAGTCTCGGCGAGCAGGGCGTCGACCAGGCGGGCAATGTCGGTGAGTGCCCGCTCGAGCGCTTCGCCGTGGGTATCCAGGGATGCGAAATATCGTTCCGATAACCACTCGTTGTCTTCGGCCTGTGGTGCGATCAGCGTGGTGCCGGGGTCGCTGCCCACGACGTGACGTGCCAGTTCGAGCGCGCGCTCGGCATTGGATCGCCGCCCATGGAGTGTTACCACAACCCGCTCCGCGTCCGCCACCGCCGGCCCCAGCCGTACCGCCGGATCACGCATTCCGGCGTCGAATCGATGCAGCGCCAGCGACGGCCTCCGGCCGAGCAGGGCGTTACACAGCCAGGGGAGATTCAGCTCGGGACGTTCCACGAGCGCTCTCTCCAGGTCTGCGGGACCGACGCCCAGTTGCTGCAGGGACAGCGGTGCGCCGCCCCGGCGCAGCAGGTCGAACAGCTCCGCGGCAGGATCAGACCACCCTGTGTGATTCACAATCTGGTTGAATAATTCAGGATTATCTGATTGAAAATACTGGATAAAGTGAGGCAACAGCGTGGCATGCAGCGGGGCATGTGGCAGTTCGAAATGTCCGCCGAGAAAATGCGCGAGACGATGTTGCACACCGTACTCGCCGCGCCCCATCAGGCTCGCGGCGCGGGCCGCGGCGTCTAGAGATTCCTGGCGGGCAGCGACGGAGTCCGGGGACTTCGCCAGCCATTCCATCACCCGGGCGAGGCGTCCTGTCACCACGAGCGCCTCGTCCGTGTCCTCCTCGGAAAGGCTGCCGCCCGCCAACAGGCTGAGCGGATGCGCGAGCGCGTTCAGCAGGCTGGCGGTGGAGAGGTCCTTCGGGATGCCTTCGTAGAGCGCGGGTTCCCGGATCACGAGGTCCGGGCGCACCCGTGGATCGCGGCCATTGCGTTTTTCTCCAGCCTCGGTGATGCCGTAGATATCCGTGTACTCGGATCCGGCATACGTGGTGGGGATGGCAATAAAGCGGATATCGCGCTCGAGGCGCAATGCCTTGCCGAGACCGGTGGCGGATCCGCCGCCCAGCGAGATCACGGTATCCGCGCCGTGGGCATCCAGCGCCGCGAGTGCGGCGTCCACCTCCTCCCGGGGCACATGCACGCGCGCCCCGGTGAATGGCGTCACGGCAAAGCCCTCCAGGGCAGGCAGCACCAGGGCATTGAATCGTGAAGATTCTCCGGATATCAGTAAGATGCGCTCGCAACCTCGCGCGATCAATGACTCACGGAGATCCGCCAGGCTGGCAGTGTCGGGCAGTGTGCTGTTGATGCCGGTATCCATCGGGGACGGAATATTAACCCGGAACACGAGCCCCGTCCGACATGGGTGCCGTTCCACTACGACGCAATCCCAGCGCAGGCTGGGATCCATTTCAACGGTCCCAGGCGGGCGGACCTGGCTGTTGCCGTGGAGTCGCTACATGGACGCCAGCCCCCGGCCTTCGCTGGGGCATGCTTCGCTGGCGTTTCGATCGGTACTTATGGGCTCCGGCGGGTCAATCGCCGCTACCGCAACCGCTTGTACTTGATCCGCGTCGGCTTGATGGTGTCTCCGTGGCGGCGCTTGTAGTCATCCTCGTACTCGCTGTAGTTGCCCTCGTGCCAGACCACGCTGGAATCCCCCTCGAAGGCGAGGATATGGGTGGCGATGCGGTCGAGGAACCAGCGGTCGTGGGAGATCACCACCGCGCAGCCGGGAAAATTGAGAACCGCCTCCTCCAGCGCGCGCAGGGTCTCCACGTCGAGATCGTTGGTGGGCTCGTCGAGCAACAGCAGGTTGCCGCCCGCCGCCAGCACCTTGGCGAGATGCACCCGGTTGCGCTCGCCACCGGAAAGCGATCCCACCTTTTTCTGCTGGTCCGCGCCGCGGAAGTTGAAGCGGCCGACATAGCGCCGCGACTGCACCTCGTGGCCATTGACCAGCATGATGTCGGAGCCGCCGGAGATTTCCTCGAACACCGTCTTGCCGCCGTCCAGCGCGTCGCGGCTCTGATCGACATAGGCCGGCTGCACGGTCTCGCCCACGCGAATGGTGCCGCTGGTGGGCTCCTCCTGGCCGGTGATCATGCGGAACAGGGTGGTCTTGCCGGCGCCATTGGGGCCGATGATGCCGACGATGCCGCCCTTGGGCAGACTGAAGTTCAGGTTTTCGTACAGCAGCCGATCCCCGAATGACTTCGACACGTCGTTCGCTTCCACCACCAGGTCGCCGAGGCGTGGCCCGGGGGGAATATAGATTTCATTGGTTTCCGCACGTTTCTGGTAATCCGTCGAGCTCAATTCCTCGAAACGCTTCAGGCGCGCCTTGCTCTTGGTTCCGCGGCCCTTGACCCCGGCGCGCACCCATTCGAGTTCCTCCTTCATCGACTTGATGCGCGCCGCCTCGGTCTTCTGCTCCTGCTCGAGGCGTTTCTCCTTCTGCTCAAGCCAGGAGGAATAGTTGCCCTCCCAGGGGATGCCGTGGCCGCGGTCAAGTTCGAGGATCCAGCCGGCCACGTTGTCGAGGAAGTAGCGGTCGTGGGTGACGGCCACCACCGTACCCTCGAATTCGTGCAGGTAGCGCTCCAGCCAGGCGATGGACTCGGCGTCGAGGTGGTTGGTGGGTTCGTCCAGGATCAGCATATCGGGGTTCGACAGGAGCAGGCGGCAGAGCGCCACGCGGCGCTTCTCGCCGCCGGACAGGTTCTTGATCTCCGCGTCCCAGGGCGGCAGGCGCAGCGCATCGGCAGCGATTTCGAGTTTATGTCCGATATTGTGCGCGTCCGCGGCCTGGATGATCGACTCGAGGCGCGCCTGTTCTGTCGCCAGGGCGTCGAAGTCCGCGTCGGGTTCGCCGTAGGCGGCGTACACCGCGTCCAGCTTCTCCTGGGCGTCGGTGACATCCGCGAGGCCTTCCTCGACGTTGCCGCGCACGTCCTTGGACGGGTCCAGCTCCGGCTCCTGGGCGAGGTAGCCGATGCTGAGACCGGGCTGTGGGCGGGCCTCGCCGAGGATGTCGGTATCGATACCCGCCATGATCCGTAGCAGGGTGGACTTGCCGGCGCCGTTGTAGCCGAGCACGCCGATCTTGGCCCCGGGAAAGAAGTTGAGATAGATGTCCTTGAGGATCTGGCGATTTGGCGGCACGACCTTGCCGACGCCGTTCATGGTGAATACAAACTGGGCCATGGGAAAGCGGGTTTGATGTAGATGGAAAGAGCCCGATCGGGAGGGCTCGAAAAATTCGGGTTCAGGGACGGAGCCGATCCAGGGCTACCGCGTGCAGTTCAGGATTGGACGAGGCCAGCACCCGGTCGCCGGAATCCAGGCCGAGCGGCTTGCCGTTCCAGTCGGTGATGATACCACCGGCGCCCTCGATCACCGGCGCCAGGGCGAGGTAGTCGTAAGGAAACAGGTCCGCTTCGCAGACGAGGTCGGTAAAGCCCGAGGCGAGCAGCCCGTAGCTGTAGCAGTCGCCGCCCCAGATACGGAACTGGCAGGCGTCGGCCAGTTTGCGAAAACGGGGCAGGGTGTGGTCGTCGAACATGTCCAGGGTGGTGGCGTAGATCGAGCAGCGGTCCAGGCGGGATTCCTGTCGCGTGGCGCAGGGTTCGCCGTTAAAGGTGGTCACGCGGCCGCGAACGCCGACCCAGCGCTCGTCGAGGATGCCCTGGTCGATGACGCCGAGAACCGGCGTCTCGCCGTCCAGCAGCGCGAGCAGGGTGCCGAACGTGGCGCGGCCGGTGGCGAAGCTCTTGGTGCCGTCGATGGGATCCACGATCCAGCGGAAGCGCTGCCCGCTGGTCTGGTTGCCGCCCTCCTCGCCGAAGACGCCATGGTCCGGGTGGCGCTCGTCGATCAGCGCACGGATGGCCTCCTCGGTTTCCCTGTCCGCCACGGTCACCGGGCTCTGGTCGGCCTTGTTGTCCACCGCGAGCCGTGTGCGGAAGTAGCGTCCGGTTATTTCGCGCGCCAGGTCGGCCGCGGCAAGGGCGGTGTCGAGGAAGCTGTCGATGGCGTCTGTCATTGGGCGAGGGGATTTTTTTGGCGGCGCTATTCTAACCGAGCGCGACCTGCCGGACGTTGCGTCATCCCTGTTTCCGAAAATGGCCACGGATGGTCGTTTTCCGACAATCCCCGGGCGCGCGAATACCCTTAAATTCGCGGCCCACGGGTTCTCCCGCGACAGGTGGCGGGTTAGAATCCGGGCCCTGTTTTTTCAAGGCTCGCAACGTCACCGTACGCTTTCACGCGGCGGAACCTGAGCCCGCTCACAAGTTCCCCAGGAGATTGTTCCCCATGAAAGTGCTGGTACCTGTCAAGCGCGTGATCGACGCCAATATCCGGGTCCGGGTCAAGTCGGACAACACCGGCGTGGAAACCGCGAATGTCAAGATGGCGATGAACCCGTTCTGCGAGATCGCCGTGGAAGAAGCCCTGCGAATCAAGGAAGCGGGCAATGCCGAAGAGGTCATCGTGATGTCCGCGGGCCCGGACAAGGCCGCGGAGACCATCCGCACCGGCCTCGCCATGGGCGCCGACCGCGGTGTGCACGTGAACACCGAAGAGAGCCTCGAGCCCCTCGTGATCGCACAGCTGATCAAGGCGGTCGCGGAGAAGGAAGGCGCGGACCTGGTGATCCTGGGCAAGCAGTCCATCGACGACGACAACAACCAGACCGGGCAGATGCTGGCCGCGCTGATGGGCCGTCCCCTCGGCAGCTACATCTCGAAGATCGAGAAGAACGACGGCGGCTTCGCCATCACCCGCGAGATCGACGCCGGCCTGGAGGACCTGCAGATCGCGTCACCCGCCGTGGTTACCGCCGACCTGCGCCTCAACGAGCCGCGCTACGCCTCGCTGCCCAATATCATGAAGGCGAAGAAGAAGCCTATCGACGCACTCTCGCCCGCCGACCTCGGCGTGGAAGTGAAAAACCGGCTCGAGGTGTTGAAAGTGGAAGACCCGCCGGCACGGGAGGCCGGGGTGATGGTATCCGGCGCCAGCGAACTGGTGGACAAACTGAAAAACGAAGCGAAGGTGATTTGACATGAGCATCCTGGTCATTGCTGAACACGACAACAGCCAGCTTTCCCCTGGGACGCTGAACACCGTCGCCGCCGCGGCGAAGATCGGCGCTGAACTTCGTGTCCTGGTAGCCGGTAGTGGCTGCGGCGACGTGGCCGCGGCCTGCGCAAAGATCGCCGGCGTGTCCGAGGTCCTCTGCGCCGACTTCGATACCTATGCCCACGAGATCACCGAGAACACCGCGCATCTGGTGAAAGCGAACCTCGACGGCGTGAGCCACGTGCTGGCGCCTGCCTCGACTTTTGGCAAGGCGCTGATTCCCTACCTCGCGGCGCTCTGCGACGCGCAGCCGATCTCCGACATCAGCGACGTGGTGTCCGAAGACACCTTCGTGCGCCCGATCTACGCCGGTAACGCGCTGCAGACGGTGAAGATGTCCGACGCGGTGAAGATGATGACCGTGCGCACCACCGCCTTCGAAGCAGCTGACGCCGAGGGCGGAAGCGGGACGGTGACCGCGATCGATGACGCCGGCGCCAGCGACGTGGTGACCTTCAAGGGCCAGAACCTGAGCCAGAGCGAACGCCCGGAACTCACTTCGGCGCGCATCGTGGTCTCCGGCGGCCGGGGCATGCAGAACGGCGAGAACTTCGCTATGCTGGAGAAACTGGCCGATACTCTGGGCGGCGCCGTGGGCGCCTCCCGCGCGGCGGTTGACGCCGGCTTCGTGCCCAATGACTACCAGGTCGGCCAGACCGGCAAGGTGGTCGCCCCCGACCTCTACATCGCGGTGGGCATCTCCGGCGCTATCCAGCACCTCGCCGGAATGAAGGACTCCAAGACCATCGTCGCCATCAACAACGACGAGGAAGCCCCCATCTTCCAGGTCGCCGACTACGGCTGGAACGAGGACCTGTTCACCGCGGTACCGGCGCTGCAGGCGGAACTGGACGGCTGATCGGGCGCCGCATCCCGTGCGGGACGCGGCGGCGCGATACAGGTAGAAGACCCTGCCGGATTATGCGGCAGGGTTTTTTTACGACCGTGATAGTCGAAATTCCAATACTTGCGTGGCTGTGTTACGCAAGTGCCGTTTGACAAATCAGTTCAGCGGCCACTGCAACTGCACGCCGAATATACTGGCGCTGCCCTCGTAGGATCCTGCCAGGTTACTTTGCACCACGACCGGTGATGTGGGCGGTCCGGCGATGACGGTGGTTTCGTTGATGGGCGCGTCGTCACTGCTCAGGTAGGCATAGCCGAAGTCCACGGTGAAGCCTGATGGCGCGCGGTAGCTTCCCCCCAGGGTGAACCAGTCGCGGTTCGAATCGGGGATGCGCACGGTGCGGAATTCATCCGGCACGGGGGATTCGTCGTAGGCATAGCCAGCGCGCACCGTCCAGCTATCGTTGAGCTGGTAGTTGATACCGATGCCGAGAGTCATGGTGTCGTCCCAGTTCTCCGGTGTCACCACGTCCGGCAGGCCGTTGGCCAGCCGGATACGGAGTTCCTGGAAGCGGCTCCAGCGGGTCCAGCGGGCGGAGGCCAGCAGCGTGGCGCGGTCACCCAGCCCCTGGGCGAAGCTGAGATACGCCGTTTCCGGCAGCGTCACTTCCGCGATCGCGCCCGTGGACAGGATGGACATTCCGGTGGGAGATATCACATCCAGGCCCCCCTCCAGTTCCTGCTCGATCTGCGAGCGATAGCCGATACCGATGCGGGTGGCAGGGGCCGGAGTGAACATGGCGCCCAGGTTGAATCCATAGCCCCAGTTGTCGCCGGAGACGGTGCTCTTGCCGTCGGGCACGCCCGGGCCCAGAAACCCCGCCCGGCCGAGTTCGGCGTCGGCGTACTGCGCGCTGAGGCCGATGCCCGCGGTCACCGCGTTACTGAACCGGTAGGCCAGCACGGGATTGATGTCGATGGTGGTGAGTTCGGAGCGAAGGCCCTGGTAGCGCCCCGCCCAGCCGGGTTCGTATTCCGTCGCGAGGCCGAAGGGCGCGGTGATTGCAAGACCGAATTTCAGTGACCCGTTTTCCGGGGTGGCGTAATACAGGTTGGGTACCACGCCGGTCTCGCCGCCGTCATCGGGGAAACCGCCGAATGGACTCCCCGACCCCTGGAACGAAGACTCGGTGTCTATGAGGGATGCGCCCACCTGCAAGCCGCGTCCCGACGTGAGGAACAGTCCGCCCGGGTTGTAGAACATGTCGGACAGGTCGTCTCCCGCGACCCCGGCACCTGCGAAGGCCCTGCCGAGGCCGGACACGCTGGTTTCGCTGATCTGGAATCCGGCGCCGAGGGCCGTAGAGGGAATCGCCAGGGCGGCGACGAGACAACAAGGTGTGATGAGTTGCGACAAGCGCAGCGCGCTCTGCTTCATGGTGCTTCTCCTGTTTTGTTTGTGATGCCTTCTATCCATCTCCCTCGCAACCCATACCCCTGGCCAGGGAGACGTATCCTGTCGTTATGGTCAGGGAGTATAGCAGCGCGGGACGCGGGGTCTGCCCCGGTGCGCGGATAGCTGCGTGCCGGCAGATGGATCGGGCCGCAGGGATCAGGCCCGATTGACCGCTACTGACTCAGAATCCGGCCGTCTGCAGCCAGTCGGCCACCATCGCGGTCAGCGCCTCGCCATGACCGTGAAAGTAGTGGTTGGCGCCGGGAACGACCCGCTGTTCGGACGCGGGATTGCCGCCAAGGCGAATCATCTCCTGGCGCTCGGGCACCATGCCGAGAGGGCGTGGAAACTCCTCGCTGCCGTAGATGTCCAGAACGGGAACGGTCAGCGAGGCAAAGGGAATGGGGGTTTGCAACTCCTGGCCGCGATCGGTGGCGCCCACGCCGATGGCGACATAGCCGTCGATCAGCTCGTCACCGTAGGCGCCCAGCCAGTCATTCGCCATATGCGCGCCGCAGCTATGGCCGGTGAGGACGATCGTTGAATAGCCCTGATCCCGCAGCCACGTGATGCCAGCCTCGATACGTTCGTGGGCGAAGCCGAGGATCGGCAGGTAGTCGTAGTAGGTGTGTCCCTTCTCGAGCACCGGCATCTGCAGCGCCAGCGTGGACCAGCCCTCTTCGGACAGGCCCACGCGCATCGGCCCGACCACGTTGAGGTCCTCCGGATTCACGTCACGCCCGTGCAGGATCAGTACCGCACCGCGGGCAGCATCGGCCGCGATATAGATGGACAGGAAGTCGTGATCGTTCGCCGTCAGCCACACTGCTTCCCCGTCGAAGATCTGTGGCTCGATCTGCTCCGCGATACGTTGCTCGCGGGCGTAATCGGGCACCTCCGCGGCCAGGATGGGGACGCTGAACAGAAGCAGGGGGAGAAGCTGGCGGAGCATGTCAATTGCCTGGTTGGAGGGCGGCCGGATAAAGGCCGCCCGCGGTTCAACCGTTGGTACGGATCCCGAGAATCTTGTAAAGGCCGCAGAACCTCAGCAACCCCGTCAGCACCAGGATCGCGCCGATCACAATGGCCAGGATGCGTGCGGTCTGGTTCTCCCAAAGACCAAAGCTTGTTACCAAGGGTGCGGCGATCAGGATGATACCGCCCAGGATGCGAATGATGCGGTCGGTGCTACCGACATTGGCAATACTCATTGTGTGCCTCCAGGCTGTCTTTCAATGATGTCAGGGACGCTGTCCCGGTCTCCCTCCACATTGGCTCTGACATGGATCAGTCCACGCAGACCCACGTGGTGGCAAGATATTTTACACCGCGAACCACCGGCGCACCGCGGTGCAGGTGGGTCCAGAACGGCGGGAACAACAGCAGCATGCCGGTGCTCGGCCTGACCTTGACCTGCTGGAAATGGAATTCGGTTTCGCCGCCTTCCTCCGGCGCATCGTTGAGGTACCAGATGGCTACCAGTTGGCGGCGGGCGAAATCACCCGGGCCGGAGTCCAGGTGCCAGTGATAGTATCCCCCGGCATCGGTTTTCTGGAGGTTGTAACCGGTGTCGTGCAGCCGGTTCACCCTGAAGAATGGATGCAGCCCCGCGACGAGTCCCAGGGCGCGGCCGAGAGATTCCCGCAGGACACCGTCGTGCACCGCCCAGTCCGGGCGGCCACTGATACGCAGATCGGTGGAGCGCTTGATGCTGTCCTCCAGTCGGGCGTCTCCCCCCAGCCGTCCCGCCGCCTGCTGATCCGGGCTCGCCTCGAACTGGCGGATCATCGCAGCGCATTCATCGGCGGAGAGGGCGTCGTCCATTGAGTAGATGAAGCTGCCGGGCTTGTGTTCTCGGAACATGGTGCGATGGGACTGCGGGTTTCCCTGGCCCCGGGGGAATCACAGGGCGACAGTTGCAATGGACGGCGACCGGTCCCCGGGGGAGACCGGCAATGCGAATGTTACACTCGAACGCATCGCATCCGGATTCGTCACGAAGCCCATTCGCATGTCCAGGGTACTGATCGAGCATTCGCCCTCACCAATGAAACTGGAGGTCATCGGCGTGGACGACTGGCCGGTCGTGCGGGAGGCGCCCGGGAGCTACCGCAAGTATTGCGTGAACACCGAGACCAGCTACATTACCCGTGGTGCGGGCGACATACGGGTTGCGGACGAACCCGCGATACGATTCGGCGCCGGCGACCTGGTGACCGTTATGCCCGATACAGAGTGTGCCTGGAATATTACCGAAGAAATAGAACGTCACTATTCCAAAGGATAGTGCCAATGCCGTGACCCGTCTGGTAACTTGCGGGTATCCGACGTCCGGCGTTTCAATGCGGACGATCCAATCACCAAGGCCGCGCGCAATTGCTGGCTGTGTCGAAGGGTGGGGCTCATGACCAACGTCTACTACCAGACCATCACAGAACTGGAATCCGGGAACATTTCCCGCGACTATATACTGGGTTGGGCATGCGGGTTCCTTGGCAATCCCAAGCTGGAGGAGCAGCGTATCACGGAACCCTACGAGGACGGGTATGCTGACGGGCAGGAGAAATCCACCGCCCACGCCGACAAGTGGAAATGAGAACGTCGGGCACGGACTTCGGCAACGTCGGGTAACCTGGAAAGGGGCCCAAAGCCCATCTTCTCATGACGGATCGGGGAAACCCGCGTTTCGCCGCAGCTTGTCGACGGAGCGCAGGAATACGCCGAACACCTCGGGGCCATCGATTTCCATGACCTGGTCGATGACCCATCGATTGGTCTGATCAGAACCCATCCAGTCCTGCACCGCGGATCCGAGCAGGCGCAGCATGTCGTAGCCGGGCTGGCGTCCATCGAAGCGCGTGCCGGCATAGGCGGACATGCGGGCATTCAGGTGCTGGATGAAATCTCCGCCGCCGGGTTCACCGCCAACGAGTTCCTGGGCATTGGCGCGGAAGTGGCGGCGGCAGTCCTCTACCAGCGCCTCCATGAAACGCTGCCGCTGATCCTGGTCGAGCACCTCGAACATCAACCGGTCCGCACAATGCACGAGGAAAGCCAGGTATTCCCGGATCACGCCTAGCCGCTGGTGATCATCGCTGTAGACGAAGTCCTGCTGGTGCAGGTTGCGCGCCGCATTCAGTGACATGCGCCAGCACACGCTGGACACCGTGTTGGCCAGTTCTTCGACCGTTATCGTGCGGCCGGTATTCTTCCAACCGGTGCGAATGCGGGCTTTTTCCATGGAATCGTGGTGTGTGAGAACCGTCGCGGACAGGCGCGTTGACAAGGGCGCATGATACCAGTGTAATTTCATCACCGGCTTCCCGGACGCCAATCCCCCCGCCACGTACACATGTCCACATGACGGCACTCTCTCCCCGCCAACTCGCCGCCCTGGTCGACGCGGTACAGCACAATGCGGACGTTTCCGACGCCCGCCATGCCGGCGGCTACCCATTATGCGTGTACCTGATGAAACTGCGTGATTTCTATCGCTGGTGGAAGGGTGTCGGGTTCAATGATCCGCTGGACCGGGAAGCGCTCGGCAAATGGATACCCGCGATGGAGGAACACTGGGAGCGACTCGACGAGAATGCGGGGGAACCCGTCGACCTGCCGCTTCCCTGCGGACCACTGGACTGCTTCGACTGCACAGCCATCAACGCGGTGCTGAATCCCCTCGGCTACGCGTACGCGGCGGGCTATGGTCGCGCCGGAGCCCCGGTTTTCTTTCTCGCCCGCCTGAAGCATTCCGAGGCCGTGGACAATCCGGAGGAACCCGGGAAGGGCGGGGCTCCGCTCAGGCTCATCGTATCCGGGGAGGAACTTGCCCGTTCCCTTGACGCACCCCCGGCGATGTCGGCGCCGGGATGGATATTCGTGCGCCGGGATGCGCTCGCGAGATATCTCGCCGGAATGGTGGAGGAGTGGAACTGGAAGCGAGAGGACAATGCCATGGGGCGGGTGGTGTCGTACTACGGATTTGACCGCGATCCGGAGGCCGCGCTGGAAAAGCTGCTGGAAACGGAACAGGAGAATGTGATCCTGCACGAGATCGGTGAGCGCATCGCCGGTGCGCTCATCGGCGACGGCTGGCAGTCGATGCTGCGGCGTACGGATGATCCACTCACCGAACTGAAGATCCGCGCCGTACGGGACATCCTCGCCGACTGCCTGGCTTCGCTGCCTGCCTGCGTCACCCTGGAGAACTGGCCGTCGCTGGACTTTTACTACGCCAACATGACGCCTTTGCGCAGGGAACTGTTTCCCGGGTTCTGCAATGCCTATCGAGCCGCACGCGCAAGCGGGCACTACCGTTCCCTGGCGCCCGTGATCGCCAGCGCGCGCGAGCACTGGCTCGCGGTCAGCCGGCAACTACCCCGCTGCGCGCCGGACGCGCTGGATGGCCTGTTGGGGCGCTGCGCGTTCTGATGCTGGTCACCCTGCCAGGGGTGCTCGACGTGCCTCAACTTGCGATGGTGCGTTCGCTGCTCGAGAGCGGTGCGTTCCACGATGGACGCGGTTCAGCGGGGGAGATCGCCCGGCGCCAGAAGCACAACGAAGAGCTGGTCGCGGACGCCGGGACCAGCGAGGCCCTGAACAACCTGGTGATGGGCGCCCTGGTGCGTCACGCGGTGTATCTCAACGCCGGCTTGCCGCATCGCATCGCGGCGCCATACTACTCGCGCTATCGGCGCGGAATGCGCTACGGCGCGCACGTGGACGACCCGGTGATGGGCCAGGGACCCGATCCCCGGTCGCGCTATCGCTGTGACGTCGCCATCACGCTGTTCCTCAACGAACCGACGGAGTATGACGGCGGCGAGCTGGTGATCCACACCCGCTTCGGGCCGCAACGGGTGAAACTGCCGGCGGGCGACGGGGTGATGTACCCTGCGTCGTCGCTACACGAGGTCGATGAGGTAACCCGTGGCGAGCGCCTTGCCGCGGTCACGTGGATGCAGAGCATGGTGCCGGAGGCGGAAAGGCGCGAACTGCTGTACAGTCTCTGGGAGGCCCGGGAAACACTGCGCGCGGAGCAACCGGACGCGCCTGCCACGCGCCAGGTGGACCAGAGCTACCTCAACCTGGTGCGGATGTGGTCCCGGGTCTGACTTCCGATTCCTTAACAGCAACACGACAATTCGAGATTACCCATGACGACGCAATCCACGCCGCTGCGCGCCCGCCGCGATGGCGGCAACACGCCGGAGATGACGGGCTGGTACCTGAAGTCAGAGGCAGGCCCTCTGCGCGACGTGCTACTCGGGCCCGCGGAAACCTTCGGCTGGCTGGGTATGGAGAATGCCGAGTACAGTTCCCTGGTAAGGGACTCCCTGCGGCGCGGGTACCGATTTGATCGCGAGCTGGCGCTGCGTCAGCACCGGGAAATGGTATCGGCCTACGAAGATGCTGGGGTAACCTGCCACTTCCTGCCCGAAGATCCGTCCACCGTGATGCAGGTCTATGCCCGTGACTCGTCGTTCATGACGCCCTATGGTGCGGTGATCTGCCAGATGGCCAATCCCCGCCGCCGGGGTGAATATGCCGCGGCGTTACGTTTCTATCTCGCCAACGACATCCCGGTGTACGACATGGTGTCCGCCGGCAGCTTCGAGGGCGGTGATTTCAACATCATCCGCCCGGGCGTCGCGCTGGTAGGTTATACCGACCATCGCTCTGAGGGCGCGGCGGCGCGCCAGGTCGCGGACTGGTTCACGGCCGAGGGCTGGGAAATCCGTTTTGCTCCCATCGATCCGTTCTACGTGCATATCGACCTCATGGTGTGCATGCTGAGCGAGCACTGCGCCGCGGTCTGCCTGGATACCACCGATGCGGATATCGTCGCCTGGCTACGCGGCCTCGGCATCGAGATCATCCCCGCCACCTTCGAGGAAACCATGAACCTCGGCTGCAACGTCGTGGCGCTTGGCAATGATCGCGTCCTGTCCACCGCGGCGGCTACCGATCTAAACGCCAGGATGCGCGCTGCGGGCTTCCATGTCTACGACCCTGACATGACCCAGTTCACCCGCGCGGGCGGCGGCGTGCATTGCATGTGCCAGCCGCTGCGCCGGGACCCGGCCTGAACAGGTCGCCGCGGGGTTACCCGGCAGGGACGGGCAGGCTACCCCCGGCGTGGAGGTTCAGCGGCGCGAGCCCTTTTCCTCGTGGGCGATATCCACCAGCCGGTTGGCCAGTTCGTTGAAGGAAGCCTCGTAGCCGTCCAGTTCGCTTCCCGATTCCGGGTCGTAGTACGCCTTTGGCTCGAGTCCACCCGCTTGCTCCCGGGCGATGAACTTCTTCTGTAGCGCCAGAATCTGGCGGATGATTTCCTGTTTTTCGCTCATGGTTTTCGTCGATCTGGTAGGTGTTGTGGTGATGCGGGAAGGCTGTCAGTAACCACCCTTGCGTTTGCTTTCCGGCAGGCCGCCGATGTGACCCGCCTGCTTGCTGGGAGTGCCGGGGAACAGGTCGAACAGGGTGCTCGCGCTGACCTTTTCACCCGACCACCGTTCGGCCATTGCTTTTGCCATGACCCGGTTGTTCGGTTGATTGCCGTTGTTGTTGAAGAATTCCTCGCGCAGGTAGTGGATCACATCCCAGTGCCGTTCGGTCAGGGTCAGTCCTTCTTCGATCGCGATCGCCCCGGCGACGTCTTCGTTCCAGTCCTCGGGTTGGACGAGGAAGCCCTCGTCGGTTGTCTCGATTTCCCGGCCATTTACGGTAATGCTCATGGATGTTTCTCTGTTTACTGAATTGACTTCACGGGCGCACCGAACATCCTGGTCACGCGCCTTCCTGCCGGCTGCCCACCGCGGCCAGGCTCTTGTGCGGCAGAAAGATTCCGCAGCCGAGGGTACGCCCGGGACCGAATCCGTCTTCCTGCAGGCGAACGGATTCCGCAGGCTCGAGGTCGGACAGCAACACGCTGCGCGCGGCGATCTCCCCGTCCGGCGTGTGGATCAGGTGACGCAGCCCGCACAGCAATTTGCGCACGGCGATACCGCGCTCTCCCAGTTGGGCCGCCAGCCGGCGGGTGAATGCTTCCTCGTCGTCGACGTCGTCGCCGGCCACGGAGCGTGCGAACACGGTGTCCGCGGGCACCATCAGTCGCGCCTGGCAGTCGCCGATCTCGAGCCGGTGCTCCCCCAGCGAGAGCGATCTACCGCAGAGACGGCGCGCGTCGGCCTCCCGCGACGCCGGTACGCGGAGATAGAGCCGGGTGCGGCGTGAAAGTTGCAGCAGGCTGCCCGCATCCGTCGGCGGGCGGACCCAGCCGTTGCCGGACGACGCGCCATGTATGGAATGGATCGCGCTTCGCGCCTCATCCTCGATCCAGGGCAGTTCCCTGGCGATTTCGCGGCGCAGGTCCCAGGCGTGGTCAACCGGCAGTTCACGGCAACGAACCTGATACGACAGGTCGATCACGTTGCGCGGCACCGTGAATCCTTCCTCGCGTGGATCTTCCTGCCAGAACAAGTCAGCGCTCCATCGGCAGGGCGGCCTGCAACGCCGCGCGATCGATCCACCATTGGTCCTGAACCAGGACGTCGATCACGTTGCGCATGCGCACCAGGAACTTCTCGGGACGGTCCAGTTCCAGCCGGCGGAACCAGGCGTCGTATTCCCCGGGGGTCCGGGTCCCGCCGTGGCGGCGCGCGACGTCACCCAGCATCCTCCCCACGGCCAGGGTCAGTTCGCCGCCGACCGCCTCCCCGGCACGCAGTTCCACCACGTAGGCCGCCACGGCAGCGGCCACGGCGGCGCCGTCGGAATCCTCGGGGGTGTCCTCGATCACGTGGGTCAACTGGCGCAGCGTCACTTCCGGGTCCACAGGGTAGGTGATCGCCAGCCACAGTCCGTGGCCGAGCGCCACCAGGGCGTCGGGCTCGCCGCTGGCAAACAGGATATCGCAGGCCATGACCGCTGCTTCCCAGTCCTGTCGCGCGACATGATGATCGAAGGCTTCCCGCGCATGGTTCCAGGCGGCCGGTCCGCGGGAAAGTTCCACCTCCACCCGCGCGAGTTCGGCCAGCAGGCGGGCGCGCTCGTCACCCTGTTGCGGGTCCAACCCGCCGATCCGGGCGGCAAGCTGTGAGGCCCGGCGCTCCAGCGCCTCTTGGGATACGCGCGCGTCCTCCTGGCACTCCGCGCCGAGGTCGACCAGGCCGGAATCCAGGGTGCTCACCAGCCGGCTTCCCCGGTATCGATTCGCTGGTGGAATCGCAGGCGGTAGAACAGGCGTCCCCGTCCGGGCTCCTCCCGGTCGGTGAACGTGGTGCGGCAGTGCAGGACGTTGTTGCACAGCAGGCCTTCTCCCGGGGACAGACGCCAGCGCGTGATGGCGGGGTGGTCGGAATCCAGCAGTTCACCCAGGAAGGCCAGCGCTTCGCGCGTGGCGGCATCGTCACGCCAGCCAATGTGATGACGCCGGCGAGTGTAGCGGGTATAGAGCGCGCCGGTCAGCGGATCGATCTCGAATACCGGGCCGCGGAACGTGGCCCTGCCGCTGCCTCCCGCGCCGCGATCGCCGGGAATGGTCATCGCCTCGGGATGGCAGAGGGCTGCCGCGAGGCGTGGGCAATGATCGCGTAACAGGAGATAGAGCATTTCCCCGTCCAGCAACCGGTTGTCGCCACCGCTCCCGGCGTCGCGCACGCAGTGCAGCGCGAAGGAACGCACACGGCGTGAATCCGGGTAGTAGTAGCCATCGGTGTGCCAGTTGAGGCGCTGGCTGGAATACGGGATGTAGCGCGCGCGGTCGCGGGCGCCTGCGACCGGTGTCGCGGGTACCGCCTCGATCCGGCTGATCCCGTCATCGTCCGCCGCCGGATTGGACACAGCATCGGTGAGGCCAACCTGGCGACAGAGCGAAACCAGCCGTTCCGCAATGCATGCCTCCGTACGGCTTTCCGCGTCTTGCGGCAGCGCGTAAATCGCAAAACCGGCGCGCGCCACGCTCTCCCGCAGACTCTGGCGTTCTCGGGCGGACAACGAGCCGGGATTATGAATCCGTATGACCGGGTCCGGCGGCAGGCCGGTGCCCCGGGACAGCTTTCGACTGCGCCATGCCTGGTATCGGGACACATCCATCAGCACGCGCTCGATCCTGTGAGCGGGCGTGGAATGCAACGCAACTGGCGGCCGGGTATCGCCGGCGTCTGGTTGCGTCCCGTGATCCGGGGCATGAACGCTGGCTTTCAATGGCGAGGGATGGCGGGTGAAGGAACGCGGCTGCATGGTCGGCTGCAGCCTGCCGATGATCCTGGTCATTCAGCCAGCGGTCCCCGATTTCGTCCATACCCCCATGGGGATAAACCCCCTGTACCCGCTACCCTTTTTGGGAACTGGAGTAATCGGGGCGCTTGACTAGAATGATGCAAGGCGCCGGGCAACTGCGGTTGTTGACCGCGTTATTCCGGCGCACCGTCATCCCGCGATAGCGGGCACCAATGCTGACCGGATATACTGCCCGGCGCGCTTGCCGAACCAGTGGCGGCGCCGTGTTCCAGGAGAAGAGCAACCATGAGCGAGAGCAAGCACGATACCCCGATGCTGGATGAACTGGAGAACGGCCCCTGGCCGAGCTTCATATCCGGTATCAAGCGACTGCGTGACGACCACCCCGACCAGCGGATCAATGGCGTGGCCAACGACCTGCTGGGACAACTCGAGCACTCCTACGAAACGCGCAAGGGATACTGGAAGGGTGGCACGGTCAGTGTGTTCGGCTACGGCGGCGGAATCATTCCGCGGTTTTCCGAGGTCGGCAAGCAGTTCCCGGACTCGAAAGAGTTTCACACGCTGCGGGTGCAACCGCCAGCGGGCAACCACTACACCACGGACATGTTGCGCCAGCTCGCGGACAGCTGGGAGAAATGGGGGTCCGGACTGGTGACCTTCCACGGCCAGACCGGCAACATCATGTTCATCGGCACCTCCACGGAAAATACCCAGCACTTTTTTGACGAGATCAACGAATACGGTTTCGATCTCGGAGGCGCGGGCCCCTGTGTGCGCACCGCGATGTCCTGTGTTGGTGCGGCGCGCTGCGAGATGTCCTGCGCCAATGAGCAGCGACTGCACCGGGAACTGGTCAACAACTTCACCGACGACGTCCACCGGCCGGCCCTGCCATACAAGTTCAAGTTCAAGATCTCCGGCTGCCCCAACGACTGCACCAACTCCATCGAGCGAGCCGACTTCGCGGTGATCGGCACCTGGCGCGACGAGATCAAGGTGGACCAGGACGCGGTTGGCGAGTACCTCGCCGCCAAGGGCCGTCAGCACGTCATAGACAACGTCGTGACCCGCTGCCCGACCCATTGCATCACCCTGACCGACGACGACCGGATCGAGATCGACGATCGCAACTGTGTCAAGTGCATGCACTGCCTCAACGTGATGAACAAGGCCCTCCATCCCGGAGACGACAAGGGCGTGACCCTGCTCATCGGTGGCAAGCGGACGCTGAAGATAGGCGACCTCATGGGTACCGTCATCGTGCCGTTCATGAAGATGGATTCCGAGGAGGATTACGAGCGGATCGTCGAGATCGCCGAGGAGGCCATCGACTTCTGGGCGGAAAACGGGCTCGAGCACGAACGCTGCGGCGAGATGATCGAACGCATCGGGCTGGTCAACTTCCTCGAGGGGATCGGCATCGACGTGGATCCGAACATGGTCAGCCACCCAAGGGAGAGTTCCTACGTCCGTATGGATGGCTGGGACGAGGAGGCACGCAAGTGGTACGACCGCAAGCGCGAAGAAAAACTGGCGAGCTGAGTCCCACCGCCCCCGTCAACTGACGCCACCCATACGACAGGCAATTCGACCAATGGCAACACCCAACCTCCAGGAAATGCGCCGCCCGATCGAATCGGGCTGTCCCGATGGCATGCAGTACATGCACCCGGTGATGCTCCGAAACTTCGGCCAGTGGAAGTACCATGAGCACCCGCGACCCGGGGTGCTGGTGCACCATGCCTTCAGCGGTGAGTCGGTGTGGACGGTGAAGGCCGGTACCCAGCGGATCCTGGACGTATACACGCTGCGCAAGCTATGCGAAATCGGCGATCGCTACGCCGATGGTCACGTGCGCTTCACGATTCGAAGCAACATCGAGTACATGGTAGACGACGAGACAAAGGTCGAGCCGCTGATCGAGGCGCTCGAGCGCGAGGGTTTCGTCGTGGGTGGTACCGCCAATTCGGTGACTGCCATATCCCATACCCAGGGTTGGCTGCACTGCGACATCCCCGGCACCGACGCCTCCGGCGTGGTGAAGGCGATGATGGACGAGTTGATCGACGAGTTCCGCAACTGCCGGATGCCGAACCGGGTTCATATCACCACCTCCTGTTGCCAGATCAACTGCGGCGGCCAGGGTGATATCGCCATCAATGTCCAGCACACCAAGCCTCCACGGATCAATCACGACCTGGTGGCCAATGTCTGTGAGCGGCCCTCGGTGGTGGCGCGTTGCCCCGTGGCGGCGATCCGCCCGGCGATGGTCAACGGCAAGCCCAGCCTGGAGGTGGACGAGAAGAAGTGTATCTGTTGCGGCGCGTGCTACCCGCCGTGTCCGCCGATGCAGATCAACGATCCCGAGCATTCCAAGCTCGCCATCTGGGTGGGCGGCAACCATTCCAACGCGCGCAGCAAGCCGAGCTTCCAGAAGCTGGTGGCTGGCGGTGTGCCCAACAATCCGCCGCGCTGGCCGGAAGCCACCGCCATCGTCAAGCGTATTCTCAAGGCCTACCAGAGCGATGCCCGGGACTGGGAGCGGATGAACGACTGGATCGACCGCATCGGCTGGCCGCGATTCTTCGAGCTCACCGGGCTGCCGTTCACCCGCTACCATATCGACAACTGGCGCGGCTCCCGCAAGAGCCTGAACTCGTCGACTTACATCCGGCTGTAACCGATGAAATTCGCCGTGCTGGTCAACGAGGGTCCATACACCCACCAGGCCAGCGACACCGCCTATCACTTCGTCCACGCGGCCCTGGGACAGGGTCACGAGGTAACCCGCGTGTTCTTCTACCACGACGGGGTCAACAACGGCACCCGCCTGACGACGCCGCCGCAGGATGACCGCAACGTGGTCGAACGATGGTCCGAGCTGGCTGGCGAGCACGATCTCGATCTCGTGGTATGCGTTGCGGCCGCCCAGCGGCGCGGCATAGTGGATGCCGACGAACAGAAGCGCAACGGCAAGGATGGCAACAATCTCGCTGAAGGTTTCCGTATTTCCGGACTCGGCCAGCTGATCGAGGCCGGCATCCAGGCGGATCGCCTGGTCTCGTTCGGCGACTGAACGGCTATCGATTCCAGTACGCGACCAGCAATGACCGAGCAGCAGAACACCGGCGGTACCGTCAAGAAGTTTCTCTACATCAACCGCCGCGCCCCGCACGGTTCCAATTACGCGCAGGAGGGGCTCGAGGTCGCGCTCATTGGCGCCGCGTTCGAACAGGACGTGGCCATGGCCTATATCGATGACGGCGTCTTCCAGCTCAAGCGCGACCAGGACACCTCGGCCATCGGCAGCAAGAATTTCAGCGCCACGTTTCGCGCCCTCGGTGACTATGACGTGCGCAAGGTCTACGTCGAGCGCGAGTCCCTGGAAAGCCGCGGAATCGGCGAGGAAGACCTCATGCCCCTGGTCTACGAGGACGAGGACGACGACTGGGAGGAAAAGCCGCTGGTCAGCGTGGTGAGCGCGGCGGAAATGCGAGACATCATCGACCAGGCCGATGTCATACTGAATTTCTGAGCATGGGAGCCATACTGCATACCGTCAACAAGTCGCCGTTCGAGAAGAACAGCCTGCAAACCTGCCTGCGGATGTCGCTGCCGGGCAGCAGCATCCTGCTGATCGAGGACGGGGTCTACGCCGCGCTGGCCGGCGGAGACGCGGCCGCCGGCCTGGCCGCCGCCATGCAGGACCGTTCGGTGGCGGTGCTGGGCCCGGATCTCAGGGCGCGCGGTATCGCCGAAGACCGGATCATGGACGGCATCGAGATCGTGGACTACGACGGTTTTGTGCGCCTTGCGGCGGCATCCGCCAAGGTCCAGTCCTGGATGTAGTCAATCGTATCAACCAATCTCAATTCCATCCTGGAGTCAACCAAATGAGCATCGAAGTCAACGGCAAGACCTACGAAACCGACGAGGAAGGTTACCTCGCCAACCTGGGCGACTGGAGCCTGGAAGTGGCCGAGGCCATGGCCCGCGAGGACGGCTGCGACCTGTCGGAGAACCACTGGGAAGTGGTGAACTTCCTGCGCGAGTACTACGACGAGTACCAGATCGCGCCTGCCGTGCGCGTCCTGACCAAGGCCATCGGCAAGCGTCTCGGCAAGGACAAGGGCAACAGCAAGTATCTCTACGAACTGTTTCCCTACGGTCCCGCCAAGCAGGCGTGCAAGTACGCCGGTCTGCCGAAACCCACCGGCTGCGTGTAGGCCTCTTGCCCGGGAACGGCGCTCGCCGCCCGGGCAGAAAAGAGCATGACCATGTTGACGGCGTTGATCGCCGGGCTTTTCTACCTGGCAACGGCGACGCTGACCATCGGGCTCGCGCGTAAGATCCTGGTGTACGCCCGTACCCCGGCGCCGCTGAAGATTCCCACCACCCCCGCGCCCACCTCACGGGCAGGGGTGGCGGCCCGGTTACTGCGCGAGGTGGTCCTCTTCGAGAGCCTGTTCAAGGCCAGCAAGTGGACCTGGCTGTTCGGCTGGCTGTTTCATTTCGGCATGTTCGTCGCGCTGCTCAGGCACCTGCGCTACTTCACCGATCCGGTCTGGGGCTGGGTTGCGTGGATCCAGTCGGCGGGCATCTATGCCGGCTTCGCCATGGTCATCGGGCTCGCCGGGTTATGGGCGCGGCGCATGCTGGTGGACCGGGTGCGCTACATATCGGCGCCGTCGGATCACCTGATGCTGGCGCTGTTGCTGGGCATCGGCGGCTCCGGTTTGCTGATGACCTATGTCTGGCATACCGATATCGTCGCGCTGAAGGCGTTCGTCCAGGGGTGGATGCGGTTCCGGCCCGGGGAACTGCCCGCGGACCCGGTCCTGGTGATTCACCTGTTGCTGGTCATCTGCCTGATGCTGGTGTTTCCCATCAGCAAGTTGCTGCACGCCCCCGGCCTGTTCTTCAGCCCGACGCGCAATCAGGCGGACGATCCCAGGGAACGCCGTCACCTGCCCGGGGGCGCGTGATGGCGGTCAAGGCCGAGTTCGACATTCCCGTCATCACTAATGTCCCGCGGACACCCGGACTGCGGGAGGGAGCGATGGCGCACAGCCGGCCGTTCGTCGCCAAGGCGGATCACCAGGAGCCACTCGGTTTCCCCGGTGAACTGGTGGAAGACTGGCACGACCGCGCGATTGGCCGGATGGGTGAACTGTTGGGCGAGTACCGTTCACTCCAGGTGTTCATGGATGCCTGCGTCAAGTGCGGTGCCTGTACCGACAAGTGTCACTACTATCTCGGTACCGCTGACCCGAAGAACATGCCGGTGGCGCGCCAGGACCTGATGCGCAAGGTGTACCGCCGTTACTTTACCTTCGCCGGCAAGTTCTTTCCCAGGCTGGTGGGGGCGGTGGACCTGACCGAGGAAGTGCTCGGGGAGTGGTACAGCTACTACCACCAGTGCTCCGAGTGCCGCCGCTGCTCGGTGTATTGCCCCTACGGCATCGACACCGCCGAGGTGACCATGGCCGGCCGGGAAATCCTCGCGAGCGTGGGCATCGGTCAGAAATATTCCAACGAGATCATCGGCAAGGTTTACAAGATCGGTAACAATCTCGGCCTGCCGGAACCCGCGCTGGCGGATACCCTGGAGGGGCTCGAAGAAGAGGTCAAGGAAGATACCGACGTGGACGTCCGCTTCCCACTGGACGAACAGGGCGCCGATGTCCTGCTGGTCACGCCGTCCGCCGATTTCTTCGCCGAACCCCATGTCGACGGCCTCATCGGCTATGCCAAGGTATTCCACCAGGCGGGCATCCGCTGGACGCTGAGTTCGCATGCCTCGGAGGCGGCCAACTTCGGGCTTTTCATCGGCAGCCAGGGCAACATGCAGCGGGTCGCCATGCGTATCCGCGAGGCGGCGCTGGAACTCGGTGTCAAGCGTATCGTGGTGGGCGAATGCGGTCATGCGTGGCGCGTGGCCTACAGTTACTGGAACACCCTGATCGGCCCGTTCGACTTTCTCGACCCGGACTACCCCGCACCGCAACATGTATGCGAGGCCACCTGGGACCTCGTTCAACAGGGCGCGCTGCGTTTCAACCGGGAGAACAACGATGACAAGGTCGTGACGTTCCACGATTCCTGCAACGTATCCCGTGCCTCGCGCATGGGCAGCATGCCCGGTGGCCAGTTCCTGATTCCGCGGGAACTGATCCGCGCCGCCTGCAATCACTTCGTCGACATGCGCCAGGAAACGATCCACGAGGGGACTTTCTGCTGCGGCGGCGGCGGCGGTCTGCTCACCGATGACCTGGTGGAACTGCGCGTCAAGGGCGCATTGCCGCGGATGCAGGCACTGCACGAGGTCATCGAGCAGCACGGCGTGACCCACATGGCCGCCATCTGCGCCATCTGCAAGAGCCAGTTCACCAAGGTGCTGCCGTACTATGACCTGGGGATGGACATGATCATCAGCATTCACCAACTGGTGGGAGATGCGCTGGAACTGGGTGTCGAGCGATGACCCGGACCCTCGAGCGCGATGACACCGCAAGGGGCGTCCCCGGCGCTCCAAATTCTGAACCTCTGGAGACTGGACCATGTCGGTAAACAAAGAACTGAAACCGGAACAGAAACTGACCCTGCGCGCGTTCCGGGACGGTGAGCATCAGTGGGAGGATTGGCAGGAGGCGATCTTCAGCGCGGATCACTCTCACAAGTGCCCGACCTACGTGCACCGCACCCCGCCGTGCCAGGGCAGCTGCCCGTCCGGCGAGGACGTTCGCGGCTGGTTGCAGATCGTGCGTGGCATCGAGAAGCCGCCCGCGGACATGGAGTGGGAACAGTATGCGTTTCTCCGCAGCACCGACGCCAACCCGTTCCCGTCGATGATGGGCCGGGTCTGTCCCGCGCCCTGCGAGAGCGGCTGCAACCGCAACGACGTCGAGGACTTCGTCGGCATCAACGCGGTGGAGCAGTTCATCGGCGACAATGCCTTCGCGAAGAAATACGCCTTCACCGCACCCGAGCCTGGTGAACGCCGCGTCGCCATCGTCGGCGGCGGGCCGGCGGGACTTGCCGCGGCCTATCAGCTCCGGCGCAAGGGTCATCGTTGCGTCATCTTCGAGGAGCACGACGAACTGGGCGGCATGATGCGCTACGGCATCCCGGGATATCGTACCCCTCGGGACTATCTCGACCACGAGATCCAGCGAATTCTCGACATGGGCGGGATCGAGGCGCGCAACGGGGTGCGAATCGGCAGGGACATTGCCATCGAGGAACTGGACGCGGAATTCGACGCCGTCGTCTGGTGCATCGGCTGCCAGTCCGGCCGCCCGTTGCCGGTCCCGGGAGCGGATGCGCCAAACTGCGTCAGCGGGGTGAAGTTCCTGGAAGCCTTCAACCAGGGCAAGCTGCTGGCGACTGCCGACCGGGTTGTCTGCGTGGGTGGTGGTGATACCTCCATCGACGTGGTCTCCGTGGCGCGTCGTCTCGGCAAGATCAGCAACATCAACAAGTCGCTGCGGCCGGAAGCGGTGATCGGTGGATTCGTCGCCCACGACGCGGCCTACGCGGCCAGCCGCGAGGGCGCCGAGGTCACGCTGACATCACTGTTTCCACGGGAGCAGATGACCGCCGCCGAACACGAGGTGGAAGATGCGCTGTACGAAGGCGTGGACATCCGCTACGGCGTGATCCCGGTTGAAGTGGTCACGGGCGACGACGGTATGGCGACGGCTCTGCGCATGGCGGAATGCAGGATAGAGGATGACGGCCGCCCGGTCCCGGTGGAGGGCACAGAGTTCGAGATCGAATGCGATCTCATCGTTTCCGCTATCGGCCAGGGTGGAGACCTTTCCGATCTCGCGGAACTCGATAATGGGCGTGGGCTGATCGAGGCCGACCGGTTTTTCCAGCATACCGGTCGCAAGGGTCATTTCGTCGCCGGCGACATCGTCCGGCCACACCTGCTGACCACCGCGATCGGCCAGGCTTCCATTGCCGCCGACAGCGTCGATCACTACCTGCGTCACGACGAGTTGGTGAAACGTCCCAAGGTCGACGTGCATCACTTCAGCCTGCTCGAGAAGCTCCGCGAGGCACGCCTGGAACCGGAGGGCTACGATCACCAGCCCACCTGGGGCACCAACGCCGCAAATTTCGCGATCCACAACTACGAGGATCGCAGCGCCCACGAAATCATTCCTTCCGGCAAGCTTTTCCTGGGCCACTTCGCCTATACCCCGCGCAACCGGCGCGAGAGCCATGGGCCGAACGCGGAAGAAGTGCTGGGGCATTTCGAGGAGCGCCAGGTGAGTTTCGACGCGGACACGGCGCGCAAGGAAGCCGATCGCTGCATGAGCTGCGGGATGTGCTTCGAATGCGACAACTGCGTGATCTACTGCCCCCAGGACGCCGTGTTCCGGGTGAAGAAGGACCAGTCCACCCTCGGGCGCTACGTGGATACCGACTACACCCGTTGCATCGGCTGCCACATCTGCGCCGACGTCTGCCCCACGGGTTACATCGACATGGGGATGGGCGAGTAACGCCGGCCCCGGCCTGCCATGATCTTGCGACTCGCAGTGACAGGACTCGGCGCCATCATGGCGGTGGCCGCGGCGCTCGCGGACCCGCCCGAACTCCCGCGGGGCAGGGGCGATGCCTGCGTGGCGCCCACCGATGTCATGCGCCGGGAACACATGGATTTCCTGCTCCACCAGCGCGACCGGACCGTCCACGAAGGCATCCGGACAGCGCGATTCAGTCTCTCGGGATGTGTCGACTGCCACGTGCAACAGAACGTCGACGGATCCTACATTCCTGTGGACGCGCCGGAACAGTTCTGCGACACCTGCCACCGCTACGCCAGCGTGAAGCTGGACTGTTTCGAATGCCATGCCACAACGCCGTCGACGGGCCTCTCCGCGCTGGCGCCCGGCGCCAGGGATTTCGCCGGCATCCTTTCGTTCGGCGGGGGACCGCGTCCCCGGCCGGCGGGCGAGTAATCACCGGATGACGGCGTCCTGCTCCCGAGATCATCCCGACCGCGGCCGGCGCCGGCTGCTGGCCGGCGCCGCGGGGCTCGCCGCGCTCGGGGGCGGTGGCTTCAGCATCGTCGAACTGGCGCGCGCGAAAGACGACGACGAGGCGGTGTCCAGCCTCGTCCGCTGGGGGCTGCTGATCGATACCGCCAGGTGCGCTACCGGTTGCGATGCCTGTGTCACTGCATGCGACACCGAGCACAACCTGGAGGATCTCGGGCGTCCACTCACCGATGCCCAGTGGATCCGTAAGGTCGACCTCGAGGACACCGAGACCGGGCATGTCACCTCGCTACCGATGCTGTGCCAGCATTGCGAACATCCCCCCTGCGTGGACGTCTGTCCCACCGGCGCGTCCTTCCGCCGTGAAGATGGCATCGTGCTGGTGGACAAGCATACCTGCATCGGCTGCCGGTACTGCGTGATGGCGTGCCCCTACAAGGCGCGCTCCTTCATTCACGAGGCATTGCACAACCAGAGGCCGTGGTCGCCCCGCGGGAAGGGGACGGTGGAGAGCTGCAATCTCTGTGTCCACCGGGTCGACAAGGGGCGCATCCCGGCCTGCGTCGAGGCCTGCGCCACCGATGGCGGCGACGCCATGCTTTTCGGCGACATCAGTGACCCGGACAGCGAAATCGCCACGCAGCTTCGCGCGGGCCCCAGCACCCAGGTACGTGCCGACCTCGGCCTGAATACCGGGGTGCGGTATCGCAACCTCTGAGCCCGGAGAACATCGTCATGGGTTCATCCAACGGCCACTTCCGCACCCTGAAGACGAACAGGGGCGCGTACTGGCTCGCCATCGCCATGCTGGGCGTCCTGGTGGCGGCGGGATACGCTGCCGCCCATGCCATGGAGACCGAGGGGCACTGGATCACCGGGATGAACAACCAGGTGGTCTGGGGACTGCCACACGTGTTCGCCATTTTCCTTATCGTTTCCGCCTCTGGCGCGCTCAACGTGGCCTCCCTGAGTTCGGTATTCGGACACCCCGAATACGGTCCCTGGGCGCGTCTTTCCGGCCTGCTGGCGATCTGCCTGCTGGTCGGGGGACTGATCGTGCTGGTGCTGGACCTCGGCAGGCCGGAACGCCTGGTGGTAGCGATGACCCACTACAACTTCCGCTCCATCTTCGCCTGGAACATCTTCCTCTACACGGGCTTTCTCCTGGTAGTGGCTGTCTACCTATGGACCCAGTTCCAGCGGAACCTCTCTGAATGGACGGGCAGGGTCGGACTGCTCGCGTTTGCCTGGCGATTCGTCCTCACCAGCGGCACCGGCGCCATCTTCGGTTTCCTGGTGGCGCGCCAGTTCTACGATGCGGCGATCCTGATCCCGATGTTCATCGTACTGTCCCTGCTTCTGGGCAGCGCGATTTTCCTGCTGGTGAGCGTGTTGTTGGGAAGATGGTTCGAGGATGGCCCGGGTGCGGATTTCGTGGTTCGCCTGGGACGGCTGATGGGTATCTTCATCGCCGCGGAACTCTTCCTCGTGGCCGCGTTTCACCTCACCAATCTTTATGCCGCCGAACACCATGGCGTGGAACGTTTCATCCTGCTGGGTGGCGGTGCAATCACGGCACTGTTCTGGGGCGGGCAGGTGATCGTCGGCGCGCTCCTGCCGCTCGGGCTCCTGTTCCTCATGCCCGCGGGTCGCCTCGTCGGTGGCGTGGTCGCCGCCGCGATGCTGGCGATCGTCGGCGGCCTTGCGCAACTGTACGTCGTTATCATCGGCGGACAGTCGTATCCCCTGGTGCTGTTCCCGGGCAAGCGGGTGACGAGCAGCTTTCACGACGGGGAGGCGGCAAGCTATCTCCCGGCGACGCCGGAGTGGCTGCTGGGCGTGGGAGGCGTGGCGCTGGCGCTGCTGCTGGTGCTGCTGGCCATCCGCGTGCTTCCGTTCCTGCCCGACAACCGCCACTTCCGCTCCCCGGCATGAACCGGAACGTGCCTGCCATGAATCGCCTGCTGGTCTCCGCCACGCGGAAATCCTCCGGCAAGACCCTGTTGACGCTCGGGTTGTGCAGGGCCCTCGCGGCCCGTGGCGACCGGGTGCAACCATTCAAGAAAGGGCCGGACTATATCGATCCGATCTGGCTCTCCGCCGCCGCCCGCAGGCCATGCTACAACCTCGACTTCAACACCATGGAACGGGACGAGATCCTGTCCCTGTTCGGACGCCACGCGGCCGTCACCGATATCTCTCTCGTGGAGGGTAACAAGGGGTTGTTCGACGGCCTCGACCCCGGTGGCGCGGACTGCAACGCCGCTCTGGCGACGCTGCTCGGCGCGCCGGTATTGCTGGTGATCGATGTCGAGGGCATGACCCGCGGGGTGGCGCCGCTGATCAACGGCTACCGTGCCTTCGATTCCGGACTGCACTATGCCGGCGTTGTACTCAATAACTATGCCGGTGAACGCCATCTGGCCAAGCTGCGTTCGGTGATCGAAGCGTACACCGATGTCGCCGTCGTGGGCGCGGTACCACGCAGCGCCGATCTCGCCATTACCGAGCGCCACCTGGGTCTCACCACGCGTCAGGAAACCGGGGATGCAGAGCGGTTGATCGAGCGGATCGCGTGCCGGGTGGCGGAGAGCGTGAACGTCGACGCGATCGTGGCCAGCGCCCGCGCGGTGTACCCCCTTTCCCAGCCGCCATCCCCGGTCGCGCCGGAACGGCATCGCGGCCTGCGTATCGGCATCCCCCGGGACGAGGCGTTCTGCTTCTATTATCCCGACGACCTGGACGAATTGTGCCGGCAGGGGGCGGAACCCGTGTTCTTCGACGCCCTGAGAGATACGGCGTTACCGCAGGTCGACGGGCTCTTCATCGGTGGTGGCTTTCCCGAGACCCAGGCGGTGGCGCTGGAAGCCAATCGCGCCATGCGCGCCGCGGTGCGTCGCTTTGTCCGCGACGGCGGCCCGGTATACGCAGAATGCGGTGGGCTGATGTATCTCAGCCGGGCGATTCACTGGCGCGGCCGACGCCACGAGATGGTGGGCGCAGTAGCCGCGGACACCCGCATGGAAGACCGCCCGGTAGGCCGGGGATACGTGGTGCTGGAGCCTACCGAGGATCATCCCTGGTCGGTGTCCGGCGCGATTCCCGCTCACGAGTTCCACTTCTCCCGCCTCGAGGCGGTGCCGCCGGGCGCCCGTTTCGGGCTGCGGGTCACCCGTGGAGTGGGCATCGACGGGCAACGGGACGGGCTGGTCCAGGACAACCTGTTCGCCGCGTACGCGCACCAGCGACATACCCGGCGCAACCCCTGGATAACGGCCTACCTGGACCACGTGGAGCAGGTGCGCGCAGACCGGGATGCCTGCCTGAAGAGACGGACGGCGACGGCATGATCAATATCAGCGAACGCGCCGCGCGCCAGATCAGGGAGTCCCTGAAACAGCCGGACAACGAGGGCATGTCGCTCAGGGTGGCTGCCCGCCGCCTGGCCGACGGCAGCCTGGACTACGCGATGGGCTTCGATCACGCCGATCACAACGACAGCCATGCGCGCAGCAACGGGATCGACGTGATCGTGGGCCCCACCAGTACCGAGCTGCTGCGCAATGCGGAGCTCGACTACGTCCGGATGGAGGACGACGGGTACCGCTTCATCTTCATCAACCCCAACGATCCCGCACACCGGAAACCCGCGCAGGACGAGGTCGAAGACTAGCGCTGGCAAATCCTGCGCAATGCCTATATATTGAGTGAAAACGCCCGTGGAGCCAGAACAATTGCCCGATTCACGGACCCAGGCGACGGATAACTGTCCGCTGGATGGTGAGCCGCGCTGCCTGATCACGCCCGAATCCCGCTGGTACCGACCCGGCCAGGGATTCACCTGCCGCCAGATCATGCTACCGCTGCTGGTCGTGGGCGCCCTGCTGTTCGCGATGGTCCTGGTGCAGGGTGTGTCGCTGGTGCGGAGCGGCGGTCAGAGCCTGCTGGAATGGGGTTATTTCCTGGTGCCAGCCTTCATGCTGGCGCTGGTGATCAAATCGATCCTGTTCGTGCGCCGGTCGCTGATCAATCCCCTCGCCCATGTCCGCCACTGGGTCTCGCGGGTTCGTGGCGGGGATCTCGGCGCGCGCATGCCACGGCTCGATAATGGTGAATTCAACGAACTCGCCGGCGATATCAACGGACTCGCCGACGTCGTGCAGGCATTGCACGACGATCTCGAGGCCCAGGTGCATGCCCATACCCTCAACCTGAAGCGCAAGACCCAGGCGCTGGAACTGTTGTACGAGGCGGTCACCTCGGTGAACTCGGCCTACGAGGTGGATGATCTCCTGTCGCATTTCCTGCGTCGGCTGGGCGACGTATTCGACGCCGAGGCCGCGGTGTTGCGGGTGCTGGACAAGTCGCGCCTGGTGCTGCTGGACAGCTACGGCCTCGACGGAGACAGCCACTTTCTCGAGCCCAGCGTGCCGATCCGTTTCGTCTGGCGCAACAACCTGTTCGGCAAGGGCGCCATCGAGGTCCGCTCGGAGACCATCAGCGAGGTGCTGGGGGCGGGGGAAGCCACTGGCGTCGATGGGCTCTCGATACGGCAGATCGTGTCGGTGCCACTCCAGTACCGGGATTCGATCCTGGGGTGTTACCAGTTGTTCATCCGATCTTCCGCCGAACTGACAGATGACACCAGGGAATTGCTCGCCGGTATCGGCCGTCACCTCGGCGTTGCGCTGGAACAGTCGCGGCTCGACCAGGAAGCCGGCAAGCTGCTGCTGGTGGAGGAGCGCGCCCGACTGGCCAACGAACTGCATGACTCCCTGGCCCAGACCATGGCCAGCCTGCGGTTCCAGGTGCGGATCCTGGACGAAACACTGCATCACGACGACGAGCGCCAGGTATGGGAGCAACTCGAAAAACTGGAAACCCAGGTGGAGGAGGCGAATCGCGAACTCCGTTCGCTGATCGCGCAATTCCGCGCGCCGCTGAAATCCCGTGGCGTGGTGATGTCGGTGGAAAAACTGATTCGCAAGTTCCGCGGCGATACCGGTACCGCGGTTTTCTTCCAGAACGAATGGAGCGAGGACCAGCTCACCCCCGAGATGCGAACCGACGTGGTCCGTATCGTTCAGGAGGCACTGGCCAATGCCAAGAAACACGCCGACGCGGACACGGTAAGGGTATTGCTGCGCCATCACGGCAAGCGCCACCGGATCGTGGTCGAGGATGACGGCGTCGGTTACGATGAACACCGACTCGTCGCGGGCGCCGCGGGTGAGCACATTGGGCGCCAGATCATGCTCGAACGGGCGGAAAACCTGGGAGCGACGCTGAAGCTCGAGTCCGAGACCGGCGAGGGTAGCAGGGTGGTGCTGGAGTTCGACTATGCGCCCGTCATCGAAGCTGCCGGCGAGGATGAAGACAATGCCGACGAAGCCGGGCCGGTGGCGGCCACCGGCTAGGGTTGGGCGACGCGATGAAAGTCGTCCTGATCGATGACCACGCGTTGTTTCGCGAGGGGCTGGAGGCGCTGCTCAGGCGTCGCGGGGTGGAGGTGACGTCCTGTTCCAACGGACACGAGGGGGTGGAAGCCGCGATGGCGGTGTCCCCGGACGTGGTGATGGTGGACCTGAGAATGCCGGACGTGAACGGGGTGCAGACACTCAACCTGTTGCGCGAACGCGATGCTGAACTCCCGGTCCTGATCCTGACCACCAGCGACGACGCCGGCGACCTCAAGGAATGCCTGCGCCACGACGCCAGCGGTTACCTCCTGAAGGACATGGACCCTGACGACCTGGTGCTGGCCCTGCGCAAGGTGATCGCCGGTGAGATGGTGGTTGCGCCTGAACTCGCCAGCAAGCTGGCGACCATCATCCGCAATCGCGACGAGGACGTCGTCGAGGACAGCAAGTCGATCTTCTCCAGTCTGTCACCACGGGAGATGGAGATCCTGAGTCATCTCACCGAGGGTCAGAGCAACAAGGTCATTGCGCGCCATCTCGGCATATCCGACGGTACCGTCAAGTTGCACGTGAAGTCGATCCTGAAGAAACTCGGGCTCCACTCCCGTGTCGAGGCCGCGGTACTCGCTGCCAACGAGCGCCTGTTCGCCCACAAGCGCTGAAACCGCGCCGGGGTTTCCCGGTGACTCCAGCCATTTCGCCATGACCGACCAGCACACCAGCCGCGACGACGTCGACCTCTCCAGTGGTATCGCGGCATTCGAGGCAAAGAACTTCGCCCAGGCGCTGGCCCTGCTCGGTCCGCTGGCGGAACGGGGCGATCCCGACTCCCAGTACCGGCTCGGGATCATGTACCAGAACGGGCTCGGCGTGGTCCGTAATGAACTCCTGGCGATGAAGTGGATGGTTGCCGCGGCGAACCAGGCGTTTCCCATGGCGCAACACGGACTGGGTTTCATGTACCTCGAGGGTGACTGCGTGGGACGCAATCCCGACAAGGCGGTGGAATGGTTCACGCGCGCGGCGGAGCAGGGTATGGCGGGTTCCTGCGCCACGCTCGGGATGATGTACGAGACCGGCAACGGCGTGGAAGCCGATCCCGACAGGGCGCGGGAATGGTATCGCAGGGCCGGCTTCTCCGACGACGAGCTGCCCCCGGGGAGTGTTATCGGCTGAGGCCTGGCCAGAGGGCCGGGCCACGGGTCGTCCGGGCAACGCGGAACCGGGGGGATAGCGGGACAAAAGGCCCGGCAGCCGGGATATCAGCGGGAGGGCAGGAAGTCCGCCACGGTGCACTTCATCGCGTGCCACCAGCCCTGGTCGTCGTACAGATGGTATTGCATCTTCAGCGTGACCACGCAACCGGCGATGATGGACAGGAGCGCCAGCAGGGAACCGGGGGCCAGCGTGGACATGCCGGTGATACCCTGGCCGATGGTGCAGCCGAGTGACAGCACCCCTCCGAATCCCATCAGGACACCGCCATAGAGGTGATTGAGCAGATCCGCGCGATCATTGAACGTTTCCACCCGCAGGGTGCCTGTCACCAGGCCGTAGAGAAAAGAGCCGGCAATGGTGCCAAGTACCAGGGCGATACCGAAATTGATCGCCGAGCCGGTATAGGTCATCAGGTAGGTGAGGGTGTTGCCCACCGGGCTGATGAAACTCAGTCCCTCCGGCGGAATCGGCTCAAAGTCATCGAAGCCCAGCACGCCGGTGATGTACCATGCCGCCACGACGACGAGCCCCACGCCGACGCCCGCGAGCAGGCTGTCGAATCCCGTTCGAACCTTGGGGTCGCGCAGCGCGTAGATCACTGCACCACCGCCCACCAGCAATGTGAGCCCGATCCCGAGAAGGCTGGGGGACAGGCCACTGGCGGCGCTCAGGAGGTCCGCGAAGCTCTGGCTGGGCAGCCCCTTCTCGGCGAGGTCGATGGTGGTTGGCCCGGTGATCTCCAGGCGTAGCAGGGCGAGAAGCCCACGCAAGGTCATGTACGCGGAGATCGCCAGCACCAGCAGCAACACCAGCGACTTGAGATTGCCGGATCCCACGCGCACCAGGGTACGCTGGCCGCAGCCCGAGCCGATCGTCATTCCGATACCGAACAGGAAACCGCCCAGTACGTAGCCGAGCCAGGAAAACTGGGTGGTGTGGTAGATAGTGTCGCCGAGATCCACCCGGCCGGTGAGGGTCAATGCTTGGGTGCCGATGATGGCTACTCCCATGGCGAGCAGCCAGACGCGGAAGCGGGTCTTCGACCCCATGTTGACCCAGTCACTGATGGCACCCATGGTGCAGAAATGGGTTCGGTTGGCGATCGCGCCGAATACCATCGCCACGAGGAACCCGTAGAGCGCGATCTGCTGGTAATGTTCTAGTTCCACCGCGGTTAATCCTCAGTTGATGCCGGGGGCGAAGGTTCGCGGCGCGCGTCCGGCGGGTGATGCCGTCACGGACAGGAAACGCCCGGGATGGCGCTCAGGACTTGCGCAACAGGAAGTGGAACTCGTTGCCAACCTCGGTGGACTCCAGCAGTTCGTTGCCGGTCTGGTTGGCGAACGCCGCGAAGTCCTTGACCGATCCCGGGTCGGTGGCCATGATCTTCAGCACCTTGCCGGCATCCATGCCGTTCAGCGCCTTTTTCGCCCGCAGGATCGGCAGGGGGCAGTTCAGGTTGCGCGCGTCGAGTTCTTGGTCGGGAGTGGTCATGGGTTCTTGTCGGGTTCCGGTAGGTGTACTTGTCGGCGGCCGTCACGCGGACGCGGGTTGTCTCCGCTGCGGATTGCCGTGGTATGGACCCACGGCTGGATGCAGCCCTGAAATTGTAGGGCCATCGGCGCGGGCGGGCGATACCCCGCGGGGATAATGGCGACACAATACCCATACCCCGATTGGCAGATGCCCGGGGCCCGCGTGCTTACCGGACGGGGTATGTACCAATCCGTCCGTCACCATGGCAATATATTCGACAGGCTTTATATATCAAGTATCTAATATAAACAACACCTGTCATGGGTGGCGGCAACGATGGCCACCATAGACGAGGAAAGCACCATGCCCCAGTTGAACCGCCGCACCCTGCTCAAGCTGATCGGATTCGCCACCACCGGATCGCTCGCGCCAAAGTCCCTGGAGTCACTGGTGCGCCACACCGAGGCTGCCGGGGTGGACGGGCTCTACGACCTCCCGTTTCGCGGGAATGCGCGTTTCATTCACACGACGGACATTCACGCGCAACTGTTTCCGGTCTACTACCGCGAACCCAACGTCAACCTGGGCGTCGGTCCCGCCAAGGGCAAACTGCCCCACCTGGTAGGCAGGGCGCTGCTCGAGCGTACCGGGTTCAGCGAGGATTCGATCGAGGCTTATGCCTATACCAATCTCGATTTCGAGAACAATGCGCGCCAGTACGGTCGCATGGGCGGCTTCGCGCATATCGCGACGCTGGTGCGGATGCTGCGGGAACAGGCGGGTGGCCGGGAACACACCCTGACCATGGATGGCGGCGACCTCTGGCAGGGTTCGGGTATTTCCCTGTGGTCCCGCGGCAGGGACATGGTGGAAGCCTCCAACCTGCTCGGTGTCGACCTCATGACCGGTCACTGGGAGTTCACCTACCACGAGGCCGAGTTGCTGGCCAACGTGGAGCGTTTCCAGGGCGAGTTCCTGTGTCAGAACGTGCGCGTCAAGGAAACCAGCCTGTTCGAGGACTCCTATTTCGAAATGGTGGAAAAGTTCGGCGGCCTGGGACTCTATGACGAGGACGAGGGGCTGGCCTTCAAGCCCTATACGCTGCGCGAAATCGGCGGTCGCAGCGTCGCGGTGATCGGACAGGCGTTTCCGCGCACCGCCAATGCCAACCCCCAGGGATTCATTCCGGACTGGACCTTCGGGATCCGCGAGGAGGACATGATCGAACTGGTGGAAACCATCCAGGCCGAGGATTCACCGGACGCCATCGTCGTTCTGTCGCATAACGGGATGGACGTGGACATCAAGATGGCGGCGCGGGTGCCAGGGGTGGACGCGATATTCGGCGGACATACCCACGACGGCATTCCCGTTCCCGTCGAGGTGACCCGTCCCGACGGTGGGCTGTGCCTGGTGACAAACGCCGGCACCAACGGCAAGTTTGTCGGCGTCATGGACATGGATATCGGTGAGGGCGGGGTCAATGGCATGGAATACCATCTCGTCCCGGTGTTTGAAAACCTGTTGTCCGCGGACGAGGAGATGGCCGCATTCATCGCCGGTTTACGCGCCACGGTATACGACGACAACGTGGTCGAGTCCCGCGCCGAGGCATTCCGGACCAACCCGGGAAGGATGGGGCGGACCTACGGGGAAATCCTGGACGAGAAGCTCGCCATCGCCGACCGCGCACTGTACCGGCGGGGTAACTTCATGGGCACCTGGGACCAGTTGATCTGCGATGCGATGAAGCATGAATTCGACGCCCAGGTGACGCTGTCACCGGGATTTCGCTGGGGCACCAGCGTTCTCACCGGGGAGTGGATCACGATGGAGGACGTGATGACGCAGACCAGCATGACCTACGGCGAGACCTACGTCCAGGAGATGGACGGCAAGACCCTGCTGGAGATACTCGAGGGCGTGGCCGACAACCTGTTTGACCCGGATCCGTATCTCCAGTCCGGCGGCGACATGGTGCGGGTTGGCGGGATGGACTACACCATCGATCCCGAGAAGCCGCTGCTGCAGCGGATCTCCGACGCCCGTCTGGATACCGGGGAGGCCATCGAGCCGGACGGAACCTACCGGGTGGCGGGATGGGCGGTGGTGGGACCGCATCCCGACGGGCGGCTGATCTGGGACGTGGTGCGGGATTACCTGTTGACCCGGAGAGACGATGACAACAGGATCACCATACCGCGAATGAATCACCCCACCCTGGTGGGGGTGGAAGACAACCCCGGTATTGCGGACTACGATGGGAAGATCGTCTGACCTGACTTCCGCAATGGATCGTCGTCTGCGACTACTTCGGGCCGCCGCAGTACAGCCGATATAGCGTCTGGATGACCGCCTTGGCCTCTTCGCTGTCGAGAGAATAGAAGACGTGCTGGGCGACCTTGCGGGTCTTCACCAGCCCGTCCGCGCGCAGCCGGGCGAGATGCTGGGAGAGCGGAGACTGGCCGAGGTCGATATGCTGGCTGATTTCTCCCACCGACATCTCCCGCTCCGCGAGCATGCAAAGGATGAGCAGCCGATGGTCGTTGGCGAGTATCTTCAACAGCTCGGAGGCGGCGCAGGCCGCCTGGCGCATGGCGGTCAGGCTGACGCCGTCCTCCGCGGGGGCGTTGGTCACGGAATGTCGGGAACTGGTTGCCATAATTACCGTCGGGATGCGGAACATGTCCGCGCGGAGCCGGGGATACCCCGTGAACGGCGGATTCCTATCGCATGAGAGATATCTACATAAGCAGTTTCTATACTACCAGCGATAAGCTGGTCAATTGGTCCCGCGTTTCACGCTCGTCAAGTTGTACATTTGATTTACATAATTTAGTATTGACTGGTGGGAAATTCCACGATTTCCCGCTGTAACAGAAACACCAATTCTGGAGGCATGACTCAAATGATAATGATAAATATTACCACTCGGCGCGTACTCATGGCGATGTGGTCGATGGTCTTCCTGGCGCCGATCACGGGCAGCGCAGACGAAGCCATGCTCGAAAAGGGAAAGCAGGTGGCGGAGGATCGGCGCAAGGGCAATTGCCTGGCGTGCCACATGATGGGCAACGGTGAACTGCCCGGTAACCAGGGGCCGCCCCTGGTCTCGATGCAACTCCGCTTCCCCGACAAGGAAGACCTCAGGGCGCAGATCTACAATCCGCTGGAGAAGAACCCCAACTCCCTGATGCCGCCTTTTGGCCTGCATAACATAGTCAGCGACGAGGAACTCGACGCTATCGTCGAGTACGTCTATTCACTCTAATTCAAGCCACACCAACGGTAGCAAATATGAACAGAAGAGATTTCAACAAGACCCTTGTCTTGCTAACCGGCATGAGCGCCGGGGCGACCTTGAGCGCCATACCCCTCAAGGCACTGGCCGCCTGGCCCAAGGACGCGTTTGGCGCGGACTCCGTGGAAGGAGCGGTTACCGCGCTGTTTGGCTCTGCCGACGCAGAAGTCTCCGACGCGATCGTTATCGAGGGACCGGATATCGCAGAGAACGGCGCCGTGGTGCCCGTTTCCATTTCGACCACCATTGAAGGCGTAGACAGCATTGCGCTCCTGGCAGCCAACAACCCGTCTCCGCTGGTCGCCACGTTTGACGGCGGCGCCACCGCGGCGAGCACCCGGATAAAGATGGGCAAGTCGTCTCCGTTGGTCGGTTATGTGCGCGCCGGCGGCAAGTTGTACACGGCCACCAGTAAAGAGATCAAGGTCACCATTGGTGGCTGCGGCGGTTAAGTCAACGAGGAAACGAACATGGCAATCAAGTGCAAAGCGAAAGCAGAAGGTGGAGCGGTCGAGGTCAAGGTGCTGATGAAGCACGAGATGGAAACCGGCCTGCGCAAGGACAGCAAGACTGGTGAACCGATCCCGGCCCATCACATCACTGAGGTCACCTGCCTCCACAACGGCAGCGAGATATTTCACTGCAACATGGGCCCGGCGATCTCCAAGAACCCCTACCTGGCGTTCACGGTAAGCGGTCCCGCGGCCGGGGATACGCTGGTGATCAACTCCGTGGACAACAAGGGCGAGACCGATACCGGCGAGACCGCGGTCAGCTGATCCCGGGGCCTACATCCCGATAAATACAATCCCAACACCAATCGGAGCGCGACAATGAGAAATCTCATGGTAGCACTCGTAGCGGCATCGATGTCGGTTGGCGGGCTGTCCGCCCAGGCCAGTCCCGAATCGGATCGAGCTGCCTTCGAGAAATACTTCACCAACAAGTTCCCGAGCACCCCGCTGGAGGACTTCAACAACGGGGTCTATTCCATCGATCCTGCTTCCCGGGCCCAATGGGTGGAAATCGAGGAGTTTCCCCCCTACGAACTCGCAATCGACGCGGGCAAGGCGGAGTTCGAGAAGCCGTTTGCCAATGGCAAGGGGTACGCGGACTGTTTCGGAAACGGCGGCGCCGTGCGCGGGCAGTATCCCTACTGGGACTCCGAGCGCAAGGAGGTGATCACCATGGAACTGGCGATCAACGAATGTCGCGAGGCAAACGGAGAGGAACCGCTCAAGTACAGCCGGGGCACGATGGCGGATATCTCGTCCTACATGTCTTTCATCTCCCGGGGACAGAAAGTCAACGTCGTCATCCCCGAGGGGGATGCCGATGCACTTGCCGCCTACGAACGGGGCAAGGAGTTCTACTATCGCAAGCGTGGCCAGCTCAATTTCTCCTGCTTCGACTGCCATGGTATCGGTTCCGGCAGCTACGTGCGCGCGGACATCCTGAGTCCGGCCCTTGGGCACGCGACGGGTTGGCCGGTGTATCGCTCCAAGTGGGGTAACATGGGTACGCTGCATCGTCGTTTCGGAGGCTGCAATCGCCAGGTACGCGCCGCGTCGTTCAAATCCCAGGGCCAGGAATACCGTGAGCTCGAGTTTTTCCTGACCTACATGAGCAATGGCCTCGAGTTCAACGGCCCCAGCGCACGCAAGTGAGGAGAATCGACATGATCAAGCAACTGCTTACCGTTCCCCTCGCCGCTTTGTTTCTCGTATCCTGCGCCTCCGCCGCCAAGGACGATTTCGCTTCTGCCTGGGACCAGGCGGACGCGAAGCGCATGGAGGCGGCCTCCCTGGGCTACGAGTGGCGTGATACCGGCAAGATGCTGGACAAGGCCAAGGAGGAACAAGCCGCGGGTAATACCGACGCGGCAATGAAACTGGTGATGCAGGCGATGGAAGAGTCCGAGGACGCCATCGCCCAGTATCACCGCGAGAGCGACGCCTGGTCGAACCGGGTGCCGCAATAGGACGGGTAGGTGGCCGGGAGAAGACCACTCCCGGTTATCTCTTTTGACAACGGCCCCGGCGGGCAGCGGAGATTTCAGTTCCGCCAGCCCGCCGGGTGTCATTCGATCCGGGTGCCTCCGGACCATGACATTTCCAGTTCCCGGCAATGATGGACAAGATTGACGACTGGCGCTGGGTCAGTGGGCGCGCGCGGGACCACCGGGTACCCGTGGTCGTACTCGTGGACCAGGCCGATTGCCCCTATTGCCGGCGGGTGGAAGGCGAGTATTTCGCCGCCATTCTGGCCGGGGGCGAGTTCTCCGGCAAGGCGCTGTTCGGCAAGATATCCCTCGATGCCGGAGAGTCGATCAACACGGCTGACGGAAGCCGGGTGAGCACGCGGGATTTCCTTCTGGGTTACCGGACCGGCCTGACTCCCACGGTACTCTTCCTCGACGCAGACGGTAAGGAACTGGTGGAAAAGATGGTGGGTCTCGGCACCCCGGACTACTACGGCTACTACCTGGAACAGTCGATTCGCCAGGCATATGCCCTGGTCAACGGCTAGCCGGCCGGCCGCTCCGCCGCGACGCGGCGCGATACATTCGAACCCACAATCACCGGGAGTTGGCGAGCGGCCATCCCGTTCCACCAATCGTGGAATAACGCTCGCGGCCTGGCTGCTGTTTGCAGCCGCATTTCCGGCGATCGCTTCAGCGGTCTCCGCTTTACAGACCCATCCTTCTCCCTACCTGCGCGATCATGCACGGGATGCCATTCAATGGCGGGCCCCGGAAGCGGACGTCGTCGGCGAATCCAGGCGATCGGGCAAGCCGATCCTGGTCTCCAGTGGATACCTCGCCTGCTACTGGTGTTACCGGCTCAAGGCCGACACCCTGGGGGACCAGGCGCTCGCGGAACTGGTCAATGCCCGGTTCGTGCCGGTGCTGCTCGACCGTGAATTTCACCCCGGGGATGATCGCCTGTTGCAGGCATTCCTGCAGCGGGTACGCGGCGCCGGGGGCTGGCCAGTCATTGCGGTCGTCTCCCCGGACGGAGAGCCGGTGCATGCCTGGTCCTATCTCCCGCCCGGGGCGCTGCGTGCTGCGCTGGTCCGTTTTATCGAAAGCTGGGAAGCTGACGCGGACACGGTGTCCCGGGCGGCGGCCAGGGACAACGCCCGCGCGCGCCCCGCGGCTGGGGGGGCCGGGAGCAGTGATATCGCGGCATTTCTCGAGGCCTTCCTGTCCCAGGTCGGCGCCGCCTCCGACTGGGAATCGGGCGGATTCGGCCGCGCGGAGAAGTATCCCCATGTCCCCCAGCTCCAGGCCATGCTTGACCTGCACCAGCAGAACCCGAGTGATTCCATTGCCGGTTTTCTCGGTCTTACCCTGGACCACATGCTGTCCGCCAGCCTGGTGGATCCCCTGGAGGGCGGTGTATTCCGCTACACCGAGAACCGTGACTGGACTTCACCGCACTACGAGCAGATGCTCTACACCCAGGTGCTGTTTGCCCGCCTCCTGCTTCGTGCCGCGGACGCGCTCGGCGAGCGGCGTTTCATCGTCGCCGCGGACCACATCCTCGACAACCTCCTGGAACGCTTTGCCGGGACGGACGGGTGGATGGCCTCCTCGCTCTCCGCCGTGGGCGGCGGAGGCGTCAACGGGGCCTATTACCTGCTGCCGGAGCGTGCCATTGCCACCCACCTCGGGGATGGCTGGTCGCGGCTCGTGGAGACGCGCCTGCGCGTGGACGACCGGTTGCTGGTGGCGCCAGTGGGCCCGCTGGCCGGCGTCACGCGTGAGACGCTGGTGCGCCTGCGCCGTGACGGCGGTCTGCTGCGCGACGACAAGCGCCTCCTGTCCTGGAACGGCCTTGCGCTTTCGGCACTGTCCCACGGTGCTGGACTGGATGCCCGTTACCGGGATGCGGCGGAAAGGCTCGCAATGGTCCTGATCGGCGCCACGGAGGTGTTTCCCCTCGCGATGACGGGCGACGGTGACGGTAACGCCCATCCCGCTGACCTGTCGGCCTACGTGTACGTCGCCGGGGGGCTGTTCGACTGGTGGCAGGTCTCCGCCGACGCGGTGGCGGCGCGCCGGGCCGCCCTGTTGCTGGATCAGGCGGCGGCCCGCTACCATGGGAAACCCGGCTGGCGAACGGGGGCCACGCTGATACTCGCCGATCCGCAGGCGAGCCCCGCTATCCAGGACAGCCAGTTGCCGTCGCCCAGCGCGGAGTGGCTCCGGCTCGCCGATGCCCTGGCGCTGTCAGGATTTACCCTGACCGGGCGGACGCAGGACGTTTCCGCCCGCATGGCTGCCTCCTGGCCCGCTTCGCTGCCGTCGGAGGCGTTTTTCCACGCCACCCTGGTCAGCGCGCTGGTCACGGGACGATTTCTTGGCATACACTGACATCGTGCCCCAGAGTATCCGCAACGCCACTGTTACGTGAAGCCTTCCGTTACCGCCGCGCGCCAGGATGATCCCTTCCTGCCGTTCTATGCCTGGTTGCTGGTGACGGGCCTGGTGCTGTTCGGCGCCGGGCTGTTGTGGCGATTCGGCTTCTTTCACATCGTCGTCGAGGCGGACCGCACCTGGCTGTCGGTAGTGATCATGGTGCTGTTTGCGATGGTGGTTGCCTGGCTCGGTCGCGCAGCGTGGCACCTCTCGGGTCTGCGCAGGGCCGTGGCGACGCTGCCGGAGGGTTCCGGAGACCGGCAAATCACACCGGGGCTGGTGGGGGAATACCTGGCGCAGATGCGGGCGGATCCGGGAACGGGTCTGGGCGAGGCGCTGCACGCGCGCCTGGTGGAACGTGTTCACCGCGGCCACCATCTAGGCTGGTTCGTGGCGGACATGCTGATCCGCCTCGGGCTGATCGGCACCGTCATCGGCTTCATCATGATGCTGGGCACCGTGTACCAGCTCAAGGAGGAGGACATCAGCGGGTTCAAGGCGCTCCTCGGCACCATGGGCGCCGGCATGCAGGTCGCGCTGTACACCACCCTCAGCGGAATCAGCGCGTCGTTACTGCTCAGCGTCTATTGCAAGATCCTCGACCGTTACGCGGATTCCCTGGTGGCGGATGTCATCGGCCTCGCCGCGCGCCGGGAACCATGAGCAGCCTCTACCGCGACGGTCACCGGGTGGTGCTCAATACCGACCCGTTCATCGACCTGCTGTTCAACTGCATGCTGGGTTTCTCATTCCTCTACCTCGTGACCCTGCTGTACATCAATCCCGAGGCGCGCCAGGCGAACGTGGAAAAACAGGCGGAATTCGTCATCACCGCCACCTGGCCGGACAACCTGGCTGACGATATCGATCTCTGGGTCAAGGGACCTGACGGCCGTATCGCGTCCTATCTCAACAAGGAGGCCGGCTGGTTGCATCTTGACCGTGACGACCGCGGCGAGATCAATGACATCATCGTCATCGATGGCCAGGAGAAGATCTACCCGATAAACGAGGAAATCATCACCGTGCGCAGGAAGCATCCCGGGGAATACATCGTCAACCTGTATTTCTACCATGCCGTTTCCGCGGGACCGGTGCCGGTCGAACTCCGCGTCGATCGGGTGAATCCCCGGTTCCACACCGTGTACCAGGACGAGTACCTGCTGCAGGGCGTAGACCACGAAGTCACCGCGGTCCGGTTCTCGGTCGACGACGACGGAGAAGCCGGCCGGTTCAGCAGGCTGCCCGCGAGACTCACGCCCTATGCCCTGGACCACCTCCCCTCATGGGTGAACTAGCCCACGCCCGTTCGCGTCCCGCACCAGCGATCGAAGTCCGGTGAAATGATGGAACTGGCGCTCTCGATCAGCTATGTCGTACCGCTGGCGCTGCTCGCCTGGCTGTGGCTCGGGAATCGCCCCCGCCTCGGGTTGCGTATCGCGGTGCTTATTTTGATGCCGGTGGCGTACGCGGTCCAGTGGGTGGGCCTGGAGCGCATCGCGGGCTGGCCGTCGGAGTATCCGTTGCCCGCGGTTTTCGAACTGGTCGGCTCGGACGTGCGCGAGCCGGACCGGCAACGGGAGGATCCGGGTGGTATCCACCTCTGGGTGCGCGTCGCCGGCGATGGCCGGCCCCGTGCCTACACGCTACCCTACGACCGGTTGCTGCATGAAAAGCTGCACAGCGCGCGCCAGCGCATGCAGCAGGGCATGCGCCAGAAGGGGACGGTCAGGGGCAGGGAGTCCGGGGGCAGCGGCGCCAGCGCCGGCAATCCACTGGAACTGGTGTTCGAGGATGCGCCGCCGGTAGCGTTGCCGCCCAAGTTCTGATTCCGTGGTTCACGCGCGCCAAAGCGGCTAATATCAACATTACGTCGACCTGGAAATTGCACCAATGGAAGAAACCGAGACCACAGAATTTCCCCATGCACCGGCCCAATGGAGTCCCGACGCCGCACGCGCCATCGCCGCGAAGAGCAACCTCGAACTGACAGCCGATCACTGGGAGGCCATCGCCGGCCTGCAGGACTATTTCTCCCGCCACGGTTTCGGCAAGCGGCGCGAGTTGAGCGATGCGCTGGAGGAGAAGTTCCACCACAAGGGCGGGATGAAGTACCTCTACCAGTTGTTCCCCGGCGGGCCCGTGGCCCAGGGCTGCGTTATCGCCGGACTCGAGCCGCCGCCGGGTAGCGTGGACCGATCCTTCGGCAGCGTGGTTTAGCCTGCTAGACCTGCTAGTCCGGCAGCGGCTCGAACCAGGACAGTTTATGGTGCAGCCGCACCACGGAACCGACAATCACCAGGGTTGGTGCCCTGACATCGAGGCGCTCCACCTCCGAGGGCAGCGCGGAAATAGTGGAGGCATGGACCTTCTGCGATGGCGTCGTGCCCTGTTCGATGAGCGCGGCGGGCATGTCGGGATCCATGCCCGCGCCCATGAGCCCTTGCGCGATCCGGGGAAGGCCACTGAGACCCATGTAAATCACAACCGTCTGGCGCGGTTGCACCAGCTGTTCCCAGGGAAGATCAACGCTGCCATCGCGCAGTTGTCCGGTGACGAAGCGCACTGACTGCGCATGATCGCGGTGGGTCAACGGGATACCGCTATAACTGGCGCAGCCAGACGCGGCTGTGATTCCCGGTACTACCTGGAACGGTACCTGGTTTTCCGCGAGGCGCTCGATCTCTTCTCCACCGCGGCCGAAGATGAAGGGGTCTCCACCTTTCAGCCGGGCCACGCGCCGACCGGCGCGGGCATGCTCGATCAGTAGCCGGTTGATGTCTCCCTGGGGCACTGCGTGGCTTGCCCGGCGCTTGCCCACATAAACCATTTCGGCGTCCCGGTTGATCAATTCGAGAATCCGCTGCGAGACCAGTCGGTCGTAGAGCACCACGTCGGACTGCTGCAAAAGTCGCCATGCGCGAAATGTGAGCAGGTCCGGGTCCCCGGGCCCGGCGCCTATCAGGTACACCTCTCCCCTGGTTTCGTCGTCATGCGCCGCCGCGAGATAGCGTTTCAGAAGGCGTTCTGCGGCACCTGCATTGCCGGCGAACACGTGCTCGGCGACGCTACCGGTGAGGATGCGTTCCCAGAACCGGTTGCGTGCGGCGGGGTCGTTGAAGCGAGTGCGGACGACGTCACGATATCGTCGCACGAGTTCGGCGAGCTGGCCATAGCTCGCGGGCACGAGGGCGTTGATGCGCTGTCCGAGCAGCCGCGCCAGCAATGGCGATGCGCTGCCGCTGGAAATCGCCACCGTAAACGGATCACGTTCTATGACACCGGGGAAGGTGAAATCCGAGTTTGCCGCATCGGTGGCAAGATTGACCGGGATTCCGTGTTGTCGCGCGCAGGCCGCCACCGCGCGGTTGGTGTCCGGATCATTGGTGGCAGCCACCACCAGGACGTGTTCCCGGCGCACGTCTTCCGGTTTCCACTCGCGCCGCGAAATCGTTCCTCCCGCGGCTTCGATAGGCCGTGCCAGATCCTGCGCGATTTCCGGTGCCACCAGGTCCGGTACCGCCGCCGATTGCAGCAGCGACTCCACCCTGCGGGCAGCGATCCGGCCACCACCCACCACCAGGCAGTGGCGCCCGCGCAGGTCGAAAAACAGGGGAAGGAGCTTCATGAACCGGGTGATTTTCTTGGCAAATATAACGCGGCGATGCGGTTATCCGGGGAACCTCGCGCATGGCGCAGCCATGGCGCCCCGTGGGCGCAGGTTCCGTCCCCGGCGTATTGTTGCAGGGGTAGAGGTCGACGAGTATATTAGTTATTCGCGATATAAATACCCTTCCAGTGCGAGGAAAACGGATCATGAAGAATGTTTACGGTTGGTTGGTGGCAATTCCCGTATTTCTGCTGCTGGCCACGGCCCGCGCGGACAGCATGGATCTCAACGCTCTGGCAGCCAGCGCCGATGGCTTCTTTGACCAGTCATTCGGTGACCTCCAGGAGGAACTGGAGATCGTCCGCGACGAGGGCAAATCGGCGCTTCTCGTCATGTTCGAGACCGACGACTGCCCCTGGTGTCTGCGGATGAAGCAGACGGTGCTCAATCGCCAGGCGGTGCAGGACTATTTCCATGAGAATTTTCGTATCCTTGCCATGGATGCCGAGGGAGACGTGCTGGTGACGGGCTTTGATGGCAACGAGATCTCGATGAGGGATTTCTCCCTCCAGGCCATGCGAGTCCGGGCTACCCCGGTTTTCGCGTTCTTTGATACCGGGGGAGAACTGGTCACGCGCTACACCGGCGCGCTGAAGAATGCCCACGATTTCATGCTGCTTGGCAGGTTCGTGGTCGATGGGCACTATCGTGATACCCGCTTCAGCCAGTTCCGCCGCGAGAATCAGCCTGGTTGAACAGCTTGGCTAATCAGGTGATGGACAAACCGGACCGTCGATGATCGCGGGCCTGTCCATGGTCGGGACGAAACGCGCGATCCTGGGCGCCGCTTTGTCGCTCCTGCCGGCCGCGTGGCCCGCTGCCGCGGCCCGCGCGCAGGACCAACCTGGCGAAGTTGGTGCGCCACCGCCGTTTCCGCGCGCTCTGACGCTTGGCGCCGCACTCTCCATGCTGGACGGGAATGATCCGGCGCAGCTCCGCGCGCGTGCGCTCAGCGCCGCCAACGAGGCGGCGCGGCTGCGATTGACGGAACGTGACGGGCTGAGGTCTTCGCTGGCTTTTGACCTGCGGGCCTCAGACCGGATGGCCATACCGGGGCACGACTTCATCAATGACAGCAGCGTGATCCTGGTGCTCGACAAGCCCCTGACCCGTTTCGGCGCGGACGATGGACTGCATCAGTCCATCGACACGGGCAGCGACGCACTCAGCGCGCGCGCCGAGCTGGCTGCAGCGGAGGTCCGCCATCGCGCCATCGGCGCGTTTTTCAACGTGATACTCGCAGACTATGCCTACGCAGCCCAGGACGAGGTCATGACCCTGGCCTTCCTCGCATTCGATGATGCGCGCGAGCTCATGGAGCGCCATGGTGAATTGCCCGAGGTTGAGGTGCGCCGGCTCGAGGCGGACTACCTCGACGCCTTCGCGGAACGCACCCGGCTGGGACACGAGCGTCGCGCGAGCCGGCTGCGCCTGGCGTTGGCGCTGAACCGTGGCGATGCCTATCCGGATCGCATGGTGGAGCCCGACCTGGAAGCGTTTGATCGCGAGACGCCGGACTATGAAGACACCCTCGCGAGGGTGCTGGAGCACAGCGCGGAGATGCGCGCCGCGCGTCTGGAAACCGCGGCCGCTCGACAGGCGCTGGAAGCCCGGTCGCTGGCGGTACGACCGACCCTGGGAGCCCGCTTTCAGGCGGCGGAGTATGAGCGGAAGTTGCCAGCCAGCCGCGATCAGTTCCGCGCCTCGCTCTACCTCGACATTCCGCTCGACGGCGATCGCTTCCAACAGGGCGCCATTGTCGAGGCTTCCGCCCGCCTGCTGGAAACAGAGGCGGTGGAGGCCGAGGTTGAGAATGCGCTCCGCGTCCGCGTGCTCGGCCTGGTGCAGAGGTTGGCTCACCTGGAAACAGAGATCGCTGCCGCCGAGGCGACCCTGCTGTACAGCGAACTGGATCTCGACCGCGTGCGCCTGCTCTACGAGATGGAGGTGCGCGCCCGAATCGGCAGCGCCAATGCAGAGGTTGCCGGCGCCATCCATCGCCTAGCCAGCGCGCGGTACCAGCGGGCGCTGGTCTGGGACCACCTGGACATCCTCATGAACAACGACCCCGTGCAATTTCCATGAACCGAGAAGCCTGTCCCGGGATCCGCCGGGGCCCGATCCGTCTGCTGGCCTGGTTTGGGGTCATTGCGCTGTCCATCCTGTCGCCGGTACACGCGCAGTCCATTAGCGGTATCGTGGAGCACGCCGAGATATACCATCTCGACGTGGGTGTCGATGGCGAGGTCGCCTCGGTCGGCGTGATTCCCGGCGACCGGGTGATGGCGGGTACGCTGCTCCTCGCTCTCGACGACACGGTACTGCAGGCTGCCGTGGTGGCGGCGGAGGCTGAGCTGGCCTGGCGCACGGCGCGCCTGGATGAGGCCGAGCGCGCCTGGGAGCGTGACAACGAACTCTACGCCGAGGGCTCGATGTCCACCGTGGAGCTGGAACTGCGGCGGATCGCCAGGTTACAGGCGGAGTCCGAGGCGCGGCAAGCCGAGGCCACCCTGGCGGCCAGCCGCAGCCGGCTGAACCGCAGCCGGATCACCGCGCCCGTTGCCGGCATCGTGCTGGCGCGCCACGTCCATCCGGGGGATCGCATCAATCTGGTTTCCCGCTCGCGTCCCGCGATCGAATTCGCCACCGCGGCGCTGGTGGTACGTGGCCAGTCCGCCGCTGAAGCCGCGCCGGCGCCAGGCCAGGCGGTGGAACTGGTGATCGGAGAGCGTGTACTCCCCGGGGTGGTGCAGTCCATTCTCCCGGCGCCCGACGGGGCGGGGAGCGTGGTTACCGCGACCTCGACGGAGCCGCTTCCGGGCCCCGGCAGCGCCGCAACGATACGCTTCTGAGCCGGGTCTCCGGTTCAGGTTTCTCCTTCGTGGATGCGCTCCAGCGCCTTTTCCAGGATGCCGACGGTACGGTCGATATCGGCCAGCTTGTCGAGGCCGAAGAGGCCGATGCGGAAGGTCCGGAAATCCTCCGGCTCGTCGCACATCAGTGGAACCCCCGCGGCGATTTGCAAACCCTCGGCGGCGAACCGGCTGCCGTTCTGGATGCCGGAATCGTCGGTATAGGACACCACGACCCCGGGGGCCTCGAACCCCGGCGCCGCAACGCTGGCGAATCCCCGTCCCGCCAGTAGCGTTCGCACGCGCCTGCCGAGTTCCCATTGCGCGTCCCGGGCCGCGTTGAATCCGAATTCACGGATCTCTCCCATCGCGTCGCGCAGCTTCGCCAGCGCATCCGTCGGCATGGTGGCGTGGTAGGCATGACCGCCGTTCTCGTAGGCGCGCATGATTTCCAGCCATTTCGCGAGGTCCGCGGCGAAGCTCGTGCTGCGGGTATCGACGATGCGTTCCAGGGCGCGCTCACCGAGCATTACCATACCGCTGCAGGGAGAGGCGCTCCAGCCTTTCTGCGGCGCGCTGATGAGGATGTCGATGTTGCGTGCGCGCATGTCCACCCAGGCAGCGCCGGAGGCAATGCAGTCGAGCACCATGAGTGCGCCAGCATCGCGTACCGCCGCGGTCAGTTTGTCTAGATAATCGTCGGGAAGCACGATGCCGGAGGCGGTCTCCACATGCGGTGCGAACACCAGGTCGGGCTTTTCCCGTCGGATGGTGTCCACCACGAGGTCGATGCTTGCCGGGGCGAACGGAGAACGGCTGTCGTTGCCGGTACGTGACGCTTTGAGCACGGTGGTGGACGCGGGAATGTTGCCGGCATCGAGGATCTGGGTCCATCGGTAGCTGAACCAGCCGTTACGCAACACCAGGCAGCGCCGCCCGTTGGCGAACTGGCGCGCCACCGCTTCCATGGCGAAAGTGCCGCCGCCGGGGATGAGGACCGACGCATCCGCGTTGTAGACCATCTTCAATGTCGACGACAACTCGGTCATCACGCCGCGGAAGCGCGCGGACATGTGGTTCAGGGAGCGGTCCGTGAAGACCACGGAATACTCCAGCAGTCCGTCCGGGTCGAGGTCGGGCAGTAATGAAGGCATGTATGTGGCGGGGGGGCGCCCGGGTGAAGGGTTGCTTGTAGCGGAAAGCCGACCGGAGCCCGGGCGGCGTATCTAGCTGGCGATGTACTGCTGCAGGTGGTCGATGGTGTCCTGTTGCTCGCGGATGATGCTGGAGATGATATCGCCGGTGGAGACCATGCCGACGACACGGTCGCCATCCTTCACCGGCAGGTGGCGGAAGCCATACTGGTTCATCAGGCCGAGGCATTCATCGACGCTGCCGGCGGGTGTGGTGCAAATGACGTTGCTCGTCATGATGTCCCGCACCGGCGTGTCATGGGAGGTACGGCCGGAGAGGATCATCTTGCGCGCGTAGTCCCGCTCGCTGAGGATGCCCACCAGTTCGTCCCCCTCCATGACCATGACGCAGCCTATGTCATGTTCTTTCATCAGCTCCAGCGCCTCACGCACCATCTGTTCCGGACGGACGCTGTAAATAACCGGTTGTTTTGACTTTGCGCTGATCAAGCTTCCTACTGAGGTCATCGTGTTGTCTCCCGGTTCTGACGCGAATTGCTATCATAGCAAAAACCCCGGCGAGGGCGGAAACCCGATCCGCGTGGGAGTGGGTCCGGAAGACCGTCGCCACGCGGAAACACCGGAACGGGGTGCGAGGAAAAAGGGCGGCCGTGGCCGCCCTCTGGTTCCTGGAATATCCGCGGCCCGGTCAGGGCTTGGCGGTATTGAAGCCCAGTACCTCCCAGCCCTGCATGCCATCACGGTACCACTTGATCTTCTCAGCGGGATAGCCAAATTTCAGCAGGGTATCGATGCTTGCAGGCGACTGGCCGCACCACATGCCATTGCAGAACAGCACCAGTGTCTTGGCGTTATCGTAATTGAACACGTCTCCCGCGCGGTTGTTGGCGATGGCATCATCGATCTCGATGAAATCCACCCCTTCCGCGGCAACGACATTGAACTGTTCCTTCATGGTGTTCGTGATCACTTCCGTGGTGGCACCCTGGGAAGGGGTCAGCAAGGTCCACGGTATGTTGACCGCCCCGGGGATGGTGCCTTTGGCGACCCAGTCCGGGGTGCGCGAATCCACCAGCAGGATGCTGGTGTCACCACCTTCCATGCGTGCGGCATAGTCGAGCACCTCGATCTCGCCGAGCGTTTCCACGCCTTCCGCGATCTTGATCGGCTGGATGCAGAATGGCGGGCAGGGACGCGACGTCTTGGAGAACGCCTCGGAGATGGTGTTGGCATTGTCCTGGTTGCGCATGATTTCAACCGGTTGCCCATTGTGAGTCACCGTCACGGACATGAGATCCGGCGTGATCCCGACCGGTTTGTCCTGAGCATAGGTGGGATGGGAGAGTCCGGCCGCAAGTAGCGCCGTTGCCACGTATTTATGAATCTTCATTTCGTTTTCCTCTTTCATTGGTGGTTGGCTGGATAGGCTCCGTGGTTTTCATGGAGTGCTACCCGGTGCCTGGTCAGCGCCCGGAATCGGGCGTTTGGATCGAACCCGTCCGGTGCGGGCACGTCAGCAGTCTGGTTCCTCGTTCTCGGTTTTCTTTTTCTCTTCGCCACCTTCTTCATCGCCCGTGGTTCCGGAATCGTCCTGCCAGAGGCGCGCGTTGACGTTGACATCGATGCTCGCAGCCAGGACCGGCACGGCCGGCCCGGACAGCACAGCGACACCAATCAACAACATCAACCAGGCCTTCAGTATGGGTATAGTCTTCGTGATCTTCATATCGGTATCCGTGTGGGAGGTTAGCTGGCGTGGTGGACCACGGAAAAGTGCCCGCATTCGCCACCGCCGCGCTCTACGGCTGGGGTCCGGGACGCAGGTAACGCCCTGGTCCCTGCGCCACCGGAGAGGTTCTCGCGCAGGTGTTCGAGGCCGTCCAGCAATGCATGGGCGGCTGGCCCCGACAGCGTGTAGAACACGATCTTCGATTGCCGGCGGGTATTGACGAGTCCGTGATCACGGAGCTTGCGCAATTCGTGAGACAGGTTGGGTTGCTTGAGGCCGAGACCGGTTTCGAGATCGCCAACCGAGGTCTCTCCTTCGAGAAGGTGGCTCAGGATGCGCAACCGGTTGGGATTCGCCACGAGCTTGAGGATGTCGCAGAACCGGTCCGTCGGCATTATGCCGGGATCGTCCCCCGGTTCCATCGGTGAGCGCAGGATGGACTTGTCCGCGCTCATGTCAGTTCACCCGGCCCGGCGCGGCGAAGTACCACGCCGGGCTGTCCGGCATCGCGTCCGCACGGTCCGCATCGGCGATTGTGGTCGGCGCCATGGGAATGAGCCCGTCCCCCTTTTGCCAGCCCTCGGGAGTGGACATGCCAGTGCACTGTTCCACCGCCTGCAAGGCCGCCAACGTGCGCAAAATTTCCGCGGCCGACCGGCCCACCTGCATCGGGTAGTACACCTTGGCGCGCAGGATGCCGGCGGGATCGATGAAAAACACGCAGCGCACCGTGGCGGTGGTCTCTGAACTTTCATCCAGCATGCCGTAGGCGCGCGCGATGGACATCGATATGTCCTCGACGATTGGAAAGCTGATGGCAACCCCGAACTTCTCGTGGATGCTGCGTACCCATGCGACGTGGGAATAGATACTGTCCACCGACAGCCCGAGCAAGGCGCAGTTGCATCGCCGAAATTCGTCGATGACGGACTCGAGCGCGATGAATTCCGATGTGCACACCGGGGTGAAATCGGCCGGGTGCGCGAACAGAACCAGCCATTGTCCGCGGTAGTCCGAGAGAGACACCATGCCATGGGTGCTGCGCGCGGTGAACGCGGGAACCGGCCTGTCCAGGAGCAGGTTGCGTGGGCCCGCCATCGACGAGGGTTCGCTTTCGTCCGACATGCTCTCCATTGATGTCAAATTATTGAAATAATATTATATATTAAAAATTTAATTTACAAGTATCCCTCTCGGGTAGCCATTGTTCCCGCTGTCCCCGCGCTGTTCCGAATAGTCCGGGATCAGTATTTCCAGATATCGACATCGATGCCCTGCTCGCGCAGGTGATCCGCGCGCGCGCTGAGATAGCGTTGAAAACTGGGTTCATCGCGCCAGGCCCCACTGGTGGCGTATTCCAGGGCCCCGAGTACATGAAAGGTCCGGAACTGCGAAGTGATGTTGATGATATTGCTGCCATCCGCGTCCAGCAGCACGATCGCCGGCAGGTAGGCGATACCAAGCTCGGTGGCCCACTGGCTGGCGGTGGTGGAAGTGCCGTCGTGCAGTGTAACCGGCGTATCCGACCAGCGATTGAGCTGGATCACGTGCAGGGCCTCGAGAAGGGGGCCTGCCGAGGGATCCTTGAGCGTGCGCTCATGCAGGAGATCGCAGTTGGCGCAGTCGGGCTCCTCGAACATCACCGCGACCGGGCGGTCGTCCGGCAGAGTGGACAGGTCATGGGGCGGCGACAGCGCCCCCGCGAGCCGGTTGATTTCGCCGTCACCAGCGGCGCCTAGCGTCTCGGCGGCGTAGGCGGGAAACGACAGTCGTTCCTCGTTGCGTCCGGCAACGTAATCCAGTGCGACGTCGAATTCCCCGGGCGGCAGGTAACCATCGAGGCGCAGCGCGACCTGGCGATTCTCGCTGAAGAACAGAAGGGTGGGCGTGAAATCGACCCGTAGCGCCGCTGCCAGGGTCTTCTCCGTGAACTGGCGTCCACCCACCTGGACGACCTCTCGATCTCCCCACATGTTGATCGCCACCACGTCAAAGTGCTGCCGGACCTTGTCACCGAGCACCTGGTCATTGAAGTTGTGTTCCACCAGCAGGTTGCAGTACGGGCAGCCATCCTGGTGGAAATAGAGAATGAGGCGCTTGCCATCGGCGGCCGCTTCGTCGATATCCTCCTCGAAATCGAGAAAGCTCTGCTTGAACCAGTCGGGATGCGTGGTTTCCATCGCGCCGAGAAATTCTCCCCGGGGCTTGTCGGCCTTCCCGCCCGCGTCGCTCCCGGTCTGGGCCGGCAGCAGCGCCGGCGCAAGGCTGAACAGCGCGATCGACAATACCGTGGGGATTCGGCGTGAGAAGTTCATAAGGTTGGCCCGATGGAGATCCTGTCTGATTAGAGCAGCTTTCGCGGGGAAAGTTTAAGCCCGGGGGCGGGCCGGAGGTGCTATACAATTGGGGATATCTCCCTGTCCGCGCGACGTATACCCCAGCTACCCCAACAGTGTATAGGCTGCCGGGAGCAGTGCCCCTATACTTTGCGTCTCCGGATGTTACAACCCGTTCCCGGACGGGGACTTCAAAGGATTCACACCATGAAAACCTCCCTTCGCCTGCTGGTCCTGTTCGCCTCGTTGCTTGCCGGTTCCCATGCTGTTGCCCAGAATGACGCGGCCGGCGACGGCCAGGCCATGGATTTGAGCCAGATGATGGATTCGATGATGAAGTCAATGGGGCAGGGGAGTGCCATGCCCCCGATGACTCAAGGCCAGAACCCGATGGGTGCCATGGGCGTTATGCCGAACGCCATGTCCAACCCGATGGCGATGGCCAATCCCATGGCGATGGCCAATCCCATGGCGATGATGAATCCCATGGCGATGATGAATCCCATGGCTATGATGAACCCGATGATGATGTACCCCATGATGATGGCGCCGATGACCATGGGCAGCATGGGCATGATGCCGGGGATGGGTGGATTCGGCATGCCACAATCAGGACCCGCCATGATGCTCAACCCGCAGAGCTGGACCAATCCTTCCACCTATGCCTGGATGATGTCGCCCCAGGGCATGCAGTCGATGATGAACCCGGGCGCATGGACGGTCATGATGAATCCCGGCGCCTATGGCCAGTTGATGAATCCGGGCGCCTACATGCAGATGATGGGTCAGGGGATAAACCCGGAAACCTACACCCGCATGATGAACAGCCTGATGACTCCCGAGGCCTACTCCGAATGGTATGACCAGGCGCGGTCCGCCATGGAGGAAGCCATGAAGTCCACCGAGGGAGAAGGGAACTGAACTCCTGACGAGATTCGCCCGCCGGTCAGACTGCCAGCATCGCTTCTGAACGGGGTCATTGATAACGGTCTAATATATTAGATACAACTAAATTAGATATTCTTGCTTAACCGGCCGCGACCGACAGAAGCCGGCAGGGATCCGGCAGGCAGCTGCGCTGGTGAAGTCACCCTGACACACCAACTCGGGAATACATCATGAGCATTCGTTTTCAGTCCGGCAAGCTGCTATGGGCGGCTTCGCTGGCAACGTTGCTGGCCACCGGGCCGGTTCACGCCACCAATGGCCTGCTGCCCTACGGCAAGGGCATGATCGCCCATGGTTTGGGGGGCGCTGGGATCGGCAACGCGGCGGAGAGCATGTCCGCGATGGACAATCCAGCCCTCGCCGCCCGCGTGACCGGCTGGGGCATCGGAGCATCCGGCTTCAACCCCAACCGTTCGGCGGACGTGGGCCAGGGCTACGTGGACAGCGAATCTGACTGGTTCCTGATCCCCCAGGGCAGCTGGGTAAGCAAGGTCAACGATGCGTTCAGCGCCGGGGTGCTGGTCAACGCGCTGGGTGGCATGAACACCGACTATCCACCAGAGCTCTTCGGCGCCCGCGCCGGCGTCGACCTGGAAGGAATCATCGTTGCGCCTACGATCGCCGGAACCGTGGGCGAAGGGGTATCACTGGGCGCCTCCCTCCTTCTCGGTTACCAGACGTTGGAGACCACCGGTCCGGGGCAGGGAGGACTGCCACGCAACGACGACGATTCCGCCACGGGGACGGGTTTCCGCATCGGCCTGGCCGTCGACGTGACGCCAGGCACCACCCTGGGCCTGGTCGCGCAGACCGAGATCAGCATGGATGAAATGGACAGTCACTGCGCCTACCTGTTCGCTCCCGCCAGCGACTGTGCCCTGAACCTTCCCCCGATCTACGGTATCGGAATCACGCAGCAACTCGGCAGATGGAAGGTTCTTGCGGACGTTAAACAGGTCAACTGGTCCGAGGTGCCGGTCATCCATGAACTGTTCGGCTGGGAGGACCAGACGGTCTATCTGGTAGGGGCGGAAGTCGCGCTTTCGGACGTTACAGCGCTACGCTTCGGCTACAACCATGGAGAATCCCCCATCCCTGATGACAAGGTCATGCAGAACATTCTCGCCCCGGCGGTGACGGAGCAGCATTTCAGTATCGGCTTCACCCGCAAGCTGGGCAAGGGCGAAATCAGCGGATATTATGCGTATGTCGCCAATCACGAGCAGCGCCAGGCTGGCCAGGGACTGCCGCGGATCAAGATGGACCAGAATGCGTTCGGCCTGAGCTATGCGGTCAGTCTCCGTTAGGACGGCGGGCAACCGCGACGCGGGACAACCCTGCATCGAATTGTAGTTTTCCTGTTGAGAATCGACCATATCCATGACACAGAAAAGAATGGCGTTGATCGCCACCAAGGGCAGCCTGGACTGGGCCTACCCGCCCTTCATTCTGGCGTCCACCGCCGCGGCGCTGGACTACGAGGTTTCCATCTTCTTCACGTTCTATGGCTTGCAGCTCCTGAAAAAGGATCTGGACCTTGAGGTCAGTCCATTGGGAAATCCCGGGATGCCCATGCCGATGTCCATGGACAAGTGGTTCCCCGTGATGGGTACTGCGCTACCGGGGATGCAGTCCGTGATGACCTCGATGATGAAGAACAAGATCCGCTCAAAGGGGGTCTCAAGTATCGAGGACCTGCGCGCCGCCTGTATCGAGATGGATGTGAAGCTGATCGGTTGCCAGATGACCATCGACCTGTTTGACATGAAGCACGAGGACTTCATCGACGGAATCGACCTGGGCGGCGCCGCCACGTTTCTCGAGTTCGCCGGGGAAGCCGATATCAGCCTGTTTATCTGAGACCTCCAACGGGGCGCCCCTCACACCTACCACGGAGATAAAAATGATCAACTACCTGAAAAGCCTGAATGCGCGCCATCGACGTTTCGCCAGAACCGGATACGTGTTGATGGCGATGTTGCCGGTGTTGCTCGCCCTGCCTGCCGGCGTCCGGGGCCAGGACGCCGGCGTGCCTTATCCCGAGGAAGTGACATCGGCGATCGACCAGTTGCGCAAGAGCAATGCGCTGCCATTTCCGGTGCCGACGATGATGAGTCCGGTGGCAACCCAGGATTGGGTGCCAAACACCGTGCTGGAACCATTCCCCGAGGAAACCCGACGCGCCATGCTGCAAAGCATGGCGGCCTCCAATCCGTGGTCGCTGCGCCAGGTTTTCAACTTCATGACGCTGAAAATGAAAGCCGACGAGGGGCTGACTTTCGAGGAGGTGGTGGAAGCCATGGACAGCCGCGCCATCGAGGAAAACCTCAAGCGTCTCGGGGCGAACCAGATATGGAAAGAGATTTCGGCCAAGACCGGTGACGAGAACACCCCCAAGATCGAGATCCACCAGTACTGCGACGCGCTGGTGGCGCGGGGCATCCTGGACTACAGCCCGGAGTTTTCCATTTTCCTTCCCTGCCGCATCTCGGTGGTGGAAGACGCCAACGGCGATGTCTGGCTTATGACGCTGGACTGGGATGTCTCATGGCTGAATTTCGTCTGGCACCCTGACTCGCAGATAGATGCAGAGCTGAAAAAGGAGGGCCAGCGCATCCGGGACAGCATGGTTTCCATCATGGAAGCAGGCGCCACGGGCGCCTGGTAGTACTCACGTCCCGGTGGTTATGGTCCGCCGGGCGTGAGCGGAGTCACCACGGGGTGGATCCGGCCCGTTCCGTGTTACATTGCCTTGCGACCGTTCCCTCGGGACCGGACTCCGCTATCGTTCCGATCCAGCAGATGACAAAGCGTTCCCCAGATACCGGCGGGCCCGGTCCTGACCAGCGCCTGCGCGGCTATATTCAGCTCGTGGCGACGGGGCCGGAGCTCAGCAAGTCGCTCGACAGCGACCAGGCCGAGGATGCGATGGCCATCATCCTGAATGGCGAAACCGACCCGGTACGCAGCGGTATTTTCCTCATCGCCCTGCGTATGAAGCGCGAAACCGACGAGGAAAACATCGGCGTCATGAACGCGCTGATGCGCAGCATGCGGACCGCCACCGCGGCCGCACCCGACGTCATTGCCATGGCGGACCCGTTCAACGGGTTCCTGCGGAGTATTCCCGCCACCCCGTTCGTCCCCGCGGTTCTGGCGGCCTGCGGGTTCCCCGCCTATCTCCACGGCATCGAGACCACGGGGCCAAAATACGGCTTGACCCCGCGCATGATCCTCCGCGCCGCTGGACGCGCGGTGGATCTCGACGTAGATGCTGCGCGGGACCGCCTGGACGACCCTGGCATCGGCTGGACCTACATCGACCAGCGGCACTATGCGGCGCCACTGCACGATCTCATGCCGTTGCGGGAAGCGATGGTAAAGCGGGCCTGCCTGTCCACCCTGGAGGTGGTCATGCGTCCCATCGCGGGCGCCCGCAGAACCCACCTGCTCACCGGTTTCGTTCACAAGGCCTATCCGCCGGTGTACGCTGCGCTGGCGCGCCATGCGGGCTACTACTCCGCCGCGGTGGTGCGCGGCGTGGAGGGGGGATGCATTCCCTCGCTCAGCCAGCTGTCGAGATACTTCGGGTTCCGCTGCGAGGAGCCCCTGGTCATGCACCGGCTTCCCCCGGCAGAGGTCGGGATCGAGCGGAAAGAGCGTGCGCTGGATATTCCGGAACGCTTCGCGGACGCCATGGCCGCGTCCGCCTACGGCGCGACGTCCTGCCTCGAACCGGTCGCAGCGTATGCCCGAGATCTCGGCCTGGCGGCGCTGTCGGGTGAGGCGGGGCCGATGCGGGACTCACTGGTGTACGCCGCGGCGATCGCTCTCGCCCACGGCGGCAAAGCCGAAGATCTCGCAGCGGGCGCCACCATGGCGCGGCATGCCATCGACAGCGGTGCGGCGCTCGTCCACTTTCAGGCCTGAACACCCTCCTGACGGTTGTCTGTAGCGCCGCGGCAAGCGCCTTGGAGTGACACCTCGGGGTGGTTGCTTTCTCTAACCCGTCCGGCTACCGGCGATGCGCGTTTCCTGCCTACTCGACGATGGGTGTACCCGGGATAAAAAAAAAGCCGGCTGGGCCGGCACGAAATACCACGTAGGAGGAATTGAGCGGATCGGCGTCGGCCGCCGATCCGCTGGAGCAAAACTGGTCCGGGTGTTACTGGGTGGCTTCCGGCTGTTCGGAATCAATGGCCGGGGCTTCCACCGGGGTTACGGCAGCCATGTAGCTTGCGGGGTTCATCCATGCCATGTAGGTGGCGGGATTCATCAGGGCCATGTAATTGTTCATATCGAACATGCCGGAATACATGGCGGGGTTGACTGTATGCATATAGGCATCGGGCGTCATCCAGTAGGCATAGGTCGCAGGATCCATGAATACCTGGTAGGAAGCGGGGTTCATCCAGGCCATGTAGTTGGCGGGATTCATGAACTCCATGTAAAACGCCGGTTGCATGTACTGGGCATAGGCGGCGGGGTTGGTCATGGTCTTGTGGAACTGCATATGTTCCTCGGGCGACACCATGGCGGCCCAGCTCTGCGGCTTCAGCGGATGGAATACCGCGCCGCCGGCTGCCTGGGGTGCCGTGCCGGCCATGTTGAACCAGTTCATGGGATTGGCCATGTCGAACGGGTTGGCGACGGCTGCGGCGCTCTCGTCCGCCTGGACGGCGCCCATGGAAAGTGACAGCCCCAGAGCTGCCGCCGAAATCGTCTTGATGAACGTTTTCATGGTTTGGTATTCCTCAAAAATGTTGTGAAACTTGAACCCTCATTGTCGGGAATTCCGGCGTGGGGAAACATATACCCGTGCGGCAGTTGGCGCTGATACTTGGGGATAGAACCGGTTCCCGGGGTATCAAATTCGAGGTATATAAGAATTATCTAAAATAAACTAACGCCAGAAATTTCAGAGGGTTGTGTCGCACTTTCTCCCTCATTTCGAGAGACTCGCCAGGATCAGGTCGACCATGGCATCGTTGGAGCCGAGATAATCGGCGATGCGGAATGACACGTCGGGATGCGCCTGTCTCAGGCGTTCGATTTCCGCCGGGACGTCGGTGACCACGTGACGCCCCGCCACGAGAAAATAGGGCAGTACCGTGACGTTGCGGGCACCGCGGGCCACCAGGTCATGACCGCCCGAGACGATGTCCGGCTGCGCGAGTTCAAGAAAAGCGCAGTCCACCAGGCCTATTTCCAGGCGCGCCGCGAGCTGGCGGGTCAGGACGCGTATCTCGTCGTTGGAGGATTCCCGGCGACTCCCGTGGGCCACCAGTAGCAGGGCTTCTGCCATTGTATACCTTATACCAAATGTTAATTATATAAGTTTTAGCTTATACGGGTGTCAGATATTCTGATTATTCATCCGGACTGGATTTTGCGAAACTGCCGTTGACCGGAATCCAACCATATGGCGATGCCATGAGCAGATACAATGACAAGTTCACGCTGAATCCCGCGGATCTCGAACTGATCGAACACGCACTGGAAAGCCAGGTGTCGCTCCGGCTGCATCCGGCGGCCGGGGATGGCGCCCCGGATGAGAAGGACACCGTACGTCGGATCCGGCGTCTGCTCGGCAAGCTGCACAACCAGAAAGTCTTCTATTCCCAGGCCCATCCGGACGGAAGCCCCCAGGGTTGATCCGATCCCAGCTGCCGGCGCGTCCGTCTGTAAAACGGATCAGTTTCCGCGCCGCGTCAGCAACATTCGCGCCAGCAGGCGCTCCACCGGCGCATGGTCGTCGGTCAGAACGGGTGCATCATTCTCGCGTGCCTGGTCATTGACGTAGTCGCCGATATTGAACCAGGTGCGTTCGAGCCCGGCTCGCGAGGTCAGGATTTCATCTCCCGGTGGCGTGTCGGAAGCCGAGATCACGAATGTCAGCCGGGTTTCCTCTTCCGGAGGCCGTTCGATCCAAACGTTCACGTGGGCAAACCGCTCCGCCAGTGTTCGCACCATGGACTGCATCAGTCGGTTACCGGGAAACACGTCGATCACATTGGCGAGATAGAGTCCGCCGGGTTTCAATGCCGCGTGCACCAGGTCATTGAATTCCCGTGTCGTCAGGTGCCAGGGAATGCCGATGTCGTGGAACGCATCGGCGACGATGACGTCGTAGCTGGCCGGTGCCGCTCGGCGTAGCAGGTTGCGCACGTCACCGTGGACGATGGTCATGCCCGCGGGGTCCAGGTAGAGCGCGTCACGGGCGAGTGCGCTGACCGCGGGATCGATTTCACTCACCGTCACCGAGGCCGCGGGATCGCGGTGGACGACCGCGCGGGGCAGGGTATAGGCGCCTCCACCGCCGAACAGCCAGGAGAGTCCGTCCGTGGTCGGAAAATGCGTGCGCACCAGCGTGTCCATGGCATGGGCATAGGGCGTCAGGATCAGCTCCGGATCCTGCCGGCTGTTGGTGCTGTGCATCATGTGGTCGATGATCATACTGCGCGCATGGATCACCCCCGATTCGTTGGTTTCGTCCACTACCCGCAGGCAGTAATAGCTGCTCTCGACATCACAGGGGCTGGCGAAGCCGCGCTGCTGCCAGGTCGCCAGCGACAGGGTGATGGACAATGCCAGTGCGCCAAGTAACGCGGCGATCCCGGCGCGGCTATGCGCAAGGAAGGGCAGCGCCAGAAGGGCAAGCACCGCCGCTACGCCGACCACGATGGCGCGTGTGCCCAGCCACTGGACCAGCCAGTATCCCGTAGCGAAGGTACCGACGATACTGCCCGTCGCGGACAATGCGTGCATGCGCCCGACCACGCTCCCCGCGCGCGGGTCGAGTTTCAGTGCCAGGGTCGTCAGCAACGGGGAGATGACCCCGATCGCCGCAGCGGGGAGGAAGAAAAGGGCCAGCACGAAGACGAAGCTCGCGCCCAGCAGGCCGAGGCCGCGCTCCTGAACCAGTTCACCTACCAGCAACAGCAGGGGCAGGATGCCGAGGGTCGCCACAGCGGTTGCAAGGAGAACCAGGCCTGCCGCGAGATGCCCCGCGCCCCGGTCCGCCATCTTGCCACCGACCCAGTGGCCGAGGGACAACCCGGCAAGGATGACGCCTATGATTGAGGTCCAGGTATATAGAGAGACACCGATGTAGGGTGCGAGCAGCCTGCCGGCGACGATCTCGAGTACGAGCAGCATCGCGGCAGACAGGAACACCACCAGCCCATAGAGTCTCAGCAGCGATCGAGTGTGCATTTTCCGTGACGTATTGACACCGGGGGAGTGTAGCAATTGCCCGCGAATCGACGCTATCCACTAAGGAAGGTTGAAATCCACCGGTTGCAACCACACCGGAAAGCGGGAGCCAATATCAACGATACGAGCAATGCAGGGAAAACATTTCATCCACCTGGTCTGCGCCCACTGTGGTGCGGTCAACCGCCTGCCGGAGAACCGCGCGGGTGAGAACCCCGCCTGCGGAAAGTGTGGCGACAAGGTGTTGTCCGGCACGCCGGTGGACCTGGACAGCAAGAGCTTTCAGCGCTTCATCGAGCGCAACGATGTTCCGGTGGTGGTGGACTTCTGGGCCACCTGGTGTGGCCCGTGCCGGGCCATGGCGCCCGCTTTCGCCGAGGCCGCCGCGGAGCTGGAACCCGCGATACGTCTCGCCAGGCTGGAAACGGAGGCGGCGCAATCCGTTGCCGCGAGTTTTGGTATTCGCAGCATTCCAACCCTGATCAAGTTCCGCGGCGGCCGGGAGGTGGCGCGCCAGTCCGGCGCCATGGGAGCCGCGGACATCGTGCGCTGGGCGCGGTCTGGTTGAAGCTCGTGGAAGCGTTTGACTTGGACGGGAACCGGGACTAACTTTACAGGTCTACCGGATACACAGTTGCATCCGAATGGATGCCAGGAGGTCCAGATGGAACCGAACGACCATCCGTCGCGACACGCGGCAATCCTGCGCCGGATTCTGACGCTCCCGTTGATAGTGGTGTTTTTCCTGTCGGCCACCGCCCAGGCACAGGAGTCGGACGCGCAGACCGATACCATGGTGGAAGCCACCATCCGCGCCGTGGTGGGCCTCAGGAGCACGGTGCCGGAAACCGCGCGCACCGCGCGCACATTGGGAACCGAGCGCGCCGGCAATGGCATCGTCATCGACGACGAAGGACTGGTGCTCACCATCGGCTACCTGGTCATGGAAGCCTCGGATATCGAAATCACCAACGGCCGCGGGGAGTACGTACCCGCGGACCTGGTGGCCTACGACTACGATACCGGCTTCGGCCTGGTGCGCTCGGTGAGCCCGCTCGGCATCGATGGCATCGCCCTCGGCGATTCCTCGCGTCTCGGTTCCGGTGACGCCGCCCTTGTCATCGCCCACATGGGGCCGGATCACCTGCAGGCCGCGGAGATCGTCGACGTGCGCGAGTTCCCGGGCTACTGGGAGTACCTGCTGGAGGATGCAATCTTCACCACGCCGCCGATACGCGGTTTCGGCGGGGCGGCCCTGATCGACCGGGATGGCAGCCTGGTGGGGGTAGGGTCCCTCATCGTCTCCAATGCGCAGGAAAGCGATCGTCCGGTGCCGGGCAACATGTTCGTGCCCATCAATGCGCTCAAGCCGATCCTGGATGATCTCGTGAGCAAGGGACGCGCCGGTGAAAGCCGGCCCTGGCTCGGGGTGTACACCGAGCAGGAGCGTGGACATCTCTTCGTCCAGCGGGTCGCCGAGGGTGGTCCGGCCGAGACCGCGGGTCTCAAGGGCGACGACATCATCATCGCGGTCAATGGCAATCCGGTATCGGACATGGCGAGTTTCCTGCGCCAGGTCTGGGCCACCGGCCCGGCGGGATCCGATGTCGTCATCACCGTGCTGCGCGGCGGTGAAACGGTGGAAATCATCGTCGCCTCCGCCGATCGTTATCGCTGGCTGAAGCTCAACCCCGGCTCGCGCAATACCGCGGGCCGCGTATTGCACTACCTGGCAGTCTAGCGACAACCTCATCGATGTGCCCGCGGACCGGGCGCATCGGCCTATAATCCGGGGCCCGCCCTGATCGGTTCACGCCCCGCTTCATGTCCGTTGACGGTCCCGTCAACCTGCTGATTACTGTTGTCATTGCCCTCGGCAGTGGCCTGTTGCTCGAGTTCCTCGGCGCCCCCGCGCCCTACCTGCTGGGCAGCCTGTTCGGTGTCTGGATCATCGGCGGGCTGGTGCGACCACTGCGGTCACGACTCGGCATTCCCCGCTGGTTGCATGTCTCCGTGACCCTCGGAATGGGTGTCCTCGTGGGGGCGATGTTCGATCCCGCGGTGCTCGGCAAGATGGCCGAGTGGTCGGTCACCGTGGTGGCGATGATGGTGGCGACGATCCTGGCCACCGCGGTGGGTTACATTTATCTCGCGCGGCTGCGCCGCTATCCCTCGACGCTGTCGCTTCTTTGCTGCCTGCCCGGTGGACAGGCGGAGATCCTCGCCATGAGCCGGGACCTGGTGGAAAAGGACTATGTCGTTGCTCTCTGCCACCTGGTGCGCGTCGCCACCGTGTTCGTCGCCACGCCACTGCTGCTGACGCTGGTCCAGGGACAGGCCGCGGTGGAAGCCTCCAACCAGGCGCTGGCGGAGTTTCCGGGGCTGCTTTCCCTGCCACCGTTGACGCTGCTGGAATTCGTCGCCATCGCGGTGGCGGGATACTACGCGGGAAAACTGGTGCGCCTGCCCATGCCCCATCTCCTCGGGCCCCTGGTTCTGAGCGCCGGGCTACACGTGGCCGGCGTCCTCGCCATTCCACGGGTGCAGGAATTCGTGCTGCTGGCGCAGGTCACCATTGGCGGCGCGGTGGGCGCGCGGCTCGCGCGGGTGCACGTGCGCGAGCTGCTGGTCTACCTGGTCGATGCGCTGGTCAACTCGGTGCTGGTAATTGGCATCTATGCCGCCTTCGCGTTGTCCCTGGCCGCCGCTCTCGGGGAGTCCACGCTAAACCTCCTGCTTGCGTTCATACCCGGCGGCTTCTACGAGGTGACCCTGCTCGCGCTGCTGTTCGGTTTCGATGTCGCCATGGTCACATTCCACCACACCGTGCGCGTACTGATCGTGTTCTTCGGATTGCCGTTTATCGCGGTGCGGGCTGAGCGGAAGGGGGAGATCCCGAATACATAGGCACCGCGGCAAGAAGTTGATAGCCGGGCATCCGCAGATGGATGCCCGGTGAATATCGACAGCGCGCCTATTGTGGCGGCGGCGCCGGGAAGGTGGCGTAAGGCTGCGGCGGAGTTTCGCCAGGCGGCAGGTATGACGGGGCCGGCTCACCGGGATCACCCAGGGAACGGGTGAAGCGATAGATCGCGCGCAGGTCCTCGTCGGTCATTGCGGTGACGTTGAACCACGGCATCGGCGGGCGACGCTTCAGGGTGCGCCCCGTCTCCACCCACTGGTCTTCCGACAGCGAGGCGAAGAACAGGCGCAGGTTGGAGGCATAGGTTGTGCCCCATGGCCCGTTCCAGCCGAGCCCGTCTCCCATCAACCATTCCGACTCCGGCACCTGGCCTTCGGTCATCATGTAGCCGGCGGTATGGCAGTCGTTGCAGCCGGCGATGGACACCAGGTACCTGCCGCGCTCGACCAGTTCGTCGGCGAACGCGGTCTGCATCGGGGTGGCGGTAAGTAGAGCCAGCAGTCCAAGGACCGCCGGGGGCCGGGTCGCGGCCCTGGGTATATAAATGAAACGCATGGTGAAGCCTCCTGAGTTGTTATGTGGCAGACAGGTTTCATGGGCGGGCGACGCCAACCTGAGTGGCGATCATAACGCCAGTGACTTCATTCCATCCCCTCCCCGGACGCATGATATTTTTTTATGCGAAAGCGGTTCCTGCGCCTATTTTTCGACGGCCTCCGCAATGGCTTCCAGCGTTGCATCCAGGTCTTCGTTCAGCCCTTTCATCTGGTAGCGGATCACACCGCCGGTATCGAGCACCGTGATCATGTTGGAGTGGGCGATGTCGTCGTGTCCCATGGGGCGGTAGCGGACGCCGAACATTGCAGACAGTTCGCGCACGTCGCCGGGATCGCCGTGGAGCATGGTCCAGCGGCTCTCGTCGAGGCCCTTGTCCGCCATGTAGGCCTTGAGCACTTCCGGCGTGTCGCGCTCCGGGTCCAGGGACACCAGCGTGATATTCACCTGCGACCGTTGTGACTCCGGAATCCGGCTGTCGAGTTCCTTCAGGTGAGCGAGGATGGTGGGGCAGGTGTGCTCGCAGTAGGTATAGACGAAGGTCATCACCTGCACCTTTCCCCGCAGATCGCCGATTTCCACTGCCTTGTTGTCCTGGTTGGTCCAGTGCGATCCGACCTGGTACACGGAATTATCCGGCAGCGGCGCCGCGGCGACCAACAGGGGGAGGGCAAGAGCCGATACGAAACGGGTCAATTTCATTGCGAGATTTCCATTGCCAGGTGTTCGGCATCCGCGGCGCAGCGGAAGCCCATGGATTTCAGGGTATAGGTGGCCTCGTAGCTCGAGCGCATGGCGTAGCGCATGAACGCGGCATAATCGCCGGGGTCCACCGCAGCCGCCGCACCAGCGCCGCAATAGAGCTTGTTGTCGAGCTGGCTGTCGGTGCGCGATTCGCCGGTCACCAGGGCGGTGTTGAAGTCCTCCACCAGCTCCCAGACGACGCCGTGCATCCCATGTACCCCCCAGTAGTTGGCGGTGGTGTCCTGCACCGCTGGTAGTTTCATGATCGCCGGTTTCGCATACCATTCGAGGATCTGCTGCCGATAGGCCGGGTCCGCTGTGCCGTCGGGCCTGTCTTCACTGGCCTGGCCAGTCAGTTCCCATTCGTCGAAGGTCGGCAGACGCTTACCCTGTTCCTTGCAATAGGCTCTTGCCGCGAACCACGAAACATTGGTAACGGGTTGGTCGGCGATCTCCGTTAAATCCTGCTCCTCCCACTGGTGCAGGTAGCCCGCGTCGGCGAATACAGGCTTGATGTTCTGCGGAGACCAGCGCGGATTGCGATCGACGAACTCGGCGAATTCGCGGTTGGTCACCGGGTATCGGTCCAGCAGGAAGGGAGCCACCTCAATCAGACGTGGACCTTCTTCATCCTTGAACAGTGGACGGTAGGACCCGGGACCTACCCGGGCCATTCCTTCGCGGAATGCTCCATCGTCCGCGGCCGATGCGGGGCGAGGACCGGCCCACAGGATCGAACCCGCCAATGTGGCGAACCCCAGGACAAGCGCCGGGGAAATGACCATGGTCCGCGCGTTATCAACGATGCGCCGCCACCTGGTCATTGTTGATCTCGCCGCCATCATTGCCCCAGGCATTGAGGACATAGGTCAGCACGTTGGCCACCTCTTCGTCGCTCAGGCTCACCGCGGGCATCACGCCGTTGTAACCAACGCCATTGACCGTGATCTCCCCGGACAGTCCATCCAGTAAAACCGAGATCGCGTGTTCGGGATCACCCAGCAGGTAGTCCGAACCCGCAAGCGGTGGAAACGCTCCCGGCAGTCCCTGGCCGTTCTCCTGGTGGCAGGCGAGGCAGTTGCGTTCGTATACCCGCTGGCCGAAGAGGATGCGCTCCTCCTTGCTCGTCGCGCCGGGACCGGCTGGCGCTTCCTGGGTGATGCTCTGTACCGCGCCGCCCTCCGGCAGATAGATGGCTTCGTTCTGCAGGCCGGAATAGATCACGTGGTCCTCTTCACCGGAGACCTTGAGGGTGCCGAGCGCGCCCTTGTTGAAGGCGCGGAAGATGGAATGATCCACGAGGTGCATGGATCCCGGGACCTCTACCTTGAACTCGACGATGGCGGAACCGCCCGCGGGCACCAGGGTGGTCTGGACGTTCTCGTTCATCAGGGTGCCGCCCTCGACGAACACGCGGTCGAATATCTCGCCGATGACGTGGAACGAGGAAACGAGATTCGGGCCGCCGTTGCCGACGAACAGGCGCACGGTTTCCCCCACCTCGGCGTGGATCGCGTTGTCACCGCGGATGGCGCCCACGGAACCGTTGAACACCACGTAGTCGGGGTTCTCCGACAACGCCTCCTGCATGTCAAAGGGCCGCAGACCCTCGTCTCCGTACTCGCCCTTGGTATAGAACTCGCTCTGCATCACGTAATATTCGCGGTCCACCTCTGGCATCCCGTCCTCCGGCTCCACCAGGATCAGTCCGTACATCCCGTTGGCGATATGCATGCCTACCGGCGCGGTTGCGCAATGGTAGACGTATAGGCCGGGATTGAGCGCCTGGAAGGTGAACTGGGTGGTATGACCGGGTGCGGTGAACGATGATTCAGCGCCACCGCCAGGCCCGTTCACGGCGTGCAGGTCGATGTTGTGCGGCATCTTGCTGGTGGGGTGGTTGTTGAGGTGGAACTCGATGATGTCACCCTCACGCACGCGAATGAAACTTCCGGGCACGGTGCCGCCAAATGTCCAGAACAGGTACTCGACCCCGTCATCCAGCTGACCAACCAGCTCGATGGTATCCAGGCTGACCACCACCTTTGCGGGATGGTCCCGGGCGATGGGGGGCGGCACCTGGGGTGGCGCGGTCAGCACCGCCTGTTCCACGGGCAGTTCATCGAGATTGACGGGCCAGCCGCTGACCTGGTCGGCTAACAGGGGCGTCGACGCGCACAGGCCGCTGACCAGGACAAGGGACATGGCGGTCCTGGAGACGGGGTGCGTAGATGCTTTCCTGGACATGTTATTCCTCTTGTTTCACTTGGTGCGGCGATCAATATAACATGCCCTGATGGGATGAAATATGAAACCGGAATACATATTCAATTACTCGCAACTTCCAGGCCATGAATCTCGATTCCCCGCCGTGACACCCGGCCGCGCTTGCGCGGCGTGCCTTTCGTCGCCCGGAAGTGTGCGATACCCTTGAGGGTCATTTCCTAGCTGCTCCCGGCCGCACATGATCCCGGGACCAGATGCTTCGAGAACCGATGATTACAGTTCGAAAACTGGTTGCCACCGCGGTCATTGCAGCCATCCCGACCACCGTGATCGCCGAGACCGGCCTCTTCGTCGACCCCATGGATGGGCAGTTCGATGTGTCGCGCTTCCTCTCGGAGCGCGCCTACGGTTTCCTGCCGGTTCCCATCGTCATCACCGATCCCGCCCTTGAAGGCGGGCTTGGCATGATGGGCCTGTTCTTCAACGAGACGGACGAGGCCCGCGACAAACGGCTGAAGATGCTGCAAAGCGACGAGGGCGGTGTGGCCCACCTGTTGCCGCCCAACGTGACCGCGCTGGCCGCGTTTGGCACCGGTAACGAGAGTTGGGGTGGCGGCATCGGTCACCTGGGTTTCTGGAAACAGGGCAGCGTCCGCTATACCGGCGGCGCAGGCTACGGCGACATCAATCTCGATTTCTACGGCCTCGGCCCGCTGCAGCTGGAACGGCCGGTGGATCTGAACACCACGACCTTTGGGGTGATGCAGTCGCTCAGGTTCCGGCTGGGGGAATCGAAGATGTATCTCGGCCCGATGCAACGCTACTTCAACGCGGAGATGCAGCCGAACAATATCGACGAGGTGTTCGGGCTGGAGCCTGACGGCCAGCTTGCCGATCGTTTCGAGGACATTCTCACGTTCGATACCACTACCAGCGGCCTCGGGTTTACCTTCGAGTACGACAGCCGAGACTCGATCTTCTCGCCGGAGCACGGCTACTACTACACCCTGAACGCGATCCGCTTCGACGAGGCGATCGGCAGCGACCACGAGTACAACCTGTACGAACTCGACGGCCAGAACTACTGGTCCTTGTCGGATCGCTGGCGCCTCGGGCTGCGCCTGCAGCTACAGCACGCGGATTCCGACGGCCTGCTGCCGCCCTATGCCGCGCCCAACCTGAAAATGCGCGGCGTTCCCATCGGCACCATCCAGGGGCTTATCGCCCAGTCAATGGAGGCGGTACTGACCTACGTCGTCAACGAACGCTGGCGGGTGCTCATGTTCGGCGGCATCGGCAGGGTGGCAAACGATGAATCCGAACTGGACGACGCGGAAAACTACGACAGCCAGGGCGCGGGGATGCGTTACCAGATCGCGCGGCGCTACGGCCTCTATGTTGGCCTCGATGTGGCTAAAGGGCCGGAGGACTGGGTGTTCTACATCCAGACCGGCACCTCCTGGTAGCGTGGTTGGGTCCGTGGGTAAGGCTAAACGGTCGTTCCCGTTGACCAGGATTCCACCCTATCCGCGAGCCATCCCATTGCAGCACGCAGCAGGATGGCGAACACACAGAGTGCGAACAGCGCCGCAAACATAAGATCGATCTTGACGCGTCCGTTCGCCAGCAGCATCAGGTAGCCAAGGCCGCTAGAGGCGCCGACCCATTCGCCGATCACCGCGCCGATGGGCGCATAGACGGCGGCCAGGCGGAGGCCGGAGGCCAGCGAGGGTAGCGCGGCAGGGAGGCGGATCTGCAGCAGGACTTCTTTCCGTGACGCTCCCATGGTCCTGGCCAGGTCAAGATAGCCTGGCGATGTGTTGCTGAGACCGTCAAGCAAGCTGGAAGTCACCGGAAAATAGATGATGAGCAACGTCATCGCGATCTTCGAAGCGAGCCCGTAACCGAGCCAGAGCGTGAGCAGGGGCGCCAGCGCGAATACCGGGATGACCTGGCTCAGCACCAGCATGGGCATGGTGACACGACGAAGCGGTGTCGACAGCATCAGCGAGATGGCGGTGGATATACCGAGCGAGACCCCGAGTACGATACCCGTGAGCACCTCGATGGCGGTGATGCGAAAATGCTGCATCACCAGGTCGAAGTTGTCGACAAGGGCGCTGAGCACCTGTACCGGACCGGGAAGGATGTAGCGTGGTACGCCGGTGATCCAGACCACGATTTGCCATAGCGCAAGAAGGGTGATCGCGCAGATCGCGACATCGCGAAGTTGCTTCAGCCGGTTCATGCCCGGCGCGATACGCCGCCGCGATGGCTGGCTTGCAGGAGGCCCGCCTGGCAGGCAATGACCGCAGGGTTTGATGCATCGCGTGGCGGTGCGGAATCGGGTAGCGTATGGTTCCTTACGCCAGCCGGGGTCAGTTCGACCAGCTGGTCAGCCAGCCTGACCGCCTCCAGCAGATCGTGGGTAACCAGCAGCACGGTCCGGCCACGGAGCATGTCGTACGCCAGCGCCTGCACCTGGTGTCGCGTCTGCGCGTCCAGCGCGGAGAACGGTTCGTCCAGCAGCACCAGCGGCCTGTCCTCCAGCAACGTGCGCGCCAGCGCCGCCCGCTGTCGCATGCCGCCCGAGAGCTGAGCCGGTTTCTTGTCTGCATGGGATAACAGGCCGACGGCCTCGAGCACCTGGCCCACCCGGGAGTTATCCGGTTCCTCGTTGCGCTGCCGCTTGCCCAGGTTGACGTTCTGGCGCAGCGTGAGCCATGGCAGGAGCAGGTCGGACTGTGCCATGTAGGCCACGGCGCTCGAGGTCTCGAGTTTCCCGTTGAAGCTGCCGCCGGTGTCGAGGCCTGCTATCAGGCGCAGTATCGTGGACTTGCCGATACCGGAGGCGCCGATCAGGCAGGTCCAGCGTCCCGTCGGCAGTTCCAGCGCGACGTCGTTGAACAACGATTGCTCACCAAAGGTGAAGCCCCCGCAAACGCGTGCCGCGGTCATTGGCGATCAGGCGCTCGCCGCGAGCCGGTATCCCATGGACCAGAAGTCGACCTCCAGCCGAGTCGCTCTGGCAAAGGTCCTGCACAGTGATGGCCAGCGTGGATGCGACGTGGGGTTCGGCCCCAGCCGTGTGGCGGCGGCGCCCTCGATGAGACCGGCTGCCACCTGGCAGAGCTGCTGGTATTCCGCCGCGCGGTAGGTGTCGATCCACTGCCTGTATTCCGGCAGCGTGTCGCGCTGCCTTGCCAGGCGCAGTCCGATTTCCCCGTAGCCGAGGACGCAGGGCGCCAGCGCCGCGAGCAGGTCGACCAGGTCCCCGGACAGCGCCCGGTCCATCACGTAACGCGTGTAGGCGAGCGTTTCACTGGCCTCTTCGGCATTCCGCAGGTCCGCCTCGGAGAATCCCTTTTCAGCGCAGATGCCGACATGGAGCTTGAGTTCCTGGTTGATCAGCGCATTGACCATTCCCGCCGCGGTGCACATCTGCTCGACCTCGTCCGCTTTCACCACCACCATGGACCACGCCCTGGCGTAGTGGGTCAGGTAGAGGTAGTCCTGGACGAGATAGGCGATGAATACGGGCTTCGGTAACTCGCCATTACCCAGGCCGCGCACGAATTTATGGTCGACATAGTCCTGCCAGGCGTCGCCGCAGGCGGAGCGCCATGCAGCGAAGAGCGGGGATCCGTAGTCGGTCAGCCGGTTGTCGAAGGCGATGTTCATTGCCCGGTCACGTCCATCGCGAGACGTTCCACCGGCCGTTCCGAATCGAGCAGGCCCGACTCGTTGAAGAACCGTTCCATCTTGCGATACCGGCCGGCATCCAGCGCGGCGGGACGTAGCGCGAAGCGGGGCAGGGTGTCGGTCCAGGCCCGGCGGTTGAGTTCGTCCTGCAGTTCCGTGGCGGTGGCGGAGAAAATTTCCCAGCTTTCGCGGGGCCGGTTGACGATGAACTGGGTCGCCTTCTCCACCGCGCCGAGAAAGGCCGCGATCTTTTCCCGGTCCATGGTGTTCCCGTTGGCGACGTAGATCAGTTCGTCGTAGGCCGGCAGGCCTTCCTCTTCCACGTAAAAACACTTGCCCGGAACGTTCTCGATGTCCATCTGGTTGAGTTCGAAGTTGCGGAAGGCGCCGATGACCGCGTCCACCTGGCCGGACATCAGTGACGGCGACAGTGACCAGTTGACGTTCACCAGCTCGATATCGTCGAGCGTCAGGCCGTGCTTGCGCAGGATGGTGGAGAGCAGCGTCTGCTCCACGCCTGCGACGGAAAAGCCGATCTTTCGGCCGGCGAGGTCGGCGATGGACTTGATGGGACCGTCGCGCAGCACCAGCAGGCAGTTGAGCGGGGTGGTCACCAGCGTACCCACGCGCAGCAGGGGCAGGCCCTCCGCGGTCTGCAGGTGCAGTTGCGGTTGGTAGGAGATCGCGAGGTCCGCCTTGCCCGCGGCCACCAGCTTGGGCGGGTCGGAAGGATCGGCGGGCGCGATGACCTCTACCTCCAGTCCCGCGTCGGCGAAGTAACCGTTCTCCCGGGCGATGATGACGGGGCCGTGGTCCGGGTTGACGAACCAGTCGAGCAACAGTGTGACTTTCTCCGCCGCGTGCAGCGGCAACGTGAAGAACAGCAGGGTAACAAGCAGGAGGGTTTTCATTGGTCGATGTTTCGAAGTTGAACTCTTACTGTCGGTGTGGAGCGCAAAGCGCGATCCATTGCTGCGTGCGCGACTCGGGATCCTGGTTCAGGGTGATGTCGGTGACGACCGACACGATGTCGGCGCCGGCCTCGAGCACGCCGGGGGCGCGTTCCGGCGTGAGCCCGCCGATGCCGACCAGCGGGATATTGCCGATCAACGCCTTCCATTTACCGATACGCTCCAGACCCTGGGGCTGCCAGGGCATCTTCTTGAGGATCGTGGGGTAGATCGGACCCAGCGCCACGTAGTCGGGGTCGCAGGACAGGGCGCGTTCCAGTTCCTCGCCGCTATGCGTACTGATTCCGATGCGAATAGCGGCGCGCTTGATCGCATGCAGGTCGGCGTCATCGAGGTCCTCCTGGCCGAGATGGACGTAGTCGCAGCCTAGGTCGATGGCATGCTGCCAGTAGTCGTTGACTATCAGTTGGCAGTCATGTCGTCGGCATAACGCAAAAGATTGCCTGATCTGTTCCCTGGTGGACTCCGCGTCCTGGTCCTTGATGCGCAACTGCACAAGCCGGACACCCAGCGGAACCAGCCGCTCGATCCATTGGTAGCTGTCGACGATCGGGTAGAAAGGATCGAGCTTCATGACAGGAACGCCTTGCCGGGCACCGGCGTGGATGGCTGCGCCATGTCGCCGGCGTCGATGGGGTCGGACAGCCATGCAGCGCGGCCGGCGGCCACCGCGTCGGCGAATGCCCGCGCCATGCGTACCGGGTCGCCCGCCTTCGCCACTGCGGTATTGAGCAGCACCGCGTCGCAGCCGAGTTCCATGGCGTGGGCGGCATGGGAGGGCAGGCCGATGCCGGCGTCGACGACGATGGGGACGTCGGGGAAATGCGCTCGCAGGGTGCGCAGGCCATAGGGATTGTTGATGCCCCGGCCGGTGCCGATGGGCGCTCCCCAGGGCATCAAAACCTCGCAGCCTACCTGTATCAGCCTGTCGGCGACGACGAGGTCCTCGGTGGTATAGGGGAATACATCGAAACCTTCTTTGCTGAGGATGCGCGCCGCCTCGACCAGGCCGAAGACGTCGGGCTGCAGAGTATCCGGGTTGCCGATGACCTCGAGCTTGATCCATGCAGTACCAAAGACCTCGCGCGCCATCTGCGCGGTGGTTACCGCTTCCTTCACGGTGTAGCAGGACGCGGTATTGGGCAGCACGTGCGCGCCCAGTTCCCGGATCAGCGCCCAGAACCCCTCGCCCGCGCGGCTGTTGCCGGATTCACGCCGCAACGATACCGTCACCACCTCGACGCCGGACTCGCGTATGGCCTCCGCGAGGATCGCCGGGGACGGGTACTGCGCGGTGCCCAGTAAGAGCGCGTTGCGAATCTCGACGCCGTAGAACCTCACCATGTCAGCCTCCCTCGATAGGGGCGACGACCTCCAGCCGGTCGCCCTCAGACAGCATGATTTCCGCCCGCGACTGGCGATGCACGAAGACGCCGTTTACCGCCGTGGCGATATGCGGCGACCGGTAGCCGGCCTCCTCCAGGATCCGCGCGAGGACGGTGTTCTCCACCTCGCACGGATTGCCGTTGATCGTTATCCACATCGCGCAATTTCCCCCGATTGCATTTGTTCACCCGTGATCTCATCCGCAATGCGCATCGCCATGGCGGGTCCCAGCAGGAAGCCGTGGCGGTACAGGCCGTTCAGGTAGTAGATGTTGCCGCGTCGCTGGACCGCGGGCAGGTTGTCCGGAAAAGCCGGGCGAACGTCGACGCCGGTCTCGAGTATCTCCGCCTCGCCGAATCCCGGATGCAACGCATAGACGCTGCTGAGCAGTTCGAGCATCGAACGCGTGCTGATCCGGTTGCGTTCGTTGTTCTCGATCATGGTGGCGCCAAGCATGAACACGCCATCGCCCCGCGGCACGAGATAGATCGGGTGGCGTGGATGCAGGAGTCGAACCGGGCGCGATAAGGCGAGGTCGTCGCTCTTCAATACGAGCATCTCACCCTTGACGCCGCGCAGGCTGTTCAGTTCGACCCTCGCGGAATAGCCGCGGCAGTCGATGACGAGGTCGGTGTCGCTGGATTCGAGGAGTTCGGTCGCAGTGACCTCCTCGCCAAATCTCACATTGCCTCCTTGCGCCCGAACATGTTCCACCAGTTCGGCCAGCGCCCCGCGCGGGTCCAGATGGGCCTCGGTAGGGAAGTACAGACCCTGCTCGAACCGGCCCTCGAGGGCGGGTTCCAGTTCGCCCAGCGCCGCCCCGTCCAGTTGCTCGTGCTCCCGGGTCAGGCGCGCGAAGCGCCGGAGTTCGCGCTGATCCCGCGCCGCCGAGACCACCAGGCTGCCATTGCGGCAAACGCTACTAACGTGGCGATCCCACCAGTCGATGGAATGGGTTGAAAGCTCGACAACCGCGGGTTCGGCGCTTTCCGACTCACAGTACGGCGCTAGCATTCCCCCGGCGAACCAGGAACAGGCCGACTCCCCGAGACTGGCCGATCGCTCAATCACGGTGACCGAAATGCCCCGATCAACCAGTTCGCTCGCGCAGCACAGGCCTGCCACGCCGGCGCCGATGATCGAGACGTTCATGCCGGCCAGGTCGCGTGGAAGTGATGGACTGGGCCGTGTCCGTTGCCGACACGGAGACGGTCAGCGGCGCGGATGGCGGCATGCAGGTAGGCGTGCGCCTCGCCGACGGCATCCTGTAGCGACAGGTTTTTGGCGAACCCCGCGGCGATGGCTGCCGAGAGCGTACAGCCGGTGCCATGGGTATTGCGTGTATGGATACGCGGCGCGTGGAAGGAAGTTGTTTCCGCGGAAACATCGATCAGCCAGTCCGTGCATTCGTTGCCGTCGGCATGGCCGCCCTTCATCAGGACCGAAGTGGTGCCGAGTTGGCTCAGTGCGTGCCCCTGTCGCAGGACCTCGGCATCCGTCGACGCAACGGGATGGTCAAGCAGCGCGGCGGCCTCCGGCAGGTTGGGCGTCAGCAGCGTGGCCCGCGGCAATAGTCGCTCTTTCAGGCATTGAATGGCGCAGTCGTCCAGCAGTCGATGCCCCGACTTGGAGATCATCACCGGGTCCAGCACCACCGGTCCGTCATAGCGTTCGAGCGCGCCATGTGCGGCCTCGATCACCGCCGCATTCGCCAGCATGCCGATCTTGATCGCCGCCACGTCGAGATCGTCCAGTACCGCGTCGATCTGCGCGCGGATCATGTCGCTCGAAACCACCTGCACGGCGCTCACGGTTCGTGTGTTCTGCGCTGTGAGCGCGACGATCACGCTGGCGCCATAGACGCCGAGCGCCGAGAACGTCTTCATATCCGCCTGGACGCCGGCGCCGCCACTGCTGTCCGAACCGGCAATGGTCAGTGCGATGGGGGCAGGGGATGGAACAGTCTTCGTCAACGGTTTCCTCGCGTCATTGGGCGGAGGAAACGGTGCGCCAGCAGCCTGGCAGGACGAATCAGGAGAGGAAACCGTTTCCTTCGCCGGCATTACCCGGATCAGGTTCGATGGGTCGGCTTGCGCCTCTCAGCCTTTCGGCACCCCAACGGTAGGCGCGAGGATAACGAGACTCGATTGCGATGGCAAGCGGTGCGTCGGAAATTGACCGCTGCCGACTCCAGGTCGGTAGCGATCAGGGATTGCAAACGGTAGCACTAAAGTTTCATTTTCTCGGGATTGGTTACCAGTTCTGGGCCATGACGATGTACCAATCGTAGAGCCCGCTGCCGTAAACGCCCATGTGGTCCCATTCCAGATCGATGATGATGCCGTTGGAACCATAGTTGAACCAGTGCACGTTATCCTGCGTCAGGTTCTCGGTGGTAAAGTCCTCGTTGTCGACGCGCACGCTGAGCCTTGCTTCCTTCCATCCTGCCGGCCAGTTCTGTGCGCCTGTTCGCTCACGGTCGACGAGCTGAAAACCTTCGGGTACCAGGTTGTCACTGGTATATCCATCCTTGAAAGACCAGTCCACCTGGTTCGCGCCCGCATTCTTGACCAGGATGGCGGCGTAGGTCGTCTCTCCTCCACAGGCCTCCTTCCCGTCGTTAGACTGACAGTGGTCGTCATCGTGGTCCACGGGTTCGACATCCACCACCCGCCAGCCTTCCAGATCCCGATCAATGCTTGCCTGAAAATTGATCGAGTCCTCGGTGGACCCGGTGAGGAACCACGTTTCCACCCCGAAAGGGTCTTCCTGGATGATCGCCGCCCAACGGTATTCGTCATTTCGCACGTAGCGTTCGACGTCGAGGATCGTGAGGTGCTGAATCGAGGCCCATTGATGCACGTTCAACTCGCTCAGGCCGCAGACCAGCCAGGACTTGCGCCTGAACCAGCCGGTGTTGGTGACAACCACGACGTCGAGGACGTTTTCCCCGGTTTCGCTGTCTGTTCGAACTTCGATGTCGCTGAGTCTGAATTTCTTGCTCTCTTCGACGTTGTCTTCGCTCGTGGTCTGTACTCCCCCGGGTGCGGGAATTGCCCCGCTGCCACGGTTGCCACTGGAGAACCCCGTGGGATGATTGTAGTCGGCCTGCAGGTCATGGCAGGTTCGACCAAATTCCACGAAGGACGAAGGCAAGGGATTCCAGCGCTCGAAACCAATGGGTTGCTGGGCCAGGGCAGGAAGGGAAAATAGTGTGGTCAAGGTGGCTGCCGTCTTGATTGCGGTGAAATTCATGGCTTGTGCCCTCACTTGTGACGTGTTCACCAGGTGAGTCGATGGGTGCGGCAAAACGGTTCAGGTTATTGAAACGTGTTGCTGCACACAAAACGCCTGGTTTGGCTCGGACAAGGGATCGAAGTGCTTTGCGGGTAGAATCCGGAAAACTAAATCCTGGTAACTGAGCCCACCATGGAGAACACCCGCCCGAAGCAGGCAGCAAAGGCCGTGGCGTTTCGCGATATGCACCTCGCCGGCGAAACCTTCGTCATGCCCAATGCCTGGAATGCGGGCAGCGCGAGATTACTGGAGGCGGAAGGATTTCAGGCCATCGCAACGACCAGCGCGGGAATTGCCTTCAGCCTCGGACTGCCCGACTATGTCGGTGCCCTGGCACGCGATGACGCTCTCGACGAAACGCGTCGTATCGCCTCGGCGGTGGACGTGCCGGTCAGCATGGACAGCGAGAACTGCTACGGTCATGACCCGGAAACGGTGGCGGAGTCCATCGCCATGATCGCCGCCACGGGCGCCGTGGGTGGCAGCATCGAGGACTTCTCGTCGGACTACGGCAACGAACAGTATCCGCTGGAACTGTCGGTGGAGCGGGTGCGCGCGGCCAGCGAGGCGGCGCGCGGCCTCGACTTCCCCTTCACTCTCACCGCCCGCGCGGAATGCTACCTCGTCGGTCACCCGGACCCATTCGCCGAGTCGGTGAAACGCTGCAATCTCTACCGCGAGGCGGGTGCCGACTGCCTCTATGTGCCCGGACTGCGCGACGCCGACACCATCGGAGCGCTTGTCCGCGAAGTCGATGGACCGCTCAACGTGGTCATGGGCCTGGCGGGCAAGCCGCTCACGGTGAGAGAGTTACGCGATCTCGGCGTGTGCCGGATCAGCATCGGCGGTTCGTTGGCAAGAACTGTCATGGGCCTGGTGCGTTCCGCGGCCAAAGAGATCATGGATCACGGCACCTTTGGCTATGCCGCAGGGCAGATTCCCGACGCCGAATTGTGCGATTTTTTCAGGTCGCGTGATAGGGGAGGCGAGTAGGGAAATATTGAACGCGAATCTCCCTTCCGGCATGCGCTACCGAAACGTCGATTGCATCAGAAAACCCCAATTGTGCCTGTTCCGACGGGGAATGGATGACGCCGGACAGGCGCTATCAGTCGGCCAGGGTAAAGACAGGGACGGGTCTGCTAAGCCCTTTGATGTCATGGACGCCGATTTCCCGCAGGCTGTCGTTCGATAGCAGGATTTTCGTTGATTCCGACACCAGCACCAGGGTGCCGAGTTCCTTGTTCAACGCTTCCAGTCGCGCCGCCAGGTTCACCGTGTCGCCGTGCACCGTGTAGCTTTGCCGACCCCCGCCACCCACGTTCCCGGCAATGAGTGGCCCCGTGTTGATGCCGATACGGATCGACAACCGTTCACCGGCAAAGGTGTTTCCGCGCACGCTGTCGATCAGATTGGCAGCCGCGTCGACGGCGCATTGCGCGTGGGCCGGGTTCTCCACGGGAACGTTGAATACCGCGAGGATGGCGTCCCCCTGGAACTGGGTCACAACGCCGTTATGCCTGCTGAGTACCTGGGTAGCGCTATCGAAAAACGCGTTGAGAACATCCAGGGTGCCCTGCGGTCCCCTGGATTCGGTCAGACGGGTAAACCCGGAAATATCCGTGAAAAGGACCGTTGCCTCGCGCTCTGTCGGGTCGAGAACGCCCTTGTCCTCGATCATCGAGGCGGCCACGGACTCCGGAACGAACCGGCCGAAAAGGTGCGATACGGCCGCCTTGTCGCGCTCCGCCTCGAGTTGGCGGCGGACGGTGCTCCGCGCGCGGTACATGACGATCGCGATCAGTACGCTCACCACGAAGTAGATGAGTGCTTCCTGGAAACGGGTGCCGGACGCCACGAAGTCCTGGTTCAGAACGATGTGGATGAAGCTTTCACTGGTCGCATCCCGGAGCGCATCGCTCCAGTCCAGCGGATCGGAGATGCCGGAGCGGACATGGGCGAATGCCGCCAGCCATCCCATACCACCCAGCACCCCTGACCAGAGGACCAGGCCGGGTGAAAAGCTGAAGGCCGCGGTCCCCAGTATGATGTAGTAGTAGTGAAAGATGCCGAACCGGAACATGAATATCTGGGGCACCGGGACCGCCGGCTCCGGTGGCAGCACGGCAACCGCCACCGACAGCAGAAGCACGTCGATACTCACGAAGACGTACTTCACCCATCCGCGGTCCCAGTTGGAGCCGATGAGCAGGTAATGGATGATGCCGAGGGCGGCGAGCAGCAGCAGTGCCAGGGCGATATCCGTTGCTCTCTCGGGGCCACGCGTCGGGATCAGCCACAAGCCGACGAGAATAAGGGCGGCCAGGCGCCCCCTGATCGCGAGCTTCAGACCGGTTTGCTCGGCGAGTTCGAATGTCCGGTCGATATCGAATTGGGGACTGTTAGCTGTCACTCGGATTCGCCGGTGGTGTGGATGTGCGGCAAGCCGGACTTTGGGGTGCCGGGGCTTCGGTAATGCCATCGGGGTGGGCGTTACAAAGCACGTCATGCACCAGGTCGGCGTGCTCCTCCATAAACCCGATAAACTCTCTCTCGAGTTCGGTCGAGGCCGCGACCTCGCCCTGAACGGCCCGAACAAAATGCTCCTGCTGCGCATCCACGGGCGCGATCCGACCATGCGCGAGCAGAACGAGGTACTTGCCCGCATAGCCGATCAGGTGCGCGGTGGTCGGGCTGTAATCGCCATTCGACGGCACTGAGAAGCCGCCGGCGGCAATCGCCGCCAAGCTTTCCTCGGTAAAGACGCCGTCCACGCCCGCCATCAGTTCCAACAGGTGGTCGATCATCTGTTCATTGGACAGTATGTCGACATGGCCGCTATCGAATCCGAACGTCCGGCTGGCCTGTTTTTGCGCATCCGGATGCAGTTGGCTGGAAAGGGGTACGACGCCATCGCTGTTTTCCCCCGCTTTCAACAGGTCAGGGTTGCTGTAGGCATAGAAGAGCTGGTGGTTGACGAAAGCCGGCAATGGTTGCTCGTACAGCTGTTGAATAAATCGGCTGTCCGGATTCAGGTCGCGCCACGCGGGCAGAACGATCAGTCCGTGTTTCTCGCCACTGGCTGCTGCAGGGTGACCTCCGAGAGGACTGGCAATCGTGACAAGCAGTTCGATCCTGTTTTCACCGCTACGCCCCTCGTACTTGTTGATGGCTTCGCGCACCACGATCCCGCCCATGCTGTGCGCGACCACGATGAGCGGCATTTTCCCGAGGGTAATGACCTTGCCGGACAGGAAGAGGTTGTAGAAGAAATCCGCCAGTTGATCCAGGTCGCCGCCGGACGGGTAGTAGAAAAACCAGGGCTTGTAGCGGTTCCTGTCCAGGCGACTGACAATCGGCTCGAACGACCTGGGGCTGCCGTCAGCGCCGTGGACGAACACGACGGGGATCTTGTGCGCGGTGTCTTCTTCCAGCGCGTAGAACATGGTCGGCGCATGTTCCAGGAAGGATGCCGGGTCGTACAGACCGAGCGTCGCCACGTTCTCGCTGAATAGTGGGTCGTCCAGGTCACGGATGGATCCCGTCGGGTAATAGAGAGAGGGTCTGGCTTCGAATCCCTCTGGTCGGGAGATAGTCCCGGGTCGAATCGAATCCTGTCGATTGGACAATGGAATTTCGACCTGTCCAGAGATCCGGTCGGGATAGATCGACCCGTCAAGCAGGATGTCGCTCATGCCCACGACTTCGGAAGGGTCGAAAGCGTGATCCCCGTTGATGTCTGCGTAGACCAGCAGATCGTACTGACCTTCGGGGAGGTTGAGACCGAAGTGCGTCCCGCCACCAGTGAGAAACATGGTGCCTACCCGCTCGTTTTGCCGGTACTTGTCCGAGTACGCTGCAACCGCCAGTGGCAAATCCGCGTAGTCGCCGGAGTCATCCAGTGTCTTTCCGATCACGAAAAACGTTTCGCGATCCAGCAGGTGCTTCAGATTGACCTGGCTGGGACTGGCGTCCTGGATCCGCGAGTAATTCGCCTGTGCCGACGTGTGCTTCAGGTAGGTGCAGGAAGACAGTGGGGGCAAGACCGCCAGTAAAAGGCAGGCTTTGATAGCTGCCTTGTTCAGGGTGTAGTCCAACGATAACAGACCTTCTCGATGCCCTGATCCCAATCGCTCCCGGCGTTGCCATCAGGCAATAATCGCATTGGGCGCAATAGTGTGGTCGGGGTGAGAGGATTCGAACCTCCGGCCCCTGCCTCCCGAAGGCAGTACTCTACCAGGCTGAGCTACACCCCGACGGCGGTAGGAGGCGCGTATTGTACTCATCGGGAGGGTCCGGGTGAATCCCTCGGGGATGATTCCTCCGCGAATAGCCCGGCGCCCTGTTTCCGGCGAAATCCGCGGCCCGGGCCTGAATCCCCGCGCGCGGACGGGTAAAATCCCCGCTTTTGCCGGACCACGGCCATGACCGATTCCAACCAGGCTCCCGACGGCACCCGGGTCGCCGTCATCATGGGCTCGCGCAGCGACTGGGAAACCATGTCCGCCGCCTGCGAGGCCCTCGAAGAACTCGAGGTGACCTACCACTGCGAGGTGGTCTCCGCCCATCGCACGCCGGAGAAGATGATGGCGTTCGCCGCCAGCGCTCGGGACGCCGGATTCCGCGTGATCATCGCCGGCGCGGGCGGCGCCGCGCACCTGCCGGGCATGGTCGCGTCGGCCACCCCGCTGCCGGTGCTCGGCGTGCCGGTGGAGAGTCGCGCGCTCAAGGGCATGGACAGCTTGCTGTCCATCGTCCAGATGCCCCGCGGCGTGGCCGTGGGCACCCTCGCCATCGGCGCCAGCGGCGCCTACAACGCCGGTCTCATGGCCTGCCAGATCCTGGCGCTCGACGACCCGGATCTCGCCGGGCGCCTCGATGAACGCCGCGCGGCGGTGACCCGGGCGGTACTCGATCACCCCGATCCCCGCGCCTGATGGCGGACCTGCTCGTCGTGGGGGCGGGCCAGCTCGGCTTGATGATGGCGGCCGCGGGCGCGCGCCTCGGTATTTCCGTGGATCGCATCGATCACGTCTCGGGCGAGGTGCTGCCCGGCACCTCCACCACCCGCATTGCACTCGAGCGGGACGCGATCCTGGAGCGCTATCCCCTGATCACCGCCGAACTCGAGCACCTGCTCGGCAACACGCTGGTGGAAGGCCTCGGCGACGCGCCTGCCTGGTGCAATGCAGGGGCGATGAAGCTACTGCCCGCCCGCGACCAGCAGAAGGCGCTGCTCGATCAGCTCGCCGTGAACACCTCACCCTGGCAAGGTATCGCCAGCCCGGAAGACCTCGATGCCGCGCGGCTTCGCCTCGGCGAAGACCTGGTGGTAAAGAGCGTTCGCGACGGCTATGACGGCAAGGGTCAGTGGGTGCTCGGCGCGGGCGACGATAGCGGTATTCCGGCGGAGGCCTACGGCGGCATCATCGCCGAGCGCAAGATCAACTTCTCGCGCGAACTGTCGCTGGTGGGCGCGCGCTTTCGCGATGGCGCTAAGGCGTTCTTTCCCCTGGTGGAGAATCATCACCAGGCCGGAATGCTGCGATACACCCTGGCCCCCGCGGTGGACATCGCCGAGCTGCAACCCGTGGCGGAGGAGATGCTGGGCCGGGTTATGGACAGCCTCGACTATGTCGGCGTCATGGCGATGGAATGTTTTCACGCGGGGCGCGAACTGCTGGTGAACGAACTCGCGCCGCGGGTGCACAACAGTGGTCACTGGACCCAGGCCGGCGCGGATCTCAGCCAGTTCGACCTGCACCTGTTCGCCATTCTCGGCCGGCCGGTCGAAGCGATGCCCCCGGTAAAAGGGCGCACGTTGATGCTGAACCTGATCGGCTGTCACTGGAACCCGGTCTGGCAGTCACTGCCCGGCATCCAGTGCTGGTGGTACGGCAAGAGCTGGCGCGAGAACCGCAAGCTCGGGCATATCAATGTCCATGGCGCGGATCGCGATGCTCTGCAATCGACCTGCGAAGGATTGCGGCACACTCTGGACCCGTTCCATCGCGGGATGCTCGACCTGGCGCTGGCTCGCCTGTCTTCGGAGTGAGCAAGGCGAGGCGCCCGCTGGTTCTCTACGCGCTGCCGCAGAGTCCTTACTGCGCCAAGGTCCGCGCCGTACTGCGCTTGAAAGGCATCGCTTTCGAGGAGCGCGAACCGCCGGGCGGAAGCTACCAGACCACCGATTACCAGGCCCTGGTGGCGGCGGGTTCCATTCCCGCCATCAGCGTCGACGACTGGGTGCTGCACGATTCCCAGGCGATCCTGGAATACCTCGAGGAACTGGTTCCCGAGCCGTCCATCTGGAGCCCCGACCTGCGTTCCCGCGCGCGCCAGCGTTCCCTGGTGCACTACCACGACACGCGCCTGGAGCCGGCGACCCGGGAACTGGTGAAATACGCGCGCCAGCCGGTGAGCCCCGAGCGGGAACACCAGGTCGACCTGGTAAAGGATCGCCTCTACGACCGGCTCTTCCGGCTCGATCGCATGGTCACGCCGGCGCCCTGGCTGAGTGGTGAAACCCCGTGCGCCGCGGACTGGACCTATCCGCCCACCCTCGCCATCGCCGAGGAGCTGCTTGCCGCCACCCGGCGGCGGCTGGACCTGCCGCCAGCCCTGGCCGCCTGGTTCCAGCAGGCCAGCCTGGACCCGATCGTCGCGACGGAACTCGCCACCGTGCGCAGCGCGATCCGCGCCTGGCTGTCACGCGAAGCGCCCGCGCCGGTGCACTGACGCGCCCTCGTTCGCGACCGCGTGAGAAGCTGTCGCCGGCAGCGACTATTCCGCCCGCGTTATTCATCGCTTCATGATGTAATCCGCGGTGGGTTATTCCGCCACCGTGGTGAAACAAGTGGAATCAAGCGTCGGTCAATTGCTTCACGATATCGACTCGTTGGCGGCATTGCCGCTGGAGCAGGCATCCGCGATGCCGCCAGGTTCCTATACCTCGCCGGAACTTCTCGCCCTGGAGCGAGAGCGCATATTCCGCCGACAGTGGCTGTGCGTGGGGCTTGCCGCGAGCATCCCCGCCACCGGCGACTACCTGTGCGACGAGATTGCTGGCCAGCCGGTGGTCGTGATGCGACAGGCCGGCGGAACGGTCTCCGCCTTCGCCAATGTCTGCCGGCACCGCATGATGACGTTGCTGACCGGGCAGGGGAACTGCCGCCGCATCGTCTGCCCCTATCATGCCTGGACTTACGCGACCGACGGCCGCCTGATCGGCGCTCCACACATGGATCGCAGCACGGCTTTCGCGCGCGGCGAAGTGTCCCTGGCGTCGGTGCGTTGCGAGGTATGGCATGGCTGGATCTATCTCACGCTTGATCCCGACCTTCCGCCGGTGGCGGAATCGCTCGCCCGGCTGGAACCCCTGGTCGAGCCCTACGGCGTCGAGCACTACGTGCCCATCGACCGCAAGGAGCATGTCTGGCGAACCAACTGGAAGCAACTCACCGAGAACTTCATGGAGGGCTATCACCTGCCGGTGACCCACCGCGCCACCGTGGGCGCCTGGTTCCCCGTGCACGAGACCCGCTTCGAGCCGGGGGAGCCCGATCCCGCGTTTACCTACCAGTTCTTCACCAAGTCAGCGGATGCGCGAGTCGGCGTGGCCCATCCCGATAACCATCGCCTCGAGGGTGAGGCGCGCCGTACAGCGATCCTGCCCACGGTATTTCCTTCGCACATGTACGCGCTCGCCCCGGACCATGTCTGGTATCTCTCGCTGGAGCCGGTCTCCGTTGGCGAGGTCAGGGTGCGTTACGGCGCGGCGATGGCGCCGGAGGTGCTGGCGGCGAGCGCGGACCCGGAGACCCTGAAGGCCGAGATCCGCGATTTTCTCGACCGCGTCAACGACGAGGACCGCGTGGTGGTGGAGGGTATCTTTCGCGGCGCGTCGTCACCGCTCGCCAGCGCCGGGCGCCTGAGCTGGCTGGAACGGGAGAACCACGAGTTTACGCGTTACCTGGCGAACCAGTTGCGCAGGGCCTGATTCGATTGTCCCGACCGAACCATGCTCAATCGATGAGCGTGGTCAGCAATCCGATCAACCCGCCGAATACACCGCCCCAGACCACCAGCCAGCCGAGGTGTTCGCGGATCATGTCCTGGATGATGCGCTTCACCATTTCCGGCGTGAGTTCGTCGAGGCGACGTTCGATCACCGTGGCGATACGTTCCCGGATGCCGTCATCGCCGTCGCCGCGGATTCCGGATCGAATCGCATGTTGCACCGTGTCACTGGCGGCGATTCCCTGGAGCGTGGACTTCATGCGCCGGATATAAGGCTCGCGCAGCGGCTCGAGACCGCTCGCGCCGCCGATCATCGCCAGCATGCCGCCGAAGGAGGACTCGCTGATGGTCTGCACCAGGCCGTCGAAGGTGGGCGAGAGATCCATCTTGTCGATGACCGGGCCGAGATCCACCGCCGTATCCTCACCGCCACCGGCAAGGAATCGTTCGATGTGCTCCGGGGTGAAGAACTGGTCCATCATCAGTCTGCGAATGCCACGGCGGAATTCGTCGAAATGGAGCGGGATCACGCCAGAGCCGTAGAGCCCGGGCACGCGTTCGAACAGCATGTAGATCGCGAGCCAGTTGGTCAGCGCGCCGGACACCGCGAACAGTCCCACGGCGCGGAGCTCTGGGTGCGGCAGGAGGAGTCCCGCCATGAGTACGGCCAACGCGACGAGGTTGGTGAGGAGGCTTTTGTTCATCCGTAATGGACGGTGTTTGCGCAGGCGGCATTATGTCCAACTCCGCGAAAGGGTCAACCGCTCCTCCGCCCATTCGACCGCGCAAAAAAAAGGCCGGTGTGGGACCGGCCGAAAGGTGCAGATATGCTGTCGCGCAATCAGGGCAGAAGGACCTGGTCGATCACGTAGATGACGCCATTGCTGGCATTGATCGTGGAGGTGATATTCGCCGGCGTACCCGAGGTAGACGGAATGGCGGAAGGTGGATTGATCCCGGGCACGACGTGATAGAGAAGGACGTCCGTCAGTTGCGCAACGCTAAGGCCTGCAACGACGCCCGAGATGGCGCTGAACGCGGCGTTGGTCGGTGCGAACACGGTAAACGGGCCCGGTCCCTGTAGCGTGGAAACAAGCCCCGCGGTGGACAATGCCCCGACCAGTGTCGTGAATTCGGGCGCCGCACCCACGGCAATGTCGGCGATGGTCAACGCGGAGGTAGCGGCATGGGCCGGAAGGACCACGCTGCGGATGACCGGCGTCGCCCATTTGTCCGGCATCGTCGCCGCGGCGCCGGCAAGGGCGGTGCCCGCGACCAGCGCGCGCCGCGAGACGATGCTTTCGGTGCTCCTGTCAGTGGCCTGGCTGATTGGTGTTGCGTCGTGAGATATGACTTTGGTGGCTTTCTTCATTTCCGGTCCGTAACGATCGATGGGTTGGTGAAAGTGATTGCCCGGATCCTGACAAAGCCAGGATCAAAAAGCCGTGAACGAAAACGTGTCCTGCGCCTCGTCAACGTGAAAGGACCGTCGCTGAAACGTGAATGCGCGCGTCCCTTGCAATCTCGTGAAAAGCCTCTATGCTGCGCCGATGTCCCTTCCCGGTACCGAATCCCAGCGTCCGTTGTTCGGTATCGCGGCGATGCTTGGCAGCGTACTGGTGTTCGGCACCATGGACGCGCTGGTAAAGTGGCTCAGCGCGGACTATCCCACCTGGCAGATCATGTTTTTCCGCAGCGCGGTGGCGCTGGTGCCCATCGCTGGCTTCATCGCCATGGCCGGCGGCTGGCGGATCCTGCGAACGCGCCGGCCGGTGCTGCACCTGGTGCGTTCGCTGATCGGCGTCAGCGCGATGGGCTGCGCGTTCTACGGTATCGGCAAGCTGCCGCTGGCGGACGCCATGGCGATCTTCCACTCCGCGCCAATCGTCATGACCGCGTTGTCGGTGCCGCTACTCGGGGAAAAGGTGGGTATCCGCCGCTGGAGCGCTGTCGTCATCGGCTTCCTCGGCGTACTCCTGGTGGTGAAACCCGGAAGCGAAGTGTTCAGCAGCGCAGCACTGATCATGGTGGCTGCCGCGGTGCTGGTGGGATTCGCCACCAACATCATCCGCATCCTCGGCCGCACGGAGGATCCGGCCTGCATCACGTTCTATTTCACATTCACCGCCACCCTGGTGAGTGGCGTCCTGTCGCTGCGCTGGGGCTGGATCCGGCCACCCCTCGGCGACCTCCTGTTGCTGATGGCGGTGGGCGTACTCGGCGGCTGCGCCCAGTACCTGATGACCCTCAGTTACAAGAACGCCGAGGTTGGCCTGCTTTCACCGCTCAAGTACCTGATGATCGTGATCGGCGGGGTGATCGGCTACCTGGTCTGGGGCGAGGTGCCCGACAACTTCAGCCTGCTGGGCATCGCGATCATTATCGCCACCGGCGTTTACATGATGCAGCGCGAGGCGCGGCTCAGGGTGCAGGTGACGCGAAGAGTACCTGACACCGGGCGCTAGCTGGCACTGCTGCCCGAAACGCCAGCGAAGGTTTACCCCAGCGAAAGCTGGGGCCAGCGTCCATGTTGTGGGGATTGCACTACGAATTGACATGGATCCCAGCTTTCGCTGGGATTTCGAGAACATTTTGATAGGGATCCCAGATTTCGCTGGGATTTCGAGGACATTGCCCGTGGACGCCGAAGGCTGAACCGTCAGTACTTGCGCATCTGCCCCACCACGATGCCCTGGATGCGCACCTGGTCGGCTGGGAAGTTCATCGGTTCCATGTCCGGGTTTTCCGGCACGAGGCGGACCCGGTTGCCGGAGATGGTGTAGTAGCGCTTGAGGGTGGCCTCGTAGCCGTCGATCAGCGCGACCACGATCTCGCCTTCCCGGGCAGTCTCGGCCTGCTGGACGATGACGTAGTCGCGGTCATGGATGCCGGCGTCTATCATGGAGTCGCCCTTGACCTGCAGGACGAAGCGGTTGGGCCCGGCGAACAGGTTGGTGATGTTGAGTTCCATGCTCTCGGCGATGGCCTCGATGGGCCGGCCCGCGGCAATGCGGCCAAGCAGGGGCATGGTCAGGTCGCTGCGTGGCTTGCCGGTGGGCGCGAGGTTGCGATTACCGCCGTCGGAGGTCAGAAATTCCTCGTCGATCAATGACTTGACGTAACGATGTACGGAACCTCTCGAGGTATAGCCGATGCCCTCGGCAATTTCCGCGAGGGTGGGGGAGCGCTGCTCCTCGAAACAGAAGCGGCCGACAAAATCCAGGATTTTCTCTTCGATCTCGCGCATGGACGGGCAGGGGTGCGATGTTCTCAACTATGAGAACACGATTCCCCGATGCTGTCAACGGGCCATGCCGGCCCGGTCAGCCTAATCCCGTCGTTGGCAGCCCGGAAAACTGCACAGCATCTCGAACACCAGGTTCGCCGCCAGCAGCGAGGTATTGCCGGTAGTGTCGTAAGGCGGCGAGACCTCCACCAGGTCCGCGCCGACGAGGTTGAGGCCCCAGCAGCCGCGAATGATCTCGATGCCCTGGGAGGCGGTGAGGCCGCCGGGTTCCGGGGTGCCGGTGCCGGGGGCCACGGAGGGGTCGAGGCCGTCGATGTCGAAGGTGAGATAGGTCGGCGTCTCCGGTCCGATTACGGTGCGGATCTCTTCCATCAGCGGCGCCAGTGAGCGGTACCAGCATTCCTCCGCCGGCACCACGCGCGCGCCCTGGTCTCGGGACCAGTCGAAATCCTCGGCGCTGTAGCCGGTGGTCCTGAGTCCGATCTGGAACATCTTCGGCCCCTGCACCAGGCCTTCCTCCACCGCGCGGCGGAAGATGGTGCCGTGGGCGATCTTCTCGCCGAACATGACGTCGTTGATATCGGCATGGGCGTCGACGTGCACCAGCGCCACCGGACCGTGGACCTTATGCAATGCGCGCAGGATGGGCAGGGCGATGGTGTGGTCGCCGCCCAGGGTGACGCTCTTCGCGCCGTGGGCATACACCCCGTCGTAGAAGCCCTCGATGATGTCGATGGACTTCAGCAGGTTGAAGGTGTTGAGCGGGACGTCGCCGATGTCCGCGACCTGGAAGCTGTCGAAGGGCGCCGCGCGGGTGTACATCCCGTAAGGACGCACCAGCACCGACTCATTGCGGATCTGGCGCGGCCCGTAACGCGTGCCGGCGCGGTTGCTGGTGCCGATGTCGAGGGGCACGCCGGCGATGGCGATGTCGAGTCCCGCCGCATCGGTCTGCGACGGCAGCCGGAACATCGTGCCCGGGCCGGCGAATCGCGGCATCTGGTTGCCGCCGAGGGGTTGGTTGAACTGTGATGACATGGGGAGAAGTCTACCCCATGGCGCGCCCCGTGGATGCGGTCAAATAGCGGAACGTACTCCGGGTCAGGCCGCGAGCGCGCCGGACGGGGACGGGGGTTGGGATGCCCGCCCGCGCCGGAGCCAGGCCTTCTCGTGGAAGTGATAGGCCACGCTGTTGATGGTGGGCTCGATCATTGCGACCAGGCCGCCCGCCAGCAGGCTGCCGGTGATCAGCCAGGCCACCGTGAAGGCGACGCTGAAATGCAGCACCGCAAAGGAAAGGGTTTTCAACATTGTCGTTACTCCTTAACCGGGAATACCCTGGATGATAATGATTCCTGTTTGCTATGCCAGTCGTTTGTTTCGATCCTTGCCATCGTTGCCGCCGATGACCGCCCGGCTTCACGATTCAGGCAACCGGCGGATGCCGGCGCTGTGTACGTTACGCGCAAGCCGAGCCCGACCCGGAGACTGCCGCGGTTCAGGATATCTGGCTGTTGATCCAGGCGTCGGCGTCGACGATGGTGTTGCCGCCGGAGAGGTAGTCGTCGATCAGTTCGACCAGGCGTCCAGCGCCAAAGGAATCATCGTGTCCGCCATGGACGACGTTCACCGGCAGGGATCGCAGCCGCTCCAGGCTTTGCCGATAGAGCGCCTTGTCCGAGTGATAGACGGTATCGTACAGCGCGCCGTCGTAGATCGTGTCTCCGGAAAACAGGGTGCGCGATGATTCCTCGTAGAGGGCGATGGAACCCGGGGAATGCCCCGGCAGGTGGAATACCTGGAAATGGCGGTTTCCGAGATCCACCACGTCACCCTCGTCCAGGTAGCCGGTCAGCGGCGCCGGCGTGACGGAGTAGGTCCGGTAGTCAAACCCGCTATGGGGGAGGGCGCTGAAGGTCTCGGCGCGCACGAACGGACCCCAGTCGGCGGTGTTTTCCCGGGTGGGCGTGGCGTGGATGTCGGCTTCGCTGCGATGGCCGAGGCGGCAGTCGAACTCGTGCTGCCCGCCGATATGATCGAAATGCGCGTGGGTGGCGATACAGGTGACCGGGCGTTCCGTCAGTTGCGGAAGTTCCCGTTTCAGCGGGCGGACACCCATGCCGGAGTCGATGAGCAGGTCATGGTCCCTGCCGCGCACATGCCAGATATTGCAGCGCAGCCAGGTGGCGACATGGGTTTCGCGGATCAGGCTGATGCCATCGCTGACGGGATGGACTTCGTACCAGTACTCCGCAATCCGGGTAGTCATGCAGGCAATCGGATGGGGCGAAGTTTCAGTATAACGCGGCGCAACCGGTGTTGCCGGGCCCCAGTCGAAGTGGTATCGTTTTTTATAGCAGACTATTCCGCTGCCATTCCGAATAAACCCCGGGACCGGCTGGTCCCCCAGAGGAGCGCGTCAATGATGAAACTGAAACACCTGTTATTGGGCGCGGCCGCAAGCGCCATCGCCTGCAGCAACGCATTCGCGGCAAACGGTTCCGATGATCCCATCAAGATCGCGATCAATGAATGGACCGGGCAACACATTTCCGCGCATATCGCCGGCCAGTTGTTGCAGAAGGCAGGCTTCAACGTGGAATACGTCACCGCCGGCGCGGTGCCGCAGTTCGCCGCCATCGCCCAGGGGAACCTGCATTTCCAGCCAGAGGTCTGGGATAACAATGTCGGTGACATCTATCCCAAGGCGGTGGAGTCCGGAGAGATCGTGAAAGTCGGTTCCCTGGGGCTCGAGCCGCGCGAGGGCTGGATGTACCCGGCCTACATGGCGGAGCAATGTCCCGGTCTGCCCGCCTGGACCGCGCTCGTGGAATGCGTCCAGGTCTTCGCCGCCCCGGACACCTTTCCCAAGGGCCGGCTGATCACCTATCCCGCCGACTGGGGCACCCGTTCCAAGGACCTGGTGGAAGCCTCGGGACTACCGTTGCAACCCATCGCGGGTGGCAGCGAGGGCGCGATGATCGCGGAACTCAAGGCGGCCTATGCCGCAAAGCAGCCGGCGCTGATGATGTTCTGGGCGCCGCACTGGCTGCATGCCGAACTGGAGATGGCATGGGTCGACATGCCCCCCGCGGATCCGAACTGTGCCACCGATCCGGCTCCCGGGTTCTATCCTGACAAAGTCAATGACTGCGGTTTCGAACAGGCCAGCATCGGCAAGATCGTGTGGAAAGACTTCGGCGAGAAATGGCCGGGCGCGCTCAAGCTGATCGAAGGCCTGACCATCGATAACGATACCCAGAACGCGCTGATGCTCGAGGTGGATAACAACAAGCGCGATCTCGAGGAGGTGATCACCGAGTGGGTCAACGCCAACGAGGCGACCTGGCAGCCCTGGGTGGCCGCCGCGCAATAACGCGCTTCCGCTTCAGCAACTCAATGGCCGGGATGTGCCTTCTGGCGCGCATCCCGGCTTTTTCCATTCTTCCCGCGCCAACCGGGTAAGTACAGTGGATCAACCGGTCAAGCTCGCCTGCCGCAACGTCTGGAAAGTCTACGGCAACCACCCGGACCAGTTCTTCGAGCAGGGCAACGGGGTCGTCGATGACGCCAGTGCCCATGCGGCGGCGATCCGGGATGCCGGCCATATCGTGGCCTGCGGTGACGTCAGCTTCGATGTCCACGTCGGCGAGATCTTCGTCATCATGGGCTTGTCCGGCTCCGGCAAGTCCACCATCGTGCGCTGCCTGTCACGGCTTGTGGAGCCTACCGCGGGCGAGGTCCTGCTCGACGGCGAGAACCTGCTGAAAAAATCCTCGGCGGAGCTGATCGAGATCCGCCGCCACAAGATGGGCATGGTGTTCCAGAGCTTCGGCCTGCTGCCCCATCTCAACGTCATGGACAATGTCGCCTTTCCGCTCAAGCTGCAGGGTATCGGCATCGGCGAACGTCGCGAACGGGCCCAGCGGGTGATCGACCTGGTGGGGCTGGGCGGGCGCGAACGCAGCTATCCACGGCAGCTCTCCGGGGGGCAGCAACAGCGCGTGGGTATTGCGCGGTCGCTCGCGGTGGAGCCCGACATCTGGTTCCTCGACGAACCTTTTTCCGCCCTCGATCCGCTGATCCGGCGGGAGATGCAGAACGAGTTCCTCGGCATCCAGGAACAATTGCGAAAGTCGATCGTCTTCATCACGCATGACTTTCTCGAGGCGCTCCGGATCGCCGACCGGATGATGATCATGAAGGATGGCCAGATCGTCCAGGTCGGCACGCCGGCGGAACTGATAGTCAATCCCGCCGACGACTACGTCGCCGAGTTCACCACCGACGTACCCATCACCCGGGTACTCACCGCGGGCGCGATAGCGCGGGAAGCAAACGGGCAGGGCGCCGGGGAGGACCTTCCCGAGGTCGCGGCCGACTGCTGCGTGGAGGACCTGCTGCCCGCGCTCGCCAGCGCAGGCAGCGTACGCGTTCGCGGCGATGGCGGTGTCCTGGGTGTCGCCACCGCCGCCGACGTGATCCGGATGCTCGCCCGGGAGAGCCGTGCCGAGGGACGCTGACAGTCTTTCCCGTTTCCTCTGGCCGGTCCTGATCGGGCTCCTGTTGCTGGCCCAGTTCGCCGGTAGTCCGGGCGACTGGTTCATCGCCTGGCCGACCGAGTGGGTGTTGCCGTTCACCTCCTCGCTGAATACCGCCATGGACTGGTTCGTCGAAACGGCGGGCTGGTTCTTTCGCGGCCTGTCCGACATTCTCGCGGTACCGGTTTCCGCGGTGCAGAAATTTCTCCACTGGCTGCCCTGGCCGGTCGTGGTGGCGGTCACCGCGGTGCTTTCCTGGGCCGCCTCGGGCTGGAGGCTGGCGCTGTTCTCCACCCTGGCGCTGCTTTACATGGTGGTGGTGGGTTACTGGCCGGAGAGCATGAACTCGCTGTCGCTGGTTATCATTTCCGTACCGCTGGCGATCGCCATCGGCTTCGCCTTCGGCGTCTGGGGATTCCGTTCCGAGCGTGCGGCGGGCGTCATCCAGCCGATGCTGGACATGCTCCAGACGATTCCCGCGTTCGCCTACCTGTTGCCGATCCTGTTGCTATTCGGTTTCGGCCCGGTGGTTGGGCTGATCGCGAGCCTGCTCTATGCCTTCCCGCCCATGGTGCGCAACACCATGCTCGGCCTGCGCAGTGTGCCCACGGACATCGTCGAGTCCGGCCTGATGTCCGGCGCCACCCCGCGCCAACTGTTCTGGCAGGTTCGCATTCCCGCCGCCTCGCGCCAGCTCCTGCTGGGCGCCAACCAGAGCACCATGGCCGCGGTGTCCATGGTGATCATCGCCTCCATCATCGGCGGCACCGCGGACATCGGCTGGGAGGTTTTGTCCAGGATCCGCAAGGCGCAGTTCGGCGAGAGCATCCTCGCGGGCATCGTCATCGCGCTGCTCGCCATGGTCATCGACCGCATCACCTACGGCTTCGCCGGCCGCGAGGCCGACGACGGTGAACGTTCCGCCAGCCCGTGGTCGCGCCACCGCTACCTGTGGATCGGATTGGTCGCCGCGCTGGTCACCTTTCTCCTCTCCACGGTGATCCCCGCGCTCCGTGAATGGCCGCGCGAATGGGAAATCTATCCCGCGGAGGCGATGAACAGTTGGCTCGAGGGGTTCATCCTCACCTGGAGCGAATTCATCGGTACCCTCAAGACGATTGCCTTTTACTACCTCATGCTGCCGGTGCGGGTGGGCCTGGTGGACACCATCACCCCGTTCTCCTGGGGTTTCGAGTTCACCCCGGCGATGCGCTGGGGCTATGGCGCCGCGGTGCTGGCGTTGTCGGCCTGGACCTGGTGGCGGGGACGTTTCCACCTCGCGATGACGATAATGTTCCTTGGCATACTGCTTTACTTCGGACTGACCAAGCTTTCCTGGCTGGTGCTCGTGCTGATGGCGGGCGCGCTGGGTTACCAGCTTGGCGGCAGGCGCCTGGCGGTTGGGACATTGGCGGCGCTCGGCTTTCTCGTGCTCGCCGGCATCTGGCCCCAGGCGATGCTGTCGGTGTATCTCTGCGGCATCGCGGTGCTGATTTCCTTTCTCGTAGGCGGTTGTATCGGCGTGATTGCGTCGGAGGTCGGCGTGGTGTCCCGCGTGGTGCGGCCGGTCAACGACACGCTGCAGACCATGCCGCTGTTCGTGATCCTGATTCCCTTCGTGATGATCTTCAAGATCGGCGAGTTCAGCGCGCTGCTGGCGATCGTCGCCTATGCCATCGTCCCCGCCATTCGCTATACCGAGCATGGACTGCGCAACCTGCCGAACGACGTGATCGAGGCCGCCACCTGCATGGGCTGTACACGCTGGCAGTTGCTCACACAGGTGAAGTTACCGCTCGCCATGCCGGTCATCATGCTGGGACTCAACCAGACCATCATGTATGCCATCGCCATGCTGGTGATCGCCGCGCTGGTGGGCACCAATGGCCTGGGACAGCAGGTCTATATCGGCCTGGGTGACGGTGACTTCGGCATCGGCATCGTCGCCGGCATCGGCATGGCAATCATCGCCATGGTGGCGGACCGCTTCACCCAGGGCTGGAGCGCGGCGCGCCAGGCAGCGTATTCCTGAGCGCGGCTTACGCCCAACAGGCGGGTCCCGCTGAACCTGCATCCTGTGACAATCATCACAGGCAGCTGGGTATTTTTCACGCTTTTTGCCTGTTTTCCCCGTGTTATAGTGATTTCGTGTCGCAGGCAACCCCGCGCAAGGTAGCCACGAGATCAGGGATTTCAGGATTTCCAGCCGCGCTACCCGCGGGAAATTGCCCGCGCGGTTACAGGGTATTCGCGAAGGAGAACGGCGCTGCCAATGAATTCCATTTTCCGACTGCTGCTGATTTTTCTACTTGCCGGCCTGCCGCTGCTGGCGGCGGCGCGCACCGCGCTGGTTATCGGTAACGGCAGCTACGCCTCGGCGCCGCTGGACAATCCCGTCAACGATGCCGCTGATATCGCCACCAGGTTAACCGCACTGGGATTCGAGGTCGACGTATTGACCGATGCCTCGCGCCGCGACATGCGCCGCGCGATCCGCGACTACAGCGACAGGCTGCGTCGGTCGGGCGGGGTCGGATTGTTCTACTATGCCGGTCACGGAATGCAGATCCAGGGGGTCAACTACCTGGTTCCCACCGACGCGCTCATGCAGAACGAGTTCGAGATCCCGGACGAGGCGGTCTCGGCCAACTCGGTGCTGCGCGCGGTCGAGGAGGCTGGTAATGACCTCAACATTGTGATCCTCGACGCCTGCCGCGACAATCCATTTGCCCGCAGCTACCGCAGCGGTTCCACACGGGGCCTTGCACGAATGGATGCGCCCGGTGGCTCCATCATTGCCTACGCCACAGCGCCCGGAAACGTCGCGCTCGACGGCGGTGGACGCAACGGCGTCTATACCAAGCACCTGCTGGCCAATCTCGACAAGCCCGGAATGCCCATCGAGCAGATGTTCAAGCAGGTTCGGATCGGCGTGATCGACGAAAGCAATGGGCAGCAGACGCCGTGGGAGGAATCATCCCTGCGCTCGGATTTCTATTTCGCCCCGGCGCAGGTGAGCGAGGTTGCGTTGCCCGCGCCCGCTACGACACCGCCCGCTGTTTCCGCGGAAACGCTGGAGGTCCGGCCCGCTACCGCGGAATCGCCGGCAACCGCTTCGCCGGAACAAGGCACGGTCCCGGCGAACGCGACGGCCAGGGATTCCGGTTCCGCCCCGCAATGGACGAATACCAACGCCCTGCTGGTCATGGCGGCCGAGGCGATGAACGACTATCGCCTGACCACGCCCGAGAATGACAGCGCGCTCTACTATTACCGCCAGGTGCTGTCCATCGATCCGGTCAATCTCGAGGCCCACCAGGGATTGCAGGTGATCGCACGGCGCTACATCGCGCTTGCCGAACGCGAACTGCGCGAGCACAATCCACGCAAGGCGCGCGCGTATATCACTCGCGGGCTGGAGATCCAGCCGCAGAACGTCCTGCTGATCGAAATGCAGTCCGAGGCGGATGCGCTGGAGCGACAACAGGAGCAACTGGCGTCCCGCGCGGAACCGGCGCCACCCGAACCGGCTATTGGCCCGACAGAGCCTGCCGCGCAGACCGCGGCACTGTCACCGGCGATTGACGGCCCGGAGCCAGCTCCGGAAACGTTTCCAGCGCCGGAACATGCGCCGGAAAACACCATGGTGTCGGCGACGACGGAAGCGGATGAGTTCGAAGGCGAATCGAGCGACGTCACCTATGGCGACGCAGCGCGGGCCCACAGTGCGCGAATGAAGAAAGGTTTCGATGAAGACGTCGAGAAGTTCAAGCAATCATTCCAGGGCATCGGCAATTCGCTCAGGAACTCCTTCGGCGGCCTGTTCGGCGGTAAAAACGGCGGCGAAAACTGAACCACGGCGTTGCGCCGCCATCGGCGGTCTTTCGGATGGGTTCTCACGGCGCAGGTTTCTGACCGCAGGCGCGTTACTCGCGTTGTCCGCGTCGGGATGGCCAGGTGGAGCACAGTCGGCCCCGCCGCTGATCCTGCGCGCCGCCCCCGCACGACAGCGCCTCGATTCGACGCTTCCAGACGATACCAGTGTTTGGGCCTATAACGGCTCGGTGCCCGGCCCGCTGTTGCGTGCGCGCCAGGGTGAGCGCATCGCCGTGCGCCTGGAAAACGGCATCGAACAGGATACCGCGTTGCACTGGCACGGCATCCGGATCGACAACGCGATGGACGGCGTGGTGGGAATGACCCAGCCGCCGGTGGAACCCGGCGCATTCTTCGATTATGACTTCCTGGTTCCGGATGCGGGGACCTACTGGTACCACGCGCATCAGCATTCGTCGGAACAGGTTGGTCGCGGGCTGTACGGCATCCTGGTGGTGGACGAGTCCGAGTCGCCGGACGTGGACGCTGACCATGTCCTCTCGCTCGACGACTGGCGTCTCGACGACAGCGGCGCCATCCACGAATCCTTCGGCAACCTGCATGACATATCCCACGGTGGTCGAACGGGTAACTGGCTGACGGTGAACGGTCGCGGCAACGAAACCCTGGAGCTCGGCGCGGGCGAACGTGTTCGCCTGAGACTCGTGAACACGGCGAATTCCCTGGTGATGCCGCTCAGGCTGCCAGACTGGCCTGCCTGGTTGATGGCCCTTGACGGCATGCCATTGAAGTTCCCCGTGGAAGTAACCGGCTCCCTGGTTCTCGGACCGGGTCAGCGGGCGGACGTATTTCTCGAACGGCCAGCTGACGTATTGGACGCCGATCTCGCTTTCCTCGAGCGCGATCAAGAGATACCGTTGGTGCGATTCAGCCATGCGTCTGCGCGCGACAGGTCTCCTCGAATGCTGCCGCCCGAACCGTTGACTCCCAATCCCGTCGAACCTTGCGCGGAAAAAGCTGACGCCAGCACGCCGCTCCTCATGCGCGGCGGCGCCATGGGCGATCTCGATCGCGCGCGCTATCGCGGCGAGATGCTGGATACTAGAGCTCTCATCCGTCTCGGCAAGGCCTGGTCCCTGAACGGAGAGGTGGACCGACCAGGAGAACCGCTCCTCACCGCCGCGCGTGGCAGCACCCAGGAAATCGTCATCGAGAACAGAACCGCATGGCCCCACGCGATGCATCTGCACGGACATCACTTCGAGCTGACGGATTCACTCGGTGGCGCCGGCAACCCCGGCAGCTCTCCCGTGCTACGCGACACGGTAATGATCGAAGCCAGGGAAACACTGGCGGTGCGATTCCGCGCCGACAATCCCGGCGACTGGCTGCTGCACTGTCACATGCTCGAACACCAGGCGGGTGGCATGGTGACCTGGCTGCGGGTATCCTGATGGCATGCCGAGGATTTTAATCGTCGCCAACCTGCCGTCCGACAACTGTATTGCCCTGCGCGATGCGGTGGTGCGCGGCGCCAGCGACCCCGCGCTCGATGACATCACCGTCAATGCATGCGCGCCACTGGAGGCCGAAGCGGACGACGTCCTGGAGGCCGACGGCATCATCGTCGGCACGACGGAAAACTTCGGCTACATGAGCGGCCTCATCAAGGATTTTTTCGAGCGCATCTACTATCCCTGCCTGGAGAAGACCGAAGCACTGCCCTGCGCGCTCTACGTCAAGGGAGGCCTCGACGGCCAGGGCGCGAAGTCCGCCATGGAACGCATCATCACCGGCCTGCGCTGGAAGCCGATACGCGATACCCTGGTGCTGCACGGAGAATTCCGGGACGAGTTCGTCAGCAATTGCGAGGAACTCGGAATGCAGATGGCGGCCGGCCTGGAAGCGGGGATCTACTGATTTCCTGATCGCGAGAGCATACGCTCCACCGCCGCGATCACCATTTCGGGCGTGATGGCGCGGCTACACTCGAAACGCCGGTCGCTGTCCCCGAGCCGCGGACACCAGTTCCAGTCGCGGCGGTCGAAGGCATGGGCGCTGTCGTTCCAGCAACCGTGGCAGACCGCGGTGTTGATCACGCGCTCGCAGTTGCCGGTGAACTCGGCCCAGGATTCGCTGAATCCGGAGATCAACACCACCGGCGTCCCCAGCGCCCAGGCCAGCCAGGACAGTCCGGAGCCGAGGCCGACGAACAGGCGGCATCCGGCGAGCCGCGCCATCCGCTCGCCGATCGGGCGGTCGCCGGTTTCATCGACGATTCCCGAGAGAGAACACGGTTCCTTCTGGATCGCCACCACGTCGAATCCCTGCTCTCCGAGATGGTCCACCAGGGTCTGCCAGCCGTCGGGATGGAGCCAGTGCTTGCACTCGGCAGTGGACGCGGTGCCAATGCAGATCACTGGGCGTCCACACGTGGCCGGGGGGGCGGGAAGGGTGGGAAGTCGCGGGCGGACCTCTTGGTAGGGGATGCCGAGAATGTCCGCGGCGATCTTGCCCAGTGGCTGGCGACGGGGATCCTCCGGATGGTGCCAGTCCGCGTGTTCGAAGTAGTAGCCGACGTCGTAGGTGGCGTAGCAGTCTTCCAGCACGGCATCCGGGTCGATGAATACGAGCTCCGGATAGGCTTCCCGGTCGAAAAGGTCGGGCCAGAACTGGGAAACGTGAACCCGCGCGTCGGGATGGGCGCGTGCGAATGCCTGAACCTGGGGAAGCCAGGCGAGGGTATCTCCCAGGCTGCGGGAATCGATGTTGACGCGGACGCTGCGTCCCGAGAGGTCGAATTCATGGCGGAATACGCGCCTGCCCCGCCCGGTGAATACCTCCAGCGTCCACGGTGTGTAATAGCGCCGGTGTGCGCGGGTCCAGTGTTTCCCCGCGATCTCGTCTTCATGGATGATATCTTCGCCTGACCGCATCACGACGCGGTGGCGCGCCGCGTCGGAAACGATCTCGAGAAACGGGCCACCGTTGAAGTGATGGCGGAATACCGGCCGCCGTAGCAGTCGCGCGATCAGCGAGCGTGAGCCGGATGCATGGCGCTCAGGCATGATCGTCTCCGTCGTCGTCCGCGCCTTCGGGAGTCGCGTACACATAGGCGCCGATGCGAAATCGCTGGTCATTGTCTTCACGTTCCCGATCCGCTTCCGACAGCTCCACGGCGCGGACGTATACCGTCTTCAGCATCTCCATCGCCTGTTCGTCGCTGTAGGTCTTGAGGAGTTCCACCGAGTCCGGCGACAGCCGGTCCTGGAAGGCGCTGCGTTCGAAAAAAGCCGGCGCCCGGGGATCGAGGTTGCTGGTAGCCGCGGCAAGATGATCGTGCAGGTGCATGCCGAAGTAGTCCAGCAGGTCGTTGACGTGTTGATCGGGCTTGTAGGCCGGGGCGAGAAGTTCCACGTTGCCGTTGTCGTGCAGTCGGACCATGCCTTTTTCCACCAGGTCATCGAGCAGGGTGCGCGCACGCACGTCGCTGCTCGCGCGCGCCGCGAGTTCGTCGAAACCCGGCTCCCCGCCCTCGCGGGAGAACCGCGACAGGATCCGCGGGCGCCCCGCCGTATCGAGATAACGGGGGAGCGTGATCCAGTCGGCGACCAGGCGCGCATTGGGAGAGGCCTTGAGCATCGCGGGATCCTTCGGCGGCGGCGATTCCCGCAGTTCGCGCACGTAACGCCGCGCGATTCCGGTCAGCACGCTGATCCGGCTGTCGCTCAGTTCGCGGCCACCCGGCTCCCGGGTTTCCTCTGCGAGTTCCACGTAGAGCGGGCGCAGGATCTGGATCAAACGGGTGTAGGTGAATCCACGGGCGAGCAGGAACCGGACCAGGGGCCGGAGCAACCGGCGCAACGCCTGGACCAGGTGCGTCTCTTCGTCTTGGGACGGGCCTGCCATCGGGTTCCGGATTCTAATCGTATTGCGATTGTATATTGACGTGGAACAAAGTTCCACATAATATTCTGACTCCGGGTCCGGCGTTTTCCGCTTCTCTCTGGTGTGCACGCCGGACAAATTTGTTGTATCGAAAGTCAGATAGAAAGGAACAAGTCATGAACGATTTACCACTTTCACGTCGCAAGATCATTTCCCTCCTGGGCGCAGTGGGCCTTGCGGGTCTCGCCGGCTGCGGCAGCGGTGGCACCGCCAGCGGCTCCGGTGCCAACCTGGGCCAGGGTGGCGCACCCGTGTCCGGCAGCGCCGGCTCCTCGGGCGATTCGGGTTCCTCGGGAGGCGCGGGCTCCTCCGGTAGCTCAGGCAGCAGCGGCGGAAGCGGTTCCTCCGGGAGCGCCGGCTCTTCGGGTGAATCCGGTTCTTCCGGCCAGTCCGGTTCGTCCGGTAGCGCCGGATCTTCGGGGAGTTCGGGGTCCTCCGGCTCCAGCGGTGTCTGACCGGGGAACTCGTAACCCGAAGGCATGTCGAACCACGTCGTGGCGGGGCGCAAGGTCGCCCCGCCACTTTGCCATGATCTGTTTTCCTGACCCCGACCGGCGCCACGTATGCCCGACAGACGAACACTGATACTCAGGTGGCTGGCCCTCTATGGCGGCATGCTGGGAGGACTCGCCGGCTGTGGCGGTTCCTCTACGTCCTCAGGTAGCGGAATCGTTGCCACCGGCAAGGGGCTCATCAACGGCAACGTGGTCTCGACCGATCAGCCGGGGGGTGTCGACGGCATCACCGTGGGCGCTGGCGGGCAGACCACCCGCACGGACGGCAGTGGGCGTTTCAGTCTCGCCAACGTGCCTGCCGGTAACCAGACGGTGGGCTTTCTGTCGGGAGGTACCACCGCCAGTCTCTCCGTCACGGTGCCGGATTCGCAAACCGTGGAATTGCGCAATATTCGTATCTCCGGCAGTACCGCCACGGCGGATTCGGTCAGCGTGAATCGGGGTACTTCCGGCAGTAGCGGCAGTAGCGGTAGCAGCGGCCCGGGCGGGGGAGGGGGCAGTTCCGGTGCAGGTTCGAGTGGCTCGAGCGGCGGAAATGGTTCGAGCGGATCCAGCGGTTCATCGGGGTCCGGCTGATGATCCAGGATTGCAGGGTGGCCGGACCGGCGCGTGTCGCCGCGTTGCTGATCAAGCGGGTCCGCAGTGCTCGAGCATGTGGGTGATGAAGGCATGCACCCGCGCCGAGCGCGCGAGGTCGGGATGGGTGATCAGCCAGAGATTGTTGCGGATGCCGGGTTCCCCGGGGAACACCTGCTCCAGCCGTGTCCTGCGATCCACCAGGGCGATCGGTAGCAGCGCCAGTCCGAGGCCGTCCTCCGCCGCGGTACGAAGCGCGAGGAAAGAATCAGCGGTCAATCCTATCCGTTCCGGCGGAATGTTTTCGGTGATCCAGCGTCCGGGCGGTGCTTCCAGTATGGGGGAGTCGACGCCGAGCCAGTGATGCGCCGCGAGTTCGAGGTCGCGATGCCGGCGCAGGTAGCGTGGGCTGCCGAAGATGCCGAATTCCAGACTGCACAGCCGATGGCATTCGAGATGTGGTGGCGGCTCCATGCCCGCGCGAATCGCGACGTCAGCATCGCGCCGGGTCAGGCTCAGACGCTGGCTCGATACCACGAGTTCCAGGCGGATCCCCGGATGTTTGTCCCGGAACGAGCGCAGTTGCGGCGCGAGGATCGCGCTGAACAGGGCGTCGGTAGTGGTTACTGACAGGTTGCCCTGCAGCCGCACCGTCTTGCCGAGGATCTGCCGATGCAGGTCATCGATGGTTTTCTCCACCGCCATGGCAGCGGACAACAGTTCCTCCGCTCCTGGCGCCAGCGCATAGCCTGAACCGTGGCGATCGAAGATCTGGTGGTCGAGTTGTTCCTCGAAGCGTTTGATGCGCCGGAGCACCGTGGTCCGGTTCACTTTCAGCGCCTGGGCGGCATCGGCGATGGAGCCCAGTTGCGCGACCTTGAGCACGTAACGCAGGTCGTCCCAGTCGATGGCCGTGGTGTGCAAAATCGCCCTGTCTTTATGCAAAATCACATATCTTGATGTAATCTTACAGTATGCTAAGGTTAAAGGCATGCCGTCGTAACGACCATCTTCAAACCTCAGGAGCCAACAGAATGAACAAGGTGTTGAAAGTATTCTCACTGACCAGCCTGTTTACGGGCGCGGCGCTGACCATGATCCCGCCAACCTACGCAGACGACGACGCCATCGACAGCGCGATCAAGGCGCGCCGCGGCCTGATGCAGTTGCACAGCCACTATGCCGGTCCGCTCTTCGGCATGGCCAAGGGCGACATAGACTACGATGCCGCGTTGGCGGCAAACCTGGCGGAAAACCTGAACGCGGTGGTGAACCTCAGCATGGCGCGGATGTGGCCGCCGGAATCCGACAACGAGTCTCGCGAGGGCGATACCCGGGCGCAGCCGAACATCTGGGAGGAGGGCTCCGACATCGGCGACAAGTCCCAGGCGATGAAGGATGCCGCCCTTGCCGCCACCCTGGTCGCCGGTGACGGACTGGATGCCCTCAAGGGCGCGGTGGGTGATATCGGACAGGCCTGCAAGGGTTGTCACGACGATTTTCGCGCCAAGGATTTCTAGTACCGGATAGCCGGCCGATTCCGGGCCGGTTCGAATCGTCGATCCAGGCCAGCCCGGTTTCGGGCTGGCCTTTCTGCGCCTGTTCCAACGGCGAAGCAAAATCGATTCCCTTAGAATGGGATGGATAACACCCCTTTATCACTTTCGCCATGACTTCCGAATCCGGCTATGAACTTCGCAAGGTCTGGGATCCGCTGATCCGCATCTGGCACTGGTTGCTGGTCCTGAGCGTGACCGCCGGCTGGTTGCTGGGAGAGTACAGGGACTTCGATACCATCGAATATCACATGTACCTGGGCTACCTGACGGGTACGCTGATCCTGCTGCGCGTTGCCTGGGGTTTCTTTGGCCCGCCACCCGTGCGGTTTGGCTCGTTCAGGATCTCTCCCGCTTCACTGCGTGCCTACCTGGGCGGCGTGCTGCGGCGGAAGCCGAGCGGTGTCGCCGGACACAATCCACTGGGGGCGTTATCGGTGATCGCGATGCTACTGGCCCTGGCGGTGCAGGTCATCACCGGGCTCTTCTCCGAGGATGACGGACTGTTCACGGAGGGGCCATTGGCGGGACTGGTGTCGTCGGGGGTTCGTTCCAGCCTGGGCAGCATCCACCAGCAGTGTTCCACGGTCATCCTGGTCCTGGTTGGCCTCCATGTCGCCGCGATCCTGTTCTACCAGTTCTGGAAACGCGAAAACCTTGTGCGTCCGATGTTTAGCGGTTGGAAGCTGGTCCGGCGCGACGACTAGAAACTGTCAGGCAGTACCCTGGCGAAGCGTGCGCGAGATGGTGGCGAGGGCAAAGAGCAGCGTGGACGCGGCGACGATTGACGGGCCGGTAGGCGTGTCCAGCAGGTAGGAAACGACGAGGCCGAGAACCACTGAAACCACCGCCACCAGTAGCGCAAGGAAGACCATGCGTTCCGGCGAAGTTGCGTAGCCCCGCGCGGTGGCCGCGGGAATCACCAGCAGGGAGACCACCAGCAACAGGCCGACCACCTGCATGGACACGGCCACCGCCACGCTCAGTAACATCAGGAACACGAACTGGAGCCGGCCGCGCTGATGGCCGTCCACTGACGCGAGGTCTGCGTGGACGATGCTGGACAGCAACGGATTCCAGATGCGCGCCAGGGTGACCATGACAACGACGCTGCCGGCGAGAATCCATCCGATATCCGACCAGGTGATGGTGAGGATGTCGCCGAACAGGTAGGCCATCAGGTCAATCCGGAGTGAGGGGATGAGGCTGATCGCGATCAGTCCTATGGCGAGGGAGCCGTGGGCGAGGATACCGAGCACGGTATCGCTGCCGATGTCCGGGAAGCGCTGCATGAGCAATAGCAGCACGGTCATCGCAACGGACATGAGCAGGATGGATAGCTTGAGGTCGAGACCGAGCAGGAAGCCGAGGGCAATACCCAGCAGGGCGGCATGGGAAAGGGTGGAACCGAACCAGGCCATCCGTTGCCAGACCACCAGGCAGCCGAGCGGCGCGGAAATCGCCGCCACGAGCAGTCCGCCTGCCAGCGCACGCAGCAGAAACTCATCCATGGTGAGAGTGCGACTCCGGCAGGTGGTCGTGCTCGCAGACATCGCCATGCAGATCATGGTGGTGATCGTGGTGGTGTCGGTAGATGCCGATTTCGGCGCTGGCCTGGCGACCGAAGATGGCGAGATATTCCGGGTGTTCGCGAATCTGGTCGGGCGCGCCGGAGCAGCAGACATGCTGGTTGAGGCAGAGCACGCGATCGGTGGCCGCCATGACCACGTGCAGGTCGTGGGAGACGAGCAGCACCGCGCAGTGCAGGTCCGTGCGTATCTCCTGGATCAGCCGGTAGAGCGCTCCCTGGCCGGTGATGTCTACCCCCGCGGTGGGCTCATCGAGGATCAACACCGCGGGATTACGAAGGAGCGCCCGTGCAAGCAGCACGCGTCGCATCTCGCCACCCGAGATGTCATGCATCGACGCCTCCAGCAAGGGGCCCGCGCCAACGCGGTCGAGCGCGGATTTCCAGGCGCGTTCATTGCCTTCGCCCGCGAGGGCCAGGAAGCGGCGCACCGTCAGCGGAAGGGTGGGGTCGAGGGCGATGGACTGGGGCACGTAGCCGATCACGGGGTCGCCATGGCGTGTCACGGTGCCACTGTCCGGATCGATGATGCCGAGGGCGGCCTTGATCAGCGTGCTCTTGCCGGCGCCGTTGGGGCCGATCACGGTGATGATCTCGCCGGCGGCGAGATCGAGGCTGATGTCCTTGAGGATGGAACGACCGCCGCGCGTGACATGCACGTCACGCAGGGACAGCAGTGCATCGCCGGTCATGCCCGCGATGGCTGGCGCTTCGACTGACATGTGCGGCAGATGCCGAGAATTTCCACTGTTTCCGATTCCACCCGGAAGCCGGTGCGCGCCGCTTCCTCCGCGATCGCATCGTGAATCCGGCCCTCGTCCACCAGTTCGGCCACCTTGTTGCAACGGCTGCAGATCATGAATCGGGAGACGTGGGACTCTCCAGGCTGTTCGCAGCCGACATAGGCATTGCGCGACTCGATCCGATGCACCAGGTTGATCTGCTGCAGGAAATCCAGCGCGCGATAAACCGTGGGTGGCTCCGCGTTTTCCTTTTCGCGTCGCAGTTCCTTCAGCAGGTCGTAAGCGGAGACCGGTTCGTGGTTGGCCCAGACCAGTTCCAGCACGCGCTTCCGCAGACCGGTGAACCGCAGCCCTTCGCGCTCGCAGAGGGCTTGCGCGGTATCGATCGCATCGTGGATGCAGCGCTGGTGATCGTGTTCGGGAACGAACGAGGCGGGCGCCTGGGATCGGGACATTTGCGGGAGTCCTGGATTGATTTTAAATGTTATAATATAACAAAAAAGTTACAGTGTCTCCCATGAAATTGCCTTGCCTGATAGTCCGTCGCGGGCTCGTGGCGCTTGCCTTCGCACTTTTCTCCCTTGGTGCCGGAAGCGTCCGCGCTGATGCACCCCGTATAGCGGCGTCCATTCCGCCCCTGCATTCCCTCGCCAGCGCGGTGATGGCGGATGTCGCGCCGGTCGCGCTGTTGTTGCCCGCTGGGCATTCCCCCCATGAAGGCGGTCTCGCGCCTTCCACCCTGCGCGACATGGCGGGCGCCGACCTGGTCCTGTGGAGCGGCCCGGGTCTTGAAGCCGGGCTGGTGCGGGCGATCGGGCAACTGCCTGCGGAACAAGTGATCACGCTTACCCTCGAGGATGGCCTTCATCTTCTGCCGCCTGGAGGTGGAGAAGGGGAAGGGGAAAATCACGCTCACGATCACGGGCAGGACGATGACCATGGCCATGACCACGGCCACGATCACGGTGCGGGGGAGGGTGCGGCGGTAGATCCCCATCTCTGGCTCAGCAGCGAAAACGCTCTTGCCATCGTTGATCGTCTCGTCGACTGGCTCGTGGTATCGGACGTCGACAACGCGGCGCGGTACCGCGACAACGGCGCGCATCTGCGCGGCGAAATCGAAGATTTGCGGAACGAGATCGACGCCAGGATCGCCGGTGTGCGCGAGCTGCCGTTTATCGTGTTCCACGACGCTTACCGCTACTTCGTCGAGGAGTACGGCCTCAACCAGGCGGCCGCGGTGACGCTCAATCCCGTGCGCGTGCCCGGCGCCAGGCGGCTTTCCGGGCTGCGCGCCCTGGTGCAATCGGACAATGTGCTCTGCGTGTTTGCGGAACCCCAGTTCGAACCACGTGCGCTGGCCGTGATCCGCGAAGGCAGCGGCGCGCGCACCGGCATCCTCGACCCGCTGGGGGTCGGGCTCGAAACGGGTCCGACGCTATGGTTCCAGTTGATGCGCGCCATGGGTGAATCTCTTGCCGGATGTCTTTCCGGGGGCGGCAGTTGAAGTCCGGTATACTGGCCGGTCCGCCGTATACCGTTTAAGACATAACATGTACACCACCACCATTGCGGGAAGCCTGCCGAAGCCATCCTGGCTCGCGCAGCCGGAGAAACTCTGGGCGCCCTGGCGCCTGGAAGGCGAGGAACTGGCACAGGGCCAGCGCGACGCCGCGCTGGTCTGGATGAGCGAGGAGGAGGCTGCCGGGATAGACATCGTCACCAACGGCGAACAGTTCCGCGAGCATTTCGTCCATGGCTTCCTCAAGCATGTCAGCGGCATCGACTGGGAGCGCATGACCACCATGGGCATTCGCGACAACCGCTACGATGCCGACGTGCCCACGGTGACCGGGCCGGTATCGCGCCAGGGCAGCGTCCATGGCGAGGAAGTGGCATTCTGCCGCCGCCATACGAAGGCCGGTTTCAAGTTCACCCTGCCGGGACCGATGACCATCTGCGACACTATCGCCGATGCGCACTATGGCCGCCGCGCGGACATGGCCATGGCCTTCGCCGAATTGCTCAACCAGGAGGCGCGTGAACTCGAGGCACTGGGTGTCGACGTCATCCAGTTCGACGAGCCCGCGTTCAACGTCTTCATGCGCGATGTCAACGAATGGGGTATTGCCGCCCTGGAGAAGGCGGCGGAGGGGCTGAAATGCCGCACGGCGGTGCATATCTGCTACGGCTACGGCATCCAGCAGAACCTCGACTGGAAAGAGACACTGGGCTCGGAGTGGCGCCAGTACGAGGAGATCTTCCCCGCCATCAACGCCAGCAGGATCAACCAGGTCTCGCTGGAATGCGCCAATTCCCGCGTGCCGATGTCGCTCATCGGCCTGCTGCCGGACAAGCAGGTGATGGTGGGAGCCATCGACGTCGCCAGCTTCGAGGCGGAGACCCCGGAGCAGGTCGCCGCGGTCATCCGCGAGGCTGGCAAATACATCGCCAGCGAACAGATCATGCCCTGTACCAACTGCGGCATGGTGCCACTGCCGCGCGACCTCGCGCAGCGCAAGCTCGAGGCCCTCGGCGCCGGCGCGCGCCTCGCTTCCCAATCCAACTGAGAACAGAACATATGCACTGGACAGATCGCCGCCGCCGTTTCCGCGCCATCCTCTCGGGTGACGCCTGCGTCCACCCGGCCTCCGTGTTCGACCCGGTCTCCGCGCGTATCGCGATCGACCTCGGCTTCGAATGCGGCATGTTCGCCGGTTCGGTGGCATCGCTCACGGTGCTGGGCGATCCTGATCATATCGTCCTGACCCTGAGTGAATTCGCCGACCAGGCACATCGCATCTGCCGCGGTGCTGACATCTCGCTCATGGTCGACGCGGATCACGGCTACGGTAACGCGCTCAACGTGAAACGCACGGTGGAGGAACTGGAAACTGCAGGCGTCAGCGGCCTGTCCATCGAGGACACGGAACTGCCGCGGCCCTTCGGCAGCGCCGGCAGGACGCGCCTGGTTTCGCAGGCGGAGGGGCTCGGCAAGATGCAGGCAGCGGTAGCCGGTCGCCAGGACCCGGATCTCGTCATCGCGGCGCGCACCAGCGCGGTGTCCGTGCATGGCGTGGACGACGCCATCGAGCGGGTGCGCGCTTACCAGGATACCGGGGTCGACGCGTTGTTCCTCATCGCCGTGAAGACGAAGGCCGATCTCGAGGCGGTAGCGAGAGTCGCGACACTGCCGCTGATCCTTGGCGGCGCCGGTCCGGAGATCATGGACAGGGATTACCTCTCGTCCTGCGGCGTTCGCATCTGCCTCCAGGGTCACCAGCCGATCATGGCCGCCTACCGCGCGGTGCACGACACCCTGCAGGCGCTAAGGAACGGCACGGCACCGAAGGACCTGGCTGGAATCCCTGACAAGGCGTGGATGGCAGCGATGACGCGCGAGGCTGACTACGATCGCTGGATGGCGTCGTTCCTCGACTGATTCTCCCTGCGGGATTGACATGGATCCCGGCTTTCGCTGGGATGACTTTGCTCGAAATACCCGCGAAAGCCGGTGTCCAGTCAGGGGTGTCTCAACTGGCTGCGATATCAACCAGCCACCGGTGGTGATCGCTGTGGTAAAGCACCCTGCCGATCCAGCAGGATGATCACGT
>JAUILZ010000051.1 GCA_030432755.1 Gammaproteobacteria bacterium | reverse complement strand
GCCATAACCGAACACCCAGAATTCCCCCTCGGGAACCGGGATCGAGTCGGGCGTGCCGTGGGGCAGGGCGGAGAGGTCGAAGTGGGGGAATTCCATGCAGGAAATCCAGGATGTTACGCTGATGTTACTGGAGCCATCGCGCCGGTGACAAGCCGGGCTCCACAAGCAGGCGTTGACAGTAGCGGTCAGTCAGGGCTGACGGGCATAGCGAGTGAGGGCGTCGTCGATGTCGGCGATGAGGTCGTCGATATCCTCCAGCCCGGCATGCAGCCTGAGGACCAGGCCTTCCTCCGTCCACCGGGTGGCGGTACGGATAACCGCGGGGTATTGCGGCACCAGCAGGCTCTCATAGCCACCCCAGCTGAACCCCATGGAGAACAGCCGCAGGTGATCCACCATCGCGGCAAGGGCTTCCCGTCGCCTCGGTTTGACGACGATGGAGAAAAGTCCGCTGGCGCCGGTGAAATCACGCTTCCATGTTTCATGGCCGGGGCAATCAGGAAAGGCAGGATGCAATACCCGCAGGACCTCCGGGTGATCCGCGAGATGGCGCGCGAGAGCGAGGCCGCTGGCCTGGTGTGCTGGCATCCGAACACCCAGGGTGCGCAGACCGCGCTGGCCGAGATAGACGTCATCCGGCGCGAGGGACTGGCCGAGCTGGTTGCGGCACTGGCGCACGCGGAAGTACGACTCCTCGCTGTCGCAGACCACCAGCCCGAGCATGGCGTCGGCATGGCCGACGATGTACTTGGTGGCGGCGATCACCGAAACCGTCACCCCGTGGTCGATGGGTCGGAAGTAGAGAGGCGTGGCCCAGCTATTGTCCAGTGCGGTCGCGATGCCTTGCTCCCGCGCTACCGACACGATGGCCGGCGCGTCCTGGACCTCGAAGGTGAGCGAGCCGGGTGACTCCATGTAAACAAGCTGGGTATTCGGCTTGAACCTGGCGGCGATGGCCGCGCCCTCGAGGGGATCGTAATACTCCACCTCGACTCCCATGCGCGTGAGGAAGCGGTCGCAGAAACGCCGCGTCGGGCCGTACACGGTGTCGGCCACCAGCACGTGGTCACCGGCGCCGGCCCAGGCGAGGAAGGCGGTGGTGACCGCCGCCAGGCCCGAGGAAACCGAGACCGCGCCGAAGCCGTTCTCTAGATCCGCTACCGCGTTTTCAAAGGCGAAGGTGGAGGCGCTGCCGATGCGGCCGTAAACCACGAAATCCTTGTTGTCGTGGTCGATGCGCGACTGCTCGAGCGCGTCGAGGGTGGGAAAGACAATGGTGGAGCCGTGATAGACCGGCGGGTTGACCATGCGCCCCTGGGTCTCGGGGTCGCGACCATTGTGGACAATACGGGTCTGTATCCCGTCGACACCGACGGGGGAAGTGGGTTTCGACATGCGCGGATATTAGAGCCGCGAAAGCTCGCTGACCAGTACCGAGAGCATGGCAAAGTCGGGCCTTGGTTCCTCGCGCAGGCGAGTGAGCATGTCCTCGACATGCACGAGTGACCCTTTGCGTTGTTCGCACCATGCCGCGATGCGATCTTCCGCGGCGCCCTGCTTTGACGCGGTAAGAATCTCTGTGACCAGCGCGGTGTGGGTCGCGCGCAGCGATTCGCCGAGGCTGAAACGCGCGCGCTGGTTCCAGTCATTGCTCGCCGGCAGGGCATCCACCGTTTCGCGAACCCAGCGCAGTTGCAGCCGGCGGCCGGCCAGGAGCCAGGTGCCCGCGACCAGGGGCATGGCCTGGCCCTGGCGGTTGGCGATGTCGATGATGTCCAGTACGCGGGATTCGGCGCGCACGGAGAGCAGTCCGCGCGCCGCGTTGGGCTTCAGGCCCGCGCCGCGAACCGCCTTCGCGATGTCATCCCGGTAGAGCGGCGCGAGATTTCCCGCGAGCGCGTCGAGGGCATCGTCGAGCGCGGCCATGCCGCGACTGAATTCCTTGACGATGGCGCCGATATCGGAGCAACCGGGGCGGTGACGAATCAGCCATGACACAGCCGCCTCGGTGTTGTAGGCGATGTCGCGAAGCAGCCGGTACTGGATATCCGTGGAGATCCGGTTGTCCATGTCACGTATCCAGGCAAGGCGCTGGTCGAGTTGCAGGATGTCACGCGCGGCGATATAGGCGCGGGTGACGTCCGCCGCCGAGGCGCCCGTCAGTTCGGGCAGGCGCAGGTGAAATCCCGGGCCGAGCCGGCCCACCATGTCATTGGTGACCTGGGTGGCGATGATTTCCCGTTTCAGGCGGTGCTCGCCGATCTGCGCGGGAAAGCGCTTCACCAGCACCGCCGGAAAGTATTCGTTGACCTCCCGTTGCATGTAAGGGTCATCCGGGAGGCTGGAATCCAGCAGGGCCTGGTAGAGGTCCATCTTGCCGTAGGACAGGAGCACCGCGAGTTCGGCGCGCACGAGTCCCTGGCTCGCCTCCTGGCGACGCCGCAGGGTGTCGTTGTCGGGCAGGAATTCGAGCGCGCGGTTGAGCAACCCCTTGTCCTCGAGCTGGCGCAGGCAGCGCGCCTGCTGGGCGATGAGTTCGCCGCCCTGGCTGCATTCCACGCTCAGCGCCTGGGTCTGGCTATAGTTGTTGGCGAGCACCAGGTCCGCGACCTCGGACTCCATCTTCGCCAGCAGGGTATTGCGCGATCGTGCTGCGAGCTTTCCCGACTGGATGGCCGCGCCGAGCAGGATCTTGATATTGACCTCGTGGTCGGAAGTGTCCACGCCGGCGGAATTGTCGATGGCATCAGTGTAGCAGAGGCCGCCGTTCTGGTTGTACTCGATGCGCGCGCGCTGGGTCATGCCGAGGTTGCCGCCCTCGCCGATGACCCGGGCGCGCAGCTCGTTGGCATCGACACGCAGTGAATCGTTGGCGCGATCCTGGGCATCCTGCTGGGTTTCCGTCGATGCCTTGACATAGGTGCCGATACCACCGTTCCATAGCAGTTCGACATCCGCCTTGAGAATGGCGTTGATCAGTTCGTTCGGGGTAAAGGTTTCTCCGCTGACGGAAAGCGCCTCGCGCGCCTGTGTCGAAAGCTTGATCGACTTGGCGCTGCGCGGATAGATCCCGCCTCCGCGCGAGATCAGCTTCGTGTCGTAGTCCGCCCAGCTCGAACGTGGCAGGTTGAACAACCGCTCGCGCTCCTTGTAGCTGCGCGCGGCGTCCGGATCGGGGTCGATAAAGATATGCAGGTGGTTGAACGCCGCGAGCAGACGGATGTGCTTCGACAACAGCATGCCATTGCCAAAGACATCGCCGCCCATGTCGCCGACGCCGACCACGGTGAAATCCTCATTCTGGATGTCCTTGCCGCGTTCGCGGAAGTGGCGCTTGACGGATTCCCATGCGCCGCGGGCGGTGATGCCCATCTTCTTGTGATCGTAGCCCGCGGAGCCACCCGACGCGAAGGCGTCTCCCAGCCAGAAGCCGCGTTCCACGGCGATGCCGTTGGCGATGTCGGAAAACGTCGCGGTGCCCTTGTCCGCCGCCACCACGAGGTAGGGGTCGTCGCCGTCATGGCGCACCACGTCGATCGGGGGAACCACGCTGCCATCCTCCAGGTTGTCGGTGAGGTCGAGCATGCCGCTGATGAAGTCGCGATAGCAGGCGATCACCTCGGCCTGTACCTGTTCGCGACTGCCGTTCACCGGGAGTTGCTTGGCGACGAAGCCGCCCTTGGATCCCACGGGGACGATCACAGCGTTCTTCACCCGCTGCGCCTTGACCAGGCCAAGCACCTCCGTGCGAAAGTCCTCCGGCCGCTCCGACCACCGAAGGCCACCGCGCGCCACTTCGCCGCCCCGCAGGTGCACGCCCTCCACTCGCGGCGAGCAGACGAAGATCTCGAACATCGGCGCGGGTTCCGGGATGCGCGGGATGGCGTGGGAATTGATCTTGAAGCTCAGGTAATCGTGGTGCGTGCCATCCACCTGCTGGTAGAAATTGGTGCGCAGGGTGGCGCGCAGGACATCGAGGAGCGCGCGAAAGATGCGCTCCTCGTCCAGCGTCTGTACCGCGTCGAGCATGGCGGAGATGCGCTTGTCGATAGCCTTGATCCCGCGCTTCTTCAGGCCGGGACGGAAGCGCGCCTCGAATAGCCCGCCGACCTCCCGCACCAGCACCGGATTACGCACCAGCGTTTCGATGATGTAGTTCTCGCTGTAGCGCAGACGGATCTGCTTGAGGTAGCGAAAGAATGCCCGCAGCGCGCTGACGATGCGCCAGGGAAAGTCCGCCACCAGCACGAGCTGGTTGAAGCCGTCGTTCTCCGCCTGCCCGGTGCAGGCGGCGCCAAAGGCCTCCTCGAACAGCGTTGCAGTGTCGGGATCGAAGTCGCCACCGTCCTTGCGTACGATCTCGAAGTCGTTGATCCAGAACACCAGGCCGTCGTGGCGGGTGATCTTGTAGGGGTGCTCCCCCAGCACGCGGATGCCCATGTTGTCGAGGATGGGCAGCGCATCCGACAGTGGCACCGGCTGCCCGGATGAATAGAGCTTGAACTGCGCCGACGCGAGGTCGTCGGTATCGATCTGCAATTGCTGGTTGGCCGGACCGCCTGGTTCCGGGAAGCAGCGGATGTCTTCGAGCGCGGTGTCCACGTCGAAATTGTCCTGGTAGCTGCCGGGGAATCCGTCACGCCAATCCGTCAGCAGCGCCCGCGCGCGGTCGAGGGCCATCTCCGCCTGGGCGGCGACGAACAGGTTCTCGTTCCAGTCCCGCGCCATGGACTGTACGGCGTGCTCGAGTTCGCCCTGCGCCAGCTTCGGCTCGAATCGCGCATCGCAGTAAGCGGTGTAGTGGATACGCGTCAGGATCGAGTCCGAAAAATAGACGTTGAAGGTGATTTCCCGGGCGCCCAGTTCGGTTTGCAGGTACCTGAGAATTCGCTGGCGCAGGCTACTGTGGAACAGGTCCCGGGGAACGTAGACCAGGCAGGTGAAGTAGTGCCGGCAGACATTGCGGTGCAGGTGCAGCCGTGTCTTGTGGCGCTCCTGCTGGTTCAGCAGCGTCATGCAGAGGCCGTAGAGCGCGCGACTCTCCAGCTGGAACAGCATTTCCCGGGGCAGGGTCTCGAGGATGGTGCGCAGTTCCTTGTACGCGTAGCTACCCTGGCGCAGACTGCTCTCCGAGAGGATGAACGCCGCCTTGCTACGCAGGTGCGGGATCGTGGCCACCGCCATGCTGCTGGTGGAGCCGGCGAGGAAGCCGAGAATGCAACTCACCACGCGCTTGCGCCGTGATCGCGGAGACTGGCCGTATCCGTGGTCCACCAGGATGCAGTCGAGGTAGTTTGCCCGGTGGATCAGAATCCGCCGACGGGACTTGGTGAAGATAACCGGCGAGGTTTCGCTGCGGGTGATCGGCGGCAGGATGTCGAGAATGTCCTCGCCGGCTTCGTGGGCTGCCCGCAGGATGCCGCTGAGGGAATCCTCCAGGACGCGATAATTGCCCTTGCCGCCGCTGGTTTCCAGTTCGCAGTAGCCGATGAAGGCGAAATGATCCTCTGCCATCCAGCGGAACAGCGCGCCATACTCGGCAAACGTCGGACCCTTCTGCGCCTGCTCCACGCGGTCCGCCAGGGCAAGCGCTGCGTCGCGCATGTAGTTCCAGTCCCCGGTGACCACCTTGATGTCGGCAAGGGTCTTGCGCAGGGACTGTATCAGTGCATCGTGCGCCGATTCCTCGACCGGATCGATTTCGAACTGGATGAAGGCCTCCAGTATCGTCCGATCGGAGCGCTCGCGGGAAAACTCCCCACTGCGGTATCGCTGGATGGAGGTCATCCGATGGTTGGCGTTGCGCTCCACCTGGAACATGGGATGGGTGGTGCGCTCGATACGCTGGTCGAGATGACCGAGGGTGATGGTGAGGGAATTGATGAGGAACGGCTGGTCGTCTGTGACCACGCTGACCAGCGTGCGCAGGCTGCCGTCAGGCAGAGGCAGGTTGTCCATCCGTATCAGGATTTCCCCGGGCCGGCGTTCGCGCGCAAGTTCGAGGTGCAGCACCGCCGCGCGAAAGAAGAACGTCGCCTTGTCCTCGGCGTAGTCCTGGGTGGAAATCCGGTGGTAGTAGTCGCGGACGAATTCCTGTCGCTTCTTGCCCGGCAGCGGCTTGACCGTCTTGCGGATGCCCTGCATCAATTGTTCATTTACCGGATTCTGCATGCTTGCTCCCGGGCCCGGAGACCCTTTTCATTCATTGGTGTGTTGTTGTCGGCCTGGCGCGCAGTTCCAGTTTCCTTGCGCCACATGGATTCTGTATGACTGCGTTCGACCGCAAGCCTACCGCCCGGCGTCGGTCCCTGTCCACGCGGGAACCGGTATTGGCGGACGAGATGTCGCGGAAAAGATATACTTCGCGGCCGTTTTCAGCGCGGCGGAATTACATTGGGGAGACGATCCAGGGGAAAACCTGCGATGCCGGAAGAGGCCGTGGTGGCGGACCTGAGCCATGCCGGGGAAGGGGTGGTGAAACAGCCGGACGGCCGGGTCGTATTCGTGCCCGGCGCGCTGCCCGGCGAAACCATCCGTTTCGTGCCGGGGCGCAAGCAGCGCGGCCGCCTGTCCGGGCGGTTGGAGGCGGTGCTGTCTCCTTCGCCGAATCGGGTGGAGCCACGCTGTGAATACTTCGGTGTCTGCGGGGGCTGTTCCCTGCAGCATCTCGATATCGACGCCCAGCGCGCGGCCAAGGAAAAGGTGTTGCTGGATAGTCTCCAGAGGCTCGGTCGGGTTTCCCCTGGAAGAGTTCTGCCGATACTGGCGGGAGACCCCTGGCACTACCGCCGCAAGGCCAGGCCGGGCTGCAAGTTCGTACCAGGGAAGGGCGGCATCCTGGTGGGTTTTCGCGAGCAGGGAAGCGCCTACCTGACTTCACTGCGTTCCTGCGTCACCCTGGATTCGCGGCTGTCCATGCTGCTCGATCCGTTACATGAGCTGGTGGGAGCGCTCGACTGCCATCGCCAGTTGCCGCAGATCGAATTCGCCGCGGCGGACAATGCGGTGGCGCTGGTGATACGCCACCTGGTACCGCTGACGGACGCCGACCAGGAAAAGCTCGCCGCGTTCGCGCGCGAGCGGGAAGTGCAACTTTTTACCCAGTCAGCAGGGCCCGACAGCATACAACCGTTGTCGCCCGGGGCACCCGAGCCGCTTGTCTACCGCCTGGAAGACTACGACCTGGACATGACGTTTGCGGCAGCCGATTTCATCCAGGTCAACGCATGGGTGAACGCCGCCATGATTCGCCAGGCGCTGGAGTTTCTCGCGCCGGGTCCTGGAGACCACGTTCTCGACCTGTTCTGCGGCCTGGGGAATTTCACCCTGCCTGTGGCGCGTTCAGGGGCGCGGGTGACCGGGATCGAGGGAGAGGCGGCGCTGGTGGAAAAGGGGCGCGCCAATGCGCGCGCCAACGACCTGGATAACGTGGAATTTCGCGCGCAGAACCTGCATGCGGAGGATGTCCGCGCGCTGGCGGAGACCGGCTGCAACAAGCTGCTGCTGGACCCGCCCCGCTCCGGCGCGCTGGAGGTGGTAAGCCATCTGGTGGGCGCCGTCCTGCCAGAAACCATCGTTTACGTGTCCTGCAACCCGGCGACCCTGGCGCGGGACGCGGAGATACTGGTGCATCGCCATGGCTATGACCTTGGCGATGCCGGCGCGATCGACATGTTCCCGCACACCGCGCACGTCGAATCGATGGCGGTGTTCCGGCGCAATCCGTCCCGCTGAAGCGCGACAACCGCGGGACCAGCAAGTCGGCCGATCCGGATAGAATCCGGACCGGCGTCGTGCAACCTCAGGCCTGGTTTCCGCCGTTGCCGGCGTTGCTGGCGACGTTGCCCTGGGTCGCATCATTTCCCCGGCCGGCATTCTCCTGGCCGCCGGATGGCTGCCTGGTTTGCGCGCCGCTGTCCTGCCTCTGAGCGGGCGGGGCTTCACCGCCCTGGCCGGGCGTCGGGCGGGATGGTTCGGCCCGTGCACCGGAATCCGTTCCGGCCTGGTTGCCGTTCACGGATGCGGTTGCCGCTTCCTTCTGTGGTTGCGGCTTGCGATTGCCATCGACCTCCGGACGCCCCTGCTCGCGGGCTACCGCCTGGTTGCCGGGGGCGTCATCACCCCGGGCATTGTCCTGGCGCGGCGCCCTGTTGCCGCGATTGTCCTGTGCCTCCGGTTGCTGGTCCTGCTGGCGGCGTCGATTGCCTCCGCGTCCGCGGCCCTGGCGATTACCACCTTCGTGGTTGCCGCCTTCACCGTCCTGGCGCTGCTTGCCCTGGCGTGAGCGATTTCGCCCGCCACCGGTCTTCTCGCCGTCACCGCCGCGGCGGCGGTTACCACCGCGCCCGCGGCCCTGTTTCTGTCCGCGACCGCCGTCGTCCTGGCCGGCATTCTGGTCTCGGTCCTGGTTCTGCCGCCGGTTGCCGGAGCCGTCCTGGCGATTGCCGCCCTGGGCCTGCTGACCCCCACCACGGCGTCCGCGGCCACCGCGGCGATTGTTGCCCGACCCGCGATCATCACGGCGTTGCCCGCCGCGCTGGCCCCGCTGGCCATCGGCATCGGCATCGGCATTGCGCCCACCCCTTGAACCATCGCGCGTGGTGTTCTCGGCCTTTGCCGCTTTGCCGGCGGACTCGGGAGTGGAAGCCTCTTCCTCTGCGCCACCGGCGCCGAACAGGGAACGCGCAATGCGCTTGAGCAGCCCCACCGGTTCGCCGGAATCGGTCAGGGTAACGGAGCGTTCGTCATCGGATACCGCGGCCACCGCGGCGGGGGCTTCAACCGGTGGGGGAGGAGGTGCCACGTGTTCGATGTTGTCGATCTCGATACTCGGCTTGAGCTGGCGTGGCGCCTTCAGGCTGTCGGTCAGTTCGGGCTCGCGCTGGCTGACGTCCATCTTCTGCTGGTAGCTGGGCGTATTGCCAAGCTCGTCGAGTTCCTCGCTACGCATGCGGCGCAGTTCGAAATGCGGGCTCGCGAGACGCTCGTTGGGGATGATGATGATGCGCGAGGCGAGGCGCGCCTCGAGGTGATTCAGTTCGTGGCGTTTCTCGTTCAGCAGGTAGGTTGCCATGTCGAGCGGCAGCGCCACCTGTATCGCCTCGGTATTCTCCTTCAGCGCCTCGTCCTCGATGATGCGCAGCAGGTTGAGCGAGGACGACACCACGTTGCGGATGGTGCCCGTGCCGTTGCATCGCGGGCAGGACTTGTAGTTCGCGTCGCTGATGGAGGAACGCAGCCGCTGGCGTGACATCTCCAGCAGGCCGAAGCGGGAAATCTTGCCCACCTGGACGCGGGCGCGGTCTGGACGCAGCGCCTCCTTGAGACGGTTCTCCACCGAGCGCTGGTTCTTGCTCACCGTCATGTCGATGAGGTCGATGACCACCAGGCCACCGATGTCGCGGATGCGGAGCTGGCGCGCTACTTCCTCCACCGCCTCGAGGTTGGTCTGGAACGCGGTCTCCTCGATATCACCGCCCTTGGTGGCGCGCGCCGAGTTGACGTCCACCGAGATCAGCGCCTCGGTATGGTCGATGACGATGGAGCCGCCGGAGGGCAGGCGCACCTCGCGCGTGAACGCGGACTCGATCTGGCTCTCGATCTGGTAGCGGGAGAACAGCGGGATGTTGCCCTGGTACTGTTTCAGCCGCGCCAGGTTGTGCGGCATGACCTGGTTCATGAAGCGCTGGGCACGCTCGAAGATCTCCTCGTCGTCGATGATGATCTCGGAGATGTCCGCGCTCAGGTGATCGCGGATGGTGCGTACGATGAGGTTGCTTTCCTGGTAGATCAGGAACGGCGCCTTGGCGGACTCCGCCGCGCGCTCGATGGAATCCCAGAGCTTCTTGAGGAAGTCGAGGTCCCATTGCAGTTCTTCCGCGCTGCGGCCGATGCCGGCGGTGCGCGCGATCAGCGCGTGCTCGGAGCCCACCTCGAGGTCCGCCAGGGCGTCGCGCAGCTCGGCGCGGTCCTCGCCCGAGATCCGGCGCGAGATGCCGCCGCCCTTGGGATTGTTGGGCATGAGCACGAGGAAGCGGCCGGCAAGGCTGATAAAGGTGGTCAGCGCCGCGCCCTTGGTGCCGCGCTCGTCCTTGT
>JAUILZ010000002.1 GCA_030432755.1 Gammaproteobacteria bacterium | reverse complement strand
TTACTCCCCTGCGGGACAGGGGAGTATAATTTGTTGATCGGGTCGAACAGAATGGGGGTTCTGCTGAAGGGGGTAAAGACCCGACTAGCGGGCGGTTCGTCCTGCCCGCACACATAGTAAACACCGACGTAATTTCTTTTTCAAATATTTCCGACGAATGGTAGGTTTTTGCCGTTGAACTGTCATTTTTCCACCCGGAAATCGGGTGGAGCGGCACCTGCATGACGGACAGACCCGAATGAACCCGAAAAAACTGTGGGGCGGCCGCTTCAGCGGTGATACCAACGCCCTCATGGAGACCTTCTCCGAATCCGTGTCCTTCGACTGGCGCCTGTATCGCCAGGATATCCGCGGCTCCATCGCCCACGCGCGTATGTTGAGCGCGGCGGGAGTGTTGAGCGAGGACGATTTCGCCGCGATCGAGCGCGGCCTGCGCGACATCGAGGGCGAGATCGACCGCGGCGAGTTCCGGTGGTCCGAGGCCCTCGAAGACGTACACATGAACATCGAGGCGGCGCTCACCGAGCGGATCGGCGACGCCGGCAAGCGCCTCCATACCGGACGCTCGCGCAACGACCAGGTAGCCACCGACATGCGCCTCTTCCTGCGCGACGGCATCGACCGGCTGATGGAGGTGCTGGGGGAACTTCAGCACGCCCTGGTGGAACTGGCGCGCGCCGAGGCGGGCACCATCATGCCGGGATTCACCCACATGCAGAGCGCGCAGCCGGTCACCCTCGGCCACCATCTTCTCGCCTGGAACCAGATGCTGGAGCGCGACTATCAGCGGCTCATGGACTGCCGCGGGCGGGTCAATGTCAGCCCCCTCGGGGCGGCGGCCCTGGCGGGCACCAGCTATCCCGTGGACCGCGAGATGACGGCGAAGGAGCTGGGCTTCGACGCGGTGGCGGAGAACAGCCTGGACGCGGTTTCCGATCGCGACTTCATCATCGAGTTCAATGCCGCCGCGGCGCTGGTCATGGTGCACCTGTCGCGCATGGCGGAGGAACTGGTGCTGTGGTCAGGCGACGCCTTCGGTTTCGTCGACCTCGGCGATGCCTTCTGCACCGGCTCCAGCATCATGCCGCAGAAGAAGAACCCCGATGTCGCCGAACTGACCCGCGGCAAGAGCGGCCGGGTCTGCGGTAACCTGGTGGCGCTACTGACGCTGATGAAGGGCCAGCCGCTGACCTATAACCGTGACAACCAGGAGGACAAGGAACCGCTGTTCGATTCACTGGACACGCTCGAATTGTGCCTGCGGGTACTGGCGGCGATGTTTCCCCAGGTCACGTTCCATCGTGAAGCGATGTACCGGGCCGCCGGACGCGGCCATCCCACCGCTACCGATCTTGCCGACTATCTGGTGCGCAAGGGGGTGCCGTTCCGCGACGCCCACGAGGTGGTGGGCAAGGTCGTGGGCATTGCCGCCGCGGATCACCTCGCCCTGGAGCAGGTCCCGCTGGGCGTGATGCAGCGTTATTCCGACGTCATCGAGTCCGATGTCTACGACGTACTGACGCTGGAAGGTTCCGTGGCCGCGCGCGACCACGTTGGTGGAACCGCCCCGCGGCAGGTTACAATTGCCGCGGAAAACGCCGCCCGGCGACTTGCGCAGCGCAAGGCCTGACGGCCGCGCCGGATACACAGGGGCAACCGCCCGACCGCAGCCCATGACCAAGATGAAACCGCTCACTCTCCTGCCGCCACTGATCTTCGCCGCCGCGCTCCTCGCCGCCTGCGGGCAGAAGGGTCCGCTGTTCCTCCCGGGCAAGCCCCCGGGCGCCCAGACCCAGGGCGTCGGGACTTCCGCGGGCGCCACCACGCAGCCCGCCGCGGATGCCGCGGTCGAGGAGGCCGCGCAGGAGGAAGAGGAAGGCGCCGCGAAGGAAGCCTCCACCGACTGAGAGCCGCGGCGATGCACCCCGGGCCGCGTGCCGGGGGCCGGATCACTGTCCCCGCCCGGCGCGCGCGAATCCTCCGGCGCATTTTCCAGGAAATCCATGGACCACTTCCAATCCCGTGATGGACGACTCCACGCCGAGGACGTCCCGCTGGAGGACATCGCGCGCGAGTACGGCACCCCCTGCTACGTCTATTCCCGCGCTACCCTGGAACGTCACTGGCACGCATTCGACAGGGCATTCGGCGACTACCCGCATCTCGTCTGCTACGCGGTCAAGGCCAATGGCAGCCTCGCGATACTGAACCTGCTGGCGCGACTCGGCTCCGGCTTCGACATCGTCTCCGGGGGTGAACTGAAGCGCGTCATCGCCGCCGGTGGCGACCCGGCGAAAACCGTGTTCTCCGGCGTCGGCAAGGAAACCTGGGAGCTGGAGGCAGGGCTCGAGGCCGGGGTGCGCTGTTTCAACATCGAGTCAGAGGGTGAACTGGAAAACCTGTCCGCCGTCGCCGCCAGGCTCGGCCGGGTCGCGCCGATCTCCGTGCGCATCAATCCGGACGTTGACGCGAAGACCCATCCCTATATCTCCACCGGCCTGCACAACAACAAGTTCGGCCTGTCGGTGGACCGGGCAATGGCGGTGTACCGCCAGGCAGAGGGCGACCCCAATGTCCGCATAAGCGGCGTGGCCTGCCATATCGGCTCCCAGCTCACCGAGCTCGGTCCCTACACCGACGCGCTTGGCCGGGTGCTGGACTTCATCGAGGAACTCGCCGCGGCGGGCATCACCATCGAGCACATCGACTTCGGCGGCGGCCTCGGCGTTCGCTACCACGAGGAGAATCCGCCTAGCCCGGCGGAATACTGGGATATTCTCTCGCGCCAGCTCGACGCCCGCGGCATCGCCCTGCCGGTGACCATCGAGCCCGGCCGCGCCATCGTCGGCAACGCGGGCATCCTGCTCACCCGGGTGAATTTTCTCAAGGCATCGCGCAGCACGAATTTCTGTATCGTCGACGCGGGGATGAACGACCTCATCCGACCGGCCCTGTACCAGGCCTACCAGGAGATCGTTCCGGTGACCGGGCGCGACGATCTGCCCGCCACCACGTACAACGTGGTCGGACCGATCTGTGAAAGCGGGGACTTCCTCGGCAAGGATCGCAGCCTGCGTGTCGCGCCGGGCGACCTGCTCGCGGTACGCACCGCGGGCGCCTACGCCATGGTGATGGCCTCCAACTACAACGCCAGGCCGCGCCCCGCGGAGGTCATGGTGGACGGCGATCGCTGCCACCTGGTACGGGCGCGCGAAACTCTCGAGGATCTCTACCGCGGAGAACAGCCGCTGCCCGCGGACTGAACCGGGAGGGCGCGCCCTGGCGCCGCCGCCAGCCATAGCGAGGGCAACGGCCTCCGAAATGGATGTTGACCGGCCCCCGAATCGGTCATATCGTAACGATTCACCCGCCGCCGCCTGAACTTTCCGCGGCCGTGGCGCGTCGAACGAGGCGACGCGACCTTCTGACCGGATGTTTCCAACGAGAGCGCCGGTCCAGGCTCATCAGCAGTGGTCAGGCAGATGGTATCGATCTTCAAGCAACTGGTTGGGCTGGTGGTCATCGGCGGCGTCGCCTACGGGGGCCATGCCGCGTACCGGCACTACCAGACGACGCAGGAAGCGCAGTTACCGGCGTCAGCCGCCGCCGACAAGCCGGCGGGCACGCCGGTGGAACTGGTGCGCGCGGTGGTCGCGCCCACGGAGACGCTGGTGGAGGCGGTCGGTACGACGCTGGCGCGTCGCTCCATAGAGATCAAGCCCCTGACCAGCGGCCGGGTCGAACGGATCCATTTCGAAACCGGTCAGCCGGTCAGCGCCGGCGAGGTGCTGGTATCCCTCGACGACGACATCGAGCGCGCCAACCTCGCCGAAGCCGAGGCGACGCTCAACGAGGCGACGCTGGCGCTGGAGCGCGCCAATACCCTGCGCAATACGAGTACGATGTCCCAGGCGCAGGCGGAGACCGTGGTTTCCCAGCATGCCATCGCGCGCGCCGCGCTCGACCGGGCGCGCCGGCGCCTGGCCGATCGCGAGGTGCGCGCGCCGTTCGACGGTATCACCGGCCTGGCGCGGGTCGACCCCGGCGCCATCGTCGACGACGACACGGTCATCACCACCCTCGACGACCGGCGCGAGATCGACGTCGAGTTCTCGCTGCCGGAAACCCTGTACGGCCGGGTGACGCCGGGACTGGAGGTGTCCGCGGACGCCGCCGCGTTCCCCGACCGCGACTTTTCCGGCGAAATACTGTCCATCGACACCCGCGTCGACCCGGTCGGTCGCGCGTTCAAGCTGCGTGCGCGCATCCCCAACGAGGACCAGGTGCTGCCGGCCGGGATGTTCATTCACCTGACCGTGGTGCTCGACGTGCGCGATGCGCTGCTGGTGCCCGAGGAGGCCGTGGTCGCCGAGGGTGAGTCGACCTACGTCTGGGTGGCCGACGGCGAGGAGCGCGTCACCCGGCGTAACGTGTCCCTGGGCCAGCGGACGCTCGGCTCGGTGGAGGTGGTCAGCGGCCTGGACGAGGGTGAGCGCGTGGTCGTGCGTGGCGTCCAGCGACTGCGTGACGGCGCGCCGATACGCGTGCTGGGCGAACGCGAACCCGTCGAAGTGCCGAGCGCATGACACTGTCCGAGCTTTCCATCCGCCGGCCGGTATTCGCGGCGGTGGTGAGCCTGCTGATCGTGGTGTTCGGATTCGCCGCGCTGCTGCAGTTGCCGGTACGCGAGCTTCCCGACGTCGACGCCGCGGTAGTCACCGTCACTACCAACTACACCGGCGCGGCCCCGGAAATCATCGATACCGACATCACCGAGGTGATCGAGGGCGCCATCTCCGGCGTCAGTGGCGTCAAGACGATCAGCTCGGAGAGCCGACGCGACCGCAGTCAGGTGGTGATCGAGTTCGATATTGGCCGTGACATTGACCAGGCGGCCAACGACGTGCGCGACGCGGTCGGCCGGGTGCGCGGCAACCTTCCGGACGGCGTCGATGAACCGCAGGTGGTGAAGAGCGACAGCGACGCCGACCCGGTGATGCGTCTCGCGGTGGTCTCCGACCGCATGACGCCCGCCGAAGTCACCGACTACGTCGACCGCTACGTCATCGATCGCTTCTCGACCCTGGACGGCATCTCCTCGATCAGAACCTACGGCGAACGCCGCCAGGCGATCCGCATCTGGCTGGACCGCCGCGCCATGGCGGCGCGCAACCTGACGGTGGCCGATATCGAGAACGCCCTCAGGCGCAACAACGTCGAACTGCCGAGCGGCGAGATCGAGTCATCAACGCGCCTCTTCACGGTGCGCATCGACAGCCGCCTGAGCGAGGTCGAGCAGTTCCGGCGTATCGTCGTCGATCGCGTCGCCGGCTACCCGGTGAGGCTGGCTGACGTGGCTCAGGTCGAACCGGGCGTGGAGAGCAACGAGACGTTCGTGCGCAACAACGGGCGCACAGCCATCGGCCTCGCCATCGCGCGCCAGTCCCAGGCCAATACCATGGCGATCTCGAGCGCGATCCGCGCCGAGATCGAGCGTATCGAGCCGATCCTGCCCGAGGGCATGCAGATCCTGATCGGTTCCGACGACGCGATCTTCATCGCCTCTTCGATCCGCGAGGTGGGCATCGCGCTCGGCATCTCGCTGACGCTCGTCCTGCTCGTCATCCTGCTGTTCCTGATGTCGTTCCGGGCGACCCTGATCCCGGCGATCGCCATCCCGGTGTCGGTGGTCGGCTGCTTCGCCCTGATCTACGCGCTCGGGTTCTCCATCAACGTGCTTACCCTGCTGGCGCTGGTGCTGGCCATCGGCCTGGTGGTGGACGACGCGATCATCGTCATCGAAAACATCCAGCGCCGTATCGACGCCGGCGAGACGCCGCTGGTGGCCAGCGTGCTCGGGTCGCGCCAGGTCACCTTCGCGGTGGTCGCCACGTCGATCACGCTGATCTCGGTATTCGTGCCGATATCCTTCCTCGAGGGCGCCGCCGGGCGCCTGTTCACCGAATTCGGCTTTGTCATGGCGAGCTCGGTGGCGATCTCCTTGTTCGTGGCGTTGTCGGCCTGCCCCGCGTTGTCGTCGAAGGTGCTCAAACCTGCTTTCGGCAATGGCGCCGGGCATTCCACGCGCGGTCCGATGGCGCGCCTGACGTCGGCGTATTCGCGGCTGCTCAAGGGCGCCCTGTCGGTGCCGCTGATCGTCATCGTGCTGGCGCTGGTGTACTCGGCGGGCGCGTTCGTGGTGTTCCAGAACCTGCCCAGTGAACTGACCCCGCGCGAGGATCGCGGCGTGCTGTTCGTTCCGCTCACCACGCCCCAGGGCTCCAACGTCGAGTTCACCGATGCGCAGACGCGCGAGGTCGAGAAGATCCTTACGCCGCTGGTTGAAAGTGGCGAGGTCACCAGCCTGTTCTCCATCGTGGGTAGCTGGGGCCGGCCATACCGCGCGTTCGTGGTCCTCAGGCTGGCGGACTGGAAGGATCGCGAGCGCAGCGCCGGCGAGATCATCACCGACATCGCGCCGGCGATCACCGAGTTGCCGGGCGCCCGCGGTTACCCGGCGGCGCCCGCCGGGCTCGGCCTGCGCGGTTCCTCGACGCCACTCCGGGTGGTGGTCAGCGGCCCGGATTTCGAAAGCGTCAAGGAGTGGGCGCAGACACTGCTGGAGCGCGCCCGCGAGAACCCCAACCTGCGCAACGCCCAGGTGGACTTCGAACAGAACCAGCCGCAGATCAATCTCGCGGTGAACCGGATTCGAGCCGACGACCTCGGCATCCCGGTGGAAACCGTCGCCGCCACCCTGCAGACCATGCTGGCGTCGCGGGAGATCACCGACTACGTCGACCGCGGCCGCGAGTACCCGGTGATCGTGCAGGCCAAGCCCGAGGACCGGCGCACGCCGAACGACATTTCCAACATCTTCGTGCGCGCCGGCGACGGCAGCACCCTGGTGCCGATGGCGGCCCTGATCGACACCACGGAGACCGCCGCGGCGGCGTCACTCAGGCGCTACAACCGGCTGCCGTCGATCACCATCGAGTCTGCGCTCGCGGAAGGCTACGATCTTGGCACCGCAATCCAGTACATGGTCGACAGCGCCGCCGAGTCGCTGCCCGCCGAGGCGTTCATCGGCTTCAGCGGCCAGTCCCAGCAATACCTCGAGACCTCCAGCGGCGTCGCGGTGACCTTCCTGCTGGCGCTGCTGATTGTGTTCCTGGTGCTGGCCGCGCAGTTCGAGAGCTGGATACATCCGCTGATCATCATGCTCAGCGTACCGCTGGCGATTGCAGGAACGATCTACACCCTGGCGCTGATGGACCAGACGCTGAATCTCTATAGCCAGATAGGCATCATCCTGCTCATCGGCTTGATGGCGAAGAACGGTATCCTGATCGTCGAGTTCGCGAACCAGTTGCGGGACGAGGGCTACGAGGTTCGCGACGCGGTCATCGAGGCCGCGACGCTGCGCCTCAGGCCGATCCTGATGACCGCCATCGCCACCATCCTCGGCGCGGTGCCACTGGCCATCGCCACCGGCGCCGGCGCCGAGGCGCGCACCACCATCGGCGTGGTCATCATCGGCGGGCTCGGCGTCGCCACCGTGCTGACGCTGTTCCTGACGCCGGTGCTGTACAGCCTGCTCGCGGGGCTGTCGCGACCGCGCGCGGCGGTGGAGCAGCGGCTTGAGCGCGAGCTCGCATCGATCTCACCGGGGGCCGTCGCCGACGATCCACGGCAGGCGCCGACGGGTCACTGAAACGCTAGTTGATTTCTCCCAGTCACGCCCGGGCGCCGGCATGACCGTGGCAGTCCCTCGGAGAGAGCGCTCAGACGCGTATCGTGTCCCCCTGGGGTCCCTTGCGTATTCTTCCAGGTGGCACACCCAACACCCGTTTGAATGCCCTGTTGAAGGCGGGCTCCGACTGGTAGCCGACGCGTTCGGCGATCTGCGCGAGCGTGTCGGAGGTATTGCGTAGCTCCCGGTAAGCGATCTGCATCCTGAGGCTCGTCAGGTAGGTGAGCGCCGGTTCTCCGACGAGCGAGGTGAAGCGGGCGGAGAATCCCGAGCGGGACATGCCGACCTCCTTCGCCAGGGATTCGACGCGCCAGTCGAGTTCGGGATGGCGGTGCATAAGCGACATCGCCCGACCGATCTGTCGATCCTGCAATGCCGCGATCCATCCCCGGTGCTTGTCCCGCACGCTCTCTATCCAGGTACGGATGGCCTGGATGACCAGCACGTCGGCAAGCCGGGTGATCACGGTCTCGCTGCCGGGCAACCGCTGTTTTGCCTCCAGCGCGATGAAACGGATCGTGCCATGCAACCAGCCATTGTCATCCTCGTGAGTGCGCAGGTGAAGGATCGTCGGCAGCATGCGCAGCAACCGGTCGGCGAGGTAGGGATCAAAGCGGACGCCAAAGTAGGTCACGTTGGTCATGCGGCCCCCGCCGCCGAATCGCATGGACTCGATACGGTCGCCAATACGTTCGACGGGTATGGCTTCGAGTGACGTGGTCCTGTCCCCCGGGTTGCCACGCAGCTTGTGACGCTGGCCGTGAGGTATGAGTACCAGGCTTCCCTGGGGCAGAAACAGCGGCTCTTCGCCTTCGATCTCGAGCCAGCAGTGCCCCGAGGTCACTACCTCTACGTTCATCACCCCGGGGAGTTCGGGAATTTCAATTCCCCAGGGGTCGGTGAGTTCGGCATTGCAGTAAAGCACGCCGGTGAACCGCAGTAATTGCAGCACCTCGCCAATGGAGTCGTCGCTCGGAGGGAGCTTCGGGTCGATCCGGGGTGTCTGGAATTCGGAGCGGGACGACATTCCTGGTATTGGACGATCAGATAATTTTAATGGACAAAATGTGATTATAAATCCAGTTTCGATCGATGAGAATGCGTTCACGTGGCGAGCGAAGCCTCGCCGGGACACTCACAAACCTGAACAGGAGACTGAAATTCATGAAAGACTCACCGATTCTGATTGTTGGAAAAAATGCAAAGACGGGCTGGCGTGTCGAACAGAGACTGAAGGAAATGGGCCTCGACACGCGCGGGGTATCCCGGTCGACATCGCCCGCATTCGACTGGGAAGACCAGGACACCTGGCGCGCCGCCATGGAAAACACCCGGTCCGCCTATATCACCTTCCATCCCGATCTCGCGATTCCCGCGGCGGAGCAGGCCATCCGGGATTTCGTCGCACTGGCGGTGGAGCTCGGTCTGGAACACCTGGTACTGCTTTCCGGTCGTGGAGAAGACGGCGCCCGTCGCGCGGAGATCGCGCTGCAGGAGTGCGGGCTGGACTGGAACATCGTCCGCGCCAACTGGTTCATGCAGAACTTCAGCGAGAGCTTCATGGTCGAGGGCATCCTCGGGGGTGAACTCCGGTTGCCTGCGGGGGATACCGTGGAGCCGTTCGTGGATGTAGATGACATTGCCGATGTGGCGGTCGCCGCGCTGACTCGGCCCGAACTGCGCAACAGGGTTTTTGAGGTCAGCGGCCCGCGTGCGATGACATTTGCACAGTGCGTGGCGGCCATTTCGAAGGCGACCGGTTACCCGGTGAAATACACGCAGGTACCCGTCGAGCGGTTTATCGACGGCATGCGCGACGAAGGCGCACCGGAGCCGCTGCTATGGCTGATGCATGAACTCTTCACCGTGGTGTTCGACGGCAGGAACGCAATACCGGTGTCAGGAGTCCAGGAGGCTCTCGGTCGCCCCGCAACCGATTTCGATGCGTATGTCGCCAGGGTCGTGAAGAGCGGCGCATGGGATCGTCAGGGTCTGCGGGAAATCTCCTGAAGGAATCCACCAGGAAATCACTGATCCGGAGAGTTCGCATGAACGAGACACTACTGAAAACCCAGAGGGCGCTCCTGTTCATCGCGGGAGCGATACTGGTCGCGGTGGGCGTATTCATACTGGTTTCACCGCACGCATTTTTCGCGTCCAACGACATTTACCCTGGCGAAAACGTGAGCCTGCTGAACGAGCTCAAGGCGCCGGCCGTCCTGTTGCTGGGAGCCGGGGCTTTTGTCGTCGCTGGCGGTTTTCGGCGCAGCCTGTCCGATCCGGCGACATGGCTCGCCGCGCTGGTCTACCTGTCCTATGCGGCGTCAAGGGCCCTGAGTATGGGTGTCGACGGCATGCCGGCCGAAGGCCTGGTCCAGGCGGCGGTGCTCGAGGGCGCGCTTGGCCTTCTTTGCCTGGCGATCATGGCGGTCCGTCGCGATCCGGATACCGGGAGAGCATGATGTACGGAACGATGATCACCTCGATGTTGGCCATCGCGGCAACCGGCGCCGCCCTGATGGCCGGCGTCTACTTCGCGTTCTCCTGTTTCATCATGGCCGCCTTTGCGGAGATGGGTAGCGCCAGGGGCGCGGAGGCCATGAACAGCATCAACAGGGTCATCCTTCGCTCGGCCTTCATGGTCGTATTTTTCGGGTCGACGCTCCTCTATACCATTCTCGGGACAATCGCGGTATTCGACGTGGGCCTGGCGAACCGCTGGCTTCTGGTGCTGACCAGCGTGCTCTACGTCGCAGGCATGTTTGTCTGCACGGTGGTGTTCAACGTGCCGCCGAACAATCAGCTGGCCAGCGTGAATGGAGGCCGCGCCAATAGCGACGAGCTTTGGCCGCACTATCTTGCGCACTGGACGCGATGGAATCATGCGAGAGCGCTCAGCTCCCTGTTGACCCTGGTGCTGAGCGGTTTTTTGCTTGTGGCCAACTCCTGAAGGAGTTCCACGTTGGCCCGTTCCTGTTCCTCGTATTTCGCGTGTGAATTGTGTAAGCGAGGTTCAGGAATTGGATACCCCGTGGGGCACGTGACCGGTGGGCACGAACTGGCGCGCGGAGTCGCAGTGGCCGCTCTGGTCGTCGAAGAAGATGTCCGCGCCGAAGGTGCGCAGGAACTCTCCCTTGTCGACGCCGCCGAGAAAATAGCTCTCGTCGATGCGGATGTCCCAGGCCCGCAGGGTACGGATCACGCGCTCGTGGGCCGGCGCCGCGCGCGCGGTGATGAGCGCGGTGCGGATCGGTGAACCATCGGAGGGGTAGGCGCTCTGGATGCGGTGCAACGCCGCCAGCACCGGCTTGAACGGTCCGCCGGGTAGCGGCTCGTTGGCCGCCTTCTTCTCCGAGGCGGAGAAGCGCGCGAGGCCCTCGGACTGGTACACCTGCTCCGCGGCGTCGGAGAACAACACCGCGTCGCCGTCGAAGGCGATCTTGAGCCGCTCACTGTCGGTGTTTTCCACCCGCGAGGGCAGGATGGTGGCGGCGGCGATGCCCGATTCCAGCGCGCGGCGCACGTCGTCGGGATCCGCCGAGAGAAACAGCTCCGCGCCGAAGGGTTTGAGGTAGCGCCACGGAGATTCGCCGCCGGTGAACGCGGCGCGGCTGATGCCGAGTTCGTAGTGCTCGATGGAGTTGAAAATCCTGAGTCCGGTATCGGCGCTGTTGCGCGACAGCAGCACGATCTCCACCTGCTGTGCGTGGTCCCTGTTGAGCGCGAGGAACTTGCGCACCATGGGATAGGCGACGCCGGTCTCCAGGGGGTCGTTCTCGTGCGCGATCTGGTAGCGGCAGTAGGCCTCGATGCCCTCTTCCATGAACACCCGGTGACTGTCGGCGAGGTCGAACAGGGCGCGCGAGGAGATCGCGATCACCAGGGTATTGTCGAGTCTGGTTGCCATGTTCGTGTCAGCCGGCGCGCAGCGCCGCAATGACCGGCGCGGTATCCGGGCGGACCCCGTGCCAGATGTTGAAGGACTCGGCGGCCTGTTCCACCAGCATGCCGAGGCCGTCGCCCGCCCGCGCCGCGCCCTGGTCGAGCGCCCAGCACAGGAAGGCTGTTGGCGCATCACCATACATCATGTCGTAGGCGAGGGTGCCACTACCGATGCAGCCGGCGTTTACCCCGGGGAGTTCGCCCCCCAGGCTCGCCGCGGTGCCGTTGATCACCACGTCGTAGGCACCCAATGCGGATTCCAGGGCGCCGCCCGTTACCGCTATCCCGGAGCCGGCGGCGAAACGCGCCGCCAGCGTGGAGGCTCGATCGGCGGTGCGGTTGACGACATGGAGCGACGCCGGCCCGCGTTCGAGCAGCGGCCCGAGCACACCGCGCACCGCGCCGCCGGCGCCGATCACCAGCACCCGCCGGCCGGCGAGCGGGCAGTCCAGGTTGACCTCGATGTCGCGCACCATGCCAATGCCGTCGGTGTTGTCACCGGCTACACCATCGTCCCGCGAGAACGCCAGGGTATTGACCGCTTCGGCGAGTCGCGCGCGATCGGACAGCGAATTCCCCGCTCGCTGGCACAGTTCCCAGGCTTCCACCTTGAACGGCACGGTGATGTTCAGCCCGGCGCCGCCATGGGCGGCAAAATGGCTCACCGCCTGGTCGAAACCCCCGATATCGACCTGGATCCGGTCGTATGTAAGGGTGATGTCACACTGTTGCGCGAACATTTCATGGATACGCGGCGACTTGCTGTGAGCGACGGGATTGCCCATCACCGCGTAGTCGCGCGCCGGCGGGCGGAAATCGAACAGGTCGGTCATGGCATGTGTTGTCGCATCGAAGACGGGAAATATCAAGAACCCGCGTCCAACCATTCTCAAGGTACAACTGACATAAGCGCACCATGTTGGGGGCCGCCATACGGCCCGGGCAAGCCCGCCAGGGTTCGTTTTCCTGCTATCCGGGGACCCGGAATGGTCGCCCGGTTTCGGCGATCCGGCCGGATGGAAACGTCGTGCTGGTGCTCGACCTGACGACCAGTGTCGTCTGCCTGGTGCTCGACCGGGCCGCGCACGAGCTATGGCAGGAGCGTTCCCGGGAGTAGTAAACTGGCCCGGATATCTCAACAACGAATAACGGGAGACTCAGGATGTTTGGATCGTTCCACCACACCACCTTCGGCGCCGCGGCGATTTTTGTCGCGCTGACCCGCATCGCGGCGGCGCAATCAGCCCCGGCTCTCGATCGCACGGTCCTGCCGATCGCCGACCCGATCCCGCCGACCTACACCGAGATGGACGTGCGCAACACCCAGCCGCCGCCACGCTTCGAGGTGAAGGCGCCGGAGGGCGCGCCCAACGTCATCATCGTCCTGATTGACGACCTGGGATTCGGCGCGACGACGACGTTTGGCGGGCCGATCTCGACGCCGACCCTGGACCAACTCGCACAGGAAGGGCTGCGCTACAACAACTTCCATACCACCGCGCTCTGTTCGCCCACGCGGGTGGCGCTCAAGAGCGGACGCAACCACCATACCAACAACACCGGTTCGATCATGGAGACCGCCACCGCCTATCCCGGTAACACCGGCGCGATTCCCAACCGCGTGGCGCCGCTGGCGGAGATGCTGCGCCTGAATGGCTACAGTACGGGCGCCTTCGGCAAGTGGCATGAAACCGCCGCCTGGGAGACCAGCGTATCCGGACCCTTCGACCGCTGGCCCATCCACCAGGGCTTCGACAAGTTCTATGGCTTCATTGGTGGCGAGACGGACCAGTGGTCACCGTTGATCTTCGACGGTGTTCGCCGCATCAACCCGCCGCATACCGAGGGCTACCATTTCACCGAGGACATGACGAACCAGGCCATCAACTGGATGAAGGCGCAGCAGTCGATGACGCCGGACAAGCCGTTCTTTATCTATTTCGCCACCGGCGCGACACATGCGCCCCACCACGTGCCGAAGGACTGGATCGAGAAGTATCACGGCCAGTTCGACAATGGATGGGACGCGGTACGCGAGGCGTCCTACGAGCGGCAGAAGTCCCAGGGCATCATCCCGGAAAACACCATGCTGCCACCCCGGCCTGAAGATATCGCGGCCTGGGACGACCTGCCCGAGGATCACAAGACCCTGTTCCGCCGCCAGGCCGAGGTGTTTGCCGGCTTCGTCGCACACACCGATCACAACATCGGCCGGCTGGTCCAGGCGGTGGACGATATCGGCGAGACCGACAATACGATGATCATCTACATCGCCGGTGACAACGGCACCAGCGCCGAGGGCGGCATGGTCGGCATGTTCAACGAGATGACCTACTTCAACGGCGTCCAGGAAAAGGTCGAGGACCTCCTCCCCCTGATCGACAAGTGGGGCAGCCCGGACACCTTCCCCCACATGTCCGCGGGCTGGGCGATCGCGTTCGACGCGCCTTTCAAGTGGACCAAGCAGGTGGCCTCCGATTTCGGCGGCACGCGCAACGGCATGGTGGTCCGCTGGCCAGCCGGCATCGAGAAGGGCGGCGGCATGCGCAGCCAGTTCGGCCATGTCATCGACGTCGCGCCGACGGTGCTCGAGGCCGCCTCGCTGCCGGAGCCCAGGATGGTCAACGGCATTCCCCAGGTGCCGATCGAGGGCACCAGCCTGCTCTACACCTTCAACGATGCCGACGCGCCCGAGCGTCACACGACGCAGTATTTCGAGATCTTCGGCAACCGCGCCATCTACCGCGACGGCTGGCTCGCGCGCACGGTCCACTATGCCCCGTGGGACTCCTCCGGCAAACGAAAACCCCTCGAGGACGATGTCTGGGACCTCTACCACGTGCAAGAGGATTTCAGTCTTGCGAATAACCTGGCCTCTGAACATCCGGAAAAACTCGCGGAGATGCAGGCGCTGTTCATGACCGAGGCGGCGAAGTATCACGTGTTCCCCATCGACGACCGTCTCATCGAGCGGACCAACCCGGCGCTCGCGGGACGGCCCGACCTCATCGGCGACCGCACCTCGCTCACGCTCTACGAGGGCATGAACGGCATGCTGGAGAACACCTTCATCAACGTGAAGAACCGCTCCATGAAGATCACCGCCGAGATCGAGATACCCGAGGGCGGCGCCTCGGGCGCGCTGCTGGTGCAGGGCAGCCGTTACGGCGGCTGGTCGCTGCACGTCCGCGAGGGCAGGCCCGCCTACGAGTACAACTTCCTCGGCCTGGAACGGTTCGTGGTCGAGGGTCCGGACCCGCTGCCCGCGGGTCCGGCGACCGTGGTGCTTGACTTCGCCTACGATGGCGGCGGACTCGGCAAGGGCGGTACCGCCACCATCTCGGTGAACGGCGAACAGGTCGCCGAGAGCCGGATCGGCCGCACCCAGCCCAACGTGTTCTCCGCGGACGAAACCGCCGACGTCGGCCTCGACAACCAGACCCCGGTCGCCCAGGGCATCGGCTACGGCCCGGAGGAGACGAAGTTCACCGGCACGATCCACGAGATCGTGATCGAGGTGATGTAACCACGACCTGCCGGCGCTATACGCGCCGGCAATCAGTCGCCTTCGCCGGCAGTCCGGATGATGAACACGGGGCCGTCGGCTTCCAGGCGGATCTCGCCGTGACCCTCGTTGCTGAGGCCAAAGGAGCTCACCGGCTGCACCGTGGTGCCCGGGGGGATCGGGTAGCGGCAGTCGCCGGAGAGGGCCACCAGCGCAGGGGCGAACGTCACGAGGCTGAACAGGCCCTGGCGATGAAATCGCCAATGTCCGGCGCTGAAAGCCTCAAGGGTGTTGTCCAGCCGAAGGCGCGTGGATTGGGTGCGCCTCGTGAGAAAGTGATGGCATTCGCCCAGGTTCAGGAGTTCGTGGTCGCGCCGGCCGCCGAGGAAGCCGTGCAGTTCGATCTCGTTGAATCCCTCCGGAACCAGCGAGAGGGCGAAGGCGAGGTCGGAGAAGTCCTTCGCGGTATCGAGGAGGTGGTCGAGTTCGCCGGAAAACGAGTCGCCGTCGCCGACGGCGATGCCCTCCGCGCCCCGTCTGAGCCGCGCGCCGCCGTCGACGAAGATGACCGGTTCGCTGAGCTCGAGGCCCGCCTCCGCGAGCGGTCCGACCAGCTGGATACTGGCCGTATCGGCATGGGCGCGGAAATAGTCGTGCAGGATTTGCTGGTCCAAGATTCCGCTGGTGAAATATTCGGGTCTAGGGTGTGTAAATTCGGGTAAAGCCGCGGTTTGCATCACGTGGCGGCGACGCGCCGCTTCTATAATACCCCGCATCCCGTCACCCGATCCTGCCTGAATCCCACGTCATGCGTGTGCTCAAGTTCATATTGCCGCTGTTGGTGCTGGCCCTCGGGGTCGGGCTGTTTCAGTACCTCCGCGCGAACCGGATGGAGGTGGCGCCGATTCCCTCCGAGGTGCGCCCGCCGGTGGTTTCGGCGGTGGAAATCGCACCGAGCACGCTGGCGCCCCAGCTCACGCTGTTCGGCCGCGTCGAGGCGCCCAGCAACAGCGAACTCAGCGCGGGGATCTCCGCCGACGTGATCGAAGTCGCGGTGCGCGAAGGCGACAGGGTGGCCGTGGGCGACGTCCTGGTGCGCCTCGACGACGCCGACGTTGCCCTGCAGATCCTGCAGCGCAAGGCAAGCATCGCCGAGCTCGAGGCCCAGATCGAAAGCGACCGCCTTGCCTACGACGCGGACCGGGAGGCCCTGGGCCGCGAGCAGGCCCTGCTCGCGCTGACGCGAAAGGCGGTGGAACGCGCGCGTACCCTGGCGAGCTCCCGTGCGGGCACCGAGGCGACGCTGGACGATGCCCTGCAGGCGGAAGAGCAGCAACTGCTCGCCATCACCCAACGCGAGCTGAAGATCAACGACTACGCCTCGCGCCAGAAACTCTGGCGCGCCCGCCTGGACAATGCCGAGGCCGCTCTCGACCAGGCATTGCGGGACCTGGAGCGTACCGTGGTGCGCGCGCCCTACAGCGGGCGGGTGATCGAAGTCCTGGTATCGCCGGGGGATCGCACTTCCCAGGGTACGCCGCTGGTGCGGCTCTACGACAGCCACAACCTCGAGGTCCGCGCCCAGGTGCCGAGCCGCAACGTGCCCACCCTCGCGGATGCGGTGAACCGTGACATCCCGGTACACGCAACGGTGAAGAGGAACGGCGCCGATATCGATCTCGTGCTCGACCGCCTGGCCGCCAGTGTCGCCCAGGGGCAGGGCGGGGTGGACGTGTTCTTCCGTGGGACCGAGGGCGACCTTCCGGCCCTCGGCACCACGGTGGAGGTCCATCTCGAGCTGCCGCCACTGGAGGGCGTGGTCGCCATGACCACCGATGCGCTCTACGGTGACAACCGGGTCTATCGGGTGGTGGACGGCAGGCTCGAGGGGGTGTCGGTGACGCGCCTCGGCCAGCGCCGCGACGAGGAGGGTAACCAGGTTTTGTTGCTCGACGGATCGGCGTTCGGCGCCGGCGACCGGGTGCTGGTCTCGCGCCTGCCACAGGCCATCGACGGGCTGGCGGTGCGGATAAAGGGCGACAATGAGTGATACACCGCCAGGGCCGCCGTCCGCGGGCGGGCGCGGCGGTCTCATCGGCCTGTTCGCCAACCACCCGGTTGCGGCGAACCTGCTGATGGTGATGATGCTGCTAGCGGGCGTGTGGGCGCTCAGGCAGCTCAATACCCAGTTCTTCCCCACCTTCAACATCGACTACGCCACCGTGCGCGTGGTGTGGAGCGGTGCGAGCGCGGAGGACGTGGAGGAACTCGTCACCACCTCCCTCGAGCAAGCGCTGCGCGACGTGGACTTCGTCAAGCAGATGACCTCCACCTCCGCCGAGGGTGTCTCCTCGGTGACCCTGGAGTTCGAGGAAGGGACCGACATGGGCCTCGCCGTGGACCAGGTCAAGCAGTACGTCGACCAGGTGCAGAACCTGCCCGAGGGCGCCGAGACGCCGGTGGTCAGCAAGGTGATCCGCTACGAGGACGTCGGCAAGGTGCTGGTCACCGGCGGCCCCGATCTCGATCAGCTCCGCCCGCTGGTGAACCGCTTCGAGCAGGAACTGCTGGACCGCGGCATCGCCAAGATCTTCATCAGCGGACTGCCCGCGGAACAGATCGCGATCGAGATCCCCTCGCGCCGGCTGCGCGAACTTGGCCTGTCGCTGGATGACATCGGCCGCCGTGTTTCCGCCTGGTCGCGGGACGACCCGGTGGGCATCATCGGCCGCGGCGAGACCTCGCGCCAGCTCCGTTTCCGCGAGCGACGGGAATCCGGGCTCGATTTCGAATCGATCCCGGTGGTGGCCACGGAGCAGGGGCGGCTGGTGACGCTGGGCGACATCGGCGAGATCGGGCGCAAGCCCCTCGACAACCAGGTGACCATCAGCTACCGGGGCATGCCGGCGGTGGAACTGAGCCTCAACCGTACCGAGAACAGCGACAGCCTGGAGGCGGCGCGCATCCTCATGCAATGGGTCGAGGACACCCGTCCCACGTTGCCGCCGGGAGTGGAGATCGTACCCTTCAGCCAGCAGTGGGAGCTGCTCCAGGACCGCATCAACCTGCTGGTCAAGAACGGTGTCGGCGGCCTCGCGCTGGTGCTGTTGATCCTGTTCCTGTTCCTCCACGGGCGGGTGGCGTTCTGGGTCGCGGTGGGCATCCCGGTGTCGTTCATGGCCGCCCTCGCGATGCTCTACGCCATCGGCGGTTCCATCAACATGGTGAGCCTGTTCGGCCTCATCATGGCGCTTGGCATCATCGTTGACGACGCCATCGTGGTAGGTGAGGAGGCGATGAGCCAGTACAGCAGCGGCGACGATCCGCACAACGCCTCGGAGCGCGCGGCGAGGCGGATGCTGGGGCCGGTGATTTCCTCGTCGCTCACCACGGTGGCATCGTTCTTCCCGCTGATCCTGATCGGTGGCATCATGGGCGCGATCCTGCAGGCGATTCCGGTTGTTGTGATCTGCATCATCTTCGCCTCGCTGGTGGAATGTTTCCTCGTACTGCCGGGGCATCTCACCCATTCGTTTCGCCGCATTCGGCGCAGGAACCCGGGGCGGCTGCGGAGCGCGCTGGACGCCGGCTTCAACGGCTTCCGCGAACGCCTGTTCCGGCCGCTCCTCGAGGGCGCCGTGGCGTTCCGCTGGACCACCCTGGCGCTCGCCATCGCGGTGTTGCTCGCCACCGTGGGCTGGTTCGCCTCGGGGCGCATCGCGTTCCAGTTCTTTCCCACCGCCGAGGCGGACCGGATCTTCGCCAACGTCGCCTTCGTCTCCGGCACGCCGGCCCGGGTGGTGGACGACTACCTGACGGTGATGGAGGATGCCCTGGCGGAAGTGGAGGCGGAACTGGGAGAACCGTTCGTCAACCTGGTGCTACGCCGCCACGGCACCCAGGAAGGCGAGTCGCGCAGCAGCGGCGATCATTTCGGCAGCCTGCGGGTGGAGCTGGTGGATCCCGACCGGCGCGACGTGCGCAACCGCGACATCCTGAAAGCCTGGCGCGGGAAGCTGCCGCCGGTACCCGGCCGGGAGACGCTCAGCATCGGCGAGCCGCGGGCGGGGCCGCCCGGGAGCGAGATCGATATCCGCCTGGTCGGCGACAGCATCGCCCGGGTGAAGGAAGTGGCGGTGCGCCTCGCCGAGGTGCTGCGCCAGATTCCGGGCGTCTCCGGGGTCGAGGACGACGCGCCCTACGGGCGCGAGCAGATGGTGCTCGAGCTGACCCCTACCGCCCAGGCACTGGGTCTCGACGTGCGGGAAGTATCGGCCCAGCTGCGCGCGGCCTATGACGGGGTCAAGGTGCAGGAACTTTCCGACGGATTCGACGACATCGAGGTCCGCGTCTCGCTGCCGGAAGCCGAACGCAATACCGTCGCGAGCCTCGGCGAACTCGACATCGTGCTGCCATCCGGCGGTACCGAGCCCATCGGCAACCTGGCCGACATCCGCCTCGAACGCGGCTTCGAGACCATCCGCCACTCCGGCGGCCAGCTGGCGGTCACGGTGATCGGCGACGTCGATCCCGGGGTCAACAATGCCAACGCGATACGCGCCGAGCTGGAGGAGACCGTGCTCCCGGAGCTCGCCGGCCAGTACGGCGTGCGCTACAGTTTCGAGGGTCGCCAGGCGGACCAGCGCGAGACCCTCGGCGACATGCGCCTCGGCCTGATCCTCGCCCTCAGCCTGATCTACCTCGTGCTGTCCTGGGTGTTCGGCTCCTACGGCTGGCCGCTGGTGGTGATGTTCATCATCCCCTTCGGCCTCGTGGGCGCGCTCTGGGGCCATGTGCTCATGGGGCTCGACCTTACCCTGCTGTCCCTGTTTGGTTTCTTCGGTCTCGCGGGCATCGTGGTCAACGACTCCATCATCCTGGTGGTGTTCTACCGCGACCTCCGCCAGCGCGGCATGACGCCGGCGGCGGCGGTGGTGGAGGCAGCCTGCCAGCGCCTCAGGGCGGTGCTGCTGACCTCTCTTACCACCATCGCCGGTCTGACGCCGCTCCTGTTCGAGACCTCTCTCCAGGCGCGTTTCCTCATCCCCATGGCCACCAGTATGGCGTTCGGCCTCGCCTTTGCCACGCTGCTGGTGCTGTTCCTGGTGCCATCGCTCCTGCTCATCTATGAAAACGGGGTGCAGCGGCTGCGCGCTCCCGCCCCCGCGGCGGCGTGATGAACTGTGGCGGCTCTCGGGCGGGGTGGTTAGAATGGCCGCCGGCAAACAACGGTTGAGATTCGGGTCAATGTGGAAGGGTAGCGCGCGCGGTACGGGAGCAGGCCTGCTGGGCTTGGTAATGGGTTTCACCGCGCTGGATGCCGGCGCCTATGAGGACGACCGCCTGGTTCGGGACACCGGCTACCTTGACCTTTCCGCCGGCACCCTGCAGGGGGGCTTCTGGTTCGAGCACGCGCCACCTACCGGTGGGGCGCCGTTGTCCCACGTGGACGAGTCCGGGGATCTGCGCCGCGCGACTTTCGCGATGACGCGCCGACAGGGGGAGATGTTGCTGCGCTGGGGCGCGGCCCGGGGCGAACGCCAGCAATTGCGCGAGGCGGGTATCGAGGTGGGCAGTTTCGGGGTCGGCGCGTTCAGCGGCGACGGCGACAGCGTGAGCGATGCGGCCCATGCCTGGTCGGGCGCGGGGCACTACCAGTTTCACGGCGGCTTCCGGCACGACTATGACTTCGACGGCCTCCAATTTTCGTGGCGCCCGGGCGCGGACAGCCGCGTCGCGCTGACCCGGGCCTCGGTACGCGCCGCCGGCCTCGAGACGCGGGAAGTTTCCCAGTTCGATCTCGGTCTCGGCGCGCACAGCCTGACCCTGCTGGAGGTGGCCTCGGACGGTGAGCGCGCGGGACGCGCCCTGGGACTCGGCACACGGCTGGGGCCGCTGGCGATGACACTCCAGCACATGGCGGCGGAAAATGACGCCACATGGTCCGCGTTGACCCTTGCCACCCGTACGCGTGGCGGCAAGACACTCTCGATGCGGGTCGAGCAGAGCCGCAACCCGCTCTACGACGTCGCCAACGACAACCGCGTGGTATTCAGCCTCGGCTATCGCCTGGCCGGTGGCGGCATCCTGCGCGCCGCGGAAACCGCTGCCGATCCGGCGGATGCGGAAGCGGCGAAAAAGAGCAAGACGGTCCCGATACTGATTGGCGTAGGCGCGGTAGGCGCGGCGCTGGCGCTCAGTTCCGGTGGCGGCAACGAGGGCGATTCGCGGCCCCGTTTCCAGTCCCAGAACGCGGCCGCTCGCCAGGTACTCGACGAGGTCAATCCACGCTCTATCGCCCAGAACCGGGAATGGGGCGGCTACATCTACCGCCGCGCCGACGGCAGCTACTCCAGCACCGCGGCGGTCCAGGGTAGCCCCGCCAGCGTCTCCCTGCCGTCGCCGGATAGCGCGGTACCCGGGAATAGCGCGGCCAGCGCCACCTATCACACTCACGCGGCGTTCGATCCGCGCTACGACAACGAGAACTTCTCCCCGCAGGATCTACTTTCCGATATCACGTTCGGGCTCGACGGCTATCTCGGCACCCCCCAGGGGCAGTTCAAGCTCCACGACGTGAGCCGGGGACGCGTCATCACTATCGGCGGGCCGGGCACACTGGCGGTGCAATGAGCCGGCGCGGCGCGGCGGTCCTGGCACTTTCCCTCTGCATTTCACCGGTGGCATCGTCGGATGATCCCGTTGCGGCAGGGCGCGAGTTCGCCATCGCCACCGATGGCTGCGGCCTGGACCACGGCTATCGCTGCGTACCGGTTGGCGAGGAGGATTTCACCGGGCTGGAGGCCGACCGCCGCATGCTGCCGGGTAACTGGCTGCGCGCCTGGCAGGTGGCGCAGGCGGATTTCCGCGCAACCCCCGATTTGCCGGAGGAGGCGCGCGCGCTGAAGCACTACAAGTTCGGATTGGCCGAGACGGCGGATGCCTATGTGGTCCATTTCCAGCCCCTGCTGACGCCGATGGTGGAAGACGGCGAGGTGACCGGCATCGCGCGCGCTTCCATCGGCCGCCAGGCCCGCTACTGGATCGACAAGACCGACTTCTCCGTTGCCCGCCGGCAGTTCTACAAGTAACGGCGGAAAGGGGTCGGTGCGCCCCCGGCTCGTCACCGCGGCCTGCCTCCTCGCTTGCGCGCTCCTGCCTCCTGGCGTGCACGCCAATGGCTGGGAGCACACCGCGATCTCCCCCGACATCCTGATCGAGGCGCTGGAGCATCCCGCGGAGGCCATTCGCGAACAGGCAGCCCATTCCCTCGGTTATCACGGCGGCGAGTCCGTGGTGGATGCGCTCACCGGCGTGATCGCGCGCGAGGAAGCTGCACCCCGGGTGCGACAGTCGGCTTTCGCCGCACTTGGCAGGATCGGCGACGCCGCGGCGCTACCCGTCGTCAAACGGTGCCTCGCGCACGAAGCGGTAGAGGCGGTACGGGTCGCTTGCGCGGAAGCCCTGGGCGGCCTGCCGGCGCCGGAGTCCATCACCATCGCCATCGATGCCCTCGCGGATGCCTCGCCAGGCGTACGCCGCGCCGCGGTCACTAGCCTGGGGGCGTTTGACGACGCACGTGCCGTGGCGGCGCTGGCCCCCCTCGCCGCGAGTGACGGCGTACCCACTGGCGCGGTGCTGCGGGCGCTCGGACAGACGGGGAATCCGGCGGCGCTGGAAGCCGTGCTGCCCTTCCTCGCGCCGGATACCGACCGGGCACTTCTGGCGGAAGCGCTGAAGGCGGTAGCCCGCCTCGGCGGCGAGGCGGCCGCGGCGCCGGTGGAGGCGGTCCATGCCGCAACCGCTGACCCGTTGATCCGGCGCCTCGCGCTCATCGCGCTGGCCGCCAGCGGCAGCGCCGAGGCGGGCGCCGGGCTGCGCGCCGCCCTCGCGGGCGAGGACCCGCTGGCCCAGATACAGGCGCTGGGCATCATCCGTGAAAGCGGCGACCCGGGGTATGTCGGTCTATTGCTGGAAGCCGGACTGCCGCGGCTGAAATCCGTCTATCGCCGGCCACGCGAGGCGCTGGAGGCGGATCCTGCCGCCGCGGTGGTGGACCTCGCGCTGGTGAACGAATACCTGCGTACGCTGATCGCGCTCGCGCCGGAGCGCGGCGCGGTGATGTTCGCGGTGGCGGCATGGCCGCCGCCGGTGTCCCGCGACCGGCCGGCGCTACTGCAGGTGGCCGAGGGCGTGTACCGCGCCCGCTGGCAGGCGATCTACGGCCTCGGCTACACCAGCGACCCGGTGGTGCCGCTGGCGCTCGAGGAGGCGTTCGCCAGCCCCGATCCGCGCTTGCGCGCGGTGGCCCTGCGTTCCATGGGGGTCAACGGTTCGGCGGCGTTTACGCCGCTGCTTGTGCGCGCCCTGGAAGATTCCGATGCCGAGGTGCGCCGCCAGGCGGCGGATGTCCTGGGCCGGCTTGGGAAAGATGACGCGGCGACGCCGCTGGCATTGGCCCTGGCGGACGCGGACGCCAGGGTGCGGCGCGCGGCCGCGCTGTCGCTCGGCTATCTCGCAGATCCCGCGGCGCGCACGGCGCTGGAACGCGCCCGGAACGGGGACCCGGACGCGGAGGTGCGCGAACTGGCGGGCTACGCCCTCGAGCGCATCGAAGGCTGACCGCTTTCCGGCGTCAGGAGTCGCAGAGCGCGAGCACCCGCGACGTACCGCCGGTGCCACGCACATGTTTCGGCGCGCCTACCACGATGGTGCAGTTTTCCGGCGCGGGCGCCATCGCGAGCTGGCCGAGGTTGGCGGCGTTCTCGACGAGCTTCACCCCGCGTTGCAGCAGGCGCACGTGGGCATGCCAGGAATTCGTCCACTTGTCGTCGTCGCCCACCGCGCTCTGGCCGGAGTCGACACCGATGTTGTCGGCGATGATGCCGTTGATCAGCACCCCCTTCTCATCCATGATCTCGATCAGCCGGTCCACCGCCTCGCGATTCATCCCCGGGTGGTTGAAGCCGTTGATGTAGGGATCCGCGACGAAATCCGGGCCGGAAAAAAAGAATCGCGACCAGCCGGTGTTCAGCACGAGCCACACGCCGTCGTCGATCCGGTCCGCCACCGCATCGATATCCTCCGCGGTGACGACATTGTTGGAGGCATTGGAGAAATCGGTGACCGAGATATCAGCGCTCGGCGTGCCACCGTTCTTCGCCAGCTCCGCGTCCACCCGGCCGGAGATGTCGATCAGCACCGCGGAGCCGATCAGGTCCGCCGCGCCGAGATCATGGGCGAGCTGGCGCTGTTCAGGCGGCGTGCCGCCTTCTTCCATACTCTCGGCGCTGTTGATGAAATGTCCCGGGGTATCCAGGTGGGTGCCGTGATGCTCGGCCAGCACCAGTGTGCCGGTTTCGAACGTGCCGTCACCGACGGGAAACTCCCCGAACGACAGCACGGTCTGCCCGCCGAAGGTGGGAATCGGCACCGAGTCGAGCCAGGGCTGCGCCAAGTCCGCCTTCATCGGATCCTCCGCGCTCGGGGCGAAGGTGGGGATGGGGTGGGTCAGGTCGATGGTGATGGTGTCGGCAGGTACCGTGACCGGGACACACGCAAGAAAACCGCAGAGCAGGCGCGGCAACGTGGAAAACCTTGCATTCATCGGGCAACTCCGTGCGGGGGATGGACGGCCATTATACGCGGGCGTCATGCCCGCGTCCCGCCCGGTCAGGCAAGTTCCGCCAGCGCGGCATCGAGACGGGCGTACTCGCCTGTGTCGACGCCGCAGTGGCCGCCGGCCATGACAGCCGCGCCCGCGCACGGACCGGCGCCGGTGGCCAGCAGGTCGTCCGCCACCGCCGACGCGGCGTCCTGGTCATTACAGACCAGCACCATGTCGCAGCCCGCGGCCAGCGCCCGGCGCGCGCGCGCCGGGGGATCACCGGCGCCCGCCGCCCCGGCCATGACGAGGTCGTCGCTGAAGACGATGCCGCGAAAGCCGATACGATCGCGCAGCAGATCGCCGATCCAGCGCCTCGAGTAGGTGGGGAGTTCCTCGTCCACCGCCGGAAAGAGAACATGGGCGGTCATCACCCCGCCGAGCCGGTCATGCAGCGTGCGGTATGGCAGCATGTCGCTTTCCCAGAGCGCCTCCAGCGGCCGCGGGTCGATCGGCAGTTCGTGGTGGGAATCCTCCACCACTCCGCCGTGGCCGGGAAAATGCTTGCCGGTGGCGCGCATGCCCGCGCTCGCCATGCCGTCGATGTAGCGGCCCGCGAGCGCGGTGATCACCGCGGCGTCGGCATGGAAGGCGCGGTCGCCGATGACCCGGCTGTCCGGGTCCGACAGGTCCAGTACCGGGGCGAAGCTGAAGTCGACCCCGGCGCGGCGCAGCTCCGCCGCCATCAACCGGCCGGCATCGTGGGCAAGCGCCAGGGCGCGTTCGGGATCGCTGTCGTGCAGCCGGCCAAGGGTGAACAGCGGCGGCAGCGTGGTGAAGCCCTCGCGGAAGCGCTGCACACGGCCGCCCTCCTGGTCCACCGCGATCAGCGGCGCGGGATCACGCTGCGCGCGAATATCTCGCACCAGCTCCGCGAGTTGTTCCGGCGACTGGTAGTTGCGGCGAAACAGGATGATCGCGCCGAGCGCCGGGTGACGCAGGAATTCCCGTTCCGCGGACGTCAGTTCCGTGCCGGCAACATCCGCCATCAAGACGCCATGGGGTAACCGGACGGGATCTCTCACGTGACTGACGTCATTCGCTGATCTCCACCGGCGTACCCACCGCCACGCGGTCGAAGAGTTCGATGATGTCGGCGTTGCGCATGCGGATGCAGCCGTGGGACCCCGGCGCGCCCATGGGAACGTCGTCCGGTGCGCCGTGGATATAGATATAACGGCGCATGGTGTCGACGTCGCCGAGCCGGTTGAAGCCGGGCTCGGTGCCGCTCAGCCAGAGTATCCGGGTGAGGATCCAGTCGCGCCCGGGCCAGGTCTCGCGCATGCCGGGCGCGTAGACCTCGCCGGTGGGTCGGCGGCCGACGAAGATCGTGTTCGCCGGCGCGCCGGCGCCGATGCGCGCGCGGATCACGTGGCTCCCGCGGGGCGTGCGGAAGCTGCCATTGGCCTCGCCGGGTCCGTTGCCCGCGGTGGATACCGCGTATTCCTGCGCGGGGTGGCCTGGTTCCTCGAATCGCAGCCGCTGCCCGCCGATGTCGATGCGGATGCGCGCCGCGCTCATCGGGCGCGCAACAGGTGCTCGATGAGGCCGTCGCTGGCCGCCTCCACCAGGTCGATGACGCGGTCGAAGCCATCGTCTCCACCGTAGTAGGGGTCCGGAACCTCCTCCAGCCCGTCGATGCCGGCGAATTCCATGAACAGGCGCACCTTGTGCGCGCGTTCCGTCCCCGCGAGGTGCACGAGGTCGCGGTGATTGCCACGGTCCATGGCGATCAGGTAGTCGAAGCCGTCGGCGTCGTCCGGCCGCACCTGGCGTGCGCGCTGGCCGGAGATATCGAAACCCCGGCTCGCGGCGGCGAGCTGGGCGCGCCGGTCCGGCGGGCTGCCGACGTGCCAGTCGCCGGTGCCGGCGGAATCCACCCGGAAGCGGCTTTCCAGGCCGCGCGTGACGAGGCGCTGGCGGAACACGCCCTCGGCGGTGGGCGAACGGCAGATATTGCCGAGGCAGACGAACAGGATACCGGTTTCGGGCATGGCGACAGGTTGCGATAAGGTCAGCGCACGCGCTGCAGCTTGATGATCGACGGCTTGAGATGCAGGTCGCGCAGGATGTCGGCGAGTTGCTTGCGGTCGCGGACCTCGATGACGAAGGTCATGCGCGAGATGTTGCCCGCCTGCTCCTCGACGTTGAGCTTGTTGATATTGGACTCGTGCAGCGCGATGGTGTTGGTGATGTCCGACAGCACGCCGGGCTGGTTGCGGCTCTCCAGCTTGAGCCGCGCCTCGAACACCCCGCGGGTGTCCTCCGCCCAGTTGAGGTGGAAGAACTGGTCCGGATGCTTCATCACCTCGCGCGTGTTGGGGCAGCGCAGGCGGTGGATCACCAGGCCGCGGTCGGCGGTGGTGGTGCCGATGATGCGGTCGTCGGGGATCGGGTAGCAGCACTTGGCATAGTTCACCAGCAGTCCCTCTGTGCCCTCGATGGTGAGGCTGGGCTGGCCCGTGGTGTTGCCCCGGCGCACCGGCTGCACCGTTTCCGGTTCCATGATCTCGGCGACGAACTGCTTCGCCACCACCGGCGCGAGGCGTTTGCCGAGGCCGATGTCGGTGAGCAGTTCGGGCCAGTCCTGCAGCCCGAGGGCGTCGAGGAGCACGATCTTGTGGCGGCTCGGGATGCGTACCCGGCGGTAGCCCTGGTCCCAGAGGGCTCGGCGCAGCAGTTTCTGGCCGAGCTTGAGCGCCTGGCGGCCCTTCTGCCGATTGAGATACTGGCGGATGGAACTGCGCGCCTTGGAGGTGACGGCGTAGTTGAGCCAGCCGGGTACCGGGTGGGCGCGGATCGAAGTGGCGATCTCGACGTGGTCGCCATTGCGCAGCTTCTCGTACAGTGGCACGGCATGGTGGTTGATCTGGGCGCCGACGCAGCGATTGCCGACGTCGGAATGCACCGCGTAGGCGAAATCGAGCGCGGTGGCGTTGCGCGGCAGGCGCTTGATGTCGCCCTTGGGAGTGAACACGTAGACCTCGTCGGGGTAGAGGTCCGCCTTCAGGTGCTCGATGAACTCGCCCGAGTCGCCCGCCTGCTGCTGGGACTCGAGGAAGCTCGAGAGCCATTTCTGCGCCAGCCGCTGCGGCGCGGTGTCGTCGGTGGGATCGGTCTTGTAGCGCCAGTGGGAGGCTACCCCGGCCTCGGCCATGTGATCCATGGCGCGGCTGCGGATCTGCACCTCAACCGTCTGCCCGTAGGGACCGATCACCGAGGTGTGCAGCGACTGGTAGCCGTTGGCCTTGGGGATCGCGATGTAGTCCTTGAAAGTGGAAGGCCGCGGCTTGTACAGGTTGTGGATGATGCCGAGGGCCTGGTAGCACTGGTTGCGGTTGTCCACGATCACCCTGAGGGCATGAATGTCGTTGATGTCGCGGAAGTCGATGCGGCTGGTCTCGTGATGCAGCGCCTTCTTGTAGATGCTGTAGATGCTTTTTTCACGCCCCATCACCTCGGCGTCGATGCGGTGGCGCTCCAGCGCCTCGCGCACCTTGACGCAGACCTGGTCGATGAAATTGCGTCGCCCGCGCTTGCCGGTGCGCACCATCTTCTGGATCGCGGTGTAGCGCTTGGGATAGAGAATCCGCAGCGACAGGTCCTCGAGGGTGTTGGACAGCTCGCGCATGCCCATGCGGTTGGCGATGGGGGCGTAGATGTCCAGGGTCTGGCGCGCGATCCGCTGGCGTTTGTCCTCGGGCAGCGCGTCCAGGGTGCGCATGTTGTGCAGCCGGTCGCAGAGCTTGATGATGATCACCCGGATGTCATGGGCCATGGCCATGAACATCTTGCGAAACGAGGCCGCCTCGGCGTGTTCCTTGGAGTCGACCTCGAGCTGGCTGACCTTGCTCACGCCGTCCACCAGGTGGGCCACGTCGGCGCCGAAGCGCTGCTCGAGTTCGAGCAGGGTGATGGGGGTGTCCTCCACCACGTCGTGCAGGATCGCGGCGATGATGGTGCGGCTGTCCATGCGCATGTCGCCGAGGATCTGCGCCACCGCCACCGGGTGGGAGATATAAGCCTCGCCGCTCTGGCGGGTCTGCCCCTCGTGGGCCTCGGCGCCGAATTCGCAGGCGGCGCGAATGTCTTCGAGCGCCGCCTCGTCCATGTAGACGGACAGATTTTTCAATAACTTCCTGACCAGGGGCTGGTGCGAAGCAGCCCCCCGCGATTTGAACAGCCGGGCTTCGGAAAGCGCCATCGGGTCAGGATGCCGGGTGGCCGCCGCGACAGGGCGGCGCCACCCGCAACGGGATCAGTTCAGTTCTTCGCCCGCGTCCCCGGCCACGCCCTCGGTGGAGCCACCCAGGAAGGATGCCAGCTCCGCGTCCAGCGCGGCGGAAGCGCTGTCGAGATCCTCCTCGGCGCCGTCGCCAAGGTTGCCGAAGCTGAGTTCCGGCAGCGAGGTCTCCTCGTTGAGAATGTCGGGGCCGACGAAACCCTCGGCGATCTCCCTGAGGGCGATCACGGTGGGCTTGTCGTTCTCCGCCGGGACGTGGGGTTCGGCTCCCAGGATGAGCTGGCGGGCGCGCTTGGTGGCGATCAGGACCAGCTGGAAGCGGTTGTCCACGTGCTCCAGGCAGTCGGTAACTGTGATACGTGCCATGTTGATAAATCCTCTGTACAGATAATGGGTTGAATGTTAACAAAAAAGCCCGCGCGGGCGCGCCCGCAGGCGGCCCCGCGGCGTTGTCAGTCCGCGGGTCCGGCGGTGGTTTTCGTCCCCGCCGGGTCCAGCTTGCCGGCGCCCAGGGCATCCAGCACGGCGCCGAGTTGTGCGAGAGCGTGTTCGAAATCCTCGTTGACGATGATCCGGTCATATTCGTCCTTGTGGCTCATTTCGCTGTCCGCGTCGCGCATCCGGCGCGCGATCACCGCGTCGCTGTCCTGGCCGCGGTCGCGCAGCCGTTTTTCCAGGGCCTCTCGCGACGGCGGCATGATGAACACCGAGTAGGCCGCGGGCCAGGCCGCGCGCACCAGCCGCGCGCCCTGCCAGTCGATGTCCAGGATCGCGTGCCTGCCCGCGTCGAGCTCGGCCTGGATCGCGGCGAGCGAGGTGCCGTAATCGTTGCCGAATACCAGCGCATGCTCCACGAACAGCCCGCCCTCGACCATCTCGCGAAAGCGCGCGCGATCCACGAAGTGGTAGTCCCTGCCGTCCACTTCTCCCGGCCGGCAGTCGCGGGTCGTGTGCGAAACGGTCATACCGGCGTCGTCGCGCGATTCCACCAGCGCCCTTGCCAGGCTGGTCTTGCCGGCGCCCGAAGGCGCGGACAGGATCAGGATGCCGGGTCGGTGCATGGCGGGTAGTCGAAACGGGTGGTCAGGACGCTGCCGGCGCCAACACGGCCCGCGATGGCCAGCGTCCCGGCCGGATCAGCCTGATCGGATCAACGCGGCGCCCGCGGGGGGCGTATTCTATTCGATATTCTGCACCTGTTCACGCATCTGGTCGATGAGCACCTTGAGGTCCATCGATGCGCCGGTATTTCTGAGGTCCACCGACTTGGAGCCCAGGGTATTGGCCTCGCGGTTGAGCTCCTGCATGAGAAAGTCGAGCCGCCGGCCCGCCGGCTCCCTGGCGTCGAGGACGCGTTCCACCTCACCGAGATGGGTGTCGAGGCGATCGAGCTCTTCGCTCACGTCGGCGCGGGTGAGGAGCAGGGCCTGCTCCTGGGCGATGCGCGCCGCGTCCACTTCGGTACCGAGTTCCAAAAGCCGCCGTTCCCAGCGGGTCTTCATGTCCTGCTCGATGTCGGGCAGTTGGGCGCGCAGGTCGGCGACGATGTCCCGTGCGCCCGCGACACGTTCGCGGATCAGCTCGGCCAGGCGAGTGCCCTCGCGCCGGCGCGTCTCACGCAGTTCGTCGAGTGCCTCCACCAGCAGCTCCACCGCGGAGGCGCCGAGAGAGTCGAAGTCGGTCACCGACTGCGCCAGCACCCCGGGCCAGCGCAGCACCTCGCACGGATCCACCGTGCCCGCCCTTGGAATGAGCGCGGCCACCGTGTCGAGGGCCTTGCCGAGCGACTCCAGCGCTGCCGGATTGAGATCGGTCGGCTGGTCCGCCTGCGGCGCCGGTTCGAAACGCAACGCCGCGTCCACGCGCCCGCGACCGAGCGAACCGTTGATCCGTTCGCGGCAGGGCGGTTCCACCGAGCGCAACTCCTCCGGCAGCTTGAGATGGACATCGAGATAGCGATGGTTGACGCTACGGATCTCCCAGACCAGCCGTCCGTCCGGGATGTCCCGGTGACGCCGGCTGAAGGCGGTCATGCTGGCTGTCATGTTGATGAGGTTGTCGAGACACGGAGCGGAAGGGGCAGTGACTATACCAAAGCGGCAGGTTCGACTGCCTGTAACGCTTGAGGGCGCCCGAACATCGGCCGACGGAATATAGGGAAACAAAGCGATGATCTGATACTATTTGCCGTCCCGGCACGGTTTCGACCACGCAGCAACTTGCCTCGGTGCGTACCGGCGCGGTGGAGCAGGCTGCGTTCCGCATGGGTTCCGCCAGTCGTGTCAGTTGACCGGAGGTCTATTTCAGTTGGTGAATCAGGACTTTTCCCTCACGCGAAATGTATCGCGGCGCATTGCCGCGTACAGGTTCGCTGACGCGCACCTGGTTCTTCGGGGATCCGTGTAACGGAAGCGCAATGGGTTTGTTCAATAACCGGAACCAGTCGCCCAAGCCGGCCGCCGATGCCGGCAGGAACGGCGACAAGCCCCCCGTACCCAAGCTCAAGCGCCACCCGATACGCTCGGGCGAGTCGGTGGATAACTACCTCATCGAAGGGGTGATCGGCGGCGGCGGCTTCAGCATCGTCTACCGCGCCTTCGACGCCTCCGCCGGCGAGAGCGTGGTGCTCAAGGAATACTTTCCCAACCTGCTCGCGGTGCGCGGCCAGGGCACCGAGATCCGCCCGGTCACGCCGAAGAAGAAGACCGCCTTCGACATCGGCATGCAGCAGTTCTTCGCCGAGGCGCACGCGCTGTCGAAGGTGCGTCATCCGCACGTGATTAACATCACCAACGTTTTCCGCAGCAACAGCACCGCCTACATGGTGTCGCGGCTGCAGCCGGGCAAGGACCTGCGCTGGATGATCAAGCGCTGCCAGGGGGATCTCGACCAGGCGTTCATCCAGAAGGTGATGCCACCCATCATCTCGGGCGTCGACACGTTGCACAAGAACGGCATCCTGCACCTCGACATCAAGCCCGCCAACATACTCCTGCGCACCGTCGGCGGACCGATGTTGCTCGACTTCGGCGCGAGCAAGACCATGAGCCGGGAGGAACGCTTCAGCAGCTTCCAGACCCTGACCCCGGGCTTCGCCCCCCCGGAGCAGCATCACAAGAAGGAGCTCGGCCCCGGCTCCGACATCTATGCCATCGGCGCGACGATCTACGCCTGCGTCACCGGCAGGCCGCCGCCGACGTCGCTCAAGCGCGAGCAGAAGGAACGCGAGCTGAAACTCAAGGGCGCGGAGAAGAATGTCTCCGCCTCGGTGATCGAGGCCCTCAAGTGGGCGCTCGAACTGAAGATCGAGAATCGCCCGCACAACGTCACCGAGTTCGCCAACCTGCTGATGGAGGACTCCGAGTGGGGTTCATTCGATCACTTCCAGGAGGAACTGTTTCGCAACTGGAACGGCGTTTCCATCTAGAACCGGTCTCAAAATAGCCTGCGCTTGCTGATACGTCGTTGAATCCGGCCTCAAAATGCTCATGTACTCCGTGTACACTGCGCTTTTGATTCCGAATTCGCCTCGTCTCATCGGCGCTCGGCTGCTTTTGAGACCGGTTCTAACTCTTTAGTAACTCCATCCGTCGGTAATCGAATCCCGCCTCGATGGTGGGCTTGACCACGCGGAAGAACGGCGAGACGTCGAAGTCGCGCGGGGTGAACAGGGTGTGATGGCGAATGTGGCGGATCTCGCGTTCCACCAGCCAGTCGTCCCGGTCGGCATGGCTGGCGTCGATGTCCGGCAGGATGGGGTAGCCGATGGACTGGTAGGACTGCGCGATGAGGGTGGAGCAGATCGCGCGCGAGGGGTCGCCGCTGCCGAGGGCGATCATGCGCCGGCGGAAGCGCACCGGCACCGGCGGCGTCGGCAGGAGGTAGCGCGCGAGGTCGAAGACGTGGCGCAGGTCGTAGTCCTTGCCGAGGGCGTCCACCATGAAATCCACCACGCGCTCGCGATCCTCGTCCCGTAACCCCACCGGGCGGCAGATGCGGGTGTTGAGCCGGATGTATCGCGATATTGGCGAGGCGATCACTCCCTTGCCGATCTCCGCCTCGATCAGCGGGCAGGGTTCGCCGTCGTCGGTGAAGCTGCGGGTGCGTTCGCCGGCATGGAAGGCGGCATGGGACCAGGTGGACTGGGTCAGGTATTTGATCGCGGTGGAGACCCGGGTATTTCCCTCTACCAGCAGGATGTCCCCGGGCTGCAGGTAGCGTCCCAGGCGGGGCGACTCGTGGCTGGAGAAGCTGGAGTAGTTCTCGATCCGCGCGGTGAGATAGGACGCCAGCGATCTGCCGATGGCGCGGCGCAGTCGGACTAGCATGACGTCACCGGCGCCGCTGAGCGCTCCGTTCTCGCGGCCCTACTCGGTTCTGCCGCGCAGGATGCGTTCACGGATGGCGCGCAACGTCCAGCCAAGCCAGAAGCCCAGCAATGCCGCGAGCACCAGGGCGATCAGGATTTCACCGAGCAGATAAGCCATGGGAATCAATCATCGGCCGCGACGGTAAGCCAGTCAACCAGTTCGATGCCGGGCAGCATGGCGTCGAGCGCGCGGCCGAGGCCGATGCGCGCGGTTTCCGTGGGCATGATGCCCGACACCAGCGCGCGGTCGCCGGCAATGGTCAGGCCGAAGGGCGCATCCGGCATGGCCGGCAGGAGCGTCGGCCAGCGTTCGAGCCAGGGGCTGAAAGCGATGCCGGGTTCGATGGTGGTGAGATCCTCGACGCGCTCGGCCTGGCCGTCCGTGGCGAGGGCTTCCAGCAGGCGGGCGCGGCTGTGCGGGCTCGGCAGGCGGCCGCTCACCACCGAGCCGCCGGCATCGCGAAAGAACGAGATCTCGGGCTGCTCGTCGGCGGGATCCACTACCACCCGGGAGTGCAGCACGTCGCCGAGCCCAGCCGCGTCGATCGCGGAGTAGACCTCGCCAAGGGTCTCCGCGTCGTCCACCCGGCCCCACAGCCACAGGCCGTCGCCGCCGGTGGCGAGGCGCAGGTCGTGGACCCGGCCGAGCGCGCCGAGGAGTCCTGGCACCGACGGCAGCCATTCCGGATCCGCGTCTCCGTTCGCGCGGTTCAAGCGTACCGCGGGCGGCTCATCGCGCGCCGCCCAGTCCTCGAGGGCTGCCGCCAGCGCGCGCGCCGTTCCCGCGTCGTGAAGGCTGCCGGACAGCGCGGTCCCGTTCCACCCCGCCACCAGCGACAGCGACGCGGAATCATCAGCGGTTGCCGGACGCAGGCGGAACGACAGGCGTATCGAGGGGTCGAGGCTCACCGGTGCGTGGTAGCGTACCTGGTCGAGGACCATTGCCGAGGGCGCCACGCCGTCCACCAGAAGGCGGTCGCGCCAGCCATACAGGGTAAAGCGATCGAGCGGCGTCAGCGCGCCCAGCAGGGCGTCGAGATCCTCGGTCCAGAGCGGCCTCCCGAGCCGGTCGTCGATACGGATGCGGTCGCTGACCTCCGCGTCTGGCCAGGCGCCTGCCGCCTTCGCGGTAACCGGCCCCAGGTCATCACCGGCGAGCCGGCCGTCCAGGGTGACCCGCCCGTCTTCGTATTCGAGGCGGAACTCCGGCGCCGGCCGGGGCTCGGTCTCCAGCTGGTCACGCACCGTTCTCACCCCGGGGATATCCGCGAGGCGTTGCAGGTCGGCTTCCAGGCCGGCGCCCGGCTCCACCGTCCCGCGCAGGGCGATGTCGCGACCGTCCACCGCCACCATCGGCTGCAGCCAGGGATGGTGATCGAGGCGCGCCTTCGCCTCGGCCTCGAGGGCGGCGGGGATGCGCTGGATGTACCAGCTCGTGCTGGCGATCACCAGGGTCGAGATCAGTATCACCCCCCAGTACACCGTGCGTTGGCGCGCTCGGATCGGCGGCATCTGCGGGAAGCCCGCCAGCAGGTCTGAGATGAAGGCTTTCAACCGCCGCATGACTCGCCCGCCGGCCGGTAGGGGGAGTGAGCCTCCACCGCCTGCATGTAGCCGCGTACCCCGCGCCGCTCGCGCGAGACGAAATCGGCGATCGCGTGACGGAACGGATCCTCGGCGATCCAGTGCAACGAACGCGTTTCCGTGGGCACGAAACCGCGCGCCACCTTGTGTTCGCCCTGCGCGCCGGGATCGAACAGCGCGATCCCGCGCTCGATACAGAAATCGATGCCCTGGTAGTAGCAGGCCTCGAAGTGCAGCCCGTCGAAGTAGCGGTCGCAGCCCCAGTGGCGCCCGTATAGGGTGTGGTCGTCGTGGTACATGAGCGCGCCGGCCACCGTCTCGCCGCCGGCCTCGGCAAGCACCAGCAGGACCTGGTCCGGCAGGGCCTCCGCCACCGCGAGGAAGAACGCCAGGTTGAAGGCGGGCGCGCCGAACTTGCGGTCGTAGATGCCGCGATACAGGCGGGTGAAGTCGCGCCAGTCCTGTTCGCTGGCGCTATGCCCGTCGAGGCGTCTGAGGCGCACCCCGGCGTCGGCGACCCGGCGGCGCTCCTGGCGGATGTTCTTGCGTTTCTTTGGCCTGAGCGTCGCGAGGAAGGCGTCGAAGTCGGCGTAGCCGTGGTTGTGCCAGTGAAACTGGCAGTCGATCCTGAGGAGCGCCTCCTCGCTGGACAGCAGGGCGAAGTCACGCGCGTCGAGGAACAGGGAATGCACCCCGCTGAACTCCCCCTGGCGCATCACCTGGCGCGATCCGTCCAGCAGGCGCGCCGCCACGAGGGCGGATTCATCACCTTCCGGCAGCAGCAGGCGCTGGCCGGTGGCGGGGGTGAACGGCACCGCGTTCACCAGCTTGGGATAGTAGTTCAGCCCGGCGCGGTGATAGGCATCCGCCCAGGCATAGTCGAAAACGAACTCGCCCCAGGAGTTATGCTTCTCGTAGAGCGGCATCGCGCCCAGCAGCCGGTCTTCGGCATCGTAGAGCGCGATGTGGCGCGGGATCCAGCCGGCCTCCTCGCCGACGCAGCCATGGGTTTCCATGGCATGGAGGAATTCGTGGCGGAGGAATGGATAGCGGCCCCGCACCAGCGCGTTCCACTGGTCCGCCGGCACGTCGGCGATGCGGGCATGCAATCGGAGTTTCACCGCGAAGATTGTATCAGCGGATGCAGCCACCGGCCGGGCATATAATCGCGCAGGCATGACTTCCACCAGACAAATTTTCGCGCCACCCGTTCGTGTGGCTTCCAGTCGGCTGCGCCTGTTCGCGCTCTCCGCGCTGGCGTTGTTGATGGGCGGTCTCGCCGGCTGCGCCACCAACCCGGTGACCGGCAACCCGGATTTCGTGCTCATGAGCGAGGACCAGGAGATCCAGCTCGGCCTCCAGACCCATGCCGACGTGCTGCGCCAGTATGCCGTCTACGAGGACCCGGAAATCAATGCGCTGGTCAATCGTATCGGCGAAGAACTCGCCGCCGGCAGTCATCGCAGCAATCTCGACTTCACCTTCACGGTGCTCGACTCCCCCGAGGTCAATGCCTTCGCCACCCCCGGCGGCTACATCTACATCACCCGCGGCATCATGGCCTACATGAACAACGAGGAGCAGCTCGCCGGGGTGCTGGGACACGAGATCGGCCATGTGACCGCGCGTCACAGCGTGCGCCAGCACAGCGCCCAGACCACGACCCAGACCGCCGCCGGTCTGCTCGGGGTGCTGGTGTCGGTGGTGACGGGCAGCAACGAGGCCGGCCAGGCGGTGGGTTCGGCCACCGGGCAGTTTGGCAACGTATTTATCAGCGGTTACGGTCGCAGCCATGAACTGGAGGCCGACCGCCTCGGCGCGGAATACATGGCTACCGTCGGCTATGACCCGCAAATGATGCTCGGCGTGGTGGGCATCCTCAAGGACCAGGAAGAATTCGAGCTGCAGCGCGCGCGCGAGGAGGGGCGTGATCCGCGGGTGTACCACGGCGTGTTCGCCACCCATCCGCGCAACGACCAGCGCCTGCAGGAGGTCATCGCCGCGGCGGACCGGTTCCGCCTCGACACCGCGCGGGTCACGGACCCCGAGGCATTCCTTGGCGTACTCGAGGGGATGACGTTCGGCAGCAGTCCGGAACAGGGGATCATGCAGGATGGCGCGATGTACCACGGGCCACTCGATCTCCACATATCGTTTCCGCCGAAATGGCATGTCGAGAACACCCCCGCGAGCCTGGTCGCCTTCGGCCCGGAACGGGACCTGGCGGTGGTGGTCAACCTGAGCGGTACCGAGGGCGCGGCGAGCCCGGAACAGTTCCTGCGCGCGCAGTTCGACAATCTCAGCGACGGTAATGCCATCGACGGCGGTGGCTATACCGGCATCGCCCATGGCGAGACCCGCTCGGGCCCGGTGGCGGTGCGGGTCTCCGCGGTGTTCCACGATGACCGGGTGCTCGTGATCCAGGGCATGGGGCGCGACCGGCTGCCGGACGCCGAGGTGCTATCCATTACGCGCTCGATTCGCACGTTGACCGGGGACGAGCAGGTCCTGGCGGCGGGTCATGACATCGTCCTCAGGCGAGCGCGTGCCGGCGAGACTTTCGCTTCCCTGGCCGCCGATTCGCCACTGCATGACTACGCCGAGGACCAGCTCCGGCTGTTGAACGGCATGTACCCGGACGGCGAACCGGTGGCCGGGCAGTTGCTCAAGGTCATCCAGTGATGGCGTCCCGCGCGCAACGTTTCCAGCGAGCATGAACGATAGCGCTACCGCGCCGCCGCCCGCGAAACTTCCGCCGGAACTGGCGGAGGGCTTCGAGCGGACCTGGGAGCGGTTCCTGGAAAGCGCCGACGGTGCGGCAGCAAAAATCGCGCAGGAGCGCGCCGACATGCCCCGGGCCTGGTGTGGTAGCGATTTCGTCTCGGGCTGGTGCATTCGATGGCCGGCGGAATGCGCGGCGCTGATCGCCTCGGGCGATCTCGAGCGTGATTACCGGGAGGGTGAAATGCGCCAGCGCCTCGCGGACTGTCTCGCGGAGGTTGCCGATGAGCCCGGGCTCGACGCCGCGCTGCGTGCATTCCGCCAGCGCGAGATGGTGCGCATCGCCTGGCGCGATCTCACGGGGACAGGTTCCCTCGAGAGCACCATGGCGGAGGTGTCCGCGCTCGCCGACGCCTGCGTCGACGCTGCATTGACCCGTCACGCCGAATGGCTCGCCGCGCGCTATGGCAATCCCCGGGATGCCGACGGAAACCCCGCGCAAATGGTAGTGCTCGGTCTCGGCAAGCTGGGCGGCAACGAACTCAATTTCTCCTCGGATATCGACCTCGTCTACGCCTACGACGGCAGTGGCTGTACCGACGGCGAACGCTCGGTGGACAACCAGGAGTTCTTCATCCGCCTCGGGCGCAAGATCGTCGGCTCGCTTGACCGCATCGACGCCGGTGGCTTCGTCTTTCGCACCGATCTCCGCCTGCGACCCAACGGCGACAGCGGGCCGCTGGTGCTGTCCTTCGCCGCGATGGAGCACTACTACCAGACCCATGGCCGGGACTGGGAACGCTACGCGCTGATCAAGGCGCGGGTGGTGGCCGGCGATTCCGGGAGCGGCGCCGTGCTGCTCGACATGTTGCGGCCCTTCGTCTACCGCAAGTACCTCGACTTCTCCGCCTTCGACGCGATCCGCGAGATGAAGGCGCTGATCGAGCGCCAGCTCCAGTCCGCTGGCAACCGCAACGACGTCAAGCTGGGCCGCGGCGGGATCCGCGAGATCGAGTTCCTGGTGCAGAACCACCAGCTCATTCGCGGCGGCCGCGAGACCGCGCTCCAGACCCAGTCCCTCTACCAGGCCCTCGACGCGCTGGTCGCGCTCGGGGAAGTGGAGCCCGCCGAACGCGATACACTGCGCGCGGCTTACCGCTTCCTGCGTGACGTCGAGCACCGGCTGCAGATGGTGGCCGATCGGCAGACCCAGAAACTGCCCGACCAGCCGCTCGAGCAGGCGCGCCTCGCCTGGACCATGGGTTATCCCGACTGGCCAGCCTTTTCCGCGGCGCTGGAGGAACATCGCGCGGCGGTGCATCACCTGTTCGGCCTGGTGCTGGCTTCCCCCGAGGAGGAAGCGGATGACGACCTCGGCCTGCGCCTGGCCGCGCTCTGGGCCGGGCAGCTCGACGACGATGCGGCCGCGGCGGTGCTCGAGGCCACCGGCTACGGGGATGGCGCCAACCTCGCGGCCATGCTGGGGCGTTTCCGCGACGGCAGCCTCTACCGCGCCTTCCACAACGTCGAGCGCGACCGGCTCGACCGGTTGATGCCGCTGGCCCTGCGCGAGGCGGGCCGCCACGCGGATGCGGCCAGGGCGCTGACCGCGTTCATCTCCGTGGTGGAGGCCATCGGCCGGCGCTCGGTCTATCTCAGCCTGCTGATCGAGAACCCCGGCGCGCTGCGCCAGCTCCTGCACCTGTGCGCCGCCAGCCCCTGGATCTCGCGCCATATCGGCCAGCATCCCGTGGTCCTGGACGAACTCCTGCATCCGCCCGAGGACGCCGAGCGCTTCGACCGCGCGCGCCTGCGCGCAGGTCTCGATCACCGGCTCTCCCAGGTTCCACCGGGGGACGAGGAGATGGAAATGATCGCGCTCCGGGAATTCCACCACGGCGTGGTGTTGCGGGTGGCCGCGGCGGACGTGCGCGGTGACCTCGACGGACCGGGTGTCGAGGCCGCCCTGACGAGCCTCGCCGAAGTGTTGCTGGAACAGGTGCTCGCCGACGCGCTGGCGCGGGTGGAGAAGCGCCAGGGGCCGGCTCCCGGCAGCGTCGCGGTGATTGCCTACGGCAAGTTCGCCGCGGGAGAACTCGGCTACCACTCCGATCTCGACATCGTGGTCGCCTTCGAGGCCGCGGCCGACATCGCCCATACCCAGGCGGAGTACTATTTCAGCCGCGTGGGCCAGCGCCTCATCCACCTGCTCACCACCCGCACCCACGCGGGAACCCTGTACGAGCTCGACATGCGGCTTCGCCCCAGTGGACGCAGCGGCACCCTGGTGTCGTCGCTCAAGTCATTCCGTGACTACCAGCTCAACAGCGCCTGGACCTGGGAGCACCAGGCCCTGGTGCGGGCGCGGGTGGTGGCGGGCAACCAGGCGATGACGGAAGCCTTCGAGGCGGTGCGCCGCGAGGTGCTCTGCCAGGCGCGGGACCGCGAAAAACTCCGGGCGGACATCGTCGACATGCGCCGCCGCATGGTGGCGGCCAACAGCCAGGGCGACGAGGAGAATTTCGACATCAAGCTCGACCCTGGCGGGATCGTGGACATCGAGTTCCTGCTGCAATACTGGGTACTACGTCACGCCGAGGAGCATCCCGCGATCTGCGATCCACGCAATACCCTCGAGATCATGACCGCCCTGACCGCGGCGGGGATCCTCGATCCCGTCGCGGCCGAAGGCCTGGCATCGGCTTACCGGTCCTACCTGCGGCGCTCGCTGGACCTCAAGCTGCTCGACCGGGCGGTGCTTGCGCCACGCGCCGAGCTGGCCACGGAAAGCACCTTTGTCAGCGGGTTGTGGAAGGATACTTTCGGTTGACAATCCGGGGTCCTGAATCCATATTCGCCGGTTGCGCCGGGACGGTGATCCGACCCCGTGGCGCAACCCGAACAACCTGATTTTGCGGAGATTTTTCCATGTCCTTCAGTGATCGCGACGGCACGATCTGGATGGATGGCGAGATGGTGCCCTGGCGCGAGGCAAAGGTACACGTGCTTACCCATACGCTGCACTACGGCATGGGCGTATTCGAGGGCGTGCGCGCCTATCGCGCGGAGAAGGGCAGCGCCATCTTCCGCCTCGCCGAGCATACCCGTCGGCTGATGCAGTCCGCCCATATCCTCGGCATGAAGATTCCCTGGAGCGAGGAGGAGATCAACGCCGCGCAACTGGCGGTCGTGAAAGCCAACGGACTCGAGTCCGCCTACATCCGCCCGATGGCATTCCTCGGATCCGAGGGCATGGGGCTGCGCGCCGACAACCTCTCGGTGCACCTGTCCATCGCCGCCTGGGACTGGGGCGCCTACCTCGGCGAGGAGAACCTGGAAAAGGGACTTCGCATCCGGGTGTCGTCGTTTTCCCGCCACCATGTCAACGTCAGCATGTGCCGCGCCAAGGCCAACGGCCAGTACATCAATTCCATGCTGGCGCTCAAGGAGGCGCTGGAGACCGGCTACGACGAGGCGCTGCTGCTGGATACCAGTGGCTTCGTCATGGAGGGCAGCGGCGAGAACCTGTTCATCGTCCGCGACGGCGTGATCTACACCCCGGACCTCACCTCCGCGCTCGACGGCATCACGCGCAAGACCGTGAACCGGATCATCGCCGACGAGGGCATCAGGCTCGTGGAGAAACGCATCACCCGGGACGAGGTCTATATCGCTGACGAGGCGTTCTTCACCGGCACCGCGGCGGAAGTGACGCCGATCCGCGAGGTCGACAACCGCAAGATCGGCGAGGGCCGCCGCGGCCCGATCACCGAGCGGATCCAGAGCCGGTTTTTCGACGCGGTCCACGGCCGCATCCCCGAATACGAGGAATGGTTGAGCTATGTCTGAAACCACGCAAGCCGCCGACGGCGGTGACGACCAGCCCAACGCGCGCGAGCGCGTGGAGGTAACTGCCGCGGACCTGCCACTGCACTGCCCGATGCCGGGCAAACGCCTGTGGGACTCCCATCCGCGGGTGTTCCTGCCGATCGCCGATTCCGGCGAGGAGACCTGCCCGTACTGCGGCACGGTATTTGTGCTGAAAGGCCCGGCCGGCGGACACCATTAGAACCGGCCTCAAAATGGCCTGCGCTCGGTGATACTTCGTTGAGTTCGTCCTCAAAATGCTCATGTACTCCGTGTACACTGCGCTTTTGAGGCCAAACTCGCCTCGTCTAACCTGCGCTCGGCCGATTTTGAGACCGGTTGTGGAGCCAGTCCGGTGCCCCGTCGCGCCTACCGGTTACCATGAGGAATAGTTGATGCACAGGAGCCGCCTGGGCGCGCTGGTGATTGACAGCCCGGAGTCGGAAGACCTGGTGGTCAATGCGCGCTTCTGGGGCGAGGCACTGGGCACGGAGCCCGAGTCCGGGGACGAACCGGTCAACCCGCGTTACGTGCGCCTCGGGAGTGGGGAGGACGGTCCGCAGTTGCTGTTGCAGCGGGTGGATCACGCTCCGCGCGTGCATATAGATATCGAGACCGACGACATCGAGGCCGAGGTGGCGCGCCTGGAGGGCCTTGGTGCGACGATCGTTCGCCGGCTCGACAAATGGGTGGTCATGGAGGCCCCGACAGGTCACCGGTTCTGCGTCATCGACCCGATCCGCCCGGACTTCGCCGATCGCGCCAATGTCTGGGCGGACTGAGTCGCTTCGATTTCCCGCCCGCCCGGCCACCGCCCGAGACCGCTGATCCCTTCCCCCATGTCACGCATCCTGGTCGTCGGCCCTTCCTGGGTTGGCGACATGGTGATGGCGCAGACCCTGTTCAAACTCCTGCGCCGGGAAGACCCCGATTGCCGGATCAGCGTGCTCGCCCCGGCATGGAGCGCGCCGGTTACACGGCGGATGCCCGAGGTGGAAGAATCCATCGCGATGCCGGTGGGACACGGCCGGCTGGAGATCGGCGCGCGCTGGCGCCTGGCGCGTTCCCTGCGCGGGCGCTTCGACCGGGCCATCGTCCTGCCCGGATCCTTCAAGTCCGCGCTGGTGCCGTGGCTGGCGGGCGTTCCAGGGCGCACCGGCTACACCGGGGAGCAGCGCTACGGGCTCCTCAATGACCGCCGCGTACTGGACAAGGACGCCATGCCCCTGCACCTGCAACGCGTGGCGGCGCTGGCGCTGCCCGCGGAGGCGCCGGCGCCCTCCCTGGAGGATCTTCCCTGGCCGGCGCTGGTGGTGGACTCCGGCGAGCGCGATGCGGCGGCAAAGCGACTGGGAGTCGACCCCCGGCAGCCGCTGGTGGCGCTCTGCCCCGGCGCCGAGTTCGGCCCCGCCAAGCAATGGCCGGCGGCGCATTTCGCGGCGCTGGCGCGGGCCCAGCTTGATGCCGGGCGCCAGGTGGCGATCTTCGGCTCCGCCAACGACGCGGCCGTGGCCGCGGAAATTCGTGAGGCCGCTCCCGGGGTGATCGACCTTACCGGAAAGACCAGCCTCGGCGAGGCTATCGACCTTCTGTCCCTCGCGCGCCACGTGGTGACGAACGACTCCGGACTCATGCACGTTGCCGCGGCCACCGGGAGCCACGTGGTTGCGCTGTACGGATCCTCCTCGGACGACTACACCCCGCCGCTCCACACCGGCGCCCACCGCATCGCCCTCGACCTCGACTGCCGCCCCTGTTTCCAGCGCCACTGCCCCCTGGGGCACCTCAACTGCCTCAACGGCATCTCCCCGGAACGGGTGGGGGCGCTGCTCAGCGAAACGCCAGCCGACGCCTTGCCGGCTTGAGCCAGCCCGAGCTGCTGTTCCTGCTGCTCGGTTTCGCCGCGACCCTGGTGTCCGCGGTGTTCGGTTTCGGCACCGCGCTGGTGATGCTCTCCGCGGGCGCTCTGGTCCTGCCGGTGAAGGACGCCATCGCGCTCTCCGCGGTGCTGTTCACCGCATCGACCCTGGCGAAGAGCATTCTTTTTCGTGCAGCGATCCCGTGGCGTGCCGCCATCGGCGTCAGCGTGGTCAGCTTGCCGTTCGCCTGGCTTGGCGGGCTCGGCCTCGACCTGGTGCCCGCGGACCTGCTGCGGCGCCTGCTTGGCGTCATGGTTCTCGTCTCGCTCGCACTCGAGTGGGCGCGCTGGATGCCGGCAGCGCGTCCGGCCAGGGGAATGCTGTTCGTGGGCGCAGGATTGTACGGTTTTCTCTCCGGTTTGCTCGGCAGCGGCAACCTGGTGAAGGCGGTGTTGTTTCGTCGCATGGCGCTGGGCGGCGAGGCATTCGTCGGCATCATGGCGGCCACGTCGGTGCTTGCCAATATCGGCAAGCTCGGCGCCTATGCTGGCACCGGCGTTCTGTCATTTGAGCGATGGCCGTTGATGGTGGCGCTGGCGGGATCGGCCGTGGCCGCGACGACGATCGGCCGTTACTGGCTTCGCCGCCTTGATCCGCGATGGTTCGAGACCGGCTTGCAGGCCATCATGCTGGCAAGCGCGCTCCTGTTGCTTGGATGATCGGTGTGACGATGGGAATCCAGGCCTTGCTCGTCCCGGAATTTCGCCTCCGACACACTCCCAACCGGGTAGCGAAGCGAGCCGTTTTCCGGGCCACGGCGCCGGCAAGCGGAATCGTCCGGTGGCAAAAATCACGCCGCCGGGGCGTCATTGATGGCGGGATCGGGCATAACCCGTTGAAAACCCGACAGGAAGAAAAAAAATTTTGACCGAATCAATATCTTGGGGTTAGTATGCCCGCCTCCCCACTACATCTGGAAATACCCGGTGGAGTCATGTAGACTTTTCCTTGTAGAAATCAGTGGGTTGTGCAAGAGAAGTAAGGAAGCTTCTTAATATGACGAATCCGTCGCCGACAATGAGGTCCACCATGCAGAGCTCTTTGACACAAGAGCCCCGTCAACATAAAAAATATTGAGGATTCCGAGAACATGAAGATGGTCAGTGCAGCCACAGACAACGCCGGACGACAAGATAAGACCAACCAGCCAGCCGCCGATGCCAGCCTAGGGGGGCTGTCGCTGCAGCCGGCATCCCTGGATATCTGGGACAAGAAGTACCGCCTCAAGACCATGGAGGGGGAACCGGTAGACGCGTCCATCCAGGGCACCTGGGAGCGCGTGGCGCGGGCGCTGGCGGAGTCCGAGGCGACCCCCGAACTGCGAGAGACCTGGTACCGGAAATTCGTCTGGGCGCTGCAGAACGGCGCCATTCCCGCGGGCCGGATCACCTCCAACGCGGGCGCGCTGGCGCACAAGCCGGCCACCAGCACCATCAACTGCACCGTGTCCTGCACCGTGCCCGATTCCATGGACGGCGTGCTGCGCTCGGTGCACGAGGCCGGGCTCACGCTGAAGGCGGGCTGCGGCATCGGCTACGAGTTTTCCACGCTGCGTCCCAAGGGCGCCTTCGTCAGCGGCGCCGGCGCCTATACCTCGGGCCCGCTGTCGTTCATGGATATCTTCGATTCCATGTGCTTCACCGTGTCCTCCGCCGGCGGCCGCCGCGGGGCGCAGATGGGCACCTTCGATATCAGTCATCCGGACATCCAGGAATTCATCCGCGCCAAGCGCGAGAACGGCCGCCTCAGGCAGTTCAACCTGTCCTGCCTGATCACCGACGAGTTCATGCAGGCGGTCAAGGACGAGGCCGAGTGGCCGCTGTCCTTTCCGGCGACGAAGCACGAATTCGAGAGCGATAAATACGACATCGTCTGGCGCAACTGGGCCACCACTGAGGGCTACATCACCAATGATGCCGGCGAGGTCGCCTGCCGGGTCTATCGCACGATCCCCGCGCGCAAGCTGTGGAACCAGATCATGAGTTCCACCTACGACTACGCCGAGCCGGGCTTCATCCTCGTCGACCGCATCAACGAGATGAACAACAACTGGTTCTGCGAGAACATCCGCGCCACCAATCCCTGCGGCGAGCAGCCGCTGCCGCCCTACGGCGCCTGCCTGCTGGGCTCCGTGAACCTGACCCGCTTCGTCGAGAATCCGTTCACGGCGGAGGCGCGTTTCGACTGGGATCGCTACCGCGAAGTGGTGTCCACCTTCTGCCGCATGCTCGACAACGTGGTGGAGATCAACGGCCTGCCTCTGGCGCAGCAGCGCGCGGAGATCGAATCCAAGCGCCGCCACGGCATGGGCTTCCTCGGCCTTGGCTCCACCCTCACCATGATGCTCATGACCTATGGCAGCGACGAGTCTCTCGCGTTTACCAGCGAGGTTTCCCGGGTGATGGCGGAGGAAGGCTGGGAAACCGGGATCGCGCTTGCCGAGGAGAAGGGCCCCGCGCCGCTGCTGATGCAGGAGTTCGAGGTCACCACGGAGATGCTCGCGCGCCGTCCGGAAATGAAGGACGACGGCTACCAGGTGGGTGACAGGGTGCGCGGTTCCGTGCTCATGGGGCGCTACAGCCGCTACATGCAGCAGTTTCCGAAGGACCTGCAGGACCGCATCGCAGAGCATGGCTGCCGCTACACCCATCACACCTCCATCGCGCCCACGGGCACCATCAGCCTGTCCCTCGGCAACAATGCGAGCAACGGTATCGAGCCGTCCTTCGGCCACATGTACAGCCGCAACGTGATCCGCGAAGGCAAGAAATCGAAGGAGAAGGTGGACGTGTTCTCCTACGAGCTGCTCGCCTATCGTCACCTGGTGAATCCCGCGGCTGAGCCGGACGCGAAGGATGAGGCGAACCGGCTGCCGGATTACTTCGTCACCGCGGACGACATTGCGCCGCGCCAGCACGTCGACGTCCAGGCGGCGGCCCAGAAATGGATCGATTCGTCGATCTCGAAGACCGCCAACGTGCCCACGGATTTTGCTTTCGCCGATTTCCAGAACATCTACCTCTATGCCTGGGAAAAGGGCCTCAAGGGCTGCACCACCTTCCGTTTCAATCCTGAGGTCTTCCAGGGCGTCCTCGTCAAGGAGCAGGACCTGGAGAAAACGGTGTACCGCTTCACCCTCGACAACGGCGAGGTGGTGGAAGCGAAAGGCAACGAGGAGATCGAATACGACGGCGAGACCCATACCGCCGCCAACCTGTTCGATGCCCTCAAGGAAGGCTACTACGGCCGCTTCTGAGACTGCTTGGAAGTACTGCATCGCGAGATAAAAGACAATGAGCACCAAAATCGAAAAGAAGATCGTTGGCTACGAAGTGGTCAAGCCAGATGAAAAACCGGCGGAGCCGGCGAAGAGCGCTGTAACGGAGGTCCCCCGGGAGCAGGCCAAGATCGTGCAGATGCACGAGAAGGTCGCGCGTCCGGAGATGCTTCTCGGCAGCACCTACAAGATCAAGACCCCGGTGTCGGAACATGCCTTCTACATCACCATCAACGACATGGTGCTGAACCCGGGAACACCCTACGAGAAACGTCGCCCGTTCGAGATCTTCATCAACTCGAAGAACATGGATCACTACCAGTGGATCTCGGGCCTCACCCTGATCATCTCGGCGGTGTTCCGCAAGGGCGGCGACGTCACCTTCCTGGTCAACGAACTGCAGAGCGTGTTCGATCCCAAGGGCGGCTACTTCAAGAAGGGCGGCAAGTTCATGCCCTCACTGGTGGCGGAGATCGGCGACGCCATCGAGAACCACCTGAAGATGATCGGCATGATCCAGGACCCGGGCCTGGACGAACACCAGCAACGCCTGATCGACGAGAAGAGACGCGAGTACGAGGACCGTCAGACGGCAAGCAACGCGGACCAGGACGAGGCCATGGAAACCCCCTTTCCGGAAGGCGCGGTGCTTTGCAACAAGTGCAATACGCGGGCTTCCATCCTGATGGATGGGTGTATGACCTGTCTAAACTGCGGCGACAGCAAATGCGGCTGAAACCTGTCCCAGGATAACCTGCGCTTGGCGATACGGCGTTGGGCCCGTCAAAAAAATGCTCATGTACTACGTGTACACTGCGCTTTTTTTGCCAGGCCCGCCTTGTCTCGCCTGCGCTCGGTTGATCCTGGAACAGGTTTGCGAATCGGGCTCGAAATTACCTGCAATCAGTCGATCTTGAGGCCGATTCTGGCACCTGTCACAGAAAGGTCTACGGTCGGTAGGTTGGGTGTCAGGAAGGGTGCTTCGGAATAGGGCACTTCGGAATGAGGTGCGGCTGGCAATGAAGTAATCCCAGCGAAAGCCGGGATCCAGTACGGGGTTCAACCCGGGACGCAAAGTAACGGCGGTTCGGGCAAGTTATACATGGATGCCAGCTTTCGCTGGCATTTCGCGTGGGAGACACTGGGCAGGCTGGTAGCCAGGAGCCAGTCAAAGCCCCAAGCTAGTCCGTGTTTGTTTTTCCCCGCCGTTCCAGGCAGCCCTCCACGGAGTCCGGATTGACATAGCGATAGCAGTCGTCGATGCCGCTGCCCGCTTCCTCGCGTTCGTGGAACATGGTCTCCTGTTCGTTTTCGCCGTAACGCACCTTGACGGTGGGCTTTTCCGGCGGGTCCCGCAGGTAGTGATACAGCGCATACCCGGCCCCCGCCATCACGGCGAGCAACAGCAGGTTGTCCAGTAGCCGTTTCACGATATCTCCCCACCTCCGCGATACGGGTTGTCTCTCGCCGGTTTTCTGCGTACCGGTATGCTGGCGGGATGCACGGCCACGGACAGAGGTTGCCGCGTCCCACCATGCTAAAGTTATCACACTAATCCATCGGGTCGTAACCATGAGACAGTTGGCGGGCCTGAGCCTGTTTCTTACCCGGGTGTTGCTGTGTTCCCTGCTGGCGCTCGGCTGCCAGATCTATCTCGCGGTGCGCCACTCGGACATGCTGCTGGTGGTGCAGGAATGGGTCAAGCAGGGGTCGGTGCGTCTTTTCGAGGAGGTGCACGTGGCCGCGGCCTACCGGGTCGCCTACAACATCCTGAACGGCGACGGCATCGTCGTGCACACGTTCTTCGTGCTCTGCGCCTTTCTCGCCCTCTACCTGCTCATGACCCCGGTGCGCTTCCTGGCGCGTGTGCGGCGCTGAGCGCCGCGCCGGTCGTGATACCCTCGCGCCTCTCCCGCAACACATTCCCGCCTAACTGATCGTGGACCTGTTCCTGTTACTTCTGCCCGCCGTCATCCTGCCCGTCGGCCTCGTCGTCATCGGGCTCTGGTGGCTGTTCTCCGGCGGTAACGGGGATTCGGGGCAATGACGAAAGAGTTGCGGCCCGCCGATGATGGCTACGCGGAGCGGGTGCGGGAAAGCGTGCTGCGCCAGCAGGCGCTGGCCACCATTGGCACCAGGCTGGAGGAGGTAACGCCCGGCGCGGTAACGCTGGCCTTCGAGTATCAGCAGCACCTGACCCAGCAACACGGTTTCATTCACGCCGGCATCCTCGCCACGGTGCTCGACAGCGCCTGCGGTTACGCCGCCTACTCGCTCATGCCCGCGGACGCGGGGGTGCTCACCATCGAGTTCAAGATCAACCTGCTGTCGCCCGCACGGGGAGAGCGGTTCGTCGCCCATGGACGGGTGGCGAAGCCAGGGCGCACCATCACCGTGGCCCAGGGCGATCTCTACGGCGCCGGCCCGGACGGCGAGAAGCACGTGGCGAGCATGACCGCCACCATCATGACCATCGCCGGCCGCGACGACGTGCGCGGCTGAATCATTCGCTCAGGCAGTTGCCGGCATGTCCTCCCGGGACATCTCGCGGGCAGTTCTGGTGCTCCGCCAACCGGGTTTCGCGAGCGCGTCGATGGCCGCGCGCAACCCATCCAGGCTGTTGGCGGACAGGAACCGGTCCACCATGGGCAGGCGTTCGGAGAGCTGCTCCGCGGTCAACGTGACCCCCTTTCGGCCCAGCATCGGGTTCATCCAAAGGACCTGCCGGCAGCGGCCGCGCAGGAGACTCAGCGCAGCGCGCAGGAGCGCGGGGTCATCGGTGTCGAAGCCGTCGCTGATGATGATCACGTGGGAGTCCGCGCGCACCCGGCGACCATGGTCCCGGTTGAACTCTTCCAGCGATCGCGCGATGCAGGTACCGCCGAGCCAGAGATTCTCGCCCGCGTCCAGGCGCGCGCGCATGCGCGCCATCGAGCGCTCGCGGAAGTAGGGCGTCACCTCGAACAGGCGGGTATGGAAGGCGTAGGCGAGGGATCCGCGGAACTGCTGCATCAGGCCGCGCACGAAGCGGAACAGCAGGGGGTTGTTCCAGGTCATGGAATGGGAGACGTCGTGCAGGATCACGAGGTGCAGCGGCGCGGGCTGTCGCCGGCTCCACCCCGGGTTCAACGGCAGCCCGCCGGTGGCCAGGCTTCGCCGCAGGGTGCGGCGAATGTCCAGTTTCCCGCCACGGGGGGAAACGACGCGCCGCCGTCCCAGGCGGCGCCGTAGCTGGCCGCCAAGGCGCTCTGCAAGGAATTCCACCTCGCGCATCGCGCCGCGGTCACCAAGGAAGCGGAAGTCGGCCTTGCCCAGCGTGCGCTGGCGGCCGGCGCCGCTGCCCTCGATGTCGCTCTGGCCGTGGGTGCTGTCGGGCTCACGGCTGCTGGTTCCGGACATGCCCACCAGCCCCTGGCCACCCGCCGGCGGATCGACCGCGCCGGTCGGAGACATTGGCATCTGCTCCGATTCCACGGGATACCAGTAGCGCGCGAAATGGCCGTCGAATTCCCGCCATTCGTCATCGTTGCGGCAGCACAGCGCGCGCATGCCGTGGCGCGCATGACCGGGATCCAGTACGCCGCCCTCCGCCACCACGCGCACGAGGTCGGAGAGCTCACCGGCGCCGATGCGGTAGCCCTGGGCGCGCAGGTAGGTTGCGAAGCGCAGCACCCGCTCGAGGGGCGAGCCCGCGCAGGTGGCGGCGTTCACGCGAGACGCTGGACGATTCCGGCCATGGTCTCGGCGTCGAGGGCGTCGAAGTCGTCTCGGTGCTTGAGTACGCAGCCGCGGGTCATGACGAGCGCGTCAGTGTCGTCGGCGAGGTCGGTGACGCCGCGCGCGCCCAGCGCAATGCACCAGTCAAGGGTCTCCGCTACGCCCGGTGATTTCACCAGGTCGCGCTGGCGCAGCACCTGGACCACGCGCGTCACCTGGTCGGCGAGGCTCGCGTTGATCTCGGGCAGCCGGCGCTCGACGATGGCCAGCTCCCGCGCCTGGTCGGGAAAATCGAGATAGTGGTAGAGGCAGCGCCGGCGCAGGGCGTCGCTCAGGTCGCGGGTGCCGTTGGAGGTCAGGATCACCCGCGGGATCGAGCGCGCGGTGATGGTGCCCAGTTCCGGGATCGTGATCTGGAAATCCGCCAGCAATTCCAGCAGGAAGGCCTCGAAGGCCTCGTCGGCGCGGTCGATCTCGTCCACCAGCAGGATCGGCGCCTCGGCCTGGCGAATGGACTGCAGCAGGGGCCGTTCGAGGAGGAAGTCGGGTCCGAACACGTCCAGCGAGTCGTGGCTGGCGCCGGATTCCTGCAGCTTGATGGCGAGCAACTGGCGGCTGTAATTCCACTCGTAGACCGCGGCGCTGCTGTCGAGGCCCTCGTAGCATTGCAGGCGGATGAGGCGGCAGTCCGCCACCCTGGCGAGGGTGCGCGCGATCTCAGTCTTGCCGACTCCCGCCTCGCCCTCCACCAGCAGCGGGCGTTCGAGCGCCTGCATCAGGCAGATCGCGGTGGCCAGTTCCGGGTCGGTGATGTAGCCAGCCTCGGCAAACTGCGCCTGGAGGGCCGCGGGATCATTGGGAAACATGGGTAAAACGCCGTGCAAAGCCGGTTGAAGTGCGGGCGAGTATACCCCGCGGGTGGGTAATATCTGACCGGGTGTTGCCACCCGGTGACAGGATTTGTCAACAGATTTTCACGCTGTGTCATTTTTTCCCGCGCACCGTCCCTGGCTTCATCAGGCTGCAGATAGACCGTAAAAATACTTATAAATCAATAATATAAAATTTTTTAAAACTTTTTTTGAATTCGTTTTCGAGTTTGGCACGGATGTTGCATTAAGGACTACAGCAGCTAAACGCTGGGGGTATTGACCCGTACCGACCGAGTTTTGAGGTGAAAGTGGTACGTTAGTGGACAGGCCCGGACCAGCGGAGAAATCCGCTGGAAACCGGGCCTGCTTTTTTTCCCCTTCGATTCCCGCCGGCCGCTGACAGTACTAAAACGAAACCGCCAGTGATGGCACCGGGAAAGGGGTTACGATTATGAACAGCAATATCAGTCACCAGGATCTTGACCAGCTCGCCAGCGTTTCCTGCGAGGTCGTCCAGCAAATCGATTTTCCCGCTTCCGGCGGCCTCGAGGGCAAGTGCCGGAAGATGTCCAGCCTGCTTGGCGAGATGGCCGAGCGCTACCGCGATTCGGAGCTCGTGTTCGACGCCATGGCGGCGGTATCCAGCCGCCCGCTTCGCAAGATGGCGATCTACACCGTGACCCGCGACATTCTGCGCCAGGCGCGCCAGTCCGGCCTGGAGCAGGACGGCCCCGGCATCAGTTTCGCCGACATGGTTCACCACCTGCCGCAACATCACGCCCGGCCAGCACTCCTTTCCTGAGCGACTGAGACCAGGCCGCCGGCGACGGCTCGATCCTCTCGCCACCCAACCGACAACATCACCAGTTCCCCGGAAGCATAGCTCCCCGGCCGGACACGCATGGCGGTATCATGGGCCATGCCCCGTGCCAGAAAGGTATTCCTGCTGATGCTGGTGGCGGGAGCACTGCTTTCCGCCTGCGTCTCCCGCCCGCCATCGACGATGGGGAACCTGTGTGAGATCTACCGTGAGAAGCCTGGCTGGTACGAAGATTCCGTAGAGGCCGCGCGGCGCTGGGACGGCCCGCTGGATGTGCCCATGGCCATCATGGCCCAGGAATCCGGGTTTCGCGCCCGGGCCAAGCCGCCGATGCGCTTCTTTCTGTTCATTCCCTACGGCCGCGGTAGCGATGCCTATGGCTATCCGCAGGCCCTCGACAGTACCTGGTCCCTCTATCGCAAGGAAGCCGGTGGCGTGTTCAGCCAGCGGGACAATTTCGACGATTCGATCGACTTCATCCAGTGGTACATTCATCGGACGTTGCGCTTGAACGGGGTGGCGAAGACAGATGCCTTCGCCCAGTATCTCAACTATCATGAGGGGCAGGGCGGCTACCGCCGTGGCACCTGGCACAACAAGGGCTGGCTCATCGATATCGCCCGCCGGGTTGAACGCCGCGCGACCACTTACCGTTCCCAGCTTGCGGCCTGCCAGCCGGAGCTGGAGCGCCGCCGCCGAAGCTTCTTTTTCTGAGCAGATATGCCGTGATGTCGGATTCCCCACCGCCGGCCGCTGGCCGTAACATTTCCCTGGTGCTGGGCGCGGGTGGAGCGCGCGGGCTCGCCCATATCGGTGTGATCCGCTGGCTGGAGGAACACGGGTACCGGATCAGTTCACTGGTGGGCTGTTCCATGGGCGCCTGCGTCGGTGGCATACACGCCATCGGCAAGCTCCATGATTACGAGCAGTGGGTGCGCGCGATCCGCAAGCGCGACATCGTTGCCCTGCTCGACGTGACCCTGTGGCGTGGCGGCCTCGTCAAGGGTGACCGGCTGTTCAATACCCTGCGCGAACTGCTCGGCGAACACCTGATCGAGGACCTCGCCATCCGTTTCACCGCGGTGGCGGTGGATATCCAGAAATCGCGCGAGGTATGGATCACCCGCGGACCGGTGTTCGACGCGATCCGCGCCTCGGTGTCGATCCCGCTGCTGTTCACCCCGGTGCGGATGAACGGGCGCCTGCTGATCGACGGCGCGGTGATGAACCCGGTGCCGATGGCGCCCACCGTGGTGGATCACACCGATCGCGTGATCGCGGTGAATGTGAGCGGGGAACTGCGGGGTGGATTCCACGCGGCGGAGAAGAAACCCCTGCACCGCGAGCCCACCCGGGAAAACGGGGGTTTCGCCGATGCCTTCCAGGAGCGCATCGCCCAGTTTCTCGACAGCATGAAGTCGGGGCGCGAGCCCGCGGACGAGGAAGCCGCCAGCATCAGCGAGGTGATGTATGCCGCGTTCGACGCGATGCAATCCACCATCGCGAGGCAGAAGATCGCTGCCTATCCCCCGGACGTGCTCATCGACATTCCCCGCAACGTCGCCAACTTCATGGAATTCGATCGCGCGGCGGAGCTCATCGAGCTTGGCTACCGCGCCGCGGAGCGCACCCTGGGAGAGCGCGACTGAATGTCACGGCGCTCTGCTACACTCGCCGCTTCCACTGCTCCCCGCCCGTTCCTGATGAAACTCTACGGCAGCAACGCTTCCCCGTTCGTGCGCCACGCGCGCATCGCTCTCCTGCAATCCGGCACGGAGTTTTCCTTCGAGCAGGCGGACTATGATCGCAGCGCGCAGATGTCCCCCACCGCCAAGGTACCTTACCTGGTGGACGGAGAGCGCATGCTGACCGATTCCAGCTCGATCCTGAAGTACGTGCGCGAATCGGCCGGCCGGCCCTTCCTCGCGGATATCGACGACTACGAATTGTTCGCCATGTCCAATACCCTCCTGGATACCGCGATCAACCTGTTCCTCCTGGAAAAGGATGGCCACACGCCGGACAGCGTGCCCTACCTCGGTCGCCAGTCGCGACGCCTCGCCAGCGGGCTCGCCGAGCTCGATCGCCGCTTCGATCCCGCCGACGGGATCCGCCTCGACAGCGCGCTGCGCTGCGCCTGCTTCATCGACTGGGCATTGTTTCGTGAGCGCATCACCCTGGACGGGCTCGACAGACTTGCCGCGCTGCTGCAAGTAGCGCGAGACGACGACGCGTTCCGCGCGACCGCGCCGCACTGACCAGGTGGAGGGTTAGCATGTTCGGCCGTGGAAAACCTGGCGAAGGCGGCGCGCGTGAGAGCGAGGCGGAGATCAGCGCCGCGATGCAGGCCGCCAACCGACACAACGCGGACAATTCGCGCATCATGGCCATGGTGGCGCGGGAATACCTGCGCGACCGGCGTTCGCGCCGGCGCTGGGGCATCTTTTTCAAACTGCTGATCGCGGCCTACCTCGTGACGACACTGGCGGCCTGGTACCTCAGCCGCGAGCCCGTGCCCGGCGGTCCCCATACCGCGCTGGTGGAACTCGACGGCCTGATCGCCCCGGGGGGCACCAGCGCGGACGAGATCAACGAGACCCTGCGGCGCGCGTTCCGCGCGAAGGACGCCGCCGGCGTGGTGCTGCGCATCAACAGTCCCGGCGGCACCCCGGTGCAGGCGGCGCGCATCAATGCGGAGATCCATCGCCTGCGCGACCAGTATCCGGACAAGCCGTTCTTCTCGGTGATCTCGGACGTCTGCGCCTCGGGCGGCTACTACGTCGCGGTGGCGGCGGACGAGATCTACGCCCACCCCTCGAGCCTGGTGGGCTCCATCGGCGTGCGCATGGATTCGTTCGGCTTCGTCGACACGCTCGACAAGCTCGGCGTCGAGCGCCGCCTGATCACCGCGGGCAAGAACAAGGGCATGCTCGACCCGTTCTCACCGCTGGAGCCGGAGCAGGTTCACCATGCCGAGGCGATGGTGGGCGAGGTGCACCGGCAGTTCATCGACGCGGTGAAGACAGGCCGCGGTGACCGTCTTGCCGAGGACGAGGACCTGTTCACCGGCCTCTACTGGAGCGGTGAACGCGCCCGCGAGCTGGGCCTGGTCGACGCTTTCGGCGGCGTGCGCGATATTGCCCGCGACGTGCTCGGCGCGGAGCGGGTGGTGCTCTACAACCCGAAGCGCTCGTTGCTGGACCAGTTCGCGCGCGAGATGGGCGCGGTGATTTCGGCCCAGTTGTTAAGCAGCGGCCCCCGGCTCAATTGATCCCGCCGGGACAGGTCAGCGCAACACGATCCCGCCCGCCAGGTAGGTCCAGACCAGGAGGCCGAACACCGCCAGCGGCACGAAGCTGATCCATGCCGCAGGTCGCGGCCGATCCCGCCGAAGGAGTCGGATGGACAGCACCAGGCAGGTCACCAGGGTGACGGGATAAGCCACCATCAGGAACCGGAGCGCGTACTCGTGGAAGTAGCCCGGTATCCGTCCCTCGCCCACGATCAGGATGAAGATGAACGGCACCAGCGGCACCACCAGCGCGGCCGGGATGGTGGAGAGGATATTGCCAACGATGGCCAGCTTTCGCATCAGGCCATCCAGGCCCTGGGACGGGACGTCGTGATCGGCATCAATGTCGCGGCTGCTGATACGGAGTGTCTGGATACCGGCCTGCGCCGGGATTCCGACAAACGCAACGCCAGCGCAGGTTGGCGTCCATGCTTTCGATTGCAATCCATTCGGGCTACATGCGGCCCGACCGCCGAATCCCAAGCCTGCCCGCGACGCCTTACAACGCCGACATCTGCAGGTGGTAATACGGCGGACGGTTCTTGTAACGCTGGATCGCGAGGCGCAGGACTTCCTCGAGGAACTCGCCGTAGTCCATGCCCGAGAGCCCGGCCACCGAGGGTACGCAGTCGGTGGGGCCGATGGAGGGATTGGGATTGACCTCCAGCACGTAGGGATTGCCCTTCCTGTCGACCCGCACCTCGGCGCGGCAGTAGTCGCTGCAACCGACCACGTTGCAGGCGTCGAGGGCGATCTCCGAGATCAGCGAGACCAGCCTTCCGGGGACGCCTTTCGGCGGCCGCTGCACCTCGATATGGGCCTTGTGCACCTCGCTGCCAAGGAACTTGGCCTCGTAGGGATACATGTGGCGATAGCCCTCGGGCATCGCGGTGAACACCGAGCGCGACAGCGGCAGCACCCGCTGGCTGCCGACGATGTTGCCGAGGATCGACACGTCGTACTCGTCGCCCTCGATGAACTCCTCCACCAGCGCGGGGCGCTTGAGTTCACCCAGCACGTAGTCGATGCGCTCGAGGAGCGCCCTGCGACTGTCCACCACGGAATCGTTGGTGATGCCGATGGAACTGTCGCTGTTGGCCGGCTTGACGATCGCCGGCAGGGGAAAGTTCTGGTCGAATTCCTCGTCCGCCTCGTACAGGTAGTCCCAGCGCGGGGTGGGGATGTGGTGGAACGCGAACAGTTTCTTCACCCGGATCTTGTCGAGGCAGAGCCCGAGGGTGAACGGGTTGGAGCCGGTATAGGGCACGTTGAGTATGTCGAACAGCGCCGCGGCATGGGGCTCCAGCAGGCTCGAGTGATTGATCCGTTCGCACAGGTTGAAGACGATGTCCACGCGCTCGTCGCGCAGTTTCTGTACCGCCTCGAATGGCTGGTTGAAATCCAGAAACGTGGTCCGGTAGCCAAGTCCGCCCAGGGTCCTGGCGATCTTCTCCGCGTCCGAGGTCAGCTCCGCCTCGATGGGGTTGTCGCTGCCGGCGAAGCCGTTGCTGGCGATGCCCACGTGGAGGTCGCGTTGTTCGTCCCCCGGCAACTGGCGGATATGCTCGATGCGGGCGGCGCCGATGAGCGCATCGCGGTTCACCCGCGCGGTGGACAGCGCGTTGCGGCGCGAGGTCCGACCGAGGGAGGAGCCACGGCTGTAGCCGGCGATCTCCATTGATACACCTGACATCATGCGTTCGAGACGCTCCTCCGCCTCGCCCATGGTGTCCGCCGAGGCATAGGCCCAGCCGAGGTACTCGTAGCCGAGGGGCGGCGCGAGCACCGCGTCGCCCACCTTCTTGAAGAACTGCAGCGCGCCGGAGTCCACCCGCTCGGGCAGCGCGAGCGAGGCGAGCACCCCGGAATGCGGCGGCAGGAAGTACTTGCCGGCCAGGTATTTCTTCGGCGACGCCGGCCGCGGGATGGGGCGTACGTAGACGCCGAGGGCGATGAGCGCGGCATGCTCCACGAGGTCGACGCCCCAGGCGGCGCGCACGAAGTAGTACACCTCGTCGCCGCCCATGCGCAGGTTGATCTCGATCGGCATGGGGCCGCGGTTGCCGTAGCGCGCCTCGAAGTGGATGCAGCCCTGCTCGATGCCGATGCGCTCCAGCACCTCCTCCGCCATCGCCACCAGTTCGCCCTGCTGGGCGGCGGACAGGCGACTCGGGATGCATTGCCCGGTCTCGACGAAAAACGGTTCGCGGGTGGCGTCGTTGTCGCTCATCGACCAGAACTTGATCTTGCCGTTCTGCAGCAGGATGTCGATGTCGACCTCGTTGCCGTTGATGTACTCCTCGGCCATGATGGCGGTGCCGCCGAGCAGCGAGGACTCGACCTCGACGGAGATGTTGCGCTGGATGTAGCTGACAGTCTCCACCAGTTCGGCCAAGTCGTTGACCCGCACCACGTAGGCGCTGCTGCTGCCGTACACCGGCTTCACCACCAGTGGGAAGTGCAGTCCCTGGACGCAGTCGGCGACGGGTAAGGCGGGATCGATCAGCGCGTGACCGGGCGCCGGCAGGTCGTTGTCGCGGCAGAATGCGCGGAACAGGTGCTTGTCGCGGGCGATGCGGGCGACCTCGTAGGGAATGCCGGGCAGCCCGAGCTGATCGCGGACGCGGGCGGCGAGGAGGACGTCGTCCTCCCAGAAGGTGACCACGCCCTCGGGCCGAAGCTCGGGATTGGCGGTAACAAACGCATCCACCGCGGTAAGCGCCGCGGCATGGTCGTTGGTGTCTGCGAGGATCCAGTGATCGGTATAACTCCTGGCCCAGTTTTCCGTGGCGTGGAGGATGATGAGCTGGCAGCCGAGCTCGTGCAGCCGGCGCAGGGTAAAGCGCTTCTTGCGGCTGCCGGTATTGATCACCAGCAGCCTGCGGCCCTGGAGTGGACGTTGGTTGGACATGACGATGAACCTCCCGGCGTCAGGCCGGGACCAGGGGTTGATGGAAGCAGATCACGCGGCCGACCTCGCGGAAGCCGAGGGCCTCGTGGGCTTCGCGGCTCGCGTCGTTGTCGTCGTCCACGTCGGAGGCAAACTCGCGGCAGCCGCGGGCGATGCCCCAGTCAGCCGCCGTGCGGCACAGCGCGCGGGCGATACCGCGGCGCTGCATTTCGGGGCGCACGTAGATCCCCTCGAGGTACAGCACGGGCCGATGCGCGCAACCATTGACATAATCACGCCGCACCGAGATCTCGCAGAATCCCGCCGCTTCACCCGCTGCCGTGCTGGCGACGATGGCGGTAAAGGCCTCGGCGTTGGCGGCGAAACTGGCGAGAAAACGGGTCTGCTCCGCGGCGTCCGCCTCGGGGATGAATTCCGCCCGCAGACGTCGCCAGTCTGTGTCATGAATGTCCCTGGTCACGCGCAGGGTGAGCGTGGCGGGCAAATCCTGGGGCGGGCTGACCGGGTCGGGGTCGGGGGTCGGTTCCATCGGCGGCATCAGGGTGGGGCCTGGTGGCGCGCGAAGAATAGCAGCGGCGAACCGGTTGTCAATGGATATTTCCAGCCACGGATACCACTAAATCGGCAGTTTGCGCACACGATGGCTCCTTTCGCTGCACGCTCAGGTACGTGGGCGCAATCTGACGTTACGGTGCCGCAGCTTGACATGGATCAGGGTGAACACGAGAGCGCATAGCAGCGTCATGATAACGCCCATCACCAGGCCGACCCCGGGTGCCCTGGCGACGGTAAACCGGGTGGGGTCGTCCGGGTCGAACCAGCAGGCCACCCGGTCGCCAAAGCTGAAATCTCGCAATTCGCCGACGGTGCGTGTTCCCATGTCGGCATTGAACCCGGTGGAGATCCACTGCTCTCCCGCAACCGGGTAACGCACCGCCAGCATGGGTACCGCGTAGACTGAGGATCCACTGGACCTCCCGGTCCCGGAGGAGGTCGAGCGCGTGGTCTCGAGCCGAACCCGCCGGTCGAGCACCTCGCACTCGGTTTCCTCCATGGTCAGCCAGGGTTCCACCGCGCCCACCACCAGGGACAGCAGGATAAGCCAGCAGATGGCCGCGCCGAGCAACGCGCCGCGGGAAGCGGCACTGCCCATGCCACGGCGAATGATCCAAAGCTGCACCGCGACGATCACCGCCGCGCCACCGACCAGCGTCAGGACCATGGTGATCCAGAACCCGGCGCCGGATTCGTCGTGGCTGTAACCCATGGGATGGCTGACACCGAACACCGTGTCCTCGGTGGCGCCCACGTCGCGGTAGAACACGTCCAGGCCGAGATCGCCGACATCGGTATCGCGCCTCGCGACGATATCGAGATTCAGCACGCCCTCCGCGTTGGCGGGGAGCGTCATCAGGGGCCAGCGTATCCTGCGCCAGGTATTCGCGAGTCCGGGGTTCTCCGGCCGACCATCGTGGGATGCGCCAACGAGATAGGCGGCGCCGCCGAGCATCGCGGATACCTGGAGCAGGCGGTCATCCGGCCGGTCGTTGGCGATGTGGATGTCCACCCGGACGACATCGCCGGGGGCCGGTTGCGCGGGAGTCAACGTGACCTGCGATTGCCCCGTCCGGACGGCGCCCGCCAGCCAGTCCCGGCGACCGCGATCCGTGGGCAGTAGCGTCCTCGGCGCCGGCAGCGGGTTTTCACCGGCGTGGCTTTCGAGCAACTCACGCAACTCGCCTTCCGCGGGATAGACGTCGGCCACGGTAAACCCCGCGTGATCGACGGCATGCGCGTCGGCGCCGGCCTCGAGGAGCAGCCCGACATGTTCGGGTCCCTTGCCGCGGGCGTGGAACAACGCCGTACGGCCCTCGAAGTCCCGGATCTCGGTATCCGCGCCCGCCGCGAGCAGCAGGCGAGCGATGTCCTCCTCGTGGGTCCGCATGAGGTAGGTCCGGCCTTCGCCATCGACCGCGTCGGGGGAGAGTCCGGCATTCAGCAGCGGCGCCAGGAGATCTGGACGGTTTGCGCTGAACAGCAGGGGACTGCCGAAGCCGTCGACGGGAATGCCGGTGCCGAGCCCACGCTCCGCGAGCCTGCCGGCCAGGCCCGCGTCGCCGTTATCCAGTGCGTTTTCCAGCCTGCCGGCCCGGGAATCCAGCAACCCGAGCCCCATCGCGGTTCCGGTCAGCCAGCTCGCCGGCATCCCCGGCGCCAGCGTGGCCGCCGCGCCGAGCAACATCAGCAGGCCCACCAGGAACACCCCCAGGTAGGCAACACCCTCCTTGACGTGGGGCAGCGCGCTGCGGGCGAGGGAGAAGCCGCCGCGGAGAAGGAGCGGTCCGGCAATGGACAGTGTGATCCAGACCGGCGTGGTGACGAACCCCGCCAGCACGAGCAGCCAGGCCACGGGCAGCAGCCAGAACAGGTGCCTGGCCGGGCTCTTTACGTCCGTCTTTTCGACCGTTTTGTCTACCGCCTGCCGCATCGTGATCCCTCCGTTGCGAGGCCTACTGGGTAACGCTCCGCGCGACCGGTTCGCGATCGCCTTACCCGGCCATATTACGCCACACCGTCCTGCATCGACATCCCGGGCGCGGTAAATTATAGTGAGCGACCCCTGTGACTCCGCGCGTCGTGCCGGAGGAATCAGGCGTCATTCAACAGCGAAGGAATAAGGAGGATAGGCTCATGACTGCAGTACAAGTAAACAATGGCGTCAATGTCCAGGCATTGCTCGATGCGCGCGAGGCGCTGACCAATGCCCCGGAGGCCGCCCAGTTCAAGTGGCGCGCCGAGTGCAAGTGGGTCAATGGCACCCATAGCAGCTCAACGGTCGAGGGGTTTTTCGGCCTCGGTGACGAGCAGCGCCACAGGACCACGTTCAAGTTTGACGCGGATCACCCGGAGGTGTTCGCCTCCGAGGACAACGGCGCCACCCCGGTGGAACTGGTGCTGGTCGGGCTCGCGAGCTGTCTCACTGCGGGCGTTGCCGCGGTGGCCCAGAATCGCGAGATCCAGCTCAAGTCGGTGACCGCCACCCTGGAAGGCGGCATGGACATCGCCGGCATCCTCGGCATCGACTCCGACGTGCGCAACGGCTTCGACGGCATCAACGTCCATTTCAACATCGACGCCGACGCCTCGCAGGAGGATATCGAGGCGCTGGTGGCCCAGTCGCAGAAGCGGTCCGCGGTGTTCGACATCGTCACCAACCCGACCAACGTCACGGTCGAAGTCAACTGATCCCGCGGTCACCCGACCGGTGACCGACCGCAGGATCGACACGGTCGTCGTCGGCGCCGGTCATTCCGGCCTGGCGATGAGCCACACGCTCGCCGCGCGCGGGATCGATCACGTGATCCTCGAGCGCGGCGAGGTGGCGCATTCCTGGCGCACCGAGCGCTGGGACTCGCTCACCCTGCTCACGCCGAACTGGCAGAGCCGGTTGCCCGGCCATGCTTATGACGGCGACGATCCGGACGGCTTCATGGCCGTGCCCGAAGTCATCGACTTCATCACGGGCTATGCCGGTACCATATCCGCCCCGCTGGAGACCGCCACCACGGTCACCGCGGTGAGCCCGACGGGCGACGGCTACCGGGTGAAAACCGACCAGGGCGCCTGGAAATGCCGCGCCCTGGTACTGGCGAGCGGGGCCTGCAACCGGCCCAGCGTCCCCGCCTTCAGTAGGGCGGTACCGGCGTCGGTGGACCAGTTCACGCCGATGTCGTACCGCAACCCGGATCAACTCGCGCCCGGAGGAGTGCTGGTGGTTGGCGCCTCCGCCACCGGCCTGCAGCTGGCATACGAGATCCAGCGCTCGGGCCGGCAGGTAACCCTCGCGGTGGGCGAGCACGTGCGCATGCCGCGGCTCTACCGCGGGCGGGACATCCAGTGGTGGATGGATGCCAGCGGCCTGCTGGACGAGCGCTACGACGAGGTGGACGACATCGTGCGCGCACGCAACCTGCCCTCGCCACAACTGGTTGGAACTCCCACGCGGATCACGCTGGATCTCAATGCACTCACGGATATCGGGGTGCGCCTGGTGGGCCGCATCGCCGGAGTCAACGGCGACAGGGCGCAGTTGTCGGGATCGCTGCGCAATGTCTGCAACCTGGCGGACCTGAAGCTCGGCCGGTTGCTGGATACCTTCGACGAATGGGCGGTCGATAACGGCATCGACGCGGAAGTGGACCCCCCGGAGCGTCCTGCGCGCACACGGGTGGAGGATTCCCCGCCGCTGGCGCTCGGGCTCGGCAGTGAAATTTGCAGCATCGTCTGGGCCACCGGCTACCGCCCGGATTTCTCCTGGCTGGATTTGCCCGTGATGGATCCCCGCGGCCGCTTCCGCCACGACGGCGGGGTGGCCGATCTGCCGGGCGTCTACCTGCTCGGAATGCCATTCCTGAGGCGGCGCAAGTCGAGCTTCATCCACGGCGCGGAAGACGACGCGCGCGACCTGGGCGCCCACCTGGCCGGCTATCTCGACGCCACCGCCCGGGTGGCCTGACGTCCCCGGGAAGGCGGCGCGAGCCGGCACCGCTTCCCCCCTTCGCTGCTACAATCCGCGCCTTTCCCCGCTTCACCCTGATATGACCACCATCCTCAAGCAACTGCCCGTGGGCGAACGGGTGGGCATCGCGTTTTCCGGCGGCCTCGACACCAGCGCCGCGATCCACTGGATGCGGCAGAAGGGCGCCGTCCCCTACGCCTATACCGCCGACCTCGCGCAGCCCGACGAGGACGACTACGACAGCATCCCGCGCAAGGCGATGGAATACGGCGCCGAGGATGCACGCCTGGTGGACTGCCGCGCCCAGCTCGCCGCGGAGGGCATTGCCGCGATCCAGTGCGGCGCCTTCCACGTGACCACCGCGGGTATCACCTACTTCAACACCACGCCACTCGGCCGCGCGGTGACGGGCACCATGCTGGTCACCGCCATGCGCGAGGACGGGGTCAACATCTGGGGCGATGGCAGCACCTACAAGGGCAACGACATCGAGCGCTTCTACCGCTACGGCCTGCTCGCCAATCCCGCGCTACGCATCTACAAGCCCTGGCTGGATGAAACCTTCATCGATGAACTCGGCGGTCGCGCGGAGATGTCGGCGTTCATGCAGGCCGCCGGATTCGGCTACAAGATGTCCGCGGAGAAGGCCTACTCCACCGACTCCAACATGCTCGGCGCAACCCACGAGGCGAAGGACCTCGAATACCTCAACACCGGTATCCGCATCGTCGAACCGATCATGGGAGTGCGCTTCTGGGATCCGGCGGTGGAGATCCCCGCGGAGGAAGTACGGGTGGGTTTCGAGGAAGGTCGCCCGGTTTCGCTCAATGGCAAGACCTTCGACAGCGACGTCGACCTGGTGCTGGAGGCGAACCGCATCGGCGGCCGCCACGGACTCGGCATGTCCGACCAGATCGAGAACCGCATCATCGAGGCCAAGAGCCGCGGCATCTACGAGGCGCCGGGCATGGCGCTGCTGTTCGTCGCCTACGAACGCCTCGTCACCGGCATCCACAACGAGGACACGATCGAGCAGTACCGCATCAACGGCATCCGCCTCGGCCGACTGCTCTACCAGGGCCGCTGGTTCGACTCCCAGGCGCTGATGCTGCGCGAAACCGCCCAGCGCTGGGTGGCGCGCCCCATCAGTGGCGAAGTGACGGTTGAACTGCGGCGTGGCAACGACTACTCGATCCTGAATACCGAGTCGGCCAATCTCACTTACGAACCGGAACGCCTCACCATGGAGAAGGGTGACTCCGCTTTCACCGCCAACGATCGCATCGGCCAGCTCACGATGCGCAACCTCGACATTGCCGACACGCGTGGCAAGCTCGCCGGTTACGCCCGCAACGGTCTGCTGTCGTCAGCGGTCACCAACGCCCTGCCGCAGATCGATCGCGATGGCAAAGATGATTGACAGGTCCGGGTAGAGCACCGAAAATTTCCGGTTCTACGACATAACCACCATACCTATACCGAGGAAAAACGATGCTCAAGAAGATCGCCGCCGCGGCCGCACTCGCCGCGCTCATGGCCGCACCGGCCGCCTCCCAGGCCGCCGACACCACCCTTCGCATTTCGCTGCAATTGCCACTCAAGAGCCACCTGGGTCAGAACCTGGTGCTGTTCAAGGAGGAGGTGGAGAAGAATTCCAATGGCGCCATCGAGGTGCAGATCTACGACTCCGCCCAGCTCTACAAGGACAAGGACGTGCCCCAGGCGGTGGGCTCCGGCGCCATCGAGATGGGCGTCGCCTCGCTCACCCGCTATGTCGGCGACATCCCCGCGGTGGACATCTTCTACCAGCCCTTCCTGTTCAATTCCGAGGAAAAGGTCCGCGCCGCTACTGCCAAGGGCAGCGCCATCCGTGGCCCCATCGACGAAGCGATCATGGATACCGGCTCCCGCGTGCTGTGGTGGCAGGCCTATGGCGGCGCCATCATGCTGTCCAAGGGCGGCGCGCTGAATACGCCGGCGGACGTCGAGGGCAAGAAGGTGCGGGTGTTCGGCAAGACCCTGGGTGAGTTCGTCGAGGCAGTGGGCGGTTCCCCGACCCTGATCTCAGGCTCCGAGCAGTACCTCGCCTACCAGCGCGGCACCGTGGACATCGGCATGACCGGCGTGTCCGGCGTCAAGAGCCGTTCCCTGTGGGAGGTCATGGACACCATCACGGTGACCAACCACGCCGACATCGAGTTCATCGTCGTCATCAACGAGGCCTTCTGGCAGTCGCTGCCGGACGACCACAAGGCGATCATCACCGCCGCCGCGGACATGGCCGATGCCTCCGTGCGTGACGCCATGACCGGGATCGAGGCCGAGGCCTATGCCGCGGCCGAGGAGAACGGCATGACGATCTATACCCCGACGGCGGAAGAACTCGAGGCCTGGAAGGCCGGCGCCGCGCCGGTTCTCGAAAGTTATCGCGAGGCGGCTGGCGACCTCGGCGCGCAACTGCTGGAGGCCGCCCAGGCGCTCTGATCCGTTGCGTCGCGTTGACCGGGAATTGCTTGCGATTCCCGGTCATCTCCGCGCCCGACCAATCCAAACCTGAACCGCGATGACGCGACTGGTCGACCAGTTGAGCGAATGGCTCGGCCTGCTGGCGGGCTGGATGTTCTTTCTCACCGGCCTTCTCATCAGCTACGAGGTGGGCGCGCGCTACCTGTTCAACGCGCCCACCATCTGGGCCGCGGAGATCTCCCAGCTGCTGCTGTTGTGGGGCACCTTCATCGCCATGGCACGCGCGCTCAAGCGTGACCAGCACATCCGCATCAGCGCGCTGGACCCGTTCATCCCCGAGGCCGGCAAGCGCTGGCTGCGGATGTTCTCGCTGGTATTTATCGCCCTTCTCTGCCTGCTGGTGGTCTGGTACGGCTTCAGCATCTTCTACGATTCCTTCGAGCGCGGCCGTTCCACCGGCACCATGCTCAACATCCCCAACTGGTGGATCGAGATCGTGATCCCGCTGGGTTTCGGCATACTGTTCCTGCAGGCGCTGGTGGAAATGGCGCGCACGCTGCGCGCGCCGCCGGCATGACCACGGTACTCATCCTGCTGGCGCTGTTCGGCCTGCTCGCGATGGGCGTGCCGGTGGCGTTCGCCCTCGGCGGACTAGGCGCGATCCTGCTGCTACTCGGCGACCTCTCGCCGCTCATGGTGCCCCAGGGCTACCTCAGCACCATCGACAACTTCGTCCTGCTGGCGGTGCCGCTGTTCATCCTCATGTCCAACATCCTGCTGAAGGGCGGGGTCGGGCAGGACCTGTTCAGCGCGGTGCAGGCCTGGGTGGGACATTTCCCCGGTGGACTCGCGGTGGCGACCATCCTGTCCTGCGCCATCTTCGCCGCGATTTCCGGCAGTTCCGTGGCCACCGCCGCCACCATCGGCACGGTGGCGATACCGGAGATGATCCGCCACGGCTATCCGCGAAACATGGTGCTCGGCCTGCTCGCCGCGGGAGGCACCCTGGGCATCCTGATCCCGCCGTCGATCCCGATGATCGTCTATGGCTTCATCACCGAGGAATCGGTGATCAAGCTGTTCCTCGCCGGTATCGGCCCCGGCATCATGCTGGTCGCGCTGTTCATCGCCTTCGCGGTGCTGCACGCGCTGTTCTCGAGCGGCTACGGCCGCAGCGAGAAGGCGAGCTGGGAGACGCGCTGGAAGACGGCACTGCGCGCGACCCCGTCGGTGGCGCTGGCGCTGATCGTGATCACCGGCATCTACTTCGGCGTGTTCACCCCCACCGAGGCCGCGGCCGTCGGTTTCCTCGCCGCCCTCCTGATCACCGGCCCGCTGCTGCGCACGCTGACCTGGAGCGGGCTGAAGGAAGCGGTGGTGGAATCCATGGTGACCACCGTGACCATCCTGTTGATCGTCGCCGGTGCCAAGGTGTTCGGCAAGGCGATCACGCTCTATCGCATTCCCCAGGACATCGCCACCCTCATCACCCAGAGCTTCACCGAGCCCTGGATGTTCATCCTCGTGATCTGTGGCGTACTGGTGATCATGGGCCTGTTCCTCGAGGCCCTCAGCATGATGCTGATCATGGTGCCGGTGCTGGCGCCGGCATTGCTGCCCATCGGCGTGGACCCGATCTGGTTCGGCGTGTTCTTCGTCATCATGATCGAATGCGCGCTCATCACCCCGCCCATCGGGCTCAACCTCTACGTGATACAGGCGGTGGCGAACGCCCGCATGGGCGAAGTCGCATCCGGGGTGTGGCCTTTCCTGATGCTGATGCTGGTCACCGTGGCGGCCTGTTATATCTGGCCCGACCTGGTGCTGTACCTGCCGTTCAAACTCTAGAGACACGTTTCAAATGCCCCTTGCCAATCCCGCCGCCGACCGCCTGCGCCAGCTTCTTGCCGGTGATGAGCTGCTGGTCATGCCCTGCTGCTTCGACGGCCTGTCGGCCAAGATGATCGGCCAGTCCGGCTTTCCGCTGACCTTCATGAGCGGATTCGCGGTGGCGGCGGCGCGCCTGGGCCAGCCCGACACCGGCCTCATTTCCTACGGCGAGATGGTGGACCAGGGGCGCTATGTCTGCGACGCCGCCGGCATCCCCGTGATCGGCGACGGCGACACCGGCTATGGCAACCCGGTGAACGTGCGCCGCACCGTCAAGGGCTATGCCGACGCCGGCTTCGCCGCGGTGATGATCGAGGACCAGGTCGCGCCCAAGCGTTGCGGCCATACCCGCGGAAAGGCGGTGGTGGACCGCGAAGAGGCCGAGCGCCGCATCCGCGCCGCGGTGGACGCGCGCAACGAGGGCCGTGACATCCTGATTCTTGCGCGCACCGACGCGCGTCACGACCATGGCCTAGACGAGGCCATCGCGCGCGCCGCGCGCTTCGCCGAACTCGGCGCCGACATCCTGTTCGTCGAGGCGCCGCACGACGAGGCCGAGATGCGCCGGGTCTGTGACGAGCTTCCCGGGCCGAAGATGGCGAACCTGGTGGAGGGCGGCGATACCCCGTTGCTCGATCACGCCACGCTCGCGGAGATCGGTTTCTCCATCGCCGCGTATCCGCTGACGTTGCTGAGCAGCGCGATGCGGGCCATGGAGGAGGCGCTGGAAGCGATGAAGGCGGGTGATCACCCCGACCGGTTGCTGGAGTTTCCCGAACTGCGCCGTATCGTCGGCTTCGACGACTACTATGACATGGAGGCGCGTTACCGCTAAGGTGGCATCACGGCGGCCCGCCGGCAATGGGCTATACTGTTCCCGCGCGTGAACCGGCACGGAGGGGCGTCCTGATTCTTCGGATGTCACATGCGCGGCGCAACACAAACGCAGAGACATGGATGCAGCCCGGACAATTCAGCACATGCTCTACGGGTGCCTCGCGGCCCTGCTCTGGATCGCGAGCACATCCGCGGCCGTGGCGGACCGGCATCGCGCTATCACATTTACCTTCGCCCCCACGGACGGTGCGCAGTTCAACCGCGTGGTCGCCATCACCCGCGAGCGCCACGTTCCAGGCGAGCCGGTGCGGGTAGACGAATCGGAACTCATGGCCGAGATTCGCATCGCCGCCACGGACGATGGCTGGGCTATCCACTCCCGGCCGACAAGCATGGTCAGTCGCCGTGACGGTGAGCCGGTGAAAAACCCGGTGCTGGAACTGGTGTCTAGTATCCCCGTGACCATTCGCCTCGATCAAGCCGGCAGGTTACAGGCGGTAGAGGGCTATGACACCTTTGTCGACAATCTCGCCGCCAGGGTGTCGCCGGAGGTGATGGAGGCCCTTTTGCCTGTGCTCGACACCGACGCGCTCCGGCGGCGCGAGGCCGCGGACTGGAACAGCCGCATCGGCGACTTCGTCGGGATCAGTGTGAACATCGGCGACCGCTTTCGCGCCGAGGTGCCATTCGTGCTGCCAGACGGCGAGGAGATTCGCTACGACATCATCACCGAGATATCGGGCGTGGAACCTTGTGGCATCGGCGAATGCCTGCGCATTCGCCAGGTGTTCGACAGCGCCGCGGGCGATTGGGCGCCCAGGACCGGGGAAATGCTGGAGGATCTCGGTATCCCCGGGTCGGATGGCGGAGAGGATGCCTCGGCGGACGTCGGCGCGCGCATCTCGGGCCAGGTCAGCCGCCTGATCGACCCGCTCACCATGCTCGTCCACGGCGAAACCGCCAGTCGCCGCATGGACCTGCCGGTTCCCGATCCCGATGGCGGCCAGGTAATGACCAGCACCCGGGAAACTAGGGTCTTTCACTACCAGTATCCGCTCTAGAGAGCCAGTGAAGACCATCGGCCTCATCGGCGGCATGAGCTGGGAAAGCACGGCGCTCTACTATCGCTGGATCAACGAGGGCGTGCGGGAGAAACTGGGCGGCCTGCACTCGGCGAAGATCGCGCTCGCCAGCGTCGACTTCGCGGAGATCGAGGCGCTGCAGCACTCGGGCGATTGGGACAGCGCTGGCGAGTTGCTCGCGCAGGCGGGGCGCGCCACCGAGGCCGTGGGAGCCGACTTTCTCCTCATCTGCACCAACACCATGCACCGGGTGGCGGACCAGGTGGCCACCGCGGTGTCGATACCGCTGCTGCATCTCGCCGACGCCACCGCGGACCGTATCCTTGCCAGTGGCATGGACACCATCGGCCTCCTCGGCACCGCGTATACCATGGAGCAGGATTTTTACCGCGGCCGCCTGGAATGTCGCGGGCTCAACGTGCTGGTGCCGGGCGCGGATGATCGCGCCATCATCCACCGGGTGATCTACGAGGAGCTATGTCTTGGCCAGGTGCTGGACAGTTCCCGCGCGGAATACCTGCGCATCATCGATGACCTGGTCGCGCGCGGCGCCGGCGGCGTGATCGAGGGTTGCACCGAGATCACGCTGCTGGTGGATGACAGCCATACAGACGTGCCGCTCTTCGACACCACCGCCATTCACGCCGAAGAGGCGGTGCGTCTGGCGTTGTCCTGAGTGGATGTGGCGGGGTCTTCGTCGGCCTCGAGGAAGCGTACCGCGCCGATAAAGGGCAGGTTGCGATTGCGCTGGGCGTAGTCGATGCCGTAACCCACGACGAACCGGTCCGGGATCTCGAAGCCGACGATATCCGCTTCCACCTCCACCTCGCGCCGCGAGGGCTTGTCGAGCAGCGCGCAGACCAGCATGCGCGCGGGATGGCGGCTCTCGAGCAGGTTGAGCACGTGCTTCAGGGTATGCCCGGTATCGACGATGTCCTCCACCACGAGCACGTCGCGGCCGGCGATCTCGCCGCGCAGGTCCTTCATGATGCGCACCTCGCGTGAGGTCTCCATGCCGTCTGCGTAGGAGGAGGTTTCCATGAAGTCCACCTCCACCGGCAGGTCAAGTTCGCGCACGAGATCGGCGATGAACATGAACGAGCCGCGGAGGAGACCGATCACCACCAGCTGCTCTGTGTCATGGAAGAAATCGGCGATCTCCCCGGCCATGGCCTCCACCCGGGCGGCGATGGCCTTGGCCGTGATCAGGTCGTCGATGGCGTAGTCGTCGTGGCGTGTCATTGCGCGCGATATTGAGGGCCTGGGCGAATGCCTGCTATCGTAAACCAGTTCGCCAACCTGCGCCTGACCCCGCCATGACAGATCCATCCCGAGAGCCCGCCGATGCCGCTGCCCGCCGCGCGGCGAAACCCCTGGTCGCCTACGCGGTGGAGCAGCTACCGCCGGTGGACCTGGCGCTCTATGCGAGCGCGCGTGCCGGCGCGGAACCGGTCGACGGCGTAATGGTGCCGCCGCGGGACGGACGCACCTTCGACGTTCCGGCGGGGCATTTCTTTCGCATCACCAGCGTTGATGGTCCCCAGGTGGGCGACCTCAACCTGTGGAACGCCCACGATCTCACGGAGCGTTTTTTCAGCGGCAAGACGCGCCAGCTCCATGCCACCCACGTCGGCATCGGCGATCGCCTCTGGAGCAACCTGCCGGGACTGCGCCCCATGGCTACGATTACGGCGGATACCCTGGACTGGTACGGCTGGGACGCTGACGGTGGCGGCGTCCACGACGTCATCGGCACGCGCTGCGATCCCTATACCAACTGCCTGCTGAAAGGCGAGGAGTACCACCACTGCTGCCATTCCAACCTGACCCGCGCGCTGGCGGCGGGGGCCGGTCTGTCCCTGGCGGAAGCGGAACCCCACGTGCACGACGTGATGAACGTGTTCATGTGCACCGGCTTCACCCTCGACACCCACCAGTACTTCATGAAGGCGAGCCCGGTACGCCCCGGCGACTACATCGAGTTCTTCGCCGAGATGGACCTCATCGGCGGCCTCTCCGCCTGCCCGGGCGGCGACTGCGGCAGTAGCCATTCCGACGACAGCACTCCCTGCTATCCGCTCCGGGTGGAGGTGTTCCGGCCCGCGCCGGGCAGCCTCGAAGGCTGGCAACCGGCGCGGCCGAATTCCTATTCACGCAGTCACGGCGTCTGACGAGGGATCACCAGGCGCAGGCCATTTTGAGGCCGGTTCCTAGGGGAAACTGCATTGCTGGTTTAGCGCAGGCTCCTCGCTGGCGATGCGGGTATCGATGCTGCAATCCACCTCCGCGAGGGTGAACGGCATGCTCTCGTCAGGATAGAATAACCGCAGGTATTCCGCCAGCGCATCCTGCTCCGAGCCGGGATCGGCGAACGATGCATTGCCCGGATCCCCCGTCCCGTCGCCCGCGAGGTCAACCCGGCTGGTGGCGGGGAAGGGATAGCTGTCCCCGCCGTCGGCGAGAAAGCTCAGGGTCACCAGGCGGAACGTCCGGGTCGCGCCACCCTGCAGGGATCCACCTGACACCACGGTATCGGGGGTGCCGAACGGGTCCACCACCAGTTCGGTAACGCGGCTACCGGGAGCGGCGGTCGGATCGAAGCTGAAGCTGATACCGCCGACCTGGGGAAACTGCCCGGGGGTGGCGCCGAATGCCGTGGCGGCGACCCCGTGCTCGACGATGGCGCGGAGTTCCGCCGCGCTCGCGGTCAGCAATGTCAGGGTGTTATTGAACAGCAGTGTCGTCTCGACATCGAACTGGGAGATGTCGCCGGTCAGCTTGCCGGATACCGGGTTGGCCTGGGGCGGCAGGGCGACAGCCTCGTCCGGATCCGTCGATCCGGGCGGAAACACGATGTCACCGATGGGCGCGCGGATGCCGCCGCCGTTCTTGATCGAGACCGCCACGCTGGCGTCGTACTGCCGCGCGTACCACAGGTTGGCGTCCGCGGTGAGGTTCCCCATGTTGGTCTCCTGGGTAGGCACCTGGCTGCGGCGGCCGTCGAGGTAGACCGTGGTATTGCCGAGGATGTTGCCATCGCGAGCTACCAGCACCGCGTTCAGGGTGGCGACGATTTCCTGAACCGCTGGTAGCGGCGTCGGTCCACCGACAGCAACTACGCCGGCGTCATCGGTGGCCCAGGCGCCGTTGATCACGTTGTCCAGGCTTTCCGGCAGCAGCCGGCCCTTGCTGTCAAATCCGGCAACGAGTCGGCCGAGGTAGGTGAAATCACCGTCCGTGTTCACCACGAGCACCGGTTCTCCGGAGGGCGAGGCGTACTGCAGGGGATAGACGCCCTCCGCCGAATCGCCAATTCTGAGGATGTCGTTTCCATCGGCAAGCAGGGTGTTGGAACCGCCCGCGACGATGATGTCGACATCCTCGAGCAACGTGGCGAGTTGCTGTTCCACCGCGATCTGCTGCATGTGCGCCAGCAGCACGATCTTGTCGACACCGTTGGCGGTCAACGCATCGACCGCGGACTGAATCTCCGCCGCCAATGCGGGAATATCGGTGCTGTCCGCCGGGCTGACCGTAATGTCGCCGGTATTGGTGATCACCGGGAAGGTGGGCGACGAGGCGCCGACGATGCCGATGGTTTCCCCATCGACGGTGATTACCGCGGACCTGGCCAGCCCGTTGAGCACGCTCGAGGCTTCCTGGCCGTCTTCCACTACCAGCGGTTCCGTGCCCGCATCGGTAGCGAAATCCAGGTTGGCGCTGAGATAGGGGAATTGCGCGCCGGGCCATTCACAGGTCGAGTTTGCCTCGCCAGCGAGGATACCCGCGAACACGCCCGGACCATCGTCCAGCTCGTGGTTGCCCACCGCGGCGGCCTGGAATCCCATGACGTTGAACAGCGCCACCTGGCCCCGGCCCACGCCGGGCACGCAGATCTCTTCAAGACCGGCGACGCTGTCATCGCCACCGGCCTGGTAGAACGGTCCCGGAATCCAGTTGTCGCCGGAGGACAGGGTCAGGGAGCGATCCGGGTACTCGGCGCGGAGCGCATTCAGCACGGCGGAGAAGTTCTCTACATTGAGTTGGCCCGTACCGCCGTCGTTGTCGGCGGTGTGCAGGAGTTGAAGCGTCCAGGATTTCACCTGCGCATCGAGCGCGACTGGCGTGGTTTCGTTCCAGTAGTGCTTGTTCCTGCCGCCTTTCCCGGAGCGGTTTTTTTCGTGCTTGATCTTGTCGAACTTCACCCGGGTAACGCGCGTTGCTTCGCCAGGGCAGAGGTCGCGGCCCCTGGTGCGCCGGACATTGACATAAGGCAGACCTTCATCCGTGTATCCATCTGCCCTACGCACGTCGCGCTCACTGTCGATCACGACGCGGAACGGGCCGGCGATGCAGCGCTCGCCGGTGTTGACGACGCGGGCGAGCAGGTGCCGCTTGCGATGCGTGAGCCCGCTGGAGGAACGGGGAAAGGTCTGGACCTCCAGTTCCTGGACGGCCAGCCATTCGTCCAGCGCGGCGAGCGTGAGGCGGGGCCAGCCCGCAAGGAAAGTGAGCAGGGCCAGGGCGACAAGGGGGCCCGGCCCCGCACGGAAACGGGAAACGCGCAGCATGATCAACCTCCGTTGTTCGGTTGGATCCCGGTGCTATCGGGATCAGGGGGAGTTGGTGGCGATCGCGCTTCCGGCCGGAGCGGGAGCAGGTCCGCCAGCCGGTCAATCTAGGGAGGCAGGGTTACAGTTGGGTTACACGACGGTGACGCTTCGATGAGGTAAGCCGGAATAGAAGCGCAATGTGGCAGTCAGCGCGCGAGCATCCCGCGCAGCATTCCGGAAAGCGCGCTCTCCGGATCGTCCAGCAGCGAAGCGATACTGAAGTGGTCGTGCCCCTCCAATGACTCTGCGGTGGCAAGGTCCCAGCGCGCGGCGAGGGATTCGCTCTGGCGTCGGTACTCCTCGCCTTCGAGCTCGCCGAAGACGCAGTGCAGCGTGGTGCCGCCACGATTGGCGAGGGTCACCGGGCTCAGGCGCCGCGCGGTTTCCGCGTCCATTCCAAGGACGTCGTTGAGGTAGCAGAGGCGGATCGGTTCGAGATCCAAGAGCCCGCTGATGGACAGGCCATGTCGGACCAGGCCGGTGGGGCAGTCGGGATCCACCGCCGGCCAGTCGGTGGCGGCGAGCATCGCAACGAGGTGGCCACCCGCGGAATGACCGCTCACGGTGATGCGGGTCGGGTCACCGCCGTACTCCGCCGCGTGATGCCAGAGCCAGGCGAGGGCGCGGCGGCACTGGTCCACCAGCCCGTCCATGGTCACGTCGGGAACGAGTGCGTAGTTCACCACGACGCAAAGCGCGTCCGTACCGCGGGTGGCGTTCGCCACGTAGCTGAACTCGTCCTTGGACAGGGCTTGCCAGTAACCGCCGTGGAGGAACACGTGGATCGGCATCGCGTCGCCCGGTTTGCCCTGGCGGCCGCTGTAGAAAATATCGAGAGTCTCCGCGCCCGAGGGGCCGAAGGCGATGTCGAGGTTACCGGCGAATGCCTCGCGGGACTCTGCGCTGCGGCGTTGGCAGCGTTCGAGCCATTCCGGGAAATCCGCCACCTTCTCGCGGTTGTTGTATTCCGCGTCCAGCGCGGTGCGATCGAAGTGGCGGTAGAGCAGGGGTGACGCTAGCGGGGCCGGCGCAGTCGCCGGTTTCCAGGGCATATACCAGTCGAAGCTGTCTTCTGGCTCCCCGCGCGGATTGTATTCCGCGCCGATCCAGCCGTCGTAGCCGAGATCCGCGATGTGGCGGAACAGCCAGTCATAGTCGATCTCGCAGTCCACGGGTTCGTGCCGCCCGGGGACCGACGCCACCTGCATGTGGCCCAGCCAGGGCAGGGCCTCCGTGATCCGGGCGAGCAGGTTCCCCTCCGTCATCTGCGCGTGGTAGCAGTCGAACAGGATGCGTACGTTGTCGACGCCCTCCTGGGTTTCCAGGCGATGGATCAGGTCGATGGCCTGGGAGACCCGGTAGAGCGCATATCCCGGCCGGTCGGTGCGGTTGATCGGCTCGATGAGGATGCCGACACTGGCGGCCTTCGCCACCTCCGCGGCCCAGGCCAGGTTGTCGTACATCTGGTGCAGCGCCACCCGGCCCTCCTCGCAGACGCCCGCCATGACATGCACGTTGCGCGCGCCGATGGCATTGGCGTAGTCCACCGACTCGCACACGCCCGCGCGGCATTCCGCCTCCCACCCGGGCACCGCGGCAAGACCGAAGCCGCCCGCCTCGGGATCACCCGCCGGGGTGTTGAGAGACAGCATCGCGAGACCGGTGGCGCCAAGTACGGCCCGTATCTCGGCCGGATCCGTGTCGTACGGTTGATGGCATTCCACCGCGTGGAATCCCGCCGCCGCCGCGGCCTCGATACGCGCGGGTAGTGGCCGGTCCTTCCAGAGGAATCCCAGGTTGGCGGAAAAGCGCAGCGTACTCATAGACGCTCCCAGCCGTCCACCTGCCTTGATGCCACCCATTCAGCGGTGCGTGCGTTGAACGCGATGAAGTGTTCTGACTCCAGATGCGCCTCGAAGGCGGCCCGGTCGGTGTATTCCTCGTAGAGAAAGAACCGGTCCGGATCGTTCTCGCCGGCGCAGACGTGAAAGGTATGGCAGTCCGCTTCTCTTTCCAGGGAGTTACGGGCCTGTTCCAGGAGGGCCGCGCGCAATGATTCACGATGCGCGGCTACGGCGACAAATTCAACGCTGATGACGTACACGGCAGTTGACAGTTGGTTGGCAAACGCCGAATGTTAGCCCATCCTTTCTCCCAAGCCATCAAGGATCACAGGATTCATCGCCATGACAACGCCATTCCAGCTCACTAGCATCGATCACGTGGTCATCCGGGTCACCGACCTCGACGTCATGCTGGGCTTCTACTGCGATGTTCTCGGCTGCAGCGTGGAGCGCCGGCGCGACGATATCGGCCTGATCCAGCTGCGCGCCGGCGACTCGCTCATCGATCTCGTGCCGGTGGACGGCAAGCTCGGCAGCGCCGGGGGCGCGGCGCCGGGCGCGGAGGGCCGCAACATGGATCACCTCTGCCTGCGGATCGCCGGATTCGATGCCGATATGCTGCGCGACTGGCTCGGCAAGCATGGCATCGGGATGGAGCCACCGGGAACCCGCTATGGCGCCCAGGGTGATGGACCGTCGGTCTACCTGCAGGATCCCGAGGACAACACCGTGGAATTGAAAGCCGCGCTCGACTGACCCATCAGCCGGGCGTGAAAGGCAGCCGTTCGAGATCGACGTTGCCGCCGGTAAAGATCAGGCCCACCCGTTTACCCTCGAAGCGCCCCGGGTCGGAGAGCAGGGCCGCCAGTGGCACCGCCGCGCTCGGTTCCACCACCAGTTTCATTCGTTCCCAGACCAGGCGCATGGCAGAGACTATCTCCGCGTCTGTCGCCAGCAGGACGGCTTCCACGTCGCGGGAGACGAAATGCCAGGTCAGGTCGCCGAGGCCGGTGCGCAGCCCGTCGGCGATGGTGCGCGGGTCCTCCTGGGGCAGGACGCGACCGGCGGCGAGGGAGCGATAAGCGTCGTCGGCGCCGGTGGGCTCCGCGGCATAGAGCAGGGTTTCCGGCGACTGCGCGCGGAGCGTAATGCAACAGCCTGAAACCAGCCCGCCGCCGCCCACCGGCGCGATCACCGCGTCGAGCCCTGGCACCTGTTCCAGCAGCTCCAGCACGCAGGTGCCCTGGCCCGCGATGACCCGCGCATCGTTGTAGGGATGGACGAAGGTGGCGCCGGTTTCCTCCGCGAGGCTCGCGGCGGTGGCCTCGCGGGCGGCGCTGGTGGGCTCGCATTCGACGATCCTTGCGCCATAGCCACGCATTGCGGCCTTCTTCGGCGCTGGCGCGCTCGATGGCACCACCACCGTGGCGGGTATTCCGCGGCGGCCCGCGGCCCAGGCGAGGGCCTGGCCGTGGTTTCCCGAGGAATGGGTCAGTACGCCGCGCGCGGCCTCGTCCTCATCGAGGCCAAATATCGCGTTCGCCGCGCCACGCGCCTTGAATGCCCCTACTTTCTGCAGGTTCTCGCATTTGAAAAAAAGTGAAGCGCCAGCCATTCCATCAATGGTGGCGCATGTCATCACCGGTGTGCGGTGGACATGGTTCGCGATGCGTTCGCGCGCGGCGAGTACGTCTTCGAAGCCGGGCGGGTTGAATTCCGGTCGGGTAACTGGGCTGGTCATGGAACGCGCGATGCAGCGATATTGTGGGGGATGGAGCATACCGCAGCGGAATCCGTGTTCGGCATCGGGTTTGCAAGGAGGATTTCCACCTGGCAGGTACACGGCGAACTCCCTGGCGAGAACGGTGCTATTCTGAGCTCCGCCACGAAACCCGCCACCCAAACGATTCAGGTCAGAAATGTCTGTGCGCCGCATTACCATTGAATCCTGCGCAACAGCGGCGGATTACGGACATGCCGAGGCCGTCACCCGCGCTTACATCCACTGGCTCGGAATCGATCTTTCCTACCAGGACGTGGACGCCGAGATGGCCGCGTTCGCCGCCATGTATGGCCCCCCGGAGGGATGCTACCTGCTGGCGCGCTGTGAAGGAAAAGTGGCGGGCGGGGTCGGCCTTCGTCCGCTGGAAGCGGGCATCTGCGAAATGAAACGGCTTTATGTCTACCCGTCATTTACCGGATTCGGGATCGGTCGTCGGCTCGGCATGGCAATCCTGGAGAGGGGCGCCGACATGGGTTATCGCGCCATGCGGCTTGATTCCCTGGCGCACATGACGGCGGTGCAGCGCCTCTACGAGTCCCTGGGCTTTGTTGATATTCCCCCCTACCGATATAACCCCGACCCCGGAACCCGTTACCTGGAATGCGACCTGCGCCAGGTCGGCCACACGCCACCCTAGTCCCCGGCAACAACCGTCTGTGCGAGCAGATTTCCCGTACGACCGGCCGAGGAAATTGTGTGTACCACGTCACATTCCCCGGGTGATATTTCCCACGTTGGGCGCCCCTTCCCGGTGGAAAAATGACTCCAGCGCCGGACGAATGGCGTCCGGCCATTTTCAACTGGAAAGTGGTGAAGACAATGGCTTACGGATACGAGCCGGGTGACTACCGGGTGACCTGCCGGGATATCTGCTGCACGTGGATACTGTTTGCGTTTCTGCTGATTTTGCTTTCATTCGCGTGACCCACGGATCACTATGTGAACTGTGTCACATCCTGGGCGTGACATTGTTCACATCGCCGGCTGCTCATCGATGAAAAAATTGAGATCGGGCCGGGCGAATGGCGCCGGGCCAAACGTGACACAAATGTGGTGAAGACAATGGCTTACGGATATGAGCCAGGCGACTACAGGATGCACAGCAGGGATATCTGCTGCTCATGGATCCTGTTCGCCCTGCTGATAGTGATGGTGTCATTCGCGTAGTTCCCGGGTCGATCCCGGGTCCGGGGAATTCACGCTGAAGCGACGAACTCGTGCATACTGTGGGAACCTAGTTGCCGGAAGGAAATCAAAGGACCCATGAATCGCACCCTCGCACTTGCCCTGGTTGCATCGATGGTAACCGCGTGCAGCACTGGTGGCGCCGGCCCGTCGCCCGCCGACCCGACGATATCCATGGCCGAACAACGCCAGGACGGCGCGGTCCGGTTTGACCCGCCGGTACTGAATTTCGGCGTGGTCGCCGAAGACAACTGCAAACCGCACAAGGTTGTGGCAATCAACCAGTCAGAAGGGCCCATTGCCGCACCGGCATTCCAGCTCGACGGAGACCGCGCCTTTGCGTTGCAGGCCCACTTTCGCAAGTGTCCGGACCCTTTGGCAGTCGGGGAATCCTGTAGCGCCTATGTCAATTTCTGCCCGCGATCGCATGACACCAGCCACGCGACCCTGAAATTCATGCCCACCGGGGAAGCCATTAAAGTAATAGGCAAAGGGCGGGTGCGGGCGTTCTAGATGAACCGTTACAACCAGCCGGCTCACCCGGGCGGGAGGCACCCGTGCGTTTCGAACAGGCATTGATCTCTTGCTGCAATATCATTCGCGCCAATAACCCGGAATGGAGGTTGTAACTTGCCATGAAACAACGACTCTCCCTGCTGCTGATCGCGATCTGGGTTGCCGGCTGCAGTACGCCAGGAACGGGTGAGCTGCCCGATGTGCCGGTCGTGACCCATGACGGCGCGAAGGTACGATTCGAACCGCACGAACTGAACTTCGCCCGCACTCTGGAAGGGGAATGCCGGCCGCACAAGGTCGTCGTGATCAACCAGTCAGGCGCGCCGATTCCGTCGCCCGGCTTCTCGCTGGAGGGTGACAGCGTGTTCATGGTCCAAGACCATTTCCGTGACTGCCCGGACCCCCTGGCGGATGGCGATACTTGCCGCGTCTACGTCAATTTCTGCCCACCGTTCGGTGAGACTTATCGCGGGAAGCTGGTGTTTACACCCACCGGGGAATACGCCGCGATATCGGGAAGGGGACACCAGCACAAGTAGATCGAAGCCCGGTTTTTGCACGCCGGGATTTCCTCGCAACAGTCGTCATTCCGGCCATCGCACGCGGAAACCTTTTCGCCTGAACCGGTTTAGTCGGGATCGAATTGATGCTGCGACCAGTGGCGTCCGAACTCCCACCGGAGGCCCACGGTGAGCACGTTTGCACCCCGACTTCCGTCCGCATTGCGGCTGTCGTCCAGCTTGTAGTTGGCGTAAACCATCCGGTGAAATCCGTCGAAGGTGTAGCGGACGCCGATGACCCCGTAAAGCACGCGATAGTCCCCGGTCAGTGGTGAATCCTCGGGATTCAGCATGTTTCCGCCAGTGATCAGCCAGACGCGATCCCGCAGCTGGTAGTGACCATAGACTTCAGCGCCCCAGCCGTCGAAGTAGTTACCTTCGTCCGTGGTCATGTGGTTCTTCAGGTAGGAGAGATTGATCCCCGCATACCAGAGTTCCCCGAATGCCCGGGTGCCGAGCAGTAGCGCCTCGGCATCACCCGTGATGCCGATTGCGCCCAGTTCGGGGAGGTCTTCCGGGTCGATCGTGGCGCGGTTGTAAGCCACGCCAAAGCGGAAATCATTGACGGTCGCAATCTCCGCGCTCATCCCGAGCGCAACGCCGTAGCGCGCCCCCCCGCCAAAGGGAATGACATTGTGGTTCTGAACCTGCAGGTCGAGGCGAAAGGGTTTGAACACGCGGCCGGGCAGGAAATTGATGGAGAAATGCGTTTGCAGGGCCTCGTCGGCGCGACCGGTTCCGGTGGGCCCGCCATCGGTGCCGGCATTGTAGGCTCCACTGGCGCTGCCGCCGGTATCGACGAAGCGGTCGGTATATTCGGCCACGGTGTAGTAGGGCGACCAGTTCTTGCCGAATAGCGCGGCGCCATAGGGCGTATCCATCCCCAGGTACAGCAGGCGTTTGAACACCGTGTCCTCGAAATCGTCCGTGACCTCGCCGGGACTGGTCAGGTTCTCGAATCCCGTCTGCAGGTTGAACCCGAATTCCGCGCGGCCATGGAAAAACGTGCCGTCGATCACTTCCCAGTTCAGCTTGCCGCCGGCCCGGGAGCCACCATCCTCCCACCTGGCGGTATCGGACTGGGCGCGGTAACGCAACCTCGCGCTCGCGTAGGCTTCCAGTTCGCGCAGTGGAGGGGTGGGTATTACTTTATCCTGGCGCTGGATTTCCCGTTTTTCGTCCTCGAGTTGTTCCGGGTCTTCACTGGCCTCCAGTTCGCGCACCTCCTGGTCGTCCAGCTGCCGTTCGAGCACCTGGTCCGCAACGGGCTTCCCGGCCTCGAGTGGCACCGCTTCCGGCTCCCCATCCTGGGCGCAGGCATTTCCCGGGAGGGATGCGATGAGCAGGAGGGCAGTGGCGCAGCCCGCAATTGTCGGTTGACTTCGTCTGTTGCTGGCAGCGCTGCCCATGACCATAGCTTAGCCGGTAAGGTGCGATTGACGAATCCCGGTCTGCAGTCTCCGGATCGCTCCCGTCGTCGTCGATGGTTCAGGAAACGAAGCCGACCTTTGAGAATCCCGCTATTCCGCGCTCACCCTTTCGGGCTGGCCCTGTTCGTGCACCCGGAATACCAGGATGTCCGCACCTTCCGCGCCGGTGAACGCGGTGTGGACTTTCTTGAGCGGCACCTTCATCACGTCGCCCCGGCCGCCGGCAATGTCCTCCTCGCCTTCCTGCCACAGCGTGACATTGCCTTCCAGGATGTAGGCAAATTCCTCTCCCGGATGCCAGTGTTTCGGCAATGACGTATGGGGTGGAATCTTTACCCGGCTGACGATGACCTCCGTGCCGGCCACCCCTTCGAGTTCGGCTTTCAGCAAGTCTTCGACCGTCGGCCCCTGGCAGAGCGCCGCCAGTGGGCACATCGCGATGACCGCCACCATGTATTTCAAAAGATTTTTCATGTGCATGCTCCAGGTTCGATACGCCTTCTCTGTTCAAGCTCCGTGCATGGGAGGGTGAACGGGTTTCCATCATCTCGTCGGTCTGTCACTCCTTGCCGTTCGAGGATACTCCATGGTCCGGTCGAAAATTGTATACGGAGTATTGGCGCCGCTGCAGGCCAGGCCTAGTACCGCGTCCCCGCCGCCGCATCCGTCGGGAACGCGTCATCGATGCGGGCCAGGTCTTCAAAGCGTCTGAACTGCCCCGTCAGGAATCCCCGGCCGAGCGGGCTGTACGCCACGTAACCGATCCCCAGCTCACGGGTTGTTGAAAGAATTTCCTTGGTTTCGGTGTTTCATTTCCATGTCTCCACCAGGGTTTGGATTCGATTAGAGGGACCGCCGGAGCACCCGGTTACGGATGGGTCGCCCACGCTGGAAGCTGGGTTGGACTTCCCGATCACAGGCGTGCCGGGATGCAGGAAATCCCGGGAACCAATCCTCCAAGGGTCGATTCTTGACTGAAAACTATTGAACGAGTGTGAACTCCCCCGGCCGCCAGGACTTGTCGAACCAGGAATCGAGCGGACCGTAGAGCCTGAGAAGCGTGAACCAGCCTTTGCCAGGTACGGTCTCCACCCAGTTATTCTCTTTTCCTTCGGGGGCTTCGGGGCCGAAGTAGAGGGTCACCGAGCCGTCATCGTTTTCGATCAGCGCGTCACGCTTGTTGTTCCGGCTGGGGAATGGTTGGCCGGTCTGTAATTCGGAACGTGTCTGGGGATCGTAGACGACCACGGACCAGAAATTTGCCGCCGGTACGTTGGCGGGAATGGTCAGCGTATAGTTCCTGCTTCCATCGAGGTAGTCGCCCTCGGAGTCGGTATAGTTCACCGCGTACTGTGAGCCCTTGCCGATCATCCTGGCGGCCATGGCAGGGGTATTGATCGTCGCGATGTAGAAAAACAGCGTCCGGGCGTCGAGATGACGTCCTCCCTGGCCGCCGTCCCGAAGCCATCGATAATCACCGCCAACAAAGGCGGTTTTCCAGCCACTGTCCTCGTAGAGGTCGGCGCCTTCAAACTGCGGCTGGAACGCGATGGCACGGGCCGTGGCATTGCCGATAGCGACTGCTTCGGTCAGTGTCTTTTTTTGTGAATCAGTAGGAGCGAATTTCTTGCCCTTTTCGATGCCAACGGAACTGAACAGTCCACGAAGCTGGGGCTCCAGCATGTCCACCGGCTCCCGCTGGATCACGGTATCAAGCTCTTCGTAGAAATCGTAGTTGTTCGCGTGGATCGTGTTGAAGCTTTTCCCGGAACCGCTGATGAACTCCATTGCCGGGGCATCCCCGGCCTTGCCCAGCGGATAGATCCTGATGCCTTCCGTAAAGCTCTTCGTCGCCGCGTCGGTCTTTCCGTCCACCAGCAGTCCGCGAAGCAGGATCAGGTTCGCATAGCTGGGAGACCGGGAAACGAAGTAGGGTTCTCCATCGACCAGCGTCTCCTTGCTGCCGATCTGTCCCTCGATCTCGCCCTCGTAGTCCGGCGGTAGGACCAGGTACTTGCCACCCTTGCCCGCATCGGGTCCGGGTATGCCCATATCGGTGACGAAACGAAAATAGGCATCGTTGACGGTGCCGGGCCCGCAGTCCGGCGGGACCTCGATGACCGTGGGGCCATCCTTTTTCAGGTCGAGGAAGGCGGCGGCATAGACCGTATCCGTATTGCCGGTGAGGAACAATGGTGCCGAGTCCATGAGGTTGTCAAAGATCAGCACCTTGTTGGGCGCATCGGCTCCCGCTTCGATCAGGCCCTCGCGGAGCCCTTCAATCGAGGTGGCAGGAATTCCGTTGAGGAATGTTTCCACGCCACGCATCAGCAGCAGGTTCTCGTAAAGCTTGTCGACGGTATCCGGCAAAGGCATGCCATCGAAAAATTCGAGCGTGCCAATTCGCGTCTCCACCTTGTCCGGCGTCATGATCTTTTCCGGGATCTTGTGGTTGTACCCCGGGGTGGGCTCCTCGGCAGCCGCTACGAAGGTCAGCAACGTAAGGCAGGTCGCGGCAAAGCGATATGGCGTTTTCATGTCAGATTCCTTGAGTCCGTTTACCACCAGCGGCGGCTTTCTTGTTGCTTGCAGGAGAATCTACAGCATCTCACAACACGAGTTGAACTTGTAAGCCCAAGTGTACACAGAAGGCACTCACAACTGTCAGGCGGACGTCCCGGCATATCGATTGGTGCCGCGAAGCAATAGCAAAGTCAGCAAAGTCAAAGCCCGGCGGTCAGCTCCTGCGTCAGTTGGGCAGCCGGAATTTCACGGCATCCGCTCGGATTCTGCCCGGACCATAGAGAAGTAAAGTCACCGTTGTCCCGACATTCCGCCTTTGCGCGCAGCGGCGCGACGGCGGAAGCGGCAAGAGGAAATTCCGGCGCTGCGGCGGATATCGGGCCCAACTCGCGGATGATGCGATTCACGATGCCGCGCGCCGGCCGGCCGGTAAACACGTTGGTGAGCGCGGTATGACGGGCGGACGGGCTCTGCAGTGCCGCACGATGTACCGCGCTCGTGGTGGCCTCGGGGCAGAGCAGGTAAGCCGTGCCAACCTGGACGCCGGACGCGCCGAGATCCATTGCGGCTGCGACACCCTTCGCATCGGCGATGCCGCCGGCTGCGATAACGGGAACGTTCACCGCGCGGACGACCTGAGGCACCAGCGCGAGCGTGCTGACCTGGGTGCTGATGTCATCCGAGAGAAACATACCTCGGTGCCCTCCGGCCTCGAGACCCTGTGCAATGACGGCATCAGCCCCCTGGGCCTCCAGCCAGAGCGCTTCCTCTACGGTGGTCGCAGAGGAGAGGACTTTTGCACCCATGCGTTTGACCCTTGCGAGCAACTCCGCCGAAGGCAGGCCGAAGTGAAAGCTCACCACGGCAGGACGAAACTCCTCGAGTATTTCCGCCAATTCGGAATTGAAGGGTGCTCTCGCCGGCCCCGTGGGGATCGCTCCGGGATCAATGCCGTACTCCTCGAAATAGGGCGCCAGCACCGCGTGCCAGGCCGCTTCTCGCTCCGCATCGCGGGATGGTGGCACGTGACAGAAGAAATTGACGTTGAACGGTCTGTCGGTGACGGACTTGATGGTCGTTAGTTCGGACCGTATGGCGTCGGGCGACAGCATCGCACAGGGCAACGATCCCACGCCCCCGGCGTCGGACACCGCCACTACCAGCGCGCTGCCCTGCACGCCGGCCATGGGGGCCTGGATGATCGGGAATTCGGTGCCGAGGAGTTGTTGCAATGTCATCGTCTCAGGTTCGCTCAATTGTCATTCGTCACATGATCGAGTATATGCCGTGTCATCGAGAGGGCGAGTTCATGCTCTCCCATGAACACCTGCCCGATCCTGTCGTTTCGCAGGATGTTCTCCTCTTCCTCGGTGTGAACGCGGGCGACGGTCAGGATGTCGGGATTGAGCATCCGCGCGACTTCGATCATTTTCCTCGCCCGAAGCGTATCCGGGATCGCGATGACCAGCATTCGGGCGCGGGCGACATGCGCCTGGATGAGGACCTCGTGCTCCGCGGCATCCCCGGAAACGGCCGGGATGTCCTGCTCGCGCAGCCTCTCCACCGTTTCCCGGTTCTGCTCGGCAACGACGATCGGGACCCCCCGCGCCGTCAGGGCCTCGCCGATTCGCCGACCGACGCGGCCATACCCGACGAGGAGGACATGCCCCGTCAGTTTTTCCTGGTCCACGGTAAACGGCAGTTCCGCCAGTGGGTCGGTCGGGCGCTCCATGGCCCGGGCCAGCCGGGAGCGGGAGCGTATCCATGCCTGCAACGGTTCGACCAGGTGGAACAGTAGCGGGTTGAGCGCGATGGAAATGAGCGCGCCCGCCAGGATGAGGTTCTGTCCCTCGACCGGCAGCAGCCCCAGCGTCACGCCAAGCCCGGCAAGAATGAACGAAAACTCGCCGACCTGCGCCAGACTGGCCGAAACCGTCAGCGCGGAGTTGAGCGGGTAGCGGAAGGCGAGCACCAGCAGAAACGCGGCCAGGGTCTTGCCGAACATGATGATCGCGACCACCACCATCACCCGGACGGGTTCCTGGATCACCATCGCCGGGTCGAACAGCATCCCCACCGACACGAAGAAGAGCACGGAGAACGCATCCCGCAGGGGTAGCGATTCCTTCGCCGCGCGGTAGCTCAATGCGGACTTGCTGAGCACCATCCCGGCGAAGAACGCCCCCAGCGCGAAGGACACGCCGAAGATCGCCGCGGCGGCGTAGGCGATGCCGACGGCGGCCGCGATCACGCAGAGGGTGAACAGTTCCTGCGACCCTGTGCGCGCGACCTGCCAGAGCAGCCAGGGCAGGAACCGGCCGCCGGCGACGAACATGATCAAGGCGAACACCGCGACCTTGCCCAGCGTGATCGCGAACGTGACCAGCAGGTCCAGGCTGCCCGTCGCGGCGGGAGAGCCTTCGCCACCGCCGAGCCAGGCCGACAGGGGCGGCAGCAATACCAGCACGAGCACCGTCACGAGGTCCTCGACCACCAGCCAGCCGACGGCGATGCGGCCGTTGAGTGTGTCGAGCAGTCCGCGGCTCTCCAGCGCCCTGAGCAGCACCACGGTGCTCGCGACAGAGAGCGCGAGACCGAATACCAGGCCAGCGCCCAGGCTCCAGCCCCAGAGGGTGGCGACGGTCGCTCCCAGCGCGGTGGCCACGGCGATCTGGGCGATCGCCCCCGGCAGGGCGATCCGGCGCACCGCCACCAGGTCTTCCAGCGAGAAATGCAGCCCCACGCCGAACATCAGCAACATGACGCCGATCTCGGCAAGCTGTCCCGCGAGCGCGACGTCGGCGACGAATCCCGGCGTCGACGGGCCGATGATCACCCCGGCGACCAGGTAGCCGACGAGCGCCGGCAGCTTCAGGCGCACCGCGACGAGGCCCAGGACCAGGGCCAGCCCGAGCGCCGCGGCGATCGTCGTTATCAGGGGTACGTTGTGCTCCATCTATCCTGGCTAATGAACTCGCATCGATCCGGTGGACGTGACTGCCCGGTCAACGCGCCTGTTCGGCGCCGTCGTCGGGCAGGAGGCCGCCCGGGGGAGGCGGCTCAGGGGTATGATAAATGCATACGATACCGGTAGTTCAGCTTTGCCGGAACCGCAACAGGCGCAGACCTGGAATTGCCCGGTCAACCGCCTCCGTAGACATTGGCGTCGTGCAATTCCATGAAGGCATCGGGATCTTTCAGCGCGGTGAAGCCGAATTTCCGGTAGAGGTCATGCGCGTCGCGCGTAGCCAGTATCCACCGCCGCAGCCCCTGTAGTTCCGGGTGGCCGACGACGCATTCCATCAGCCACTTTGATAATCCCTTGCCCCGGTGGTCGGGAAGGATGAAGACATCCCCAAGATAGGCGATGGTGGCCCGGTCCGAGATGACGCGGGCGAAACCCACCTGGCTGTCGTTGTGCAAAAGGACAAAGCACAGGGAATTTTTCAATGCTCTCTCGACGGTAGCGGCGGGAATCCCCTTTGCCCAGTAGGAGGACGCCAGGAATCCGGCAACCAGGTCCGAATCCACTTTTGCCGGATCGCAACTGATGGAATATTCGCCCCTGGTCCAGTTCATCGTGGCAAACATTGAGGAAAAGACAAGTTGCTGAATGAAAATGGGGCAGGTGTGTGAATAGCCGAATCGTGTTGTCCGGGCTTGCCGGTTTCAGTCAGCTTCGCAATCGTCCTTGTTCGCTCCGGACAATGCAATTTTCGCGAATATTTTGTCTGCCCGCGGAGCTCTCTGATCGGTAATCGATTCAGACAATAGCGGGAAAGCGACATAGCCGAAGTAGTTCGCGCAATTCGGACACTCGTACTCGATTCCATCAGAAAACGATTCGCGTATTTTTGCTTCATCTCCCATGCCGGCCCAGCCGCAGCCATTGCAACGTTGCTCCTCTTTCGCCCAATCGTAATAATTCATGTTGATCTTCAATTTGAGCCGGTCGTGTCACAGGCTGTGATCCTTTCGGGAAGCCAGGGCCAGTATTCGATCAGTTCGTCCGGCATCAACCGAAAGCAGTCGCATTCGTAGCGCTGCTCCTGACACATTGCGTTGCGCATTAGCGGTCGCTGGAAGATCGTGAGGCGGACTTTGAGCGGACAGACTGCGCCCGCTTGCCACCGGAAACATCTTTCAAGGAGCCCGAAATGTACTTGTGAATAATGCTCGACACGAAGGTCTGATAGGGAATTCCCTCCTCGGAGGCTCTTAGCTGAATAGCCATCAGGTCGCGATTGGAGATCCTGATATTGATCCTCTTGTCTTTACGGGTCGTATTCCTGGCAGCAGTCACAAGCTCCGCCCGACGTTTCCTGGTAAGAACAGACTCGAACTCTCCGGCTTCGACGGCTTTTAAAAGTTTCTTTTCCTCTTTGCTCAATTTCACGTCATTCATAGTGCATCTCCGAAATAAATCTTCGTGAACTTTCTGCTTGGGATGATTGTTTTGAGGAAATACTCACCATCACTTTCGACGTATGGGACGAGGTGCACATAGTTTTCGACTGCAACCACGAAAATACGTTGATGGGAATATTCCTGAGCATTGGGGTGAGCTATCTCATCGAGCAGGCCACCATTTTCAATATAGAAAATGATTTCCTCGAACGAAACGCCTCTTTCCGCAATCAATTGCTCGTTCTTCTCCGCATTCCAGTTATAGAAATTCACCGTGCGCAGAGTAGCACAATTGTGTGCATTTTGTCATCCATAAGGGGTTTCTGGAATCACCAGGGTGAGAGTCGCTCAGTAAGGATCTATCAACCCGACACACTTGGCAAAGCCATGCTCGAGCAGGTTCAAAGTGCTGGGCGGACGGTTTGAACGTCCTGTCAGGGTTGGCTTATTGGAGGTCTGTAGCTGACATTTTCTTTCTCAACAACGATCAGTTTCTGCCTTTTCATCTGTACGATGATCTCTTCCAGCTCTCTTTCTTCGAGCTTCTTCAAAAACAACGCGTTGATAGTGCTCGCCAGAGTTTCAACTTTGCGGGGCCTTGAGTGGCCTCGTGCGGCCAGGTTCTTCACTATTGCCTCGATTTTTTCGGCAACGGACGTGGCGTTGGAAATGCGTAGCAACGGTATTTCGGCAAGCTCTTTCTCGCGCTGGGCAAAAATCTTCTTTTCTTTGAGATGCTTGATCAGGGGATCAAATCCGGTATCTCGCGAGATTATGTGAAAGTATCCATTGGGATCTTTCTCAGCCAATTGGCCGATATAAAACGCAATATGAAAATCGAGAGCATTCGGCCCGTTGCCGCCAATCTTTACGTACTCTGCGTTCATTCCAAGGGATTGCAGAGCCGATGCAAGCTCGAAAGGAATCTTCGTCTGATTGGCGCCTACGAAGACGATGACTTTGAATTCGTGACCATTTAGTATGGCCAAGCTTTTCGGTTGGACATTCTCGTAGTCAATCAGGACATAATTGTTCTTCAACTGTTGAGCCCCTGTTTAGCCCCAACGACATAGGTCACCGGCGCTTGGTTGTTTATGAGACCGCATCCAGTAAAAAATGCTGGAGCGATTGTGTCAGCCTGAAGTCCGGAATATACAACGAATGGATTCAACGTCGGGTTGAGGCGAATTCTCTATTGCTTTCCCGCCCAACTTTCCACGATCCCCACCAACGCATCCAGCCCATCCGTCAGCGCCGCAGGCCCCGGCTGCAGGATCAGAGGCGACTTGATCTCGTGCAGTTCATCGTCCCGTACCGCGGGAACCTTCTCCCAGCCGTCCCGCGCGCGAACCTGTTCCGCGCGGAACTTCTTTCCACACCAGGAGGCGATGTAGATGTCCGGCGCGCGGCGGATCACTTCCGTGTGGTCGGCGAGGATGCGGTCCTCGCCGAGGAGGTAAAGGATTTCCGTGGTCTCTTCCGTGAGGCAGACGATGCGCGAGGGAAAACGATCCACGGAATGTGCGCGTGAAAGCGCTCAGATAAAGCGTTCTTCGGGCACCTCGATCACCGTGGGCACGTCGCGCGTGGCGGCTTCCCTGAGCGCCGACTCCAGCGCGTCGTGGTCCTCCACCCGGAGTGCGGCACAGCCGTACGCCTTTGCCAGCGCGAGGAAGTCGGGGGAGTGGATGTCGCAGGCCATGGGTTCCATGCCCGCGTTGCGGAAGTTGCTCGCGATCTCGCCGTATGCGTGGTTGTGCCAGACGAGAACGATCACCGGGATCCTCGCCTGCACCGCGGTGGACAGTTCATTGAGGGTGAACTGGAAGCCGCCGTCGCCGGCGAACACCACCACCGGGCGGTCCCGGGCGCCGAGCTTGCCTCCGAACCCGGCGGGTAATGCGTAGCCGAGTGTGCCGTAGCCGGTGCTGGCGGCGGCGAAGCTGCGCGGCGCGGTGGCGTCGTACTGGAACGCGGCGAAGTACGTCGGCTGGGTGGAGTCGCCAAACAGGACGTGATTCGGCAGGGCCCGGTGCAGCGTTTGGTAGAACGCGGTGTAGCCGGCGTGATGGTCATTCGCCAGGGCCTCGCGCACCGCACGGGTGCGATCGGCGCCGCTGCCGGGTTCCCGCGCGTCAAGCAGTGGCAACAGGGCTTCCAGGCCGAGGCCCGCGTCACCCAGCAGGGAAACCGCGGGGCGCTGGTTGCGGCTGAACTGGCGGGAATCGATGTCGAGGCGCACGAGGTTCGCCGACATCCGCGCGGATTCCTTGAAGAAGAAGTCGTAGTCGGTCTCTCCAAGCTCGGTGCCCACGGCGAGTACGCCGTCGGATTCGCTGAAGAGCGCCTGCACCGCGTCCATCGCCGGGCTGCCTCCCACGTGCAGCGGGTGATTCGCGGGAAGGATGCCCTTGGCGTTGTGAGTGGTTGTGACCGGGGCGTCGAGGGTTTCGGCGATTTGCCGGCAGAGCGCTGCGCCCCCCGCAGCGCCGCCGCCGAGGGCGATCACCGGGTTCTTGGCCGAGTTCAGCAGTTCCGCGGCTCGCCGCATGGCATCGGGATGGGGCGCCGGCGGCAGCGGCAGGTCCCAGGGCTCGGCGCTCACGTGGTCGGCGTTCGCGGTGATGACGTCGAGGGGAAGCGTGAGGTGCACCGGCCCCGGCCGCTCGCTCGCGAAGATCGCGAAGGCCCGCGCCAGCACCCGCGGGAGTTCGTCCGGGCGCGACAGGGTATGGCTCCAGCGGCTGCATTCCGCCATCGCCGCCTGCAGGTCGGGGGTCTCGTGCAGCCGGCCCTCGCCGAGGCCGCGCTGCCAGGTCTTGTTGTCGGCGGAGATCACCAGCATCGGCACCGAGTCCGCCAGCGCCTGCCCCATCGGCGTGGCGATGTTGAGCGCTCCGGGGCCCGACACGGTGATGCAGACGGCGGGCCGGCCGGTGACCCGGGCATAGCCGTCGGCGAGGAAGCCCGCGCCCTGCTCGTGGCGCGGGGTGACATGGCGGATGCGCGTCGACGGCAGGCCGCGGTATAGCTCGATGGTATGGGTGCCCGGAATGCCGGAAGCGATCCTGACACCGTAGGCGTCGAGGAGCTGGGCAAGGCGTTCGCCGGTAGTGGTCATGGGTTCTCCACGAAGCGTTGCAGGCGGTCGCAGCCGTCCATGAGGACGTCGAGGGGCTGGACCAGGGAAAAGCGGACATGGCCGCGGGTGCTCTCGCCAAAGGCCACCCCCGGGAGCACCGACACCCGCTCGGCCTCCAGCAGGCCGCCGGCGAACACCTTGTCGTCGGCCTCGAATGCGCGCACGTCGATCATCACGAACATGCCGGAGTCCGGGCGGTGGTAGCGCAGCCCGTGGATGGCGTCGAGCCGTTCGCAGACCCGGTCGCGGCGTTCGCGGTAGACGTCGCGCATCTCCTTGACGTAGTACTCGTCATTGTTGAGGGCGAAGGCCGCGGCGTCCTGGATGAACTGCGGGCAGCCGAACATCGACATCGAATTGAAGCGCCCCAGGTGCTGCACCAGGTCGTCCGGACCCACCGCCCAGCCGATGCGCCAGCCGCTCATGGCATGGGATTTCGACAGGCCGTCGATCACCACGAGCCAGTCGAGGTTGGCGGCGGCGGTGCGCAGCGAGACATGGGGCACGCCATAGGTGAACATCGAGTAGATCTCGTCGCACACCAGCCAGATCTCCTGCTGCTGGCAGAACGCGGCGAGGCGGCGCAGCAGACCCTGGTCCATGATGCCGCCGGTGGGGTTGGACGGGGTATTGATGAAGACCGCCCGGGTGCCGGCGGTGACCGCGCCGCGAAGGTCGTCCAGTGTCGGCAGGAAGTTCTGCTCCGGCTTCGTCCGCACCACCACCGGATTGACGTCGAGGGCCTTCAGGATCGGGCCGTAGCCAACGTACATCGGGTCCACCACCACGATGTCATCGCCCGCCTCCACAAGGCAGGACAGCACCGAGTAGATCGCCGAGGTCGCGCCGGGAAAGATCGCCACCTCGCCCACCCGGCAGCGATGGGGGGACACCCGGGTCTCGTAGTCCGCCACCGCGCGCCGGAGGTTGAGCTCGCCGAGGGCGGGGGCGTAGTGGGTGCGCCCCACCCGCAGGTGGCTGACGGCGTTGTCGACGATGGGTTCGGGGGTGCGGAAATCCGGGTCGCCGATGGACAGCAGGATCACGTCCTCCCCGCGCCGTTTCAGGTCCAGGGCGTCCTCGTGCACCGCCCAGGCGTCGTTGTCGCTGTCGTCGATGCGGCCGGTGACCGCGCTGAACCGCCGGGCGGTGTCCTGGGAGGAAGTCATGGCAAAACTTTATCAAACTTTTTCGCTGCCACCGCGTTAGTCCCGCCACAGACAACGAACGAACAACGAGGACGACCCCATGAAAACCACCTCTTTCCCCCGCGGCATCCTGCTGCTGACCACCCTGGCGGCCCTCGTCGCCACCAGCGACACCCTGGCGCGCTCCTCCGTGGGCGGCGACCTGCGCACCACCGTGAGCATGGGCGCCGTTGTGCAGCGCATGAACGGCATCGGCGCCACCCACAAGCTGTCCATCAGCAGCGTACGCGATTCCCGCATTGGCGGCGACGCCGACCTGACCACCCGGGTGGATACGCTGGTCCAGGGAAGCACCGGCATCAACAACAGCAATATCGCGCGCTTCAGCAGCGTGAACAAATCCCGCGTCGGCGGCGATGTCGAGCTCTACAGCCGGGTCGGCTCGGTGATCCAGAACAGTGTCGGCATCAACAACACCAATGAACTGCGCGTGAGCAGCGTCGAAAAATCCCGCATAGGCGGTGACGTCACCGCCATCGCCGTGGTCGGTGCAGTCAACCAGAACAACGTCGGCATCGGCAACGAGAATACCCTCAATATCGCCTCCGTGGTTGATTCCCGGGTCGGTGGCGACGCGAAGATGACCGCCCGCATCGACCAGGTCAGCCAGAGCAATACCGGGATCGGCAACAAGAACACCGGCAGCTTCGGCTCCGTCGATTAACTATTACTTACCTCATCGGTTCATGAGAGATGACTGGCGGGCCTCCGGGCCCGCGTTTTTTTGAGTTACGCGTGACGATCCCGCGCTGGCTGTGACGGCCGCCGAACGAGGGTCCAGAACTCCCCGGGCGGCGCTTCCTCCGGGGCGAGGCCGGGGGCGCCGGGCAGCAGGATCGCCGCCGCCACGCTGAAAGGGCGCTCCGCGGCGATTGCCGCGGCAAACTCGCCACGTTGCCACGTGAGGCCGAATCCCGCGGCAGATTCGCCGCCTTCTTCCGGCGCCCATCCCGCGCGCGCCGAGAGCCCCTGCAACGGTTCGTCGCCGATGCCGCGGAGATGCATCTTGAGCTGGCTCTCCTTGCGCGTCCAGCAGCAGTAGAAGCGCCGCAGGCGCTCGGCGTGGTCCGGCGCCGCGGCGAGCCAGTCGCGCTCGTCGGGTGCGGCGATCTCGTCGATCAGGGCGGCGAGGTCGCGAGGGTCGCGCGCCTGTTCGACGTCGATACCTACCGCGCAGTCCCGCGCGATGGCCACCGCCACCAGGCCGTGGCTGTGACTCAGGCTGTAGTGGAAACCCGCGGCGTCCAGGTCCGGCAGCCGGGGCAGGGCGTTGCCGTTTTCCTCCAGGGGGCCAAGCTCGACTTCCGCGCGGCCCGGCGCGTGGCAGCCCGCCGCCCGGCGGAGAAGCCAGCGTCCGGCGGCGAACTCTGTCTGGCGGCGCGCGACCATGCGGGCGGTGCGCTCGCGGCCGGCTTCATCCAGTGCAGCGGCGCAGTCGGCGTGTGCACTACTGCCGTGCTCCGGGACCTGGCTGAAATAGCAGTGAACGACGATTTCCGGCTCGATGGGCATGGTATTCACGGATACATGAAACAGACCAACCGGCCTCGCGTGACCGGTTGCTGGTGGGAATGCTAACACTGGCCAAGATGGTGTCGCGACGCGCTCCACGCATCTCGCCACAAGGACTCGGGATATTTTTTGCGATGGAGTCGTGACCTCCTGCGCCCTCGCCGGATTTCGGTGTGGCGAGCGCACGCATCGGGGAGTAAGCTGGAGGGATGAAGATATTCCTGTTTTCACTTCTCGCCGTGGGATTGCTGGTCCTCCTGGGGCTCGCGTTCCTGTCCTGGCGGAGCGTCCCGCAGAAACTGGGCCTCGATGGTGGACGGCTCGCCGCCTGCGCCAGTGCAGAAAATTGCGTCTGCAGTGAACACGAGGGCGAAGCCTGGGTCGCGCCGCTCGACGTGGCCGGCGACGATCCGCTTGCCGCGGTCAGGCAGGCGGTGGCGGTACTGGGTGGCGCGGTGGAATCCGCGGATTCCAACTATCTCCATGCCACGTTCCGCTCGCGCCTGTTCCGCTTCGTCGATGACGTCGAATTCCGTCTCGATCCCGGGGCCAACGTGATCCATGTCCGTTCGGCGTCACAGGCCGGACGCTCGGACCTCGGCGTCAATCGCAGGCGGGTGGAGCGGATTCGCGAGCAGCTTGGGGCGTCGCCCAGGCGGCCATGAAAAAAGCCCGGCCGGCGGCCGGGCTTCGTGGGTGACCGAAGTGGTGATCAGGACTTCGGAAGTAGTACGGTGTCGATCACGTGGATGACCCCGTTGCTTGCCTCGATATCCGTCTGCACAACCATCGCGCTATCCACCATGACGCCGCCTTCGGTGGAGATGGTCAGCGCCTGGCCCTGCACGGTGTCCGCCGAGCTCATGCCGGTGACCTCGCTCGCCATGACCTTGCCGGGCACCACGTGGTAGGTGAGGATGCTGGTCAGCATCTCCTTGTCCGCCAGGATATCCGCGAGCTGATCCGCGGGAATCTTGGCGAAGGCCTCGTCGGTGGGCGCGAACACGGTGAACGGACCTTCGCCCTTCAGGGTGTCCACCAGGCCAGCCTCCGTGAGGGCGGTGGCCAGGGTGTCGAAGTTGCCCGCGGATACCGCCGTGTCGACGATATCTTTCTTCATGCCGCCGGCGTGCGCGGTGACCTGGATCGCGAGGGCGGCCAGGATGCCCGCGGTCGCGGCGAGTAACGAACGGATGCGATTGGATACTGGGTGATTGCTGTTACGCATGGTATTCCTCTTGAAGTGAAAGTGTGAAACCTGACGGATGTCTTGATCCGGAAGCCAAGTCTGACGCGTCGCCCGTGAAGCAACGGTGATTGCAGCGTGAAGCGGCAGTGAATATGACCCGGAATATCGACCTGTCGTGATTGCGTTGGGTATCCTCTGCCCCCATCCAATAGATTTAACGTGACAGGCGCGACAGATTTCATGCTTGACGAAGACTCCTATACCCCGCCCCGTATCTGGAAACCGGATACCGAACTCGGTGGCACCTGGGGCAGCATCAACCGGCCAGTCGCCGGCGCGACCCACGAACGCGAGCTGCCCCGCGGGCGCCATCCGCTGCAGCTCTACTCCCAGGGCACGCCGAACGGCAACAAGGTCACGATCCTGCTCGAGGAACTGCTGGCCTCGGGACACGAGGGCGCGGAATACGATGCCTGGCTCATCAACATCAACGAGAAAGACCAGTTCGGCAGCGGCTTCGTCGAGTTGAACCCCAATTCGAAGATTCCCGCGCTGCTCGATGTCAGCGTCGATCCGCCGCGGCGGGTGTTCGAGTCCGGCGCCATCCTGCTGTACCTCGCGGAAAAGTTCGGCGAGTTCCTCCCGGCGGACGGCCCGGAACGCACCGAAACGCTCAACTGGCTGTTCTGGCAAATGGGCAGCACGCCCTATCTCGGCGGCGGTTTCGGCCATTTCTACAAGTACGCGCCTTATCCCATGGCCTATCCCATCAATCGCTACACGATGGAGGTCAAGCGCCAGCTCGACGTGCTAGATCGGCAGCTTGCCGGCAATGCCTACCTGGCCGGCGACGAGTACAGCATCGCCGATATCGCCGCATGGCCCTGGTACGGCGGCTTAGTGCTCGGCACCGTGTACGGCGCGGCGGAATTCCTTGAGGCCCAGGGCTATACCCACGTCATGCGCTGGGCGCGGGAGATTCGCGAGCGCCCCGCGGTGCAGCGGGGCTGGAAGGTGAATCGGCTCTCAGGGAAGCCGGAGAACCGGCTGCGCGAGCGTCACGACGCCGCGGACTTCGACCGCGCGCCGGAGGAGTCGGCGACGGGCTGAGTCTCCGCCGCGCCCGATCAGTGGGGCTTCTGCCCCTGGTCGGGCTTTGCTATCAGGGTGGCGACGAACTGTTCGATCTCCGGTAGCTGCGCCACGTCGATGCCGGTGTCGAATCCGCGCTCGTGCAGCATCCGCACCACCGCGCCGGTGGACACGTTGCCGCGGGCGCCGGGGGCGTAAGGGCAGCCGCCGAGGCCGCCGATCGCCGAGTCGAAGGTGCGAAGCCCCATGTCGAGGCTGACCGCGATGTTCTCGAGCGCGAGGCCGCCGGTGTCGTGGTAGTGACCCGCCAGCTTGTCCGCCGGCGCCACCGCGAGGCTGGCATCGAGCATCGCACCGACGGTGTCGGGCGTGCCCGAGCCGATGGTATCGCCCAGGGAAACCTCGTAGCAGCCCATTTCCAGGAGCCTGGCGGTAACGTCCGCCACCGCGGAAGGCGCCACCTTGCCCTCGTAGGGGCAGTCCGTGACGCAGGACACGTAGCCGCGTACCGGGATGCCGTCCTCGGCCGCCATTTCCATCACCGGCGTAAAGCGCTCGATGCTCTCGGCGATGCTGCAGTTGATGTTGCGATGGCTGAAGGTCTCCGACGCCGCGGCGAAAATCGCGACTTCGTCCGCCGCGGCGTTGCGCGCGAACTGGTAGCCCATCTTGTTCGGGGTCAGGGCGCTGTAACGCACCCCGGGCCTGCGCTGGATGCCCGCCATCACTTTCGGCGCGTCCTTCATCTGCGGTACCCATTTCGGCGAGACGAAGCTGGTGACCTCTATCTTGCGGAAGCCCGCGGCGGACAGGCGATCCACCAGCGCGATCTTCTGATCGGTGGGGATCTTCGCCTTCTCGTTCTGCAGGCCGTCTCTCGGACCGACCTCGAATATCGTTACTTGCTCGCTCATGTTTCTCGAATCTTGCGGAATCCTGCGATAGCGGGGCGGATTCTACGCCCGCAATCACACAGTACCATAGTCCGTGGTTGGCAGTGGAATCCGGCGTGCCGGACGCCGAGTCGACAGGGCCACGCGGAACGTCCGCGGATTGATACAATGCGGCGCCCGACCGGCCGCCAGACCCTCACAACCCCCCCTAGATTTCCCATGGCTAATTACGTCTTCGAACCCGTGCCCGCTCCCTCCCTGCCGATCAACGGCACGGACAGGCTGTTTCCAGTGCACCGCGTCTACTGCGTGGGACGCAATTACGCCGCCCATGCCATCGAGATGGGCCACGATCCGGACCGCGAGGATCCGTTCTTCTTTGCCAAGCACCCGGGCAACCTGCTCGTGGGCGCGGACTTTCCCTACCCGGCGGAGACCAGCGACGTCCACCACGAGATCGAGATGGTGGTTGCGCTCGGCAGCGGGGGCACGAACATCGCCGTTGACAATGCCAACGACTGCATCTTCGGTTACGCGGTGGGCCTCGACATGACCCGGCGCGACCTCCAGGCCCAGGCGAAGAAGGCCGGCCGGCCCTGGGATCTCGGCAAGGCGTTCGAGCATTCCGCTCCCTGCTCGGCGGTCGTGCCCGCCGCGGAGATCGGTCACCCAGACGCCGGCGAGGTTTTGCTCAAGGTCAACGGTGTGGTACGTCAGCAAGGCGATCTCAACCAGCTCATCTGGAAGGTGCCGGAAATGATCGCCTACCTGTCGCGCTACTTCGAACTCCAGCGCGGTGACCTGATTTTCTCCGGCACACCTGCGGGCGTGGGACCTGTACAGCGCGGCGACCGCCTGGAGGGCAGCGTGGCGGGAGTGGGCAGCCTCGAACTGTCAGTCATCTGATGACCCACCGCGGCCGGGCTTGTGCCGGAGGTCGAAATTGCCTTGAAAACCGCGCCGTTCCACCGTACCTGAAAAGCAGTACGGGGGTCCGCCGTGTTCGCAGACAGGCAAGCGCGATCCAGGTATTGAATTCGATTTACCGTGATTTCCGATGAGTGATACGGACGCAGCAACACCGGCACGAGAAGCGTTTCTCGCCGCCAGCGAGCGCCTGAACGGCCAGGTACTGGGTCAGGACCATCTCAACGACCGACTGCTGGTGGCGCTGCTGTGCGATGGCCACCTGCTGGTGGAGGGTGCGCCCGGGCTCGCCAAGACGCGCGCGATCAAGAGCCTGGCGGCGCTCGTGGATGCGGGGTTTCACCGCATCCAGTTCACCCCGGACCTGCTGCCCACCGACCTCACAGGCACCGATATCTACCAGCCCGAGGCGGGTGGATTCCGTTTCCAGCAGGGGCCTCTGTTCCATAACATCGTGCTCGCCGACGAGATCAACCGCGCGCCGGCCAAGGTGCAGTCCGCGTTGCTGGAGGCGATGGCGGAGCGGCAGATCACGGTGGGCCGAATGAGTCACGCGCTTCCGCCGCTGTTTCTCGTCATGGCGACCCAGAATCCGATCGAGCAGGAGGGCACCTACCCGTTGCCGGAGGCGCAGCTCGACCGGTTCCTGTTGCACGTCAACGTCGATTACCCGCCCGAGGACGTGGAGCGGAAGGTGCTGGGGCTTGCGCGGGCAGAAGCCGCCGACGCACTGGTGGGTGTCTCGGTCGCCAGGGAACACGCCCCGGTCCTCAATGAAACACTGGTAACCCGGGCGAGGCAAGAGGTACTCGAACTGCACCTGTCCGACGCGGTGGAGGAATACATAGTGCAACTGGTGTTTGCCACCCGCCATCCCGGCCGCTACGACGCCACGCTGGAAGGCCTGGTGGATTACGGCGCCAGCCCCCGTGGCACCATCGGCCTCGAACGCTGCGCTCGCGCCCGGGCCTGGCTCGCGGGTCGCGACTTCGTCTCCCCGGACGACGTCCAGGCGATGGCCCACGACGTACTCCGCCATCGCCTCATCGTTTCGTTCAGCGCCGAGGCCGCCGGCACCACCAGCGACGATTTCATCGACGCGCTGATCCAGCGGGTGCCCGTCCCCTGAGCCGTCCGCCCATGGAGGACGCCACGCTCGAGTATCGGGTCGCCGCCGGAATCGTCAGCGATACCGAGAGCCTCATCGCTATCGGTGCCAGCGCCCGCAAGCTGGTGCTCAACCTGCGCACGGGCGCGCGCTCGATCCTCGCCGGCGCCCACCTGTCCCGCTTTCGCGGGCGTGGCATGGACTATGCCGAGAGCCGCGACTATGCCCCGGGAGACGACGCAAGGCACATCGACTGGCGCGTCACCGCGCGCACCGGCCGCACCCATACCAAGCTCTACGTCGAGGAGCGCGAGCGCCCGGTGTTCATCCTGGTGGACCTGTCGCCGGGAATGTTCTTCGGCACCCGCGGCAGCTTCAAGTCGGTGACCGCCGCGCGCGCGGCGGCCTACACCGCCTGGTCGGTGATCGCCGCCGGCGACCGGATCGGCGGCGTGGTGGCCTCGCCGGTGGGCATCCGCGACCTGCGCCCGGCCGCGGGACGGCGCGGCGTGCTGCGCTTTCTCAGCGTGGTCGCCGAGTCCACCCAGGCGACGGAGACAGCGGCCGCGACCGACGCGCCCTTGCTCGATCCCGCGCTCGCCCATCTCTGCGGGGTGGCGCATCCCGGAAGCCTGGTGGTGCTGTTCAGCGACTTCCATCACTGCGGCGAGGAAACCCGCGCAAGCCTCGCGCGACTCCGAAAGCATTGCGACATGGTGGCCTGCCAGGTTCTCGATCCGCTGGAGAGGGAACTGCCGGCGGCGGCCAGCTACCGGATCAGCGACGGCAATCGGAAGGCGCGCCTCGACCTCACCATGCGATCCGGCCAGGGCCGCTATCGCCGCTACCTTGCCGCACGCCAAGACCGGGTGCAGGAAATGCTACGCGAACAGCGGATCCCGTTGGTGGAACTGGTCAATGGCGGGGATATCGAGGAGACATTGATCGGCGCCTTCGGCGGAGCGCACGCGAGCGAAACACAATGAACCCACAGGCCGATCCCCTCGCGGCGCTTCGTGATATCCACCTGCCGCCCGATCCCGGCTGGTGGCCGCCGGCGCCCGGCTGGTGGTTGCTGGCGCTGCTGGTCGTCGGGCTGCTCGTGCTGGCCGCGTGGCTGCTGCCGCGTCCACTGACCAGGCATCGCCAACGGCGGGGACTGGAGCGTGGGCTCGGCGCGCTGGCTCTCGAGGGTGACGCCAACCAGCGGGCGCGGGCTCTGGGCGAAATGTCTCGCCTGGCGCGACGATTCGCCATGACCCGTTTCGGTCGCGACCGGGTGGCCGGTTTGTCCGGTGATAAATGGCTGGAATTTCTCGACCGGACATCGGGGTCCCGCGACTTCACCCGTGGACCCGGCAGACTGCTGGCCGACGGACCCTATCGCGCGCCCGCGGACGCAGTCGATAGCGCGGCGCTTGTCGCCGCGCGGCAATGCCTGCTGCGCTGGGCCAGGTCGGCGCGACACGACGAGGCGGTGGCATCGTGACGGGCTACCAGTTTGCCTGGCCCTGGTTGCTGGCGCTCGCGCCATTGCCGCTCGTGATCTACTGGCTGCTGCCCCCCGGACATTCCGGCGGCGGCGCGCTGCGGGTGCCGTTCTACGCCGACGTCGCCGAACTGACCGGCGATACGCGCCAACGTGGCCCCGTTGCCCGGATCGCGGCGATGACGCTTGTCTGGCTGTTGCTCCTGGTCGCCGCCGCGCGTCCGCAGTGGCTGGGAGAGCCCGGTGCACTCGAGATCAGTGGACGCGACCTGATGCTCGCGGTGGACGTCTCGAACAGCATGCGCGCCATGGACATGCTCTACGAAGGCATCCCCCAGGACCGGCTGGAAGCGGTCAAGCGCGTCGCCGGGGATTTCATCGAGGGGCGCGCCGGTGACCGCCTGGGCCTTGTCCTGTTCGGCAGCCGCGCCTACCTGCAGGCGCCGCTAAGCCTCGACCGGAAAACGGTAAACCAGTTGTTGCAGGAATCCGCCATCGGCATCGCCGGGGAGCGCACCGCCATCGGCGACGCCATCGGGCTCGCGCTCAAGCGCGTGGTGGACCGCCCGGGGACGGAGAAACTCCTCGTCCTCCTCACCGACGGCGCCAACACCGCCGGTGAGATGGCGCCGCTGCGTGCGGCGCAGCTGGCGCGCGCCGGCGGGATGCGCATACATGCCATTGGCGTGGGTGGAGACGGGGGCGGAGGCTGGTTCTCGCGCGGCCGGGGCGACCTTGACGAGGCCACCCTGCAGGCCATCGCCGAGATCACCGGTGGAAGGTACTTCCGCGCCACCGACGCCTCCACGCTGGCGGAGGTGTACCGACTGATCGACGAAATGGAACCGATCCCGGAAACCGAGGATCGATTCCGACCGGTAGTGGAACTGTTTTTCTGGCCGCTGGGCGCCGCCCTGGTGCTCACCATGCTCTCGGCGCTGCGCCAGGCCTTGCCTTCCTGGCGCCGCGAGCCTGGCAATCGTCGCCTGGTCCCGGGGAGGGCCTGACCCGGTGGCGGATTTCCATTTCCTCAGGCCCGGCTGGCTGCTCCTGGTCCCCGTGGCGCTGGTGCTGCTACGGGGACTCGGCCGTTCCGGCGCCGCGCGCGGCGCCTGGGAAAGGATCTGCGACCCCGCGCTGCTCAAGGCCCAGGTGGTTGGCATGAGTGGACGCGGAAGCCGCCTGCCCATCGTTCTGCTCGGCGTTGCCTGGGTGCTTGCCTGCATCGCGCTCGCCGGGCCCACCTGGGAACGGCAGCCGCAGCCGGTCTACAGCCAGCTCCAGAGCCGGGTCGTGGTATTCGACCTCTCCCGTTCCATGGACAGCGACGACCTCGCGCCGTCCCGGGTGGCACGGGCGCGCTACAAGCTGACGGACCTGGTGTCCGGCGCCGGCGACCGCGAGCAGGCGCTGGTGGTGTTCGCCGGCGACGCCTTCGTGGTCTCCCCGCTCACCGACGACAGCGACACCCTGGCGCATCTCGCCCCGTCCCTCGACACGGACACCGTGCCGGTGCAGGGCAGCCGCGTGGATCGCGCCCTGGCGCTGGCGCTCGAACTGCTCGAGCGTGGCAATACGCGGGCTGGCGAGGTGGTGCTCATGAGCGACGGTATCGATCCGGCCCACCAGGCGGAGGCGCTGGCGGCCGCGGGGGAAATCGCCGCGCGTGGTCACCGCTTGCTGGTGATGGGCGTGGGCACCACTGCCGGCGGGCCGGTTCCCCTGGCCCAGGGCGGCTTCCTCGTGGACTCCGGCGGCAATATCGTGGTGCCCGCGCTCGACCGCGCCGGGCTGCGGGAGCTGGCCAGGCGTGGCGGAGGCGAGTATCTCGACATGCGCAACGACAACGCGGATATCGAGCGCTGGAACCAGGAGAATGTACTACCCGGCCGCGGAGCGCGCGCGGAACTGGCGGAGGGCGAGCTGACCCGTTGGGTAGATCGTGGCGCGTGGCTTGTACTGCCCTTGCTGCTGATCGCCGCACTCGGGTTTCGCCGCGGCTGGCTGCTCGTGGCCCTGGTGGCAATGTTGCCCGTGCCGCGCCCCGCGATGGCATTCGAATGGGACGCACTCTGGTCGCGCCCGGACCAGCGCGCCGCCGAGGCGCTGACGCAGGACCAGCCCGGGCAGGTGCCTGTGGACGCGGGCGATGCCTGGCAGGCCGCCGCCGCCTACCGTCGCGGCGAGTTCGAGGAAGCCGCGCGGCGCTGGGCGGAATCCGCTACCGCGGAAGAAAACTACAATCAGGGTAACGCGCTCGCAAGGTCGGGTGATCTCGAATCCGCCGCCTCGGCCTACCGAAAGGCGCTGGAGCTTGAGCCCGGGATGGAGGATGCGCGCTTCAATCTCGACCTCGTCGAGGAGGTAATGGAACGCAACGCGCAGCAGCAGGCTGGTGGCGGGCAGGGAGAGCAGTCACCGTCTTCCGATGCGCAGAGCCAGGAAGGCGAATCTTCCGGTTCGGATTCGTCCGCTTCCCCGGAGGAGGGCGCGGGCGAGGAGAGCGCGGATTCGGGGCAGGAAAACCAGGCCGGTCAACCTCGTGAAGGCGGCGAGGAACCGGGTGATTCGAACGCGGCAGTGTCGCCGGACCAGGAAGAGAGCGACCCGCAAAGCGTCGCCGGAGAGCCTGGTGGCCCGGAAGGCGAAGAGCAACCGGAAAGCCCCGCGGCGGCGCGGGATCCCGGGGAAAGCGAAGCACAGGCGCAACAGGCTACTGCCGGGGCCGACGCTCCCGGCGAGCAAGCGCAGGACAATTCACAGGGTGCCCCCACCGGTGAGGACCAGTCCTCCGGGGAACAGCAACAGGCCATGCAACAATGGCTGAAGCAGGTCCCGGACGACCCTGGCGGGTTACTCCGGCGCAAGTTCCACTACCAGTACAGCCGCCGCCAGGCCCCTTCCGGTGGGGTGCAGCAATGGTAAGAACAGTCATCGCGCTTGTCGGCCTGCTCGCATTACCCTGGGGCGTGGTGCACGCCGAGGTCACGGCGAGCTTCGACCGCGACACGATTCGTTTCAACGAAACCGTGCGCCTGTCCGTCAAGACGGACAACGAGGACAATTCCCGGGAGCCGTCCCTGGAACCCATCGACGAACTGTTTCACGTGCTCGGCCGTAGCAGTGGACAGAACATTTCCGTGGTCAACGGCCAGCGGACCATCAGCAGTTACTGGTTGTACGAACTGGAACCGAAGTCCGTCGGTTCGTTCACCGTGGGACCGATCACGGTGGGCGCCGAAGAAACCCGCCCGGTACGGATCACGGTGCTGCCGGAAGACCAGTCGGCCGGTGGCGCGGAGGTCTTTGTCGAGCTGGAGCTGGACGCCGACACGGTTTACGTCCAACAGCAGCTCCTGCTCACGGTGCGCCTGTTCCTCGGCGTGCCGATCGTCGACGGCGCCCTTGGCGACCCGGGCCCGTCCAACACCGTGGTGCGGCGTCTCGACCAGGATCGCGATTACAGCGTGGAGCGGGGAGGGCGCCAGTACCGCGTGTTCGAGCGCAGCTACGCCCTGTTCCCGCAGGCGAGCGGACCCCTCGAGATTCCGCCGCTGCGCTTCCAGGGCGCGGTGGACGAGGGCGGTAGGGCAGGGGTCTTCGGCTCGCTGCTCAACCCGGGACGGCGGATTCGCGCCAGCAGCAAGACGCTGAACGTGGAGGTTCGTCCACCCGCGGCGCGACCGCCCGGCGAACCCTGGGTGCCGGCGCGGGCGCTCAAACTCTTCGACCTCGGCGACGACGCGGACGGCTACGCCGTGGGCAAGCCCCTCACCCTGAAGCTCCAGCTCCAGGCACTCGGCCTGACCGCGGAACAGCTTCCAGAGATACAACTTCCCGAAGTGGACGGCATGCGCCTCTACCCGGACCAGCCCGTGCTCGAGACCCAGGAGGACGATGGCAGCGTGCTCGGCATCCAACTGCAGCGCGTCGCGGTGATTCCGGGCCGGAGCGGTGAACTCACCATCCCGGGAATCGACATCCACTGGTGGAACACCGAAACCGACCAGCGGGAAACCGCGAGCCTGGAGCCGCGCACGATCCAGGTGGCGCCGGCGGATTCTGCGTCGGTTGACGCCGTGTCCGGTATTGCGGAACCCCTCGTCCAGCCGGACGCGCTGGAGAAACCTGGTGCAGGGCTCGACGACGGAAAAGTCCCGGGCATTCAGGCAACGCGGGTCGAGGTCGGCTACTGGCGCTGGATAGCCATCGCCTCGTTGTGCCTCTGGCTGGTCACTGCACTCGGACTGGTCGCCTGGCTATGGCGCAGGAGAAGTAACAGCGCTTCAGAGATCGTACCCGTGGAAGACAGCCGCATCGCCACGCTGCGAAGCCGGTTGCGCAGGGCCTGCCAGGACAACGACCCCGCCGCTGCCCGCCAGGCCCTGGAAAGACTCTTCCGGGCGCTCTACCCGGGCGTGGGCCAACTGGATACTCTCGGCAAAACAACCGGGAACATGGAGCTTGCCCGTGAAATCGAGCAACTGGAGAGAGCCCTCTACGCAGCCGGGAATCCCGAAGTGAGCTGGGACGGCGCTGCCCTCTGGCAAGCCTGCAAGAAATTAGATGGAAGCCACTCTGCACAACACCGAGGACGCCCTGACCCGCTGGAGCCGCTTTACCCGGCCTGACTCTCCACTACATTCAGCATGTGGGTTCAAAGTTTGAAACGCCAGCGCAGGCTGTCTTCCAGGTTCAGAATTGATCCCAGCCTACGCCGGGATTAAGAAGGGGTTGGTCGCGAGCTTGAATGCCGCACTGTCCGGATCAAACCGCCCGGAAGTCGATCCCCGCGAGATGCCGCTCGATACCGAACACGTGCTCGTCTGCTACGCCCAGCTCACGTAACGCGCCGGCAAGCGACAGCAGGTAGTCCGCGTTGCGTCCGCTGGGACCTGACGCGACGGCGATATGGCGCGCGATCTCGGCTTCCGGCGCCGGGCCCAGCCACGCGGCGTTGTCTTCGGTGGCGATGTACACCAGGCCGTCAGCGTGGCTGTCATCCTCGAACGTCATCGGCGTCATGAAGCGGAGGTAGCCGTTCTTCTCGCGCAGGTCGAGGTGTTCCATCACCTCGCTGTCGATACGATAGGCCATGCCGTGACAGATCGCATCCGGGTCCGCGACCAGGGTCGCCACCCGGCCCGGTGCGGTCGGCGTGCCGCGATGGTCGTGGGAGCCCTGCCAGAACCGCCGGGACCAGCCGCGGATGCTCGCCGGCCGGCGTTCCTCCCAGGGAAAATCCGCGCGAAAGATCAGGGAGCCGTAGCCGAACAGCCACAGCGACTCCCCCGGGGCATGGGGATGGCGCGCGCGATTGACGTTCATGGTATTGGCTACCATGGCGTTCAGGCGGGAAGGCCGCAGCGGTGCAGCTTGTAGTGGTGCGGGCTCATAAGAAAAGGAGGATCAGGGCGGGCGCGGCGGCGAGGGTAGCAGATTCGCCGCCTGATGCGGCCCGAGCCGGTATTTCCTTATAATTCAAGGGTTCCCCTGATTCCATGTCGCCTTGTTGTACACCGCCGCCAACAAGATTTTTGCCGTGATCGCCCTCCTGTCGGTGGCGGCAGCATGGCTGCTGATCGGCGCCATCCTGCTGGCCGCCATACGTCGTCTCGCGCGTGGCGGCGGACACTGGCCGGCCTACCGGCTCGAACTGCAGGGACGTTCGGTGCACGCACTAGCCGCCGCCGTCGCTCTCGCGGAGCTCGGCGGATGGCTCATCGCGTGGTCGGCGGCCTCCGGCCCAGGACCGGATTTTCCGCTGGTGGTGGCGCTGCACCTGCTGCTCATCGCCTTCCTGGCCGACAGCATGGAGTCCCTCCTCGGTGCGTTCAGCCGCTCCGTCGGCGGCGATCGCCGGTTTCCCGGTTCCGGCCGCCGGGGGCTTTGGGGACGAATGGTGCTCGCGGTATCGCTCTCCGCCTGGTGTTCACTCGGATTACTCCTGCTCCACCGGCACGTTCCGGGCATGGCGGCGCCCAACGTACCGGTGCTGCTACCGTTGCTGGTGGCGTTGTGCGCCTCCGCGCTGGCGGTGTTCAACGACGCCTGGATAGGCGCGCGGCTGGGGAAACGGCATGCGCGGGGATAGGCGCGGCTTTCGTGGAGGATTCTCGGCGGGCCTGCTGGTCCTGGGGTTGTCCGGCTGCGCGTTGTTCACGCCAAAACCCGACACTCGGCCGGAACCGGTTGCGGCGGCCCCGGTGGCTTCGGTGGCGCCCACCCGCGAGCGCATGATGGCCGCGCTGCGAGAGGGCGGGCTGGAGGTGGAAGCGCGCGGCCTCGGTATCGTGGTGCTGCTGCCCGGCTCCCTGTTTACCTTTGGCAGCTCGGATCTTGCAATCAGCGCTGGCGACAACATCCGTGACCTCGCCGCGGTGCTCAACAGTAACTACGCCGTTGACCGTCGCATCGTGGTCGAGGGGCATACCGATTCCCTGGGCAGTGCGGAATACAACCTGGAGCTTTCGCGCTGGCGCGCGGAGGCGGTGCGCGACGAGCTTGTCTTCAGTGGCGTGCCGCGCAGCCGGATCGATATCGCCTGGTACGGAGAATCGCGCCCGATAGCTCCCAATACGCTGCCCGACGGACGCGACAACCCCGCCGGCCGGGAGCGCAACCGGCGGGTGGAAATCCTGGTGCAGGAACCGCGCCAATGACTACCCGGACAGCGCCCGCGAAGGACCCCGGCCTGTTTGATCTCCGCCTGCTCAGGTTCGTCGCCGCCGGATGGCTCGTGGTCGTCCTGGGCGTAACGGCGTTCGGCATGCCGGCGCTGTTTCTCCCCGACACGGGCATTCCCCACGCCGGCGTGGTCGCTTCCACCGATTCCGTCGCCGCCAGGGCTGGCGAGCCCGCGGACCAGGCCGCGGCTAAGGGTTCGACCAGCAGCGACGCCACGGCGACTGTGCCGGTAGCGGCAGCGGACAGACCGGATGAGGAGTCTCCATTGCCAGCCACCGGGGTGCCCGTGCTTACCGCCGGAATCACCCTGGGCGCCCTGCCGGTGGAACTGCTCGGGGTGGAAGAGACCGAGCCGGAGCCGCCTGCCGAAGAGCCCGCGGTTACGCGCAGCGCGGCGGCGGAGCCTTCATCCCGGCCCGCGCCGCGGCAACCAATGCCTCGCAATGTTCGCGTGGACAAGCTGCTTCTGGCTGCGGTGGCGGCGGGAGAAACCACCCGGGTCACGAACCTGCTCGCTGCTGGCAGCCGCGCTGACTCCATGTCGGAGGACCGGGAAACCGCCCTCATGCAGGCGGCCTGGCACGGGCACGCGCAGGTTGTGGAGATCCTGCTCGACGCGGGAGCCGGTCCCAACCTGTCCTCGCCGACGGGAACCACAGCGCTGACCCAGGCCGCGATTCGCGGCCATGCCGACATTGCCGCGCGCCTGCTCGATGCAGGCGCCGCCATCGACAATGCATCCCGGGATGGGCGCACCGCGCTCATGGCGGCGGCCTGGAACGGACACGCCGGGGTGGTGGATTTGCTCGTTGTGCGCGGCGCGTCGGTGCATGCAGCCGATCGCTTCGGGCGCACCGCACTGCACTACGCGGTGACGGCGGACCAGGCCGACATCGGCGCGCGCCTTGTCCGCGCGGGCGCGGACCCCCGCCACAGGGATCGCGCGGGCAGGAGTGCCGGGGAGCTGGCGCGTGCGCGCGGTTTTGACCTGGAGGCCGGGCGATGAAGAGCCCGCGCGGGTTTTTCAGGCGCAACGGCCTTTTTCTCGGCTGCCTGCTGTGCGTCGCCACCGCCGTGGGTGGTGGCGCGAATCCGGCGGCCACCTGGCTGGTGGACCACGGCCTCTCCATTCCCCTGGCGGTGCTGGTATTCATCGCCAGCCTGCTGGTGATCAACCGCGTGCTGCTGGGCCTCTACCAGGAATTCATCAACCGGGAGTAGCGGTTTTCCTCCAGGACCCGAGATTCGCCCCGGCATGGCGCAACCGCGGATGAGTCGATTTCGGTGATTTTAACGGTAGTTAAGTGGAGATTACTGCATATTGATTGCAGGTTCAAAGAAGTTTATTCGGGCGCGGGCATTTTTTGGCAGGTTCTAGTAAGATGAACCATTCGGCGCGCCGCCACCCCTGGGGCGCCGGAAGTTGGCTGAAATTACCTTTTCCCGACACCCGGTCCGGCCGGCCTCGAGCCGCCAGGGCCCATAACAGGAGCATTATCCATGCTGAAAAACGTCTCCCTTGCGGACAAGTTCGACCTCGCCAAGGACAGCGCCTACCTTACCGGAATCGAAGCCCTCGTCAGGCTGCCGCTATTGCAGCACCAGCGCGACCTCGAGGCCGGTCTCAATACCGCCGGCTTCATCTCGGGTTACCGCGGCTCGCCACTGGGCACGCTCGACATGTCACTGATGCAGGCGAAGAAGCAGCTCGACGCCCACAACATACGCTTCCAGCCAGGGGTCAACGAAGACCTCGCCGCCACCGCGGTATGGGGTACCCAGCAGGTGGGTTTTCTCCCCGGACCCCGCTACGACGGCGTGTTCGCCATGTGGTACGGCAAGGGCCCGGGGGTCGATCGCAGCATGGACGTGATCAAGCACGCGAACAATTTCGGCACCGCGCGCCACGGCGGGGTGCTGGTGGTGGCGGGGGACGACCACGCCTGCAAGTCATCCACCGTGCCGCACCAGAGCGAGCACAACTTCATCGGCGCCGCGGTGCCGGTGCTCAACCCGGCCAACGTCCAGGACGTGCTCGACTATGGTCTCTATGGCTGGGCGCTGTCACGTTACAGCGGCTGCTGGGTCGCGCTCAAGGCGATCACCGAGAACATGGACTCGGCGATCTCCGCGGACCTCGGCGATGACCGGGTGCAGATCTGCGTGCCGGCGGATTTCGAGATGCCGCCGGGCGGCCTCAACGCCCAGTGGCCCACCACGCCCCTCGACCAGGAGCGCCTGCTGCACCGCTACCGGATCTACGCCGCGCGCTCCTTCGCCTACGCCAACAACCTCAACCAGGTGACGCTGGACAGCCCCAATCCGCGCCTCGGCATCGTCACCAGCGGCAAGTCCTACCTCGACGTGATGGAGGCGCTGCGTGACCTCGGCATCGACCGCGACACCGCGACCCGTATCGGCCTCCGGATCTACAAGGTCGGCATGAGCTGGCCGCTGGAGCCCATCGCCACCCACGAGTTCGCCCGCGGACTCACGGAGATCCTGGTGGTGGAGGAGAAGCGCAGCATCCTCGAGGACCAGATCACCGGCCAGCTCTACAACTGGCCCGTGGCGGAGCGCCCGCGGGTGGTGGGCGAGTTCGACGAGCACGGCAATCACCTGGTGAGCAATCTGTCCGAGCTCACCCCCGCGATGGTGGCGCGCGCAATCGGCTCCAGGGTGATGAAGTTCTACGACAGCCCGGCGATCCGCGAGCGGCTGGAATTCCTCGACGCCAAGGAATCGCGCCTGAACAAGAGCCCGTCGCCCATGGCGCGCACCCCGTACTTCTGTTCCGGCTGCCCGCATAACACCTCCACCCGGGTACCGGAGGGCAGCATCGGCCATGCCGGCATCGGCTGCCACTACATGGTCAAGTGGATGGACCGTAATACCGAGTTCTTCACCCAGATGGGTGGCGAGGGTGCGTCCTGGATTGGCCAAGCGCCGTTCACCGAGACGCCGCATACCTTCCAGAATATCGGTGACGGCACCTATTTCCATTCCGGCATCCTCGCCATCCGCGCCGCCATCGCCTCCGGGGTCAACATCACCTACCGCATTCTCTATAACGATGCCGTGGCAATGACGGGTGGCCAGGCGGTGGATGGCACCATGACGCTGGACCAGATCGTTGCCCAGGTGCGTGCCGAAGGGGTCAAGCGGATCGCGGTGGTGTCGGAGAATCTCGAACGCGCGCGTGAACGCCTCACCGCGTTCAGCGATATCACCCTGCATCCGAAGAAGGACTACGACCACCTGCTGCTCGAAATGCGCGAGGTGCCGGGCACCACCGTGATCGTGTTCGACCAGGTCTGCGCCTCGGAGAAACGCCGCCGCAGGAAACGCGGCCTGATGCCCGAGAGCGATATCCGGGTATTCATCAACCCCGCGGTCTGCGAGGGCTGCGGCGACTGCAGCGTGAAATCCAACTGCCTGTCGGTGATCCCGAAGAAAACCGAGCTTGGCACCAAGCGGCAGATCGACCAGAACGCCTGCAACAAGGATTTCAGTTGCCTCGACGGCTTTTGCCCGAGCTTCGTCACCGTGACCGGCGCAGCGCTGAAAAAGCCCGCCGCGTCGGAGCGCTCGGCTGATGTGAAGATCGTGCTGCCCGAGCCCACGCCGCGCAAACTGGATCGACCCTGGAACGTCCTCGTGACGGGCATCGGCGGCACCGGCGTGCTTACCGTGAGCTCTATTCTCGCCATGGCGGCGCATCTCGAGGGCAAGGGCTGTTCGACCCTCAACCAGACTGGGCTCGCGCAGAAATTCGGCGCGGTGGTGAGCCACGTGAAGATCGCCGCCAGCCAGGAGGAGATCCACGCGGTGCGCATCCCCGATGGCGACGCCGACCTGATGCTGGGCTGCGACCTGGTGGTCTCCGCCGGTATGGAGGCGCTCGCGCGCCTGCACCCGGAACGCTCAACGGCCATCGTCAACAGCCATGAAACCGCTACCGCGGGGTTCATCCATGAACGCGAGTATCAGTTTCCGGCGACGGAGCTGCGGGACGCCATCACGACCGAGACGGGCGCCGACAGCGCCGAGTTCATCGACGCCACCGCCATCGCCCGGGGCCTCCTTGGCGACACCATTGGTGCCAACCTGTTCCTGCTCGGCTATGCTTGGCAACGCGGCCTCGTGCCAGTATCCGCCGATGCCATCGAGCGCGCGATCCAGCTCAACGGCGTGGGTGTCGAGTTGAACCGCGGCGCTTTCCTCTGGGGCCGGCGAGCGGCGGTGAATCGCGAAGCAGTGCTCAACCTCGCCGGGCGGGATAACGCCCCCTGGCAGCCATTGACCGATCCCGACGAAATCATCGACTGGCGTCACGACTACCTCGTGGAATACCAGAACCGGCGCTGGGCGGATCGCTACCTGGATCTGGTGGAAAAGGTGCGCGCGGTTGAGCCGTCCGGGAAGGCCGGCGACCTCACCGTGGCCGTGGCGAAGAACCTTTTCAAGCTGATGTCCTACAAGGATGAATACGAGGTGGCGCGCCTCTATACCGATGGCAGGTTCCGCGAGCAACTGGCGCAGGCATTCGACGGCGACTACACGCTACACCTTCACCTCGCGCCGCCCATGCTGGCAAAGCGCAATCCACATACCGGGCTGCCGGAGAAACGCCGTTTCCCCGGCTGGACCCTTGGCCTGATGCGTGTACTCGCGGGCATGAAGGGTCTTCGTGGCAGCCGTCTAGATCCCTTTGGCCGCAGCGAGGAGCGGCGTATCGAACGCGCATTGATCGACGAGTACCGCGAGGCAGTGGAGGCAATGCTCCCCCTGCTGGACGGAGATAACTACCAGCGCGCGGTGGAGGTTGCCGAACTGCCCGCAACGGTTCGCGGCTTCGGACACGTGAAACTTGCCACGGTGGAAAGCTATCGCGCCGAGTTCGCGGAGAAGCAGCGCCGATTCCGCGAGCCACAACTGGCGGTGGTGGTCAACGGCTGACGCCGGGATCCAGCGCACCCGCTCCGGGAAGATTCCTCGCAACCATTCCGGAGCGGGTTCTACTTGTGAACCGGTTTCCACGCCGTGGACGCCGGCCACTTGCGTGGAAACGTCTCCGGCTTTGAAAAACCCCGCGCACTGGTTCATACTTCCTTTCGTTACATCCGGGGCATTCCTTCGTCCCGGGGAAAACAGACACCCAGAATATCCGACCACTTTAAGAGGAGGAGCATCCCCATGTCCAAACTGACCCGCCTGGAACAGGAACTGCGCGCCGGCCGCCTGTCGCGCCGCGATTTTCTGCAGGCAGCCACCGTGCTTGGTTTCGGCGCCGTCGCGCCCACCATTCTTTCCCGTCCCACTTTTGCCGCGCCGAACAAGGGTGGCAAGTTCACCGCCGGTATCGGCCACGGTTCCACCACCGACTCGCTCGACCCCGGCACCTACGAAAACGATTTCACCATCGGCACGTCTTTCGCCCGATTCAACTTCCTCACCGAGATCGACGCCAACGACGAATTGATTGGCGAACTGGCGGAAAGCTGGGAGGCTTCACCGGATGCGAAGGTCTGGACATTCAAGCTCCGTTCCGGCATCGAGTTCCACAACGGACAGACCATGACCGCCCAGGACGTGGTGAATTCCTTCAACCACCATCGTGGCGAGGAATCCACTTCCGCCGCCAAGCCCATCGTCGCGCCGATCAGCGACATCACCACGGACGGCGACAACGTGGTCATCTTCACCCTGGAGGACGGCAACGCGGACTTCCCGTTCCTGGTCAGCGATTATCACATCCCGATCATTCCGACCAAGGACGGTGCACTCGACTGGGCCTCGGGCATCGGTACCGGACCCTACGTGATGCAGTCCTACGAGCCCGGCGTGCGCATGACCTTCACCCGCAACCCCAACTACTGGAAGGAAGGCCGCGCGCATTTCGACGAAACCGAGATGATCGTCATCGCCGACGTCGCGGCGCGCACCAACGCGCTCAACACCGGCGAGATCGACCTGATGGACCGTTGCGACATCAAGACACTGCACCTGCTGCAGCGCAACCAGAACGTCGTGGTGGAGGAGATCAGCGGCAATGGTCACTACACGATCCCGATGCGCACCAAGCTAGCGCCGTTCGATGACAACAACATCCGCATGGCGCTCAAGTTCGCTCTCGACCGCGAGGCGCTGCTGGAGACGGTGCTCAGCGGACATGGCGCGGTGGGCAACGACCACCCCATCGGTCGTGGGCAGCGTTACTTCGCCAGCGAGCTGGAACAGCGCACCTACGATCCGGACCAGGCGAAGTACTACCTCAAGCAGGCCGGGCTCGACACTATCGAGGTGGACCTCAGCACCTCCGACGCCGCGTTCGCCGGCGCGGTGGATGCGGCCCAGCTCTACAAGGAGCATGCCGCCGCGGCCGGTATCACCATCAACGTCCGGCGCGAACCGGCGGATGGCTACTGGTCCGACGTGTGGAACAACGACAACCGCGGCTGGTGTTTCAGCTACTGGGGCGGTCGACCCACCGAGGACTGGATGTTCGCCACGGCCTATGCCGAGGGCGCGGAATGGAACGAGTCCGACTGGAGCAACGCCCGGTTCAACGAGCTGATGACGATGGCGCGTTCCGAGCTGGACGAGGCCAAGCGCCGCGAGATGTACGTCGAGATGCAGACCATCTGCAGCAACGACTGTGGCTCCGTGGTGCCGTTGTTCAACAACTACATCCATGCCACCACCACCAAGGTTGCGCACGAGGAGAACATGTCCTCCAACTGGGCCAACGACGGCCACCGGTACTTCGAGCGCTGGTGGTTCGCCTGAGCCTGATCTGCGTGGCGTGAGCGACAGGATTTTGCACCTTCCCGGCAAGACGGTGTAACATGGCCGGCGACAGGTTGGCTGTCGCCGGCACCCTGCCGACCCCCGGACCCGCCGCGAACGTGACACGGCGGGGCCCCGGTTCATCCCGCGCGGCTTCTTCCGAAGCCTGGCGAAGAACGAGAACAAACACGACAATTACTCCGGCACGGAATACGGTTTGAACGATATCGTCCGCATGCTGATCCAGCGCCTGTCCCTCGGGTTGCTGACGCTGTTCGTGGTATCGGTGATCATCTTTCTCGCGGTCGGGATGCTGCCGGGCGACGCCGCCCAGGCGATGCTCGGCCAGGCCGCCACCGAGGAAACGGTGGCCGCGCTGCGCGCGCGCATGGGTCTCGACCAGCCGGCGCCGGTCCGCTACTTCCACTGGCTGATGGGCATCCTGCAAGGCGATTTCGGCCAGTCCATCGCCAACGGCCGGGAGATATCCGAGCTGATTGGCGGCCGCTTCGCCAATACCATCTTTCTCGCGGTGTTCGCCGCGGTGATCTCGGTGCCGCTGGCGCTGTTGCTCGGCATCCTCGCCGCGCTCTATCGCAACAGCATCTACGACCGCACGGTGAACGTCGTTACGCTGTCGTCGATCTCCACCCCCGAGTTTTTTGTCGCCTACATCCTGATCCTGTTCATATCGGTGCAATGGGGACTGTTTCCCAGTCTCGCCAACGTGGGTCCGACGACCCCGTTTCTCGAGCGCCTGGACAAGACGTTCCTGCCGGCGCTGACCCTGACCCTGGTGGTGGTGGCGCACATGATGCGCATGACGCGGGCGGCGATCATCAACCTGCTCGCGAGCCCGTACATCGAGATGGCGAACCTGAAAGGCATCAGCAAGCGCAAGATCATCACCCACCACGCCCTGCCCAATGCCTGGGCGCCGATCATCAACGTCATCGTGCTCAACCTCGCCTACCTCATCGTCGGCGTAGTCGTGGTGGAGGTTGTGTTCGTCTACCCGGGTCTCGGCCAGTTGCTGGTGGACTCGGTGCAGCGGCGTGACCTGCCGGTGGTGCAGGCCTGCTGCCTGATCTTCGCCGCGACCTACGTGCTGCTGAACCTCACCGCGGACATCCTGTCCATCCTCACGAATCCGCGCCTGCTGCATCCGAAATGAACGAGCCCGGCAACAGCGCTCCCTCGACGGATTCCGTGCCGCCACCGCCACGGCCCAGCAGTAGCGCGCTCGCCGTCGCCGGGCGTGAGCTCTGGCGCGCGCCATTCAGCGCCAAGGTGGGGCTGCTGATCATCGCCACCTACATTTTCGTCGCGCTGTTCGCGCCGGTGATCGCGCCCTACGGCGAGTCCGAGATCGTGGGGCCGCAGTTCGACGTCTGGAGCGAGGACCATCCCCTCGGCACCGACCACCTCGGCCGCGACATGCTCAGCCGCCTGATCTACGGTGCGCGCAACACTGTTGGCATCGCCCTGCTCACTACCCTGTTTGCCTTCCTGCTTGGCGGAACCTGCGGCATCCTCGCAGCCACCCTGGGGGGCTGGATGGACCAGCTCCTGAGCCGCACGGTGGACGTGCTCATGGCGATCCCGGCGCTGATCTTCGCCATGCTGCTGCTCACCATCTTCGGCACGTCGATTATCAACCTGATACTCATCATCGGCGTGCTGGACGCCACCCGTGTTTTCCGGATTGCGCGCGCGGTGAGCCTCAACGTGGTGGTGATGGACTTCATCGAATCCGCGCGCCTGCGCGGCGAGGGCCTCGCCTGGATCACCATGCGCGAGGTGTTGCCAAACATCATGCCGCCACTGGTGGCGGAGTTCGGCCTGCGTTTCTGCTTCGTATTCCTCACCATCAGCGCGCTCAGCTTTCTCGGCCTCGGCATCCAGCCGCCCACCGCGGACTGGGGCTCCATGGTGCGCGACACCTCCACCCTGATCACCTACGGCGACATTACCCCGCTTCTGCCAGCGGCCGCCATCGCGATCCTCACCATCGGGGTCAATTTCGTCGTCGACTGGTTCCTGCACAAGACCAGCGGCCTGAAGGACGAACACTGAGACGGTCATGAGCGAATCACAGGGTGAACTGCTGCTGGAGATGAAGGGCCTTCGCATCGAGGGCTACAGCGACGAGCAGTGGCACCAGATCGTCAAGGGCGTGGACCTCACTTTGCATCGCGGCGAGGTGCTCGGGCTGATCGGCGAATCCGGCGCGGGCAAGTCCACCATCGGCATCGCCGCGATGGGCTATGCCAAGCCGGGCTGCCGCATCAACGGCGGGACAATCAAGTTCGACGGCATGGAACTCACCACCATGTCGGAATCGAAGAAGCGCAAGCTGCGCGGAGCGCGCATCGCCTACGTGGCGCAGAGCGCGGCGGCCTCGTTCAATCCCGCGCACAAGCTCATCGACCAGTTCGCGGAAACCGTGGTCGAGCACGGCAAGGGCAGCCGTGAGCAGGCATACGCCGACGCGAAAGAACTCTACGCGCGCATCAAGATGCCCGACCCGGACCGCATCGGCTTCCGATACCCGCACCAGGTGTCGGGTGGGCAGTTGCAGCGTGCGATGACTGCCATGGCGCTGTCCTGCCGCCCGGACCTGATCATCTTCGACGAGCCCACCACCGCGCTCGACGTCACCACCCAGATCGAGGTGCTGGTGACCATCCGCGACATCGTCGAGCAGTTCAACACCGCGGCGATCTACATCACCCACGACCTCGCGGTGGTGGCGCAGATGGCGGACCGCATCATGGTGCTGCGCTACGGCGAGACCGTGGAGGAGGCGGATACCCGCAAGATGCTCTCGGCGCCGGAGAAGGACTACACCAAGTCGCTCTGGGCGGTGCGTTCGTTCCGCAAGGAAGACGAAGCCCCGGCGGCGGAACCCACGCCGCTGGTGAAGGTGGAAAACGTCACCGCCACCTATGCCCGCGGTCTGGTGCCGGTGCTGCGCGGGGTGGACTTCGAGATCCATCGCGGCCACACCGTGGCGGTGGTAGGCGAATCCGGCAGCGGCAAGAGCACTACCGCGCGCGTCATCACCGGCCTGCTGCCGCCCCAGGAGGGCAAGGTGTATTACGACGGCCAGGAGTTGCCGGCGGATTACCACAAGCGCTGCAAGGACCAGCTCCGCCAGGCGCAGATGATCTACCAGATGGCGGACACCGCGGTAAATCCGCGCCACCGGATCCGCGACATCATCGGCCGGCCACTGTCGTTCTACCTCGGCATGGAAGGCGACGCGAGGGAGCGACGCCTGCGGGAACTGATGGAGATGATCGAACTCCAGCCGGACCAGTTCCTCGACCGCCTGCCGGGTGAACTCTCCGGTGGCCAGAAGCAACGCATCTGCATCGCCAGGGCGCTGGCCGCGGAGCCGACATTCATTATCTGCGACGAGGTCACCTCCGCGCTCGATCAGCTCGTCGCCGAAGGCATCCTTCGGCTGCTGGACCACCTGCAGCGGGACCTGAATCTCGCCTACATGTTCATCACCCACGACCTTGCCACGGTGCGCGCCATCGCCGACGAGGTCATCGTCATGCTCCAGGGCCAGATCGTCGAGCAGGGTCCCAAGGACGATATCTTCACCCCGCCCCACCACGAGTACACCGACCTCCTGCTGTCATCCGTGCCGGAAATGGACCCCGACTGGATGGACCGCGTGGTGAACGAGCGACGCGAGAAGGGGGGCCTGGGGGCGGCAGGAAACTAGCCTAAGGTTGATCCGTTTCCTCGAGGGTTGGCTGAGGCTCCTCGAGAGTTGGTTGAGGCTCGCGGTCGTCGATGCCAGTGTCAGTTCATTCATACGCCAGGTGAATACCCGAAACAGGGTTTGTCAGCCGTGAAGATCGCGCTGGTGATCTATCGATGGACGAAAAGTACCGGCGGGGTGGAGCGTGCCGTTCGCTACCTTGCCGAGGCGCTTGTCGAAAAGGGACACGAGATTCACGTCTTCGCCACGCACTTTGATCACTTACAGGAACCCGATCACCTGCAGGAGCCGATAGTCGCGCACCCGGTCCAGATGTCAGGTCATCTGCCCTGGGGGAAACTCACATCCTTCGCCGCAAATGCAGACCGCGCCCTGAAGGATCACAAGTTCGACCTGGTGCACAGTTTTACGCGGACGCTGAACCATGACGTGATCCGGCTCGGCGGCGGAACACATCACGAATACCTCAAGCGGATGAAGACGGAACGTTCCGCATTTGAAAACCTGTTCGTGTACCTGAACCCGAAAGCGCACGTCATTTTTCGACTGGATCAAAAAGGCCTGACACCCGGCCACTACAGGAAAATCGTGGCGGTCTCCCAGCAGGTGAAGAATGAGGTGATGCAATACAATGGTGTTCCGGATGAGGACATCGTGGTGATCCACAACGCCGTCGATCTGGAACATTTCAATTCAGAGAGGCGGGAGGAATACCGGCAAGCCCTGGATCTTCCCGGCCGCCGGGTTCTCATGTACTGCGGAACCGGTTTCAAGAGAAAGGGGCTTCGCTATGCGATCGAGGCGGCGGGACGGGTAAAGGATTCCGTCCTGCTGGTTGCCGGTGGGGGAAAAATCGCGCCTTACGAGGCGCTGGCCCGGCGCGTGGGCGCCGACGTCCGCTTTCTCGGAGACCGAGGGGACATGGAAAAACTGTATCCGGCGGTAGACCTGCTGCTACATCCCACGTTGTACGACCCCTTCCCCAACGTATGTCTGGAGGCCATGGCCTGTGGAACGGCGGTGGTTACAACGAGGGTTGCGGGCGTCTCCGAAATCATCAACCACGGGGAAAACTCCTACGTCGTGGAACACGGATCAGACGTGGATGGCATCGTGGAGGCCATCGAGCAATGGAATCCCGCCGTCGGGGAGGCGGCCGCCAGGAGAGCGTCGCAGCAGACGATTCAGAGCAACGTGGATCAGAACCTCGAGGTCTACCGATCCATTCAAGGCAATTTCACGACGTAGGAGTTCTTCCGGGCTGTCTACGTTTGTACGCGCAAGACCAACCTTACTGAAAAACAAGGCCTGTCACTCTCTCCTTCCCTGCACGCCATACCAGGCGATAACGCCGAAAGCGAAGGTGAGCAACAAGAGCGCCACCGGATGATTGACGAGAGCTGCCGGATTTCCATCCAGGATGACCAGTGTCTGCGACAGTGACAGTTCGAATCGTTGACCGAGAAAAAAGGCGATGATGAAGATCACCGTGGAATATCCGAAAGCCTGCATGACAATCCCCAGCAGGGCGAAACAAAACATCACCAGCACCACGAACAGGGTCCCGGTGGAGAGATAGACGCCGACGATGCACAGGAGCAGCGCGGCCGAGAAAATGGAAGCTTCCGGCGCACGCACCACGCGCGTCCAGAGGCGCAAGCCGATCAGGCCAACAGCCAGGTTGGTGATATTGGCCATGATCATGGCGCCAAAAAGACCGTAGATGAGGCGCCCCTGCTCCTCGAAGAGAAGCGGCCCCGGCTGTATCCCCTGGATCATGAAGGCGCTGATCAACAGGGCCGCCGATACGCTACCCGGGATGCCGAGTGTCAGTAGCGGGATCAGGTTGGCTCCCACCACCGAACTGTTGGCCGATTCGGTGGCGGCAATACCGTGCAGTGTTCCCTTGCCGAATTGATCCGGTTCACGAGAGGCGTGGCGCGTCGCGGCATAGCTGATGAAGGCCGCCGCGGTGGAGCCAACACCAGGAATGGCTCCAAGTACGGTGCCGATACAACCACCCCGAAGGAGCGTGTAGCGGCAGGACCAGTATTCGCGCCAACCCACGCGCCGATCCTCACGCGGCTGTTCTTCCGGCAAGTGGATTACCGGCAGGCCCTGACGGCTGATGACCGCCAGGCGGCGCAGGATCTCGGACACCGCGAGCATGCCGATGGCTACCGCCACCAGGGGAAAACCGTCATAGAGTTCGAAATGGCCGAAAATCAGGCGGGGCGTCGAATGCTCGGGATCAAGGCCAACGGTCGCGCAAAGCAGGCCCAGGGCTCCCGCGGCGATGCCTTTCGGTAACGAGGAGCCAATGAGTCCGGCGATGATGGAAAAAGCGAAAACCATGAGGGCAAAAATCTCCACCGGTCCCATTTTCAGGGCGACAATGGCGAGCGGAGCCGAGACCGTAATCAGCACGACGTCACTGAAAGTATCGCCGGTCACGGAAGAGTAGAGCGCCATTTTCATCGCCTTCTGCGGCTTGCCCTGACGCGCCAGGGGATAACCATCCAGGGCGGTTGCGGCAGCATCCGGCGTACCGGGGACGTTGATCAGAATGGCTGGTATGGCGCCACCCACCAGGCCACCCTTGTTGATTCCGACCAGAAAGGCGATGGCGGCGAGGGGGTTCAGGACGAAAGTGAAGGGTATGGCAATGGCCATGGCCATCACCGGACCGATACCGGGGATGGCACCCACCACCTGACCGGTCACGATACCCGCCAACACGAACAGGAGATTGGTGAGAGTGAATGCGTCGGAGATGCCCAGCAATAGGGTGCCTGGGTCAGTCATGGCGCTTTCCCCCGCGACCTGTCGGCATCATGGCCCTGCTGGAACAGCCTCAGGGCAAGGGACGACCGAGTAATACGTCCACCAACAACCAGATGACCAGCGGCACGCACACGGTCTGGGCGGCGAGCCAGGCAACCCGGCGTTCCCCGGCGAGAAGGTTGAGCAGCAGTACAAGGATGGGCGCCAGCACCAGAAAGCCCAGGCGTGTCATTGCCCATACCGCCGAGAATGCGACGATCAGATATAGCAGCAGGCGGGCGACCACTCGCGCCCGTGGTCTGACCTGGGCCGGTGTGAGCGTTGCCTGCCAGAGACCGCAGGCGGTAACCACCCAGCACGTCACGACCGGGAGTGTGTCGGGGCGCAACCAGCCATAGTCCACCGCTTCGGTCTGCGCCGGGATGATGACGAACAGCATCAGCAGGCCGAATATGGCCAGCGCCAGTGCCATGGCGCGGTCGAGACTCACAACACCCGCCTGCCGGTGTTCCGCGCGAACACCGGCCTGAACCGCCCCTCGGCGCTCAACCCTCCGCGGCGTCGATCAGGGTCCTGATATCCGCGACTCCTTCAACGAGTTTCGAGCGTGTCCCCTCGGCGCCAAGATTGCGGGGTTCGGCATGCATGGTGTTCACCACCATTTCGGCGACACGATCCGAGGCGATGGCTGCATCCAGCGCCGCCACCAGGGCATCACGCGTATCGTCCGGCAATCCCCTGGGTGCGGCCAGGAAGAAATAAGGCTCAACGGCATAGTCGAAGCCCTGTTCACGCAGGGTCATCGTGTCCGGACTGTAACCATGGCGGTCGGCAGTTGCCACGGCGAGCACCTTGAGATCGCCGGAATTGACATACTGGATATGCGCGCCACCTGAGTAGCCGGCGGCCACATGACCACCGAGCACACCCTGCACACTTTCCGCGCCGCTCTTGTAGGATACCAGCTTGAACTGCCCTTCGTTATTGGCATTGATGGCGCGAATGGTCATTTCCTGGGGCTTGGCGTCGAAACCCAGCAGGGCGCCGTCGTTTTCCTTCGACCAGGCAACCAGTTCCCTGAAATCGTTGTAGGGGGCGTCCGCCTTGGCAACGATGGCGAGTGGCGCGACCGTCACCGTGGCGAGGTAATCAAAACTGTCGGCATTGAACGGCAGCTTGTCGCCTCTCAGCACGAGATTCATGAGGATGGGTATGTTCACCCCGATGCCAATGGTCTGACCATCCGCGGGCGCCTGGCTGATTCCGGAGAACATGGCGACACCGCCACCTCCGGGCTTGTTTTCGACAATGACCTCCCAGCCCATCTGCTCCTCGATTTCGGAGGCAATCAGGCGGCCGAGCGTGTCTGTGCTGCCGCCGGCACCGAAGCCGATCTGGAGGTGCAGGGGCCCGTCAGGTGTCCACTCTGCCCGGGCGAGAGTGCTGACGAAGAACAGTGACAGGCCAAGTACGGTTAATAAACGCCTCATGAGATTCCTCCATTGATGTGCTGTTGTAACCGGATCAATAACACCCGAGATCTCGGCCGATTTCCACGGAACCCCGGTAATTCTGCAGTATTTCGGCAAGCATTTCATCTTCCGTTGTACCCCAGAAGAGCATATGTGTCAGCACAAGCCGCTTTGGCTGGATACGATTGGCGATGGCGGCCAGCTCCCGCGTCGAGGTATGCATGTGGGAATGATATGCCTGCCATTTGGGCTTGCGCCGGTCGAAACCTCTTTGCGAATAGGCTTCGTGCACGAGCAAATCGCAACCCGCCCAGCTCTCGATCAGGGGTTCATGCGGCGCCGTATCGCCGGAGATCACCACGCAGCGATCGTCCGTGGTGAACTTGTAGCTGAGCGCCATCCAGCCATCACCGTGATTGACGGCATAGGCATCCACCTGCACACGCTCATCCTCGTAGCAGCGCCCGGGTTCGATTTCATGCGCATTCACCTCGCGGCAATTCGATTTGATGGGCTCCAGACCGCAGACACGAATTTCCCGGTCCGCCTCGTAGGCGGCGAGAATATGATCGGTCATCGATTCAAGACCAGGCGGCCCGTACACCTCGAGCGGGCGAGTGCGACCCATCACCCAGGGCGTCAGGATGAGATCGGGATAGCCGATGGTGTGATCGGAATGCAGGTGCGTGAGAAACGCGATGTCGAGACGCTTCACCTCGAGCGCGGCGATGCCCATGTCAAAGGCTGCCTGGGCGCGGCGGATGAGGCCCGGACCAAAATCCACGAGGTAGGCCCGATCCCCGACGATTACCGCGGTGCAGGGCCCCATCCGCTCGGGATCGGGATTTGGCGTTCCGGTGCCCAGCAGGACGACGCGGGTTTCAGTTTCGCCCATTCCGTAAATCCTGTGGGTGGGGTGTCTGGATAGAAGGTAGCCTCCGCATATCCGGACAGGTTACCGAGTGGATAAGCAGCTTCAATTACGGCACGCCGGTGCCGGGAAGAGGAGCTTATCATGCCCGGAGAATCCGCCGGCATCACTCGCTGGCATTCAAGGTCAGCGTGATCCTTGCTGCGAGCCAGGGTGACGGGGCTGCAGTTTTTTGTGGAAGCCGGAAAACTTTTTTGCGCACATCGCGTTATATATTGGTACGACGAAAAAATCAGGAGTAGAGGATGAACCGGATCATTCGATTGTTGCCGGCGCTGGCGCTCGCCACCTCAATGGCAATGCCAGCAACCACGGCCTGGGCACAGTCCTCCATCGGCGGCGACGCCAGGTTCTCCGTGACCATGGGCATGGTGACGCAGTACCTCAACGGCGTGAATAGCCAGAACCTGCTGCGCGCCGTCTCGGCGCGGGGGAGCCGGATCGCCGGATCGATTGACCTCGGCGCCCGGGTGGACGAGCTGGTGCAGCGTAGCGAGGGGCCCAACAACCGCAATCGGCTGGAGATCGCCAGTTTCACTGACAGCATCGCGTCGCGGAGCGTGCGCAGCTCGGTGCGGGTGGGCTCGATCGTCCAGAGAAGTTACGGGAACGGCAACGTGAACGAACTGGTGCTGGGTTCTTTCTCGGGTTCCCGGTTCGGCGGCGACGTGGCTGCTAGTGTACGTGTAGGCAGCATCTTCCAGGAAAATCACGGTACCGAAAACGGCAACTTCGCCCGCATAGGCTCGGTGGTGAATTCCACCGTCGGCGGGGCGACCTCCATTTCGGTCTCGGCAGGCAGCATCCAGCAGTCGAATTTCGGCCAGGGGAACCGCAACAGCGTCAGTATCGGCTCCATCGACTGAAACAACAAACGCATCGGTGTGTTCGACTCCCGGAGCCCGGTTCCGGGTTCCAATCCCATGTCCGCCGAGTGGCGAACGGGCGGGTCCACGATACAATCGCGTCCGTAGCTGAATAACTGGAAGGATCCGCCATGCCACAGTTCCTCGCCGGCCTCGTAATTTTCTTCGGCATCCACCTGCTGCCCCTGGCGCGCGACGTCCGGGCTCGCCTCATCGGGCGCTTCGGAGAGGCGGCCTACAAGATCGTATTCTCGCTCCTCTCCGCGCTCGGCCTTTACCTGGTGGTGACGGGGCGAGGGCAGGTGCCATTCACCCCGCTCTACGCGCCCCCCGGCTGGGGCGCGCCGCTGGCGAAGGGATTGATGTTGCCGGCCCTTGTCCTGCTGGTGGCCGCCTACCTGCCATGCAATATCCGCCGCGTGGTTCACCACCCGATGCTGCTGGGCATCCTGCTCTGGTCCGTCGGCCACCTGGCAGCGAACGGCGACCTGGGCTCGGTGCTGCTCTTTGGCTCCTTCGGCCTGTACGCGATCGTCGACGGGTTGGCTTCGATGCGTCGGGAGTCTCCCACACAGGTGCGTTTGCCGTTTTGGCGTGATGGGCTCGCGGTGGTCGGCGGGCTGCTGGTCTACGGCCTGGTGTTCCATCTGCACGGCCGATTCATTGCACCACTGGCGTGATAGCGTGCAAAATGGCGTTACCGCCAGCAGAGCGGAAAGAACACCGATGGAGAAACCAATGATCAGTCCCGGTCGTTATCGACACTACAAGGGGAATTTCTATGACGTGATCGGCGTTGCCCGGCACTCGGAAACCGAGGAGGAACTGGTGGTATACCGGCCCCGCTACGGCGACCGGGGGCTGTGGGTGCGGCCGCTGACGATGTTCAATGAACCCGTCGTGGTGGACGGCGAGCCGGTGCCCCGGTTCGCGTTTGATCCGGAGCCGGTCTGATCCCGGCAATCAGATGTTCGCGCGGGGAACGAATACACCTGCGCGGCGTCCCATAGACTCCGGGCGCCGTCGGTACGACGGGCCTCAACCTAAGGAGATGAAGATGAAGCGATGGATGATGGCGGCAGCCGCCGTTGTGGCCGTCATGGCCTTCCCCGCGGTGGGGGACATGGGGACGGGTGGTCCCGATCCGGTTCCCTCGAGGGTAATGGACCTGGTGGAGAGCGAGCAGTACGAGAGCGCGATCGTGGAGCTGAAGAGCTACCTCAAGCGCGAGCGCAAGAGCGCAGACGGCTGGAACCTTCTCGGATACAGCCAGCGCAGCAGTGGCGACCTCGACGGCGCCCTCGCATCCTACAAGCGCGCCCTCAAGATCGATCGCCGGCATCTCGGCGCCAACGAGTATCTCGGCAGGCTCTACGTGATGCGCGGTGACCTCGACAATGCGCGCAAGCAGCTTGCCACGCTGGAGAAGTACTGCGGCGACTGCGACGAGTACCAGAAACTGGCCGAGGTTATCGCCAATAGCCAATAGCCGGCCCGAAGGCAACCCCGCAATCCCGTGGTGCAGGACAGGCTCAGCTATTCGGCTTCCACGAGGCGATGCTCGCCGCCACGGCGCAGCAACCGGAATTCCTTTCTTGAATCATCGGTAAACGTGACCATGCAATCGACATGCCCGCCGTCCGGGGCGACGCTGCCCGGGCAATCGATGACCTTGACCGGCCTGTCACTGGATGCGAGGTACAGGCCGATGAGAGTCCTGGCGTCGAGCACATTGAAGCGGTAGTCGTTGCCGTCGACATCAAAGGAGGATCCGTGCTGTTCGATGCGCGCCTTGACGGTGGAGCCGTCCTGCAGGGTGACGTCCAGATTGACGTTATCGCCGATATACCGGAGGCTATCCAGGGGGCCATCGATTCGCCTTATCGGCTGGTCGAAGAACTGCCCGAGCGCTGCCTTGCCGGTCTCCTCCAGCAGGATGGCCTGTAGCGGGCCACCGGGTTCCGACGTGACCAGGAAGGCGATGACCTGGGGATTGTTCTCTGAATCGATACGCAATCGAAAACGGCCCACGACACCGCCCTGTGCGCTGTCGAGCGTGTACTCCAGTTGATGCAGCCCCTCCTGGGGGCTGGCATAGAACCGCACCTCCGGATTGGAGACGTTTCCAAGCCTGGCCCTCAGGGGCGCGAGGATGTCGCGCAGACCCTCGAGGCCCAGCTTGTCACGTAACTCCGGGGACAGCGATGCCAGTGCGCCGTCCCAATCCTCGGCGACGAACGCAATCAGGAACGCTTCAACGGGACGGGAGATCGTAGCCAGGCCCGAGGTGTTCAGCTGGCTGGCCGGCTGCATCATTGATATCAGCGGACCCTCCTGTCCTTCCCCGAGGATGATGCGATAGATGAAGTGGTCGCTTTCATCGTCGGTCGCGAAACAGGTGAACTCCCGGCTGGTGGGCCAGGTATCCGGATAGTCACAATGGAATTCCCTGAAGCCGAGGCCGGTGACCTCCTTGAACTGGTTCTCCAGGTGGCCCCGTATCTCCCGGGTGGCCATTTCGAGCGACTCGTTATTCGCCAGGCTGGCGGAGCTCAAGCCGAGATAAAGTCCGGTACAGATGATTAGTAAAACGGGTCCACGGATCCATCCTCTCTTCCCGCTGGAGAGGTAGTGATGATTGGTATGGTTGGGTGTCCTGGTCATCTCATCCTGAATTTTCCTGGCCGTCTCGCGCACAGGGCAGATTGCTAGCTCCCCAGTACCTCGATCACGGCGTCACGAACGATCTCCACCATCCGGTCGAGGGTGGCCTCGTCGGTGTTGAGCGGTGGGGCGCTGCAGATGATCTCGCTGCGCACGCGGGTGTAGAGACCGCGGTCGAGCATCGCCTTGGTGAGCTTGGCGCCGAGGCCGAATGACGGTTCGAACCATTCCTTCGTCGCCTTGTCCTTGACGATCTCGATACCGTGCATCATGCCCTTGCCGCGGATGTCGCCCACGTGGGGATGATTGCCGAGGGCGTCGCGGTACTTTTGCAGCATGGCCTCGCCATGGCTCGCGGCCTGGCCGGGCAGGTCTTCCTTCTCGATGATGTCGAGGGTCGCGAGGGCCACGGCGCAGGTGGTGGGGTGACCGCTGTAGGTGTAGGCGTGCATCCAGGGTGATGCGCTGCCGCGCACGGTCTCCGCGATCTCGTCGCTCATGCCGATCCCGCCCAGTGGCAGGGCGCCGGAGGTGATGGACTTGGCGAACTGGATCAGGTCGGGCTCGACGCCGTAATGCTCGAGGGCGAACATCTTCCCGGTACGGCCGAAACCGGTGATGACCTCGTCCGCCACGAACAGTACCTCGTACTGGTCGCAGATCTCGCGGATGCGGCCAAAATAGTCGTCCTGGGCAGGAATCACGCCGCCGGCGCCCTGGACCGGCTCGGCGATGAACATCGCCACGGTGTCCGCGCCGCAACGCAGGATCTCCTTCTCCAGCTCGTTGGCCGCGGCGATGCCCTGGGAGGAGCCGTCTTCAGGCTGCGGGTAGTGGTACGGGTCGGGAGAGGGGATGTGGCTGAACCCCGGGAAGCGCGGCTCGAACGCCTTCCAGTAGCCTTCGATTCCGGTGGCGCACATCGCCGCCATGGTTACGCCGTGGTAGCCCCACATGCGGGAGATCACGCGGGTTTTCTCCGGCTTGCCCTTCGCCTTCCAGTAGAAGCGCGCCAGCTTGATGTTGCTGTCGGTGGCCTCGCCGCCGCCGGAGGTGAAGTAGAAATTGTTGATACCGGGGTAGCAGATTCCGGCAAGGCGCTCCGCCAGTTCGATGGCGGGCGGATTGGAGCCGCCGGCATAGCTCGAGGAAAAAGCGAGCTGGTTCATCTGGCGGAACGCGGCCTCCGCGAGTTCGGGACGGCTGTGGCCGGCGCTCACGTTCCACAGCGAGGACAGGCCGTCGATCACGCGGTTGCCGTCGGCGTCGGTGAGAAACGAACCCTCTCCCTGGACCCAGACGCGGCCGGCATTGTGGCCGGCGGTGTGGTGCAGGGGATGGATCATGTGCTGCCCGTCCCGCTCCAGCAGCTGGGAATTGGTCATGTTGGTCAGCGGAGCATTCATTGCGGTACCTCTCGAAAAGCGGGGAATTGCGGGCGCGTGGGAACGCGGGAGGGGCGCGATTATCGCCGCGGGGCCGCCTGTGGGCAACCGCGATCGACCTCCATGAGCGACCATTTTACCCGGCGCTGCGGCGAGGACGCGGCGCTGTATCCGGCCCGAGCCGGGAGGTCGGTCACACGGGTCAGAGACTCGCCCGGTCAGGGACCGTCGCGCCGATGAGAAACACCGAATCGGTCAGCCAGCAGCGCCCGCACTCGCTGTCTTCCGGTTGCCTGCCGAGCAGAAACACGTAGGCCAGCCGGGTACCATCCGGGGACTCGATGAATACCGGCACCCGCGCCTGGTCCCCGGAGACGTCCGCGATACCGATCTCCAGCAGGTTGTGGTTCAGCATCGGTCCATAGGCGGGACCGTCAAACAGCGTGGAAAACCGGTCGAGCGGGCCGGTGACGCTGCGATTGGTGGGAGAAGCGAAGCGGAAGGTGATCTCGATCCCCGCGCCGTCGAAGGGTTCGTCGTTGTTGCCCAGGGCCTGCATCTGGATGGTTACCACGTCCGCGGGCCCGAGATCGGCGTCCGGCGCCACGTGGAAATCCGGGGTTTCCGCCAATGCGGGAGAGGTCCAGCCGGCAACCAAGGCCAGCGCGAAGGCGGAGATCAAGGGAGTTTTCAGTATACGATTCATTTCCTGCTCCCGGGGTTTTTCACGAATTTGCGCTCCCCTTCCTGAAAACTGCGTGAATGTGCCTACATCGCGTCGTCGTCCATCTTTCCATGACGACGCGCGGCTTCCGCGGCGGCCTCGGCCCCCTCCGCCGCCGCGCCGCCCTGGCGCAGCGCCTCGCGCAGCATTTCCGGGTTCTCGGTGAGTCCCTTCGTGACCTGGTCCTCCGGCAGCCGCACCCGGACCTCCCGGTGGGCGAAGAAGATCCCGTCCGCGGCGAGGGCGTCGCGCACCCGGCGATAGGCCTCGCGCCGGATAACCCATTGTTCGCCCGGGCGGCAGGTGAACTTCATGCGTACGATCAGCGCCGACTCCTCCACCCGCATCACGCCCTGGGACTTGAGCGGCAGGATGAAGCAGGAACCGAGCTCCGGATCCTCGAGCATGGCCTGGCCCTCACGCTTGATGATCTTCCGCACCTGCTCGATATCGGTGTCGTAGGGCAGGCGCAGCTCGAGCTTCATCGTCACCCAGTCACGGCTCAGGTTTCTCACCGTCTTGATCTCGCCGTAGGGGATCGTCTGCACCGCGCCGAGATGGTGGCGGAGCTGCATCGAGCGCAGCGAGATCTTCTCCACCGTGCCGCGCAGTTCCTCGATCTCGACGTACTCGTTCTTCCGAAATGCGTCATCGACGAGAAAGAAGATGCCGCTCAGCACGTCCTGCACCAGCTTCTGCGCGCCGAAGCCGATGGCGATGCCCACCACCCCGGCGCCCGCCAGCAGCGGGGTGATGGCGATACCGAGGGAGTGCAGCACCGAGAGCAGCACGAAGGTGAACATGACCACGCTGAGCAGGGTGCGCATCAGTGGTAAAAGCGTCTCCGCCCGGGTGGCGCCGGCGCCGCCGCCATCGCCCTCGAGCGAGGCGAGCGCATCGGTCTCCGCGGGCAGCTTGCGCTCGATCAGGGCGTTGAAGAACTCCCAGATCACGTAGGTGATGGTGGCGATGACCAGCAGGTTGATGAGCTGGCCGAGGGCCTTCTGGGTGAAGCCGCTCTGCATCAGCGTGTCGGCGCCCATACCCCAGGCAAGGCTGAGCATGTACACCGCCACCGCGATCATCAGCAGGCGGAAGCCGTTCTGCACCACCTGGATGAAACGCCGCGCGCGGATCTCGTAGGTAGGGCTCTGCAGCCAGGGAATGTCCGTGACATTGCGCACCACGCCGTAGAAGATCCGGTCGGCGACGAGGAAGGCGAGGGTGATCCACCAGGAGATGCTGACGTAATTCGCCTCTTCCCACTGGCCGGTGAAGGCCTTGTACAGCCACAGCATCCAGAGCAGGAACAACCAGGCGGTAAAGATGAATGGCCACGTGGTCGGCAGGAAGCCGGTCAGCGTTCTCGCTTGCGCGTCGTCGCCGTCCGCCATGAACATGCCGGTGATCTTGTGGCGCATGGTCCACACCTGGATCAGGATAATCAGGTTCAGCGACAGCGTGTAGGGGATGAGGAGACCGGCAAGCTGGGCCTCGGACATGCCGGCGCGGGTAAGGTAGGTGAAGAACGCGCCGGAGTACTCGATGATGAAGAAGAACACGATGAACCAGCGATGGAGCTGGCGCGACGGCCCGTCGGCGAGGGGAATGGGCCGGAGCTCTGGGCGCCGGGGGGAGAAGACGTTGCGCAGCATGACCATCCACAGGCGCAGCATCGCCAGGGCGAACACGCACTCGGTAAACAGCAGCTCGAAGTAGGGATTGTCGTGACGCAGCCAGATCACCGCGCCATAGGTGACCAGCGCGAGCACCGCCACGCCGATGAGCTGGATGACGACGCGCATCAGGATGGAGCGCATGCGCTGCAGGAATTTCAGCTTGCGGCCATCCACCTGGGCATACAGCCGGCGCAGCATGGGCCGGGTGACGAGCTGTTCGAGCACCAGGCCGAGGAGGAGCACGCCGATCAGGGTGAACGCAACCTTCGGGCCGGTCCAGCCGAGATCCAGGCTGGTGGAGCGCGCCATGGCGCGGGCGAAATCCTCCGGGTAATCCGGCATCTCGCGAATCAGGCGGGCGAGGTTCTCGCCCATGACGGTGGCGCGGGTCTGCTGCCAGTCGCTAATGACGTCCTGGTCGTAGGTCACCCCGACATCGCTGACCGGATCGTCGAGCGGATCCTCCTCGACCGCCGGATCCTGGTCGGGAGCATTCGCGCTTTCCGTAACCTGTTCCGTGGCGCCGATCTGGCTGTAGTCCTGGGCGAGGTTGGGCGTTACGCCGACCACGAATAGCAGGATCGCGGCGAACAGCAGCGCACCACGTAACCTGGCGGCGCGGCGTGGATCGATCTTGTTGTCAGTTCTCAAGCGCCCCGGTTCCCCCGGTTCTTCCTGTTGATACCAGTGTATCGGCGTCGCTTCGTGATTACCACATGCCACGTTGTGGTGGAGGCCGGGTCACCCTGGTGCGCCGATCACGCGGGATGGAAACGCGTTTCGCGGTTCTCGGGAATCTCGATTGCGCGGCCATGCTCCACGAGATAACGCAGCGAGGCGAGCAGGGACAATTCCGCGCCGCCATGCAGTCTCTCCGGTATGTCCGGGTAGACGTGCGCCCGCAGCGCCGCGAGGTTGTCGCGACCCTCGGCAAGTGCCGCCGACACCTGTTCCACGCGGGCCAGGCGATGGTCGCGGACCTGGTCGAGATAGTCGCCAGCCTGCATGATGGGCGTGCCATGGGTTGGGTAGAAGGTATGACGTTTCCATTCCTGGAGACGATCGAGGCTTCGCAGGTAGTCGGCGATGCTGCCGTCTGGCGGGATGATAACCGGCGTTGCCCACGCCATGACATGGTCACCGCAGAACAGCGCATCGAGTTCCGGACAGGCGAAGCAGATATGGTTGGAGCAATGTCCCGGTGTGTGAACCGCCTCCACGCTCCAGCCGTTACCATGAATTTGTTCGCCACCCGCGACCGTGAAGTCCGGCTCGAAGTCGCGGTCCACGCCACCCTCGAGATCGCCGGCGGAGGAGGCCGCATGCGGACCGAAGCTGAAGGTCGCCGCGCCGGTGCGTTCGCGCAGCAGGCGCGACGCGGGCGAGTGGTCGACATGGGTATGGGTCACCAGGATATGGCTCACGCGTTCCGCGCCAAGGCCGCTGATGATCGCGTCGACGTGATCCGGCAGCATCGGGCCCGGGTCGATCACCGCGACCTCTCCCTCGCCAATGATGTAGGTGCCGGTACCCGGGCCGGTGAAAGGGCCGGGATTGCGCGCGACTACCCGGCGGATGCCGGGCGCCACGGCTTCCATTTCGCCGTAGCGGAATGTGAAGTCGTGATTGAATGAGATCTCAGTCATGATCGTGCAGTGTGCTCAGCCAGGCCGCGGTGTCGTTGTCATGGCCGGCATACCTGCAGGCTCGCGCAAGGCCGTTGACCACTTCGGCGACGAGCCCGGGTCCGCGGTAGATGAGACCGGTGTAGATCTGTACCAGGCTTGCGCCAGCGGAAATCTTCCTGAGCGCGGCATCGGCGCTGTCGATGCCGCCGATGCCGATGATCGGCGTCACGCCGCCCAGCTCCGCGTGTAGCGCGGCGATGATCCGCGTGGCGAGGTCGCGTAACGGCGGGCCGCTAAGCCCGCCCGTTTCGTCGGCATGCGGCAGACCGGTCACCGCGTCGCGGCTGATGGTAGTGTTGGTGGCCGCCACCGCGTCGATCCCGTGTCGCTTGACGAGGTTTGCGATGGCTTGCACCTGGCCATCGTCGAGGTCCGGCGCCACCTTCAGCACCAGCGGCACCTTTCGCCCGTTCTTCGAATTTAGCGCATCGGCTCGCGTGGAGATCGCCTCCAGCAGGGCGTCCAGTGCGCGATCCTCCTGCAGGTCGCGCAGGTTGCGCGTGTTGGGTGAGGAGATGTTTATGGTGACGTAGTCGGCGTGGCGGTGCACCGCGTCCAGGCAGGCGAGATAGTCGTCCGCCGCGCGCTCCACCGGCGTGGCCGCGTTCTTGCCGATGTTGATGCCACGGATCACGTCCCGCGGCATCGCCTCCAGGTTGGCGAGGAAAGCGTCGAGCCCGATGCTGTTGAAGCCCATGCGATTGATGATCGCCTCGCGCGTGACCAGGCGAAACATGCGCGGCCGTGGATTACCGTCCTGGGGCAGCGGAGTCACGGTGCCGAGTTCCACCCAGCCGAAGCCGAGCGCGCCGAGCGCGGCGCCGGCATTTCCCTGCTTGTCGAGCCCCGCGGCGAGACCCACGGGATTGGGGAATTCGATGCCCATGACTTTGACTGGCAGGGAAGTCGCCCGGCGGCCCCAGGCGGCCCGCAACGCTCGAATTCCCGCGGGACTTCGGGAGGCGCGCGCGAGCCCGGAGATGACCAGGTCGTGGCTGCGCTCCGGGTCCATGCGCATGAGCAGTGGTTTCGCCAGCAGGTACATCGTCAGAAACTCTCGTCGGAGCGTAGCAGGCGCCACTTGCCCGGCTCCAGCGACCCGAGTTTCACCCCGCCGATGCGCACCCGGACGAGGCGGGAGACCTTGAGATCCACCTGTTCACACACGCGCCGGATCTGGCGCTTGCGCCCCTCGCGCAGCACCATGCGAAGTTGAGAGCCCTTGAGGTGATCCACCCCGGCGGGCTTCAGTTTTCTGCCATCCAGTTCGAGTCCGTGGCGCAGGCGTTCGATTCGCTCCGCTGTGATATCTCCCCGCACCCAGACCAGGTATTCCTTGTCCACCGGGCTGTCATCGCCGATCAGCCTGCGCGCCACGCGGCCGTCACTGGTGAAGACGATGAGACCCATGGAATCGATGTCGAGACGGCCCGCCGGCGCCAGGCCCTGGCGCGATGGCACGCGGTCGTCGGGATACTGGCGGTTCTCCCGGTTGATCAGCATGATCGCGGATTCATGCCCGTCCTCTGCCAGTCCGGAAACGTAGTCCATCGGCTTGTTGAGCAGAACCGTGACGAGGTTGGCCTGCTGCCTGCGGGCTTCTTTCGCAAGGCTGATCTCCGCACTCTCGGCCACTTTCGTGCCGAGTACATCCACCGTGACCCCGTCCACCTGCACCAGCCCGTCGGCGATGAAGCGATCCGCTTCGCGGCGCGAACACAGGCCGCGCTGCGCCATCAGCTTGGACAGGCGGATTTCGCTCACATGTTATCGAGGGTCGCGCTCACCGCGTTGCCGATGTAGCTCGCCGGCGTCATGGCCGTGAGACGCTCCTTCGCCTCGTCGGGAATGTCGAGACCTTCGATGAAGGCGCGCAGGGTTTCCCGGTTGATGCCCTCGGCGCCCCGGGTCAGTGCCTTGAGCTTCTCGTAGGGTTGCTCGACGCCGTAGCGCCGCATCACCGTCTGGATCGGCTCCGCGAGCACTTCCCAGTTGCGTTCAAGGTCCGCTTCGAGGGAGGCGGCATTGATTTCCAGCTTGCCGAGACCCTTCAGCGTGGACGACACCGAGAGCAGGGTATAGCCGGCGGCCACGCCGAGATTGCGCAGCACGGTGGAGTCGGTGAGATCGCGCTGCCAGCGGCTCACCGGCAGCTTGTCCGCGAGGTGGCCGAGGATCGCGTTGGCGAGTCCGAGGTTGCCCTCGGAATTCTCGAAGTCGATGGGATTGACCTTGTGCGGCATGGTGCTCGAACCTACCTCGCCCGCGACCACCTTCTGGCGGAAATAGCCGAGGCTGATGTAACCCCACACGTCACGATCGAAATCCATGAGGATGGTGTTGAACCGGGATTGGGCGTGGCAGAACTCGGCGATGTAGTCGTGGGGCTCGATCTGGGTGGTGAGCGGGGTGTAGGTGAGGCCCAGGCCCTCGACGAAGCGGCGGGAAATTTCCGGCCAGTCGAGGTCAGGGTAGGCGGACAGGTGGGCGTTGAAGTTGCCCACCGCGCCGTTCATCTTGCCGAACAGATCACTCGCGGCAACATGGTCAACGGCGCGGCGCAGGCGGTGCACGACATTGGCCAGTTCCTTGCCCATGGTTGTGGGACTCGCGGGCTGGCCATGGGTGCGCGAGAGCATCGGCACGTCGGCGAACTCCCGCGCCATCCCCGCGAGTCGGTCCACCAGCACGCGCATGCGTGGTACCAGCACGTCGTCGCGCGCGCGCTTCAGCATCAGCGCGTGGGACAGGTTGTTGATGTCCTCGGAGGTGCAGGCGAAATGGAAGAACTCGCTCACCGCCGCGATGGAATCACGGCCCGCGGTCTTCTGCTTGAGGAAGTACTCCACCGCCTTGACGTCGTGGTTGGTGGAGGACTCGATATCCTTGACCGCCTGGGCGTCCTCCTCGCTGAAACCGTCGACGATGCCCCGCAGGAAGCGGCTGTCTTCATCGGAGAACGGCGGCACTTCCCCGATCCCGGCCTCCATGGCGAGATGGATCAACCACTCCACCTCGACCCGCACGCGGGCATGGATAAGGCCGTATTCACTGAAGATCGCGCGCAGCGGGGCGGTACGGGCGCCGTAGCGTCCGTCCAGCGGCGAAAGGGCAGTGAGTCCGGAGAGCGCGAGGGATTCGGAAGACACGGGCGGAGCGGGGATTCAGGGGCGGCGAATGATAGCACAGGGCCCCTCGCTCCAAGCTGATACCCCGCCTGCCGGCGCACTCTATCAGGTGAACACTGTGCCGCACTTACCAATGGATCCCAGCCTTCGCCGGGATTGCGATCTAACGAAACGCCAGCGCAGGCTGGCGTCCATGCTGAGAGCGTGCACTTCGGTTCGACATGGATCCTGGCCCCAGCCTTCGCCGGGGTTCCGGGCTACGTCCTGTCAGAGACAGGTGAACTCAATCCTGCGCCGAACGGATGATGCCGCCGCCGATGCAGATGTCCTCGTTGTAGAACACGATGGACTGCCCCGGGGTGACCGCCCACTGCGGTTCGTCAAAGACGATACGGGAGAAATTCGGGCCGATCATGGAGATCACGCAGGACTGGTCCTCCTGGCGGTAGCGCGTCTTCGCCCGGCACAACGTTGGCAGTACCGGTGGCATGCCGCTGATCCAGTGCAGGTTTTCGGCGAGCACCACGCGGTGCATCAGCGCTTCGTGGTTATGGCCCTGGACGACGTAGAGGATGTTGCGCTTGATGTCTTTCTGCGCCACGTACCAGGCCTCGCCCTCGCCACCTATTCCGAGCCCCTGGCGCTGGCCGATGGTGTAGTAATAGCAGCCGAGGTGCTCGCCCAGGACCTCGCCGTCGAGGGACTTGATCTGGCCCCGTCGTGCCGGCAGGAAGCGGCTGAGGAAGTCGTTGAAGCGTCGCTCGCCGATAAAGCAGATGCCGGTGCTGTCCTTCTTGTCGTGCACCGGCAGGCCGAGGTCGCGCGCCATCGAGCGCACCCGTTCCTTCTGCATCTCGCCGATGGGAAAGTTTGTGTATCGCAGCGCTTCCTGGTCCAGGGTATGGAGAAAGTAGCTCTGGTCCTTGTTGGCGTCACGACCCTTGCGCAGGAGGAAGTGACGGTTGCGCCGCTGCAGTCGGGCATAGTGACCGGTGGCGATATAGTCGGCGCCAAGATCCAGCGCCCAGCGCAGGAATTCCTTGAACTTGATTTCCTTGTTGCAGACCACGTCCGGGTTCGGGGTACGGCCTGCACGGTACTCGCTGAGGAAATGCTGGAACACGTTGTTCCAGTACTCGTGGGAGAAGTTCACCGTGCGCAGCTCGATCTCGAGGGTCTTGCAGACTTCCTGCGCGTCCTTGAGATCTTCCGCCGCGGAGCAGTATTCCTCGGTATCGTCCTCCTCCCAGTTCTTCATGAACAGGCCGGTGACGCGATGCCCCTGCTCCAGCAGCCTGGCGGCCGCCACCGACGAGTCGACCCCGCCGGACATGCCAACGATTACGCTATCCACGATTTACTGTTACCCCTGTATTCGGGAACGGCGGCTGTCAATGATCCGGCGTTCTCCTCGATATCTTCTTCAGTCGCCCCCACGGAGCAAGCGGTGCCAGAAGGATCGCTTGACCTCCTTGCCTTCCTCGTCCGGCCTGTTGTCCACCACCGCGGTGAGCATGGTGATGTCCTCCCAGTCCTCGCTGTTCTGGATGATCGGGAGATAGCCGTTGGGCTGGAACCACGAATCCACCACGTAGCGCGTGCCACTCCCGATCTCGCGGATCTGCCCCGCCCAGTGCTGATCAAATATCGCGCGCCGGTAGGCTTCCTCGATAACCTCGTGGTGCTGCAAGAGGCCGTTGTACTCGAGCAGCCGGAGATAAGTGGTGGTGTTGACCGACTCGTCGATGCAGTCGAGCTGACCGGGTCGCCTGGGTTCTTCCAGTTCATCCGCCGCGAGATCGCGGTGGGTGGGCGTATGCCGCCCCACCAGCACTTCCAGCCAGCCAATGGCGCGCCGGATCTGGTCGCGTTCCCCGGCCGGCGTGGCCGCGGGCTCGCGGAACCAGCCGACCACGGTATCCCATTCCTCGTCGCTCAGCGACACGACTTCGCGCGAGCGGCAGCGGAAGTCGTAACATACCGGGATCGCGGCGCGGAACACCCGGTCCGGTATGGAGACGCCGTGATTTCTGCCGGTGACGCCGGCCTCGGCGCCGACGGAGGGCGCGAACAGCCCTGCCAGCAGGGCCGGCACCAGCCATCGACGCCAGGAATCAGCGATGTTCATCGGGGCCGGATTATACGGCGGAAGGATTCGCCATGCTTAACGCGCTTCAGAGCGCGCAAGACTCGCCACCAGTTCGTCGTCGAGCTCGTCGGCGGAAATCCCGGGCCTGTGGAACAGGTCCGGCGCCAGCATCTCGATGAATCGCTTGGCCTGGGCGGGGATGAACTTGCCGCGGCGGATGACGATGCCGTAACTGCGCGAGGGAAAATGCTCGCGCACCGGGATCGTCGCCAGCCGATCGCCTTCCTCGAGGCAGATGCTGGTGACGATGGATATCCCGAGACCCTGCTCGACGTACTTCTTGATCACCGCCCAGCCGCCGGCCTCGAGGGTGACCTTGTGCGGAATGTTGTACTGCTGGAACACCGACTTCACGATCCCCCAGGTGCTCAGGTAGCGCGGCGGCAGGATCAGGTCGTATTGCGCGATCTCCTCCAGCGAAACCTGCTCCTTGCCGGCGAGCGGATGGTCGAGGGGCGCAATCAGGGTCGGGTGAAAATTGAAAACCGGGTAGTAGCTGACATCATCCGGCATGTCGAGCATCGAGCCCACGGCGAAGTCCGCCTCGTCCGCGCGCAGCATCGCCATGCCATCGGCGCCGGTGACGTTGTGCAGGCGGATGCGCACGCCGGGGTACTGGTCGGAGAACTGCTTGAGGTACTTCGGCAGGATGTAGAGGATCGTCGACTCGCCGGCGGCGATGTTGAGGAAGCCGCTATTGAGATCGCCGCAGCGCTCGGCAAAGGTGTCGCGCAGGGAGTCCATGCCTTCCACCAGCGGCAGCGCGATCTCCAGCAGTGCCTGGCCGTCCGGGGTGAGGCGGATCTTGGGTCCGCGGCGCTCGAACAGCATCGTGTTGAGTTCGCGCTCGAGGGCCTGGATCTGCAGCGACACCGACGGCTGGCTCAGATAGAGCTGCTCCGCGGCGCGGGAGATGCTGCCTGACTTGGCGGCAAAACAGAATGCCCGGAGCTGTTTCAGCCGGTTCTGCTTGTAATAGGATGCTGCCTTGGGTTTCATCCGCGGTTTCCCGTGATCCGCGTCGGTCTAGCCGTGTATTTCCCGCAGGTTGTTCACGGAGAGACCCGCAACTGGCCTTGGCGTTCGTGAATCACTGGTTAGTAATCCCAGCGAAAGCTGGGGTCCATGCTTTCGCACGGCATCCTCTTTGAAATGGACGCCAGCTTTCGCTGGCGTTTCGAGAAACAGACCGGGTTCAGGGGTCATCTCAGGCAAACGACCCGCTGGCATTGGGCAGCTAGTCGCCATCAGGCTGCCACTGGTCGGGCAGTACGATCCCGTCACCGAAAAAGTACGCTTCCATCTGCGCCGCGAGGTACTTCTTGTTTGCCGGGTCCAGCGGGCTCAGCTGGTACTCGTTGATGAGGATGGTCTGCTGGCGAAGCCACTCTTGCCAGGCTTCACTGGATACGTTGTCGAAGATGCGCTGGCCGAGCTCACCGGGCCAGGTCGGTCGTTCCAGGCCTTCGGCCTCGCGGCCAAGCTTCACGCAATGTACGGTTCTCGCCATGGAGACGTTCCGGGTTCAGCCATGCACGCCCGACAGTAGCCGGCGGATGGCGGCGGGCAGCCCGACGGGCTGCGGCTCCAGAGGGTTGTACCAAAGATGGCTGTCGCCGTCCATGACACCATCGACCGGCCCCGTCAGGCGGTAGCGCCGTGGCCGGATCAACAGTTCGAAATGGGTGAAGCCGTGGCGCAGCGGCTCGGGGTCGGGACCGGCGGCCAGCATCCGAACGCCGGGCAGCGGGCAGGCGGGGCGCCGCTTCCCGGCAGGCGCCTCGGGCAGCGACCAGAGCCCGCCCCAGATCCCCGTCGGCGGGCGCTTTTCGAGGAGGACATTTCCCGCGGCGTCCTCGATCAGCAGCATTTGCACCTCCCTGAGCGGGCGTTCGGGTTTTGCCCTGCGCCCGGGGTAGGCTGCCGGATCACCCTGTTCGAAAGCGAGACAGTCCGTGACCAGCGGGCAGGCATCGCAGTCCGGGCGGCTGCGGGTGCAGACGGTGGCGCCGAGATCCATGATCGCCTGGGTATACTGCGCCACACCCTTTTCCGGGGTGAGCCGGTCCGAAAGCTCCCACAGCACGTTCGCTACCGGCGCGTCGCCAGGATACCCCGGCACCGCGAAGCAGCGCGCGAGCACGCGCTTGACGTTGCCGTCCAGGATCGGATGGCGCTGGCCATGGCAGAAGGCGAGGATCGCGCCGGCGGTTGATCGGCCGATGCCGGGGAGGGACATGATCGCGTCGAGATTATCCGGAAACTTCCCGCCGAATTCCCGCATCACGATCCCCGCGGCGCGGTGCAGGTTGCGCGCGCGGGCGTAGTAGCCAAGGCCGGACCACTGGTGCATCACGTCGTCCACATCAGCTGCGGCGAGGCGCTCGAGCGACGGAAAGCGACGCAGGAATCGGCGGTAATACGGGATCGCCGCGCTCACCTGGGTCTGCTGCAACATGATCTCGGAGATCCACACCCGATAGGGTGTCGGGTCAAGCTGCCAGGGCAGGTCATGGCGTCCGTGAACGGCATGCCAGTCCAGCAGATCGCGGGCGAAGCGCCGTGCGCGCGCGGCGTCAGGTATTTCGACGGCGGGCCCGGGACAGGAGGCGAGTCGGCGCGCCATCAGTAGTGATAGCAGCCGCGCACCGCGAGTGCGTCGCCTTTGCGAACGACCACGTACTTCTGCCAGAACGATTCGTCAATGGCGCGCAGGTTGAGCGCGGTGTCGGACTTGCGGTAACGCGACAGGTGGCCCGGGCCACCGTTGTAGGCGGCATAGGTGGCCTTCGCGAGGTTGTCCGCGCCGCCCCGTTGGCGGTGTTCCCCCTTGCGCAGGGCATAGCGCACCAGGTAGCGATGCAGGATCTCGCTCCCCGCGGCGGCGTTGTATTCAAAGTCGCTCGCAAGGGCGTCGGTGTCGTAGAAGCCGCGCCAGACCCGCGGCATGATCTGCATCACGCCCAGCGCGCCGGCGGAGGATCGCATCGGCACGATGTCCTTATCACCTTGGCGGTACTGGCGCCAGCAGGTTTCCTGCCAGGCGGTAGCCAGCACGAGGTCCCGCAGCAGGTCGTGGTGCGCGTCGTCGAGGGGCTTGACCTTGAGTGTGCCGGCGGCGACGGCGAGCAACAGCGCATGGACATCGTCGAGGTAGCGATCGATATTGTCCGGCCCCACGACCGTCTTGTTCAGGTCGAGTTCCTGCGCCGCCACGGCCTCCGGGGCGAGCCAGTGAAACCAGTCCAGCCGCCAGCCGGAAGGTGGTAGCCCGCGGGGCGCCGGGGGCAGCTCCAGGGCCGGGCCGAGATCGAATATCTGCCGCAGCTCCGGGTCGACGCCGGGCCGGACTTCCAGCGGGTCGCCGTCCAGGTCCTGGATCAGGATGCGCGCGAGCCGACGCAGGCCGGCGACGGAAACGTCCCAGCCGGAGGCGGCGCCGATCCGGTCGATGGCCTGGATCGCGTCACCCGCGGCGACGAAACCCAGGAAGCGCAGAGACGCGGTGCCTTCCATTTCCCGCGAAAGTGAGCGGAACACCGGTGCGAGATGCTCCCAGGCATTGATGAAGGCATCGCGCAGGGCCTCGTCGTCGTCCGCCCCGGGATTGGTGAGCGCATCCACCAGAGCATAGCGGGTCTCTATCAGGGAATCGAACAGTTCGTCCTTCTGCGCCGCGTTGGGGTTTTCCTTCGCGGCCGCCTTGATGACCACGCCGAGAAAGGCGTCCAGCCGGTCCCAGAGCTCGATGAACTGTCCGATCTCCTCGTCATCCAGCACGTCGTCATCGAACATCCCGGCATCGGCGACAGGTTCCTCTGCCAGCGCGAGGGTGAACGAGGCTACCGCTGTGATTCCACCCGGCGTTACCGTCAGCCGGTCGAGGTGAAACGAATCCACGAGCTCCTCGATCTGCTCGCGGGATCCATCCTGTAGAAACAGTGGCAGCATTTCGCGCACCTCTTCCATCGCGGCGCTGAAGTCGATGCGCAGGCGATCGAGGTGGGGGTAGACGTGTTCCTTCGCCAGCGTCCAGATGCTGTTGCTGACGGTGGCGGGCTTGCCGTCCTTCCCCAGCAGGGTGGTGTCCACGGTGGAGAACGCGATACGCCCCGCGGGATCGATGATGTCCACCCGCTGCAATGCCTTTACCTTGCCTTCCCAGTTGATGAATTGCAGGCAGCGGTTGCCCATCGACAGGCCGGTTATCGCGCGCGCGTCCGAGAGGATGTAGACCTCCCCGTTCTCGATTCTTACCTCGGGGTTTCGCAGGGTGAGGTCGTTGCAGCCAGAGTCGTCTCCCCAGACGGACAGGCCCTCGCTGCGCTCGAAAACCAGGTCCTGCAGCAGCCGGGTCAGGAAACGCGCCTGGAAGCGTACCGGGACGTCTAGCTCGACCGCAGCGGCGAACACCACCGGGCAGGGTAGTAGCGGTACGAGGATCGCCAGCGCCCAGGCAGGCAGTCGGGATCGGAGGCGGCGAAGGGGCGCGGGCATGGCGGGTGATTGTAGCAATTCCCGCCGGCGCGGCCGCCGTTACCGCGCCGGAGACGTTACAACGACAGCAGCCGCCACTCCTTGTTGACGAAGCCGAAGATCGGGCGGAACTGGGTCTTGTAGGACATCTTCTTGCAGCCGTCGATCCAGTAGCCGAGGTACAGCCAGTCGAGTTCCATGTTGCGCACGTACTCGAGTTGCTTGAGGATGGCATAGGTGCCGAGACCGCGCTTGGGCATCATCGGGTCGAAAAAGGTATAGACCGCGGACATGCCGTCCTCCGGCAGGTCGCAGACCGAAAGCGCCACCAGCTGCCCGTCGAGGCGGAACTCGATGAACGCGGTCTCCACCGAGGAATCCACCATGAATTCGCGGTAACGCTCCGGATCGGAGTGGTCCATGATGTCACCGGTATGGCGCCAGCGCTGGTAACGGCAGTAGAGGTCGAAGTGTTCCTCGCTGAAGTTTGGCGGCACCATCGAGGTGGTGAGATCGCTGTTGCGCTTCCAGTTGCGGCGCTGGGAACGGCTCGGCAGGAACTCCCGCGCCGGCAGGCGCACGGATACGCAGGCATTGCAGTTGCGGCAATGTGGTCGGTACACGGTGTCGCCGCTGCGGCGAAAGCCCGCGCGGATGAGGATGCTGAAGAGCGAGTTGTCCACCGGGTAGTTCGGATCGAGCAGCACCGTGGATGCCGTTTCCGGCTCGATATAGGGGCAGGGGTGCGGCGCCGAGAGGTAGAGCTTGGGTGGTTCGGTCTGGATCGTCATGGCGCGTCCCGTATCAGTGGCGGGTATTCCCGTCGGTCGCGGGTACTCCGCCCCAGCGCGAACCGCTGGTGGCATCGCCGATGGCCGCATTCAGTTCCTCGATGAAGATCTCGCGCGGGATTTCCTCGGCGCCGAGGCTGAGGATGTGGGGGGAAGACACCTGGCAGTCCACGAGGTCGAAGCCCCAGCCATTCAGCAGCTCCATCAGCGTGGCGAAGGCGACCTTGGATGCGTCGCTGCGGCGGCTGAACATGCTCTCGCCGAAAAACGCGCCGCCGAGGGCGAGCCCGTAGAGGCCACCCACCAGGCGATCGCCCTCCCAGGCTTCCACGCTGTGCGCAATACCGAGCCGATGGAGACCGACGTAGGCGCGCGCCATGTCGCTGGTGATCCAGGTGCCGGGCTGATCCTTGCGCGGCCCGGCGCAGCCGCGGATGACGCGCTCGAAGGCCTGGTCCAGGGTTACGCCATACGTACCGCGGGAGATGGTTCGGCGCAGGCTGCGTGACGGAACGAACGCCGCCGGGTAGATGACGCAGCGCGGATCCGGCGACCACCACAGGATCGGGTCGCCGGCATTGTACCAGGGAAAGATGCCGCTCCGGTACGCCAGTAGCAGGCGCTCCGGGCTGAGGTCGCCACCGATCGCGAGCAGGCCCTGCTCGTTGGCGGCGTTCAATGGCGGAAAGGCTTCCATAACCCTTAGTGTAGAAAACCGCGACCCCTTGCATCAACGTGTGGCCATGGGGTAAACCCGTGCCGTTCAGCAGCGCTATACTGCGCCGGATCGAAGGTCAGGGGTAACCGGGGGAGGGGACCAGCTTCCATGGCGGCACGAAAAACCAGGGTCGAGCGCAGCTGGCTCCTGGTTCTGTTCGGCCTGGTGTTCTTTCTCGCGGGCACGCTGCTGTTCGCCTTCCAGGGCGTGCCGGCGATACTGGATGCCTTGCAGATGCGCGGTTGGCCCGATACACAGGCTACCCTCACCGCGGCAAAGCTCGAGGTCCACCACGGCGACAGCACGACCTACTCCATCAGCGCCCGCTACCACTATGACGTGGACGGCCTGCGCTACGAGAACGATCGCGTGGCGATCATGGGCGGGGCGGACAACATCGGCGATTTTCAGCAGAGCCTCGGGCGCCGACTGGAGGAAGCGTTCGCGGCGGGCCGGCCGGTAACTGCCTGGTACGACCCGAACGATCCCGCGGAGTCGGTGCTCAATCGCGACCTGCGCTGGGGAATGCTCGGGTTCTTCGGCATCTTCCTGCTGGCCTTTGGCGGGGTGGGCGCCGGCATCATGTTCTGGGCGCTGCGCGGCCATCGCGTGATCGACGTACCCGAGGCCGCCCAGAGTCCCTGGCTCGCGAACCCGGACTGGCAGGACGGGCGCATCCGTTCCAGCGCCCGCGGCGGGATGGTGTTTACCTGGTGCTTTGCCGCGCTCTGGAACCTGATCAGCCTGCCGCTGGCGTTCCTGCTGCCCTCGGCCTGGGAAGACGAGGGACCCATCGTGCTCCTGTTCCTGCTGTTTCCGATCGTCGGCATCTGGCTCTTCACCTGGGCTTTGAGCCAGACCCGGCAATGGCGGCGCTTCGGCGTCACCGAGCTGACCATGGATCCCTATCCGGGCAGCGTGGGGGGTGACGTCGGCGGCGAGGTGGCGGTCAACCTGCGCTGGGACCCCGCGACGGTATTCAACGTCACCCTCACCTGCCTCCACAGCAGGATGAGCGGCAGCGGCAAGAACCGCTCGCGCCGCGAGACCGTGGTCTGGCAGGATAGCGGTATCGCGGAGCCCACGGTGGCTGGCGAGGGAATCCGGCTCCGATTCCGCTTCGCCGTGCCGGAGGGTCTGCCGCTGACCGAGGAAAAGGATGGCGGGGCATACCACCTGTGGCGGCTCAGCCTCCATGCCAGCATCCCCGGGGTCGATCTCGACCGCAACTTCGAGATCCCGGTTTATGCGACCGGCGAACGCTCGGGCGTGAGGGTGCGCGCCATCGGTGGCAGCGAACCCGGTGATGTACAGCTCCGGGTGGAGGACCTGCTGCCCATGCAGCGACTGGGAGACCAGGTGCTGATCCGCTATCCCGCCTGGCGCAACCCGCTGCGCAACGCCATGATCATCGCCTTCGGCGGGGTCTTCGTCACCATCGGCGGTGTGCTTCCCGGGCTGGCGGGTGGCGGCGGATTCATGCTCGGCGTCATGAGCGCGGTATTCGTGCTGGTGGGTGGGCTGGTGGTTCTTGCCGGCCTGTTTGCCCTGACCAATTCGCTGGAGATACTGTGCGACGGCAGTTACGTCACCTCGGTGCGTCGGGTGTTCGGCTTCCCCGTCAGTCGCCGCCAGGCGGCCTACTACGAGATTACCGACATCCGCGCCACCCGGGGATTCAGTTCAACCACGCCGAAACGCACCCTGATGGAGTACAGCGTGAACGCCGAAACGCCCGATGGAATGCTGGTGCTGGCCGAGCACCTGGACTCCCATTCCGCGGTGGAGACGGTGCGCGCGTTCTTCGGCGAGGTATTGAACGTCCCGATCGGGAAATCCGCCTATGACCGTGAATTCCCGGGAGCGGTGGACTGATCCTTCTCGAACACGGCCCACACCGTGTTCGCGTAGCGGTTCAGGTAACGAATGCCCGGATAGCGCAGGTGGCGGACGCCGCGCAACATTGCCGACCTCGGCTTCTCGGTCGTAAACAGTTCGACGACTTTCAGGCCGTTCCGTGCTGCACGGGCCCGCAGGAAGGTCATCGCTTCCTCGGCATTGAAGAACCACTTGTGCCGGTCATCCGGCCTTTCGACGGGAAGCCCGTAATGCGCGAACCCACCCCGGCCCCGTTCCAGTTTTATGCGTGCGTCCCGCCAGCAGTTGGGGAGTGACACGATCACGTAGCGGCCGGAGACGCGCGCCAGTTCGTCAAACATGGCATGCAGCGTGTCCAGGTGTTCCAGCACATCGATGCAGATGACCGCCTGGAACTGACTATCTTCGAACGGCAGCCGGTCAGCCTGCTCGAGATTCAGTTCGATATCCGGGTTGCCGACGAAATCCACTCCCGTGTAGTCGATATCCGCCAGGATGGTGCGCAGCGGGGCCTCAAAACAACCGACATCCAGCAGGTTGGTGGAAAAATACCGCGCGAAGCGGCGGGCAACGAATTCGCTGCGCGCACGACGCGACGGGAAGCCGACGAACTCGGCCCTGGGCAATGCGCTCATGGAAGGCGGGCCGGCGAAGTGATGCCGCTGAACTTGCGCCGGTAAATGGCCGGGGTCAGGCCGACCCTGCGTTTGAACACCCGGCGAAAGGACGTTGGATCGTTATATCCGATCGCGATACTGATCGTTTCGACAGTGGCGTTGTCGGATTCGAGCATGTGCTTTGCTGCCTCGATCCGTATACCCTGGACGTAGTCGATAGGCTGGTATCCGGTCGCGGCGCGAAAGCGGCGCGCGAAGGTTCGTGGTTTCAGTCCTGAACGTTCCACCATCCCGGACACCGGGTTGGCGTTACTGTAGTTCTCGTCGATCCAGTGCTGGCATTCCCGCACGATCGCGTCGTCATGGCGGATGTTACAGTTCATCGCCGAAAACGGCATCTGCCCGTCCTCGTGTTGCGCGAGCAGGTACACCCGGGCGGTGTTGCGTGCCAGGTTCTGCCCGCAGTAGCGTTCGATGAGATAGATCGACAGGTCCTGCCACGCGGTAACGCCCGCCGCGGAAACCAGGCGCCTGCCCTCCGAACCCAGGTTGAGGATCGTGTTCGGCGACATACTGACCCGTGGAAAATACTTGAGAAACATGTCCTGGTAAGCCCAGTGCGACGACACCTCGTGCCCGTCCAGCAAGCCGGTTTCGGCGAGCAGGGTCGCACCGGAGCAAACGGAACACAGCAGGGCATCGCGCGCGTGCATGCGTCGGAGCCAGGCGACTTCGGTTGCGTACATGCCGATCGGTGACTCGTTGATCGGTGTGTACATGTCGCAAACCACGACGACGTCCGCGCGCTCGATATCGTCCAGGCTGGCGTGCGGGTGGACCGGTATGCCGCTAAGGCAGAGAAACGGTTCCGACGACCGCGCGACGATCCTGACTTCCAGCGCGCTGTCACCCGCGACGCCTCCGATCATGTCTTCGTAGTCGGGCCCGACGTTTCCGAGGACGTCGTACAGGCCATAGAGAACGCTTGCGGTCGTATTGTTCGACGCCAGCAGACAGACCAGGGGTTTATCCATCGGGCAACTCCTCCCGGAAGGAATCCAATGTCAAATTCGGCACCCTAATGTAACTTATGCCATGTCGCCTGTCTTTTTTGCCCTGATTTTGTAGTTTTTGGCAATTGTGGGGAGCTGATTCCGGTTTCTACAATGAAATCTCACGACACATGGACCCGGAGGCGAACATGCCCAACCCGACAGGAACCGAAGTACCCGATATCGAAGGCATCGTATTGGAACCGGACAGCGCCGGTTACGACGCGGCGCGCTCGGTATGGAACGCGATGATCGATCGCAGGCCCGCAATGATCGCGCAATGCCGGTCCAGCCGTGACGTCGCGAAGGCGCTGGTATTTGCCCGGCAGAACGACTACCCGGTCTCGATTCGTGGCGGCGGCCACAATGTTGCCGGACACGCGGTATGCGACGGCGGGGTCATGATCGATCTCAGGCGGATGCGCGGCGTATCCGTCGATGCCGACGCGCGCATCGCCCGTGTCGCGGGCGGCGCCACCTGGGGCGACGTCGACGCGGCAAGCCAGGCGCACGGCCTCGCCACGCCGGGTGGCCTGATCTCGGACACCGGTGTCGCCGGGCTGACGCTGTCGGGTGGCATGGGCTGGCTGCGGAGCCGACACGGTCTGTGCATTGACAACATGATCGGTGTCGAGATCGTCACCAGTGACGGCGAGATCCGCCGCGCCAACGAACAGGAGAACGCGGACCTATTCTGGGCGGTACGTGGCGGTGGCGGCAATTTCGGCGTCATCACCGAGTTCGAATTTCGCCTGCACCCGCTCGGCCCGGAAGTGATGTTCTGCGCCCCGATCTACGCGCTCGAATGCGGCGCTGGACCGATCAGGGCCTGGCGCGACTTCCTCGCCGACAAGAGCGATCGCATCAGCTCGATCGTCGAATTCTCGACGGTGGCCGAGAGCGAGGATTTTCCACCCGAGTTCTGGGGTAAGCAGGTGTACACCATCGCCGCGGTTTACGCCGGCGATGCCGGGGAGGGCGAGCGGATCATGCAGCCGCTGCGTGAACTTGCGCCTCTGGTGACAGATTTCTCGGGGCGCCTGCCGTACTGCGAGTTGCAGAAGCTGTTCGACGAGCTGATGCCGGCGGGACATTACCGCTGCTACTGGAAGTCACTCTACCTGGCGGGCCTGACGGACGAGGTGATCGACCACATCCTCGAAGGCGTAACGACGGTGCCGTCGCCGAACTCCTTGTCCTCGATCTGGAACTTCGGCGGCGCGACCGCGGAACCGGCGGCCGAAGCGACCGCGTTCGGCGACCGTTCGATGCCGTGGATGTACTCGATCGACTCGGTCTGGGAGGGCGCGGACAACGACGAAGCAAACATCGGCTGGACGCGCGATTTCTGGCAGCGCCTGCAGAAGTACTCTCACGAGGGGCGCATGTACCTCAATTTTCCCGGCGGCGGCGAGGAGGGTGAGAAACAGCTCGAGGATACCTACGGCGCCGACAATTTCAGGCGCCTGCGCGAGATCAAGGCGAAGTACGATCCGGACAATCGATTCCGCTTCAACCAGAACATCCGCCCGGCGCAGGTGGGAGGCCAATAGTGGCTGCCGCAACGAACCAGAAAGCTGGAGTCGTCGGACTGGGATTGATGGGCAGCGCGCTGGCGGATGGATTGCTGGCGAACGAAGTCGATCTGCGGGTGTGGAATCGCAGCGCCGACAAGTGTGCCCGCTACCGTGAACTGGGCGTCCCCGTCGCCGGCTCGCTCGAGGATCTCGCGGTCGCCAGCGACGTGGTCGTCGTCTGCCTGACCGACCACGCGGCGTCGATGGAAGTGCTGCAATCGGAATCCGTGGCGGAATGTCTGTCGGGAAAGGTTCTCGTCCTGCTGACCACCATGACCGCCGAGGAGTCGATCTCTACCGGGAAATGGGCGGAAGAGAACGGAGTTTCCTATCTCGAGGGCTCCATTCTCGCCTACCCTGCGAGCGTGCGAAGCCAAACCGCGATGATCGTCTACGCGGGCTCGAAGAATGTATTCGACTCCAGCCTGATCGTACTGGGGGCGATGGGCGGAAAACCGAGACTCGTCGGCGAGCAGGCCGGAGCCGCGGTACAGTTCGACAAGGCCGTCTATTCGAGCTACTACGCGCGCGCGATAGGGTTGCTGCACGGTGCCGCCATGTGCGAAGCGTCCGGTGCTTCACTGGACGTTTTCATCGAGGCCATCCTGGGCCCAAACAACCATACAATTGACACGAAACTGCTGATGCGGGTCAGGAATCGCGATTTTGCGCTGGACGAGGCTTCCCTGGACGTGCATGCCGCGGCCTATGACATGGTGTTCAAGCTGAGCGAACGGCTCGGGGTCAGCGGCAGTCTGCCGCGGGTCATCTCACGGTACTTCGAGTCGGCCCGGGCCAGGGGCTTCGGCGACAGCGAGCTGGCGGCCGTGTTCGAAGTGTTGCGTCAACCCGGCTAGTTCCACGCGAATCCCGGGTCGCGCGCGCCTGGAGGGTCGGCGCGTTTCCCGCCCTGGCTATTTCACCTCCATGACGATGGGGCAATGATCCGACCCCATCTGGTCCATCAGGTAGTCGATACGCTTCACGCGTTTCTCCTGCGCCTTGTCCATGAGGAAGTAATCGATGCGCCACCCGACGTTGCGGGCCCGCGCGCGGGTGACCAGGTGCCACCAGGAATAGACGTCGGTGACCCCGGGATTGCGCGCGCGCCAGACGTCCGACCAGCCGTCGGCGATGAGCCGGTCCATCCACGCGCGTTCGCTCGGGTGAAAGCCGATCTTGCCGTCGTTCTCCTTCGGCCGTGCGAGGTCGATCTCGTTGTGCGCGACGTTCATGTCGCCGCCCACCAGCACCACCCGGCCTTCGGCGCGCAGCGCGTTCATCAGGTCATGGGTGCGGTCGTAGAACACCAGTTTCTCCTCCCAGGCCTGCTCGCTCTTGCCGCCATTGGGAAAGTAGATCGATAGCAGGTCCCAGGTTTCGCCGCCCTGGCGGAATGTGAGATGCGAGACGCGTCCCTCGTCGGCGTTTGGATTGCCGGGCATGTCGGTGATGAACATGACATCGTCCAGGGTTTCCTCGAGTGCGCCGCGAACCCAGATCGAGGTGCCAGCATAGCCCGGCTTCTCCGCGCAGGCGTAGTGCTGCCGGTAGTCGGGATGGGCCTTCAGGTAGTTGCTGAATTGTTCCGGACTGCCCTTGGTCTCCTGCAGCATGAGCACGTCGGGATCCTGGGTCGTCAGCAGTTGTTGCAGTTCTTTCTTTCGTTCCACGGCGCGCACGCCGTTGACGTTCCAGGTGATGACTTTCATGGTCCGGGCAAGTTGATAGTCGTTCGGGGCGGGGAGTTTACCAGCCCGTGACGCGCGCTTCCGCCGCCGGTGCGCGGGCGGCGATTTCGCTATACTCCCCGCCTTCCCTCCCGTATTCCTTCAGCACGCCTCCATGCCGCTTCCCGTCCACAGCAAGTTGCCAAACGTCGGCACCACGATCTTCACCGTGATGTCGAAAATGGCCCAGGACCACGGCGCCATCAACCTGTCCCAGGGCTTCCCGGATTTCGAGCCGGACCAGCGCCTGCTCGACCGGGTGACCTGGCATCTCGCCCACGGCAAGAACCAGTACCCGCCGATGACCGGGGTGCCGGAACTGCGCCAGGCCATCGCCGACAAGTTCCACGTCGAGAGCGGCGTCGAGGTGGATCCGGACACGGAGATCACGATCACCAGCGGCGCTACCGAGGCGCTGCTCTGCGCAATTCACGCGGTGGTGGGGCCGGGGGACGAGGTCATCGTGTTCGACCCCGCATACGATTCCTACGAGCCCGCGGTGGAACTGGCGGGGGGGCGGACAATCCATATTCCGCTGATCCTGCCGGACTACCGCATCGACTGGGGCGCCCTCGGCGACGCGTTGAGCAAGCGTACCCGCCTGGTGATCATCAACAGCCCGCACAACCCTACCGCCACCACGCTGGAGACGGGTGACCTTGATCGGCTGGCCGAGGCCATCCGCCCTTACGACTGCCGCGTGCTGTCCGACGAGGTCTACGAGCACATCGTGTTCGACGGGCGCGCCCATCACGGCGTGGTTACCCATCCCGAATTGCGGGAGAAGAGCTTCGCCGTGTTCTCCTTCGGCAAGACCTACCATGCCACGGGCTGGAAGATCGGCTATTGCGTCGCGCCGCCGGAGCTCACCACGGAATTTCGCAAGATCCACCAGTTCAACGTCTTCACCACGGTGACGCCGATGCAGTGGGCGCTGGCGGACTTCGTGCGCGAGGCGCCGGAGAACTACCGCGGCCTGTCGGCGTTCTACCAGGAGAAGCGGGACTTCTTCCGCGAGCAGATGGCGGATTCACGCTTCAGGTTCCTGCCCTCGGCGGGGACCTATTTCCAGCTTGCCGACTACAGCGAGATCTCTGACCTGCCGGACATGGACTTCGCGGAGTGGATCACGAGTGAGAAAGGGGTCGCGGTGATCCCGCTATCGCCCTTCTACCAGGATCCGCCGGACACCCGCATTGTGCGCTTCTGCTTCGCCAAGAACAACGATACCCTGGCGCGCGCGGCCGACATCCTGCGGGAGCTGTAAATCATGGACGCGATTGCGGACATCACGGTCAGCGTCGTCCAGGACGACATGGACTGGCAGGACCCGGCGGCGGCGCGGGCGCGCTACGACCACCACCTGGAGAAACTCGGCAAGACCGACCTCGTGGTGCTGCCGGAGATGTTCAGCACCGGCTTCTATCTCGAGCCCTGGCACTGTTTCGAGACCATGGAGGGCGAGACCGTGGCCTGGATGCGGGAACGCTCGGCGGAGGTCGGCGCGGTGATCACCGGCAGCCTGGTGATGAAGGCAGGCGAGGAGTACCGCAACCGCATGATCTGGGCGCGCCCCGACGGCAGCATGGACTGGTACGACAAGCGTCACCTGTTCCGCTTCGGCGGCGAGCACCATCACTTCACAGGCGGCAAGGACCGTGTCGTCATGCACCTCGGTGGCTGGCGGGTGGCGCTGTTCGTCTGCTACGACCTGCGCTTCCCGGTGTTCAGCCGCAACCGCGCCGACTACGACCTCGCGCTCTACGTCGCCAACTGGCCCGACGCGCGCCAGTACGCCTGGGACACCCTGGTGCGAGCGCGGGCGATCGAGAACCAGGCCTACGTCGCCGGTTGCAATCGCCTCGGCGCCGACCGCACCGGCAACACCTTCTCCGGCGGCAGCGCGATCCTCGACTTCCTCGGCAAACCGCTGGTGGACTGCGGCGACCGCGCCATGGTCGCCACCCATGCGCTTTCCATGTCCAGTTTGCTCGAGTTCCGCGAACACTTCCCGGCGTCCATGGATGCCGACGACTTCACCCTGAAAGACTGAATCCCCGACCGTGAACGCCACCGACATCACCCGATACAGCACCCTGACCTTCGACTGCTACGGCACCCTCATCGACTGGGAATCCGGCATCTGGGACGCAATGCAGCCGCTATTGATGCACAACGGCGTGGATCGCGTCGACCGACAAAGCGGTCTGGAGACCTTCGCCACCATGGAGACCGCGCAGGAGGCGGAGACCCCGGACATGCTCTATCCCGAGCTCCTCACCCGGGTGCATCGCCGGATGGCCGAATCGCTGGATCTCGAAACCAGCGACGAACTGGATGCCGCCTTCGGCGCTTCGGTGCCACTCTGGCCGGCTTTTCCCGACTCCGCGGACGCGCTCCGTCGGCTGAAGAAGCATTTCAAGCTGGTGATCCTCTCCAACGTCAACCGCGACGGCTTCGCGGCCTCCAATCGCAAGCTCGGGGTCGCGTTCGATGCCATCTACACCGCCCAGGACGTCGGCAGCTACAAGCCGAACCCGCGTAACTTCGAGTACATGCTGGAGAAACTGCCCACGGATCTTGGCGTGGAAAAGGCGGGCATCCTGCATACCGCCCAGAGCCTGCACCATGACCACCAGCAGGCGCGCGCCTTCGGGCTTGCCAATGCCTGGATCGACCGCCAGTACCTGAAGGACAGCGAGAACTGGGGCGCCACCGCGCGCGTCGCGTCACGCCCCGACATCGACTTCTACTTCAACACCATGGGCGAAATGGCGGACTTCGTCGACGCTGCGGCTGCCTGATCGGGCCAGCGTCGCTGCCATGTTCGAAGGTTTCGACGTCTTCGACGTGGACTGCGACGGCGTCACCCTCCACGGCGTACGCGGCGGCAATGGCCCGCCACTGCTCCTGCTGCACGGCTATCCCCAGACCCACGCGATGTGGCACCGGGTAGCGCCGGCGCTGGCCGCGGATTACACCGTCATCGCTCCCGACCTGCGCGGCTATGGGCGCTCGTCGAAACCACCCACCGCGCCGGACCACGCACCCTATTCCAAGCGCGCCATGGCAGTGGACATGACCGCGCTGATGGATCACTTCGGTTTCATGCGCTTTCTCGTCTGCGGTCACGACCGCGGCGCAAGGGTGGCGCATCGCCTCGCCCTGGACCACGCGGAGCGCGTGGCGGCCATGGCGCTGCTCGACATCGCCCCCACCCGCGAGATGTACCGCGACGCGGATGCAGCGTTCGCGAAGGCCTACTGGTGGTGGTTCTACCTCGTCCAGCCTGCGCCCCTGCCCGAGGAGATGATCGGCGCCGACCCGCGCAACTTCTGGTTGCGAAAATGCGGAAGCGGCTCCGCCGGCCTGGAGCCGTTTGCGGAAGACGCGCTCGACGACTACATTACCGCCTTCTCCGATCCCGCCACCATCCACGCGACCTGCGAGGATTACCGCGCGGCGGCGAGCATCGACATCGGGCACGACGATGCCGACAGCGGTCGCAAGATCGAATGTCCGCTGCTGGTTCTCTGGGGCCGGGACGGTGTGATCGAGCGCTGCTTCGACGCCCTGGCGCTATGGCGCGAGCGCGCGGCGGATGTCAGCGGGCAATCCCTGCCAGGAGGCCATTACCTGGCCGAGGAGATCCCGGAACAACTGCTGGAGCGCATGGCGCCGTTCCTCGCGCAACACGCAACTCAATAGATACGACCCACATCAATTTCATGAGCAACAGAAAATACAGGATTGCCGCCATTCCCGGCGACGGCATCGGCAACGAGGTCATTCCGGTGGGACAGCGCGCGGTGGAATCCGCCGCCACCCGCTTCGGATTCAGCGTCGAGTGGGAGCAATTCGACTGGTCCTGCGAACGCTACGCACGTACCGGCGCGATGATGCCGGAGGATGGCATCGACCAGCTCAAGGAATGCGACGCCATCTACCTCGGCGCGGTGGGATTTCCGGGCGTGCCCGACCACGTGTCGCTTTGGGGGCTGCTCATTCCCATCCGCCGCGAGATGGACCAGTACGCCAATATCCGCCCGGTGCGCCTGCTGAAAGGCATCACCTCGCCCCTCGCCGGGCGCGGCCCGGAGGACATCGACTTCATCGTCGTGCGCGAGAACGTCGAGGGCGAGTACTCCGAGATCGGCGGGCGCATCTTCACCGGCACCGACCGCGAATTCGTCTCCCAGCAGATGATCTTTACCCGCCAGGGCGTTGACCGGATCATGCACTACGCCTTCCAGCTCGCGGCGAAACGCGAACGCAAGAAGGTCACCTCGGCCACCAAGTCCAATGGCATCGTCCACACCATGCCCTACTGGGACGAGCGCTTCCGCGAGGTGTCGAAGCAGTACCCGGACATCGCCACCGACCAGTTCCACATCGACATCCTGGTGGCGCATTTCGTCCAGCACCCGGACTGGTTCGACGTGGTGGTGGGCTCCAACCTGTTCGGCGACATCCTCTCCGACCTCGGCCCGGCGGTGGCGGGCTCCATCGGCATCGCCCCGGCGGCCAACATCAACCCGGAGCGCAAGTACCCCTCCATGTTCGAGCCGGTGCACGGCTCGGCGCCGGATATCGCCGGCCAGGGTAGCGCCAACCCCGTGGCGGCGGTATGGACCGCGGCGATGATGCTGGAACATCTCGGCGAGGACGACGCGGCGAAAGCGCTGGAAGAGGCGATGGAGTCAGTGCTCACCGATGACGCCGCCCGCACCCGCGACCTCGGCGGCACCGCCGACACGGAGACCTGCGCGCGCGCGATGATCGACGCCATTGGCTGACGGGCTGGATTCGTCGCGCACGGGAACTCCCCGTGTGCTACCGCCAGCTTATGGCAGCCTGATCGCTCCCGCGTATGCCACCAGGAACTCGATGAAGCTGCGCACCGCCGGGGTGACGTAGCGGGTCTGCGGATAGACGGCAAAGATACCGCCATAGTCAGGTACATGCTCGCGCATCACCGTGACCAGTTCGCCGCGCTCGAGTTGCCTGAGCACCAGGTAGACCGGTAGCAGGCACAGGCCGACGCCGCCGACCGCCAGGTCGCGTGCGGTATCCCCGCTATTGACCCGGATGAACTCGTTGACCGGGTAGCGCTTGCTCGCGCCGCCGGTACGCAGGGGCCAGCGGTCGATGTAGGGCGCGTCTGTTTCGACGATGCAGTCGTGCACCTTCAAGTCCGATGGCAGGCGCGGTTCCCCGCGCCGCGCAATGTAGGCGGGGGAGGCCACCATGACGAGGTGCAGGTCGAGCAGCTTGCGGGCTATGAGGGTGGAGTCGGAAAGTTCGCCAACCCGGAGCGCAAGGTCGAAACCCTCCTCCACCAGGTTGACCACCCGGTTCATGACGACCACCTCGAGTTTCACTTCGGGGTAGCGCAACGCATAACGCGCGATGGCGTCCCTTGACAGCAATTCCGCCAGGAAGCCGGGCAGGGTGATCCGCATCCGGCCGGACGGCGTCCTGGCCTCGTCCGTGGGCACGTCGAGCAACGCCTCGGCGTCGTAGACGATGCGCTGGCATTCCTCCAGCAGGTCGCTGCCGGCCGGGGTGAGGCTGAGACTGCGCGTCGTGCGCGAAAAAAGCTGGCGATTCAGCCGCTGTTCGAGGTTCAACACGTGGCGGCTGACCGACGAAGTCGACAGTCCGAGCTCTCTGGCGGCGGGCGCGAAACCCCGCAGTTTCGCCACCTCGACGAAGACCCGCATTGCCTTCAGGGTGTCCAGATAATTGTCCCGCTTTCTGCAATAGTATTTTGCTGATGGCGGATATTATCACGGAAAATATTTGTCTCTAGAATCCCGCATCACTTTCGGGCCCACCGGCAAACGCGCAGGGAGGGATCGCAAGTACCCAGCGGGCGGATGATCCCGCCCGGTAATCAACCTGAATCTTGAAACAAGGAGCAAGTCAATAATGAACCATCGAATTGAATCGAAACCGCTCGGCATCGGAGACGAGGTGCCGAATTTCACCGCGGAGTCCACGGAGGGCACCATCGTCTTTCACGACTGGCTCGGCGACAGCTGGGCCGTGCTGTTTTCCCACCCCAAGGACTTCACCCCGGTGTGCACCACGGAGCTTGGCTACATGGCCGCGCTCAAGGGCGAGTTCGAAAAGCGAGGATGCAAGGTGATCGGTCTGAGCGTGGATTCCGTGGAGGATCACCGCGCCTGGCTGGCGGACATCGAGGAGACCCAGGGGCACGCGGTGAACTATCCGCTGATCGGCGACACCGACCTGGCCGTTGCCAAGTCGTTCGGCATGATCCACCCGAATGCCTCGGGCAGGGCCGGCGAGCGCACGGCGATGGACAACCAGACCGTGCGCTCGGTCTTCGTCATAGGCGCCGACCGCAAGGTCAAGGCGATGATCACCTACCCGATGAGCACCGGGCGCAACTTCGACGAGATCCTGCGGCTCGTGGATTCCTGCCAGCTCACCGCGAACCACAAGGTGGCGACGCCGGTGAACTGGAAGCAGGGCGAGGACGTGATCATCGTGCCGGCGCTCTCCGACGACGAGGCGAGGTCGCGATTCCCGCAGGGCTGGCGGGCGCCCAGGCCCTACATGCGGATCGTCCCGCAGCCGGCCTGATTCATCCCGGGCGTTCTCGCCCGTTGGCGCGGACCCGTCCGGGTCCGCGCCACGTTCAAACCCAGGCACTTGACCCGGGTGCTGAACAGGCGCAATTGGACACCCGATAAATCCGCCGCCAGCCAAAAAGTGTCAATAATGCACACGCTAACTACTTGATATTACACGCAGTCAGGCGTAAAAAAGATCATGGCCTGAGTAAGCCCCAGGGGTAAGGGCGCCAGAGTCGGGTTCGGAATCCCACCGGGGTGGAGTTCCGGGATCAGAGACGAATCGAAATGGAATCACAAGTTGGGGGGTGTCATGCAATCTATCCGGAGTCGTACCGGCACGCATGTGCCGTGGGGGACGCAGCGGAGTTCGCAACAGGGCTTTACCCTGATCGAACTCATGATCGTCGTGACAATCATCGGTATCCTGGCGTCCATCGCCACCACGGCATACCGTGACTACACGATCCGCGCCCGTCTCAGCGAGGCGATGAATACCTTCGCATCGGTCAAGACGGCCTACTCGCTCTACTACAATGACAATGCCAGTCTTCCGGAGCAGTTGGCGGACCTGCCACAGTTCAACGCCGGGGGCTCTGACGCGGGCAACGACTACGTCGAACTGGTGGGTATCGAGAGCAACGGAAACGTGCGCTTCCGCACCCGGGATTCGAACCGCCTCGGCGACGCCGCCGACAAGCTGCTCGAGTTCCGCCCCGACGTGAGTACAGGCGCGGCCATCAACTGGCTCGTATTCGTCGATGTCGGCCAGCCCGACTGGGTGCCGCAGAAGTACGTGCCGAACTTCTGACACGAGTCCAGAAATCCTGCGCCCGGTCGATATCGAGACGGGTTTGAGTGCCCGCCATGCCCGGCGGATAGAAGGGCTTCGTCTTCAGGAGATGGCAGCCGGCCGGAGAAGCATGATATAGAACGGGCTGGCCACCCCGGCGCGTTGACAATGCCGCGAGCACGCGAAGCGTTCCCGCAACCATGTCCGTCAATAAGGACCGCTGCATGCTATTTCAGCCTGCGTCGGCATAGTATGCAGAAGCGCCAGCGAAGTCTGGTGTCCCGGTTGGATGCGCCGACACTCTGATTTGAAATGGATTCCAGCCTTCGCTGGAATTTCCCGCGATCAATGTGTCCACGACACGATGGAATTGATCACCTGACATGGCCTCTCCGCGCGGTTTCATCGTCGGCGCAGCCATCGGTTCCGGCACCACGGCACTGGCCGCGGAGCGCGGTGGCGCGGACCTCCTGCTGGCCATCAACGCGGGACGCCTGCGCAACATGGGCGCGCCTTCCATCGCCTGCATGCTGCCGATCCTTGACGCCACCAGCCTGACGCTGGAGTTCGCGCGCCGGGAAATCCTGACCCAGTGCCGCGCGCCGGTGCTGCTAGGCGTCAATGTCTGGGGCGCGGAGCATGACGTCGCTGCGCGCGCGGAGGAGATTCGCGATGCCGGCTTCGCGGGGGCGGTCAATTTTCCGAGCTGCATGCACTACGAGCGCCCGATGCAGCAGATCCTGTCGCGCGCGGGGCGCGGCATCGAGGCCGAGGTCGCGCAGCTCGAGGCGGTACGCCGGATTGGTCTCAAGACAATGTTCTATTGTGCAAACCGGACCCAGGCGCGACTCGCGGCGGACGCGGGCATCGACCTCATCTGTCTCAATCTCGGCTGGAACGTGGGCGGGGCGCTGGGGCACCGTCAACGCGACAGCCTCGAGGCGGTTGCCATGGTGGCGCGGGAGGTGGGGCGTCTGGTGCGGCGGATCAATCCCGGTACGCGCTTCCTGCTGGAGGGTGGCCCCATCGCCACCGCCGGCGATCTCGCGCGGGTGATCAGCCTCGCCGAGATCGACGGCTACGTCGGCGGCTCCACCATCGAACGCATTCCGCTGGAGAACTCCGTGGCGAACCAGATCGACCGCTTCCGCCAGGCTGCGAGGCGCGGTCCTGTGCGCGACGCCGGCCGGCGGCGCCTGGTGAGCTGGGGCCGCGGCCATGGCCTGGTGGGGCAGGGCAAGGCGCAAATTGAGTTCCTTCGCCGCCTGCGCGCATTGTCGGGATCATCGTCACCGACTCTCCTGCTGGCGGAGCGCGGAGCCGATACGAAGCCGGTGGTTTCGGTGATGGCATCCGCCGCGCAGCCGAAAGGCGCCGCGCATACGCTGGAGATAGACCTCGCGGGCGAGGAGTCATCAGTGCGCGCCCGGGAACTCCTGTTCGGCGCGAGCGACAAGCGCCAGCGGCCACCTGCTCTCGGTGATGATCGCCTGGGACTGGTGGTCTTGCGCGCGCCGGAACGATTGCCCGCGGCGACCCAGCGCCGCCTCGGGCTTGCTCTCAGGGAAGGCAGCTTTCGCGCAAGTTCGACGCGCCGAATGCAGGCGATGCGCCCCCGCGTGCTGTTGATCTGCGAGACATCTTCGGCGGGTGGCCGTTCCGGCCAGACTCTGGCGTCAACGGGTATCGGCAGTGATCTCGCCGCCGCCTTCGACGGGCGAGTACTGCGCCTGCCACCCCTCAGGGAGCGGATCGACGATCTCGCGACACTTGTCGAGCACCTGTCGCCGGATACCAGCGGGGAAGCGATGGGCCGCGCCAGTTTCAGCGCCGCCGCCTTTCGCCAGCTCGAAGCCCATCGCTGGCCGGGCAACGAGCGCGAACTCAGGAACCTGCTGGGGATGCTGGCGGGCCGCGCCGACGACGGGCCGGTAGAGCGGGAAGAGCTGGTGTTCGAGGAGGAAACCGGAGTAGCGCCGAAAGACACCACGGGCGGCTCGGAGCGCGAACGCATCGTCGACGCGCTATGGCGAAACGGGTTCAATCGCACACGGACTGCCGACTATCTCGGGATATCGCGAAAGACGCTGTACAACAAGATCCGTCGTTACGGCCTTTCGGGCTGAGTCGGCCCGCGGGCCACAACGCGCGGGTCACACCTTACCGGGCGCAGCAACAAACCATCCAGTCCCTGCGGCCAGAGCCCGCGGCTTTCCACGTCGCGCCGTTCCGCCAGGCCTAGCAGACGGCCGCGCCAGCCACGATCCTCCAGGGTTCGCGCCACTGACTGCGCCGCCGATTCTCGCTGGCGTAGCGAGGGAAACCCGGCGGCGTAGTCCGCGAGTCGCGGCAGGATGATAACGATCTCCGCGCCGCTGTCCGCGGCCGTGATCGCGCCGTCCGCGTCGACCACTACCGCCACGATACCGAGCCCGGCCGCGCCAAGGCTGACCAGGCCGCGAAACTCGCGCCCGGGATCGAGATCGACATCGGCCAGCTGGCGGATGAACGCCTCGTCCTGCTGGGCAACGCTCGGCAGGTTGGCGACCCAGCGGATTCCCGCGGCGGCTAGGCGCCTGCCCTCCACTGCTGGATTGAAAAACGGGTCCGCGAGAAACAACCCGATGACCGCGTCGGAGAAGGAATCGGCCCCGGCCAGCACCAGGCTTACCAGGGCGTCCGTCCCGCCTCCGGATGGCAGCAGCATCGCCACCTCGGGCGGCATGTTTTCGTTCTCGAGCGCCGCGGCCCGGGTTACCAGGAATCCCGGCAGTTCGTTGCCCGGTTCGGCGGGGACGATGTCCCAGCGTAGCCAGGAGGCGGCGCTCATCGATGGCCCCCGGAGAGCGGCAAGCCTCTTTCCGGGCATGTAGAAGGCGGCGCGTCGGGGCGGTTAATCCGGGGGGCGGGCTGTCTTCGGAAGAAAGTGACGTATGACATATTGGTTCAATTATTACCCGAAATTACCCAAATATCGAATAATTCGTGGTTGCTGGCCCAATTTGGCTGGCGTATGCTGATCTGCCGCCGAACCTGGCCTCACGGAGCACGGTGCAATTCTCAGCGCGCTGGGTCCGGCGAAGACACCAATGAGACCAACGACCGGCTCACCTGCGGGCAGCCGGCGAAACAGAGGAAAAAACATGCACCAGCGCCTTTCCCTTCGGAAGGCCGGACCCCGCGTGCGCTGAACGGGCAATGCGCCAGTTCATCGAGCGGCATACATTCTGGGCCATCGTCATCCTGCTGGCGATCGCGGTCCTCCTGTGGCTGATCTTCGCCGTCTGGCCGGAATGGCTGGTGGATTTCGCCGGGCGCAAGAAAACCTTCGTCAACACCCTGCTGAACGGGCTCACCCTGGGCGGACTGTACTTCCTCGTCGCCAGCGGCTTCACCCTGATCTTCGGGTTGATGCGCAACGTCAACCTCGCCCACGGCTCGATGTACCTGCTGGGGGCGTACATCGGCTACGAGGTGGCGGAGGCGAGCGGCAGCTGGTTCCTCGGCCTCGCGGTGGCGTTCGTCGCGGTGGCGATCAGCGGCGTCGCGTTGCAGACCCTGGTGTTCCGCCGCATGGAGGGCGATGACCTGCGCCAGACACTGGTGACCATCGCCATCTCCATCATCGCCGCCGATCTCATGCTCGCGGTCTGGACCGGCACCACCTACCAGTTTTCGCCACCGGAATGGCTGTTCGGCGCGGCGGAGTTGCCGGTAGTCTCGGTGATCCGGTCCTCCGGCGACGCGGTCTACATCAAGTACCCGGTGTACCGCCTCACGGTGCTCGGGGTGGCGGTGGCGGTGGGCATCGCGCTGTGGCTGTTCCTCAACCGCACCCGCATCGGCATGATGATCCGCGCCGGGGTGAATGACCGTGACATGCTCGCCGCCTCGGGGGTCAACGTGCCGCTCGTGTTTGCCCTGGTGTTCGGTATCGGCGCGGGTCTCGCGGGCTTCGCCGGCGTGGTGGGGGGCACCGCGCTGTCCATCGCCCCGGGGGAAGACGTGCGCTACCTTCTGGCCTCCCTGATCGTGGTCATCGTCGGCGGACTCGGCTCCATCACCGGCGCCGCAGTCGGCGCGCTTATCATCGGACTCGCGGAGCAGTTCGGTCTTGCCTATTTCCCGACCTACGGGGTGGTGCTGACATTCCTCATCATGGTGGTGGTGCTGGCGGTGCGGCCCCAGGGCATAATGGGAGGGCGGCGCTGATGGCCGGACGGAACTGGTTCAGCGGGGATTCGCCGCTCTCGGGTATTCACCCGGCGCAGTGGCTGGTGGCGCTCTTCTTCCTCGCCTACCCGGCATTCGCGTCCGATTTCTTCACCTACCAGATCGGCGCCTACTCGCTGATCCTCGGCACCATCTCGCTCTCGCTCATGATGCTCGCAGGCTATGGCGGTATGGTCAGCCTCGCGCAGATGACGGTGGCCGGACTCGCGGGTTACCTGGTGGCGATACTCGGCGACAACAGCGTTGGCGTGATGGGTCTCGGCTGGCCCTGGTGGCTGACGGTGGTGACGGCGATCCTGTCCGCAGCGCTGTTCAGCGCGTTCATCGGCGCGATCTCGGTACGCACCGAGGGGATCTACACCATCATGATCACCCTCGCCATCGCGGTGGCGTTCTTCTATTTCGTGCGCCAGAACTACGCCCTGTTCAACGGCTTCACCGGCTTCGCCGGGGTCGAGCCGCCGACCCTGTTCGGCGTCTACTGGCGCGACCCGGTGCCGTTCTATTACCTCGTGCTGGCGGTGGCGGCGTTCTTCCTCTGGGCGGTGTTCTACATCGCGCGCTCCACCTTCGGCCTCGGCCTGCAGGCGATCCGCGACAATCCGCGGCGGATGCATGCGCTCGGCTACCACGTCCCGTTCCACCGCATCGTCGCCTATTTCCTGTCCGGCATCATCGCCGGCACCGCCGGGGTGCTGATGGTGTGGTTCAACGGCCGCATCTCGCCCGGGTCCGTGGGCGTCGACGTGGTCATCGACATCCTGGTGATTGCCGTCGTCGGCGGCATGCGCCACCCGGTGGGCCCGTTCCTCGGCGCCATCGGCTTCGTCCTTCTCGAAAACTTCGCCATCGACCTGATCGACCGCGAACGTTTCAACACGGTGATCGGCCTCGCCTTTTTGCTGGTGGTGCTGTTTTCACCGGACGGTCTTCTCGGCATCTGGAACCGGCTCAAGGCGCGGTTCCGGGCCGGAAGGAGAGCGCGCCCCGACAGGGAACGCGCCAATGATCCAGAGCCGGCATCGACCGGCTCATTCACCAACCAATGACACCCCCTGGAGTGGAGAAAAACCATGATTGGACTAGGCAAAAAAACACTGCTTGCCGCCGCGCTGGCGACCCTGTGCGGTCCCGTGGCGGCACAGGATTCGATCAAGATGGGCGCACTCGCGACCCTCGAAGGCGCGTTCACCGTGCTCGGCGAGGACGGCATGCGCGGTGTGCAGATGGCGCTCGCGGAATTCAACAACAGCGCCGGCGGCAAGCAGATCGAGCTGATCACCGGCTCGTCTGACGCATCGCCCGACAGCGCTGTACGCGCCGCGCGCAAGCTGGTGGAACAGGACGGCGTGCAGGTCCTGGTGGGCCCGCTGTCGGGCTCCGAGGGCCTCGCGGTCAAGGACTACGCCAAGACCCAGCCCGAGGTCACATTCCTCAACGGCTCGTCGGCGGCCCAGGACACCACCCTGCGCGAACCGGCGGAGAATTTCTACCGCTTCAGCACCGACGGCGCGCAGTGGATGGCAGGACTCGGTGAATACGCCTACAACGAGAAGGGCTATCGCAAGGTGGCGGTGCTCGCGGAGGACTATTCCTTCCCCTACACCCAGGTGTTCGGCTTCCTCGAGCCGTTCTGCCGCCTCGGTGGCGAGGCGCCCGTCGATGCCCGCTTCTGGGTGCCCATCGGCAACAAGGACTACTCCTCGGTCATCGCCGCGCTGCCGGATGACGTCGACGCGATCTACGTCGCCCTCGGCGGCGCCGACGCGGTCAATTTCCTGACCCAGTACGAACAGGCCGGTGGCGACCTGCCGCTGATCGGCGGCTCCATCACCGTGGACCAGACGGTGCTCGGCTCAAAGGGACGTACCCGGGACTTCGTCATCGGCACCCCGTCCGCGGGCCCGATCTCCGACACCTGGGACAACGCCGCCTGGAACGACTTCGTCGCCGCCTACAAGGCGCAGTTCCCGGACGGCTTCCCGTCACCCTCGCTGTTCGCCCACGCCTACTACATCAACACCAAGGCCGCGCTGCTGGCCCTCGACGCGGTGAGTGGCGACCTGTCTGACGGCGGCGCGAAGCTGCGCGAGACGCTGTCCTCGCTGGAGTTCGACACGCCCACCGGCAAGGTCAGCCTGGACGAGCGACGCAACGCGATCGCCGACGTCTTCCTGACCGAGGTGATCGAGGGCCCCGATGGCAACCTGGTGAACAAGACCATCTCGGTCACCCCGCAGGTGAGCCAGACACTGGGCGTCTCCTATGACGACTTCCTGGCGTACGGCCAGGTCGGGCGCGAAAACCCGAGCTGCGAGTAACCGGACAAGCCGCAGGAAATCCCCGTGGAATCCGCCCGGTCCGACGCGCTGTCTCACCTCCAGGGCGCGGGGCGTTACGCCCTCGAGCTCGAGGCCATCAGCCGCCATTTCGGCGCGCTGGTGGCGCTGGCGGACATCAACCTCACCGTCGGTGCAGGGGAGCGGCGCGCGGTACTGGGCTCCAACGGTGCGGGCAAGACGACCCTGTTCAACGCCATCACCGGGGATTTCCCGCCCACCACCGGGCGGGTGCGGCTGTTCGGCGAGGACGTCACCGACCTGCCGAGCCATGAACGGGTGCGCCGCGGCCTGCGGCGCACCTACCAGATCTCGCTGCTGTTCGGCGGGCTGACGGTGATCGACAACGTTTACCTGGCGTGCCGCGGCGTGAGCCGCGGCCGCTACTCCCTGCGCCGACCGGGGCGCGACGACCGCGCCATGGAATCCGCCCGCGGGCTGGTGGCTGCGGTGCACCTCGATGAAGTCGAGAAAGCGCGCGTGGATACCCTGAGTTACGGCCAGCAGCGCCAGCTCGAGATCGCCCTCGCGCTCGCGGGGGCGCCGCGGCTGATCCTGTTCGACGAACCCGCGGCGGGCCTGTCGCCCACCGAGCGCGGCGAACTGGTGGAGATCCTCCAGTCACTGCCGGACCACATCGGCTACATCATCATCGAGCACGACATGGACGTGGCGCTCCGGGTCGCGGAACGCGTGACCATGATGCACAACGGGCGCATCTTCAAGGAGGGTACGCCCGAGGAAATCGAGAACGATACCGAGGTGCAGGAACTGTATCTCGGCCAGGGGAGGGGACATGGCTGAACGCCACGCCCGCCGCCCCGCGCGCAACGCCGAGGGCCTCCAGGTCCGTGGCCTGCACGTCTACTACGGCCAGTCCCATGCCCTCCAGGGCGTGGATCTCACGCTCAGCGGCGGAGTGCACGCGGTGGTGGGCAGGAACGGCATGGGCAAGACCACGCTCTGCAACGCCATCATGGGGCTGGTGCCCGCGCGCGGCGGATCGATCCGTTTCCATGGCCAGGAACTGACCCGGCTGCCGTCCTACCGCATTGCCGGCATCGGCATCGGCTACACGCCCCAGGGGCGTCGACTGTGGCCCTCGCTTACCGTGGATGAGCACCTCCGACTGGTGGACAGCGGCGGGGCATGGACCGCGGACCGCATCTACAGCACATTCCCGCGCCTCGCGGAAAGGCGCCGCAACGGCGCCGGCCAGTTGTCCGGCGGCGAGCAGCAGATGCTAGCCATCTCCCGCGCCCTGTTGCAGGACCCGGAGTTGTTGATCCTCGACGAGCCAACCGAGGGCCTCGCCCCGGTGATCGTCGACCAGGTGGAGAAGCTGCTCGCGGAACTCGCGGCCGAGCGTGACGTGGCGATCCTCCTCATCGAACAGAACATCGCCGTCGCCACCGCCATCGCCGACGATATCGCGATCATGGTGAACGGCCGCATCAGCCAGGTGCTGCCGGCGGCGGAGCTCGCGCGCGACCGCGCCCTGCAGGAACGCCTCCTCGGCGTCGGCCGGCATTCCCACGACGAGGTTGCAACGGTGATGGAACGTGCCGCCGATCCCGTGCCGGCACCTGCCGAACCGGATACGGAAACTGACACGCAGGAAGTGGATAGTGGTGGCGACGAGAGCGTGCCCACCGCAGGCGACTCCACCCTGGTCTACGTCCCGCCCACGCGCTGGTCCGGCGCCGCGTGGCGAGAGCAGGCCAAAACCGAAAACGGATCGTCACCCGCCCGCATCCCGCCGGCGCGGCCCTTCGACGCGCGCCCCGAACCCCTGTTCCGCGAACCCGCGCGCGCTGCCACCGATCCCTCGCGGGCGAGCGTCTACGTCGTCGGCACCTTCGATACCAAGGGCGCGGAACTGAAATACCTGCGCAACTGTATCGTTGACCACGACCTGCGGGTGAAGACCGTGGACCTGTCCACCTCGGGCAGGGCGTCCTCCGCCGACGTGCCGCCCCACGTGTTGGCTGGTCACCATCCGCGCGGTTCCGCGCGCGTATTCAGCGGCGAGCGCGGCAGCGCGGTGCGCGAGATGGCGGTGGCCTTCGTCCATTGGCTGCGGCGCCAGGACGACGTCGCCGGCATCATCTCCGCGGCCGGCTCCGGCGGCACCGCGCTCGCCACCCCGGCGATGCAGTCGCTGCCCGTGGGCGTGCCCAAGGTGATGATCTCCACCGTGGCCTCCGGCGAGGTAGGCCAGTACGTGGGCGCCTCGGACATCATGATGATGTACTCGGTCACCGACGTGCAGGGCCTCAATCGTATCTCGCGCACGGTGCTTGCCAACGGCGCCAGCGCCATCGCCGGCATGGTGGCGGAACGGCGCCGGGAGCGCCCGGCGGCGGCGGACAAACCCGGTATCGGCATCACCATGTTCGGCGTCACCACCACCGCGGTGCAGCACCTCACCCGCCTTGTCGAGGATCGTTACGATTGCCTCGTGTTCCACGCCACCGGCACCGGCGGTCGCTCGATGGAGAAGCTCGCCGACAGCGGCATGCTCGTGGGAGCCCTCGACATCACCACCACCGAGGTCTGCGACATGATGATGGGCGGCGTGTTTCCCGCCGATGAAGACCGCTTCGGCGCATTCATTCGGACCGGCATTCCCTGGGTGGGATCGGTGGGCGCCCTCGACATGGTCAACTTCGGCCCGCGCGACACGGTGCCGGAGAAGTACAGCGCGCGTACTTTCGTCGAACACAATCCCCAGGTCACGCTGATGCGCACCACCGCAGACGAGAACCGGCGCATGGGCGAGTGGATCGCGGAGCGGATCAACCTCATGAACGGGCCGGTGCGCTTCCTGTTGCCCATGGGCGGCGTCTCCGCCCTCGACTCGCCGGGCCAGCCCTTTCACGACCCGGCGGCGGATCGCGCGCTGTTCTACGCCATCGCCGGCCGATTCCAGGAGACCGGCAATCGACGCCTGGTGCGGCTCGACTGCCACATCAACGATCCGGCCTTTGCCAGGGCCGCGGTCGACGCCTTTGAAGAGATCAATTCCAACGCGAGGAACCAGAGAAATGCCACGATTTGAACGCGCCCGGATAATGGAGAAGTTCCGCGCCATGAAAGCCCGCGGCGAACCGATCGTGGGCGGCGGCGCCGGCACCGGCCTGTCGGCGAAATGCGAGGAGGCCGGCGGCATCGACCTCATCGTAATCTACAACTCCGGGCGTTACCGCATGGCGGGCCGGGGTTCGCTGTCGGGATTGATGGCCTACGGCAACGCCAACGACGTGGTCATGGAAATGGCGTACGAGGTGCTGCCGGTGGTGAATAACGTGCCGGTGCTAGCCGGGGTCAACGGTACCGACCCGTTCTGCGTGTTCGATCATTTCCTCGACCAGGTCGCGGCCATCGGTTTTTCCGGGGTGCAGAACTTCCCCACGGTGGGACTCATCGACGGCACCTTCCGCGCCAACCTCGAGGAGACCGGCATGTCCTACGGCCAGGAGGTGGACATGATCCGCCTCGCCCACGAAAAGGACCTGCTGACCACCCCCTATGTTTTCAACGAGGACGACGCCCGGGCTATGACTGCGGCCGGCGCCGACATCATCGTCTGCCACCTTGGCCTGACCACGGGTGGCTCCATCGGCGCCGAGACATCGCTCTCGCTGGAGCAATGCCCCGCGCTGGTGAACGCCTGGTCGGAGGCCGCGCTCAAGGTCAATCCCGACGTGCTGGTGCTGGTGCACGGCGGCCCGGTATCGATGCCCGCGGACGCCGAGTACGTGCTCGCCAACACGGAAAACTGCCATGGTTTCTACGGCGCCTCCTCCATGGAACGGCTGCCCACGGAGACCGCCCTTACCGAACAAACCCGGGCCTTCAAGGCCATCAAGATACTCTGAGAGAGGAACAAGCCATGTCCGGACAAATGCTGGGTTCACTCATACTGTGGCTGATCGTCGCCATCGTCGTCATCGCGGTGGTGGTGTACCTGCTCAACTGGCTCTACTACCGCTCCACCCGCGAGGTCGCCTTCGTGCGTACCGGCATGGGTGGCGAGAAGGTGGTGATCAACGGCGGCGCCTTCGTGTTGCCCATCATCCACGAGGTCACACCGGTGAACCTCAACGTGGTGCGCATCCCGGTGTCGATGGTGCAGGGCGGCTCGCTGATCTCCCGCGACCGAATGCGGGTGGACGTGGAGGCGGAGTTCTTCGTGCGCGTGATGCAACAGCGCGAAGCGGTGTCCGCGGCTGCTTCCACCCTGGGCCGTCGCACCATGGAGGCGGAACGCCTGGCGGAACTGCTCTCGGGCAAGTTCGTCGGCGCGTTGCGTTCGGTTGCGGCGGAACTGACCCTGGACGAGATGCACGAGACCCGCAGCGACATGGTCAGCCGGGTGGAGGACCGCGCGCGGGTGGCGCTGGCGCAGAACGGCCTCGAACTGGAATCGGTAGCGATCACCGACCTCGACCAGACCGAACTCGAGTACTTCAACCCGGCCAATCGCTTTGACGCCGAGGGCATGACCCAGCTCATCGAGTCCATCGAGACCCGGCGCAAGCTGCGCAACGACATCGAGCAGTCATCCATGGTGGCGATCCGCACCCGCAACCTCGCGGCAGAAAAGGAGGCGCTCAAGCTCGAACAGGAAAGCGAGAGCTCGCGCCTCAGCCAGGAGCTCGAACTCGAATCCATGCGCGCGGAACAGCGCGCCGCGATCCAGCGCGCGCGCTTCACCCGCGAGGCCGAGGCGGAGGAGGCCCGCATCTCCAGCGAACGCGGTACGCGGGAGAAGGAGATCGAGCGCCAGCGCGCCATTGACGCCGCGGAGATCGCCGCGCGCGAGGAAGTGGAAAAGGCGCGTATCTCCCACGAGCGCGAACTGGAGCAGGCGCGGATCGAGCGCGAGCACCAGGTCCGCACCCGCCAGATCAAGCAGCGCCACGACATCGAGCACGCGGAGATCACCTCCGGCGAGGACCTCGAGCGCGCGCGCATCGTCTCCGAGCGCCAGTTGCGCGAGGCGCGCATCATGGCGGAGGAGGAGATGGAGTCGCGCGACATCGTCCGCGGACGCGAGGTGGAAACCGCGCGCCTCGCCGCCAACCAGGCGGTGGAGCAGGCGCGTATCGAACAGGACAAGGTGCTGGAGAAGGCGCGCGTGGAACGCGACCGGCTGGTGCGATCGGAGCAGATCGCCCAGCGCCAGAGCATCGAGGAGGCGGAGATCTCGGCGCGCGAGGAAGTGGAACGCGCCCGAATCGCCTCGGACCGCGGCCTAGACGAGGTGCGTATCCTCAAGGAACGCGACCTGCGCCGACTCGAGGTGGAGCGCGAGATGGCGCTCGAACTGGCGGAGATCGAGCGCCAGATCAACGTGCTGAAGAAGCGCTCCGAGGAGGAGACCGCGAGGGTCGAGACCGAGGCCGCCCGCGCCCGCGCGGTGGAAGCCGAGGAACAGGTCAGGACCACCCGTGAGAAGGAGATCGCCGAACGCGTCGCAGCGGTGGACAAGCTGCTCGCCGCCAAGGACGCCGAGACCACGAAGATCGCCGCGGAAGCCGAGAAGATCACCGCCACCGTGGCGGCGGAGGCCCAGCGCCTGCGCTACGAGGCGGAGAACATTCTCTCCGAGGACGCGCGCGCCGGACTCCTGCGCGGCAAGCTGCTGGAGCGCCTGGAAGGCATCATCCGCGAGAGCGCCAAGCCGATGAAGAATATCGAGGGCATCAAGATCCTCCACGTCGACGGCCTCGGCGGAACCGGTGGCGGCGGCCAGCGCAGCCCCACCGACGAGGTGATCGAGAGCGTCCTGCGCTACCGCGCCCAGGCGCCGCTCATCGACGAGATGATGAAGGAGGTCGGGGTGCAGGGCTCCAACCTCGCCGGCCTCGGCGACATCTTCCGTTCGGCGAAGGATGCCCAGGCGCTGGTGTCGTCGGAATCCTCGCGCGCGGAGAAGTCTTCCAAGACGGACAAGTCCGGGGAGTAGCCCGAATATTCCACCAGCCGAAATCGTGCCCGGTTGCAACCTGATGAAATTTAGGAGGTATCATTGAGCAAAGCACCAAAGACCTGGGCACAGTCTGGATTGGGCCCGATTTCTATCCCGGCCCTGACTGGTCCAGGAACGCCTGGACTTGCGCTTCACTCACCCCATAGCTACGGCTATGCGGTTCGCTCCAGCGCGGCGCCCAGCCGCCCCTGTCCTGCGTCAGCATCCGGGATGCTGGTGAAATATCCGGGCTGACAGCATGCCAGAAGTGTTCACGTCCGCCATCATCGACGCACCCATCGCCCGCGTCTGGGAGGTGATCCGCGACTTCAACGCGCTCCCGGCCTGGCATCCGCTGATCGCCGAGAGCCGCATCGAGGGCGGCGCGCCGTCGGACCAGGTGGGCTGCGTGCGCGCCTTCCGGCTGAAGGACGGCGGTTTCATCCGCGAACGCCTGCTGGCGCTGTCCGACTACGACTGCTGCTGCACCTATTCCATCCTCGAAAGCCCTATGGGTGTGACCGACTACGTCGCCACCCTGCGCCTGATGCCGGTCACCGACGGCGACCGCTGCTACGCGGAGTGGACCGCCGAGTTCGAATGCGAACCGGATCGCGCCGACGCGCTGGTGACACAGATCGGCGAGGGCGTGTTCCAGGGCGGATTCGACGCGCTCAAGGAACGCCTTGGCGGCTGACATGATCCGCGTCCGTCGCAGCACCGTGATCGACGCGCCCGTGGCGGCGGTGTGGGAGATGGTGCGCGATTTCAACGGCCATGACCGCTGGCATCCCGCAGTGAGCCGGAGCGAACTCGAGAGCGGCCGGCGCACCGACCAGGTGGGCGCGGTGCGGCGCTTCCGCCTCAGCGGCGGCGAGCAGGTGCGTGAGCGCCTGCTGGCGCTGTCGGACCGCCGCCACAGCCTGCGCTATACGATCGTCGACAGCGACGTGCCGCTCGAGAACTACGTTGCGGAGATCGCGCTCCGGCCGGTCACCGACGGCAACCGCACGTTCTGGACCTGGCAGTCGCGCTTCGACGCGCCGCCGGGCCAGGAGGCGGAACTCGCCGATCTGGTTGCCGAGGGGGTTTATTCCGCGGGGTTTGACGCGGTTCGCTCCCGGGTCGAGCGCCGGGACCGGACGCGCCCCGCTACCGTTTCCGTGGCGGCCAGAGTGCCAGTCCAGAGCGGCGCCATCGAAGGCGAGGGCATCGTCATGGCGCGCCACGGTGGACCAGGTGTGCTGGTGCCGGCTGCCGTGCAGGCGCCGCCGCCGGGTCCCGGGGAGGTCCGCATCCGCCAGCGCGCCATCGGCGTCAATTACATCGACGTCTACTGCCGCAGCGGCTATTTCAACCTGATTCAGCCACCCGGAATCCCCGGGATGGAGGCCGCGGGCGAAGTGGTGGATGTAGGCGCCAGGGTATCGCATCTCGCCCCGGGCATGCGGGTCGGCTATGCCTGCCCGCCGGTGGGCGCCTACGCCGCGGTACGCACCATGGACGCCGCGCTGGTGGTGCCGCTGCTGGACGCCATCGACGACGTCACCGCCGCCGCCGGCCTCCTCAAGGGGATGGCGGCGGAATTTCTCCTCCACCGCGTGCACGCGGTGAAGCCCGGTGACACGGTGCTGGTGTTCGCTCCCGCCGGTGGCGTCGGCAATCTCCTCTGCCAGTGGGCGCGCCATCTCGGCGCCACGGTCATCGGCGCCACCTCGAGTGACGACAAGGCGCGCGCGGCGCGCGCCGCCGGCGCCCACCACGTGATCCAGCCCGGCGCCGACAGCCTCGCGGCCCAGGTGCGCGCGCTCACCGATGGCCGCGGCGCGGACGTGATCTACGACGCCGTCGGCCGCGACACCTTCGGTCATTCCGTGGCCGCGCTGGCCAACTGCGGTCACCTGGTGAGCTACGGCCAGGCCTCCGGCGATATCGGCGACTGGAACATCAGCGCCCTGGCGTCCAACTCGGCTACCGTCTCGCGGCCCAACTTCGCCCATTACACCGACACGCCGGAGAAGGTGGCGTCGATCACGACGCGGTTGTTCGACGCGCTCGTGAGCGGCGTGATCCGTATCCGCGCGAATCATCGCTACCCGCTCGCGCAGGCGGCGGAGGCGCACGAGGCGCTGGAGGGGCGGCGCACCACGGGTTCCGTGGTGCTGATCCCGGACGGCGAATCCGGCCTGGATTCCGCGGGGGCAGGCGCATGACCGACCGACATTTCGGCAGCCTGGTGATGGAGGACAGCGGGGAGGGCCCGGCGGTGGTCCTGGTGCACGGGCTTGGCGGATCCTCCAACAGTTTCGAGACCGTGATGCCGGCGCTCAAGGGCTACCGCGTGCTCAGGCCCGACCTGCCGGGAGCCGGGCGTTCGCCTTACCGCCCGGGTCGGCCGGGCATGGCGGGACTGGTCGCGGCGCTCAGAGACGCGCTGCGCGCGGCGGGGGTGGAGCAGGCGCATTTCGCCGGGCATTCGATGGGCACCCTGGTCTGCCAGTACCTGGCAGCGGAATCTCCGGAGATGGTGGAAAGCCTTGCCCTGTTCGGCGCGATCCTGGAGCCCCCGGTGGCAGCGCGTCAGGCATTGAAGGAACGGGCGGCCGACGCGCGCGAGTCCGGCATGGCGGGCATCGCCGAGGCGGTGTCCACCGGCAGCGTGGACGCGGCGTCGCGCCGCGCCAACCCGGTGACGAAGGCCTTTGTGCGCGAGAGCATCCTCCGGCAGGATCCCGCGGGCTACGCCGCGCACTGCGAGGCGCTGGCGGAAGCCACGCCCGCGGATCACGAAGCGATCCGATGCCCGACCCTGTTGATCGCCGGCGAGCACGACCCGGTGGCGCCGGTGGCCATGGGGCGCGAACTGGCAAAACGCATCCGCGGAGCGAGGATGGAGGTGATACCCGGCATCGGTCACTGGATCATGATCGAGGCGATCGAGCGAACCAATTCCCTGCTGCGCGACCAGCTGGACACGCAAGCGGGCAGATGAACGAAATCGTGGAGTAACTGACGATGGCAGACAACGCATACAACTGGAACGGCGGCAACGGCAACGACCAGGCGCGGGAAACCGTGTTCACCAACGTGCGCATCCTTGACGCGAGCGGCGACCCGCCCTACGACGGCGAGGTCACCGTGGCGGGCAACCGCATCAAGTCGGTGACGCGATCCGGATCCGGCGGCTATCACTGGGGCGGCAACGGCGGTACGCGCATCGACGGCCGCGGCATGACCCTGATGCCCGGCCTGATCGATTCCCACCTTCACCTGTCCTGGAACAACGCCCCGGGTATCAACCCGATCCAGATGATGCCGGTGGAGGAACACGTCATCAACTGCGTCGAGATGGCGAAGGTGGTGCTGGACGCGGGATTCACCGCGGGACGCGGCGCCGCCGCCGCCAAGGAGCGCCTCGACGTGGTGATCCGCGACGCGATCAACGCCGGCAAGTGCCCGGGGCCGCGCTACACCGCGGCGGGGCCGGAGATCACCTGCGTGGGTGGCCTCGGCGACGCGAGCCTGCCGCATATCCCGCACGAGGGACTGAACCTCGGCATCGTGGTGTCGGGGCCGGAGGAAGTGCGGCGCACGGTGCGCCGGTTGATCAAGTGGGGCGTGGACACGATCAAGATCAACCTGTCGGGCGAGGAGATCACCGGCATGCCGGCGGAGAGCATCCAGTTCTCCGAGGAGGAGGTGGCGATGTGCGCCTCGGAAGCGAAAAGGCGCGGCATCAAGCTGGCAGCCCATGCGCGCTCCATCGGCTCCATCCGCCAGTGCGTGGAGCACGGCATCGACTTCATCTACCACGCCTCGTTCACCGACGAGGAAACGCTCGACATGCTGGAAGCGAACAAGGAGAAACACTTCGTTGCGCCGGGCCTTGCCTGGCTGGTGAACACCGCACGCAATGCCGGGGACTACGGTATCAAACCGGGCACGCCGATCACCGAGGCTTACGAGCGTGAACTCGCGGCGGCGGTGGACAGCATGCAGAAGATGCACAAGCGTGGCATCCGCGTGCTCATCGGTGGTGACTACGGATTCGCCTGGACGCCCCACGGCACCAACGCGAAGGACCTCGAGTACTTCGTCGACATGGTGGGCATGACGCCGATGGAGGCGATCATCGCCGCCACCCGCCTCGGCGGCGAGATCATGGAGATGGGGGATGAACTCGGCATGATCCGCGAGGGCTATCTCGCCGACATGCTGCTGGTGGACGGCGACCCGTCGCGCGACGTGCGCGTGCTGCAGGACCACGACCGCATCATCGCGATCATGAAGGACGGCAAGTTCCACAAGGCGCCGGCGGCGGATCATGCGATGGCGTCGTGGGGGCAGCGTTACGGCACCTGAGTTCGAGTACCGCGAGCAACAAGCCAGGTAGTTGACGTGCCTGGTCCTTGCGATGCACTGTTCCGGGCGTATTGCAAGGTTTACCAACTCAAGGTAGACACGGTCAGAGAGATTACGGAGATAACGCGATGAGCAGGAAACAGTACAAGCTCCAGGTGGAAGAGCCTCCCGGTCAATGGCGAGACGTCCTGGATGACGACGGTGAGCTCCTGGTGTTCGACAGCGAGGACGAGGCGCGGTCGCGGCTGGCCGAACTCTACCCGGTGGAAACCGGCCTCGAGAAATACAAGGTCGGCCACAAGACCACGCGTGTCCTGATCATCGATCCCTACGCCGACAAGGACGAGGGATGGTGACGTTCGTCGCCACTGAATAATTCGGAGTTAACGGGGGTTGAACTAGACTATTCGGTCTAGTATGGTCGATTGGACTGATCGGTCTAGAAGCCGATCGGCGTCACATTCACACAAGGAGGGAGATCATGAGTACCACACTCTACGAACGCCTCGGTGAATCCGCCGGCATCCGCGACCTGGTCGACGCCATCGTCAGGCGACACCTGGAAAACCCCGTCATCCGCAAGCGCTACGAACCGCTCGCCGAGGAACCCGAAAGGCTCGAATCGGCTGCCCGGAATCTATGCGATTTCCTTGAGGAAGGCAGTGGCGGCCCCGCCACCTACCAGGGCAGGAGCATGGTGGAGACGCATCGCGGGATGAACGTCAGTGGAGAGGAATTCCTCGCAGCGCTGGACGACATCGTCGACGCCATGCAGGAATGCGATCTCGACGAGTCGACCCAGAAGGACATCCTGCATATCGCCTACTCGCTCAAGCCGGAGATCGTCCGGCTCTGAGGGGGTTCATTTGCCGGGAGTCGCGGCGCTGAAGTAGAAATCCAGCATGTTCGCCAATGGCTCGGGTGAGTGTTGCAACCTGCTGCGCAGCGCTGCGCCCTCCCAGCAGTTGACCAACAGCGCGGCCATCTGTCGTGGGTCGGAACCTTCCGGCAGGTCGCCGCGCTCGACCGCCCGCGCGAGGCAGCCACCGATGCGGTCACCGATCACGGAGAGGCAGTTGTCGATGCGATGGCGAAACACATCGTTGACGCCCGCCAGTTCCTGTCCCAGCCCGCCCAGCATGCAGCCGAGGTAGCCATCCTTGCTGTACTTGTCGCCCGTCGCTTCGAAGAAATTTCTGACGCGTTGTAGCGGTGGTATCGATTCTTCGCCCAGGCAATGGTCAAGGCCGGCATGGACCTCTTCCATGTAGCTGTCGATCACCTTGAGGGCGAAGTCTTCCTTGTTCCTGAAGTGGTGATAAAAAGAGCCCTTGGGAACTCCAGTCTCCGCAAGTATCGTCTGGACGCCAAGGTCGTTGTAGCCACGTTGAAGCAGCAGGTCCAGGCCGGCCGCGACCAGGCGTTGTTTGGTGTCACGCATTACTGTTTATCCATCAACGGACTTCTCAAGTTTTTCTGACACCCATTGATTGATGCTCTTGTCTTCCGCGATTGCCCTGGCGGCTATTTCCTTGTGCAGGTTGGGAGGAATCCGCAAATTGAACTTGCCTGAATACTCTTTCAATGGGTTGATACCCTTTTCCTCGCAGACTTCCAGGTAAACCCTGAGTGACTCTCTGAATTCCTTCCTTAAACTGGCAGGGCTTTTTCCATAAAAGTCCGCGCTGCCATTCAGCCCAAGAATCTCGCCCCGGAACAGGTCAAGTTCCGAATCGTACTCAATTTTTGCCCGATAACCGTCCAACTCCATGATATTCATGGCCGCACCTCGTTCTCATCTAACCATTTGCGAATACTTGCGATAGCACCCTTGTCCGTATCGGGATGCGCAAATAGCTGCTCCAGGGTTCGAGCGTGCTTCCGTTTCACCGGGAAATGGTACTATAAAATGGTACCATCTCTCAAGTCATTGCTCAGATTCTGATGGATCGTTCCATGAGCTTGTTTGGGGGCGGGCTGGAGGTGGAGACGATCACATCCGGGAATCAGCTCCCGGCTATTTCCATCATCGCCCGCAACAACACGTTGCAACCGATCTCGATATCTTCCCGATCTGTATGCTCCGCCGGCGCGTGTGATAGCCCACCGATACTGGGCACGAATATCATCCCCGCGCGGGTGAGTTCGGCCATCACCTGGGTATCGTGGCCGGCGCCGCTGGGGATGACGGGAGCATCCAGGCCCATGGCCCTCGCCGCGCGCTGGAAGGTGGCGATGATGTCGGAGTGACAGGCGGTCGGGGCGAGCCAGCTTTCCTCGCGGATTTCGAGCGCCAGGTTGCCTTCCTTCGCCATCGTTTCCAGTGAGTTGCGGCTGGCGTCGGCCAACTTGTGCATCACGCCCTCGTCCATGTCACGCCCGATGAGGGAGAATCGGGCGAGACCGGGCACGGTGTGTGGGAAATTCGGCTCCAGTTCCACCTTGCCCACGGTCATCCGGCTGTCGATGGTGCCGTGCTCCTCGATGATGGCGTCGACGCCTGCGGCGAAGCGTGCAAGGCCCTGGAAGGCGTCGCTGCGGAGGTTCATGGGTGTGGTGCCGGCGTGGTTGGCGGCGCCCTTCAGTTCCACGGTCCAGTTGAACACGCCGGAGACGCCGGACACCACCGCCACCGGCTGACCGAGCTTCTCCAACACTGGTCCCTGCTCGATATGGAGTTCGAGGAAGGCCTTGATGTCTTCCGGGTCCCGCCGCGCAGTCTCGATCACGGCGGGGTCGAGTCCGGCCGCGCGCATGGCCTCGTCCAGCCTGAGGCCGGTATCGTCCCGCGCGGCGTCGAACCATGCCCGGTCGACCTGGCCCGCCACGGCCTGCGCGCCGAGCATGCCGCCGAAGCGGCCTTCCTCCTCGCTGGTGGCGATTACCTCCAGCGGCGCGCCCGGGCGGATGCCCGATTCCATCAGGGTCTCGATGCACTCCAGCGCCGCGACTACGCCCAGCGCGCCGTCCAGCGGGCCACCGGCGGGCACGGTGTCGAGGTGGGAACCCGCCATCACCGCCGGGCCGTCGGCGCAGTCCCAGCGGCCGATCACGTTGCCCGCGGCGTCCATCCGCGCGGCGAGGCCGAGTGCCGTCATCTCGTCCATCAGCCAGCGCCGCGCCGCCATGTCGGCGGGGGAAAAGCTCAGGCGGAACTGGCCCTCGCGACCTTTCTCGGCGCCGAATCGGTTGACCGCGGCGAGGCGTTCCTCCACCCGCTCGAGGCGGATTCGGGGCAGGTCGGTCGGTCGGGATGCCACTGGACTGGTTATGAATCGTCGGGAAACACTGGTTTCAACAAATTATCATAATCAATTATTGAATTAAATTGTTTTATAGTGATAAATTTAATGTGCCTTTCCCCAAAACACCCTACCCAGGAGACAGAATCATGAAACCCTTCCATGCCCTGGCCGGTCTCGCAGGCAGGTTCCTGGCCGCGCTCGCGTTGGTTGCCACGACCACCGGTGCCGCGCTGGCCCAGACCCCGCCCAACGTGCTGGTGGTCGGCCAGATCGCCGAACCCAAGTCCCTCGACCCCCATGCCGTCACCGCGGTCAACGACTTCCGCATCGTGATGAACCTCTACGAGGGCCTGGTCCGCTACAAGGACGGCACCCTCGAGGTCGAGCCGGCGCTGGCCGAGTCCTGGACCATCAGTGACGACGGCCTGACATATACCTTCACCCTGCGCGATGGCGTCAGCTTTCACGACGGCTCGCCGCTCGACGCCGCGGCGGTGAAGTACAACTTCGACCGCATGCTGGACGAGAATCACCCCGAGCACGACACCGGTCCGTTTCCGCTGTCGTTCTTCTTCAGCGCCATCGACACCGTCGAAGCGCCGGACGCGGGCACCGTGGTGTTCACGCTGAAAGACCCCTACGCGCCGTTCCTTTCCAACCTCGCCTATCCCACTGGCCTGATCGTGTCGCCGGAATCGGTGAAGTCCCAGGGCGCGGACTACGGCCGCAACCCCTCCGGCACCGGCCCGTTCCGCTTCGCCGAGTGGGAGAGCAACGCCAAGGTGGTGCTGGTGCGTAACGACGACTACTGGGGCGGCGCCCCGGCGCTGGAGGCGGTGGTCTTCCGTCCCATCACCGATGCCAACACGCGGGTGGCGGAGATGCTATCCGGCGGGCTCGACCTGATGGTGGAAGTGCCGCCCGACAACGTCTCCCAGTTCGCCGAGGACGACCGCTTCACCGTGTTCGAACAGGCCGGCCCCCACGTCTGGTTCCTGATCCTGAACGCCAAGGAAGGGCCGATGTCCGACAAGCGCGTGCGCCAGGCGGTGAACTACGCCATCGACAAGCAGTCGCTCACGGAAAACGTCCTCCAGGGCACCGCCGAGGTGGCCGCCGGGCCGACCCCGCCGGCATTCTCCTGGGCCTACAACGACGCCCTCGAACCCTATCCCCACGATCCCGACAAGGCGCGCGAACTCATCGCCGAAGCCGGTCACGAGGGCGCGGAACTCACCTTTTACGTGACCGAGGGCGGATCGGGCATGCTCGACCCGGTCTCCATGGGCGCCGCCATCCAGGCCGACCTGGCCGAGGTGGGCTTCGATGTCAAGATCGAGACCTACGAGTGGAACACCTTCCTCGGCAAGGTCAATCCCGGCCTCGAGGGCAAGGCCGACATGGCGGAGATGGCGTGGATGACCAACGACCCGGACACCCTTCCGTATCTCGCCCTGCGCACCGACGCGTGGCCCGACTCGGGCGGGTTCAACTCCGGCTACTACTCCAACCCCGAGGTCGACAAGCTGCTGGAGGCAGCGCGCAGTTCCACCGACCAGGCAGAGCGCGCGGAGCTGTACAAGCAGATGCAGACCATCGTGTATGACGATGCACCCTGGGCCTTTATCGCCAACTGGAAACAGAACGCGGTGACCGGTAGCGCGGTGGAAGGGTTCGACCTGCAGCCCTCGTTCTTCCTGCTCCTGTCGGGCGTCACCAAGCCCTGACCGGGCGCGACATACCGCATCATTCCCTGTCCCGCCAGGGCGCGGGGCAGGGGATAGTTCCGGGCTGCAACCCCGACTCCTGACATGGGCGCCTATATCCTGCGCAGGCTGATCTTCGCCATTCCGGTGCTGTTCGGGTTGACGGTGATCGTGTTCGCCATCATGGCGCTGATCCCGGGGGACCCGGCGGTGGCCATCCTCGGCTCCTACGCCACCCCCGAGAACGTCGAGAAGCTGAACCGCGACCTCGGCCTCGACAAGCCGCTGGTGCAGCAGTACGTGACCTGGGTCGGCAACATGCTGCAGGGGGATTTCGGCCGCTCCTACTCGCTCAACCGGCCGGTGCTCGACGAGGTCCTTGAGCGGTTCAGCGCGACACTGATCCTGGCCGGCACCGCGCTCCTGCTCTGTTCCGTCCTCGGCCTGATCGCGGGGATCGTCTCCGCGGTGCGCCAGTTTGGTTGGGCCGACCGGGTGATCACCTTCGCCGTACTGATCGGCATCTCCACCCCGTCGTTCTGGCTCGGCCTGCTGCTCATCCTGCTGTTCGCGGTGACCTGGCAGCTCCTGCCCGCGAGCGGCATGTACGCCATCTACGGCGGCGGCGACCTGCCCGACCTGCTGAAGCACCTGATACTGCCCGCCGTCACCCTAGCGGTGGTGGCCACCGGCGTCATCGCGCGCCTGACCCGCGCCGCCATGCTCGAGGTGCTGCGCCAGGACTACGTGCGCACCGCCCGCGCCAAGGGTCTCACCGAGCGCCAGGTGATCTACCGCCACGCCTTCCGCGCCGCGCTGGTGGCGGTGATCCCGGTGATCGGCATCCAGGCGGGCTTCGTCCTCGGCGGCGCGGTGTACATCGAGACCGTGTTCCAGTGGCCCGGCATCGGCGCCATGCTGGTGAAGGCGATCTCCACCCGTGACCTGCTGCTGGTGCAGGGCGGGGTGCTGGTGGTGGCCGCGAGTTACGTTTTGTTCAACCTCCTCGCCGACGTCGCCCAGCACATGCTCGACCCGAGGCTCAAGCTGTGACCGCGGCGGCCGCCACGGCGAAAGAGCCGCCCCGCGCCCGCCGTCCCGGCGCCTGGGCGCTGTTCGCCAATAACCGCCTCGCCGCCGCCGGCCTCGTCATCCTCGTCGCCATCGTCCTCGTGGCGCTGGCGGCGCCGCTCCTGCCGCTGCCGCCGCCGGACATCACCGACCCGGCCAACCGCCTGATCCGGCCGCTGCAGGAGGGCCACCTGCTGGGCACCGACCAGCTCGGCCGCGACCTTCTCTCAAGGCTTTTGTACGGCACCCGTATGTCGCTCGCGGTGGGCGTGTCCGCGACCCTGGTGGCGGCGCTCATCGGTTCCCTGCTGGGACTGATCGCGGGCTACGCGGGCGGGCGCACCGACAACGTGCTGATGCGCGGCATCGACATGCTGATGGCCTTTCCCTACATCCTGCTGGCGCTGGCCATCGTCGCGGTGCTCGGCCCCGGGCTGATGAACGCCCTCTACGCCATCGCCGTGGTCAACATCCCGTTCTTCGCGCGCAACATCCGCGGCATCACCCTGGGGCTCGCGCGGCGCGAGTTCGTCGACGCCGCCAGGCTGTCCGGCAAGAGCAACGTCGCCATCCTGGGCACGGAGATCCTGCCCAACGTGCTGCCCACTATCGTCATCACCATGTCCACCACGGTGGGCTGGATGATCCTCGAGACCGCCGGCCTGTCGTTCCTCGGCCTCGGCGCGCAGCCGCCCCAGGCCGACCTCGGCTCCATGCTGGGCGAGGGCCGCAAGCTGCTGTTCAACGCGCCCCATGTCTCCATCATCCCCGGCGTGATGATCTTCGCCATCGTGATGAGCATCAACCTGGTGGGCGACGGCATCCGCGACCTGCTCGATCCGCGCCTGCGCTCCGGCGCGCTCGCCCGGCCGGCGGCGCGCACCGCGGTGAACCGGGAGTCGGTCGCCGACGCGCCGCGCGAGGAAAACGCCAATGCGCTGCTCGCGCTGGAAGGCCTGAACACACGTTTCGAGGTCGGCGACGAGATCTACCACGCGGTGAACGAGGTGGACCTCAAGCTGAACGCGGAGGACTGTCTCGGCGTGGTGGGGGAGTCGGGTTCGGGCAAATCGGTCACCGCGATGTCGATCCTCGGCCTCGTGCCGACGCCCGCCGGGCGTATCGTCGGCGGGCGGGTGAACTTCCACGGCGACGACCTGCTGTCGGTGCCGCTCGAACGCCTGCGCACCCTGCGCGGCGGCGCCATCGCCTGCATCTTTCAGGACCCGCTCTCCTCGCTACATCCGCTATTCCCGGTAGGCGAGCAGGTGGCGGAAGCGATCCGCGCGCACCAGCCGCTAAGCAAGGAGGAGGTGCGCCAGCGCACCCTGGAACTGCTGCAACTGGTGCAGATCCCCAACGCCGAGCAGCGCCTGTCGGCCTATCCACACGAACTGTCCGGCGGCATGCGCCAGCGGGTCTGCATCGCCATGGCGCTCGCCAACGATCCCGAGGTGGTGATCGCCGACGAGCCCACCACCGCGCTCGACGTGACGGTGCAGGCGCAGATGCTGCGGCTATTGAACCGCCTGCGGCGCGAACGCAACGCCGCGGTGCTGTTCATCACCCACGACTTCGGCGTGGTGTCCGAGATCTGCGACCGGGTGGCGGTGATGTACGCCGGCCGCATCGTCGAGACCGGCCCGGCCGAGGATGTCATCCACGCGCCCGCCCATCCCTATACCCGCAAGCTGATCGACTGCGTGCCGGTGCTGGGGGAACAGGACCGACAACTCGACGCCATCCCCGGCCTGCCACCGGCGGTGAACCGCCTGCCCGAAGGCTGCGCCTTCGCCGACCGCTGCGATCGCGCGCGGGACGACTGCCGCGTCGGCAACGTGGAACTGGCGGCACTCAATAAGGAAGGCCGCGCGGTGCGCTGCCTGTACCCGCTGGTGGAAGGCGCGGAGGGCAGCGGCTAGGCGCATGCTTCTCGAAGTCGAAAACCTCACCCGCCAATTCGGCGGCGGCCGCACCCTCACCGGCCGCCGCCCGGTGGTGCACGCGGTATCCGATATCAGCCTCTCCATCGACGAGGGCCGCACCCTGGGCGTGGTGGGCGAGTCGGGCTGCGGCAAGAGCACCTTCGCGCGCATGCTGGTAGGCCTCGACCAGCCCACGTCGGGCAGCATCCGCCTCGCGGGCCACGACATCCGCGGCGGACGCAGTGCCGACGGCCGGCCGCTGTCGGCCACCGTGCAGTACGTGTTCCAGGACCCGGTGAGTTCGCTCAACCCGCGCAAGACCATCCGCCAGACCCTCACCGCGCCGATGCGCCACCTGCTGAAGATGGACGCGGGCCAGCGGGAGCGGCGGCTCGACGAACTCATGGACGCGGTCAACCTGCGCCCGGAATTCCTCGACCGCTATCCCCACGAGTTCTCCGGCGGCCAGGCCCAACGCATCGGCATCGCCCGGGCGCTCGCCGCCGAGCCGCGCATCCTGGTGCTCGACGAGCCGGTCTCCGCGCTGGACGTCTCGGTGCAGGCCCAGGTGCTGAACCTGCTGGCGGACCTCAAGCGCGAACTCGGGCTCACTTACGTGTTTATCTCCCATGACCTGTCGGTGATCGAGAGCATCAGCGACGAGATCGCGGTGATGTACTTCGGCCGGGTGGTGGAGACCGGCCCGGGGAGCACGATGTTCCACCGCCCGCGCCATCCCTATACCGGCCTCCTGCTTCGCTCGGCGCCGGTGCCGGGCCAGCGACGGATCCACGGCGAACCGAAGCCAGCTGAGCTACCCAATCCCTTCGACCCGCCACCGGGCTGCGCCTTCGCCGCGCGCTGTGAGAACGCCCGGGACGACTGCCGCGCCAGCGTTCCGCCGCTGGATATTGCGACCCCGGATGCGGCCGATCCCGAGTCCGGGAAAGCCCACGTCGCCTGCTATCATCCGCTCGCAGAAAAGCCGGATAAGAACGCCCCGCCCACACCATGAACGACCCCACCGTCCCGCCGGCCAAGACCCCGCCGGCCCGGCGCCCGGCGCGGATCAGCGAACAGCTAAAGGACCTGATCGTGGAGCAGGGCCTCCAGCCGGGCGACCGGCTGCCGCGGGAACAGGAACTGATGGACCAGTTCAAGGCATCCAAGAACACCGTGCGCGAGGCGCTGGGCGCATTGCAGGCCCAGGGCCTGGTGCGATCCCGCACCGGGCCGGGCGGCGGCAACTTCGTCTCCGCCCAGGACGAGGACAGGGCGATGGAACTCCTCGGCAACTACTTCTTCTTCCAGCAACCAAGAATCGGCGACATCTACGCCCTCAGAAAAATGCTGGAACCGGAACTGGTGGCGACCCTGGCCGGTCAACTCACCGAGGCCGACTTCCAGCGCCTCAACGCCACCATCCGCCTCTACGACCACAAGCCGCAGAACAAGGTGGAGGAATACCGCCAGCGCCTGGCAGAACTCGATTTCCACGCCGTGCTCGCGGAACTCTGCCCCAACCGCGTGCTGGGCTTCGTCTGCGGATTCCTCCAGAACCTGCTCCGCAATCTCTCGATCTGCAAACGCATCTACGACAAGCCCAACCCGGAACTCCGCGAGAGCGGGTTTCACTACCAGGTGAAACTGCTATCCGTGCTGAACGACGGCGACGGCGAGGCTGCGCGCAAGATCATGTTCGATCACATGTGCGCAGCGCAGGAGTACATGGAGGCTTGCGAGGCGGAGCTTGCCACGGATTTTTTGCGGATTTCATCGCGGGGGTGAGGCGAGTACACTGACGCTAGTTTGGCGGGGGACGCGATAGCCAACTCACCCGAGGTTCCCGCGGGCTTGACCACCAGTGTGTATATACTTGATAATATATACACAACAATAACTTTTCATGGAGAGGCCAGATATGCGAACCAATATCGAGATAGATGACAAACTGATGAGTGACGTATTGAAGGCTACTGGTCTCAGAACCAAGAAAGATGCGGTAGAACTTGGCCTCAAGACGCTGATCAGATTGAGCAAGCAGGAGAATATAAAAAAGTTCCGGGGAAAGTTGCAGTGGAGCGGAGATCTTGATGACATGAGAACAAATTCATGATCATGGTGGATTCCAGTGTATGGATCGACTATTTCACAGGAGCAGATACGCCCCAGGCAGAAAAACTCGACGATGTGCTTGGCGTACAGCCGGTAGCCATTGGAGATTTGATCTTGACCGAAGTTCTGAAGGGCTTCAGGCATGACAAGGACTACAAGGCGGCCCGCAAGATTTTTGAAGATGTCACGACTTTCGAAGTGCTAGGAAAACAAATGGCCATATTAAGTGCCGAAAATTTTAGAGCATTGCGAAAAAAAGGGATCACAGTGCGAAAGACAGTCGATGTGATCATCGCGACTTTTTGTATAGAACGGGAGCTCCCCCTTCTTTTTTCTGATAGGGACTTCAAACCTTTCGTCAAGCATCTCGGGTTGATGGAGGCATGACAAAAGTACAATGGCAGCCATGATTGGCCATCAGTGCGTATAGAGCTGCGGTGAAACCACCTCCATTCCTAACGACATCTCCCTAAATAAGGGGCGGGCCTGGACTCTGAATTATGGGGCTTTCGGGTTTTCGCTTGAAACTGAGACATATAGAAGAAAAACACACAAAACGTCTCAATCGCCTGGAAAAACGAGCCTGTTATTGCAATGCGGAACCTTTTTAAATGGTTTTCCACCGTTTCCACAACTACATTTCAACCAATAAACGCTGCCCTTGAAGCCTGCCAAACCAACCGCAACGCCAGCAACACCAGGATCGCATTCAGCAATGGCCGGAAGTTTTGCTCCCCCATCCGACCCAGTAGCACCCGCCCAGTGAAGGTGCCAATAAACCCACTCACGAGCATCATCACGATAAGAGGAATGTAGGGGCCGAATGCGAACCCTAAAAGTCCGAACACCGCAATCTTGAGCCCATGCTGAATCATCATCATCGCGGCATGGGTAGCGACATGATTCATCCGTGGCAGGCCCATCCCCTTGACGAAGGCGCTGACGAAGGGACCGGTAGCGCCGACGAGGATGGTGAGGAAGCCCGAGAATGCGCCGGCGCCGATGATGTGGTTGGCGCCTACCGCGGGCATCTTGCCGAACACAGACCAGAGGATGAATCCCGCCACCAGGTATTGCACGGTCCAGGGTGGAAACTCGACGAACAGGAGGCCGCTGGCGGCGGAGCCGAGGCCGGTGCCGATGGCGAAGGGGAGGAGGGTGTCGTACTTGATGTCGCGGAACATGAGCGCCGCGCGGCTGGTGTTGGCGCCGATCTGGACCACGGCGTGCACCGGGATCACCGCCAGTGGCGGCAGCAGGGTGGCGAGAACCGCGAGAAGTATGGTGCCGCCGCCGACGCCGAACATGGCGCCGATCATCGCGGTGATCATCGCAAGGGCGACGATGCTCCAGCCGGTGAGGGCGCTGATGCCCTCGGGGAACTGGAGCCATTCCATCATACCGGTCTCTAGTTTCCTGGATTGCGCAGCATTCTCACGGAGATGAAGATCAGGACCAGCGATCCGAGCACGATCAGCGTCCCCACCGCGTTGATCTCCGGGGTGATGCCGCGCCGCAGGGTCGACCAGATGTACATCGGCAGGGTGTTGTCGCGGCCGGTGAGGAAGAACGTGACCGGGATCTCGTCGAAGGACACGGTGAACGACAGCAGCGCGCTGCCGATGATCGCGGTCTTGATGTTGGGCAGGGTGACCAGGAAGAAGGTCTGCCAGGGCTTCGCGCCGAGGTCCGCGGAGACTTCCTCCACCGAGCGGTTCATCCGCTGCAGCCTTGCGAACACCTGGGTGACGACGATGGAGACGAGGCCGGTCGCATGGCCGAGGATGACCGTCTCGAGGCTCAGGTTCATGCCCATGAGCTTGAACAGGTTGAGCATGGAGACGCCGGTGATCACGCCGGGCAGGGCGATCGGCAGGAGGACGAAGCGGCGGAACAGGGTCTTGCCCGGGAACTCGATCCGGTCGAGGGCGATGGCCGCCGGCACGCCGATGATGAGCGTGATCACCGTCGCCACGGTGGCCACGTAGAAGCTGTTGAATATCGCCTCGAGCAGGTCTTCATTGGAGAACAGCGCCACGTACCAGCGCGTGGTGAAACCCGAGAGCGGCAGGGTCAGGGAGCGGTCGTCGTTGAAGCTGAAGATGACCAGGATCAGGATCGGCAGGTACAGGAAGGTCATCACCAGGACGGCGAAGCCCGCCAGGGACATCGAGCTGAAGCGCTCGACCAGCCGGTCTATTGTGGAGGCCGTGGTGGGGTTCTTGCGGGCGCGGGTGGTCATTGTACTGGTGTGCGCCGGGTGATATGGACACCAGCTTTCGCTGGTGTTTCGGAATTGCTCGAAATACCAGCGTAGGCTGGGATCCATTTTTTTGGCATGGGCACGGCTTGTGATATGGACACCAGCTTTCGCTGGTGTTTCGTTATACCATGCTGGCGCGGTGCGGGTTCGTAGCGCTTCACCGGTAGATAACTTGTTGTCATCGTGCTGCTACGCCAGGTCGAGCCGGCCGGAGCGTTCCACCCGGTCGGACAGCGAGATGATGGTCAGCACCACGATCAACATGATGATCGCGAGCGCCGAGCCGAGGGGCCAGTTGAGGGCCGCGCCGAACTGGGAGGTGATGACGTTGGCCACCATCAGGCCGTCCGGGCCGCCCACCAGGAACGACGCGATGAAGTCGCCGAAGGTCAGGCAGTAAGTAAACGTGGCGCCGGCGACGATGCCGGGGGTGGTCAGCGGCAGGGTGACCTTGAGAAACGTGCGGAACGGTCCCACGCCGAGGTCCTTGGATGCCTCGATCAGGTTGCGCGGGATCTTCTCCATGGAGGTGTAGATCGGCATCACCATGAACGGCACGAAGATGTAGGTGAGCGTCACCACCATGGAGAACTGGTTGTAGAGAAAGATGTCGCTCGGCTGGTCGAGCACGCCGATCATCACGAGGAAGGAATTCAGCACGCCCTCGCTGCCGAGGATGGTCTTCCAGGTATAGGCCCTGAGCAGGTAGGACACCCACAGGGGCACGATCACCGCCATGTACAGCATCAGCCGCACGCGCGGCGACTTGATCTTGAACACCAGGAAATAGGTGAACGGGTACGCCAGGAACAGGGCGCAAGCGGCGACGATGAGCGCGATCTTGGCGGTGCGCAGCAACACCTGCACGTACTGCGGGTCGGTGAAGATGAGCGCGTAGTTGCCGAACTGGAACGCCGGCACGAACGTCGGGAACTGCTTCTGGTAGAAGCTGTAGGTGAAGATGATCGCGTAGGGGATGAACAGGAACACGGTGGTCCAGAGCACCGGCAGTGAGAGTATTCCCGCCGCGGACAGCCGGTTCCGGGTGGAGAGCTTCATCGATCCCGGTCTTCGCCGAACAGCATTGCGTCGGATCGGCTGAAGCAGACCGTGGCCGGGCTGCCGATTCCTGGCAATTGCTGTCGCAGTGAGGCGGATTTCAACTGCACATCCACGAGCATGGGGTCCTGGCCGTCGACGGCAACCCTGACCCGGGCATTGGCGCCGTGGTAGAGGATCTCGTCCACCGTTCCCGACAGGCGGTTCTCGCCCGCGGGCGGGGAGACACCGTTTGCTACGAGGGTAAGTTTCTCCGGACGGATACAGACCCTGACGTCGCCTGAAGCAGGCGAGCCGTCGACGCGGGCGATGCGCAGCTTCTCCGCTCCGGCCTGGACCTCGACGACGCGATCGTCGGCGCCCATTACCTTCCCATCGATGAAATTCGCCGTGCCGATAAAGCGCGCGACATAGGGATTGGCGGGCTTGTCGTAAAGGTCGGCAGGGGTACCGCACTGCGACACCTTGCCGTCCTTCATCACCACGATCCGGTCCGCCATGGCGAGCGCCTCGGTCTGGTCGTGGGTGACCATGACGAAGGTGATACCCAGCTTCTCGTGCAGGTGCTTCAGCTCGACCTGCATGGCTTCACGCAGGTTGGCGTCGAGCGCGGAAAGCGGCTCGTCCAGTAGCAGCACCTTCGGGTCGCGCGCCAGCGCCCGGGCAAGAGACACCCGCTGGCGCTGCCCCCCGGACAGTTCCGAGGGCCGGTTATCCGCCTTGTCGGCAAGCTCCACCAGCGCCAGGGTTTCCTCTACCTTGCGCGCGATCCGGTCTTTCGGCACGCCGGACACGCGCAGGCCGTAGCCCACGTTCTGCGCCACGTTCATGTGCGGGAACAGGGCGTAGTCCTGGAACACCATGTTGACCTCGCGCCGGTAGGGCGGGAAGTCGGTGACGTCGGTGCCGGCGAGGAAGATCGAACCGCTGTCCGCCTCCTCGAAGCCGGCGATGATGCGCAGCATGGTGGACTTGCCGCAGCCGGACGGCCCCAGCAGGGTGATGAACTCGCCCTCCTCGACGTCGAGACTGACGTCGTCGACCGCGATGAGTCCCTTCCTGAATGCCTTGGTGATGTTCCGGATGCTGATAACGGGATTCATGCTCGGGTTCAGGATCAGCTTTTGAAGTACTCAGTTAATACGGAAGCGCCGGAAGTGATTCTACACTTCCGGCGCCCGGTCCCCGTTTAGGGGGTGCCTAGTTGGCGGCTTTGACCGCGTTCCAGGTGTTGGTGTAGGCCTCGAGGCGCGGACCGAGGTTGGTCCACAGCAGCAGCGAGTCGAGGTAATCGACATCGTCCTGGTGAAGCGCGGTGAACTGCTCCTCGGACATGCAGTTCTTCGCCGCGACCACGTTGGTGGACGAGTAGCCATTCACGTTGGACATGCCGCACTGGCCCTGCTCGGAGATCGCCATGTTGATGAACTGGTAGGCGCAGTCCAGGTTCGGCGTATCCTTGACGATCATCCACGAGTCCATCCAGCCCTCGGCGCCTTCCTCGGGAATGAACTCCTGCACCTCGATGTCCTGCTCGGCGAGCAGCGCGGACTGGTAGCCGCCCCAGGTGTTGGAGATCCAGACCTCTCCCGCGGCGTACAGGTCCACCAGTTCACCGGCGGTGGCCCAGTACTTCCGTACCAGCGGCTTCTGCTCGATCAGCTTCGCCTTGGCCGCTTCGAGCTGTTCGTCGGTGAGATTGTAGATGTCCATATTGCCGATCACCCGCGAGGCGACGTAGAGGGCGCTCTTGTCATCCCAGAGCGAGATGCGACCGTCGAGCTCGGAGTCCCACAACTGGTTCAGCGAGGTCGGCGGGGTGTCGAACTTGTCGACGCGGTACATGAACGGGATGGAGCCCCAGGAGAACGGTACGCCGTAGACCTCGCCGTCGTGGTTGATACCTTCCGAGGTACGGAACTTCTCGTAGATCTCTTCCCAGCGCGGGACTTTCGAAACATCCACCGGCTCGACGAAGCCCGCCTGGATCATGATCTTGGTGGTGTCGATGGACGGCGTGATGAGGTCGTAGACGCCGCCGCCAGCCGCGAGCTTGGGCGCGAAGTCGTCGTTGGAACCGACGTAGGTGGCGGAGACCTTGCAGCCGGAGTCTTCCTCGAACTGCTTGATGAAGCTGTCGTCGGCGTAGCCTTCCCAGGTCAGGAGATTGACTTCGCCATCGGCGAATACGGTGCCTGCCGAGAGTGTCATCGCGACGGAGGCAGCGAGGAGTCCGCCCTTCAGGCGGGCCGGGCAGCGTGTAGTAGTGGTTTTCATGAGGGGTCCTCTAGGGTTTGGTTTGGGTTATGGCGGTGTTGGCCGGAATGGATATTGTGTTCAGGGTTACTGTTTCGTCTTTCTGACGATGGTGCCGATGTTGACGCCCAGCGCGTCCGCGGCCTTGCGCTTGCTTCCATGCTCCTCGATCGCCTGGTTGATCAGGCGGGTTTCGTATTCCTTCACCAGTTCCTTCAGGGGTCTTGCATTGGAATCCGTTCCAGGCTGCGGGACTGCGCCTGGCGCGTACCCGCAATGCTCCAGCAGACGCGGCGGCAGGTGCGCGGGCAGCGCGATCCCGCCCGCCATCACGGAAAGCTGCTGGATGACGTTATGCAGTTCGCGGATATTGCCCGGGTAGTCGTACCGGCAGAGCAGGTTGACCGTCTCGGTGGAGAGCGACAGCTTCGGCTCGCGCAGGATATTGATCCTGTCGAGGAAGTAGTCGACGAGGTGGCGAATGAGCGGGGGATGCTGGCGCAGTGGCGTCACCTCGAGATTGATCACCGCGAGGCGGTAGTAGAGATCGCTGCGGAACTGCCGGTCGTCCACCAGTTGCCACAGGTCCTTGTTGGTGGCGGACATGATCCGCACCGAGGCCTTCTTCTCCACCCGGCTGCCGATGCGGCCGACGATGCCGTCCTCGAGGAACTTGAGCAGCTTGGCCTGCAGCGACAGCGGAATCTCGCCCACCTCGTCGAGGAACAGCGTACCGCCGTTGGCGGCCTCGATGAGGCCCGCCTTGCCCGTGCTCAGCGCGCCGGTGAAGGTGCCCTTCTCGTAGCCGAACATCTCGGACTCGAACAGGCTCTCCGGGATCGCGGCGCAGTTGACGTGCACGAACGGTTCCTCGGCGGTGGCGATGCTGCGATGGAGGAAGCGCGCGATCTCGGTCTTGCCGGATCCGGATTCTCCGCTCAGCAGCAATCGCGCACCCTGCTGCAGCGCGCGGCTGCCGTTCTCGAGCAGGGCATCGAGTTCCGGCACCAGTTGCCGCTGGGTCGCGAAGTCGGGCCCGCCGCTACGCTGTGACAGGAAGCGGAACAGGTTGCCCGGCGCCACGCCGGAGGCGCTGCGGCGCTGGTGATCGAACAGGTGCAGGTCGCGCAGGAAGAGGAGCTTGAGGTGCTTCTCGCCGGCCTGGTCGCGCAGGGTGCGGCGTGTCGCCAGCACCGAGCGCCCGTCGGTGAAATGCAGCAGGAGTTCCAGCCGGTTCTGTTCGCCGGCGAGCCGCTCCCGGCTTTCCTCCTCCAGCGCGCTGATGGCAATCAGTTCCCCGAAGGGCATCCCGATCACGTCTTCCTCGAACCGGCACATGGTGCGCGCCGGCGAGTTGATCGCGATGGCGAGGTCGGAGTCGTCCAGCACCAGCAGGCCGTCGGGCAGGTGATCGACGAACAGGTTGAACGCGCCCGTGGCTATGAGATCGACCAGTGATTCCAGGCTGCGCTGCTCGTCGATGGAATTGGCTGGCTGGAACTGCATCGTGGTAGTCAGGCGCGCAATGCCGGCTGATCACACACGGAAGGGCTGGGCTCCGAGACACCCCGCCGCACGAAATCCCGGCGAAGGCTGGGATCCATCTCGCATTCTGCGAATCCGCTACATGGACACCAGCTTTCGCTGGTGTTTCTGTAAATGAAGCCCGGGCACGTAAGGGTTCCCTGCCAAACAACTTGTTGGTATTGCATGGCTAGACCACCGTCGGTTTGCGGATCGGGTGGATGTTGCGCTCGGACTGCGCCGCGGAAGACCGGCCTTCATGGGTTTCGTTCCAGCGCAGCGTGATCACCAGCGACTGGTCCCCCTGGCCGGTATCGATCGCGGAGACATGCGCCCTGCACGGGCGTTCGCGCCCGAGCGCGCTGAACACCGTCAGTGTGATGCTCTTCGGGTCGCCGGGGTCCACCGCGATGGCGTCGTCGCGCAGGATGCTGTCGGGGATCCTGAGGACGCTGTCGATGTTGCGCCCCACCACGTCGTCCAGCTTCCAGCCGGCGAGCTGCTCGAACGCGGTGTTGGCGGCGAGCAGCTTGCGGCCGCCGCCCACCACGAGGACGGGATCCGGGATGGCGCTCAGGACCGCGGACATCGTTTCCACCTGGTCGAGCAGCTCCTGCTCGCGCACCTTGTGCTGGCTGATGTTGCGCACGGCGCCCATCATGCGCGTCATCATGCCCTGGTGGTCGATCTTGGCGCGCACGTCGTTTTCCATGCGCACGTAGCGGCCGGAATAGTCCTGGTCGAGTGAGATGACGCCATCGGTGTTGAAGTCCGAGGCGATCAGCTTGCGGATGAACTCCTCGTTCTCATTGTTGCGCGGAAAGACGAAACGAACGTTCTGCTTGTTGAAGTCGAGGTTCTCCGGCAGGTGATAGAGGCGCGCCATCGCCGCGTTGCACATGCGCCAGACGCATTCGTTCTCGAACACCTGGCGAATGATCTCGAGGTCCGGGGCCTTGAGGTCGACGGGCTCGACGAACTCGATGCACCAGAGCGCGTCCTTGGACGTGTTCCAGAAGCTGCGCAGCAGGTCGTTTTCGAGCTGCAGTGCCCGGAGTTGTTTGTCGTTGCCGTCTTTCGCCATCGGGATGCGCGTCAGTGCTCCCAGCCGCGGAGGAAGCTGTCGATCGCCGGGGTCCGATAGCCGTCCCGGGTCCAGATGATCGGGAAATAGTTCTCGTCGATCACGTTGTCGCCGAGGCGCTTGTAACGGCTGTAGATCGGGCCCGTGCCTTCTTTCAGATGCGCCGGGTTATAACTTGTATCGCTGCGCATGCCGTGCAGCACCAGCGAGCGGCGCGGATTCGTTCCCAGGTTGTCGCCGGAGCCGTGCCAGGTCCAGCCATGGTGGAACGAGCCGCCGCCCTTTGGTACCTCGACGTAGACGATCTCCGGTTCCACGCCCTCGCGCTCTGCGGCCTGGAGCATGTAGCGCTTGTAGTCCTTCGGCCCGTGGAATTCGCCCTCGGGCTTGCTGTGGTGCCACTTGTGCGAGCCGCGTACGAACTCGATGGTGCCGCCCGCCGCGGTGGTGTCGTCGAGCGCGATCCAGCAGCTGAGCAGGTCGGACGGCTGGAACCAGGCAAGGTAGGCATTGTCCTGGTGGTAGGCAAGCGGCCGGGTCTGGGGCGGCTTCCACAGCACGTTATCGATCATGACGCGTGTGCCCGGCCAGTCGCCCAGCGTGGCGATGGCCTTGCCGATGTCCTCGCGCATGATGACCTCGGCGATGGTGCGGTTCGCTTTCCAGCCGTTGCAGATCTGCCGGGTCAGGCTCGGGTCGCCGGTCGCCTCCTGCCAGTTGACCTCGTCGGGAGAGATGCCGGTTTCGAATTCCCCGCGAAACAGTTGCTCGTAACACTGACGGAGGTTTTCGACGGTATCCCCGTCCACCAGGTTCTCGACGATAAGGAAACCGTCCTCGTTGAAGCTATCGATCTGTGATTGGGTCAGGTTGAACATGGGCAGCACCGTGCTACTGAAATGCCTTAGGGGAGACAGTCGAGGTATGTCTTGACGTCCCAGTCGGAAGTTTCCCAAATGAACTTGTTCCACTCGTCGCGCTTGTACCAGTCGTAGATGCCGTGCAGGTCGCCCGGCAGGGCGGTCTTGACGACGTCGTCCACGGCCAGGGCGTCGAGTGCGTCGCGCAACGTGGTGGGAATGCGCTTCACGTTTTCTTCCGAGTTGACCACGTCGACGAAGTTGCGCTCCTCGGGCTGGCCCGGGTCGATCTTGTTGCTGATGCCGTCGCTCATCGCCTTCAGCAACGCGCATTGCAGCAGATAGGGGTTGACCATGGAGTCGACGCAGCGGAATTCGAAACGGTCCGGGCTGGAGACGCGGATGGCGCAGGAGCGGTTCTGCAGGCCCCAGCTATGGCCCACCGGCGCCCACATGCCGGTGTCGTTGAGGCGGCGATAGGAGTTCACCGTGGACGCGCCGATGGCCACCAGCGCGTCGAGGTGTTCCAGCATGCCGCCGAGCGCGTGCTGGCCCACCGTCGACGGCATCCATACCTCCTTGCTGTCGCGGAACTCGTTGGTCCCGCCGGAGGTGTAGGTGAACACCTCGTCCATGCCGGGCGCGCTATCGCCCACCAGCGGGACGACCTTGTTCTCGCCGCCGCTCCAGAGGGAGATGTTGTGGTGGCAGCCGTTCGCCGGCATGCCCATGTAGGGCTTCGACATGAATACCGCGATGAGGCCGAACTCGCGCGCGACCTGGGCGCAGATCTGGCGGTAGGTGGTCATCCGGTCGCTGGTGCGGAGCGCGTCATCGTACTGGAAGTTGAGCTCGATCTGTCCCGGCGCGTCCTCGTGGTCGCCCTGGATCATGTCGAGTCCCATGGCGATGGAATAGTCGTAGACCTTGAGCCAGACATCGGACAGTTGCTCGAACTGCTCGATGTGATAGGCATAGGGCTTGGTGGTGCCGTAATAGGGCTTCTTGTCGTCGCCGGGTTTCAGCCACAACATCTCCGGTTCGCAGCCGACGCGCATGCGCAGGCCGTGATCGGATTCGAACTGGTTGTGCATCCGGCGCAGGTTGCCACGGGTGTCGGCGTCGAGGTATTCCTCAGGGCGATGGGGATCTTCCTTGCTGAAGAACACGGTGCAGAACACGCGCGCGATGCGCTTGTTCCAGGGCAACTGGCAGAAGGTGTCCGGGTCCGGCAGGGCGAGCAGTTCCGAGGCATTGGGCGGAAAGCCGATCAGGTTGCCCTCCTTGTCCGCGAACACGTTGGTGACGCCGCCGAGCCAGGTCTGCATCCCCGAATATGCCGCGTGTTCCCAGTGCCGCGCCGGTATGGTCTTGCCCATGATACGGCCGGTGATCGAGACGTACTGGTAGTAGATGGCGGAGATGCCCAGTTCATCGATCTTCTTGCGCACGTCGGCGACCAGCTTGTCGCGCTCGGGGTCGTTCAGGTAGTTCTGCAGGTCACTCATACTTTGGCTCTTGTTGTCACTCGATGGATGTCTAGACGATTTCCAGGTACCGGGCGCGCTCCGCCGCACTGACTTCGCGCCGGATGGCTGATTCTTCCTGGCGGATTGCTTTAACAAAGTGCTGGAGGAACTGTTCTCCCCAGATCGACGCCGCCTCGGGGGACTGCTCCAGGTTCCGGAGCGCACTGTAGAGGTCGTGGGGTAGCGGGGCGCCCGCATCACTCGCGTCGGCGGGACCGCCGCCGGCGAGCTCCTGCGGAAGCCTGCAGTTGTTCTCCACGCCCCAGAGCCCGGCGCCCAGGATGAAGGCGAGGTTGAGATACGGGTTCGCGTCCGCGCCGGGCAGGCGATATTCCAGCCGGCAGCGATCCTTTGCGGTGGTGACCACCCGGATCGCGGCGGAATAGTTCTCGCGCGCCCAGGAGGCCGACTTCGGCGCCCAGTTGCCCGGCGCATGGCGGCGGTAAGAGTTCGGATTGTGATGCGTGAGCGGCATTCCCGCCGGCATCATCTGCATCATGCCGCCGATGAAATGCTGGAAGATCTTGCTCATGCCGAGTTTGGACTTGCCGGCATGGAACACGTTGTGGCCGGATTCCAGGTCGACCAGCGACACGTGGGGATGCTGGGACAGGCCGGGGAACCCGCTGCCGAGCTGCGCCATGAAGGAGGCGGTCAGGCCTTTCTGGCGGCAGAAGGCCTTGATGAACATCTTCGCCGCGAGGTGGTCCTCCGCCGCGCGCACGGGGTCGGCGTGGTGCATCGTGATCTCGAAGCAGCCCGGCCCGAGTTCGAGACTGAGCGACAGCGGGTCGATACCGCCCTTGTGCAACACCTTCTCGAGCTTGCGCACGAACTTTACGTGGGTCGCGGCGCTCTCGCCAGCCCAGCAGCGGTTGTCCCGGGCGAAGGAACGGGTGGAGGAGAACCCGCTGTCCCGTAGAGAGGTTGCTTCTTCCTCGAGGACGAAGAATTCCGACTCCATCGCCGCGCGCACGCCGAAGCCCATGGAAGCCGCCTTGTCCACCTGGGCCTGCAGCAGGCGCCGCGACGACAGCGCCGCCGAATCCCCCGCGTAGTCGGCCACCATCATGCAGGCATGGGGTTCGAACGGGTAGCGGCGGATCGAGCGCGGATCGATCTCCACGTGCTCACCGACGAATTCCACGTCGCCGAACACGCTCTCCGCGGCATCCCATTGCGGCAGAACGTTGACGAAGGTGCCGTCGCCGTGGAACACGGAGGCGACGTCCTCCAGCTTGAGCCGGCGCTCGCGGAAGGTGCCCATGTAGTCGTAGATACCGACATGGACGATGCGCACTTTTTCAGCGGCAAGGCGTTCGATTTCCGCCTTCAGGTCCGCGGGACGACCTCGTTTCGATTTCTGGGCCATGTGGATCGCGCTCTGGTAACGGTCAACTGTGCATGCAATATCTGTGCCAGCATGCGCCGGTAAGGCGGGATCCTCTTAACACCTTGAATTCACGTGATGAATTTCCGGCGTCCAGTGAAGGGACAGATTTGCGGATAGTCGAATGCTGCAGGAATGCAGCATTGCGGATGCGAATATAGCAACTATTGCATCACCCGGCGCATGGATCCCAGCTTTCGCTGGGATTACGGAGTGGCCAACTCCGGTTTCCGACCCCAGTAAGCGCGACCAAGGAGCATTCCGAACCGCCAGCGGAACAGGGGCACGAAACGCCAGCGAAGGCAGGCGTCCATGTCAGGGGAGGTGCTGAAAGTTCCGGGAGGAGACCGCCGGGGAGCGGCGATGCCCTTGTCAACCAGGACCGCTCAACCCTGGTAAACGATGGTATTCCGCAGGGTGCCGATGCCGTCCACTTCCACCTCCACCACGTCGCCGTCCTTGAGGTATTTCGGCGGCTTGTAGCCGATGCCTACACCGGCGGGGGTGCCGGTGGCGATGAGGTCGCCGGGGTAGAGGGTGATGCCGCGGGAGAGGGTTTCGATCAACGTGGGCACGTCGAAGATGAGCAGGCCGAGTTTCGAGTCCTGGCGTTGCTCGCCGTTCACCCGGGTGCGGATGCCGGCGTTTTCCAGGTCTACCTCGTCCGCGGTCACCGCCAGCGGGCCCATGGGGCAGAAGCCGTCCTGGGACTTGCCGATCAGCCACTGGCTGTGGGAGCCCTGCAGGTCGCGCGCGGTGACGTCGTTGATGACGGTGTAGCCCCAGACATGGTAGAGGGCGTCGGCCTTGCTAATACCCCGGCCACCCTTGCCGATAACGATGGTGAGTTCCGCCTCGTAATCGATGGCGGTGCTGACGTCGGGATACACCGGGATCGGCGCTTCCGGGTCGTTCACGCATTCCGGCACCTTGCTGAAGATGATCGGCACCTTCGGCACGGAGCCCTGGGCGGCGCTGGAGTCGAAACCGCTATTGGAAAACTCGTGCGCATGGTCGTAGTAGTTCTTGCCGACGCAGAACACGTTACGCCGGGGCGCCGGGAAAGGCGCCTTGACGACGACATCCTCCAGCGCGCGGGTCTCACCGCTGTCGCCCGGCCCGGTATCGCCACGCGCGGCGGCTTCGGCCAGCGACATCAGTCCGCGGTAGGCGTCATCCGCGGAGAGATCCAGCCGGTGGATGGTCTGGCCGTCGTCGTCGAGGCGACCGACCTCGCGGCTGCCCTGGTATTCGTAGCTGAGGTATTTCATAAATTCGTTCTGTGCCCGGAATCCGGAGTCCGGTTCGAGATGATTCTGATCGGGTTATTGAAGGCTGGTGGTCCGGTTGTCTACCGCTGAAGCAATGCGGCGGGTATTTTACTGGAAAGGGGATATCCCCCGCGTGCCGGCTTGCAAATCGGCTGGTATGGTCAATACTTCGACCAACTCAGGAGCAGTAACACAATAGATGCTGTGCATCAGCTTTCTCGGCTGCGGCCGCGCGGGTCGCGTGCTCGGGCGCCTGTGGCGCGAATCGGGCCAGTTGGAGCTCGGCCAGGTGCTGACCCGCTCCCTCGATTCCGCCCGGGAGGCGGCGGAACAGATGGGTGGGGGCGAGCCGGTGGCCGGTTTCAGGGCGATCGCCCCGGCGGATATATTTCTCGTGGCCGCCCCGGACCAGTTCGTGGGCGATCTCGCCGCGCGACTTTCCGGCAGCGGGCTTGCCGATGACAGGACGATTGCCTTTCATCTCGGCGGCGCCGCGGAATCTGCCGTGCTGCGTACGGCGGGCCTCGTCGGGCCGGTGGCCAGCATCCACCCGCTGCGCAGCTTTGGCGATTTCGCGCAGTCGGTGGCAGACTTCCCCGGCACCTGGTGCGCCTGCGAGGGGGACGAGGCCGCGCTGGAAGTACTTCGCCCGGCCTTCGACGCCATCGGCGGGCGCACCTTTTCCATCGCACCCGGCAGCAAGCTGGTCTACCATGCCGCCAGCGTGATGGTGAGCAACTACGTCAACGCGCTGGTTGCGGCCGGCATCGAGACCTATGGGCGGGCGGGGATCGACGCGCCAACCGCCGCGGAAATCGCGGCGCCGATCCTGCGCAACACACTGGAAAACGTGATCGCACGCGGGCCCGCCGCGAGCCTTACCGGGCCCATCGCTCGTGGTGACTGGCAGCTGGTGGCGCGGGAGCTCGAGACGCTTCGATCGCTCGATGAGAGCCTGGCCCAGGTGTACCGCGTCATGGGCCTTCGTACACTAGCACTCGCCGATGGCGAGGGCCTGCTCGGTCCCGGCGATCGCGCCCGTCTTCAGGCGATCCTGGAAGCCTGATATTTACCGGAGACAGACACTCACCATGGCGCCACCTTCTCGAATCACCACCGCGGACCGGGGCGACTGGCGCGCGGCGCGCAAACTCGTGCCCTACCTGTGGGGGTACCGCTGGCGCATCGCCGTCGGCCTCGTGTTCCTGGTGGCCGCGCGGCTCGCCAACGTGGCGGTGCCGGTGGTGCTGAAGCAGATCATCGACGCCATGGACGTGGATGGTGCCGATGCCATTCTGGTGCTGCCACTGGCCTTGCTCGTGGCTTACGGCGCCCTGCGCTTCGGCGCGATCCTCTTCAACGAACTGCGCAACGTGGTGTTCATCCGCGCCAGCGTGGAGATCATCCGCCGGGTATCGCTGGAGGTGTTCGGCCACCTGCATCGCCTCTCCCTCGGCTTCCACCTCGACCGCAAAACCGGCGCGCTGTCACGCGACGTGGAACGCGGCACCACCGCGATCGGTTATTTCCTGCGAATCATCGTCTTCAACATCGTGCCGGTGTTGCTCGAGATCACCGCGGTACTGGTGATCCTGTGGCGCCAGCTCGACATCCGCTTCGTGCTCGTCACCATCGGCGTGATCGCGGTCTACGCGGTGTTCACCTGGCTCGTCACCCGCTGGCGCACCCGCTTCCGGGTGGAGATGAACGAGGCCGAGTCCCACGCCAATACCCGCGCGCTCGACTCGCTCCTCAACTACGAGACGGTGAAGGTGTTCGGCAACGAGGCCACCGAGCGGGTACGCTATCACGACGCGCTCGGTGGTTGGGTCGAGGCCAACCTGAAGAGCAACTTTTCCCTGTCCTTCCTCAACGCGGGCCAGGGTTTCATCATCGCGGTCGGCATGACGATCCTGATGATCATGGCGGCGAATGGCGTGGTGGCGGGAGAGCTCACGCTGGGGGATTTCGCGATGATCAACGCCTTCCTGATCCAGCTCTATATCCCGCTCAGCTTCCTCGGCTCGCTCTATCGTGACCTCAATCACTCGCTGATCGACATGCAGAAGCTGTTCGACCTGCTCGACGTCGAGCCGGAGGTGATCGAGGCGCCCGATGCCAGGCCGCTTTCACTTGCTTCCGGCGAGGTGCGTTTCGAGAACGTATCCTTTCGCTTCCAGGACGACCGCCCGGCGCTCGAGGACATCAGCTTCACCATCCCCGGTGGGCAAATGCTGGCGGTGGTGGGTCCATCGGGCGCGGGCAAGTCCACCCTCGCGCGTCTGCTGCTGCGGTTCTACGATCCTTCCGAGGGTCGTATCACCATCGACGGCCAGGACATCCGCGACATCGAACTCGACAGCCTGCGCGCCGTCATGGGAGTCGTGCCCCAGGACACGGTGCTGTTCAACGACACCATCGGCTACAACATCGGCTATGGCCGCCCCGGCGCCAGCGCCGAAGAGATCCGGGAAGCCGCCCGGGTTGCCCAGATCGACGACTTCATCGAACGCCATCCCCAGGGCTATGACATCCTCGTGGGGGAACGCGGCCTGAAGCTCTCCGGCGGCGAAAAGCAGCGCGTGGCGATCGCGCGCACCGCGCTCAAGGGCGCGCGTATCCTGGTGTTCGACGAGGCCACGTCTTCTCTGGACAGTCGATCGGAGAAGGCGATCCAGGACGCGCTCGAACGGGTGGCCGAGAACTGCACCACGCTGGTCATCGCCCACCGGCTGTCCACCATCATCCACGCTGACCAGGTCATCGTCCTCGACCATGGACGCATCGTCGAACGCGGTGTGCATACGGAACTTGTAACGCAGGGCGGGCTGTACGCGCAGATGTGGCGCCTGCAGCAGGAGCAGGCGACCGCGACCCTGGCGGGATTCGGTGGACATGCGGCGGTCCCGCCAGGCGAAACTTCCTGATCCGACAAGCCATGGCGTCGTCTCCCTATATCACTCCCGAGGGTTTTGCCGCGCTGCAGGCGGAGGAAAAGGCGATCTGGAAGAAACGCGCCGAGGTGACCCAGGCGCTGTCCGCCGCCGCCGCTGAGGGCGATCGATCCGAGAACGCGGAGTACATCTACCGCAAGAAACAGCTGCGCGAGATCGATCGCCGCATCCGCTACCTGCAGAAACGTATGCCGGATCTCACCGTCGTTGATCGCGTGGGCAACGAGGCGCTGGTGTACTTCGGCGCCTGGGTCGGCCTGGAACGTGAGGATGGCACGCCACTGGAATACCGCATCGTCGGCGGCGACGAGATAGAGAGCGATTCCTCGAAGGGCTATATCAGCGTGGACTCACCCATGGCGCGGGCGCTGCTGAAGAAGCAGGTGGACGACGAGGTCGTGGTGCATATCGGTGGCAATGCGCAGACCTACTGGATCACCGGGATCCGTTATCGCTGAGTCGAACCCGTGCCCGATCGCCAATCCGGCATGTCGTGGTGTCGAATCCTCTATGCAGAAACCCGGTACTGCGCGATCTGCACTTCCTCGCCGTGGTCGGCGTAATCACCGGCTGCGCGGCGGGCACGGAACTCACCCCAGTTGATTGCCCGGTAGCGGGCCGGGTGGTTGGCCGAGACTGTGGTCGGCAGCGGCGCGTAGTCGGCGCGATAGGCCGGATTGAGGAAGAACGGCACGCTGAAACGCGGGGTCGCGCCACTCGCCAGCACCCGGTGCAGCGCGGCCATGTAGCGGTCGTTCGACCACACCTGGACCACGTCACCGATATTGATAACCAGGGCGTCGGGGCGCGGTTCGACGAGGTGCCAGGCGCCATCGCGCAACACCTCGAGGCCCGGCTGGTCGTCCTGGCGTAGCACGGTGAGCGCGCCGGCGTCGGTGTGCGGACTAATGCCGAGTCCGTGCTCGCCGGCCGCGTCACCGGTGGCGGCGGGGTAGTGGTTGAGGCGCAGGAAGCTGGTGTGGTCCTTGCCGATGGCGCTCTCCAGCACGTCGGGGACGACACCGAGGTTCACCGCGATCGCGTCCAGCAGTCGCCGCGCGAGGCGTTCGCTGTAGCGGTACCAGGTCTGCACCGCGTCGCGGAAGCCCGGCATGTCGTCAGGCCACTGCGGCGCGATGGTGGCGCCGCCGGCGGGGCCTACGTCATAAATCTCCTTCAGGTCGCGGCGGTTCTTCGTCAGCTCGCGATCGAAGAATCCCCAGGGATTGTTGGCGCTACGCTCGATACGGCGCTTTTCCTCAAGCGGACGGCTGAAGAACGCGCGCACCTGGCTGAATAACTGCGCCGTGACCGCGTCCGGGATGCCATGCCCGACGACATGGAAGATGCCCCAGTCACGGCAGGCGGCGTCGAGCTCGGCGAGGGTGGCGCGTTCCATCAGTCTGCCGATATCGAGGACCGGCACGGTTGGAGTAGGCATGGTTTCGCTCCGGTTACAGGTTCAGGCGCTCTTGCGCGGCTGCATCCACTGCGGCAGCAGCGTATAGGGATCGAAGTCCGCACTTTCGTCGAAGCTGATGCCACCGGCGCGCAGCAGCGCCTGCAGGGAGCCGTCGTGCATTGCCTCCAACAGGTCGGTAGCGCCGCCGAGGTGGGCGCCTTTAATGAACACCTGCGGGATTGTCGGCACGCCGGTGCGCCGGCCCAGAACCGCGCGGACCCGGCCGCCGAAGTCATCCTCGTGCATGGCCACCGAATCGAGGTCTATACTGCGGTAGGCGACGCCGAGCCGGGTGAACAGCTTGCGCACCGACCAGCAGTACTCGCACCACTCGAGCGCGAACATCACCACCGGTTCGGCGATGACGTCGTCGAAGTAGCGCTCGGCGTCGGCATCCACGACCGGACTCGAGATAGCCGCGGCGGGTGCGGGCGCCTCGACGGGTGTCACGACCTCGAAGCGGCACCGCGGCGTCGACTGCGACAGCGCCATCTCCTCGTCGTTCATGTCGACGCCAATGTCCTCGAACAGCGGTGTCGACAGGTAGCGCTCGCCGGTGTCCGGCAGCATGCAGACGATATTGCTGCCGGCCGCCGCGCGGCGAGAGACGTCGAGGGCCGCGGCCAGGGTGGCGCCGCTGGAGGTACCGGCGAATATGCCCTCGCGGCGCGCCAGCTCGCGCGACAGCCGCATGGCATCGCTCCCTGACACCGGCACGACCTCGTCGACCAGCCCCTCGGACACCGCTGACTCGGCGAGCCGCGAGATGAAGTCCGGGCTCCAGCCCTGCATCAGATGCGGGCGAAATCTCGGGTGGCTGGCGCTGGGCCCGCCGTTGGCGTCCCTCGGCTGTGCGATGCAACTGCCCAGCAGCGGCGAGTTGTCGGGTTCGGCGACCACGATGCGGATCGCCGGGTCGGCCGCCTTGAGGCCGCGCGCGGCGCCGAGCAGCGTGCCGCCGGTGCCGAAACCGGACACGAAGGCGTCGATCCGTTCGCCGTCGAAGTCACGCAGGATCTCCTGCGCGGTGGTGCGCTGGTGCACCTCGGCGTTGGCCGCGTTCTCGAACTGTCGGCACAGGAACCAGCCGTGGGTCTCGGCCAGTTCAGCCGCCTTGGCCAGCATTCCGGTGCCCTTGTCGGCCGCCGGCGTCAGCACCACCCGGGCGCCGAGGAAGCGCAATAACTTGCGCCGCTCGATGCTGAAGTTCTCGGCCATGGTCAGTACCAGCGGGTAACCCTTGCGGGCGCAGACCATGGCCAGGCCGATGCCGGTGTTGCCACTGGTGGCCTCGACCACCGTCTGCCCGGGCTTCAATTCGCCGCTGCGTTCGGCGGCCTCTATGACCGCGAGGGCCATGCGGTCCTTGACCGATCCCAGTGGGTTGAAGGATTCGACCTTGACGTAGAGGTTGACGTGCTCCGGCGTGAGCTTGTGGATGCGCACCAGCGGGGTGTTGCCGATGGTTTCGAGGATGTCGTGATAGCGCGGCATGGTGGTCTCCATGTGATTGAGCGTCGTTGCGATGCTGCCATCCTCGTCGCGAACCGGTTGAGCCACCGTTTTAGTCACCGTGGAATCTGGTTTCGCGCGCAGCGGATCAATGGAATCAAGCCTTGTCGCGTTGCAAGTGGAGGCTTATAGTGACCGCCCCTACCCGCGGTTTCCCGGCATGGCAGCGCTCGAGTTGAAGTTTCTCGGCGACTTCGAGGTCTTGCGGGACGGCAGGCCCCTGACGCTGCCGCCGTCCAGGAAGACCCGCGCCCTACTGGCGTATCTCAGCCTGCAGCCGCGCAGGTTTCGCCGCGAACACCTGTGTGAGCTGCTCTGGGAGATTCCCGATGACCCGCGCGGTTCGCTGCGCTGGAGCCTGTCCAAGCTGCGCCGGCTGGTGGACGACGACGGTCATCCGCGGCTGGTCGCCGACCGCTCGAGCGTGGGCATCGAGGCCGGCGATGTCTCGATCGATGTCGTCGAGTTGCGTGCACTGGCGCGCGGAGGCTTCCAGTCGAGATCACTGGACGATCTCGAGGCGATCGCTGCCGGCTACCGCGGCAACTTCCTTGAAGGCCTCGAGTTCTCCAATTTCCACGAATTCCACAGCTGGTGCGTGGCCGAGCGCGAGCAGGCGCTGCGAGACCGCGAGGCCCTGCTGATCGAGCTGCTGCGGCGCCTGGAGGACGATCCCCTGCGCGCGCTGCCACACGCCCGCGCGCTGGTCGGCCTTTCGCCCTACGAGGAACGCTACCGCGCCGCCCTGATACGCCTGCTCACCACGGCCCACCGGCCGGACGAGGCCGACCAACAGTACCGCCTCGGCCTGCGCATCCTGAAAGAGGCTGGCATCGAGCCGTCGGCGGCGATGCTGGCGGCGCGGCGCCCGCCGCGTATCGACCGGCCGCCGCCGCGCGCGCAGGAGATCCCGGCTGCGCCGGGCGCACCGATTGCGCCGTCCGGGGAACCGGCGCCGCGTGGGCGCGCCGGCCGGGTACTGGTCGGGCGCGAGGCCGAAGTGGCGCAGATCACCCGCACCTTCGAATACGGCGTCGCCCGCCGCCGCGCCGGGTTGATGATACTGCGCGGCGCCCCGGGACTCGGCAAGACGCGGCTCATGGATCACCTGATCGAGCTGGCCCGGCAGAGCGAGGCGCTGGTGCTGCGGGCTGGCGCTTACGAGACCGACGCGTTCCGGCCGTTCGGTCTGTGGATCGATGCGCTGCGCGACCTCGGCGAGGGCCATGTCGAGGAGATATTCGGCGGTGGAGAAGAGGCCAACCGCGACCGCCTGTTCGCGCGGCTCAACGACTTCGTGACCAGGGAGGCGACGTCGCGGCCGCTGGTGCTGCTGTTCGACGATGTGCACTGGTGCGACGAGTCCAGCGCGGCCGCCCTGCACTACGTCGTGCGTATGAACCGCGACCGGCCGGTGCTGGGCGTCGTTGCGGCGCGCGACGGCGAACTCCGCGACAATGTGCCGATGCTGGCGGCCCTGCGCGGGCTGCGCCGCGAGCGGATGCTCTCCGAAATCGAGCTGGAGCCGCTGAACGCGAGTGACACGGCGGCGCTGATCAAGGCGGTGGTGCCGGGCGCGAAGGCCGGGCGCCTGGCCGCCGAGGCCGGCGGCAATCCGCTGCTGGCGATCGAACTGGCGCGCGCCGAGATTCGCGGCAGCAGCGGCAGTTCGTTGAGTGAACTGGTGCAGGACTGGCTGGCGCGGTTCGGCGTCGAGGGCGCCGAGGTGCTGCGCTGGGCGGCGGTGCTGAATCCGCGCATCGAGGTCGGCAAGATCGCCGACTTCACCAATGTCGACATGGTCACGGTCGGCGAGGTGCTGGAGGATGCGCGGCAGCGCGCCATGCTACGCGGTGACGGCGCGGAACTGCGCTTCGCCCACGACTGCATCGCCCAGGCGGTGTACGCCGACGTCTCGCCGCTGCGTCGCCAGGTCATGCACCGGCGCATCGCCGAAGCGCTCGAGGCCGAGGCGACCCCCGACCTGGCGCGCGCCGCCGAGCTTGCCCATCACGCCCTGCAGAGCGGCGATCGCGCGCTGGCGGCGCGTGCCCTGGTGGCCGCCGGGCGGCTGTGCCTGCGCTTCTTCGCCAATGACGATGCCCAGTCCCTGGCGCGCAGGGGCTTGCAGTTCGCGGGGCAGATGCCCGAGCCGGAGCGCGTCTGCCTCGAGATCGATCTCAACGACATCCTCATGGCCGCGGAGCCGCTGGAGGACTGGGAAGCGGCCGCCGAGCACTATGCCGAGTTGGCAGGAAAAGCGCTCGACCATGGCGCCGTCGAGCACGCCCGTCTCGGCTACCACATGGCCTCCTGGCTACGCTGGGAACACGGCCACTGGAACGCCGCCCGCGAACAGACCATGCAGGCGATGCGGGTGGCCCGGGGCGGTTTCGACCAGGTACAGATCGTCGGCATGGCGGAGACCGCCAAGTGCCTGGTAATGCTCGAGCGCGACCTCGGCCAGGCCGGGGCGATGCTGATGGAGGCCAGCGCCCGGGCGCGGCGCGAGCGCGTCACCCACCACGCCATTCCCACCGGTCTCGGCATGCTTCGTTTTCACGAGAACCGTCTCGACGAGGCCGAGGAACTGTTCCAGGAGGCGCGCACCCTGTGCCGGTCGTGCGGCGATCGCCTCAACGAGTACCTGGCGGTCGAATACCTGGCGATGCTGTGCCTGCAGCAGGGGCGCCACGACGAGGCCGAGCAGCGTTGCCAGGAACTGGAAGCGCTGGCCGAACGGCTGCGCGAGGGCAGCGAAGGACCATTCGCTCGCGCGATGATCGGGCTGTGCGCGTTCCAGCGCGAAGACGAGCCCGCCGGGCTCGACGCCGCCCTGGCCGAGTTGCGCGCCGCCGACGCCAAGCATCGCCTTGCCTACGTGCTGTCGCGGGCCGCGGTGGTCGAATGCCAGCGCGGCCGCCACGACCGCGGCGTCGAGCGCGCCGCCGAGGCACTCGAGTATGCCGAGGTCCTCGAACGCGCCACCGAGATGCTGATCAGCAGCGCGGTGCTTTCGCGCTGTTACCTGGCAGCGGGGGATTCGCAACAGGCTGCGCGGCTGCGCGCGGAGGTGGTGCGGCTGCAGAACGCCGGCGCCGCGGCCTGGAGCGCGGAAATCACCGCCAGGGTGCTGGCCGACGCCACGCGCGCCGAGGCGCAGCGGGCGTGACCGAGGTCGTCGTCGAAAGGGATTTTCCGGAACCGCGCACGGAATCGGACCTGCGTGCGATGTTCGATGCCGCGTCCGGCTGCATGAAAATGCACCGGGTCACGTGGCACGGCAGCGTGCTGTCGCTGGACGGCCGCAACATGGTGTGCCACTACACCGCGCCGGACGCCGAATCGGTGCGGATCGTGTCACGTCAGGCCGGAATCGACGAGGGCCGCGCCTGGTCGGCCACCGTCCACGATCCCCCGGGATTTGCGATGGAGGATATCGGTTCGATCAATGTTGCGGTCAGCCGGCGCTTCGATGCGCCGGTCGATTTCGCCGCCATCCAGGCCCTGGAGGACGCCGGCAGTGGCTGCCTCGAGATTCACCGGGTGCGCTTCGTGCGCACCCTGTTCGCCGCGGACCGCCGGCGCATGATCTGTTTCTACCACGCCCCCGACGCCGAGTCGGCGCGCATCGCCCAGCGCGAGGCCGGCATGCCAGTCGAACGGGTGTGGGCGGTGCGCCGCTACGCGCCCTGAGGCCTTAGCGGCCCAATTTCCCTCCCGCCAGTAAATTCCACGCTCGCTTTCACGCTCGGTCACACGCACCGGGCCCAGAGTTGCTCCCGTCCGATGGCCCTCACCCGGGTTCGCCGGACGACTCGACAACCATTCTATACAGGAGCAATGCCATGAACGGCGAAATGAACATGCGGATCCCTGCCGCCGACAGCAGCGTCACCCTTCAGGCCCTGAACGGCGCCTTTCGACAACTTGATTCCAGGACAAAGACCAGGAACACCGAAACGACCTTGAGCGACCACCTCGCGGCGGTCGACACGACACCGGCACCTGCTGTCGCCAGGCGGGTTGCTTCCAGCGTGACACGGGCGGTCCTCCGCATCATCGGTTCAATGCATCGGGCCTACTGGGAACGCGAGACCGCCGCCGAGCTGTTGCAACTTTCGCCCGACATCCTGCGGGACATAGGCTTGCAGGGCGAGGACATCCGCGCGGTAGCCCGTGAACATGCCCGGGAACAGGCGGACGCCTGGGTCCGGCAGGTCCGGCGTTCGAACGGCTTCGGCGGTTGAACCGCCGTGCCGCGAAGGAGGCAGGGATCGTGAAAGAAGTTTCGATCGCGACCGGGGCTGCGGACCAGCCGGTCCTGCTGCTGCATTGCTCGGCGAGCTCCGGGCGACAGTGGGACCGGCTGGCCGGAATGCTCGGTGACGGCCTCTGCCCCATTGCCCCGGATTTGTACGGTTACGGCAGCGCGCCGTCATGGACGGGTCCCGGAGCACTGAACCTGGCCGCGGAGACCGGGCTGGCGGCAGCCGCGCTGCCCGACGACGCCGATGCATTGCACATCGTGGGGCATTCCTATGGCGGTGCAGTGGCCTTGCGGCTCGCCGTCGAGCAGCCCTGGCGGGTGAGGAGTCTCACCCTGGTCGAGCCCGTGGCGTTCCACGTGCTGGGTGAGGGCGTGGCAGCCGACCGTCGTATCCTCGACTCGGTACGGCGGCTCGCCGGGGCCATGGTAGAGGGGATCAGGAGCGGTGACTACCACCAAGCCATGGGCCTTTTCGTCGACTACTGGAACGGCGACGGCGCCTGGCAGCGCATGCAACCGGAAACGCAGCGCCGGCTCAGTCGCCACGCCCCCAAGGTGGTGCTGGACTTCCACGCCGCCATCCACGAACCCACCACGCTGGATACCTATCGACGGCGATTCGATTTTCCGGTGCTGGTCCTGCGCGGTGCACGGTCGCCACAATCGGCGCGCCGGGTAGCGGCGATGCTGGCCAAACAAATTCCCGGTGCTTCGCTGGTCAACGTGGCCGGTGCCGGCCACATGCTGCCGTTGACGCACCCGGAACCGGTCAACACGGCGATAGTCGCCCACATCACGGACTCGCCGTCGACCCGTCGGCGCCGGGCGGCCTGAGGGGCTGCCCTGCACCGAGGGCCGGATCCCGGCCCACGGCGCTCCCGCCGAAATACCACGCTCTTTTTCACGCTCGATCACACGCACCAAGTACACAGTTATTTCCGTCCAATGGCCACACCCGGGCTCGTTTGACAACTTACCAACCCATCAATACAGGAGCTTTTCCATGAACAGCGAGATCAACATGCAATCCGGAACCGCCGACAACGGCGTCAATGTACAGGCGCTGCTCGGCGCCCGCGAGGCCCTGACCGGCGCCCGCGAGGCGGCCCGCTTTACCTGGCGCGCTTCCAGCCAGTGGGTGCGCGGCACCCACACCCGCGCCTCGGTCGAGGGATTCCACGGCCTCGGCGAGGATCAAAGTCACCGCCAGGCGTTCGTGTTCGATATTGACCACCCCGAGGTGTTCGCCGCCGAGGACAAGGGCGCGACGCCGGTGGAGTACATACTGGTCGGCCTCGCCGGCTGCCTCAGCGCCGGCATCGCCGCGGTGGCGCAGAACCGTAACATCCAGTTGCGTTCGGTCAGCGCGACCGTCGAAGGCGGCATGGACCTGGCGGGCATCCTTGGTATCGACGCCGACGTGCGCAACGGTTTCGACGGCGTGCGCGTGCATTTCGAAATCGACGCCGACGCCTCCGAGGCGGACATCGCCGCGCTGGTGGCGCAGTCGCAGAAACGCTCGGCGGTGTTCGACATCATGACCAACCCCACCGATGTGACCGTCACCACGTCCAAGCGGTAATGACACGCAACCCTGCAAGCAGCCGCGCCGTTGACGTTGTCGTCATCGGCGCCGGCCACTCGGGCCTGGCGATGAGCGCTGCACTCGCCGCGCGCTCGGTCGACCACGTCGTGCTGGAGCGCGGCGTGGTCGCCAACGCATGGCATACCGAGCGCTGGGACTCTCTCCGGCTACTGACTCCCAACTGGATGACGCACCTGCCGGGCCAGCCCTATGCCGGCAACGACCCGGACGGCTTCATGTCGGCGGCCGAGGTCGCCGGCTTCATCGAGGGCTACGCGGCGCGCAACGGCGCGCCGGTGCATACCGGCACCACGGTGCTGCGGGTGGCGCCGGCGGCCGGCGGCTACCGCGTCCACACCGACGGCGGAGACTGGTGGTGCCGCGCGGTGGTGCTGGCGTCGGGGGCTCACGGCCTTCCAGCCGTGCCGCGAATCACCGCCGAGGTGCCGGCGGCCATTCACCAGCTAACGCCCAACAACTACCATAACCCGGCCGATCTCGACGATGGCGGCGTACTGGTGGTGGGTGCCTCGGCGACCGGCGTGCAGCTTGCCGACGAGATCCAACGCAGCGGCCGGCAGGTGACCCTCGCAGTGGGCGAGCACGTGCGCATGCCGCGCACCTACCGCGGCCGCGACATCCAGTGGTGGATGCAGGTCGCCGGCCTGCTCGACCAGCGCATCGAGGATGTCGACGATCCCGAACGGGCGCGGCGGGTGCCGTCGCCGCAGCTTGTCGGCACCGCGGAGCGACGCACCCTCGATCTCAATGCCCTGATGGACGCCGGCGTCGAAGTGGTCGGGCGGTTCGCCGGCATACGAGATGGAAGCGCGCTGTTTTCGGGATCTCTGCGCAATGTCTGCGCGATGGCGGACCTGAAGTTGAATCGGCTACTGGATGCCATCGACACCTGGGAGCACGCCAGCCCGGATCGATTGCGAGTACCGCCCGCTGAGCGCTTTGCGCCGACCCGAATCGGGAGCGCGCCGCGCCTCAGGCTGCCACTGCGAGGTGCGGTGAAGACGATCGTCTGGGCGACCGGTTTTCGCCCCGACTATTCATGGCTGGACGTGCCGGTTCTGGATGCACGCGGCCGGCTGCGCCATAACGGCGGGGTGGCCGAAGCGCCGGGACTTTACGTGCTGGGAATGCCTTACCTGCGTCGCCGTAAGTCGAGCTTCATCCACGGCGCCACCGACGACGTCGCTGAACTATCGCAGCACCTGTTCGACCACCTCGACCAGGGCGCCACTGGTCGCTCCTATCGATTGCCCACCCGTTCATTGCGCGAACAGCGGACGTATGGCCTGGAGGCCGCCGTCATAAACGCCTGAAATCACTTCCTCTGCGTTTTCCTCGGTTTCACCCCTGGCGTCAAAACGTCCACTCCAGGTCACGTTGGCCTTGCCGTCGACATCTGTTGCCGCGAGCGTCACGCTGTCACTGGCAACCGGTAATGGACCTTCATCGATGGTGTAGTCGTAGCTCTGTTGAGTGAGACATGATCCACATCCACCTATCGACCGCAGTGCGTGGAGTCGCGCGCAAACTCCGGAAATGTCGGTCGGAATTCGCAGGGTTTATACTGCGCAACGCAATGAACGATTTCATGGCACTCATCACGCCGCCCGCGCCGCCCGACGTAGACGAAGTCAGGCGGCTGGCGCGTCACGGCTGTCTCGACATCCACCGGGTGTCGTGGCTCCGGTGCTACCTGTCCCGCGACGGCACACGGATGCTGTGCTGGTACCACGCGCCGGACGCCGAGTCGGTCAGGCTGGTGCTCCGCCACCAGGGATTCACCGACGCCGTTGTGCGCGCCGCGGTCGTATCGGGTGACGCGGATCCCGGGGCCCTCGCGGAGAGCCGCGATTGCCGGGTGCTGGAGCTGCCAGCGGACAGCGGGACGAGCGCCGCTCTGTCGGCGCGGCTCGACGACGCGCACGGGGGCCGCTACCGGGCGCTGATTTCGCAGCAGGGCGACCTCGCCTTGCTGGTCGTCGACCACGACCGCGCGGATGCCGTCGCCGACACGCTTGGTTCGGCGGGCATCGCGCTGATCGACGAGCAGAATGCCGTCGAGATCGACCCGCGGCCGGCGTCGCTGTTCAGCACGCTGCCGGGTGCTGCGAGCCGTGCCGGTCGGCCCTCCCGTCGAGCCGGCCAGGCCGTGGCTCCGGGCGACGCCGGGGGAATGCTGGACGCGGTGGTGATCGGGGCCGGCCTGTCGGGTATCAGCGCGCTGCACCGGCTGCTCGGCATGGGGCTCGTCGTGCGCCTCTATGAGAGCGGCAGCGGCGCCGGCGGCGTGTGGCACTGGAACCGCTACCCGGGCGCGCGGGTCGACTCCGAGGTGTATACCTACGTCTTCTCGTTCTCCGACGACCTGGTCCGGGAGTGGGACTGGCAGGAACTGTTCGCCCCGCAGGCGGAGATCGCGCGCTACTTCGAGCACGTGATCGACCGCTTCGACCTTCGCCGGCACATGCGCTTCGACTCCCCGGTGGTCGCCGTGCACTTCGACGACGGCGGCGGTTTCTGGACCATCGAGACCGCGGATGGCGAACGGATGTCGGCGCGCTACCTGGTGGCGGCGACCGGCGCGCTGACCGCGCCGCAGATGCCCGACTACCCGGGACTCGACACGTTTTCGGGCGTGAGCTGTCACACCGCGCGCTGGCCGTGTTCCGGCGTCGCGCTGGCCGGCCGGCGCGTCGGCGTCATCGGCACCGGCGCGACCGGCGTGCAGGTGATCCAGACCATCGCCGGCGAGGCCGGAGAACTGTACGTATTCCAACGCACGCCCACCTACTGCGTGCCGCAACGCAACCGGCCGATGGACGACGCCGACCGCGAACGCATACGACGCGACTGGGGGCGTATCCTCGATGCCTGCCGCGACTCGTGGGGCGGCTTCGTCCACGACTTCCATCCCGTGTCCGGTCTCGCGGTGTCGGCAGCGGATCGGCGCGCGAAGTTCGAGGAACTGTGGCGGAGCCCCGGGTTCGCCTTCTGGCTCGGCAACTACGCCGACCTGATGATGAACCCCGAGGTCAACGAATACGCCAGCGACTTCCTGCGGGAGAAAATCCGCGAACAGGTCGACGATCCCGACGTCGCGCGCAGGCTGATTCCCGATCACCCCCTCGGCACCAAGCGCGTGCCGCTGGAGAACGGCTACTACGAGGCCTTCAACCGCCCCGACGTGCACCTGGTCGACCTGCGCGAGACGCCAATCGAACGCATCGTCCCCGAGGGCGTGCGCACGTCGCGGGAGACGATCCCCCTCGATGTGCTCATCCACGCCACCGGCTTCGACGCGGGCACCGGGGCGCTGGCCCGGATCGACGTTCGCGGCACGGGCGGCGCGTCGCTCGCGGACAAGTGGCGGCACGGTGCGCAGACGTTCCTGGGCCTGATGGTCAGCGGCTTTCCCAACCTGTTCCTGGTCAACGGTCCGCACAACGCCGCGGCGCTGAGCAACGCGGGCCGTTCCATCGAGCAGAACGTCACCTGGATCGCCCGCTGCATAGAGCACGTGCGCGAAAGTGGCTTCACCCGCATCGACGCCTCAGCCGAAGCGGAGAAGGAATGGACCGAGCACGTCGTCGACGCCGCCAACGGTACCGTGCTGGCGCAGATGACGGACTCCTGGTTTTACGGCGCCAACACCTCCGGCAAACCGCGCCGGGTGACCATCTACGCCGGCGGTGCCCGCGAGCACCGCAGGCACTGCGACGCGGTTGCCAACGCCGGGTACCCCGGGCTCGACTTCTCCTGAGCAGGTCCACGCATTACGCGGGGGTTCTTTCGGGGTCTTTGCAAAGTTACCACCGCAAAAACCGCTCCGCTGGAATTCTGTTGCACATCACGCGAGGCAGAGCACCACAATTCGCGTTGGGAAGGAAGCTCGCCAAACTCCCAACCTCAGAAAGTGGACCTGTTGCGGAATCCGCACCGGTCGCCGGGGATGATGTGCTGTAACTGCGGCTTTACTCGATCAGAACGCGCCGAGTAGAATCGTCTCGAACCATCAATAACTCTAGAAATCAATTGAGTAGCACCGCGGAGGATGCCGGCGCCAACCCCGCGTTGGTGGTCGAGGACCTGCACAAGAGTTTCGGAGACGTGGAAGTCCTCAAGGGCGTGGATCTCGACGCCCGTGAAGGCGACGTGATTTCCATGCTGGGCGCATCCGGGTCCGGCAAGAGCACCTTTCTCCGTTGCATCAACCTGCTGGAAACGCCCAACCGTGGCACCGTCACCCTGCACGGCGAGACCATCCGCATGAAACTGGGCAAGCAGGGTGAACCCGTGCCCGAGGACATGAACCAGGTCATCCGCATGCGCGCCAGGCTGGGCATGGTGTTCCAGGGATTCAACCTCTGGTCGCACATGACCGTATTGCAGAACGTCACCGAAGCGTTGGTCCACGTACTCAAGATGCCCAAAAACGAGGCCGCGGATAAAGCCGGGTCGGTCCTGCAGAAGGTGGGCATGTACGATCGGCGCGATTACTATCCGGCGCACATTTCCGGCGGCCAGCAGCAACGTGCCGCCATCGCCCGCGCCCTCGCCATGGAACCGGACATCATGCTGTTTGACGAACCCACCTCGGCCCTGGACCCCGAACTGGTGGGTGAAGTGCTCAAGGTCATGCGGAATCTCGCCGACGAAGGTTCCACCATGATCGTGGTGACCCACGAAATCGGTTTTGCAAAGGATGTGTCCAACAAGGTAATCTTCCTCCACGAGGGCCTGATCGAGGCGGAGGGTCCGCCGCAGCAAATGTTTGGCAACTCGGAGTCGGACCGCTTTCGCCAGTTCCTGGCGCGATCGCTCCATTGAATCGGGTCCCCAAAATGACGAGCCGGTACCAATACGCCGGAAATTGACAATAGATAAACAGAGGTAAACTGATATGAACCTGAAAACAACCGGCCTGGCGCTGGCGGCGCTGGCCATGATGAGTTTTGGCGCACACGCAGAACCGCTTCGCGTCGGCGTCGAGGGCGCCTATCCCCCATTTTCCTGGAAGGAAGCCGATGGCACCCTGAAGGGATTCGACATCGATTTCGCGCACGAAGTCTGCAAGCGCCTGGATCGCGAATGCGTTCTGGTCGAGCAGGAATGGGACGGCATGATTCCCGCGTTGCTGGCGAAAAAGTTCGACACCATCATCGCCTCCATGTCGATCACCGAGGAGCGACAGAAGAAAGTGGACTTCACCGTCCCCTACTACAATACACCAGCCGGCATCGTTGCCAGGGAGAACCCGGGATTCGAGGCTACCGCGGAGGGACTTGCCGGCAAACGCCTGGGCGTTCAGCGCGCTACCACGCACCAGTGTGCGGCTGAAAAGCTGTTCCCGGACGCGGAGCTCGTCCTTTACGCGAGCCAGGAAGAAGTCTGGCAGGACCTGGCCGCCGGTCGACTGGATGCCCAGTTGTCCGATTCGCTGCAGGGCCTCGAGGGATTCCTCAACGTCGACATGGGCAAGGGTTTTGCGTTTCTCGGTGACACGTTCAACGACGAGGAATGCCACGGCAGCGGTGCGGGATTTGCCGTGCGAAAGGGCGAAGAGGACCTGCGTGACGCGTTGAGCGATACCATCAAGGCGATCCGCGAGGACGGCACGTACAAGCAGATCAACGACAAGTATTTCGAGATCGACGTTTACGGCAGCTAGCGCGCCGCCGCGCCCGGACATGTCCGGGTGATCTGCTCTTGAAACACGGGCGGGCCGGCGACGGCCCGCCACGCCCATCACCAGAACCTTGGATACTGTCTGGGAATACAGAAACCTCCTGTTTGAGGGTACACTGGTAACCATACAGCTCGCCTTCGGCTCCCTGCTGCTGGCAATAGTCTTCGGCCTGGTCGGCGCCATGGCCAAGCTGTCGAACAGCCGGCTGCTGCAAAACACCGCTGGCGCCTACACGACGCTTATTCGCGGCGTACCCGACCTGGTGCTGATGATGCTGCTGTTTTATGGCGGCCAGCAACTGCTCAATGACCTGGGCGGGGTCACCGGATGGTGGGACTATATCGAGATCAACCAGTTCACCGCCGGCGTGTTTTCAATCGGCTTCGTGTTCGGGGCCTACATGACGGAAACGTTCCGCGGCGCCATCCTCGCGATTCCCCGCGGGCAGATCGAGGCGGGAATCGCCTGCGGGATGACGCCGGCCACCATATTCCGGCGTGTCACCTGGCCACAGATGGTACGTTTCGCGCTGCCTAGCTTCACCAACAACTGGCTGGTTCTGGTCAAGGCCACGGCACTGGTCTCGGTTATCGGGCTGCACGACCTCGTGTGGAATGCCGCCACTGCCGGCCGCTCCACCCGTGAACCCTTTACCTTCATGTTCGCGGTGCTGGTCATCTACCTCATCATCACCGCCGTTTCCGACGTGGGCCTGCGATGGCTGGAGCGCAAGTACAGCGCGGGTGTGAGGCGCGTATAGTGGAAGAGAACGGCGATCGCACTTTCTGGGAGTACCTGACCTACGTTTCAGAGAATCACTCTCCGCTGGATTTCGTCCTTATCTGGGATCATATCGACCGCTTCCTTTGGGGAACGGTACTCACCCTCGAGATCACCTTCCTTGCGCTCCTGCTCGGCGGCATGCTCTCCATCCCCCTGGCCATCGCCCGGGCTTACAAGCATCCCTGGCTGAATTCGCCGATCTGGTGCTTCACCTATTTTTTCCGCGGTACGCCGCTGCTCGTTCAGACCTACCTGATCTACTACGGACTGGCCCAGTTCGACGCGGTGCGCGAAAGCTTCCTCTGGGATCCGATCCTCTCCAGCGCGTGGTGGTGCGCGCTGATCGCCTTCACGCTGAACACCGCGGCCTACACCACGGAATTCCTGCGCGGCTCAATCGAGACCACGCCCCAGGGGGAAATCGAGGCCGCCCGCGCCTGCGGCATGTCCCCGGGCATCGCGATGCGCCGCATCATCCTGCCCAATGCCTTCCGTCGCGCGCTACCCGCGTATTCCAACGAGGTGATATTCATGCTGCACAGCTCCGTGGTGCTCAGCACCATTACCCTGCAGGATATTCTCGGCGCCGGGCGTTGGCTGAACGGTCGCTATTACCTCGCATACGAGGGATTCATCACCGCCATGGTGTTCTACATGATCCTGGTGTTCCTCATCAGCCGCGGGTTCAAGTGGTGGGAAAAGCACTGGCTCGCTCACCTCAGGCAGCGCGAAGCGGAGCCCGAGTCCGGGAGCGGCAAGGTCGCAGTCTGAACTATGCCGGGGCGGCGCTCATGTCCGAGCCGGTGATCGACGCAGCGCAATCCTGTTTCGAACCTGAAAGCCGGATCCATCGTCACGGTTGCGGCCCGATCAGTTCTCCTGGCAATACCGATCAATAACGTTTCGTGTGACCTGCTCGACCTGGGCGTCTCTTCGGGCCAGGCCCATCACCCAATCGCAGGTCGCGGCGGTGAACACCTCGCCCCGACCCTTGGGGAAATTCACCACCATGCCGCTGCCGCGACCGAGTCGCTCAAACTCCGGTGTCCCGGGTTCTATGCCCAGGGTCTCGGCAATGAACAGGGCATCCTCATCGGCAATAAACAGGTCGCTGCCATAGTGGCCGTGGTCCGCTTCCAGGCGGGTCGCCAGGCCAAGGGCAAGGATTTCCAGGTCTTCCGGTGCGCCACTGTCGTCCGCCGGATAGGGCAGCCCATCCCGGACAATGTACTTCAATCCGTCAACTTCATAACCGAATATCCGCGACTCCATGCCCAGCACATCCCCGTAGTAAAGATCGCTGTTTTGAAACGCCCAGTGTTCCGGGCGATACACGGTGAATCCGCCGGGGCCCCGGGGGACGCAGCCGCCAAATGATGCATAGACCCCTTCCAGCGCATTGATGCCGAAGGTGCTGGCGCCGGGGCGGTTGACTTCCGGGGTTTCCCAGAAATGACTGGCCCGGCTCTGCCGATCCGTACCGTAGACCGGGTCTTCATTCGGGGCACGATACTTGTAGCAGACCTGGTTGTTGCCTTCGATACGGATCTGCCACATGAAGTTCCCTGCAAAGCGGGCAACCCGACCACCCTGCTCGACCCATTTGTCCACGGCATCCCGCATCTCCCAGCTCCAGTACTCATCGTGGCCTACCAGGACCAGGCAGCGGTAACCCTCCAGCAGTCCGGGGTCATGGTGCAGGTCGTGGAGGGTCGCGTAGTCGAAGTCATATCCCTGGTTCTCAGCCCATCGTGCGAAGTGGCTGTCGTAGCTGGCCCATCCCGCGGAGGCGTACTTCTTGGAGAAGCCGTTGGCATAGGCCCATTCCATGTGGGGATAGCGGATGGCCGCGCCCACCGGCAAACCGGGGTTTACGGAACGCGGTGCGCCGGCTGGCAGCCGACAGAAACCCCGCGCCCAGGGTCGGTGCCAGGACAGTGTCGGCGAGTAGCGGTCCCGGCCCGGGCCGGTGATGCCTTCGTAGGCATTGGACCCACCCCAGTTGTTATAGGAAACCCACGTTCCCGTGGCACACAGGAACAGCATGGCCGGCCGTTTCCCGGCAGGTTCCGGTTTCAGCACGAACAGATGGTCATACACAAGATCACGGCCCCTGTCCGAGGCCAGAAAATGCACGAGATAGGTTCCACTGACCCAGTCCCGGGGAATGTCGAGTGAAAATCCCACCGGCCAGCCACAACCATTGGCCGAACAATCGTCCAGCGTGCCGTGCAAGGCACCCGGGATGTCTCTTGATCGATAAACTTCTCTGGCTATGCCTCCGTCCCTTACGATACGCATACACCAGTTATCAGCAGTGGTGTTTACGTGGAAGTGAACGGTATCTCCGGGGTCATAGGACATCCTGTCGGTATAGCCCCATAGTTGTGCAACGTCAGGATCATCGACTGCTCTCTCGTAGTAGTTTTCCCGCACCGCCGGTGACCCCGGCCGGGCATTGTGGTTTTGTGGCTGTTTTATTGGCTGGTTCAAGTCACTGAAAACGAATAGATCCCTGAAAGCAGTTTACCCACTTCCCCGCACGCTGTCACAGCCTGGCTGGGTTTGTCATGTAGACACCTTGCGGCAATGCCATCCTCCCCCTGCATCACTCCCGAAGGCCTTGCCGCGCTGCTGCAGAAGCAGGTGGACGACGAGGTCGTGCTGCCTATCGGCGCCAATGCGCGGACCTGCTGGATCACCGGGATCCGCTATCGCCGAGTCAGCCCCGCGTGTTCGCGGTGGAAGCCTCCGGCAATCGCATCAACGCAAAGCCGTTGTCGACGGATTCCTCCAGCAGGGTGAAGAAATCCGGCAGGGCGAGGTGGATGAAGCCCTCGACCTGGTAGTCCAGCGGCCGGATCTCGGCGGCGAACTTGCGCGCGATGCGCTGCATCCTTGCATTGTGGGACAAGCAGAGCATCGCCATCGTGGACATCCCCCGGTTGCGCGCGAGCAGGACGATTCGGCGGAAAAGCTCCGTGCCGATACCCGCTCCCTGGAAGCCGGATTCCACCGAGATCGCGGACTCGCAATGCCGCTGCCAGGTTCGCTCCGGATCGAACCACAGGGTATCGATGCCGAAAAACACCTCGCCCACGCCGCGCAGCGCGCCATCGGCGAAATAACCCACCGCAAGAGAGTCGAGAAAACTGTAACCGCGACCATAGCTGCGGATGAACTCGTCACTGACGGCGCCACCGAAACGCAGGTGGCGGTCGTCCGACCCGAGGCGAAGCAAATGTTCCGTGACGAGGCTGCTCTCTCCCGGCCACAGTTTACGGTAGACCTGGTGGTTCACGGGGTGGATTCGGTCGAAATGACAGTGTGGGTGGGCGTCATGCAGATCAATCCCTACTTGCCGTGACGGAATTTCGGGCTAAACCCGGAAAACACTGGACAATAAAATTGTTGCAGTGCAACAATAGCACTCTCATGTACTCCGCCGAACCGGCCACCGGGTCAATGACTATTGAATTCCCGTGCACGAGCACTGTCTGGAATGCTTGATTTCACCACCCAGATCCTGATTTTCCTGCGCGTGGTGGAGGAAGGGCGATTCTCCGGTGCGGCGCGTTCGCTCGGGATTTCCACATCCGCCGTGAGCAAGCAGGTGCGCCGCCTCGAGGATCACCTCGGTATCCGCCTGCTGAATCGCAACACGCGCGGAATCTCACTTACCGGCGAGGGCGAGGTGTATTTCCGCGAGGCGCGCGGCCTGGCAGGGCAGTTGCAGGATCTCGAATCCCTCGCCATGTCCCTTGGCGACACCGTGCGCGGGCCACTCCGGGTCTGCTCAACCGTGGCCTTCGCGAAGACCTGGTTGTTGCCCCAGGTGCGGGATTTCCTCCAGCGTTATCCCGACATCAATATCGAGTTCGAACTCACCGACAGCCCGGTGGACTTTCTCCAGCAGAACGTCGATGTCGCCATCCGCTTCAGCGAACAGGTGCATGACACCTCGGTGGTAGCGCGCCGGCTCGCGGTCAACCGGCGGGTGGTCTGCGCAGCACCAGCCTACCTCGATCGCCACGGCACGCCGGAGCATCCCGACGACCTGGAACGCCACAACTGCCTCAGGCTGTCCACGGTCAACCGCTGGAACGAATGGCGTTTCGATCGAGACGGCCAGTCACGGGTGCTACGGGTCACCGGGAATTTCCGCTCCAACGACGCGGACGCCATTTACCATGCCACCCTGGAGGGCCTGGGCATTGCGCGCCTGTCCACCTACATAGTCGCCGACGACATCGCCAGCGGCCGGCTGGTACGGCTGCTACCCGACTACGTCGACATGTCCTCCAACCTGCTCGCGGTCTACCCCGACCGGCGCAACCTGCCGCGCAAGGTCAGCGTCTTCATCGACTACCTGATGGAACGCTTCCAGCCGGTGCCGCCGTGGGAAAGTACTCCGGAATTAAAGAAAATCGCTTAACTGCAGGCCGATGCCGACACGCTCGATACGCTCGTCGTAGTCGATCAGGCTCTCGCCGTAGCCGTAGAAGTACTGGAACAGGAAGCGCAGCTTCTTGTTGTAGGGCAGGGGATACGACCAGTTGAATTCCACCGCACCCTTGTTGTCGGACTGGAGGTTGTTGCGCAGGCGCAGAGATGCGGCGCTGTTGTTCCCCTGGCGATAGATGCCGAGCTCGAAATTCCCCATGTAATCGTCGATTTCCGGATTGTCGGATTCCGCGGTGTCGCCGCCCGTACGCACCCAGCCCTTGAGGCTGAAGGCCCAGTTCAGCTTCTCGAAGAATACCTGTCCGTAGGCACGGTTCCAGCTTCGCGACAGGGGTTCGGAACGACCGTTGGACTGGTGGACGAATCCGTAGCGCGCGAGCGGGATGTGCCAACCCCACAGGGTGGCGTCATGTGTCATGTCGAGGAACAGCTCCGGCTCGTGGTTGGTCTCGCGGAACGGACCGGAATTGTCCACGTTGTACAACTGCCAGTAGGACTGGTTGGTATAACCGAAATACAGCTTCCCGCGATCATGCAGTATCGCGTCCAGCAGCTGGGCCTTGAAGCTGAACTGGAACTTGACCTCGGTGTTGTCCAGGTCGCCGACAAAGCCTGCGTCGTTGAAGGGTTCGTCGTTGGGTTCGCTCATGTAGCTGAGCGGCAGGATGTAGCTCGGCTTGTGCTGGAGAATGGCGAAGCGGTTTTCCGTGGCCTGCTCCTCGAGGAACATCCGGCGTTCGATCAGGCGCAACTCGGGGACCGAGCTTTGCGCGAGCTGCCTGGCGGCGGATTCAACCTTGCAGCGCTCGCGCACGTCGCCCACGGTATCGGTGTCGGCGGCATCCTTCAGCGCCTGCACGAGGCAGACTTGATAGTCCTCGTCAGGGTCGGTGTTGGCGCCGGCGGGGAGCGCGATGACGAGGAGCAGGGAAGCCGCGAGGCGGTTCAGGAGTTTCGGCGTTATTGTTTTCACAGTCTGTCGAGGTAATGGACGCCTCCGAGCTGCTCCATCTGGCCAAGTATCCAGCGTTGCCGCGCCATCGTGTGGCTGCTTGCATGTACGGCGGAGTAGCGATCGGGATTTGGCAACGTTGCCGCGAGGCGCGCGGCCTCGTAGCGGTTGAGCGCACTGGCCGGCTTGTCGAAAAACGCCTCCGACGCCGCGCCGGCCCCGTAAATGTTACCACCGAAATAAGCGATGTTGAGGTATACCTCGAGTACTCGCCGCTTGCCCCAGGCGAGATCGATGAACAGCGCCAGCGGTGCTTCCAGTACCTTACGCAGATAGCTCCGCCCCTGCCAGAGAAACAGGTTCTTCGCCACCTGCTGGGAAATGGTGCTCGCGCCGCGCTGACCGCCCCCGCGAATCGCCTTGCGAAGCTCTATGACGTCGATGCCATGGTGGTCAGGAAATCGCTGGTCCTCGGCAGCGATCACCGCGAGCGGAAGCTGTGGCGAGATCTCGTTCCAGGAGACCCAGTGATGGGAGACGAACGGCGCGCCGTCTCGCCAGGCGCGGATGTTTTCCTGCACCATCACCGAGGACGTTGGCGGATCGATCCAGCGCAGGCTGGCGACGGCGCCGAGGACCAGCAGGATAGTCAGCAGTATGGCGCGGGCGATTCGCCGCGCCCACGGGTGGGGCGCTCCGGGCTTGCGCCGTGTCCGCTTCCGCTGTGCCGGTTTGCGTCGCTCAGCCCTGAGCGTCATGGTCATGCATTCCGGCGATACCGTTGCCGCCTGACCGGTGCATGATTCCGCGCCGGCCGGCCGGTCTCAGTAGCCGGCCGCCAGGCCGTCCTTGCGATGATCGGAGCCACTGACGTAGTAGCCGTCCGCGCGCAGGATCAGTTGCGCGCCGCCGAAACCGATGGTCTCCTTGTCGCCGGCATACAGGCGATGCCCGCGTCGCTCCAGCTCCGTCGCCACCGCGGGATCGAATCCGGATTCCAGCAGGAGCGAGAGATCCTCCAGCACCCGCCAGCGGCGGGCATCGCTTGCGGCCTGGGGATTCTGGCCATATTCGTACAGGCGGATGATCATCTGCGCGTGCCCCTGGGCCTGCATCGAGCCGCCCATGACACCGAAACTCAATTCCGGCGCACCGTCCCGGGTGACGAAGCCCGGGATGATGGTATGGAACGGCCGCTTGCCGCCACCGACCTCGTTGGGATGACCCGGTACGAGGTTGAAGCCCGAGCCGCGGTTCTGCAGGCTGATTCCGGTTCCCTCGACCACCACCCCGGAACCGAATTCGCAGTAGTTGCTCTGGATCATGGACACCATCATGCCCTCCCTGTCCGCGGTACTGAGGTAGACGGTGCCGCCCTGGTCGGGGAAACCATGTTCCGGATAACGTGCCTCTTCCATGCTGATCATTGCCGCGCGCGCCGCGAGATAATCCTCGTCGAGCAGCGTTTCTACAGGCAGTTGCATGGTTGCCGGATCCGAGATGTAGCGCCAGGCATCGGCAAACGCCAGCTTCATCGCCTCCACCTGCAGGTGCACGCTGTCCGCGGAGTCGAGCGGAAAGCGGCGGATATCGTGGTGCCGGAGGATACCCAGCATCATCAGCGCCGCCAGCCCCTGGCCGTTGGGAGGAATCTCGTGCAGCTCAATGTCGCCGTAGGCCTGGCTGATCGGCGTGACCCAGTCCGCGCGGTGATCGGCGAAGTCCCGCGCCGTGTATTTCCAACCCGCGCGCGCGGAGGAGGCCACCATCTCCGCCGCCAGCTCCCCGCGATAGAATGCCTCGCCCTTCGAGCGGGCGATGGCCTCCAGCGAGTCGGCCTGGTCGGAGAAGCGAAACCATTGCCCGGGCGCCGGCGTCACGCCGCCCGGGAGGAAGTTGTGGAAACCTTCCTGCTTGCGCTGGCCGGGTGTGGCCGTTGCCCAGACCCTGGCGATGGTCGGAGATACGGCGAAACCGCCACGCGCATAGTCGATGGCGTTTTCGAACAGCCGTTCGAATGGCAGCCTGCCAAAGCGTTCCGACAGCGCCACCCAGGCGGATACCGCTCCGGGCACCGTGACGGATGGCCAGCCGTCCTCCGGCATCTCCTCCAGGCCCGCGTAATCCGCCGCGGTCACCGCGGCCGCCATGCGCCCGGACGCGTTGAGCCCATGCAGCTGCCTGCCGTCCCACAGGATGATGAAGGCATCGCTGCCGAGACCATTCCCTGTGGGCTCCACCACGGTCAGTGTGATGGCCGTGGCCAGCGCGGCGTCCACCGCGTTGCCGCCGTCCTGCAACGCGCGCACACCGGCCTGCACCGCGAGCGGCTGTGAGGTGGCCACCAGGTTGCGCGCCATGACCGGCATCCGCCGGGAGCCATAGGGAAAGCCGCTTTTAAAGCTGTAATCGGGAGAAAGCATGGTGTGGAGGGTTATCGGGTTGAACGGGTAGTCGCGCGCGTCGGGGTGAGGCGTCAAGGCACGGTAGTCCCGCGCGTCACGGTTGCGGGTGTGCCGGCACGATCCTGGACAGGCGTTCGCGGCGGATGACCATGATACTGTATGCGACCACGGAAACCAGCACCACCGCGCTCCCGGCGAGGGTGAATGGTCCAGGTTTTTCGCCCACCCCGATCCAGACCCAGAGCGGATTGAGGATGGCCTCGCTGAGGGAGAACAGCGCCACCTCGGCGGCGGGAATGAAGCGGGTCGCCCAGGTGAGGCACATGAAGCCGAAACCGAATTGCACGCCGCCCAGCACGAGGATGATGAGGAGGTCGTGCCGGCTCACCCCGAGGCCGCCGACGAAAGCGAGCGCTATACAGCCGCTGATCAGGCCCGACAGGCAGGTGGCGGGCAGCATGTCCACATCCCGGTGGCGGCGCAGTATCAGCAGGTAGCCGACATACATCAGCGCCAGGCCGAGGGCGTACACGTTGCCGAGCATGCCGCCGGAGGTCAGCCCGTCAATGAACATGAGGCCGATGCCGAGCACGGTGGCGATCATCGCGACGAAGCCGCCGCGACTGACGCGCTCGCCGAGGAACAGCCATCCCGCCAGGGCCGCCAGCAGGGGCGAGGCGCCGATGATGAACACCACGTTGGCCACGGTGGTGTTGAGCATCGCGAGGATATAGAAAACCGAGCCCACCCCGAGAACGAGCGCGGCGAGCAGGCCGGCATGGCCGATTTCGCGAAATCGGCGAACCGTATCACCGCGGTAATGGAGCGCGAGGAATGCGCCGATGGTGAGGGCGCAGGTGAACGACCGGTACACCAGGATCTGCCAGGCGTCCGCCTGCTCGATATGGCGCAGGAGGATGCCGGAAAGACTCAGGAAGCCGCCGCCGAGGAGGGCGAGCAGGACGCCAGGGAAATAACGGCCGCCCGCGACACCCATAGTCGGCAGCCGCTACCGGGTCAGGCGGCGGAGGGTTCCGCGAGGCTGTCGCGCCGATTGCGGCGCGCTTCCAGCGGCGCCACCAGCAGGGACATCATCGGTGGCACGATCAGGAGCGTGATGAGCGCGGACAGCGCGAGGCCGCCCACCACCACCGAGCCGAGGCCGCGGTAGAGCTCGGAACCGGCGCCCGGGAACAGCACCAGCGGCAGCATGCCGAATACCGAGGTCAGGGTCGACATGAATATCGGCCGGATACGGTTGCGCGTGGCCTGGGGGATGGCCTCCTTCGGCTCCATGCCTTTCTCGCGGATCAGGTGCAGTGTCTGGTGCACCAGCAGGATGGCATTGTTCACCACGATGCCCACCAGGATGACGAAGCCGAGCATGGTGAGCATGTCCAGTGCCTGGTAGGTGTAGATGTTCAGCACCGCGAGGCCGGCGATACCCCCGGCCGCGGCGATGGGCACGGAAAGCATGATGATCAGCGGATAGATGAAGCTCTCGAACAACACCGCCATCACCAGGAACACGATCACCACCGCGAGTATCAGGTTGAGCGCCATCGCGTCGCGGGTCTGGTCGAGCTTGTCCGCGGTGCCGGAAATGTTGAGCCGGGTACCCGGCGGCAGGCCGGCTGCCTCGAGCGGCGCGATCACCTCGTTCTGTATCACCTCGATGGCGGACTCCAGCGGCATGGTGGCGTTGGGGCGCACCTCGAGGGTGATGGTGCGGAAGCGCTCGCGGTGCTGTATCTGGGTGGGGCCCGCGGTCAGCACGACGTCCGCCACGGAGTCCACCGGGATCACCTGGCCGTCCGGGGTGACGATGGGCAGGTCGGCGATGCCCTGGGTTGCATTCACCGCGCCACCGACGCCCTTCAGCACTAGGTCGGTGAGCTTGCCGTCCACCGTGGCCTGGGTGACGCGCAGCCCGTCGTTGAAGCTGTCGATGGTGAGGGCGAGGTCCCGGGCGGTGATGCCGCTGTCGTTGAGCCGCACCCGGTCGGGATTGACCCGCACTTCCGGGGCCCCGAGTTCGAGTCCGGGCACGGGCCGCCACTCGTGGCCCTCCTCGCGCGGGAACAGGCCGACGATGCGGCCGAAGGCCTGGTTGGCCACCCCGATCACGGTTTCGAGGTCGTTGCCCGAGACGTCGAGATCCACCTTGCGGCCGCCACCGATGCCGCGACCGAAAATCGACGGCTGGGTGATGAAGCCGAACGTGCCCGGCTCGCGGAACACGGGCTCGCTCAGTACCGGTTTCAGCTCCGCCACCCGCTCCGGGTCCGCGGAGACCGCGCCCAGGAAGGTCTGCGACCGGGTGGCGACGAAGAAGAAGCGTTCGATCAGTGGTGGCTCATCCGCGCCGCGCGGGATTTCCGGGTCGTTGTTGATCTCCCACAGGTGACTGATCTCCTGCTCGATACCCTCGGCGATGCGCGTGGTGGTCTCGAGGTTGTATCCGGGCGGCGGGATGACGATGCCGAACAGCAGGTTGCGGTTGCCCTCGGGCAGGTACTCGAGCTTGGGCAGGAACAGGTAGCTGAGATAACCCGCGCCCACGGTGACCGTGGTCGCCACCAGGAAGGCGATGAAACGGCTGCGCACCACCACGCTGACGAAGCCGCTAATGATGCTGGTGACGGCGCGCGCGAAGTGGTCGATGCCGAACAGGCGCAGGCGCCGCTTCCCGCCGTGACCGTCGCTCCCGTCTCTGAGGAGGCGGCGTGACAAAGCCGGGATCACGGTGATGGATACCAGCAGGGAGAGGACGACCGCCACGGAGATCGCCACCGCGATGTCTCGGAACAACTGGCCGGCCTCGAGCTCCATCACCAGGATCGGGATGAATACCATGATCGTGGTGAGCGCGGACACCAGCACGGCGCCCCACACCTGGTTCGCGCCGAGATAGGCGGCTTCGCGGTTGCTGTATCCCTCCTCCTTGTGGCGGAAGATGTTCTCCAGCACTACGATGGCGGCGTCCACCACCATGCCCACGGCGAAGGCGATCCCCGCCAGCGAGATGACGTTGAGCGAGCGCCCCAGCGCGGCCATGGCGACGAAGGCGCCGATCACCGACACCGGAATCGCCAGAGAGATGATGATGGTGGCGCGCAGGGAGCGCAGGAAGATCAACAGGATGATCGCCGCCAGCATGCCGCCGACCCAGATATTCTGCTGCACCAGTTCGATGGCCGAATTGATGTACACGGTCTCGTCGTAGACCTGGCGCAGTTCCAGCCCGGCATTGGGAATCGCTGATTCGTTGAGTTCGGCAACCGCCGCCTTCAAACCGTCCATGGTCTCGATCACGTTGGCGCCGGTCTGGCGGGTGGCGTTCATCGCCAGCGCGGAGGTTCCCAGCATGCGGATGGTGGCGCCGGGGTCCTGGAAGCCGAACTCGATGGTGGCTATGTCGCCCAGGGTAATTCGCTCCAGGCGCTCGCTCGCGCCGTTATTGATCAGCACCTCGCTAATCGATTCCAGGGTCTTCAGCTCACCCTCGGTGCGCACCACATAGCGCCGCTTGCCCTCGTCGATGTCGCCGGCGCCGAGGGAGATGTTGGCCTGCTGCAGCGAGTTGCTGATATCGCCGATGGTGAGGCGATGTCGCGCGAGCAGGGTGGGGTCGATGACGATGTGGATCTCGCGTTCGCTCGCCCCGTACAGGTTGATGCGTCCCACGCCGGGAACCCGCTCGAGACGTTCCTTGACGTTGTCCTCGATGAAGTCGCCGTAGGTGTGCATCGGCCGGTTGTTCCCCGGCTGTGGCGTGAAGATGAACCAGGCGATGCCATTGTCCTCGCTGCCCGCGGTGTCGAGGGTCGGCTGGTCCGCCTCCGTCGGGTACTCGGGCACCCGGTCGAGGCGGTTGGACACCAGCAGCAGCGCCTTGTCCATGTCGGTGCCGACGCGGAACTCGAGGGTGATCGCGGCCTGGCCCTGTTCCGCGTTGCCGGTGATGTTGGTAAGACCCTCGATGCCGGCGAGTTCCTCCTCCTGGGGATTGAGTATCTCCCGCTCCACCTCCGCCGGCGCGGCGCCGACCCAGGTGGTGTTGACGGAGATCACCGGCTCGTTGACGTCCGGGGCGAGCTGGATCGGGATGGTATTGAGCGCCACGAGGCCGAACATCACCACCAGCAGTACCGCCGCGATGACCGCGATGGGCCGCTCGATGGAGGCGCGAATCAGGTTCACGGCAGGTCCCTGGAGTCGTGCGTCAGGACTGGTCGCCCGCCACGGTCACAGGCTGGTCCGGCATCAGTCGCTCGTTGCCACGGACCACCACGCGCTCGCCCTCGGCAAGCCCGCCGAGGACTTCGAGGCGGTTGCCCACCGGTTCGCCCAGCTGGATCGGCCGCAACTTCGCCTGGCCTTCCTCCACCACGTAGACGAGGCTGTCCGCGCCGCGGCGGATGACCGCGTCCTTGTGCACGGAGCTGATCTCGCGGCTCGCGCCGGCAGGCACGTGCACGGTGACGCTTTGTTCCACCGCCAGCGCCATTTCGGCGGGGTCCAGCGAAAGGGTGAATCGCACCCGCCGGGTGCGGGTCTTGGGGTTTTCTTCCGGCACCACCGCGCGCACGCTGGCGTTGCTCTTGCTGCCGTCCTCGAAGGAAATTTCCACCACGCCTCCCGGCGCCAGGCCGGCGAGGCGCGAGGCGGGGATATCCGCCTCCAGCTCCAGGGACTGGTCGGACACCAGCTCCACCACCGCCTGTCCGCGCTGTAGGTAGCTGCCGATCTCGGTCAGTTTTTCCGTGACCGTGCCGTCGAACGGCGCGGTGATGCGCGCATAGCCAAGCTCGAGATCCGCCAGCCGGATCTGCGCGTCCGCGCTGCTGACCGCCGCTTCCGCCTCGCGCACCCGGGCGAAGGCGATGTTCTGCTGCTGGTTGGCGTCGTCGATGGCCGCCTTGCTCACCGCGGCGGAGGATTGCAACGTGCTCAGTCGCTTGACCTCCTGGCTGGCGAGTTCGAGCTGCGCATGGGCGGTGGCAATGCGCGTCTCCGCCTCGGCGCGCTGGTTTTCAGCGAGCTGCTTCTGCAGGCGCAGGGGCTCGGCATCGATGAGCGCGATCTGCTGACCGCGGGTGACGCGATCGCCGACCTGCACGTCGATCTCCACCACCGCGCCCGCGACCCGGGACGCCACGGTGCCGGCCTGGCGCGCCACCAGGCGGCCGAGGATGGGCACGGTCTGGGTGAACTCCTGGCGCACGACCGGGTCCACCGACACCAGCGCTTCCTGCGCCGGTGCCGCGCCCGCAAACAACGCGCAAAGGATGGTGACGGGGAAAACACCCCGCACCATTTTATTTGAGAATTTCATCACGCTATTATCGCCGATTCCGCGCCATCCCCGTAGAACCAATCTCAAAAAAACCTGCGCTTGGTGATACGTCGTTGAACCCGAATTCAAAATGCTCATGTACTCCGTGTACACTGCGCTTTTGAATCCGGGTTCGCCTCGTCTCACCCGCGCTCGGCTGTTTTTGAGACCGCTTCTTCCCAAATTTCGTCACCACCCCATGTCCGATTCCGAACCACTACTCGAGCACCTCGTCTTTGAAACCGGCGATGATCCGCAATGGAGCGTGATCTGGCTGCATGGGCTCGGCGCCGACGGACACGACTTCGCCCCGGTGGCGCCGGAATTCGGTTTCGGTGACGCGCCCGCCGTGCGGTTTCTCTTTCCCCATGCACCGGTGCGGCCGATCACCATCAACGGCGGGATGGAGATGCGCGGCTGGTACGACGTCCGCGGCATGGCCTTCGACCGGCAGGAAGACCGGGAGGGACTGGAGGACTCCGCGCGCCACGTGGGGCGCCTGATCGCGCGCGAGAATGCGCGCGGCATCCCCTCGAGCCGCATCATCCTCGCGGGATTTTCCCAGGGCGGCGCGGTGTCGTTGTTCGCGGGTCTGCGCTATCCGGAGAGCCTGGCGGGCATCGTCGCGCTGTCGACCTATCTGCCGCTGGCGGAAAACGCCGCGGCGGAGCGGCACGAGGCCAATGCCGCGATACCCATCTTCATGGCGCACGGCAACGCGGACCCGGTCATCCCGCTGGCCCTCGCGGAGCGCAGTCACGCGCTGCTGGTGGAAATGGGCTACACGGTGGAATGGCATACCTACCCGATGCCGCATTCGGTCAACATGGAGGAGATCGGTCATATCGCGGTGTTCCTTCGGTCGATCGTCGATGGACAGTAGCCGGGCGCCCAGAGGTGCCGTGGTCCTGTCAAGCCGTAACCGTTCACAGTTCGTTCAACTTGCCGCTGGCACAATGACCAGAGGCGTTTTCTCATTCACAGGAGCAATCCATGACCACCAAGAAAGTTTTTACTGCTGTCCTGCTCACTTTTGCCGCAGGTAGCGTTTCCGCCGATATCGCGCTCGAGTACTCCAATCCCGCGGGGCAGGGCGAAGGCATGACCCTCGTGGTCAGCGGCAGCCGCTCGGCGATGGACATTCCGGCCGCCCAGGGCGAGGAGGGACGCATCGTGTTCGACAGCGACAGCAACAAGTTGTTCATGGTCATGGACAGCGAGCGGCGCTACCTCGATATGGACTCGATGATGCAGTCCCTTGGCGGACTGTCGAACATGCTCGCCGGCATGATGGAGAACATGCCGGAAGATACCAAGGGACAGCTTGGTGGCCTGCTCGGCAATCTCGGCGGTAACCAGTCCCCGGAACCGATGCCGGCCCCGGAACTGACGGCTACCGGAGAGTCCGATACCATCGCGGGGATCCGCTGTGATATCTCGACCTATCGCGCCGCGGACGCGGAAATCGAGATGTGTCTCGCGGATCCGGGCGACGTCGGCATCAGTGGCGCGGACTTCTCCGTGCTGAAGGCGATGATGGCCAAGCAGAAGGAATCCGCGAAGCAGGCGTCCGAGATGCTTGGCATGCGCGGCATGGATATGGGCCCGGGAGCCATCGACCAGGTGCCGCTGCGCATCCGCCAGTTGTCCGGGCCGGACGCCGGCTCCTCCTCCGAGTTCCTCGGCACGAAACAGGAAATCGACGCGAGCGTTACGGTCATTCCCCAGGACTACCAGCTCATGTCCCTGACCGGGAACTGATCTCGCGGTCCAGGGCGCCAGGCGGCGGTTTGCGCGTGTTTGCGCACCGCCGCTGGCGGGGGTTGGCGCCCCACTCAAAGGGTGTATACTGGCCGGCATTGTGACCGCGGAGTGCGGTCGGTTGATAAATACTTAAATTAACAGGCGCCGGTACCACGGGCATGGCCCATGGTCGCGGGAAGGGATCGCGGGGGGAGACATCCCCGTTGGCCGGCAGATGTATTGAAATTCGGACAGGGTCGGAGGTCTCTGATGCCGATGCCGCGAAATGGAATCCTGAATCGTGCGGTGACGCGTCCGTGTTGCCGCGGGGATCGTTGCGCCCGCCTGACGGGTGTACTGTTTCTCCTCCTTTTCACCGGCAACGCCGTCGAGGCCCGGCAGTCTTTTTTCTCCGCGCCGCGCCAGGTGGATGTCGCGGGGGAAGCGTCCATGGATGACGCCGGTCAGACCGCGGAGCCGGACAGCGAAACCGACGCGTCCGCGGACGACTCGCTGCGTGATCGCATGCAGGGCCTGATGAGCACCCTGGAGCAGCGGGTCGAACTGGTGCCGGACGATGCGGGAACCGAACCGGATCAGGCGGAGGTGGGAAATGCAGACGGAGAGTCGGCGCCACCGGTGGAGACCGATTCAACCGCGGCTTCCGGTCAGGACTCGTTGACCACGGAGCTGCGGGGCATCGCGGAAGGATCGCGCGGTGGCCCCGTCATGTCCGGATTCCTCGGCATGCTGGTGCAACAGCTGTACAAGCCGCCGGTGCAACTGCTGCTCGTTCTGGGGATTGCAGGCATTCTCGCCCTGGTCTGGGTATCGAGGCCGGCGCGCCAGCCGAAGAACTACCAGCAGGGCGATGAGGGACTGGATTTCAGCACCCTCGCGTTGAGCGAAATCGACGGCGTCACCCTTGCCAGGGAAGATTCCATCGCCACCATCGACGTGGATGACGACGAACCCTGGGATACCGCGGCCGGGATGGACGAGGAGGAAGACGACGACGAGCACGGGTTCGAGGACGAGGACGTCGATCTCCTCACCCAGTCCGACGTCTACCTCGCTTATGGCCGCCCGATGCAGGCGATCCAGGTGCTGGAGGAGGAGTACGCGCGTCCCGGCGGCAACAGGTACGGGGTCGCCGCGCGCATGTTCCAGGCATTTCGCAAGCTGGACGACACCCCGGAGCGCAAGCAGATGCTGCGCGCCTTCGTTACCACCCTGAACGCCGACCGGCAGCATTTCTCGAGCAGCGAATGGGATCGTCTGCGCGAGACGCTCAGGGAGCTTCGTGGCAGCCGGCAACGGCGCAGCGCTCGCGACGATTCCGGCGCCCCTGCGCGTGTCGCGAGTAGCGGCCGTTCGGGGTGATTCAGGGACCGTTCTGGCGTATGATCCACGCCCCGCGTTAAGCGGCGCGCGACGGAGCGCCCAAGGGCCGACCCTGCATTCCGACGCCCTGCGCCGGCGTCGCCGCAATCGTTGTTCATCCGTCTGTTCTCGTACCATGTCCCCTGCCACTGGCCCCGCGATCGGGCACAGAGAATTCGTTGCCCTCATGGCCCTCAGCATGTCGCTGGTGGCCCTCGCCATCGATGCCATGTTGCCCGCCCTCGGGCAGATCGGCACGGACCTCGGCCTCGCCCATGACAACGATCGCCAACTGGTGCTCACCGTGCTCTTCGTTGGGCTCGCCGTCGGTCAGTTGTTCTACGGGCCGATCTCGGACACCCTCGGGCGGCGCGGTCCCATCTTCGTGGGGTTCGGTTTTTTTGTCGTCGGCAGCCTGATCTCCGCTTTTTCCACCACCTTCGCCTGGCTCCTGGTCGGGCGGTTCCTGCAGGGCATCGGTGCCGCGGGGCCACGCATCCTTACGGTGGCCATCGTGCGCGATGGCTACGCCGGGCGCGAGATGGCGCGCATCATGTCGCTGGTGATGATGGTGTTCATCCTCGTGCCCGCGGTGGCACCGGCGCTGGGCCAGTTGATCCTGCTGTTCGCGCCCTGGCGGGCGATCTTCCACGTGCTTTTTCTGCTCGCGGCGGCGACCTCGATCTGGTTTTACCTGCGCCAGCCGGAAACCCTGGAGCCGGATGACCGGCGACCGTTTTCACTCGATGCCATCGGCAGCGCCCTGCGAGAGATCCTGACCACCCGCAGCACCATGGTTTACACCCTCGCGGCGGGCATGATCTTCGGCGCCTTCGTCGGCTTCCTCAATTCGTCACAGCAGATCCTGGCGGAACTCTACGGTCTCGGCGCGCGCTTCCCGGCCTATTTCGCGATCCTGGCGTTGACCATTGGCTGCTCGTCGTTCATCAACTCCCGCCTGGTTATCCGCCTCGGCATGCGCTATCTCTGCCGCCTCGCGCTCACCGTCGTCGTGGCGATCTCGCTGCTGTTCCTCGGTTACTGCCTGGTGGCCACGCCGGGGCTGGCAATGCTCATGGCCTACCTCGTGCTGGTGTTCTTCTGCACCGGCATCCTGTTTGGCAATGTCAATTCCCTCGCCATGGAACCCCTCGGCCATATAGCCGGGATCGCGTCATCGCTGATCGGCTCCCTGACCACCTTTATCTCGGTCTGCCTCGGCTTCGTGATCGGCAACGCGTTCGACGGCACGGTCATGCCGGTAGTGGCCGGGTTCGGCCTGTTGAGCGCGCTCTCGCTGGCGTTCATGTGGCTGTCCGGGGACGGGCCCGGGGTGACCCGGGAAACTCACGGTGGCGTCAGTGCGCGGGAAGAGAGTTCGAGGTAGTAGGGCCAGTGGTGATCGAGCCAGGCGCGTAGCACGGGGGTCTCCTTTGCCAGGGCGTCGAATTCCGCCTGGATCTCCGCGTCGTCGCGCCGGTCCGTGCTGATCCCGGAATGGCTCGCGGTGCGCGCGTGCCACGCGCCGACCTGCTCCCAGTCCGCGGGCATCTCGCCGGCCTGCCAGGAAAAGGCATCCGCTATGAAGTCGAGTCCGATGCGTTTCCAGAGCGCGCCGACCACGCCCCGTGGATCGCGCTGGATATCCTCCGCGCGCACCACCGGCGGTTCCTCTCCGGTCTCCCGCCGGAGCCACTGGTAGAGCTGCCATTGTCTCTCGATGCCGATCTCGTCCAGGGTCAGCTCGGGGTCCAGCTTGTAATAGGAGGCAATGGACTTGCGCGGATCACGGATGAGAAAGGCGTGGCGGATCTCCCGCGCCAGCGCAGGATGTCTGAACAATTCGGGTAGTACGTAATACGCCATGTCCTTGGCGAACACCGTTTGTTCCCGCGCCTCGTTCCGCATCATGTCGATGATGTCGTCGAACCCGGTGGGGCGATCGGGTTCCGCCTCGAAGTGCGGAAATTCCCGGCTACCAAGATGCAGGTAGTAGTAATACATGAACGGCTCGTGCAGGCACAGGCAGTCGCCGCGTTCCCGCATGATGCGCTCGATGGCGGTGGACATGGAGCGCGGATGCGCCCAGAGGATGATGATCATCGGGTCATTGTAGCCCGCGTTTCCGGCGGGTCTCAATTGGTGACGTTATAATGGATCCGGCCCAGGAGGCCAGTCACCGATACGGTTCCCGTACCGTCGTGCCGCAACCAGCGTATGCCAGATAAAAACATGACTCACACCCCGGCATGGCCGGTATTCATTGGCTGGCTCGCGCTGGTGTTGTTGCTCAAGCACGACTACTGGTTCGCACCGCCTGCATGGGACACCGTCATGGGCGTGTTCCCGCCCGCCGTCTTCCTGTTCGAAAACGATTTTGATGTTGCCGCACTCCTGCAGCAGGGTGACTGGATACAGGGCGGCGCCAACGTCCACTCGCTGTCGCTGTACACCTGGCTGATCGCCACCATCATGGCGATATTCCGGGATCCCGTGGTGGTGATCGCGGTGCTCCACGGGTCGACGTTTCTGCTGACAGCCTTCTCCCTGGCCTGGTTTTCCAGTCTCCTCCAGGGCTTTGGCGTTGGACGGACGAATGCGTTGCTGGGGGCGCTCGTACTGCTTGCCTGCCCGCTGGTGCTGGTGCAGGTGGAACGGCTCTACACCGAGATTCCGCTCATGGCCTGCCACGTGGGCGCGGCCCTGCTGCTGCAGCGGAAGCGAAACTGGAGCGCGGTGCTGGTTGCCCTGCTCGCATTGACCATCAAGCTGACCGCCATCGCCCTGGTCGCCACCCTGGCGCTGGTGTTGATGCTGGAACTGCGCCGCGGACTGGGGCCGCTCAAATACCTGGTCGCGCTCGTGGTGGGTGCATCGCTGGTGTTGATGTTGCCGGCCCTGCTGGGCGCCACGCAGGACTTCGCGGGGCACTGGGGAGATCCCGCGTTGCTGGTATCGCAGCTCGAGCTCCGGCTGGAGGCGATACCGGATATCACGTTGCTGTTACGACTTACTCTGCTTGCCGCGATCTGGCTCCCGCTTTACTGGTGGAGACAACACTCTCATGCCGTTTCCATGCAGGAGCCATCGCCCGCGGCGGTTCTCTGTCTGCTGACGCCCTTGCTGTTCGTCGCCGCGGTGGTGATCGGCGCTGGGCGGGGCAGCCTGTTCCTGCCGCGCTACCTGGTGGCTGTGCTGCCCCTGGCGCTGGCTGCGGTGATCCTGCTGGGCCATTCCCTTTTTTCCAGTTGGAAACGGTTCGACTGGCTTGTGCCAGCGGTGTTGGCAGGCGCGGCGGTGTACTTCGCGCTCAACCATGACGGTCGCTTCTACGCGCCCAATACCAGCAGTTTTTCGGTGGTCGAACGATCCCACGCCTATCGCGCGTTCAACGCGGTCAAGGCGCGCGCGCTGGCAACGCTGGAAGCGCGCCCTGCGGGAGCCCCGGCATACCTGACGCGCGAGCTCTACTACATGAATTCGAGCCGCTTCATGGGTTATGCCGATCCCGTGTACCCGGATGTCTTTCCCGTGTTCAGCGAGCCCTGGCGCGGGAGGTCCCTGGAGGACTTCCCCGACGAGTTCGTGCTCCTCAAGGGCAGCGCGATCCATGGCGGCAAGGTCATCGACAGGCTGGTGACGGCGGCGCGGGAGGAGGGCGGCTGGTCGGTGGAGCAGCAGACGCTGTCGGAAGAAGGGTTCACGGCGGATCGTTTTCATCTCCGCAGGCAGCTGCGCTAGAGGCCCTGGCCAGCGCCCCGGAGGTTGGCAGCCTTCCCGGCGCGGGGCATACTGGATCCTCTTCAAGGCCCAGCAACGGCTACGACATGCCGGAAAAACATTTCATCTCCGCCCAGGACCTGCTGGAGGATTCCTATCGACTGGGAGCCAGGATAATCAACAGTGGCTTCCGCCCGGACTTCATCGTCGGCATCTGGCGCGGCGGTACCCCCGTGGGCATCGCGATCCAGGAGGTGATGGAATACTTCAACATTCCCACCGACCACATCAGCCTGCGCACCTCGCTCTACCAGGGTATCGCGAAGACACGCCACAAGGTGCGGGTGCACGGGCTCGGCTACCTGGTACGCAACCTCGATGCCCACAACGCCCTCCTGATCGTCGACGACGTTTTCGACTCCGGCCGCAGCATCGAGGCGGTGATCAACCAGCTCGGCGCGCGCACCCGGCGTAACACGCCGCAGCAGATCCGGGTGGCGGCGCCGTGGTACAAGCCCGGCAACAACGCCACCGGCCGGGTGCCGGATTTCTACCTCCACGAGACCGATCGCTGGCTGGTGTTCCCGCACGAGGTCACGGGGCTCGACGAGGCGGAACTGGCGGCCGGCAAGAAACCACTCTACGACATCCTGCAAACGGTGGACGCGCCACCGGTCTGATTGCCCGGGCAGGTTTCCGCGCCGCCGTATAATCCGCCGCAACGACTTACGGGAGGAAACACCATGCCCCAGCAGGCCCTCGAGGGCGTCAGGGTGCTCGAACTCGGCCAGCTCATCGCCGGGCCATTCGCCGCCAGGACCCTGGCCGATTTTGGCGCCGATGTCATCAAGGTGGAGTCCGTCGGCAGCGGAGATCCACTGCGCAAGTGGCGCATGCTGCGCGACGGCACCTCGGTGTGGTGGCAGGTCCAGTCGCGCAACAAGCGTTCCCTCGCCATCGACCTGAAGAGCGACGAGGGACAGGAGCTGGTGCGCCGGCTGGCCGAGGAAGCCGACGTGGTGATCGAGAACTTCAAACCCGGCAAGCTCGAGGAATGGGGCATCGGCTGGGAGCAGTTGCACGCGCTCAACCCCGGCCTCGTGATGCTGCGTATCTCCGGCTATGGACAGACCGGCCCTTACGCGGACAAGCCCGGCTTCGGCATCCTCGGCGAGGCCATGGGCGGGCTCCGCTACCTGAGCGGCGAGCCCGGCCGGGTGCCGGTCAGGGTCGGGGTCTCCATCGGCGACACCCTCGCCGCGCTCCACGGCGTGATCGGCGTGCTCATGGCGCTGCGACACCGCGAGGTGAATGGTGGCGAGGGGCAGTTCATCGATGTCGCGCTATACGAGAGCGTGTTCAACTGCATGGAGAGCCTGTTGCCGGAATACGATGCCTTCGGCGCGGTGCGCGAGCGCGCGGGCAGCGCCCTGCCGGGCATCGCGCCGAGCAATGCCTATCGCTGCGCCGGGGACCAGTACGTGCTCATCGGCGGCAACGGCGACAGTATCTATCGCCGCCTGATGTCGACCATCGGTCGCGACGACCTCGGCGAGGATCCGGACCTCGCCCACAACGACGGTCGCGCGCGAAGGAGCGCGGAGATCGACGCCGCCATCGAGGCCTGGACCAGTACGCGTGACCCGGAGGAAGTGATCCGGGAACTCGACGCGGCACGGGTGCCGGTGGGCAAGATCTACTCGGTGGCGGACATCGCCGACGATCCGCAGTACCTGGCACGGGAGATGATCCTGGATACCGTGGACCGGGACGGCCATTCGCTCAGGGTGCCGGGCGTGGTGCCGAAACTGAGCGCGACGCCGGGCGGCCTGCGCCATCCCGCGCCCGGACTCGGTGAGCACAACGAGGAGATCGTCGGCGCCAAGGGGTGGCCTTCTAGAAAGTAAAGCTGAAACAGGTGTTCAGGTCGCGCCACGACCCTCGCGCATGGCGCGGATCGCGGCGAGATGGGCGCGACCCGTCGCGATCGCCTGCTCGGGGTCGGCCGCCTGGTCCGCGTCCCAGGCCAGGTCTTCGGCCGGCAGCTCCGCAAGGAAACGGCTTGGCTCACAGGGCAGCCAGTCGCCGAAGCGCTTGCGTCGGCGGCAATGGGAAAGCGTCAGCGTGCGCATGGCGCGGGTGATGCCGACGTAGAACAGGCGCCTCTCCTCATCGATGTCGCCGTTGTCCACCGAGACCCGGTGCGGCAGGATGTCCTCCTCGACGCCGACGATGAACACGTGGGGGAACTCGAGGCCCTTGGCGGCGTGCAACGTCATCAGGCTGACCTTGTTGTCGTCCGACCGGTCGTCCTCGTCCGCGAGGTCGTTCAACAGCAGGTCGCTCACCAGTTCCGGCAATGATCGCGGGCCGCCGTCCGAAGGCGCCCGCGCCGCGGCCTCGAGCCAGCCGACCAGCAACCGGACATTGTCCCAGCGGCGCTCCGCCACCGCCTTGTCGTGGTTTTCGCGCAGCCAGCGGCGATAGTCGATGAATTCCAGCAGCGACTCCAGCGCTTCCACCGGGTCGCCCTCGCGTGCTTTCGTTCCGAGTTCCCCGAGACGTGTCGACAGCGCCGCCAGCGCCTCGGCCTGGCGAGGCCGCAGGGTGGACTGGAAACCGGCGTCGCCGAGGGTATCCAGCAGGCTCGCGCCGCGGCTTCTGGCGCTGGCGGCGAGCCGTTCCAGGCTGGTAGCGCCGATGCCGCGCCGCGGGGTATTGATGATGCGCAGGAGCGCGCTGTCGTCGGACGGGTTCGCGAGCAGGCGCAGGTAGGCCATGATGTCGCGCACCTCGCCGCGATCGAAGAACGAGGCGTTTCCGCTCACCCGGTAGGGGATGCGCATCTCGCGCAGCTGTATCTCCAGCTCGCGGCACTGGTGATTGCCGCGGTACAGCACGGCGAAGTCCCCGTAGCGGCAGCGGGACTGGAACTGGCGTCGCATGATCGCCGAGACGACTTTCTCCGCCTCCTGGCGCTCGCCATCCGCGACCATTACCCGGATAGGGTCGCCGTGTCCGAGCGCGCTCCAGAGGTTCTTCTCGAACGCTCTCGGGTTATGCCGGATGAGGTGATTGGCGACCCCGAGGATGCGCCCGCTGGAACGGTAGTTCTGTTCCAGCTTCACCAGCGTGAGATCGGGGAAGTCGCGCGACAGGCGGGTGAGGTTCTGCGGTCGCGCGCCGCGCCAGGCATAGATCGACTGGTCATCGTCACCCACCACCACGAGGCCTCTGCCGTCACCCGCGAGCAGGCGCACCAGCCGGTACTGCACGTCGTTGGTATCCTGGTATTCGTCCACCAGCAGGTGGCGGGTATGGAGCTGCCAGTGATGCAGGCGCTCGGCATCGCCTTCCAGCAGGGTGACGGGCAGCAACAGCAGGTCGTCCAGGTCCACCGCGTTGCACGCGCGCAGGTAGCGCTGGTACTCGCTGTATACGGCAGCAACCGCATTGCCCAGCACGTCGCCCGCCTCCACCTCCAGCGCGTTCGGCGCGATACCCGCGTTCTTGAGATCCGAGATCCGCCAGGCGACACGTTCGGCAAGTGCCGCGTCGCCGCCATGGCCGGCGCGCAGGAGTTCATGCACCACGCCCTGGATATCGCGCGGATCGAGGATGCTGAATCCCGGCCTGAGGCCCGCGCACTGTCCTTCCTTGCGCAGTATCTTCATCCCCAGGGCGTGGAAGGTGGAGATGGATGGTCCGCCCGAGAGGTCTCGTCCGGGGAGCATCGCGCGGATGCGTTCCGCCATTTCCCTGGCGGCCTTGTTGGTGAATGTCACCGCGCAGATACCGGCAGGCGTCACCGCGCGTTCATCCATGAGCCAGGCGATGCGATGGGTGATGACGCGGGTCTTGCCACTGCCCGCGCCGGCAAGCACGAGCAACGGGCTGCCACGATGGGTTACCGCCTGGCGCTGGGGTGGATTGAGTCCGGACAAGGAAAGTCGACGTTAAGTTGTAAGTGCCCGAATGGGGAGGGGGGATTCTAGCCCGGATATTTCACCAGCATCCCGGATGCTGACGCAGGACAGGGACGACTGGGCGCCGCGCTGGAGCGAACCGCATAGCCATAGCTATGGGGTGAGTGAAGCGCAAGTCCAGGCGATCCTGGACCAGTCAGGGCCGGGATAGAAATCGGGCCCAATGTCAGGTTGCAACTGGATCTTTAGCACTTTGCCCAAAGATTTCTCGAGACCCTCCATCCGATTGCTACCGGGCTCGATTTCGGCTGGTGAATTATTCGGGCTGTCGCGGGTTGAAAAGAACCTGCGCATCAGGCATGTTAATGATTCGGGTGTGCCCCTGGATTTGCCTGCCGGCGCACTGGATCGCGGCGAATTTGTCGCAGGCAGGCTGATTTTTGGTCCCACGATTTGACTAGAATAAGCGGATGAGCCGGGCCGGACTGAATCAGTCACCCGGATGTGGGGAGTCCAACCGAACTTTCATTACCTTTCCCGCCGATGTCCGACGATACCAACGACGACGATATTGATCTGTCCAGCCTGCCCGACGACGAGCTGGTTGAGCAGATGAAGGACGATCTCTACGATGGTCTGCGCGAGGAGATCGTCGAGGGCACCAACATACTGCTCGAGCGCGGCTGGGCCGCCACCAGGGTCCTTGATGAGGCACTGGTGGAAGGCATGCGCATCGTCGGCATCGACTTCCGCGACGGCATCCTGTTCGTGCCGGAAGTGCTGATGTCTGCCAACGCCATGAAGGGCGGCATGGAAGTGCTTCGGCCGCTGCTCGCGGAGACCGGTGCCAAGCCCATCGGCAAGATGGTGATCGGCACCGTGAAGGGCGACATTCACGACATCGGCAAGAACCTGGTGGCGATGATGATGGAGGGCGCCGGATTCGAGGTCATCGACCTCGGCATCGACAACGCGGTGGAAAACTATCTCGAGGCTATCGAGCAGCACCAGCCCGACATCCTCGGCATGTCCGCGCTGCTGACCACCACCATGCCCTACATGAAGGTGGTGATCGACACCCTGGTGGAGAAGGGCATCCGCGAGGACTTCATCGTGCTCGTCGGCGGCGCGCCGCTGAACGAGGAATTCGGCAAGGCGGTGGGCGCCGATGCCTACTGCCGCGACGCCGCGGTGGCGGTGGAAACCGCGCAGACCCTGGTCGCGCAGCGCCGCGCCGCCTGACGCCGCAGCGGGGATCGGATCGTCTACATGGACAGGGTGCTGGTAATTGCCTGCGGCGCACTCGCCCATGACCTCGTCCGGGTCAGGGACGCCAACGACTGGCATCACCTCGAGTTCCAGTGCCTGCCGGCGGAGCTGCACAACCGGCCGCAGAAGATCCCCGCGGCAGTGCGCGAGAAGATCCGCGCCGCCAGGGACGAGTTTCGGGAGATATTCGTCGGTTATTCCGACTGCGGAACAGGCGGCGAACTCGACCGGGTTCTCGAGGAGGAAGGCGTGGAGCGCCTGCCGGGAGCACATTGCTACGAGATGTTCGCCGGCAGCCGCGCATTCAACGCTTTGCACGAGGCCGAGATCGGTACCTTCTATCTTACGGATTTTCTCGCCCGCCACTTCGAACGACTCATCGTCCGCGGCCTCGGTCTCGACCGGCACCCCGATCTCCTGCCGATGGTCTTCGGCAACTACCGCAAGCTGGTCTATCTCGCCCAGCGCGATGACGCCGAGCTTGACGCGCGCGCGCGCGAGGCGGCGGAGTTTCTCGGCCTGGAATACGAAAAACTGCAGACCGGCGACGACCATCTCGAATCCGCGCTGCGGGTCCGGGTCGTGCCGGTAAACGACGCCGCCTGAGCGGCGGCTCGCCCCACGGACCACGCATGGCCAACCTGATCACCGTATACTGGCGCGATATTCCAGCGCAGGTCATGGCGAAGGAACGTCGCAGCAGCGCCAAGGTGGAGCTGACGCCGCGCTTTGCCGAGGCCATCGACCACGCGGCAATGCGCGCTGGCATGGTGGGCACCGATGCCTACCTGGAACAGTGGCGCCGGGAGAGCGCGCCCTGCGGCGATGACCTCGAGACCGCCGCGCGCGAGGCGGCCGAGCGCCTGGAAGCCGAGTACGACAAGGAGCGCCTGATGGCGCTGATTCGCAACGCCGGGCAGGAGCCCGCCTGATTTCCTTTCCGGTCCGGTCCCGCGGGCCGGGACCACCGCAACACAACCAGAACCCATGACAGAAACCGTTATCAGTTCCGCCAAGAGGGAAGTCAGGATCGGCTTCGAGCAACCCTTTGTCATCATCGGTGAACGCATCAATCCCACCGGCCGCAAGATACTTGCCGAGGAGATGAAGAACGGTGATTACAGCCGGGTGGAATCCGATGCGCTGGCCCAGGTGGCCGCGGGCGCCACGGTGCTGGACGTGAATGCGGGCATTCCGCTGGCGGACGAGCCGCGCATCCTCGCCGAGGCGATCCAGCTCGTGCAGTCAATCACCGACGTGCCGCTGTCCATCGATTCCTCGATCGTCGCCGCCCTCGAGGCGGGACTCGCGGTCTACCAGGGCAAGCCGCTCCTGAACTCGGTCACCGGCGAGGGCGAACGCCTCGAGGTGGTGTTGCCGCTGGTGAAGAAATACGACTGCGCGGTGGTGGCGATCTCCAACGACGAGGCGGGGATCTCCGAGAACCCGGACGACCGCTTCGTCGTGGCGAAGAAGATCATCGAGCGCGCCGCTGACTACGGCATCCACTACAGCAACATCGTGGTGGATCCGCTGGTGATGCCGGTGGGCGCGGTGAACAGCGCGGGCCGCCAGGTCACCCACCTGGTGAAACGACTGCGCGATGAGCTCAAGGTCAACACCACCTGCGGCGCCTCAAACTTCAGCTTCGGCATTCCCAACCGCAAGGGCATGGACGCGCATTTCCTCAGCATGGCCATCGGCGCGGGCATGACCTCGGCGATCACCAATCCGCTGCACGAGGAAGTCATGCAGGGCATCATGGCGGCCAACGTCGTCATGGGGCATGACATGAACTGCAGTCGCTGGCTCAAGCGCTATCGCCAGCCGCCCGCGGAAGGCGAGGGTACCGGAGGTGAAGGCCGGGGCGGCCGCCGCCGGCGCCGCCGCGGCGGGGAGTGACCAGCCGATGGAGGGTTCTCCCGGAGCGCTGACCGGGGGCTGCCTGTGCGGCGGCGTACGCTACCGCCTCGAGGGCCCGCTGCGCGGGGTGATCAACTGCTTCTGCGGTCAGTGCCGGCGCACATCCGGCCACCACGTGGCAGCGACCCGGGCGCCGCTGTCCGGGTTCTCCCTGCTCGCTGACGAGACCCTCGCCTGGTACGAATCCTCCGCGGAGGCGAAGCGCGGCTTCTGTGGTCGCTGCGGTGGCAACCTGTTCTGGCGTCACCAGGAACGCGACACCATCAGCGTGATGGCGGGCACTCTCGACGCGCCCACCGGGCTCGCCACCATCGAGAACATCTTCATCGATGACATGAGCGACTACCACGCGTTGCCCGCGCTAACCGGCTGAGGCGGGAATCAGCGGATGAACGATACCGGATCCGTCCAGGTCGTCTTCACGCCGTCGGGCAAGCGCGGAAAGATCCCGCGCGGCAAGTCGGTGCTCGACGCCGCGCGCATGCTCGGGGTGGATCTCGATACCGTGTGTGGCGGGCGCGGCATCTGCGACCGCTGCCAGGTGGATCACGGTATCGGCGAATTCGCCAAGCACGGCATCCATTCGCGCGCGGAGCACCTCGGCCCGCGCACCAGCGCGGAACGGGATTTCTTCCCCGAGGGCACGCCGCCCACCCGCCGACTCGGCTGCCAGGCCCTGCTCGAGGGCGACGTCGTGATCGACGTGCCGCCGGAGAGCCAGGCCCATCGCCAGGTCGTGCGCAAGCGCGCCGAGGTCCATGGCATCAGCCTCAACCCGGCGGTGAAGCTGCACTACGTCGAGGTGCCCGAGCCCAACATGCACGAACCCACCGGGGACCTGCAGCGGCTGAAGGACGCGCTCGAATTTGAATGGGGTCTCACCGACCTGACCTGTGACTTCCATCTTCTTGCCTACCTCCAGCCGGTGCTGCGGGAAGGGAAATGGCGCGTTACCGCGGCGGTGCATCGGGGCAGCCGGATCATCGGCCTGTGGCCCGGCCTCAAGGACCGGGTCTACGGCATCTCCGTGGACGTGGGCTCCACCACCATTGCCGCGCACCTGTGCGACCTCACTTCCGGCCAGGTCACCACCTCGGCCGGACGCATGAACCCGCAGATCCGTTTCGGCGAGGACCTGATGAGCCGGGTGTCGTATGCGATGATGAATCCCGGCGGCGAGAAGGACATGACCCGCGCCGTGCGCGAGGCCCTGCAGGGCCTGGTGGAGGAGTTGGCGCGGGACGCGGGCGTGGCGATGGCGGATATCGTCGACATGACCCTGGTGGGTAACCCGGTGATGCATCACCTGCTGCTCGGCATCAACCCGGTGGAACTCGGCGGCGCGCCCTTCGCCCTGGCCACCGACCAGGCGCTGGATGCGCGCGCCTCGGACATCGACCTCGACATCAACCCCAGTGCGCGCATCTACGTGCTGCCCTGCATCGCTGGCCACGTCGGCGCGGACGCCGCGGCGGTGACCCTGTCGGAGGCGCCCTACGAGCGCAGCGAACTCACCCTGGTGGTGGACGTGGGTACCAATGCCGAGATCGTGCTCGGTAACGACAGGCGCATGGTGGCGGCGTCGAGCCCCACCGGGCCCGCCTTCGAGGGCGCCCAGATCAGCGGCGGCCAGCGCGCGGCGCCCGGCGCCATCGAGCGCGTGCGCATCGACCCCGAGACACTGGAACCGAAATTCCGCGTCATCGGCTCAGAGATATGGTCCGACGAGCCCGGCTTCGCCGAATCGGTGGCCGGCAGCGGCATCACCGGCATCTGCGGCTCCGGCATCATCGAGGTGATCGCCGAGATGTACCTCGCCGGCATCATCCGTACCGACGGCATCATCCGCGGCGAACTCGCGGAGCGCACGGCGCGCATCGTGGCGGACGCGAAGACCTTCAGCTACGTGCTCCACGAGGAAGGCAAACTGCGCATCGTCATCACCCAGAACGACGTGCGCGCGATCCAGCTCGCCAAGGCGGCGCTCTACGCCGGTTGCGCGCTGCTGATGGACAAGCTCGGCGTCACCGGGATCGAACGCATCCGACTCGCGGGCGCCTTCGGCGCCCATATCGACACGAAGTACGCCATGGTGCTCGGGATGATCCCGGACTGCCCGCTCGAACATGTCAGCTCCGCCGGCAACGCCGCCGGCACCGGCGCCACCATCGCGCTCCTCGACATCGACGCGAGATCCGAGATCGAGGACGTGGTGCGCCGCATCCAGAAGGTGGAGACCGCGGTGGAACCGAAATTCCAGGAACACTTCATCGACGCCCTGGCGATTCCGCACAAGAAGGCGCCCTTTACACACCTTTCCGCGGCGGTCAGCATGCCGGCAAGGGAAATCCCGGAGGCGGATGGCGCCGGCGATTCGAGGCCACGCAGACGTCGGCGACGGGGCTGAGCTTCGCTCCGATACGGGTAGCGCCCGCACGGGCGAGCTGAATCCGTGACGAACGAACTCCATATCACCAACGGCGACAGTGCCGCTGGCCTGCTGCGCGAAGCCGGCATGGCGGGAGATATCCTGCCCTGGCGCGATGTACTGCACGAGGGGCCCGTGCCCATCGGGCTCGACCACGAGGCGTTGTCCCGGATGCGCGCGGATTTCATTGCTGATCGGGGCTGGGCTTCGCGGGACGAGGTGCTTGCGGATTTCGTCCACAGAAATGACATGTTGTCCGGTTGGCACAACTACCGCCGGATACGGCTCTGGTTCGAGCACGATCTCTACGACCAGCTACAGATCCTGCAGGTTCTCGACCGGTTCTCGGGGGATCCCGACATCATCGGCCGCCTGTCGATGGTTTGCACCAATCAATACCTCGGTCACTGCACGCCCGCGGAACTGGCCGGTCTCGCGCAATACGAGGCTCCGATCACGGGGGACGAGTTGGCGCTGGCACAACGCGCCTGGGCCGCGTTTCGCGCGCCGGACCCCCTCGCATGGCAGGCGTTACTGAACGAGGACACATCGGCGTTGCCGTTCCTCGCCGCCGCGATAGAGCGCTTCATCGCGGAGTTCCCCGACGCGGAAACCGGTCTCGGGTTGACGGAACGTCGCATACTAGGTTTGCTGGAGGAAGGACCGAAGACACTGGGCGAGCTGTTTACCGCCAGCCAGCGTGAGGAAGATGCGATGTACCTCGGTGACTGGAGTTTCTTGGTGCTGTTGCAGGAAATGTTGCAGGCGGAACCGCCGTTGTTACATGCCGAGGTAAACAGTGAAACGCCATCCGTTCCGGATTGGCAGGACCCATTGCATCCAAAGGCTCGCTTGTCCCTGTCGGAAGCCGGTCTGCAACGCCTTTCAGGCGTCGGGGGCAACCGGGCGCCGCACTGGCCGATCCGCTGGTTCGGGGGCGTCTGCATGCATCCCGTGGAACACTGGACGCGCGATACAGAGGGCAACCTGGTTCACATGGTGGGCGAATCCGGACCCGACCCGGAACCTGTCACCATTCGTGCCTTTCGCGAGGACGATGTCGCCGCTCTCCGCGCCTGCGCCCATGCCGCCCACGCGCGTTACCTGCCGCGGCTCGGGAAACCCAGCGCGCCGATGCTGGTGGACTATGCGCATCCGGAACCGGGCGGAGAGGTCCACGTGACGGAATCTGCCGGTGGGCGGATCATCGGCTTCCTCGCCATCGTGCCCGGAGACGGCCACCTGCGGCTCGACAATATCGCGCTACATCCCTCGGCCCAGGGGTTCGGTATCGGCGGACAGTTGATGAATCTTGCCGAGGCGCGTGCTGCCGCACTCGGTTTCAGTTCGGTGGAGCTGTATACCAACGATGCGATGACGGAAAACCATGCGTTCTATCGCCGCCGCGGCTACCACGAGCTGCGCCGCGTCACCGAGCAGGGTTACGACCGGGTCTACTTCGCCAAGTCCATCGGCTAAGGCAATGAATTGGCCCGCGCAGGGCCATGCCCGCTATACTCGCCCCACGTTCTCGGGGCGGGGTGCAATTCCCCACCGGCGGTGACGGCGGCCTGTACCGCCGAAGCCCGCGAGCGCCCGCGCCCCGCGCGCGGGGTCAGCAGATTCGGTGTGAATCCGAAGCCGACGGTAACAGTCCGGATGGAAGAGAACGACCGCGACCAGCGTTGACTTCATGCGTTGCGGGCGCCCGGGCGTTTTTCGTCCGTGTCGCCTGCGATAGTGATCCCGGTTCCCATGGTGGTTTCCGCCAAGGGACCGGCTGCCGACGTTGCCGCGAGGCATCCCCCGCTATGGGATGCCTGTCCGTCGATCGCCCCGCTAACGGTATCAATAGCCCCTGAACCCGTTACGCATTGGAGACCGACCATGCACACAACTCCTTCCGCTTCCGCTACCGCTCTCCCGCGCATCGCCCTGATCGAGTCCGGCTGGCATTCCACGCTGGTATCCCGGATCGGCGAAGGATTCCGAGAGGCCCTGCAATGTCAGGGAGCTGCGCCATCTCACATTGACACCTTTCCCGTGCCAGGTTGCCTCGAGATTCCCCTGACCTGCCAACGACTCGCCCGTCGCGGCGAACATGCCATCATCGTTGCCGCGGGCCTGGTCGTCGATGGTGGTATCTACCGCCACGAATTCGTCGCCGCCACGGTGCTGGACGGCATGATGCGGGTGCAACTGGGGCACGACATCCCGATCCTGTCCGTGGTGCTCACGCCGCGTCACTTCTCGAGTGATCCTGTGCAGCAGGCGTTTTTCGCCGATCACTTGCACGGCAAGGGAGTCGAGGCGGCACATGCCTGCCGGATGTTGCTGGATGCGGAAGGTGGCGCCGGCATCGCGGCGCCAGCTATCGCGGGTAACCTGGCTGGCGGTAAAGCGATCGCAGGGGCGTTGCGCGGATAGCGCGGGACATTCCCCGCGCCGCCCCTCAGGAAGCGGCCTCCTCCGAGCGCGTCTGCTTCTGCGCGCGCCGTTCCTCGCGCGGCGGGATGCCGAAGAACTCGCGGTAGCACTTGCTGAAATGCGGCGTGGAGACGAAGCCGCTGGCGTAGGCGATGTCGACGATGGGCATGCTGGTCTGCAGCAGGAGCTGGCGTGCATGCATCAGCCGGAGGCGCATGTAGTAGCGCGTCGGCACGCAGTGGAGGTACTTCTGGAACAGGCGTTCGAGCTGACGCCTGGAAAGCCCCACGTGGGAGGCGATCTCGTCGAGGCTGATGAGTTCCTCGATGTTGGCCTCCATGAAGGCCACCGCTTCGGCGAGCTTGGGCTGGCTCGCGCCGAGCTGCAAACGGAGCGGCAGGCGTTGGCGGTCGTTACGCCCGCGAATGCGTTCGACGAGGAATTCCTCCGCCACCTGGGTGGCCAGTTCCCAGTCGTGCTGCTGGGCGATGAGGTAGACCATCATGTCCATGGCGGCGCTGCCACCGGCGCAGGTATAGCGGTCGTTGTCGATCTCGAACAGGTCCGGGCTGATCACGAGCTGCGGAAACCGTTCCCGCAACCCGGCCATGTTTTCCCAGTGGATGGTGCAGCGGTAGCCGTCGAGCAGGCCGGCATCCGCCAGCAGGTAGGTGCCGGTGCAGATCGCGCCGATCGCTACCTTGCGCGCCGCCTGCTCGCGCAGCCAGCGGTTGCGGGTACGGCTGGTGTGTTGCTCGACGCTGATCCCGGCACAGACGAATACCGCGTCGAGGCGGCCTGCATCCGCAAAGGGGATTGTGTCTATTGAGATCTGGTTGCTCGCGGTGACCTTACCGTCACCGTCCCCGAGCACGACCCATTCGTAAAGGGTCTTGCCGGAGAGTCGGTTCGCCATGCGGATCTGGTCGATGGCGGCCGTGAACGCCATCATCGAAAACTCCGGCACGATGAGGAAACCATAGCGGGCGGGGCCGGTACCGTTTTGCTTCTCCTTCAAGGGAAACCTCCGCAACCTGAATTCGCGGAATTATCCACAAGCGACATGTGTGGCGCAATCGGTATTGACGGGGTCGCTGGACGCTCTGGCGCGCAGGTTTCCGGGGCGGGATACTAGGCGACTTCGCCCCAGTGACTTGCCCGATGTCAGAACCGGCCCGCAAGCGAGGAGGCCGACGCGCCCGCGGTACCAGCGGCGCGGCGGCGCCCGCCATCGTCCCCTACATTACCCGCCAGATCCCGGTCTACGAGCTAGTCAGCGAGGAAGGCCTGGCGATCATCGAGCGCAACGCGGATACCATCCTGCAGGAAGTCGGTATCGACTTTCGCTACCCCCTGGCGCTTGATCTGTTCCGCAAGGCGGGCGCCGATGTCCGGGACGAACGTGTGCGCTTCCCCGCGGGCATGTGCCGCGAGATCATCCAGGCCTCGGCGCCGTCGACATTCGAACAGAATGCGCGCAACCCGGCGCGCAACGTCACCATCGGCGGTAACAACACGGTGTTCGCGCCGGTGTACGGGCCGCCGTTCGTGCGCGACCTGGACCGCGGTCGGCGCTACGCGGTGATCGAGGACTTCCGCAACTTCGTCAAGCTCGCTTACATGCTGCCGTCGCTGCACCATTCCGGCGGCACGGTCTGCGAGCCCACCGACCTGCCGGTGAACAAGCGCCACTTCGACATGGTGTACAGCCATATCCGCTACAGCGACAAGCCGTTCATGGGTTCGGTGACACACCCGGAGCGGGCGGAGGACAGCGTGGCGATGTGCCGGATCCTGTTCGGTGAGGAATTCGTCGACCAGAACTGCGTCCTCGTCAACCTCATCAACGCCAACTCACCCATGGTGTTCGACGACACCATGCTCGGCGCCTGCGAGGTCTACGCGCGCAACAACCAGGCGAGCGTGATCTCGCCGTTCATCCTTGCCGGCGCGATGTCGCCGGTGACCGCGGCGGGTACGCTGGCGCAGGTCCTCGCCGAGGCGATGGCCGGGATGGCATTTACCCAGCTCGTGCGGCCGGGCTCGCCGGTGATCTTCGGCACCTTCGCCAGCTCCATCTCGATGCAGTCCGGCGCGCCTACCTTCGGCACCCCGGAACCGGCCATCGTGCTCAACGGCGCGGCAGCGCTGGCGCGCCGGCTCGGCGTACCGTTCCGTAGCGGCGGCTCGCTATGCGGATCCAAGATCCCCGACGCCCAGGCCGCCTACGAGAGCGCGCAGACGCTGCTGCCCACGATCCATGCGGGCGTCAACTTCGTCCTCCACGCCGCGGGCTGGCTCGAGGGCGGCCTCGCCTCGAGTTACGAAAAACTCATCATGGACGCCGACCAGCTCGGCATGATGCAGGTTTACTCGCAAGGCATCGACCTGTCCGAGAACGGCCAGGCCATGGACGCGGTGCGCGAGGTGGGTCCGGGCGCGCATTTCCTCGGCTGCGCCCATACCCAGGAAAACTTCATGAACGCGTTCTATCGCTCCACCATCGCGGACAACAACAGTTTCGAGCAATGGGAATCCGAGGGCATGAAGGACGCGGTGATGCGCGCCAACACGATCTGGAAACGCCTTCTCGACAACTACGAGGCGCCGCCGCTGGACCCCGCCATCGACGAGGCGTTGCAGGCGTTCATTACGAAGCGGAAGGGTGAGTTCGCCGACATGAACTACTGAGGTTCACGGCGAAACCTCCCGTCCACCAGGAAATGGCGCACCTGCTCGACGATGTCGGGCTGCAGCATGATGAAGCTGTGGCCTTCGTGCACCACCAGGAAATCGGCCATCTCCGCGAGCCGGGCGCCGTCCACCGAGACCTTGCCGTCATCGGCTCCCGGAATCAGCCAGGAGAACCAGGGATCGGAGCTGCGGTCGCCGGTAATGATCCCGATGGTGCCGGGAGTCGGATCGAGGGTAGTGGTCAGTCCATCTGTATCGAGTTCGGTGAGCGCGGGACCGAGAAAGTACTGGAGCGGCCATTGATCACCCAGGGCGTCCGCGATCTCGCTGCCGTGATTCGGCGGACTCAGCATCACGATACGGCCGTCGAACGGCCGGTTCTCTAGCGCCACCCGCACGAGGATGCCACCCAGGGAATGGGTGACGAAGTGGGTGCGGTCATGTTCGGCGCACCAGTCCAGCGCGGGAGTCACCGCGTGCTCCGCGAGGAGCCGGATGTCCGCGGCGGTGGATTCGTAGCCTCGGTTCCAGACAACGAAACCGTGCCGCTCGAGATCCTCCTGGATGCGGGCCATGGAGGCCGGGCCGCGGCCAAGACCGTGGAGCAGGATCACGCAGTCCACGGAGTGCACGAGCCCCCCTCCGAGCAGCGCCGCGAGGCCGAGCAGCAGGGCGGCAACCCGGGCGTGGCGGCGCTCGTGGATAGTGTCGCGGGCTACAATCATGGCACCGTGAAGAACACCTCGTTATCCATTGCCCGTCACCTGGAGCAGGGCTGGGAGCGGCCGCGCGCGCTCAACTGGCTGTTGCTGCCGTTGTCCTGGCTCTATGGCCTGTTGGCCACGCTCCACCGCCTGACGTGGCGCACCCCGCTGCGTCGGCCTCATCGGGTGGGAGCGCCCGTGGTGGTGGTGGGCAATATCACCGCCGGCGGCACCGGCAAGACGCCGCTGGTGCTCGCGCTGGCGGAATACTTCACCGCCAGCGGGCGACGGCCCGGGATCGTCAGCCGCGGCTACGGCGGCGCCAGCCGGTCCGCGCCGCGCCTGGTCGAAACAGGGGACTCGCCCGCGGAGGTGGGCGACGAACCCCTGCTGCTGCGCCGCCGGAGCGGCGCGCCGGTGGCGGTTTGCCCGGATCGCCATGCCGCCGCGCGGCTGCTCGTCGACGAACAGGGCTGCGATGTCATCATCAGCGACGACGGCCTTCAGCACTACCGGATGCATCGCGACCTCGACATCGTGGTCATCGACGGTATACGCGGGCTCGGCAATGGCTGGTGCCTGCCATCGGGCCCGTTGAGAGAGCCGGCGTGCGGTTCGTCGCGGGTGGATCTCTGCGTGCTGAACGGCGGCTCGCCGGAACTGCCGCGCAGCCTGCGTGCTCCAGCGCACCGGATGAATATGGCTGCCAGTCGGTTGTACTCCCTCGATGATCCGGAGCGGCGGATGGATCCCGGTTCGTTGGCCGAGAGCGTCCATGCCGTTGCCGGACTGGGCAATCCGGAGAGCTTCTTCCGCGCGCTGGAATCCACGGGACTTGATATCATCCGTCACCCCTTTGCCGATCATCATTCGTTTGCCCTCGAAGATTTCGATTTTACCGACGCGGAAAGCATCATCGTGATGACGGAGAAGGATGCGGTGAAATGCGCCGGTCTCGGTATTCCGGGCGCGGTCTGGGTGCTGCCGGTGACGGCATCCCTCGACGCGGAATTTTTCAATGCCGTGTCCCGCGGGTTAGGACTTGCTGCGGACCCGGTCGGGGATCCGGACGCATGACCGCGTTCCACGTCATCATCCCGGCACGCCATGCCTCCACCCGTCTTCCCGGCAAGCCGCTGCTCGACATTGCCGGCCGGCCGATGATCGTGCATGTGCTGGGGGCGGCGACGGCCAGCGGCGCCGAGTCCGTCACCGTGGCCACCGACGACGACCGCATCGCGGATGTGGTGCGGGAGGCGGGTGGCACGGCCGTGCTGACGGCTCCGGATCACCAGTCGGGAAGCGACCGCATCGCGGAGGCCTGCCATATTCTCGGACTGGCCGACGACGCCCTGGTGGTCAACGTCCAGGGAGACGAACCGGAGATGCCCCCGGGGCTCATCCGCCAGGTGGCGGAGCTGCTTGCGGCCTCGGAGTCCGCGGTCATGGCGACGCTTTGTACCCCGGCGACCGGCGCCGAAGAGTTCGCCGATCCCTCGGCGGTGAAAGTAGTCGTGGATCACGCCGGCAGGGCGCTCTACTTCAGCCGCGCGCCGGTGCCCTGGACGCGCGCGGACCGCGGCGCGGAGCTCGACGCCGAAGCCTGGCAGGGGGCGCATCGCCATCTCGGCATCTATGCGTACCGCAGCGGGTACATCCGCGAGTTCTCCGCACGTGGACCCTGTGAGCTGGAAAGTCGCGAGCGGCTCGAGCAGTTGCGCGCGCTCTGGCACGGGGAAGTCATCGTCTGCGCGGTATCGCGGGAGCCGCCGCCGACGGGCGTCGATACCGTGGAGGACCTGGAGCGCATCCGCCGCCGGTTGGGGTGATCGCGGGCCTTCCCGGCCCGGGAGATCAGTCGTCGCTGATACGCTGCTGCACCTGGCGGGTTTCCGCCCGCAGGTCGCCTAGAAGTTGCGACAGTTCCTTCACCAGGCGCTCGGCGCGCATCAGCCGGCCCTCGATGCCGGCGGTTTCGTTGCTGTCGGGTCCCATGCCGGGAGGCGGCTGGTCGGAGCCGCCGAGCAGCCAGAGAAGGGGAACGTTGAGTACTCCCGCGAGCTGGTTCAGGCGGTTGGCCCGGGGCGCGGTCTTGCCGCTTTCCCAGTGCTCCAGGGTGACTTTCTTGACGCCCATTTGGTACGCGAGTTGCTTGTGCGACAGGCCGCGGGCCTCGCGCGCATTGGCGATCCGCTCGCCCAGCAGGATCTGCTCGGGGCGGGCTCGGGAGCTGGCGGTGGTTTTCTTGGCGTTGATGACTGAATTCCTTCGGTAAGGGATTGGAATATATGGGGGCCGACCGCATATTGCCAAGCCACCGGGGTGCGTCTGGACCTCATTCCCGGCGGCACTTACAATCGTGTATCAGCGGAACTGGTTGAAGATCATGGCAATTCGCGACATTCTGGTCTATCCCGACAAACGGCTGCGCCAGCAGGCGAAGCCGGTCACAGAGTTCAATGAAGAACTCACGACCCTCGTCGCCGACATGGCGGAGACGATGTACGCGGCACCCGGTATCGGCCTCGCGGCGGTGCAGGTGGACGTGCCCTTGCGCGTCGTGGTCATGGATCTCTCCGACGAGCGCGATTCGCTCCGCGTATTCATCAACCCCGAGATCGAGCCCCTGGAAGGTACCCAGGAATACGACGAGGGCTGCCTCTCCGTCCCCGGCGTATTCGCCACCGTGGAGCGGGTCGAGCGCGTTCGCATCCGTTATCGTGACGTGGAAGGCAATGCCTACGAGGAAGAGGCCGACGGCCTGCTCTCGGTCTGCATCCAGCACGAGGTGGATCACCTCGATGGCAAGGTCTTCGTCGACTACCTCTCGCGCATGAAGCAGGACCGGGTACGCCGCAAGCTGCTCAAGGAACTGAAGCAGGCCCAGGCGGCCTGACCTCTCCCGCGCCGCCGCATTCGCGGAAATTCCCGACATCCAGACCAGGCCGGCCATGAATGTGGTGTTCGCCGGCACGCCGGAATTCGCCCTGCCGAGCCTCGAGGCACTGGTGGATCATCCCCGGGCCAGCCTGGTGGCGGTCTACACCCAGCCCGACCGGCCCGCCGGTCGCGGGCGCAAGCTGACCCCCTCTCCTGTCAAACGCCGCGCCGAACAACTCGGCGTGCCTGTACTCCAGCCCGAATCCCTGCGCAGCGCCGCCGCGGTGGCGGAGCTTTCCGCGCTGGAACCCGTTTTGATGGTGGTCACCGCCTACGGACTTATCCTGCCACCCGCGATACTGGCTGTTCCGAGACTCGGCTGCGTCAACGTCCACGCATCGTTGTTGCCGCGCTGGCGCGGCGCGGCGCCGATCCAGCGCGCCATCGCCGCCGGCGATGCGGTGACCGGGGCCACCCTGATGCAGATGGATGCCGGTCTCGACAGCGGCCCGATGCTCGCGCAGGTGGAAACGCCCATCTCTCCCGAAGACACCGGTGGCAGCCTTCACGATCGCCTCGCCGGGATGGGTGGCCGACTGCTGGGCGAGAACCTGGACGCGATATTCGACGAGTCGCTGGCGCCCATACCCCAGGAGGCCTCCGGGGTGACCTACGCAGACAAGTTGTCGCGCGAGGAGGCATCGCTGGACTGGAACGAGGACTCGGCCGCAATTACCCGGCGGGTGCGCGCGTTCAATCCCTGGCCGGTCGTGGAAACCCGGCGCGCGGGGGAGAGACTGCGCCTGTTGATGGCCGATACCTGTGAATACGATTCCGGCGCCGCCGCCCCGGGTACCGTGTTGGCGGCGGATGGCGACGGCATCGTGGTCGCCTGCGGCGCGGGCGCGGTTCGCCTGACCCGGTTGCAGAAAGCCGGCGGGCGCCCGTTGTCCGCGCGGGACTACCTCAACGGCAATCCTCTTTCCGCGGGCGAGCGGCTTGGCTAGCAAGCCGGGTTTGCAGGTCGCCGCGGCACAGGTGCTGCGCGACGTCATCGACCAGGGGCGTTCACTGGACCAGGCCCTGTCCACCGCGGAGCGACGGGTGCGACCGGCGGATCTCGGCGCGCTGCGGGAAATCGGATACGGCGGCTGCCGCCACTACGATTTCCTCGATGGTCTCCTCGGCGCGCTGCTGGAGCGACCCATCAGGCGCAAGGACCGGATGGTCCATTTCATCCTCGTGGCGGGGCTCTACCAGGTGCGATTCATGCGTACGCCGGACCATGCCGCGGTCAACCAGGCGGTCGCCGCGCTGGGCGCGACGCGCCAGGGCTGGGCCAGGGGGCTGGTGAACGGCGTGCTGCGGGGCTACCTGCGCTGCCGCGACGAGGGCGACCTGGCAGCGCTCGAGTCGCGTCTCGATCCCGCGCAGCGGGCCTCCCTGCCGCCGCATGTCCACCACTGGATAGAGGCGGCCTGGCCGGATCACAGGGATGTCATCGTTGCCGCGTTGGCGGAGCGGCCACCATTGACGCTGCGGGTGAACGCGCGGAAAACCACGCGCGAGGATTATCTTGCGCTACTCGCCGGAAGGGAAATCGGAGCTGAGCCCACCACGGAATCCGCCCTTGGCGTGGTCCTGCGCGATCCCGTGGGAGTGGACGCCATACCGATGTTCGCCGAGGGCTGGGTGTCGGTGCAGGACGAATCGGCCCAGCTCTGCACCGGGGCGATGGCGTTGTCCCCCGGTCAACGGGTGCTGGACGGCTGCGCCGCGCCCGGCGGCAAGACCTGCGCCATGCTCGAATGCGAACCGGGTATCCTCCTGGACGCGGTGGATCTCGAGGAGCGCAGCGGCGCCATTCACGAAAATCTCGAGCGACTGGGGTTGTCGGCGACGGTCCACGATATCGGCCTAGGGGCCTTCGCCGACGGGATGGAAGGCCCGCCATTCGACCGCATCCTGCTGGACGTGCCCTGCTCGGGTACCGGGGTGATGCGGCGTCACCCGGACATCCGTCACCGACGTGCGCCCGGGGATCCCGCCCGGTTCGCCGACCAGCAACGCGCACTGCTGGAGGTCGCCTGGCCGCTGCTGGCGGCGGGCGGTTCTCTGCTGTACGCTACCTGTTCGATACTTCCCGACGAAAATGACCGCGTGATCGCAGATTTTATAGAAAATCATCCGGACGCGACCGCAGGCGCCCCGGCGGAGGTGAGCGGTCTCGCCACGCAGTATGGCCGGCAGCGGCTGCCCGGGCTTCACCCGGGGGACGGCTTTTATTATTGCCGGCTGGGTAAACTATAATCCGCAGCCTGAGCCGGCAGGCCGGAGGGTGCCCGGCGCAAACCATCCACGTCCATGAAAATCATCATTCTTGGTGCTGGCCAGGTCGGTAGCTCCATCGCCGAAATCCTGTCGCGGGAGAACAACGACATCACCCTGGTGGATCGTAACCGGCGCCTGCTGACCGGGCTCCAGGACCGGATGGACATCCGTACCGTGGTGGGCGAGGCTTCCTCCCCGGAGGTGCTGATCCAGGCCGGCGTCGAGGATGTCGACCTGCTGCTCGCGGTGACCCACTCGGACGAGGTCAACATGGTCGCATGCCAGGTGGCGCACACCCTGTTCAAGACCCCCACCAAGATGGCTCGGGTGCGCTCCCAGGACTACCTTCGTCACGAGCGGCTGTTCGGCGACCACGCGATCCCGGTGGACAGCATCATCAGCCCGGAGCAGATCGTTACCAACCAGATCAAGCGCCTGATCGAGTACCCGGGCGCGCTCCAGGTGATCGACTTCGCCGGCGGCAAGGTGCACCTGGTGGCGCTGCGCGCCTACTACGGCGGCGCGCTGGTGGATCACCAGTTGCGCGAACTCAAGGAACACCTGCCCTCGGTCAACACCCGGGTGGCGGCGATCTACCGCCGCGACCACGCCATCATACCCACCGGCAGCACGGTCATCGAACCGGACGACGAGGTGTTCTTCATCGCCACCCAGGAGGATATCCGCAAGGTGATGATGGAACTGCGCGCGACGGACGAGACCGGGAAGAAAGTCATTCTCGCGGGCGCCGGGAACATCGGCCTGCAACTGGCGCAGTCGCTGGAAGGTTCGGGCTACCAGGTGAAGCTGATCGAGCGCAATCCGGACCGCGCGCGGCTGGTATCGGAGAAACTCGCCAATACCGTGGTGCTCCAGGGTGATGCCGCGGACGAGGAATTGCTGCGCCAGGAGAACATCGACAACATGGAGCTGTTCTGCTCCCTCACCAACGCGGACGAGGCCAATATCCTCTCCGCGATGCTCGCCAAGCGACTCGGTGCGCGCCGCACCATGGCCATCGTCAACCGCCCCGCCTATGTCGACCTGATCGAGAGCAGCGTTCTCGATATCGCGATCTCGCCGCGGGTGTCCACGGTAAGCGCGCTGCTCTCCCGGGTGCGACGCGGCGACGTGGTGGCGGCGCATTCCCTGCGACGCGGGGTGGCCGAGGCGATCGAGGCGGTTGCCCACGGTGACCGCAAGCATTCGAAGCTGGTTGGCCGGCGACTGGAGGAGATCAAGCTGCCCGAGGGCGCCACCATCGGCGCGATCCTGCGCGAGGACAAGCTGGTGCCGCTCGACAAGGACGTGGTGGTGGAGGAATTCGACCACATCATCCTCTTCGTCATCGACAAGCGGCACATCCCCGAGGTGGAAAAACTGTTCCAGGTATCCGCAGGGTTTTTCTAAGATGCTGGTGCAATACTCGGGCTAGCCGACTGACGCCCCCCCAAGATGCATTCGACCGTCTTCCGGATTCTCGGCATCATGCTGGGGATGTTCAGCACCACCATGCTGCCGCCGATGCTGGTGGCATGGATCGCCGACGATGGCCAGTTGCAGCCGTTCGCCATCGCCTTCGCCGTGATCCTCGGGCTCGGCCTGCTGTTCTGGCTGCCGCTACGCAAGGATCGCACCGAGCTCAGGTTCCGCGAGGGATTCCTGATCGTCGTGCTGTTCTGGACGGTGCTGTCGGTGGTGGGCGCGGTGCCGTTATTGCTGCAGGACACCTATACGCTCGGCGTGGTGGACGCCCTGTTCGAGTCCATGTCCGGACTCAGTACCACCGGCGCCACCATCTTTATCGGCATCGACCACCTGCCGCCGTCCATCCTCTACTACCGCCAGCAGCTCCAGTGGCTGGGCGGCATGGGCATCATCGTGCTGGCGGTGGCGGTGATGCCGATGCTGGGTATCGGCGGAATGCAGCTCTATCGCGCGGAATTTCCCGGACCGATGAAGGAGAACCGGCTCGCGCCACGGATCGCGGAAACCGCCAAGCGGTTGTGGTACGTCTACCTGTCACTGACCATCGCCTGTATGCTCAGCTACCGCGCCGCCGGGATGAGCTGGTTCGATGCGCTCTGCCATGCCTATTCCACGGTCGCTATCGGCGGCTTCTCCACCCACGACGCCAGCCTGGCCTGGTTCGACAGCAACGCGGTGAACGTGGTGGCCGGTGTGTTCATGTTGCTGTCGGGATTCAACTTCGCGCTCCACTACGGGGTGTTCCGCTCGCGCCGGCTGCAGGCCTATGTCGAGGATCCGGAGGCGCGGTTCTACCTCGCCATCCTGTCCGGGATCTCGCTGCTCAGCGTCCTGGTGCTCTATTCCAGCGGTTACTTCGATAGCTTCCTTGAGACCGCCATCGACGGCACGGTGCAGGTTATCTCGGTGGTCACCACCGCCGGCTTCATCACCTCGGAATACCACCTCTGGCCCTCGTTCCTGCCGGTGCTGCTGATCCTGATGAGCACCGCGGGGGGCTGCGCGGGCTCCACCGGCGGCGGGATGAAGATGGTGCGCGTGCTTCTGCTGTTCAAGCAGGGCTCGCGTGAGACCTCGCGCCTGGTGCACCCCAACGCGGTGATCCCGATCAAGCTCGGCGGCAAGCCGGTGCAGGAAAGCGTGATCCACGCGGTGTGGGGCTTCTTCGCGCTCTACATGTTGAGCTACGTCATCCTGCTGGTTGCGTTGATGGCGACCGGTAGTGATCACGTCACCGCGTTCTCGGCCGTAACGGCCTGCCTCAACAACCTGGGTCCCGGCCTGGCCGACGTGGCGCAGAACTATGCCGGGGTGTCGGACGGCGGCAAGCTGGTCCTCATCGTCGCCATGCTCCTCGGGCGGCTGGAACTGTTCACCCTGCTGGTGCTTTTCAGCCCGGTTTTCTGGAAGAGCTGACATGGCCACCGACCGCTCCCGCGTACGCGGGCTGATTCTCTCGGCGCTGGCGCTGGCGCTGGTGATCGTGCCGCTGTTCTACTGGCGCCTCGACTTTCTCCATGGCGCCACGGATGCAACCGGACGCGCCGCGCGGCTGCTCTTCTTCGAGCGTTTCTACCTCGATTTCGTGCTGTTCCTGCTGGTCGGCATCTTCCTCGTCAACGGGCCCTGGTGGCTGCGCATCTTCGGCTATGCCTGGTGGCTGCAGTTCGTCGCCGGCTATGCCCTGCAGTGGATGTCGGTGCGTATCGGCGGCGAGTTCGTCTCGATCCTGGCGGTGGACAATATCAACCACCTGAGCCTGCTGGTGAACCTCGGCAGCATCACCGGGGTCATCGTCATCGCGGCGGTGGTGCTGGGAGGGATCTGGTTTATCGAGTGCCTCCATCGCGCCAGGCTGTCATGGCGGCCACTGATTGCCACCGCGATGGTTCTCCTTGGTCTCGGCCTGGCGGTGCAGTTCCACGCCGCCTGGGTGCCCGCACGTGTACTCGCGGCGACCGAGGAACTGGACGGCCACCAGGACAATCGCATGGGCCGGCGCTCGCCCATCGAGAGCTTCTACCGGGTGCTGTTCGACGATCCCACGGAGGATGCCTGCCTCATCGGTCCCGCGGAACTCGCGGCCGCGGATCGCTACGGCATCAGCCTGGCGCTGCGCGAGCGGTATCCGTTGACGCGCGACGAGATCTACCGCTCCGAACCTCCATACCAGCCGGAGTCACCGACTGACCAGCCCAATGTCATCGTCCTGTTCGCCGAGGGCATCTCGGCGCGCACCCTGGACGCCTACGACGCGATGGCGCCCGGGCTGACACCGAATATCGACGACTTTTCCCGCCACGCCATGCGCGTGGACAATTATTACAACCACACATACGCCACCTATCGCGGGCTTCACGGGCAGCTCTGCTCACTGTTTCCCACCCGCGGCGGTACCGGTGGGTGGCAAACCCATTTCGGCGATATTCGCACCACCGGATATCTCTGCCTCAATCACATGTTCAGCGAAGCCGGGTATCACACCGCCTTCCTCGACACCCACCGGCGCGACGCGGCTTACGTAGACGAGATGATGGAGATGCTCGGCTTTGACCGGGTGTACACCGCCGAGGACGTGATGCCACTCTACATCGAGGGGGAACCGCTTCGCCCGGATGCAATGTCAGACAACCAGCTGTTCGACGGCCTGGTCGCAATGCTGGAGGAGGGAGCATTCAGTTCGGGCGACGATCCATTCTTTCTCGCCCTGTACAACCTGGAAACCCATGCCTGGCAGGATGTCGCGGTGGACGGCGCGCGATTTGACGACGGCGGACACCCGATCCTCAATGCGATCCACAACTACGACCGGGCGTTCGGCCGCTTCTGGGGCTGGTTCCGCGAATCAGATTATTTCGACAACACGGTGGTCATCCTCACCGCCGACCATGCGCATTACCCTGATGCGGGATTTGTCGGCCTCATGGAAGGACAGGAGGACTACCGGCCATTCTTCGTCGACCGGATTCCGTTCATGGTCTACCGGCCAGGCGGGGGACTACCCCAGTCCTACGACGCCGCTCGCGCCACCTCGCTGGACTTCGCGCCCTCGATTGCCCACCTGCTTGGCCTCGAGAACCGCGCCAATCCCTTTCTCGGGCGTTCGATCTTTGAGCCGGAAAGCCTTTCCCGGCCCGGCGGCCTGGCCGCCGCGGGAGACCGTTTCTATCTCGTGGACCGCGAGGGTCTGCACCCTTATCGCTGGGAAGAAGAGCAAGTGCCGGAGGAAGCCGAGGCAGTGTCCTGCGTGATCCGCACCACGCGCCAACTGGAGGCCCACGACCGGATCTGGCCGCGGAACGAGGACTGAGCCGCCGTTACTCGGAGACCGCGTTGTTGGCGGTCTGCACCGGTAACGGCTTCACCGGTGCGTCTTCGGCGACCTGGATCTCGCGGAAGTCATTGTGCAACCGGTGCGCCGAATTGCGTTCCACCAGCCAGTCGTTGATGAACTGGATGTCCTCGTCGCCGAGATCGCCGGTGGCCTGTTCCAGTTGCAGCAGGGCGATGATGTAGTTGTAGCGCGCGCGCAGGTAGTCCACCCGCGATCTTGACAGGTCGCGCTGGGCGTCGAGCACGTCGATGTTGGTGGTGAGACCGGCGCTGAATCCCTCTTCCTTGGCCTGCAGCGCGCTTTCCCCGGCGACGATGGCCTCGGCAAGCGCTTCGACCTGGCTGATTCCGCTGGTCACCGAGAGGAAGGCCGTGGTGGTGCTGGTGGTAGCCTGGCGGCGCGCCGCTTCCAGCACCTGTTCGGCGGCGTTGAAGCGCATGCCTGCCTGCTTGGTGCGCAGGTTGATGGAACCGCCGAGGTAGATGGGCAGGTTGAGCGACAGGTTTACCCCGGTGGAATTGTACGAGTCGTCGGATATGCCGCCGTTGTCGTTGTAACTCTGGCTGGCGCCGAGGGTCAGCGTGGGGCTGCGGCCCGCGCGCTGGCGGTCCACTTCCTGGCTCGCGATCTGCAGGTTCAGGTCCTCTGACAGGACCTGAAGGTTGTTGCTGCGCGCGAGTCCCACCCAGTGATCGATATTGTTGGGCTCCGGCGGATCGAGCGGGGAATTTTCCTCGAGTGCGGCGATGGTCTCGGGCACCACGTTGATGATCTCGATGAGCGCCTGGAGGGTATTGTTGATGAGGATGTCGGCGGCGATCAGGTCGGCCTCGGCCTGCTGGAAGCGGGCGCGCGCATCGAACAGGTCGGTGCGCGTGCCGAGCCCAACGTCGAGGCGTTCCGACGCGAGGTCCATCTGCCGCTGGATCGCGATCTTCTGCAGTCGCGCGACTTCCTTCGCGTCGCGCGCGGCGAGGTGGTTGAAGTAGCGCTCCGATACCCTGAGCACGAGATCATCGCGCGCGATGTCCAGTTGCACCCCGGCGTTCTGTACCTGCAGTTCCGCCTGGTCGACGCCGATACGGGTGGCGCGGTCGAACAGCAGCATGTCGAGACCAATACCGATGGAGCTGTCGTCGTCGGTGACATAGTCCCCGCTGGCATCGTTGCGATTCCTGCCCAGGGTGCCGACGCCATTGACGGCCGGCCGGAAATTGCTGCGTGAGAGGGGCAGCTCGTAGCGCGCCGCCTGGTAATCCGCCTCGGCCGCCTGGTACAGGGCGTCGTTGGCCAGCGCAAGCTGGTAGACGTCCCACAGGTCCTCTGCGGACGCGGGCGTGGACAGGGCCAGGTGGAAGAGGGCGATGGACAATCCTTTCCACCCGCTGCTGAATCCAGTCTTCATTTCGGTATGCTGTTGGGTTGGCCAGGGTGACCGGCGGCGGGCGCCGGACGGTTCAGAAGATGAACTCGGCGGCATCCTCCGCGTTCTTCAATCGTGGCGCCGAGGTTTCGAACAGGGTGCGACGATCCACTCCCGATGACGTGCGCAGGTAGAGTACCGCCTGCATCGCCGGGTCGAAGCCCTCGATGCCCACCAGCCGGCCGCCCGTGACCAGGCCGCGGGTGAGGCCGTCGCTGATACGCGCCATGGAGCCGCTTACCAGGATCGCGTCGTAGCTCCCCGGGGCGCCGTAGCCGTTATGGCCGTCGCCTTCCTCGAGGGTGACGTTGGCGATGCCGGCCATGCCGAGGTTGCGGCGTGCCTGGCCCAGCAGTTCGGGATTGATCTCGACGCTGGTGACGTGGGCGCAGACCCGGCTCAGCAGGGCGGTGAGGTAGCCGCTGCCTGTGCCGATCTCCAGCACCCGGTCGCCGGCGCCGAGGTGAAGCGCTTCCATCATCCGCGCGCTGACCTTGGGCTCGAGCATGACTTCACCGCCGCCCAGGGGAATCTGCACGTCGGCGAAGGCCAGGTCGCGATAAGCCGGCGGGACGAAATCCTCGCGCCGTACCGCCGCAAGAGCCTCCAGGGTCTGGATCTCGAGCACGTTCCACGGGCGGATCTGCTGCTCGATCATGTTGGCGCGGGCGACTTCGAAGTCCATGGCGGGACGCGATACGGGGAGTGGGGAACCGCGCGAATTGTAGCAAACTTTGACCACGGCCAATGCCCGCCGCGAGCCCGTGGTAAGTGTCCTGTAATATAATCCGGCGCTTTGCCAGGGCGCCCGCGACGCAGGTCGAAGTCGGGCATCAACCATCCAGATCATGCCGGCCAGGTCACACCTTTCCTATCTCACCGCGATCCTCAACGCGCGGGTATACGACGTCGCGCGGGAGACCTCCCTCGACCATGCCCGCCTGCTTTCCGATCGCCTCGGCAATACCATCTGGCTGAAGCGCGAGGACCAGCAGCCGGTGTTCTGCTACAAGATCCGGGGCGCCTACAACAAGATGACGTCCATCGGCGAGAAGGAACGCAGCCGCGGCGTGGTGGTGGCGTCGGCGGGCAATCACGCCATCGGCGTCGCATTGAGCGCCCATCGGCTGGGCTGCCAGGCCATCGTGGTGATGCCGCAGACGGCGCCCGCGGTCAAGGTGGAGGCGGTCGAGCGCTGGGGCGCCGAGGTGCGGCTCGTTGGAGACAGCTTCGATGGCGCCGCGGAATACGCGCGGGACCTGTCCAGACGGGAGGGCAGGGTGATGATCCCGCCGTTCGACGACCCGGACATCATCGCCGGCCAGGGCACCGTGGGGATGGAGATCCTCAAGCAGGGCGTCAGCGATATCGACACGATATTCGTACCGGTGGGCGGCGGTGGCCTGATTTCCGGAGTCGCGGCCTACGTCAAGCAGGTGCAGCCGCGAGTGCGCATCATCGGCGTGGAACCTGAAGAGTCGGACGCCATGACCCAGTCAGTGCGCGCCGGGCGGCGGATCAGGCTGAAGCAGGTCGGCATCTTCGCCGACGGCGTGGCGGTGAAGCAGGTCGGCAAGGAGACCTTTCGCCTGTGCCGGGAACTGGTGGACGACTACGTGCGCGTCTCCACCGACGAGATCTGCGCTGCGGTCAAGGACACCTTCGAAGATACGCGCACGCTGGTGGAACCCTCCGGCGCGCTCGGCGTGGCCGGGATCAAGCGCTGGTTGCAGGAGCGCGAGGACGCCGGCAAGCCGGTGCGGGACCGCAACCTGGTGGCGATCTGCACCGGCGCCAATGTCAACTTCGACCGCCTGCGGCATATCTCAGAGCGCGCCGAGATCGGCGAACGCCGGGAAGCCATCCTCGCCGTGACCATCCCCGAGGAGCGTGGTTCGTTCCGCCGCTTCTACCGCCTGATCGGCAATCGCGAGCTGTCGGAGTTCAACTACCGCTATGCCGGCGACGACTGCGCGCATATCTTCGTCGGCGTACAGATCCGCGAGAGCGGCGAGATCGAGGATCTCGTCGGCAAGCTCGAGTCAGCCGGCTTCCCGACCCAGGATCTCACCGACAACGAGATCGCCAAGGTGCATGCGCGTCACATGGTGGGTGGGCGCGCGCCGGGCCTCGAGAACGAGCGCGTGTTCAGCTTCGAGTTTCCCGAGCGTATCGGCGCGCTGCGCAAGTTCCTCGACCAGCTCGGCACCGACTTCAACATCACCCTGTTCCACTACCGCAACCACGGCTCCGATTTCGGTCGCGTGCTCTGCGGTATCATCGTTCCCCGGTCGGACCGCGTGGCCTTCAACCGGTTCCTGCGCAATCTCGGTTACTCCTATCGCGAGGAAACCGACAATCCCGTGTACCGGCTATTTCTGTCATGATCCATCCGACATGAACGGCAAGGCAGACAAGACGCGCCTGGTGGGCATCTTCAGCATGCCCGGCGAGGGCCTTGTGGTGGAACTCGGCACCGGCGAAGGCACCGCCCTGTTCGACCGGCAGGGGCTCCAGTACCGCATACTGCAGCGCAAGCGCGAGGGGCTCGACACCAGCACCGAGGAGAACGCCCTGCTGCAGATGAACAGTTTCGCGCCGGTTTTTGATGCCTGGTGAGCCGGCGCTGGAGGCGGTGGTGGGCATGCTGGCGCTGAACTGGGAAGCGATGGACCCCGCCAGTCAGCAGGCGCTTCCAAATCCTGGCGCAATCGACCTCTGGTCCCTCGACCTGACGACCCAGGGCACCGCCCTTGCGCGCTGCCTCACCCCGGCGGACCACGCCCGCGGCGCGCGTATTGTGAACGCGGAAAAACGCCGCCTTTACCTCGGCGGTCGCGCTGGCATGCGCTACCTGCTCGGCGCGTACACCGGGATTCCCGCGACCGGGATCGGCTTCGCCTACGGCTCGCGAGGCAAGCCGGTACTGGCAGAACCGTCGGTCGGCCTGCATTTCAACTATAGCCTCTCGCGCGACAAGGTTCTCTACGCGCTCGCCACCGACAGGGAACTGGGCGTCGATATGGAGGCCCTGCCGCGACCCATCGCTGCCGCGCGGCTCGCCCGGGGCAAACTGGCCGCCGACGAACGCTCCGCCTGGGAATCGCTGCCGGAAGCACGGCAAAATGACGCGATGCTGTGTTGCTGGACCCGCAAGGAGGCCTATGGCAAGGCGCTCGGGGTCGGTATCCGCTATTACCTGGGCGCGGTATCCCTGTTTGCCGATCCCGCGCGGTATGATTTTCGCACCCCGCGGACCGGCCTGTTCGCCGACACCGATACCGTGGGCATGCCCGCTGCGCTGGCCGGGGTGCAGGTGGGGCTGCCATTCGCCGCGGTGGCATCGCTGATGTATCCCGCCATTGAGGCAAACGATTCCCGCCCGCGGATTCACGGGCGACGCCTGGAAATACACTGACTGGTCCCGCGAGAGACACCGACAGGAGATTGCCACAGATGAAATTCGTAGACCTGAACGCCCAGTTCCGACTCCTCGAGGAAGAGATCCGCGGCGCCATCGACGCCGTGCTCGAACACGGCCAGTTCATCATGGGACCGGAGGTCTACGCCTTCGAGCAGGAGCTGGGCGAGTTCTGCGGCGCCGAGCACGTGATCAGCACCGCCAGCGGCACCGACGCCCTGCTCATGTCCCTCATGAGCTATGGCATCGGCCCGGGAGACGCGGTGATCGCGCCGCCCTTCACCTTTGTTGCCACCGCGGAGGTGATCCAGCTCCTCGGCGCCACCACGGTATTCGTGGACGTGGAGGAGGACACGTTCAACATCGATCCCGACCTGCTGCAGGACACGGTGAAGCGTATCCGGCGTGAAGGAAAGCTTCGCCTGCGCGGGGTGATTCCGGTGGACCTGTTCGGCCTGCCCGCGGACTACGACGCCATCGGCGCCATTGCCCGGGAAAACGAAATGTTCGTTCTCGCCGACGCGGCGCAGAGCTTCGGCGGCGCGCGTGGCGGCAAGCAGGTCGGCGCCTTCGGCGACATCGGCGCAACCAGTTTCTTCCCCGCCAAGCCCCTCGGCTGCTACGGCGACGGCGGCGCGGTATTCACCGCTGACGCCGATCGCGCGGAGGTGCTGCGCTCGATCCGCTTCCACGGCAAGGGCGCGACCCAGTACGAGAACGTCCGCACCGGCATCACCGGCCGCCTCGACACCATCCAGGCGGCGGTGCTGCGCTGCAAGCTCAAGGTGCTGGCGGCGGAGATCGAGGCGCGCCAGCGGGTGGCGGCGCGCTACAGCGAGGCGCTCGGGGATATCGTCACCACACCGGAAATACCCGCGGACTGCACCAGCGCCTGGGCCCAGTACACCCTGCGTTCGCCGGAGCGCGACCGGATCAGGTCAGCCCTGGAAGCGGCGTCGATTCCGTCCGCGATCTACTATCCCTGCCCGCTCCACCTGCAGCCGGCCTTCAGCGACGCCGACGGCGCGGGCGTCTCGATGCCGGTATCCGAACGCCTCTCTAAGGAGGTGATCAGCCTGCCCATGCACCCCTATCTCGCCGCCGACGAACAGGACCGCGTCATCGACGCCATCCGCAAGGCTTTCTGAATCACCCCCGGGGTGCCCTGGGCAGGATCCTGCCTGCCTCAGATTCGGCCAGGCGAGGGCAATTCGGGATAGGCTCCAATGATGGGCGCCATTGTCATACACCTGCTGATCACCGTGCTGCCCGGTTACCTGCTGGTCATCCTGCTGGGTATCCGTCGCCAACAGTTGCTGTTCAGCGTGGCGTTTTCGAGCGGCGTACTTATCGCTCTCGTTTCGCTGACACGCAACTACATACTCGGTCCGTCCGAACTGTTGACCGGCTACGCGATACTGACGGCCTTCCTCGGCGGGTTGTTGTGGTTCGCCGGGCGTCCCCTGCTGCACGCCCAGGGCAGCGCGCTGGCGGCGGCCTGGGGAAACGCGGCGTGGCGTAACGGCCTCCTCGCCACCGCGGTACTGTTTCTTGCCTGGTATGCCTGGACCGGACCCTACACCGAGGTGCCGGCGGACCTGTTCCGTCACCTGGAATTCACCCGCATCCAGCTCGGCTACATCGAGCAGGGCAACCTGGGTCCGCCGCTTCGGTTGACCCACCTGGTCACGCAGCACGGTGGTTTCTGGTACGTCCTGATCGCTCTCGAGGCCTGGGCGACCGGGTCGGAGCCGGATGCGTTGCTGGCGCCGGTCATGGGAATGAGCGGGCTGCTCTTCCTGCTCGCCGTCTATACCTTCAGCCATCGCCTGGCGGAGAGTTTGCTGGAGACGCCCCGGGCGCGCTCTCTCGCGGCATTCCTGGCGGCGTTGTTCACCGCGCTTCAGTTGGGCACCAGCGCGTTTTCCTTCGTCCGCTATTACAGCCTGGCGCCGGTGATCCTCAACTGCATCGTGTTCCTCGCCGCCCAGGTCTGCCTGCTGGATTTGCTCGCGCGCCGCGAAGCGTACGCCAAAGGCCGGCGGCTTCGTGGTGTTATCGCAGGCAACGGGCTCCTCTGGCTGATCTGCTTCGGCATCGCCCTGGTGATGCACCAGCAGGAAGGTCTGTTCATTCTTCTCATGGGCGTGGCCACGCTGGCATGGGTGGTGGTGGACCGGTGGTTGCGCAGCGGTGCTTCCGTGGGACGCAATCTGACTTTGCTGATTCTTGCCTGTTCGGCACTGTATTGCATCGGGATACTTGGTCTTGAACTGGCGTTCGACAGATCGGCGATACCGGTGGACGGCAGCGGCAAGGTGGTGGCCCTGCCGCTGGCAGTGCCGGGTTTCGGGCCGCTGCATATCCTCCACCCCGGCTACCAGTTCGCCGAAACGATAACCATCTGGGGTGGTCTCGTGGCGCTGCTCTTTATCAGCGGCTGGCGCCACTTTCGCGAGCAGCCCTGGCTCGTCGCTGGCATGCTGCTGCCATTGCTGACGGTATTCAACCCGGTGTTCGTGGACATCTACCTGCGGATCGAAGGCGAGCATTCACTCTGGCGCCTGCTCTTCCTGGTGCCCCTCGCCCAGGTGGCGGCTATCTGGGTGGTGCGCGCATTCTCTGGCGCGGGGCGCGCAACATTGCCGCGCTGGCTGTCATTGCCAGCAACCGCGCTCCTGTTTCTGCTGGTAGTTCCCGGAACGCCGGTGGCGGCGCTCAACCCCCACGTCCGCAGCACCAACCTGCCGGTGCCGGAGGCCAACAGCGCGCAGTACTGGGGCGACCTGGTCGACGCGATGAATGCGTTACCCGGCAGTGAACAGGTGCTCACCGACCCGGTGACGGGTTACGTCCTGAGCGCTCTCACGCCACACCGGACATTCCGCTACAAGTTCTTCGCCGATGCGCTCTACCAGGCCTTTCCGTTCGCCTTCGACGACTACACGGATGATCCGTTGTCGCGATATCGCGGCTGGTTGCTGGCGGTGAACCTGCGTGATGGAGCGACGAGCGAAACCGGGCGCCGTTCGGGGCACTGGCCGGCGGATATCATGCAGGTCTCGCGCTACTACCCGGAGGCGCTGAGGCAGCACCTGGCGGCGCATCCCGATCGCTACGGGGAAATTTGGTCCGGTGGCGATATCACGCTCTACCGAATCGCGCGCTGACCGCGCGCTGACATTGCCGGATATCAGTCGGTGCTTCCGGCCCCGGCGGCTTTCTTTTTCCCGGTCTTTTTCTTCGCCTTTTTCTTCGCTTTCTTTTTGGTCTTTTTCTTGCCTGCCTTCTTTTTCGTCACCTTTCTCGCGGCGGCCTTTTTCTTGCTCGCCTTCTTCCGGCCCCGCACCGGCTTGCCGTCCTTGAGCAGTTCCTCGCAATCCTCCAGGGTCAGGGTCCTGGGTTCGGTGATGTCCTTGGGCACCCGCGCATTGACCTCGCCATTGGTGATGTAGGGTCCCCAGCGGCCGTTCAGCACCTGCACCCCTGCCTCGGCGAAATCGAGGATGATGCGGTTGGCGTCACGCTCCTTTTTCTCCGCCACCAGGCGCAGCACGGTTTCCCGTTCCACGGTATAGGGACTGTGGTCCTTGCCCAGGGAAACGAACTTGTCGCCGTAACGAATGTAGGGACCGAAACGTCCGATGGCGACGCGGAGCGGTTCGCCCTCCGGGGTTTCCCCCATGTCGCGCGGCAGCTTGAACAGGGCCAGCGCCTCCTCGAGGGTGATCGTGTCGAGCTTCTGTCCGGGCTGCAGGCTGGCGAATTTCTTCTCCTTTTCGTCGCGGTCACCGATCTGGGCCAGGGGGCCATAGCGGCCCATGCGAACAATCACCGGCTTACCTGAATCTGGGTCGTCCCCGAGGACCCGGTCCGGACTCACTTCATCGCGATCGATATTCTCCTTTTCCGTGAGCCGTTTCTCGAACGCGGCCCAAAAATCCCGCATCAGGGGCACCCATTCCTTTTCGCCGCGGGAGATCTCGTCGAGGGCGTCCTCCATTTTCGCGGTGAACTCGTAGTCCACGTAGGGATTGAAGTGCTCGGAGAGGAAACGATTGACGATCTTGCCGATATCCGTCGCCTCGAAGCGGCGGTTTTCCAGGGTGACGTACTCGCGGTTCTGCAGCGTGCTGATGATGCTGGCATAGGTGGATGGACGGCCGATGCCGTAGGCCTCCAGGGTCTTCACCAGCGACGCCTCGTTGTAGCGTGGTGGTGGCTCGGTGAAATGCTGTTCCGGGCGGATCTGCTTCAGCGTGACCGTATCGCCCTCGCGCATGGCGGGCAGGATGACGTCCTTCTCGTACTTGTCCTTCTTGTCGTCGAGGCCCTCGCGGTATACCGACATGAAGCCGGGGATGCGGATGGTGGAACCGGTGGCGCGGAACGTCCCGGCGTCGCCGGCGGCGAGGTCAACGGCCACGGTGTCGATGGTGGCGTGCAGCATCTGGCAGGCCATGGTGCGCTTCCACACCAGGTCGTAGAGACGGAACTGGTCATCGCTCAGGTGGCCGCGGAGTTCTTCGGGAGTGCGCGTCACCGAGGTCGGACGCACCGCCTCGTGGGCCTCCTGGGCATTCTTGGACTTGTTCTTGAAGGTGCGCGGTTCCGCCGGCACCATGTCCGCGCCGTAGCGTTTCGCGATCAGCTCGCGGATTTCGCTGACAGCTTCTCCCGCGAGCACCACCGAGTCGGTACGCATGTAGGTGATCAGACCCACCGAGCCGCCACCGGTATCGATGCCCTCGTAAAGCTGCTGCGCCGTCTGCATGGTGCGGCGCGCGGTAAAGCCGAGTTTGCGCGAGGCCTCCTGTTGCAACGTCGAGGTGGTGAACGGTGGCGCAGGGTTGCGCCTGCGTTCCTTTTTCTCCACCGCGGCCACCCGCAGGATGCCATTCGCGGCGTCTGCAAGGCGGCTTTCCACCAGCGCGGCGCGCTCGCCGTCGGTGATGCTGAACTGCTGCTGCTTCTCGCCCTCGAACTGGCTCAGCTTCGCGACGAAGTCGGCCTCAGCAGTGTTGCAGTCCGCCTCGATGGTCCAGTATTCGCGCGGGACGAAGCTTTCGATTTCGGCGTCGCGTTCGCAGATCAGGCGCAGGGCCGGGCTTTGCACCCGGCCCGCTGAGAGCCCCGCGCGGACCTTTTTCCAGAGCAGCGGGGAGAGGTTGAATCCGACCAGGTAGTCGAGCGCGCGGCGCGCCTGCTGGGCGTCGATCAGGTTGCTGGACAGCTCGCGCGGATTTTCCACCGCGCGCCGGATCGCGTCGCGGGTGATCTCGTGGAACTCCACCCGGTAAACCGGCTTGTCCTTCAGCAGGTCGCGTTCCTTGAGCAGCTCGTACAGGTGCCAGGAAATCGCCTCGCCCTCGCGATCCGGGTCAGTGGCGAGGTAGAGCGCATCCGCCTTCTTCATCGCCCGGGCGATGGCGTCGACGTGTTTCTGGTTCTTCTCGATGATCTCGTAGGTCATCTCGAAGTCCTGTTCCGGGTCCACCGCGCCCTTCTTTGCCAGCAGGTCGCGGACATGGCCATAGGACGCCAGGGCGACGAAGTCGTCCCCCAGGTAACGTGACATGGAACGCGCCTTGGCAGGCGACTCGACGATAATTAACGGCTTGCCCATGGAGACAACGGTACTACCCGGTACGGAGTTGGAACAGCTAGTGGATGCAGGCGTGAAGCCCGTCCAGTACCAGGGTTTCCGTCAGTTCGCTGATTCCCTCGCCACCGGTGTAATTGCTGAGCACCATCAGGATCACCCACTTGATGTGATCCAGTTCCACCTGCTCGACGCCGAGCGCCATGAGCTGGTCGATCACCATCTCCCTGGTGACGCTGTTGAGGACCCCGCATTGCTCCAGGCTGAGGAGCAATCCGCGGGCCTCGAGGTCGAGGTGCTCGCATTCCGCCGTGGTGTAATGGCGGATCGCGCCCGCCGGCGCGGCGGGCAGTTCCTCGGGATTCTGTTCACACAGCTGGGCCAGGTTTTCGAGCCAGTCGAAGGCCTGGTCTATCATCCCGTGCTCGAAGCCCGCCTGGCTCAGTTCGAGCGCGAGCGTTTCCTGGTCGGGCTCGTATCCATCGTCGTCAAACATATAGTTTTCAAACAGATAGATCAGGACGTCGAGCACGCTTTCTTTCATATTGATGGTTTTTTCCGGGTCGGTTCAGGGCCCTTGCCGAGTGGCAGACACTGGTATCCCCCGCCTGTTTCCAAGACCAGCCCCTGAAGTTCAAGTCTTACTAGAATGGATGAAACTTGGTCCGCCGTCAATCCGCTGCACTCAATCAATTGGTCGAGTGGCCGCGGCGCATGATCCAGCAACGCATACACGCGCCCGGCATCGCCTTCCGGCATCGGCCGCGTCACCGGCGCGACGATTTCCGCATTCCCTGGAGTTGCGATGCCGATCTCGGCAAGCACGTCATCCGCCGATTCCGCGAGCGCCGCACCCTGGCGCAGCAGGTAGTGGCAACCTCGGCTTCCCGGGGCATAGATCGAGCCCGGTACGGCAAATACCTCGCGCCCCTGTTCCGCCGCCAGGCGGGCGGTGATCAGACTGCCGCTCTTCAGTCCCGCCTCGATCACCACGGTTGCGCGCGAGAGTCCGCTGATGATCCGGTTACGCCGGGGAAAATTCCCGCGCCGCGGTTCAGTACCCGGCGGGAACTCGGTGACCAGCAGACCTCGCTCCACGATCTCCCGTTGCAGCGCCCTGTTGCGCCACGGGTACTCGCGCTCGAGGCCGTTGGCGATCACGGCGACGGTATTGCCGCCACTGTCGAGCGCGCCGCGATGGGCGCCTGCATCGATGCCCAGAGCGAGTCCGCTGGTCACGGTGACCCCCGCGCGCACCAGGCCCGCGGCAAACCTCGCCGCGGTCTGGAGGCTGCCGGGAGAGGCATGCCGGCTTCCCACAAGCGCCACCTGCGGCGCACCCAGCAGCGAGACGTCACCAAGTGTAAAAAGACCGATGGGCGCCGGATCGACCTGGCGCAGGCATTCCGGGTAGCGCGGATCGGTGATGGGGATGAAATCGGCGCCGAGGCCGCGCAGGATGTCGGCGTCGCGATTGGCCATGTGCCCCGTGATCGGTGCATTCGTGACGGTTCGCGGTGGTGCGCGCCCGGTGAGCGAGGCCGCCAGTTCGCGCCGCCGGGACGCCGGCAATGCAAGCACCGCCTCGGGGTCACCGAGATGCTCGAGCAGCAGTCGTTTCGCGGGCAGGCCGATGCCTCCCAGGTGGATCAGCCGTAGCCAGGCTTCCAGCATGCCGACACTCCTTGTCGTGTAGTCATTATGATGAGCTTCCTTGATTCCTCACTCTGGTCCCGCGCATCCCCGCGCGGGACCGGCGCCGATGCCATGAGCACCGGCAACCCGGGCCGTCAGGGATTGACGTACCGATCGCCGATACTGATAGGTCGGGTGGCTTCCATGATGAGCGCGTAACTCAGTTTGTCGAATACGCGGAATACCATCATCAGACCGGAAGATTCGTCCGGCGGGGTAAATGACTCGCCGGTCACCGGGTCCCTGCGCCCGGTACGGTGCAACATCGCGCGCAACACGTGGCCGGGCTCGAGGCCTTCGCGCTTGCCGCCGGAAATCACCACCACGTCATAGCGGCCGACATCCTTTACGCCTCTCGGTGCATACAGGATCCAGCCATTGATGTCGGTGGCTGGTGCGCGCGGCTCGAAATAAGGCAGCGGCGCATTGTCGGTCTGCGGCAGCATCCGGTCCGCCGGGCCGATATCCAGGTTGGAGTCAGTGACCACGAGCTTGGAGATGTCGTCTTCACCCGGACGCAACATGCGCGCGTCTCCCAGGTGGCGGGTCTCGATGCCGAGCAATTCCCCGGATTCGGGATGCAGCAGCGATTCCCCGACCTTGAATATGCGGTAGTTCTCCACTTCCGGTTTCTCGAGTCCGCGCGCATAGAAGTGGCTGTACTTGCCGAGGACGAGTTCATCGTCCACGCCCTGGAGCACGTAGCCTGCGGTGTCGAGTTCACCGGGCTGGATGATGAGAGGCGAGGTCAGAAACGGCTGGATGACATTGGGCGGGATCGCCGGGATACCGCGATCGAGTTCACTCCGCCGCACGCTGGGCTCGAGACGCACAACCTTGAGGTTGCCGTCGCCGGTGACCACCAGCAGGTCGCCCGGGAAGATCAGGTGCGGGTTCTTGATATCCGGGTTATGTTGCCAGATCAGCGGCCAGCGCCACGGATCGCGCAGGAAGCGGCTGGCGATATCCCACAGGGTATCGCCTTCCTGTACGACGTAACGGTCCGGGTGATTGTCGCTCAACGCCGGTGTTTCCTGGGCAGCAGCGAGCGACCCACCGAACAGGAGGAGCGCCGACAGCAGGCTGCCCGTGAGAAGCCGCAGCATCCGCGGAAGCCGGGAGCGATTCGCCCCGGCGCCGGCATTCACGCAGGGCGATACGCCCGTTCCGGTCATACCTGTCGTACATCTCATTCGGTGTCCCCTTTAATTCTGATTGGTAAGATTCGCGAGTCTTATCGATTGGTGAGGTTCGCGAGAATGCCCCATTCACTGTTCAGGGCGTGATTTTAGGGGCAGTTGGCCGCCAGAGTCCAATCCTCCCGGGGCGGGACGGAGCAAGGCACAAGGCGGGATTCTTACCACCTCGCCGGATTTGGGGTTACAATCCCCGTTTCTGAAGCTTGCGCAATCACTGCCCAACCAGAACGGTAACCAGCAAACCCAGGATACAGCCAGCGGATCACGTTGCCGATGGCGCCCCGTTTTACGTCTCCCCCGTTTGATCCGATCTCCTGAAGGTTTCGCGACCTGCCGCCGTCAACTGCCAGACACCATCCCAGAAAGACCAGTGCATTCATTCCGGCCCCTGCCCACCTTCCGGTGGACGGGCTGAACGCCGGTCCCGCCACATCCCATGACTGAACGTATCGCCGAAGTCAGCCGCAATACCGCGGAAACGCGTATAACCGTGCGTCTGAATCTCGACGGCTCCGGCAAGAGCCGGTTCGCCACAGGGGTGCCGTTTCTCGAGCACATGCTTGACCAGGTGGCGCGTCACGGCGTGATGGATCTCGAGGTGGATGCCGAGGGTGACCTGCATATCGACGATCACCACACCGTGGAAGACATCGGTATTACCATCGGCCAGGCCATGAGCCGCGCGCTCGGCGACAAGGCCGGCATCCGCCGCTACGGTCATGCCTACGTGCCACTGGACGAGGCGCTCAGCCGGGTGGTGATCGATTTTTCCGGGCGGCCGCTGCTGGTGCAGAAGGCCACCTGGCCCGAGGCGATGATCGGCCGTTTCGCCACCGGCCTGGTGCACGAGTTCTTCCAGGGCTTCTGCAACCATGCCCTGGCCACGCTCCACGTCGACAGCCTGCGCGGCGCGAACTCCCACCACATCGCCGAGACCATGTTCAAGGCGTTTGGCCGCGCCCTCAGGATGGCGGTGGAACTGGACCCCCGGGTGCAGGGCGTTCCCTCAACCAAGGGAGTTCTCTAGCCCGATTCGGTAGGCATTATGCCCGCGGTGGTCATCGTCAACCTGGGGACCGGCAACCTGCGCTCGGTGCGCAAGGCGCTCGAGCATGTCGGCGCCGACGAGGTGCTGGTGAGCGGCAATCCTTCGGACATCCGCAATGCCGGTCATCTCGTGTTGCCGGGGCAGGGGGCGATCGGCACCTGGATGCGGCAACTGGAACACAATGAAGAGCTCGGCGCCGCCGTGCGAGAGCGCCTCGCGCCCGAAGCGGGACCGGTGCTCGGCATCTGTCTCGGCCTGCAGGCGCTCTACGATGCAAGCGAGGAAAATGGCGGTACCCGCTGCCTGGGAATTCTCGAGGGCGCGGTGCGCCGATTCGACGCCGATCCCCGCTCCGCCGGGGCGGCTGACGCGACGCCGCGGCGCAAGATTCCCCACATGGGATGGAACCAGGTGCGTCAGGAATCCGCACATCCGCTGTGGCGCGGCATCGACGATGGCCGCCGCTTTTACTTCGTCCACAGCTATTACGCCGAGTCCGACGATGCCGACCATGTCGCCGGGACCTGCGAATACGGCAACCGGTTCATCGCCGCCGCGGCGCGCGACAACCTCTTCGCCACGCAGTTTCACCCGGAAAAGAGTCAGCGTGACGGGCTGCAACTGCTGACCAACTTCATCCACTGGAACGGGGTTTCCCAACCATGCTCCTGATACCCGCGATCGACCTCAAAGACGGCAAATGCGTGCGCCTGCGCCAGGGCGACATGCAGGACGTCACCGTGTTTTCCGACCAGCCCCTTGAAGTGGCGCGCCGCTGGGTGGAGGCGGGTGCGAGACGGCTTCACGTGGTGGACCTCGACGGCGCGTTCAAGGGTGAGCCGGTGAACGCGGACGTGATTCACGAGATCGCCGAGGCGTTCCCGGAATTGCCGATCCAGGTCGGCGGCGGCATCCGCAACGAGAACACCGTGGACGTCTACATCCAGGCGGGAGTGCGCTACGTCATCATCGGCACCCAGGCGGTGAACGAACCGCACCTGATCAGCGACCTCTGCGCCGAGTTCGCCACCCATATCATCATCGGTCTCGATGCGCGCGACGGGCGCGTGGCCACCGATGGCTGGTCAAAGCTGTCGAAACACGACGCCATCGACATGGCGCAGCACTTCGAGGAGGACGGCGTCGAGGCGATCATCTACACCGACATCGCCCGCGACGGCATGATGCAGGGGGTCAATATCGAGGCCACGGTGAAACTCGCGGAAGCGATCAATATCCCGGTCATCGCCTCCGGCGGGATCCAGAACATCGAGAACGTGAAGAAGCTGGCGGAAGTTTCCGGTTCGGGGATCATCGGCGCCATCACCGGGCGCGCGATCTACGAGGGGACGCTGGATTTTACCGAGGGACAGAAGGCCGCCGACGAGATAGCCGGCCATTCAGTGTTCGGCCTCTGACGTGAGTCTTGCCTGCCGCGTCATTCCCTGTCTCGATGTCGACGCCGGGCGCGTGGTGAAGGGTGTGCAGTTCGTCGACATCCGCGATGCCGGTGACCCGGTGGAGGTGGCGCGGCGTTACGACCGCCAGGGTGCAGACGAGATCACCTTCCTCGACATCACCGCCAGTTCCGACCAGCGCGACACCATCGTCCACGTGGTGGAGGCAGTGGCGGGGGAAGTGTTCATTCCGCTTACCGTGGGCGGCGGCATCCGCCGGCTGGAAGATATTCACCGCCTGCTCGAGGCAGGCGCCGACAAGGTTTCCATCAATACCACCGCGGTGCGCAATCCGGATTTCATCCGCGAGGCGAGCGAGCATTTCGGCAACCAGTGCATCGTCGTCGCCATCGACGCGAAACGCGCAGGCGACGGAGACGATCCGCGCTGGGAGGTATTCACCCACGGCGGGCGCAACGCCACCGGCATCGACGCCGTTGAATGGGCGCGCCGGATGGAGGACCTGGGCGCGGGCGAACTCCTCGTCACCAGTATGGACCGCGACGGCACGCGCGACGGTTTCGACCTGCCGCTGATGCGCGCGATCACCGACGCGGTGTCATTGCCGGTCATCGCCTCCGGCGGTGTAGGCACCCTCGACCATCTCGCCGATGGCGTGCTCGATGGAGGCGCGGACGCGGTGCTGGCGGCGAGCATCTTTCACTTCGGTGATCACACCGTAGAGGAAGCCAAGCAACACATGGCGTCACGCGGCATCAGCGTGCGCCTCCCGGTCTGATCCGGCAATCCGAAACGAATCATGAACGACTCAGAGATACTCGACGCCATCCAGTGGAACGCGGACGGGCTGGTGCCAGCCATCGCCCAGGAGCACGACACCGGCAAGGTGCTGATGGTGGCCTGGATGAATCGCGAGGCGCTGGCGCTGACGATCAGCGAGGGGCGCGCCATCTACTGGTCGCGCTCGCGCAGGAAACTGTGGCGCAAGGGCGAGGAGTCCGGCCACGTCCAGACCCTGCGCGAAATTCGTATCGACTGCGACGCCGACGTGGTGCTGATGCAGGTGGAGCAGATCGGCGGTATCGCCTGCCACACCGGGCGGCACAACTGCTTCTACCGGCGCCTGGAAAATGGTCGCTGGGAGGAAGTCGAACCGGTGCTGAAAGATGCGTCGGAAATCTATGGCCGCGGCTGAGTCGAGCGCGGATATCCTGGAACGCCTGGCCTCCGTCATCGACGAGCGCCGCGGCGGGGATCCGGGGGAATCCTATGTCGCGGCCATGCTCGATGGCGACGAGGATCGCCTGCTGAAGAAAATCGGCGAGGAAGCGGCTGAAGTCATCCTCGCCGCGAAGAAGGGGGAGCGCGGCGAACTGAGCGAGGAGGCCGCGGACCTGCTCTTTCACCTCCTGCTGGTGCTGGCGCGCCACGACCTCGGCCTTGACGACGTGCGCGCGGTGCTCGTGGCGCGATTCGGTCGCTCCGGGCTGGCGGACAAACCCCTTCGCACTCAGGACGAATCCGGCTAAAATCGACAGATTCGATCCACTCCCCGGGCGAACCAGCCCGCCGGCGGAAACGACAGGTCCATGACCCTGCCCGCCGGATCCTACCAATTTACGCAACTGGAGAAACACAATGGGTCTTGGCGGTATCAGTCCATTCCAGCTACTCATTATCCTGGTCATCGTGCTGTTGATTTTCGGCACCAAGAAGCTGCGCGGCCTCGGCGGCGACCTGGGTGGCGCCATCAAGGGATTCAAGAAAGCGATGAAGGACGAGGACGTCGCGGAAAAACTGGACGAGGCGAAGGAAAACGTCGCCGAGGCCGGTGAAAACGTCAAGGACGCCGCCAGCGAGGCGACCGAGACGGTAAAGACCGAGGCGGTGAAAAAGGAGTCGAGCGAGGCCAAGTCCTGATCCGACCGGCTTCCTGATCGGCGAAATCCATGTTTGACGTCGGTTTCTGGGAACTGACGGTGATCGGCGTGGTGGCGCTGATCATCGTGGGCCCGGAACGCCTCCCCGGCCTCGCGCGCACCGCCGGTCTGTGGATCGGCAAGGGCCGGCGCATGATCGCGGACGTCAAGCGGGACATCGACCGCGAGATCAAGGCCAGCGAGATGAACGAGCTCAAGGACGTCAAGGAAGGCCTCGACAGCGTGCGCAAGGAGGTGGACAAGGCGGCGAACAACCTGCGCAAGGAGAGTGGCGCGGAGGAAGTGAGCGGCTCACTCAAGGAGGCGTTCAAGGATGCCGCGCCGGTGGGCGAGGAACTCGCCAGCGAGTTGAAGGATATCGATGCCGCCGGCAAGAAACTGGCCGCGGAGGACGGTTCAGCGAGTCGCGTTTCCGCCGACAACGTTTCCGGGGAAAGCGTTTCCGGGGAAAGCGGGGGCCAGGGCGAAGCCGCCGCCGGCGAGACCGGGGCCACCGATACCTCGAAGGCCGCGGGGAAATCCTCTCCCGCGCAGTAAGTCCCGATGAGCAAGGACAACACCACGGGTGAAGGCACCCTGATCTCCCACCTGCTGGAGCTGCGCGACCGGCTGTTACGCGCGATCCTGGCGGTGGTGGTGATTTTCGTCTGCCTGGTGCCCTTCGCCAACGAACTCTACGAGATCCTGGCGCGTCCGCTGATGTCGGCCCTGCCGGAAGGCAACAGCATGATCTCCACCGAGCCCCACGGCCCGTTCTTCGTGCCGTTCAAGTTCGCCTTCGCCTGCGCCTTCGCCATCGCGATTCCCTATGTTCTTTACCAGGCCTGGGCGTTCATCGCGCCGGGCCTCTACCAGCACGAGAAGCGGCTCGCGCTGCCCATCGTGGTATCCAGCAGCCTGCTGTTCTACCTTGGCATCGCGTTCGCCTACTTCGCGGTGTTTCCCATCATCTTCGCCTTCTTCGCCAACAGCGCGCCGGAAGGTGTGCAGGTGATGACCGACATCAACGCCTACTTCAGCTTCGTCATCAAGCTGTTCTTCGCCTTCGGCGTGGCATTCGAGGTGCCGGTGGCGACGGTGATCCTGGTAAAGCTCGGCATCACCACGCCGGACGACCTGGTGAAGAAGCGCCCCTACATCATCATTGGCGCCTTCGTGGTCGGCATGTTGATGACCCCGCCGGATATCTTCTCGCAGACATTGCTGGCGGTGCCGGTATGGCTGCTGTTCGAGCTCGGCGTCCATGCCTCGCGTTTCATCGCCCGCAAGCAGGCGGAGAAAGAAGCTGAAGAGGAAGACGCGGACGAAGAGGAAGAGCCAGCGGAAGCCGATTCCGCCGTTACCGCGACTACTGCCACCAGGGAAGAACCCGGACCCTGATCCGGCGCGCGGCGCGCGGCGCCCGACGCCCGATGCCGCGCGGACGTCCTCATCGCCGGGTTCGTCCTCCTGCCGGGGGACAGGACTTTGCACCGCGCTCGCCACGGCTTTTTCATCCGTCGCTCATGGCTTGCCCATTCCCGGCTCCTACACTGAACCTCCGAAGAAATACACCTTGGAGGTGGCAGCATGCTGCGACGACTTTGCCGCGGATCCGCCGCGGTGCTGGCTATCACCCTGGTCTGCACGGCAACGTCGAGCGCCGAAACCTCCACCGGCGAATTGATCCTGGGGGCGGGGCAACAGGAGCGCCCGGCGCTGCTACTGGAAAGCGAACTGCGGGGCAGGGTGGACGGCCTGGTGTTGTCGATGACCCTCACCCAGCGTTTCCAGAACGAGAGCGAGGAATGGGTCAACGGGCGCTACGTGTTTCCGCTACCCGAAACCGCGGCGGTGGACAGCCTCACCCTGCGCACCGACGGTCGCATACTGCGTGGACGGGTGCGCGAACGCGAGGAAGCGAAACGCGAATACGCCGCGGCGAAGTCCGCGGGCAAACGCGCCGGTCTGTTGCAACAGAATCGCCCCAACCTGTTCTCCATGGCGATCGCCAATATCGCCCCGGGCGCCGTGGTCAGCGCGGAGATCACCTGGGTAGACACCGTGCGCTACGACGAAGGGCGATTTGTCCTGCGTCTTCCCACCACCCTGACGCCACGCTACATTCCCGGGCGAGAACTCGGGGAAGACGCGGAACGGGTCGGCGTGCCGCTCCGGATCGCCGCCGGCAGCGGCTGGGCGCGCGACACCGACCAGGTGCCGGATGCTTCCGCCATCACGCCGCCACAGTTCCGTCCCGACGGTGGCGGGCACGACGAAGACGCCGCTGGCAGATCCCTGTCGGCAACCCATCGCTTCCGCCTGGATCTCGAATTGCACGCCGGCCTGCCGCTGGCGGCGGTGAGCAGCCCGACCCATGCATTCGTGCGCGGGGATGACGGTGCGGATCCGGTGGTGGCCAGTATCCACATCGCGGATGCGCCGCTGGATCGTGACGTGGTGCTGGAATGGTCGCCGACGCCGGGCGCCGAGCCGCGCGCCGCCGTGTTCCGCCAGCAGGTGGACGGAGAGGGCTATCAACTGACCATGTTGATGCCGCCCTCGGGTAAACCGGCACGGACATTGCCGCGGGAAGTGATCTTCATCATCGACTCGTCCGGCTCCATGGCCGGGGTCTCCATGGAGCGCGCCAGGCAGGGACTGCATGCCGCGCTCGCGCACCTGGATCCCGGTGACCGATTCAACATCATAGACTTCGACAGCGACGCGCGTGCCCTGTTTCGCCATCCCCGTGAGGCATCCGTGGAAGCTTTGCACCACGCCGCCCGTTTCGTGAACTCCCTGGAGGCGGATGGCGGCACCGAGATGTTGGCGGCGCTTGATCTCGCCTTCGCCCAGCCGCGTGAGTCCGGCCGGCTCCACCAGGTGGTGTTCATCACCGACGGCAGCGTCGGCAACGAGCAGGCGTTGTTTGAACGCATCCGCCGTGGCCTTGGCGACGCGCGCCTGTTCACCGTGGGTATCGGCAGCGCGCCGAATGCGCATTTCATGCGCGGCGCCGCGCAGCATGGCCGGGGCCTGTTCCTGTACATCGACAGCGCGGAGGTCGTCTCCGGCGCCATGGCCACGCTGTTCCGGCGCATCGGCAGCCCGTTGATGCGAGATATCGACCTGTCCTGGGAGCCGCGGCCGGGCGCGGTGGACTTCTATCCGTCACGGATACCGGACCTCTACGCCGGCGAACCGTTGATGGTGCTGAGTCGCGGTGCTCCCGTCAGCGGTTCGCTGACGGTGAGCGGAGTGCTGGCCGAATCTCCGTGGTCGCGAACGATCGATTTTTCCAGCGCCCCGGAAGCCACGCATCTCGACAAGCTGTGGGCGCGGCGGCGTATAGAGGATCTCGAGAGCGGCCAGGTGATCCGCGGCAGGCCCATGGACGAGATCCGCGATGAACTGGTTGCCCTCGGCACCCGTCACCAGCTGCTCAATCGTTATACCGCCTTTGTCGCCGTCGACGAGACCCCGGTTCGCCCGGTCGATGCGTCGGGCAGGGACAGGGACGTGCCCAATCGCATGCCCGCCGGGAACACGATGTCCGTGCCGATGCCGCGCACCGCCACATCGGCGGCACTGTTGCAGATCACGGGCGCGGTCCTGCTGCTTCTCGCGGCGATCCTGTACCGGCGCCGACCGCTCGTTCCGGCATGACCCGGGCGCGCCTGGCGCTCGTGGCCGCGCTGGCCGTCGGCGGCTGCCTGCTTGCGGCAAAGGGCGTCTACCTCGATGCGAAGGCATCTCTTGCCCAGGCGCTGATCGGGTTGAGCTGGGGCGCGCGCGAGCCGGGCCTGCCGCCGCGGCGGCCCTGGCCCTGGGCGGACACCCGGGTGGCGGCGCGGCTCTCGGCGCCCGCACTCGGGGAGACGCGCTATGTCATGCAGGATGCGAGTGGCGAGTCCCTCGCCTTTGGTCCCGGCCTGGTCCTGCCGGTGAACGATCCGGGTGATGCCGCCCTCGTGATCGCGGGCCACCGCGATTCGCATTTCTCCTTCCTGCGCAGGCTCCGGACGGGCGACCGGCTGGTAGTCGAGGATCTCGCCGGCAGGCGGCGGCAGTATGCCGTGAGCGCCACCGCGGTGATCGACAGCCGCCCGGGACTGTCCATCCCGCGGGACGATGGCGCGCTCGTCCTGGTTACCTGCTGGCCATTCGACGCGCTATTACCCGGCGGGCCGATGCGTTTCGTGGTCCATGCCCATCCGGCGGAAGAAGAGGGCGGTACCTGACCTCACTCAATTGGCGGCGCAACGGATGTGTTAGTCTGGGAATATCGTCGACAGATACCCGAATCCTGCAGGAGCGAGTCATGCAGTCTCTCGAGATCATCAGGCACGAGCACCGCAACCTCGGTGCCGTCCTCTACACGCTGGACCAGCTTGTTGACCAGATCGAGTCTGGTAAAGTGCCGCGCTTCGAGGTATTCCACGGGCTGCTGACCTATCTCGACCGGTTCCTCGACCGTTACCATCATCCCAAGGAGGACCAGTACCTGTTCCCCGCCCTGCGTCATCGCGCACCGGAGCTGGATGCCGTCATCGGCGAACTGGAACAGCAGCATCACGAAGGCGAACGATTGTTCATCGACGTGCTGAAGGCGCTGTCCGCCTACGAATTCGCTGGCGCCACCGAGTTCGCCGCTTTTCGGGACGCGGTCTATCGCTACACCCGTTTCGAGCGCGATCATGCGCTCCGCGAGGAACGCGAAGTGATGCCGGTGGCGGAAGAAAAACTGAATGCGGAAGACTGGGCGCCTATTGACGCCGCGTTTCTCGACAACCGCGATCCGATGTTCGGTAGCGCCCCGTCAGCGCTGTTCGCGAAGCTCCACAGCGACATCGTCTCGCTGGTACCCGCGCCGGTTGGTCTCGGCGCGCAATGGAAGAAAAGTTGAGCTGCGGCTATCATGGGCTTTGGCGACACGTGACTTGACAGCCCATGACCCAGGAACAGCTCCATGACCTGTTGCGGCAACTTGAATCCGCCCGCGACCAGATCGACCCGGTAGACCGCGAGCGCCACCAGCGGCTCGACGACCTGGTGGAATCCCTCGAGCAGCAACGTCTCTACCCGGATGACTTCGACCGCTACTCCGCGCTCGCCGACCAGGCGCGGGAAATGGTGCTGGAAATCGAGTCGGAGTACCCGACGCTTGGCCGCATCCTGGAAAGCCTGAGCGGTGTGCTGCGCAACTTCAGCGCCTGATTAAAATCCCGCGGGGAACACGGACGACAGGGAACAGCGACCGATGAACGAGACGGCATCGGCGGACGCTGGCGTGGCGGGTGTTCTCCGCCGGCACCTGGGGAGCAGCGAGGCGCCGGGCGGCGGCTGGGAGCGCCGCAACCTGCACGGCGGGGAGATGCTCTGGCGCCAGGGCGAGCCGGCGAACTCCCTCGCGTGGGTGGAACGTGGGGACCTGGAGGTGCTCGTGGACGGGGAGGATATCGCCCGTGCCGGCCGTGGCGAGTTGCTGGGCGAGGTCGCCATCTTCACTCCGGATCAACGCCGTACCGCGGGAGTGCGCGCACTCAACGCATCGGTCCTGTGGATGCTGCCACGCAACGCGCTGCTCACGCTGAGAACTCGAGCGCCAGACGTATACGACAGCCTGCTCCAGGCCGCGGTACGCACCATGGCGCGGCGCATCGCCAGGGAGGACGACCGGATCGCCCGCCTGGCGCGCGCCCATGACGGCATTGCGCGGCTCACCATCGAGCCCATGAGCGCATCGCCGCCGGCGGACGCCGCCGGAGAGGGGGAACCACCGTCCGCGACCCCGGCCCTGTCCGCCCTGCCGCATATCGAGTATGCCCTCGACGTGGTGTCCGAACTGGAGAGGATCGCGCGCCCGGTTCGCGTACCGGGAGGCGCGGCGCTCTGCCTCCAGGGCGAGGTCGCCGACTCGATGTACCTCCTCGGGGAGGGTGAGCTTCGTGTGATGATCGATGTGCCGGCGGAAGGCGTCGCGCAAGCCGGCCGGATCGAGGTCGGGCGCGTGGGTCCCGGGACGATCCTCGGCGTCGCCGCGCTACTCGAGGAGGGCGCGCGCAGTGCGTCGCTGGTGGCCGGGACGTCCTGCTGGGTTTTCGAGATCGACCGCGCCGCGATCGACGCGCTGCCAAAACGCGCGCGCCGGGTGGTGCTGGAATCCCTGGCGGACACTCTCCGCAGCCAGCTCATCCGGGTGAACCGGCTGGCGCTGGCGGCGCGCGGTTCCCGCGGCTCGGTGGTGTTGTCGGAGGCCACCCGGGCGCTCAGGGAACTGCAGGCTTATGCCGGCGGCGAGGCGAGTATCGACATCGATCCCGCCTGCCTCCCAAATCCGGACCCGGTAGCGCCGCCGGACGCCGCTCTCGGCAGGCTCTTCTCCCGCATTCGCGACAGCATCATCGGTGGAGACGTGGCGCTCTCCACCCCGTTTGGTCCGCGCCGCCTGGTGTACGCGGACTACACCGCCTCCGGACGATCGCTGGGCATGGTGGAAGACTTTCTCCGCGACCGGGTGATGCCGATGTACGCCAACACCCATACCGAGGCGTCGGCCACCGGGCTGCAGACCACGCGCCTCAGGGAAGAGGCGCGGCAACAGGTCCGTGCCGGCCTGGGGGCGGACGACCGGGATGCGGTGCTGTTCGTCGGTTCCGGCGCTACCGGCGCGATCAACCGCCTGCTGGACATCCTCAACATTCGCCTGCCGGTGGAACTCGATGCACGCTACCACCTGTCCGCGGCGATTCCCGCGGCCGAGCGGCCCGTCGTATTCATCTCGGCCTACGAACACCACAGCAATATCCTGCCCTGGCGCCACAGCCTTGCCGACGTGATCATGATCCCGCTGGATCGCCAGGGACAGATCGACGTCGCCGCCCTGCGGCGCTACCTGGAGCAGTACCGCGACCGTCCCCTCCGCATCGGCAGCTTCTCCGCCGCATCCAATGTCACCGGCATCGCCACCGACACCGTCGCCATCACCCGCCTGTTGCACGAGCACGGTGCGCTGGCATTCTGGGACTACGCCGCCGCCGCGCCCTACCTGCCCATGGAAATGAATCCCCGGCGCGAGGGGGTGGACCCGGCCCTGCTCGCCAAGGACGCGATATTTCTCTCGCCCCACAAGTTCATCGGCGGACCCGGCACGCCGGGCGTGCTGGCGCTGAAAAAATCCCTCGTCAGCGGGACCGTTCCGACCCAGCCCGGCGGGGGCACGGTGGACTTCGTCACGTGGTCCGACATGGTGTACTCGAAGGACATCGAGCACCGCGAGGAATCCGGCACCCCGGCGATACTCGAGTCGATCCGCTGCGGACTCGCCTTCGCCCTCAAGCACCGGGTCGGGGCGGAAAACATCCACCAGATGGAGAGCGCCTACGTGCGTAGCGCGCTCGCGGCATGGCGCGCCAACCCCGCGATCCGCATCCTCGGTAACCCCGATGCTGAACGCCTGTCGATCACCGCGTTCATGGTGCGCTACGGTGATCGTTTCGTGCATCACAATTTCGTCGTCGCCCTGCTGAACGACCTGTTCGGCCTGCAGTCTCGCGGTGGTTGTTCCTGCGCGGGGCCCTACGGGGTCGAACTGCTCGGCATGGACGACCCGCTTATCGACCGCTACATGGCGAGCGCGAACGAAGGCTGGACCTCGCTCAAGCCAGGCTGGACGCGGGTCAATTTCAACTATTTCATCGGCCCGTCCGAGTTCCGATACATCGTCCAGGCCGTGCACCTGGTTGCGGCTTATGGCTGGGCGATGCTGCCGTGGTATCTGCTGGATCCGCGCTCCGGCCTGTGGCGCCACCGCGATCATGACCCTGTTCCCGGTGTGTCGCTGGATCAATTTGGCCGCGTCGTGGACGGCGATAGGCTGCCCGGCTACGACAGCCTGGACGACCAGGCACTGGAGCGGCAACTGGATGTCGGTCGGCAATTGCTGCACGAGGCGATGTCCCGCCCGATGCCGGATCTCGAGCCGCCGGAACTCCCCCGGGAATACGAGGAGTTACGCTGGTTTCCGCTGCCCCATGAAATCGCCGCGCGCGGCGCTGGCCGCCAGGGCTGACCTGGACCTGCGCCATGTGCCGCGTCCTCGCCTACAGCGGTCCGCCGGTCACCCTGGAAGACCTGCTCTACCGCCCCGACAGCTCCCTCATCCGCCAGGCCTACGCGCCGCGCCAGTTGCACAAGCTCAACCTGGGCGGCTTCGGCATGCTGGCCTGGGACGGCGGTTCCGCCGAACCTGACCTGCCCTGGGACTACCGTTCCACAGAGTTGCCGGTGTTCGATGGCAACCTGCGAGCCCTCGCGCGCAAGGCGCGGGCCACCTGCCTGCTGGCCCACGTACGCGGAATTCCCTACAACACGGATGCCGGCTTCGGCCCGCACAACCTGCATCCGTTTCGCTATCCCGGCTGTCGCTGGGCTATGGCGCATAACGGCGACCTCCACGACCACGACCGGCTGAAGCCGGAGCTGCTGCGTCATATCGATGCGCCGGTACTCAAGCAGATGCGCGGCACTACCGATTCCGAAACCATCTATGCGCTGGTCACCACCCTGCTCGGCCAGCGCGCGGGGGACGCGGACGGCGGCGAGCTGTTGCACGCGCTCTTCGCCTGCCTGCGGCTGGTCGGCGACATCCGCCGGCGACTGGGGGTCGAGCGCAACAGCGCGCTGAACCTGTTCTTCTCCGATGGCGAAGCGATTCTCGCGCTGCGCTACACCTATGACTTCGGCTGCTACGACGTCACCCGGCCGGACAGCGTGCACGAGTCCAACCTCGGCTACCTCAGCCTCTGGTACACCACGGGGGAGCGCTACCAGGTTACCGAGAACGAGTTCCGCATGAGTGGCCGCGCGGATCGCTGCACGGCGTTCCTGCTCGCCTCCGAGCCGCTGACCCGGGACACCACCGGCTGGGTGGAGGTGCCGGAATACACCGCACTCTCGGTCAGTGGCGCGGGCTCGGACAGGCGCATCGTCAGCGCCGACATCGACATCTGGTGAGCGTGGTGGACCTCTCGAGTCACCCGTTCTTTCGCACGCTGCGCGCAGACCTTCTCAATGTCGTTGGCCGGATCGTGCGCGAGGACGAGTTCGCCGACGGGGACATCCTGTTTCGCCAGGGGGAAGCCGCGGGATCCGTCCTGTTCGTACTCGAGGGCAGCGTGAGCATCGTCGCCCGCCTGCCGGGTGGTGACGGGGTGGAAATCGCGCAGGTGGAGGCCGGCGAGGTGCTGGGTGAGCTCGGTCTCATGGCGGACCATCGGCGCGCCGCCACCGCGGTGGCCAGGGGCCCGGTGCGCGCGGCGGTGATGGAGAGCGCCGACCTCTCCGCGCTCTGCGCCCATTACCACCCGGCGTCGCTGCAGCTTCTGCGCGAGCTTGCGATGGCGGTGGCGCGGAGGCTGCGTGATACCACGGAATCAGCGTCCCACCTGGTAACCGCCGACGGCTGCCGCGCGATCAGCGGTACGGGCATCATCGCTCCAGGAGCGCCCTACGATTTTCAGCCGTTTCTGCCTTTGCTCGGATTCTTCCGCGACTTCGGCCCCGCCGAGCGCGAGGAATTTGTGGCCCTTTGCACGGTGTTTACCGCCCCCCGCGGCTGCCGCATCCGCGGACCGGGGGAGGCGGACCACCATCTCTACGTGATATTACGGGGCGCGGTGCAGACCAGCCTGGTGACCGACGCGGGCACCCTGCGCACCGCGGTGCTGGGTCCCGGCCGCGCGTTCGGCGAGGTGAACTGGCTGCTGGGGGACGCCGCGGCGGTGCAGGTGACCGCGATGTCGCAATGTACCTTTCTGCGGCTTTCGCCCGACTGCCGGGTAACGCTCATGGACCCGGCTTCACGGCTGTCGTTCCGTTTCTACCAGGGTCTTCTCAGGGGATTGCAGGTCAAGCTGGACGCGCAGTCCCGGGAATTCGCACGGCGCGAACAGATGGGCATGAGCGGGACCCATCGCTGGCAGAGCTGAGGCTGCCGCGGGCGAGCCGGAGTTAGGGAGACGGGTCAGCGAACCGGCGTCAGGCCAGCGCCATGCGCCGCTTCAGGAAGCGCAGCGTGATGCCGTAGGCGGGGAGGAAGAAGACGATGGAGACGACGATCTTGAAGACGAGGTCGACGCTCGCGATCGCGGGCCAGTGCTGCGCCATGAAGGCATCGGAGGATCGAAGGAATGCCGCCGAATAGAAGACGTAAGTGTCGATGATGTTGGCGAAGAAGGTGGAGATCGCGGGCGCGACCCACCACGCCGGATAGCGCTCCCGGATGCGCTGGAAGACGCTGATATCCACCAGTTGCCCGACGAGATAGGCGGTGCCGCTGGCGAGGCCGATGCGCCAGTCCGCGAGCCACGCGCTCACCAGGATCGCCGGAATATAGGCAGTGCCGACGATGCGGCGCGCGGTGCCCTGGCCGGACAGGCGCACGGTGAGGTCGGTGGCAAGGATTACCAGGGGAAACACGAACATCGCCCAGGTGAAGTGGTATCCGAGGAACGTCCCGGTGAACTGTACCGTGTAGTTCGCCAGCGCGATGATGCAGATGTGCAGCAGCGCGAGACGGAGGGCGGGACTTTGATGGAGGGCGTTCATGAATCCGGAGGTGGGAGGTGCTTCGCCGGGCCCATAAATGGCGCCAGGACGCGGGGACGCGATTCTAGCGCCGCGCCGGCGCAGGGTCCACCGCGCGGATTTCTCCCTGCGGTAGGCTAACTCTTATCCGCCGAGATCGACGTTGAAGTAAACGCGATACCAGTTGTTTACCTGCTTGTCGCCCCGGCTGCCCTGGTCGAAGGTATAGGTCCGGCCACCGATCTCAAGGTTGACCCGGGTGCCCGGGTCGCGCTTGGAGAGTTCCACCTGCGCCTGGCCACGCTGGCAGAGTTTGCCGTGTACGCTGCCGTTGCTGACCCGATGAAAGTTGTTCGGATTGCTGGTGACACGAAATCCCCCTTCGCCGCCAAACGACGACAATCGATACTTGATGCAGTCCGCCAGTGCCGCGGATGGCATGACGAGGCTGGCCAGCGCCGTGAGCAGGATCGGGATGGAAACCTTGGCGTATCGCATGGAGAGGGTCCGGGGAGTGAGCCGGCGCGCGCCGGCGACAACCGGCTGGAATGGCAGGGCGATCATTGTAACCCCGGAATCTGAACTACCCCTGAAACCCCGGGGTGGTCACCGCCACGCTTTGCGCGGGCAAAAAAACAGCGGCAGAGTGGGCTGCCGCTTGTAATGTCCGCTATGCGGTGAGGAAATCCGATACAGTTTCAAAAGTAACGCGGAAGCTGTCGCGTTGAAGATAATGTAGCGCTCCCTGGCAGTGGATGCTGTGACAGGGATCACAGCGAGAGCGGTAATTTGTCACATTCCACGGCGTGTGGCCGGGAGTCGCGGGATCAGAACACCGCGTCGTAGAGGCGCGACATCGCCGCCCAGGAGTCGCGATCCGCGTCCGCGTTGTAACCGACGGGAATGCCGTACTTGCGGCCGTTCTCGTCCGCCTCGCGGCTGGTGAAGCCATGCATCGCACCGTCGTGAACGATGATCTCGTAGTCGGCGCCCGCGGCATCCATCTCCTCGCGAAAGGCGGCGACGTCGTCCATGGAGACCATCGCGTCTGCGCCGCCGTGGCAGACCAGGATGCGCGCCTTCACCTCGCCGGGAGCCGGCTTGTGGAACGAACCCAGCGCGCCGTGAAAGCTCACCGCCGCGCGTAGAGGCAGACCGATACGCGCCATGTGCAGCGCCATGGCGCCGCCGAAGCAATAGCCCATGGCGGCGGTGCGCGAGGCGTCCACCCGGGATTCCGCCAGCAGGGCATCGTAGCCGGCTTTCAGGCGCGCGGTGCCGGTTTCCATGTCACCCAGCACCGCGTTCATCGCCGCCCCGGCCTCGTCAGGCGTGGCCGCGGTCTTGCCACCGCCGAACATGTCGATGGCGAGGGCGCAGTAGCCAGCCTCGGCGAGCTGGTTCGCGCGCTCGCGAATATAGTCGTTGAGTCCCCACCATTCATGGATCACCACGATGCCGGGCAGCGGTCCGTCGGCATCGGCGTTGCAGGCGAGGTAGCCCTCGAGTTGATCAGCGCCGCAGGCATAGCTCAGGTTCCGGTTTTCGATGGTCATGGGGACTCCATTGGTGAAAGGGCAGCCATTCTAATGGAACCGGCCCAAAAATATTCCGAGGTTGCTACCCCGGGGTGCCGGAACCTCCCGAAATCGACCGGGCGCAGGTCATTTTGAGAGCGGTTATACTTGCCGCCTCGCGGAACCCGGTGGACTTCGGGCGGCCGCGCCGCGAAAAGAATTTCCGACCATGCGCCCGCTGATTTCCGTCGTCAACCTGTCGAAGACCTACGAGGGTGGTTTCACCGCCCTCCACGACATCAGCCTGGAGATACGCGAGGGCGAGATCCTCGCGCTTCTCGGGCCCAACGGTGCCGGCAAGACCACCCTCATCAGCATCGTCTGCGGCATCGTCAATCCCGGTGGCGGCAGCGTGACGGTGGACGGCTTCGACATCGTCGCGGACTACCGCCAGTCGCGCGAGCGCATCGGCCTCGTACCCCAGGAGCTGACCACCGATGCCTTCGAGTCCGTGTGGAATACGGTGTCGTTTACCCGTGGCCTGTTTGGCAAGGCGCCCGACCCTGACTATATCGAGCAACTGCTGAAGGATCTCTCCCTGTGGGACAAGAAGGACAACCGCATCATGCAACTCTCCGGGGGGATGAAGCGGCGGTTGATGATCGCCAAGGCGCTGTCCCACGAGCCACGTATCCTGTTCCTCGACGAGCCCACCGCGGGGGTGGACGTCTCCCTGCGCCAGGACATGTGGGGGCTGGTGCGGCGGCTAAGGGAATCCGGCGTCACCATCATTCTCACCACCCACTATATCGAGGAGGCCGAGGAGATCGCCGATCGCGTGGGGGTGATCAACCGCGGCCGCATCGTGGTGGTCGAGGACAAGGTGGAGCTGATGCGCAAGATGGGTTCCAAGCAACTGACGCTGGACCTCCACGATACGCTGGACCAGGTACCGGAGGCGCTGGCCGAGTACGGCCTGGAATTGCAGAACGACGGCCAGCAACTCGTGTATACCTATGATGTCCACCGCGAGCGCACCGGCATCACCGCGCTGCTCGGCGCCCTCAGTGAGGCAGGGATACGTTTCCGCGACCTCAAGACCGACCAGAGCTCCCTCGAGGATATTTTCGTCAATCTTGTGAGGGAACAGGAATGAACTGGCGCGGCGTCCTGGCGATCTACAGGTTCGAAATGGCGCGCACTTTCCGAACGCTGTTCCAGAGCGTGGTGTCGCCGGTGATCTCCACCGCGCTCTATTTCGTGGTGTTCGGCTCAGCTATCGGCTCGCGCATCCAGGAAGTGGAGGGTGTGAGTTACGGATCGTTCATCGTCCCGGGCCTGATCATGCTGTCGCTGATGACCCAGAGCGTCTCCAACGCCTCTTTCGGCATCTACTTCCCCAAGTTCACCGGCACCATTTACGAAATCCTTTCGGCGCCCATCTCCTACCTGGAGATCGCCTTCGGCTACGTCGGCGCCGCGGCCACCAAGTCGGTCATGGTGGGCCTGATCATCCTCGCCACCGCGGGGCTGTTCGTCCCACTCGAGATCGCCCATCCGTGGTGGATGCTGCTGTTCCTCCTGCTCACGGCGATCACCTTCAGCCTGTTCGGCTTCATCATCGGCATCTGGGCGGACAACTTCGAGAAGCTGCAGATCATCCCGCTGCTGGTGGTCACCCCGCTGGTGTTCCTCGGCGGCAGCTTCTATTCCGTGGACATGCTGCCGCCCGTGTGGCAGAAGATCTCGCTGTTGAATCCGGTGATGTACCTCGTGAGTGGATTCCGCTGGAGCTTCTACGAGCTTTCGGATGTCACGGTGGGCGTGAGCCTGCTCATGATCTGCGTGTTTCTCGGCGCCTGCATCTTCCTGGTGTGGCGGATCTTCGCCACCGGCTATCGCATCAAGACCTGAGGCAACATGGAACAACCGGGACGGCTGCGTTTTCTCGCGCTCAACATCGGCCACTTCCTCGATCACCTGTTCATGCTCATCTTCGCCACCGCGGCGGCGCTGGCGCTGGTGCGCGAATGGGGCATGAGCTACGGCGAACTCGTGCCATACGCCACACCTGGCTTCATCGCCTTCGGCGTGGGCGCCATCCCCGCGGGCTGGCTCGCCGACAAGTGGAGCCGCGAAGGCATGATCGTGGTGTTCTTCGTCGGCATCGGCGCCGCCGCGATCCTCGCGGGCTTCGCCGACACGCCGCTGGAGATGGCGGCCTGCCTGACACTGGTGGGACTGTTCGCCGCTATCTACCACCCCGTGGGGCTCGCGCTGGTGGTACAGGGTCGCGAGCGCACCGGCATCCCGCTGGCGGTGAACGGAATCTTCGGCAACATGGGGGTGGCCTGCGCGGCGCTGATCACCGGGCTGCTGGTGGACGTCGCCGGTTGGCGCCAGGCATTTATCGTTCCCGGGATTTTCTCGATCGTCGCCGGGCTCTGGTACCTCCAGCTCGTGCGCCGCGCGGCCGTGCCGACCGTCGTTGTGAAGAAGTCCGGCGCCGCTTCCGTTGCACCGGCGCTGCCGCGCGCCACCCTGTTGCGTATCTTCGCCATCGTGCTCATCACCACCGGCATCGGCGGGCTGGTGTTCCAGAGCACCACCTTCGCGCTGCCAAAGGTTTTCGACGAGCGACTCGGTGATCTCGCCGGCAGCGCCACCGCGGTGGGCGGTTACGCTTTCCTGGTGTTCACCGTAGCCGCGTTCGCCCAGTTGCTCGTGGGCTGGCTGGTGGACAACTATCCCGTGCGCCGCGTATTCGCCAGCGTGGCGCTGCTGCAGGCGGTATTTCTGCTGGCGATGACGCAGCTTTCCGGCATCGCCGCGCTGCTGGTGGCGATCGCGTTCATGCTAGCGGTGTTCGGCCAGATCCCGATCAACGACGTGCTCGTCGGCCGGGTGGCGAAGAGCGAGTGGCGCGCCCGGGCCTACGCGCTGCGCTACATCGTCACGTTCTCGGTGATGGCCTCGTCGGTGCCGCTGATCGGCTGGATTCATGGTCGCTGGGGTTTCGACGGGCTGTTTCCGCTACTGTCCCTGGCGGCACTCCTGATCTTCTTCGCCACCCTTCGCCTGCCGGCAGGGTTCGGCCCGCGCGCCGTGGCGGCGCCGGCCTGAACGGCCTCGCGTCAGCGTAATCCGTTGACCACCAGCACCAGTCCCGACAGGCACAAAAGCACCAGAACGATGCGCCGCAGCAGGCGGTCGTCCATGCGCGCGTATAGCCGCGTACCGACCCACGCGCCGATCAGTGTCATCGGCAGGCAGAGCCAGAAGGTGGTCCAGGTGCCGACGGGAAACTGCCCGCCTGCCAGCATCACCAATGCCGCGAGGGACAGGATCACCAGATTGAAGGGCTGGTAGATGGCGCGCTGGTCCCGCACCTCGCCGCCGCGCATCTGTAGCCAGACCAGTGGCAGGGCGCCGGACAGCCCGGCAAAACCCCCGAGCACGCCGGACAGCAATCCCACCACCCCGTCCGCCGACCTGCCCCCGCGATTGTCGATGTGGTGCCGGAACAATCCCGCGAGACTGCTGCCGGCATAGGCAAGGAGAAAGAATCCCGCGGCCAGGCGTATGCCGTTCGGCGAGGCAAGCGCCAGCAGCGCCACCCCCATGGGAACACCCACCACTCCACCGGCAAGATAGGGCAGGGCGCCGCGCCAGTCGAGGGACTTGCGGAGCGCGGCAAAACCCACCAGTTGTCCCGCCACCGAGGTCAGCGCCACCAGGGGTGGCACCATGTCCGCGGGCAGTAAATGGAACCACAGCCCGGCGGCCACCAGCCCGGTGCCAAATCCGGCGAGTCCTGACACCAACCCCGCGAGCAGGGCGCCGGCCATGACCAGCGGGATCGCGGCAACGTCCATGGTTAACAGGTCCGGTTTCGGCTGGTGGAATATTCGGGCTTAGTGCAGCGGCGTATGCACCGTGTCCCACTCGGAAAACGGCGTACCGGGATCGTTGACGAAGAAAACCATGGACCAGCGCGCGCAGATCGCGCTGACGTCCTGCTCACCGGGCTGGTGCACGACGTCGTGCCAGGACGGCTTGATCGTGCCGTTCGATGCCTTGAACAACATCCAGGCGGGCATGAAGATGGCGCTGCCGTCGGCATGGCGAACCGGTTCGAGGGGGTGATCATTGCAGCAGCCGATGCGCAGGCCGGCGGCGCTGTCGGCGAGCGCCAGGGTGCTGAATCCCTTGTCGAAATGGGCGCGCGCGCAGAAGGCATGTTCCGGTCGCGGAGCGTAGCAGAGGAATCGCAGGATGCCGTCCACCAGGCGGCCGTCGCGGAAGATGCGCTCCCTGTATTCGGGCAGGCAACTGCTATAGACATCCCAAAGCACGGCCTCGACCTGCGCGAAGATGCGCTCCGCGGCAGTGAAGAAACGGGCCACCACCGGTTCGCTGGCGGCGAGTTCAATGCAGGGTTCCCGCGCCATCAGCGCCGGGCTCCAGTGGAAGAACTCTTTCGGGTCCTTGCGCTCGATGGTGGTCTTGTCAGTGTATCCGTCGGCGCTCGCGCGCGGGCTGCGTGCGCTAAAATGAAGTTGCCGCTTCACTGCGGGCGGCAGCGCGAGAAATGCGAGAAAGGCGTCCGCCGCTGCCTGCAGTTCCCCCGACGCCATGCCATGGGGTACCCGGGCGAAATGCCGGGATTCCAGGCTCTGGTGAAACGTTTCCGGATCGAGAGACATGTAACGGGGTCATTTGCGGCGGGCCCGGATGGTAACGTATCCGGCAGGCGCGCCGCCAACTTCCAACGGTCCGCCTGCGGCGCCGTCCATTCGAACCACCGCGAATCATGAATCCGCTCCGTTGACGCTGTTCGCCTATATTCCCGTCGGCCCGGATACCGGGCTGCTCGAGGCCCATCTTGCCTGGGCCAGGACCCAGGGAGTCGATCGAATCCTGCTGGACCTGCATCTCCGGTCAGCAGATGACACGGTCGCGCTGCGGGACCTGCACCGCCGTGCGCGGGCGTTCGACGCGGAAATCGCCAATGTCCATTCCGGTCACTACGACGGACTTGTGGCACGGCGCGAGCGCTGCCTGGCAAGCCGTTGCGGCAACGCGGACTGGGTGGTCGTCAGCGATCTCGACGAGTTCCCGCGCTTTCCCATGGCGCTCGACGAATTGATCGCGTTGTGCGCGCAGGACGGTTACGACTACGTCTGCGGCATGTTGCGGGACCGCGTCACCGCGGATGGAGAACTCGCGGAACTGTCATCCGGCGATCCGGCCGGACAGTTTCCGCTGGTGGCGGACATTACCGGTGCGATCATGGGCGCCTGGAAGTACAAGGTACCGCTCATCCGACCCGGGGTGCGCCTCACCGAGGGCCAGCACCACGCGCTGAACGGCACGGGCTGTCCCGCCGCGCTGGCGCATGTGACGGTGGATCATTACAAGTGGTCCGCCGGGGTGCACGGACGCAGCCGGGAGATGAAGGCCCGGCCGGTGGGCGTGGCTACCGCCGGCGAGGCATGGCGGCTCGCGGAACATGCACGTCTGCAGGAATTCCTGGAGTCCGGCGGTATGCGGATCGATATTCATGATCCCCGGCTGGATACCTATTGCCCGGGCGAGTCGGCGTATCGCGCGGGAAGCTCGACCCTCACCCTGCCGCGGGAGCCGCGCCGCGATCCTGTCGAGTTGGCGCGGCGCCCCCGGGTAGTCCCCGCGGGGGCAATGCCGTTGCTGCCGCCTGAGCTGCACTGGCTCCGTGACCGGCTCGACGGAAACCTGAACGTCCAGCAGCTCGCCGTGCTGCACGCGGAGCGCGCGGGTGTCCGCTACATGCAAGCGCTCGGGATGCTGGACGCGTTCATCGGCGCTGCCAACGCTGCCGGCGTGGTCGACTTTCCGCCGTGGCGTCCGCGACCACCAGACTGACATCGTGAAGCCGCGTATTCTCTTCTGCGACGACGCCGTGCCGGGGGCCGGGCTCGGTTATGGATTTCCCCGGGCGCTGTCCATCCTGCGTGGACTGGTACGTGCGGGCGCCGTGGTGGATTTCCTGGCATTGCAGGATCTGGCCCCACCGCCCCCGGCGCGTCTGCGGGAACTCAACGACACCGGGGCGAGGCTGGCCGGCGGGGAGGGTGAATCCATTGCCCGATCCCTGCCCGCGCTCGCGCGTCGCGTGCCGGGATACGATCTCGTCTGGGTGTCGCGGCGGCGTAATCTTGCGCCACTTCGCGAGGCGGGGCTGATCGGCGGTAACGCGTCCTGGGTATTCGATGCCGAGGCCGTTACCGCTCCCCGGGATGCGGAACTGGCGCGGGCGCGGGGGCACGACGTGAGCCCGGCTGCCGAAGAGAATATGCTGGCCGCGGAGGTGGCGGAGTACCGGGACGCTCCGCTGGTGGTCTGCGCCGGACCCCGGGACCGGGAATTCATCCGCCTGCATCGCACCGCGCCGGTAGAGGTGTTGCCGGGCGAGCTCGCGCTGCCGTCGTTGCTACCGCCCTTCGCGGAACGCAGTGGCATCCTTTTCGTCAACGGCAACTACCCGCGCCACCCGACCCAGCGCGTGGTGAACCTGCTTGTTGGCGACATCCTCCCCCGGGTGCGACGGCGCAAGCCCCTGGCGCTGTCGGTGGCGGGGTTCGGTACCGACACGCTCCGCCTGCCGCCGGGCGCCTCGCGGGATGGCCTGACAATGCTCGGATTCGTGCCCGAGCTGTCTCCCCTCTATGCTCGCGCGCGGCTGTTCGTGATTCCCACGTTGATTGCCGGCGGACTGCCCTGGAAAGGACTCGAGGCCATGGCCCACGGGCTGCCGCTCGTGGTTTCGCCGCTGATCGCCGCCCAGCTCGCGCCGTTTTCCGACATGCACGTCGCCGCTGATCCCGGGGATTTTGCCGAAGTCCTGGCGGCGGCCCACGACAATCCGGACGATTGGCGACGTATGAGCAAAGCGGGAAGGGAGTTTGTCAGCGAATTTGCCGGCAAGTCCGCCATGGACCGGGTCTGCCGCGAGGTGGTCGGCCGCGCGCGCGCTCAGGCGCTACCGGCGTGATAGCTCGCTGCCAGGTCGCGGCTGAAATCCGGCCATCCGCGCGCGAGGTGCCATGCGCAGAACGCGAGCTTGCGTGCCACGACCTCCGGATTCAGCCACAACGCCCGTTCCGGGTCGTCCGCCGACGGGTCGAAGGTGAGCAGGTGGTCGCTCTGGATCTTGTAGAGCGGCACCCCCATGACGTGATCGAGCACGTAGGACATCCAGTAGTCGTCCACCAGGACGAAGTCGGGGCTGGGCGGGGTATGGGTCGCCAGCCGGCTCAGCACCGACCGCGGGACGAGATAGTTGTTGGCATGCAGGAAATGTACCCGGCTGGTCGCATGTTTCTGGCGCAACGAGAGACGGTGCCCGGGATTGCGCCAGATCACCTCTTCCGGCGCCGCGTCATCCTCGGGCAGTGGCAGGAAGATATGACCCGTGGCGCCAAGCACCGCCTCGGGCCCAAGCTCCCGGTAGGCGTCGAGAAACCCGCGGATGTACCCGGGCTCCGGGAGCACGTCGTCGTCACAGACCAGCAGCATGTCGCTGCGCATCAGGGCCGGCGCCGCGAGGCGGGGCGCGCAGTAGTAGTTGTTTCGCGAATGGATGAGGCGGATGTCCAGGGATTGCGCGAAATCGTCCACCACGGCGTCCAGGATCTCGCGGTCGGCGTAGTTGTTGTTCCACAGGATGACTTCGACGTTGCCCTCATAATCCTGCGCGGTGAGCCGCTCGAGCAGGCCCGGCAGGCAATGCGCGCGGCTGTGCGAGCAGAGCATCAGGGTCAGGTCGCGGCGCGCGAACGGGTCGTTGCGGTCCTGGCGGGACATGGAGGGAGCGTGTCGAGGATCGTTGCCCGTGGGCGGGGAAGGTGGCGTGAAACTGCCGCGGCATTATACTCGCTGTCCTGGCGTGGCGTCCGGCTCGCCTCCCGCCCGGTGCGCGCCAGCCGGGGCAAAACGACACCAACTTACCCCAATTGACTCTACAACCACCCAAGCCTGCCTTGCCCGTCGTCTGTGCAAGTGACGGGGGTCTGGCCGTATATCTCGCGCACCAGTGGTCCATCCTGGCGGAGCGCTTCCGCCCCACCGCGCTCACGTATCGGGAAGACCTGGTGGACACCCTCTGGAAAGACGTCGGCATCGGATACCGGCAAGTACTGGACGTCGACGACCGGGAAAGCATCGTCAGCATGGTCCAGGCGGCCTGCGATCTCGATTCCACGGTGGCGCTACTGCACCTGGCGCAGCGAAGCAAGGTGTTCACCTCGTTCTACAGCGAGTTGATGGCCGGTATGAGGGAAGCCGGTATGGGTATCTGCGCGGTATTGCACGAGGTTATGCCATTTTCCGACCAGGGCGTATCCATGGACCGGCTCTGCAGTCAGTACGCATTGCTGGATACGGTGTTGGTGGCGAGTGAGCGGGAAAAATCGCGCCTGCGCGCCTTCAGTGGCATACCCGCGGAGCGTATCCGGGTGGCGAAGCACCCGGCCTATCACCTGCTTGCCAGGAACACCGTGACCCGGGATGCCGCGCGGGCGTCACTCGGCCTCGCACGTGACCAGCGGATGTTGCTGAACTTCGGCATGGCGCGGGCAGGCAAGGGCGTGTCCCTGCTGGTGCGCGCGTTTCGCGAAGTCCGGCGTCGGCATCCGGGCACGCGCCTGGTCTGTCATACCAACCTCGAGCATCACAGGGTCGAAAGCTGGCACGCCGAGGATGCCCGCATCACCGCCGGGTGCAGCGATGTCGAACGCATCACCAGGCACCTTGGGACCGACGAGATCGAGACCCTGTTCCGCGCCTGCGACCTCGTGGTGCTGCCCTATCTCGAGGGTATCCAGAGCGGGGTCTACAACCTGGCCAGGGCCTACGCGAAACCCGTGTTCATCAGCGAGGTGATGGTGGAGGAGGGTGACCTGCGGTTACCCGCGGACCAGGTGTTCCGCACCGGTGACGAGTCCGACCTCGCGGCAAAGCTGAGCGCGCTCCTCGAACTGCCTGCAGACGAACTTGCCAGGCGTGGGATGATGAGTGCCCGCCTGGCCGATCCGCGGGACGACTGGCGCTATAACGGCAGAATGGCCTGCGAGGCGCTGGAACATGCCGCGCGGATCGCCGCGTCGCGTCGCGGGGAGGATGTCCGTAGCCATGCCACTGGTTGATCACGCGGCGTTCGGGGAAGTCGTCGAACATTTTCGCGGGTTGCGCATCGGCTTCCTGCCACTGCCGGGCAACGTCGGTGACCGTCTCATCGATCTCGGCGCGCGCCAGTTGTTCGATAGCTGGGAGATTGATTACCGCCAGCTCGACTGGCGTCGCCTGTTCGATGCCAGGCACATGAGCCGGGTCGAAGCCATCGTGGTTTCCGGTGGTGGCAATCTCGGCCCGGCTTACCCGGAACCGGTGGAACTTCGGGAACTGGCGCTGGAGACCGGTCGGCCCTTGTATATCCTGCCTCAAAGTATCACCGGGCCCGGCGAGGACCTGTCACGATATGCAGGCGTGTGGGCGCGCGAGCGCTACAGCCTCCAGTTCGCCGGCGTTACGGGACTCGGCCCGGATACCGCGCTCGCGGTGGACTACCCCTGGGACCCCGGTTCCCCGCGCTTCGCGCTCGGTGTTTTCCTGCGCACCAACCAGGAAGGCCTGTTCGTCGACGATGCGCGATCGGTGGTGGACCCCGTCCGCTGCTGCGAGACCGTGGACCAGTACATGGGACTGGCGGCGACGTGCGCCCATGTCATTACCGATCGACTGCATTTCGCGGTCGCGGCGCTCCTGATCGGTCGCGAGGCCACCCTGCTGCCCAACAGCTATCACAAGAATCGTGGTATGTACGAGAGCTGGCTCGCCGAGCTCGGCTGCGGCTGGCGCGACGATCTCCACGGCATCGATTTCGATCCCGTGCCGGTACGCCATGCCCTGGGGGAGCAAGTGGCGGGCTACGAGTCCCGGCGCATCGATTGGAGTGCGCGTCCCGCGGCCATGACGGGAATCCGGGCAGCGGGCGGGGAGGCCGTGGTTTTCCAGGATGCCGAGGGCGAAATCCTGGCGCGACCGGATGATACCTCGCTGCGCATCTGGTCGCTGATGGATGGCCAACGCAGCTTCCGCGATCTTGCCCGAGAGATCACAGACGACCGGCTTCCGGCCGGCGAGGCAGCCGCGAGCGTCGACCGGTTTGCCCGCGAATACTGGAACAAGGGCTTGCTGACCCCCTACGACAATCCCGTCGCGCGCTCGGTCAGGCGACGTCCAGGCATGCGGGTCCTGACGATCCAGTCGCCGCGGGAAGTCGGTGGTCGATTGCGATTGTGCGCGACCCTGGCGACGGACGTCGTTGACGTGGGGGAACTCTGGTTCGAGGTCGATGGCCGCCTACGCGACCGGCTGGTTGGCACCGCGGATCCGTTCGTGCTCGCCTGCCTGTACGGCTGCATGGCGTCCGGCGACGACCTGTGGGTGCGCGGCGCGCCGGTTTCCGCTTCGCTGCTATACAACCTGCGGGAGTACCAGCGTGCATGGCATTGCTGGAACTCCGATCTTGCGGTCATTTCGATCGTCGGCGAGACATTGGACGATTCCGCGGACAGTCAGGAACAGCGCGCGATCAGTTGCTTCTCCGGCGGGCTGGATTCCTGCGAGACTGTCTACCGTCATGCCATTATAGGGGAAGAACCGGCGCGCTTCCGGATGGATACCGCGCTCGTCGTGCGCGGCTTCGACATCCCCTGGGAGGATCGCGCGACCTGGCGCGTGGCGCTGGAGCGGATCCGCCGGTTCATGCCGATTGAAGGGGTGGCGCTGGAGGAGATGACCACCAACCTGCGGGACTTCAACCGCCAGTGGCCGGAAGCCCACGGGTTGGCCGCCGCCGCTTGCCTCACCCTGCTCTCACGCGGCTGTTCCCACGGCCTCATTCCCTCTACCTTCGCCTACAACGCGATGATGCCCTGGGGCAGCAATCCACTCACCGATTCCTGGATGGGCCGCGACGGATTTACCATCGTGCACGACGGCGCACACCTGAACCGGCTGGATAAAATGCGCCACCTGGCCTCGTGGCCGGAAGCGCTGACGAACCTGCGGGTGTGCTGGCAGGAGGGTCACCGGGCCACCAATTGCGGCACCTGTGTAAAGTGCGTGATGACCGGGTTGATGGCGCGGGTGGCAGGAGCAGACGCTTCATTTCTCGGGCCGGGATTCACCGACGAGGCCATAGACGATGCGCTGGCGGCCGACAGCATCAACCGGGCGGACTGGATGGACGCCCGGGTTCTCTTCCGCGAGGCCAGCCGGCTGGGGATCTACGCGCCCTGGGTCGCGCGGCTCGCGGCGCTCCGGCCGGCCTGATACGCTGTGTTTGGCCGGCCGTGCCGTCCGCGCTACGAAAAAGGCCCGGCATTGCCGGGCCCCGGGAGTTGAGTCAAGCGCTCCGTGTAACTATCAGGCGCAGGCGCCAGGCACGCTTGCATAGCTGGAGGTCCGCACGGTGCCTCCGCCCCCTTTCGACTTGCCGCCTCCACCGCCGCCACAGGAGACGTTGATCTGTCCACTGGTCAGGGAGCCGGAAAAGATATAGGCGAGACCGCCCGCGGAAACGCCAATGCCCCCGGATCCAAGCTGCGCCAGGGTGCCGAAACCGGAACCTCCGAGAAACGTGATCAGTACACCAGAGAGAGTTTCCTGGATGCAGACCGGCGTGTTGGCTTCCGGCAACGTGATCCCGTTGCATTCCGCCGCGTAGGCTTTCGAGACGAAGAAGTCGAGGATGGTGCCATCGTCCGAAGCAAACGGCGTCGCCACGGCGCCGGTAAAACTCTGTACCACGGAGGTGGATGCATGGGCTGGCAGGAGAACGGAATCCACCATCGGGCGCGTCCACTTGTCCGGCGTGGCCGCCCCCAGCGCCGCCACGCCACCGCCGGCGGCGAGATTGCGGAGCAGCCGACGGCGTGCTTTTTCCCTGTCCTGTGATCGCGTTTCGTTGACTGATTTTTCTTCCGGTGAATCCGGTTTGCGGTGCACATCTTTCATGTCATGACTCCCTTGGGGTCGAAAGGATTACTGAAACAGGGGATCGCCGTGACCTGTTTGGCGCGGCTATTGCCGTACCGGGACCGATAGCATGTTCTTGCAGGCTGCACGCGGTGAACACCCCTCCACCATATAACTTTCACATGCTAGCACCTGCGCGCGAAGCGGGTCAATGCGGAGGAGTGACAGTGTGCCGCCGGCGGAAATCGGTATCTGATGCTCCATGCGTTTGCTATTGGCGCAGTTCCACCAGTCGATCGAGTAGTGCACAGACCTGGTTCGCGAACCAGTCGTCGCCGAGAAATTCCCGGAACCGTTCATGGGCGTTTCGCACGATCGCCGTGCGTTCATCGGGGCGGCTTGCATAGTGGATGAGCTTTTCCTCGAGATCGCCGAAATCAGCGCGAACGATCACGCATGTTTCCCCGTCGTGGTAGATGTCCGGAGCTGTGTCCAGGTGGGACATATCGGGCTTGATCATTAGGCTTCCACAGGCGATGGCCTCGAAGTCGCGGAAGCAGACCTCGGCCCAGCCATAGGGTGAAAGAACTGCCTGGCTATCCAGCATCTCGCGCAGGTAATCGTCGTGCGGGATGCGTTCCGGACTGCTGATCACCGCATGATTGCCGGCGAGCGCGCCGCATGCTTGCAGGGCGCGCAGTCGATGACGTTGCAGGATATCCGGCATGTCCGGGTCCACGCCGATGCGACAGTGAATGGCATTGGGGCGATCTTCCGCGGGGCGGTTCCATCCCGCGGGATGATTGTATTCCGAGTAATAACGCCGATCGAGCGCGATGTTCCAGCCCAGGTGGAAATTCGCCGGCAGCGGTCCTTCCGGTTCCGCGCGATAGGGTGCCGGGTCTTCAGGGGGATCGTCCAGGATGCGCCGCAGCCTGTGCTCGAGCGGCCGTTCCCAGTGACTGCCGGTGGTACTCCACCAGCGACGGTCACGCGGCAGGCACTCCGCGACGTAGAGATCCACCAGGTTTGAAAGCCGCATCATCGGGACATAGGGACTGCCGTGGTCGTCGAGCAGCACAATGGGACAACCGGGCACCAACTCCCTCAGGTTGGCAAGCAGTCCCGCGAGCCATGGCAACGGGTACTCGCGGGACAGACGGTAGTGAAACAGCACCGCGGTCCAGGGAAAGTCCAGCACATCGTCCGCCAGGGGCGCATCCCAGAGTGCCTTGCGCACATGAATCTCCCGTCGGGCAAGTTGCGCCGCGTGGATTTCGAACGGGTCGATCTGGTTGGTAAAGTCGGTATGTCCCCGGGTCAACAGCAACAGGTGACGACCGGATGGAGACAGGGCGTGAGTAGCCACTGGCGGTAGCACGTAGGCAAGGGAAGGGCCGGAGTGTACATTATGCGGCCCGTCACCCCCGTAACCGTCATGTCCGCCTATCGCCCGCTTTACCCGGCCATCGAACCCTATGAGACCACCCGACTCGACGCCGGCGAGGGGCATGTCATTTACGTCGAGCAATGCGGCAATCCCGACGGCGCGCCGGCGGTCTACCTCCATGGCGGGCCGGGCGGTGGCAGCAACCCCGGGCAACGCAGGGTGTTCGACCCCGAGCGCTATCGCATTGTCCTCTTCGACCAGCGTGGCTGCGGCAAGAGTACGCCCTGGGCTTCCCTCGAACACAACACTACCTGGGACCTGGTGGCGGACATGGAACGCATTCGCGAGGCACTCGACATCGAGCGCTGGCTGGTCTGCGGCGGTTCCTGGGGCAGTACCCTGGCGATGGCGTATGCGGAAACCCATCCCGACCAGGTGTTCACGCTCATTCTGCGCGGCATCTTCACTCTCCGCCGGCAGGAACTGGAATGGTATTACCAGGGCGGAGCGGCGAACCTGTTTCCCGATGAATGGGAAACATTCGTTGCGCCGATCCCGGAGGCCGAGCGTGGCGACATGATCGGCGCCTATTATCGTCGCCTCACCGGTGACGACGCGGAGACGCGCAACAGATGCGCCCGAACATGGAGCATGTGGGAGGGCGCCACCATCAACCTGCTGCAGCGCCCTGCGCAGATCGCGCATTACGGCGCCGACGGCTACGCCGAGGCCTTCGCCCGCATCGAGACCCATTACTTCCAGCACGGCGGCTTCTTCGACAGCGATGCCTGGTTGCTGGAGAACGTGGACCGGATCCGGGATATCCCTACCACGATCATCCAGGGGCGCTATGACGTCTGCACGCCGATGATCACCGCCTGGGAGCTGCACCGCGCCCTGCCGGAAGCGACCTTCGAGATCATCGCCGACGCGGGCCATGCGTTCGACGAACCGGGAATTGCCGACGCGCTGGTCCGGGCGACCGATCGTTACGCCAGTATTACCTAGAACGAGTCCCAGCTCGACCGGCTGCGGGTCGCACCAAGTTTCCATGTCCCCCGAGATCGTTGCCCTGGTTCTCGCCGCCGCGGTGCTGCACGCGGTGTGGAACGCGATGGCCAAGTCCGGGGGATCGCCGGCGTTCAGCATTGCCGCCTACCAGCTTGTTGGCGGGGTGATCTGCCTCGCGCTCGCCTGGCTGGTGCCGTTTCCCGCTGCCGCGGCCTGGCCCTGGATTATCGCCTCGGTGCTGATCCACAATGTTTACTACTTCACCCTGTCGATGTCCTATCGCAGCGGCGACCTGTCGCTGGTCTATCCGCTGTTCCGCGGGCTGGCACCGGTGCTGGTGGCGCTGGGCGCGGCCTTCGTCGCGAACGAGCACCTGCCACCGGACGCCCTGGTCGGAGTGGTGCTGGTCAGCGTCGGACTGCTCGCGCTGTCGTTCCTCGGCAGCCCGGGGAGCCGGCCATCCCGCGCGGCGCTTTTCTGGGGGCTTTCCACCGCGCTCATGATCGCCGCCTATACCGTGGTGGACGGCTCCGGGGTGCGCCGGGTGGACAACAGCCTGAGTTATATCCTGTGGTTGTTCGTTCTCGAGCCGTTGCCGATCTGCGCCTGGATACTCGCGACCCGCGCTCGAGACTTTGGCGCCTACCTCGGCGCCAACACCGCCAAGGTGCTGTTCGGCGCCATTGCCTCGTCCGCGGCATACGGGCTGGTGATCTACGCGATGAGCCAGGGCGCCATGGCGCTGGTTTCGTCGCTGCGGGAGACCAGCGTGATCTTCGCGGCGCTGATCGGCACCCTGCTGCTGAAGGAACCGTTCGGCCGCCGGCGCGTGATCGCCGCCTGCCTTGTCTGCCTCGGCGTGATCGTGATCCGCTATCACGGCTGACCCGTGCGGCGTCCGCGCCATCGCCACCGCACTAAGGTATGATGATCCTGCGGGGAATTTCCGCCTGACGGTATTGTCGGATATCGACGTGGCGTCACGCTTTGAGCCCGGTCGACAACGCGCCGCGTCCATGGATAGCATGCGCGAATCGAATCCGGATTCACCGGCGGTTCACCCAGCGTAGTTATCTTGCTACCGGCTCGACACAAGAATAGCGGAGAAGCTTTGAAAACCATTATCGCCCTGCTTGCGGTTCTCGCCCTGGGCTCGTGGCTGGGACAACAGATCTACCAGCGCCTGGAAGCCGAAACCGCCGGTGCGGGGCAGCAACGTGGTGACCGCGCCAGCCGCGCCGCGCCGGTGGAGGTGATGCCCGTGCAGCACGGCGCGATAGATCGCATCCGTTCCTTTACCGGCACCCTGGCCCCCAATGCCGAGTTCGTGGTGGCGGCCAAGGTGGGAGGGAGGATCGAGGATATAGGCGTCAACCTGGCGGACACTGTGAGCCGCGGCCAGGTGGTCGCGCGGCTCGACAACGACGAATACCGGCAGGAGCTGACCCAGGCGGAGGCCGAACTCGCGGTGGCGCGGGCGAACCTCGCCGAGGCGCAAAATCTTCTCGAGATCGCGAACCGCGAACTCCAGCGCATCGAGACCCTGAACCAGCGCGGTGTCAGTTCGGAGGCGGAGCGCGACACCGCGCGCGCCAACCAGCTCGCGCGCTCGGCCCATCTGCAGGTCACCCGGGCGCAGCTCACCCGCGCCGAGGCGGTGGTGGAAACCGCGCGCATCCGCCTCGGCTACAGTGACGTTCTCGCGAGCTGGAGCGGTGGCAGCGACCAGCGCACGGTGGCCGAGCGATTCGTCGACGAGGGCCAGAACGTAAGCGCCAATGAACCGCTGTTACGGATCGTCGAACTCGACCCGGTGCTGGCGGTGTTTTTCGTGACCGAACGTGACTATGGCCTGTTATCCGCCGGCCAGTCGGTGTCCCTGGAAACGGATGCCTATCCCGGCGAGGAATTCGAGGGCACCATCGCCCGGATCGCGCCGGTGTTTCGCGAGAACACCCGCCAGGCGCGGGTGGAATTGCGGGTGGAGAACGCCGCGCGCAAACTCAAGCCCGGGATGTTCGTGCGCGCGCGGGTGCGTCTCGAGCGGGTGGAGCAGGCTGCCATCGTGCCGGAACGCGCGCTCGTGGTGCGCGGCGGCGCCAGTGGCGTGTTCGTGGTAACGGAGGATCGCGCATCGGTACGCTGGCAGCCGGTGGAGACCGGGATCCGCGAGGGCGGCCAGGTGCAGGTGATGGATGACTCCCTGGACGGAGAGGTGGTGGTGCTGGGCCAGCAGTTGTTGGACGACGGCTCCACCATCGTGATAGCCAACGGAGAAAGCGGATGATTCTTTCCAGCGCGAGCGTGCGCCGTCCGGTGTTCACGCTGATGGCGACGATGGTGGTGGTGGTGCTCGGCATCGCCGCGCTGGACCGTTTGCGCATCGACCTCCTGCCCAGTATCGAACTGCCTACCATCACGGTGCGCACCAGTTACGACGGCGCCGATCCACTGGTGATGGAACAGCTCGTCACCCAGATCGTGGAGGAGATCGTCGCCACCGTTCCCGGGGTGGTGGAGATGAGTTCCCGGTCCTACGAGGGAAACAGCCGGGTGCGGGTGAGTTTCGCCTGGGGCACCAACGTCGAGACCGCCGCGCTGGAGGTGCGCGCCACGATAGAGGACGAGATCAGCGAACTGCCGGACGACGTCGGCAGCGTGCGGGTGTCGAAGTTCGACGTCGACAGCTTCCCCGTGGTGCTGCTCGGAATCTCGAGCAAGCTCGATCCCATCGAACTCACCACCATCGTCGAGAACCAGATCCGCTATCGCTTCTCGCGCATTCCCGGTGTCGCCCAGGTGGATCCCTGGGGGGGATTCAACCGCGAGGTGCGGGTGGAACTCGACCCGACGCGTATCAATGCCCTCGGTCTGCCTCTGCAGGACGTCCTCGACGCCATCCGCAACGCAAACCTCGACCTGCCCGCGGGCAAGATCGAGGAGGGCAGTTTCCAGATGACCCTGCGCGCGCCGGCGGAGTTCACGGACCTCGAGCAGATCCGGAATACCGTGGTGGGGCGGCGCGACGGGGTGGTAGTCACCCTGCGACAGATCGCCAGGGTGGTGGACACCTACGAGGTGCTTTCGCGCATCATCCGGGTGAACGGCGAACAGGGAGTGCGCGTGGCGATCCGCAAACAGCCCGGTGAAAACACCGTGGAGGTGGCGCAGCAGGTGCTGGCCGAGGTGGAGGCGATCAACGAGGACTTTCCCCAGATCCAGGTCATCCCGGTGATCAACCAGGGCAATTTCATCGAGCGCGCGATCTTCAATGTCGCCCAGTCGGTGCTCTATGGTGGCTCGCTCGCGATCCTGGTGCTGCTGTTCTTCCTTCGCGACCTGCGCAGTACCCTGGTGATCTCCCTTGCGATCCCGATCTCGGTGATCGCCACCTTCGCCATGCTCTACGTCGGCGGCTTCACCCTCAACCTGATGTCGCTCGGCGGCCTCGCCCTGGGCGTGGGGATGATGGTGGACAGTTCCGTGGTGGTGCTGGAAAACATCTTCCGGCGAAAGCAGGAGAAGAAGGAGGACCCGTCGACCGCGGCGATCCGCGGCGCCGGCGAAGTAAGTTCCGCGGTGCTCGCGGGCACGGTGACCACCCTCGTGATTTTCCTGCCGCTGATCTTCGTCCAGGGGGTTTCCGGGGTGTTGTTCAAGGAACTCGCCTACGTGATCATGTTCTCTTTGTTCTGCGCCTTGCTGGTTTCCCTCAGCCTGGTGCCGGTGATGGCCTCGCGCATGCTGGGCGGCAGCGCCGGTTCGAAGGGCTCCGGCTGGTTTCTGAGCTCGCTTGAATCGGTCTACACCGGCTTCGTCGGTTTCGTACTGCGCTTCCGCCTGCTCACGCTATTGGTGGCCGCGCTGATCTTTGGCGCGAGCCTGCAGTTTTATCGTTTTATCGGCACCGAGTTCATTCCGCCGAGCGACGAGGGCGAGGTCAGGATCACCGGCGAGATGGAGGTGGGGACGCGTATTGACCTCATCGACGCGCAGACCCGGATCCTCGAGGAGGAGGTGTTCAAGCTCGTGCCCGAGGCGGTGTCCTCGGTGACCAGCGTGCAGACCTCCGGCACCTTCGGTCGCTCCAACGCCTCCGGCGAGATCCGCATGTCGCTGGTGCCGGCGGCGGAGCGGGACCGTTCCAATACCGAAATCGCCAACGACATCCGCGCCGCGCTCGAAGGCACCATTCCCGGCATGGAGATCCGGGTACGCGCCCCCCAGGGCCAGTTCCTGCTGGAGCGTATACTGCCCGATGTCGAGGGGGTGACGGTGGAGGTCACCGGTTACGAGCTCGACATACTCGGCGCGCTCTCGCACAAGGTCCAGGAAAGCATCCGGGATATCCCGGGAATCACGGACGTAAGACTCAGCCGCGACGCCGGCATCCCGCAGCAGGAGATCATCGTCGACCGGGCGAAGGCCGCGGATCTGGGCCTCAGCGTGCGCAACGTCACCGAGGTGGTGGAAACCGCGGTGGCGGGGTCGGTGGCGGGGGAATACCGCGTCGAAGGCAATTCCTACCGCATCCTGGTGCAACTCGAGGACGCCGAACGGCGTTCGCTGGACGAGATCCTCGACCTCGTTGTGCGTACCCCGGAAGGTGAACTGGTGGCGCTCAGGAACCTGGTAACCACGGTGCGTGGCAGCGGACCGGTGACCATCGAGCGCAAGGACCAGCAGCGGATCATCAGCGTCAGCGCCAACGTCGACGAACGCGACCTTGGTTCGGTGGCGGCGGATATCCAGGCGCGACTCGACACCATACCGCGACCGGTTGGCTACGAACTCAACATCTCCGGCAGCTTCGAGGAACAGGAGAAAGCGTTCCAGGAACTGATGCTGTCACTGATCCTGGCGCTGGCTCTGGTGTACATGGTGCTCGCCTCGCAGTACGAGTCCTTCATAGACCCGCTGGTGGTGATGTTCTCGGTGCCCTTCGCCGCGACCGGCGTGCTGGTGACGCTGTTCCTCACCGACACCACCCTCAACCTGCAGTCGGGTATCGGCTGTATCATGCTTGGGGGAATAGTGGTGAATAACGCCATCCTGCTGGTGGACCAGACGGGTCAGTACCGGCGAGACGGCATGCCGACCCGCGAGGCGTTGCTCGAGGCGGGCCGGCGGCGCTTGCGGCCGGTTCTCATGACCACCCTCACCACCATCCTCGCCCTGTTGCCCCTCGCGCTCGGTTACGGCGAAGGCGCCGACGCCCAGGCGCCCATGGCGCGCGCGGTAGTCGGGGGCCTCACCGTCTCCACCCTGGTGACACTGGTGCTGATTCCGGTGATCTACTCACTGGTGCACCCGGAACACCTTCACGAGAAGGCAAAGGCAAAGACAGGGAAGAGCACGGAATCCTCCACGGAAACCGCGTGATCCGTTCGGCAGGCTTCGGACGCACGCCATCCACTGGCCGCGTTACGATTCAAGTTTCGGCGGCGCGGGCGGTCGAACTAGTTAATGGTATAGGTGTAGTCGAAGGTGCCCCTGGCCCTATCTCCGATCGGCCGGGCAAACAATACCCTGACGGCTGCTCCCGGTGGAAAAGGCAGCGTGATGCTCTCGCTGTATCCCTGGTATCGATCTGTGAAGGAATAGTTTCCGTTTCCTTCGCCAGCGCCGGTTTTCTGCAGGACGAAGTAGCCCCCGGGCATTTTCGGGCGGCAGGAGTCCCTGACGATCTGAACGGTGATAGCCCTCGTTTCCGAGCTGGAGTTGCGGTGATCGATGGGAGTGGTGATGTAGAAGTCGGCGCATTTCATCCGCTTGACGAGCTGCTGCGCGATGGTCGGCGGGGAAATCCAGGCAACTGCCAGGAACAGGAAAATGAGGCCGGTGGTTCTGGTTTTCATGGTTCACCCCTGGTACTAGCCGATTGTGAGAACGTGCATTGATGTTCCATTCTGCCGGAATCGGGCCGGGCATGCAGTGACTTCCGTCACAGTCGCGGTATCGCGGAAAGTTGCAAAATAACCGGTAACAAACGCGGTATTTCCGGGAAGGTTCTGTAACCCGGTTGTCAGAACCCCGATGAATACTACGCGTTAGAATGCAGGAGCCAATCGGAGCTATGCCAATGACCCGCGGCGAACGTTTCAACAGCATCAGCCACCTGGTGGCGGCCTTCCTCGCGCTGGTCGGGGCCACGGTGCTGATCACGGTGGCCGCGATGGACGGCGAGCCGAAGCGGATCGTCAGCTTCGCCGTCTATGGCGTTTGCCTGTTTCTCCTGTTCCTGATGTCCACGCTCTACCACGGCCTCGTCGGCCGGGCGAAGCGCTGGTTCCGGATGTTCGATCACCAGTCGATCTACCTGCTGATCGCGGGCACCTACACTCCGTTTGCGCTGGTGGGCATCCAGGGCGCCACCGGCTGGTGGCTGTTCGGCATCGTCTGGGGACTTGCTGTCCTGGGAGTAGCCATCGACAGCCTGCCACGCAAGGGACCGCGAATCATCCCGGTGATCCTCTACCTGGTGATGGGCTGGCTCTGCCTGTTCACCCTCGAGCCGATGCTCGCGTCACTGTCCAGCGCCGGCTTCGCCTGGCTGCTGGCGGGAGGCGTCGTCTATACCGCGGGGGTCGCGTTCTACATCCTCGATCGCTGGATGCCCTGGGGCCACGAAATCTGGCACCTGTTCGTCATCGGCGGGAGCGCGTGTCACTACTGCTCGGTGTGGATGCTTTAATCGGTAGCGGGGCTGTTACCATGTGGAACCGGCGCTTTCATAGACGTCACGATGGATCCCAGCCTGCGCTCACTACTGTCCGGAATAATTTTCGGGTAGTCGCGGGAAGCCCTGGCTGGCGTCAGTTTGCGCCGATTCAGCGTGTTGGGGACATGTTTTGGAAAAGGGGCGGGAAAGTGTTGCAGTGCCGAGGTTTTATCTCTAAAACCGGAAGTGCGTTTCAACCTTTTCGGAC
>JAUILZ010000021.1 GCA_030432755.1 Gammaproteobacteria bacterium | reverse complement strand
CGCGATCCACACCGCGCCTTCCGCGGCGGCATCACGCGCCTCCTTCGCCAGTTGCACCGAGCGGAAGTTTATCGGCTTGGCCTCGTGGCCGAGCATCACGCTTTCCAGCACGTGCCTCGCCGTGGAATAGGTATTGGCGGTGATCACCTCTGCGCCCGCGCGGATGTAGTCCTCGTGCACCTGGCGCACCACCTCGGGATGGGTCTTGGTGGTGAGACCGGCCCGGACATTGGCATCCATGGCCGCGCCGCGGCGCTGGATCTCGGTGCTGACGCCGCCGTCCAGCAGGATCACGCGATCCTGCCGCAGGCGCTCGGCAATAGTGGTCATGGCATCCCTCCTGGCGTGTTTTTTCGCCATTCTACTCCGCGCGGTGATCGCCGTCACCGGCGGGCCGCTGACAAGCCACGTGATTCCGCATACACTGACAGGGCGACGGGAAACGGCCAAGACAGGGAACCATGCGCTACTGCAATTCCATCATCGAGACCATCGGCGATACGCCGCTGGTGAAACTCAACGCGGTGACCCGCGGTATCCGCGGCACCATCCTCGCCAAGGTCGAGTACTTCAACCCCGGTCATTCCATGAAGGACCGCATGGCGGTGCGCATGATCGAGGACGCCGAACGCCGCGGCGACCTGAAGCCGGGGGGCACCATCATCGAGGGCACCTCGGGCAATACCGGCATGGGTCTCGCGCTCACTGCCATCGCGCGCGGCTACCGATGCATATTCACCCTGGCCGACAAGCAGTCCCAGGAAAAGATCGACATCCTGCGCGCCATGGGCGCGGAGGTGATCGTCTGCCCCACCGCGGTACCTCCCGAGGATCCGCGCTCCTACTACTCGGTGGCGAAGCGCCTCAACCAGGAAATCCCGAATTCCTACTATCCCAACCAGTACGACAACCTGTCCAACACCGAGGCCCATTACGACACCACCGGCCCGGAGATCTGGCGCGACACCGACGGCAAGATCACTCACTACGCTGCGGGCGTGGGCACCGGAGGCTCCATGTGCGGGGTCGCGCGTTATCTCAAGGCGCAGAACCCGGACATCGTCACCGTGGGCATCGACACCTACGGCTCGGTGTTCAAGAAGTACAAGGACACCGGGGAATTCGACGAGACCGAGATCTACCCCTATCTCACCGAGGGCATCGGTGAGGACATCCTGCCCGCCAACGTGGATTTCTCGGTGATCGACCATATCGTCAAGGTTACCGACAAGGACGCCGCCGTCATGGCGCGCCGGCTGTCACGGGAGGAAGGGCTGTTCGTCGGCTGGTCCTGCGGCTCCGCGGTCTGGGGCGCGCTGGAATGGGCGAAGGACAAACTCACCGACGACGATGTCATGGTGATCATCCTGCCGGATCACGGCACCCGCTACCTCGGCAAGGTCTACAGCGACAACTGGATGAAGGACCACGGCTTCCTCGAGGAACGCCAGTTCTCCACCGCGCGTCGCATCATCGGCAAGCAGAGCGGTGAGGACGCCCTCACCACCATCCGCGACGACGCCACCGTTGCCGAGGCAATCACCCTGCTGACATCCGTCAGCGTGTCGCAGTTACCGGTGGTGGACGACGACGGTGAGTTCGTGGGCAGCCTGTCGGACACGAAGCTGCTCAAGCAGTTGATCGAGGCACCGGAACTGAAGGAAAAACTGGTGCGCGACGCGATGCAGCCGCCGTTTCAGTTCGTCCCCGCGGACACCACCCTTGACGTGCTTTCCTCCATGATCAACCGCGACAATCCCGCGGTCATGGTGCGCGACGAGGCGGGGCTGCCGCGCATCATCACCCAGCACGACCTGTTGGAATCCATCGCCGAGGGCTAGCCCCCCCCGGCGCGGAAGGGTCAGTTGTCTTCGTCGAAGATATCCTGGTCGACGTCGGTGTCACGGAAACGCAACTCGGTCTTTGCCTTGTAGCCGAATATGCCTTCGAGGCGGAACACGATGCCATACTGGTCACGGAAGTCCGTTTCATCGAGGAAGCGCACGTAGGGCCGGATCTCCCAGTGCAGCCAGTCCCAGCGGGACTGGAAGCGGATACGCGAAGCGAGCTGGACCTCCTCGAGGTGGGCGTCCGGCTCGGTGAGGAAGTAGTTGTTCCAGTCGTAGGCGATCGACACCTTGCGGCTGGGAAAGTCCTGGTACAGCGAAAAGAACTGGTTCAGGCACCAGCCGCCGTCGCAATACATATCGTCTTCCTCGACATCCTTTTCCTCGTACCAGCGCGCCTCGGTACGGGAACGGAAGAACCAGACGTCGCTGAGTTCGCGATCCATGTCGAAGGTGCCCTGGTACTGCCAGCCGGTATCGCTGTAGACCCGGATCTCGTTGGTCAGCCGCGGGAGCCAGTTCTCCGCCTGGAAATACACCCGGTTGCGCGCCTTCAGGTAAGCGGCCAGCGAACTGTCATGGTACCTGGCGCCGATACCGTAATCGGTATTGGTGCGATCGCTTCGACGGGCGTTGAAGTTAAGCCCCAGGCTGCGTTCCCGGTCCTCGGCATCCTGGTCGGTGTCTCGATCCTCGTCGTCCCAGGCATTGTCATCATCGGTGCCGTTGAGTTCGAGACGCAATTTCTCCTTGGTGTTCGGCAACACGAGATGCGCTTTGACCCGGACCCGGAAGTCGGTACCGCCATCCTCGCTGATCTCCAGGTCGCCGTAGGCCCGCACCCGGGTCTGCTGTGCCTCCTCGTCGATGCGGTCGTCGCCGAACAGGCTGTCGATGCGGTTGGCGGTGTCAAGCACGCGGCGCGACCACTTGTCGTGAAACTCGTCGCCCTCGAAACTGTCCAGCGCCTCGGAAAGCTGGGACCAGGCGGGAAGAGGAAGGATGAGGCCGAGCGCGATCGAGGCGACCAGGAGGTGACGGCTTTGCATGATTTTTGACAGCTCAGACGGGGAAGTGAATTCCCGGCATTCCCGGGACATGCTGACACTGCTGGTGCGGGTCCCCGCCGGGAATCCAAATATACCAGACGGGCAACACCCGGCGAATGACAGCCGCCTCCTGGCGGAAATTCTCTCGGCAGGCGAGCCAGGACAACGGGTTTGCACGCAGGTACTTCCGCCCACGATAGCGAAATTCACCGATCTCCACGGGTGATCCTCCGTGCTGATTACCGTGACAGTGGGACCTCGCGGGGTTCGACGATCAGAACATTTCACGCATTCCGCGGCTGTACCTGCAGGGACCGCAGGCGGACCTGCTCCGCGATCCAGGGATACGTCCGTTCGAGCCCCGTTCGCAGGCTGGCGGTCGGTTTCCAGCCTAAGCTGCGCTGGATGAGCCGATTGTCGGAATTGCGTCCACGCACGCCCTCGGGACCTGGCACATGTCGAATCCGGATCGATTTGCCGGCTATCGATGCCACCAGTTCCACCAGCCCGTTGATGCTGATCATCTCGTCCGATCCTATGTTCAGTGGCTCCGCGCAATCCGACGCCATGAGCCGCGCCACGGCCTCGAGGCATTCGTCGATATGCAGAAACGACCGGGTCTGGTTGCCGTCGCCCCAGACCTCGATCTCGCTGCCATCCGGTGCCTCCGCCACCTTGCGGCAAATCGCCGCCGGCACCTTCTCCCGGCCGCCTTCCCAGGTTCCCTCGTGGCCGAATATATTGTGGAACCGGCCGATACGCACGTCGAGCCCGTGGTTACGGCGGAAAGCCTGGTACATGCGTTCGCTGAACAGCTTCTCCCAGCCGTAGTAGCTGTCGGGATCCGCGGGCATCACCGAGTCCTCGCGGCAGGACGGCGACTCCGGGTCTTCCTGGTTGCGCCGGGGATACACGCAGGCGGACGAGGCAAAGAACAGCTTGCCCGCGCCGGCCCGCACAGACTGGCGCGCGATGTTCAGATTGATCAGCGCCGAGTTGTGTATCACGTCGGCGTCGTTGTCGCCGCTGAACAGGTAGCCGGCGCCGCCCATGTCCGCCGCGAACTGGTACACCGCGTCGAAGGGTCGGTCGAGAACCCGCGCGACCAGCTGTGGGTCGCGCAGGTCGCCGAGGACGAACTCGTGCGCCGCGGACTCACTGAACGCCGGCGCCACCAGGTCGACGCCACGCACCCATTGTCCTGAATCGGCGAGCCGCCTGGCAAGATGGGAGCCGATGAATCCGCCGGCGCCACAGACAAGGACATTCATCACCATGGGAGGGGAACGATCAAACCTGGTTCAGCAGGATACCAAGTAACGCCGCCAGGCCCAGCGTGCGCATGAGTGACTGGTGCTTCCAGAGCAGCATCACCGCGCTTACCGCGCCGATCACGAGCACCCGCCAGTCCAGCGTCTGCCATTGGGGTGCCAGGAGGGTGACCGGCCCCAGCTCGCGCTTCTCCAGTCCGGCGAAGAGCACGTGCAGCGCGAACCAGAGGGACAGGTTGAGGATCACGCCGACCACCGCGGCGGTGATCGCGGTCAGTGCGCCACGCAGCCGGGGTTGGGCGATGATCCACTCGATGTAGGGCGCGCCCGCGAAGATCCAGAGGAAGCAGGGAACGAAGGTCACCCACAGGGTGACCACGGCGCCGGCAATACCCAGCCCGGGTCCACCGGCGCGATAGGCGGCGATATAGCCGACGAACTCGGTCACCAGGATCAGCGGTCCCGGGGTGGTCTCCGCGAGGCCGAGGCCGTCCATCATCTCCCCGGCGCTCAGCCAGCCATGCTGGGTCACCACGTCCTGGGCGAGATAGGCCAGCACCGCGTAGGCGCCGCCGAATGTCACCACCGCGAGGCGGGAGAAGAAATTGCCGATCTGCACCAGGATGTCCTGGCCGCCGGCTGCGGAGAGCAGCATCAGCGGCGCCCACCAGATCGCGAGCCACAGGACGATGGTTACCGTGGTGGAAGAAGCCGAGGCGGCGGATCGCCGTGCCGCCGGCGCAACGGAAGGGGCCGCGGCTTGACCGAGAAACCAGTAGCCGACAATGCCGGCCGCGAGAACGATCAGCGGAAAGGGGACGCCGAGGAAGAAGATCGCCACGAAGGCGAGCCCCGCGATCACCCAGTGCACGGTGCGGGCAAGTGCCTTTTTCGCCACACGGAGGAGCGCCTCCACGACGATGACCAGCACCGCCGCCTTGATCCCGAGAAAAACCCATTGCATCAGCGGCACGTGACCGAATGCCATGTAGGCCATGGCCAGCGCCAGCACGACCAGCGCCCCGGGAACGACGAACAGAAGACCGGCAATCAGACCACCACGCACCCCGCGCAATTGCCAGCCGGCATAGGTGGCGAGTTGCATAGCCTCCGGCCCGGGCAGCAACATGCAGAAGCTGAGCGCGCCCAGAAACCTGTCTTCCGCAAGCCAGCGCTCCTCGTCCACCAGTACACGATGCATGAGCGCGATCTGCGCCGCCGGGCCGCCGAAGGAGAGCAGACCGATACGGCCGAACACGACCAGCAGGCAACGCCAGGAGATCTTGTCGGTGCGGACGGCCACGCCGGTAGTGGCGTCTGCACTCATGACAGCAGGAGCGCGGTCTGTGCGTGATTGGCTAACTGGGTGTGCCCCCTCGAATTCGGCGGGACGCCGAAGACAACTCCCGGGTCGCGGTTCATGATCGTGCAGGGGCAGTAGAGGTGATCAGCCCGCGGACGGGTGCTGGCACGGTGGATTGTAGCTCGCAATTCTGACGGTCCATGCTAACCGGAAAGCTCCACGCCGATTTCCCGTACGCGGCTGACCAGACCCTCGATATGGCTCGCCCGGGTGGCATGGTTGATGATGCAGGCGCGCAGCACGGGTCTGCCGTTCACCGTGGTGGGTGACAGCAGGTAGTCGGCCTCGCTTTCGACGCGCGCGCGAATCTCCCGGTTGATGTCGTCGACGCGCGCATCCGTCATCGACACGTCGCCACGCTTGGGTCGGTAGCGGAACGTCACGATGGACAGCTCCGGCGCGGTGACGAGTTCCAGGTCGTCGTGATAGCGCGCGAGGTCGGCCAGGTAACGCGCGCATTCGACATTGTGCAGCACGTTGCGCCCGAGCCGGTCCCTGCCGTAATGGGCGAAGGCGATGTAGGCGGGCAGCGCGCGGAAACGGCGCGAGAGGTCCGGTCCGAGGTGGAAGAACATGTGCTGCTCCGGCGGACCATCCGGCGGGAAGGCGACGTAGTCAGAGGTCTCGTAGAACACGCTGCGCGCGTACTTCGGGTCGCGAAACAGCACTACGCTGCTGTCGATGGGGTTGTAGAACCACTTGTGCAGGTCCATGGTCACGGAGTCGGCGGCCGCGATGCCGTCGAACAGTGGCGCCAGTTCCGGCGACAGCAGCGCGCCGCCACCGTAGGCAGCATCGATATGAAACCAGGTGTCATGGCGCGCGCAGATCGCCGCCATTTCCTTCAGCGGATCGATGGCGCCGGTGTTGGTGGTGCCGGCGCTGCCGACCACGCAGACCACGCATTCCTCCCGCTCGAGCGCGGACTCCAGGGCGTCCGGCCGCAGGCGGAACTGCGCGTCAGTTTCCACCGCGACCACCTGGTCGCTGCCGATGCCGAGCAGCGCCGCCGCGCGCTGCACCGAGAAATGCGTCGCCTTCGAGCACAGCACTACCGGGCGCTTTCCCCCGGCAGCGCTGACGATGCCCCTGGCGCGGTAGTCAGGACCGAATTGGTGGCTCGCCGCCGCGGCCATGGCGGTGAGATTCGCGCTGGAACCACCGCCCAGGAATACCCCGTCCGCGCCTTCATCGTAGCCGACGAGATTCGCGAGCCAGCGCAGCACCGCGCGTTCGATGGTGGCCGCGGCCGGCGAGGACGGGTAACCGACCACGTTCTGGTTGAGCGCCCCGACCATGGCATTCGCCAGTGCGTCAATGGGCAGTCCACCCGAGGCGATGTAGCCGAAGAATCCGGGATGGGTGTTGCGCCGCGAATGGGCGAGCAACAAGTCCTCCAGCCCGGCGAGCAATTCATCGAGGGGCGCACCATCGGCCGGCAGATCGCGCGGAATCCTTGCCGCCAGGTCCGCCGCGCGCGTCGGTACCACGATGGGACTCTCGGCGCGCGCCGCCATCAGGGGAGCAACGAGGGCATCGATATTTGCCGGCGGCGACTCCACGAGGGACATCGATTCCGGCAGCACCGGGGGTACGGGAGGCAGCTTGTTCATTCGGGGAGTCGGGGCTTTGCCGGGTATTTTACGCCGAGGCCCGTTCCACTCCCGCCTGGATTGTCCCACCGCCACCGGCGCTACTGGCCCTCCTGCGGGGTCCCCCGTTGTTGTAGGCTTGGACCCCTTTCCGCTACCGGGCCGCGTGCCATGAAAGAGCTGACGAATGAACTCGGACAACCCGTGGGGCCGCCCGTGGCGACCGCGCTCCCATGCCCGCCGCCTTCACGGGAACCGATGCGTGGTCGCCATTGCAGCGTGGTACCCCTCGATGCCGATGCGCACGGTGGCCAACTGTACCGGGTCGACGGTCTCGACACCGACGGCGGGAGCTGGACCTACATGCCCTATGGCCCGTTCGCCACGGAGAAGGATTACCTCCAGTGGATCCGCTCCGACTGCGCCGGTGACGACCCGCTGTTCCACGCGATACTGGACACCGACGGCAGTCCCCTCGGTGTGGCCAGCTACCTGCGCATACAGCCCGCGGCGGGCAGCATCGAGGTAGGACATATTCACTACTCGCCACGGCTGCAACGGACCGCGGCGGCGACGGAAGCGATGTTCCTGATGATGCGGCGGGTATTCGACGAACTCGGCTACCGCCGCTACGAATGGAAATGCGATGCCCTCAACGCGCCGTCGCGCGCGGCCGCGCTGCGCCTCGGCTTCACCTTCGAGGGCATTTTTCGCCAGGCCACGGTGTACAAGGGGCGCAATCGCGACACCGCCTGGTACGCCATCATCGACAGCGACTGGCCAGCCATCCGCGACGCATTCGAACGCTGGCTCGATCCCGCGAATTTCGATTCGGAGGGCAATCAGCTGCAATCGCTCCAGGCGCGCCGCTGAGATCTGCCGATCGCTTTACCGGCTTGTGCCCACCCCGTACCATTACCCCATGGCCGAACACACCGTTACCCGCACCGCCAGCGCGCGTATTCCCACGCGTCACGGCGAGTTCGAACTCTGTCATTACAGCAATACACTGGACAGCAAGTCCCACCTGGCCTTCGTCATGGGAGACGTCGCCGGGGGCGAGGGCGTGCTCGCGCGGGTGCATTCCGAGTGTTTTACCGGCGACGTGCTGGGCTCGCTGCGCTGCGACTGCGGCGAGCAACTCGACAAGGCCCTGCGCCGGGTCGCCGAGGAAGGCCACGGGGTGATCGTGTACATGCGCCAGGAAGGCCGCGGCATCGGCCTGTCGAAGAAGATCGAGGCCTACAACCTGCAGGACGAGGGGCATGACACGGTGGAGGCCAACATCCTCCTCGGCCACCAGCCCGACGAGCGCGAATACACGCTGGCCGCGCGTATCCTCGAGGACCTCGGGGTACGCTCCGTGCGGCTGATGACCAACAACCCGCTCAAGATCCACGCCCTGGAAGCCGACGGCATCCCGGTGGTGGAACGCATCGTGGTGCCGAGCACCGTGACCCCCGAGAACCGCGACTACCTCCTGACCAAGGCGCGGCGCATGGACCACATGCTGAACGTGGAGAGCCGCCCGGATCCCAAGGCCGCCGGCGAAGGCTGACGAAGCAGCGCTTCCCGCCCTGGAAGAGGCACTGGCTCTGGTCAGTCACCGCTTCCGGGAAAGCACCCTCAAGTCATGGCAGAGAAAGTCCCGTTCGGGCGCTCCGGGCTAGTCGTTGCCATTCCCGTTGTTGCCATTCCCGTTGTTGCCGTTGTTTCCGTTGTTGCCGTTGTTTCCGTTGCCGTTATTGCCCGCGCCATTTCCACGGCTCTGGCTGCACCCTTTTTCACCGGGAGCGGACTGGCAGGCATTGCTGTTTGGTGATGCGTTCGCCGCCCCGCCCTGGGTGCTGGCGGCCGCCGGTCCTGGCTTGACCTCGACTTCGTCCGATGTCGCGCTACCACCGCTGAAATCGATGTCGATATTGCGCACGGTCGCGGTGGCGCCTTCCGGGAAAGCTCCCAGGTTCAAGGCGGCGCTCCGGCCACGCTCATCGGTAAACACCAGTTCCAGGTTGCCCGACGGGGAAACCCCGGGCAGGCTGAACTCTCCACTGGGGGACAGGCCCGCGCTGCTATCGCCCGCCGAGACCCGGGTTTTCCCGAACCCGCCGGCGCCGGGTTTCACGCCGTCGATTCGCGAGACGTTCCCCTTCACGAGGCTGATGCCAGTGCCGCCGACTCCCGATTCGCCGGAGCCGGACTTCACCAGGTCTGTCCCGCCGCCACAGGCGGACAACACCAGTATCCCGAACCCCAGGATCAGTGCTCTCGCCTTTGCATACAGGTTGGTGGCCGGCTTCATCCGCCTTTACTCCTGACAAATCAGTAGTTTGCCAGTTACTCTGATTTGGTGTTAATTTAGCGCACTCGCGAGAGAAACTACAACTACATGGCAGTGAGACGAGGTGAACAACCGCCTTCGGCGCCTTCCCCGGCGCTGATCAAGGCGGTCAAACAGCTATTGCGTCCCGTGGTGGGACTTCTGCTGGACAACGGCCTGACCTATACCTGGTTGACCCGCGTCCTGAAGGGGATATTCGTGGAAGTCGCCGAAGACGAATTCGCCGTTGAAGGACGGCGCCAGACTGATTCACGTATCAGTCTCGTCTCCGGCGTGCACAGGCGCGATGTCAGCACTATCCGCCACGAAGGACCCGATACCTACGAGCCGCCAGCGAGCATATTCCTCGGGCCGAAGATCGTGGCGGTGTGGATTTCCGAGGAGCTGTTCCTCGATCGCGGAGGACATCCCGCCGCATTGCCCCGCCTGCGCAGCAAGACGACAGACGCGGGACCGGGCAGCTTCGAGGAACTGGTCTCGATGGTGCGTACCGACGTACGGCCGCGCGCCATTCTCGACGAGATGGTGCGCCTGGGAGTGGTGCAGATCGACGAGGATGACCTGGTTCACCTGCAACGCGACTCCTTTGTCCCTTCCAGCGGTTTCGAGGAGAAGATGTACTTCCTCGGACGCAATATCCACGATCATATCGCGGCCTCGCGCGCTAACGTGAAATCGGACAGCCCGCCATTCCTCGAACGTAGCGTCTACTACGATCAGCTATCCGAGGAGTCCATCAAAAAACTCGCCGCCGTGTCGCGTGACCGGAGCACCGAGATATTGCAGGAACTGAACCGCCTCGCGCGTCAGTTGCAAAAAGCGGACGCGGAAGCCGAGGCGGAATCACCCACCGATAACGAAAACGAGGACGAGCGCTTCCGCATGAATTTCGGCTACTACTACTTCCAGGACAGGGATTGACCCCCCTCCGCGCCAGCCGGCGCGATATTTCCTCTATAAATCATCAAGTTTCGCCGCCTCCGGTGAGACGGAGCGATCTTCTCACGCCCCACCCGCCCGGTACCGGCCTCCAGGTCGCCGGGTATCATCAACTTGACGTGTGATATTTTCACACGATACTATGACGTCCTTAAGGTGTGGGGGTACAGCAGCGAGGCGGGCGCCCACCGACGCGCGCCGAGCTTTCACCCCTCCCCGGTAGTTCACGTCGCGGCCGGGGAGGGGCTTTCCAGCCCCTCCGACAGTCATGGCGAAACGCCCTGAAACCCGATTCCCGACAACCGAGGAAACAGACATGCCACTTCGCGAATCCACGTACAACTACCGCGCTTGCATCCGCACCTTGCTGATCAGCATCGCCGCAGCCGCCATGCTGGCGCTCGCGGGATGTGGCGGCAGCACCTCCACTTCCAGCGGCGGCGCCGGTTTTTCCAGCGGCGGGTCCACGGTCAGCGGCAACGTAAGTAGCTCCGGCAATGGCGTGGCCCTGCGCGCCGGTGACAACGACATGCTCGTAACGCTGCTGAGTGCCCTTGCCACTCCAGCCCATGCAGACATTGAAGGTATCGAGGTATGTCTCCTCGACATCTGCACCACGACCGATGCCAGTGGCAACTTTACGCTCCCCATTGCGGGCCTGGAAAGCGGGAACTACACCCTTACCTTCCGGGTAGGCGGCGTAATCTACAGCTATCCGCTGAGCCAGGAAATCTCCGGCAGTGACGCGGTGGTGCTGACGGATGTCTCGATCTCCGAATCCGGCAACGTATCAGTCGGCAACGTTTCCTATATCATGGCGGACGAGGAATCACTCGAGGAAGTCGAGGAAGTCGAGGGTAGCGTATCCGGCAACATCTCCAGCGCACCGGATAACGCGGAACGGGAAGGCCAGGACAAGATCGTCATCTGTCACAAGCCCGGCACCCCAGCCGAGAACACGCTGATCGTTGCCGAACCTGCTGCCAACGCGCATCTTGGACATGGGGATTACCTGGGCGCCTGCTCCAGTGGTGATGACTCTTCCGACGACGACGACGGGGAGCAGGATCCCTCCTAGAGAAATCCGGGGGGCGATCGACCGCTCGCCCTGACCGTCCAGGAATCACCCGGCCCCGCTTGATGGGGCCGGCCGAAAAGCCCGCTCCGGCGGGCTTTTTTCATGGCTGGCGCCAGGGCGATGGCAGGGCTATGCTCCGCCATTGACGGTTTCTGCGCCGCATTTCCTATTCGCAAGTCAATCAGCCGTGAATTACGCACTCGACCACACCGAAATCCGCGAGGAAGTCCGCAAGCTCTGCGCCCGGTTCCCGGGCGAATACTGGCGTCGCTGCGACCGCGAACAGGCCTATCCCGCCGAGTTCGTCGCCGCGCTCACCGAGGCCGGGTACCTCGGCGCGCTGATTCCCGAGGAATTCGGCGGCGCGGAGCTGCCCATCGCCGCCGCCGCGGCGATACTCGAGGAGATCCACCACGCCGGCTGCAATGCCGCCGCCTGTCACGCGCAGATGTACACCATGGGCACGGTACTCCGGCACGGCTCGGATGCGCAGAAAGACGCCTACCTGCCCGGCATCGCCGACGGCTCTATACGCCTGCAGGCCTTCGGCGTCACCGAACCCACCAGCGGCACCGACACCAGCGCATTGCGCACCACCGCGCGGCGCGAGGGCGACCGATACATCGTCAACGGCCAGAAGATCTGGACCTCGCGCGCCGAGCATTCCGACCTCATGTTGCTGCTATGCCGCACCACGCCGCGGGACCAGGTGGAAAAGCGTACCGACGGCCTGTCCGTGCTGCTGGTGGACATGCGCGAGATGCCCCCGGGCAGCCTCACCATCCGCCCGATCCGGACGATGATGAACCACGCCACCACCGAGGTGTTCTTCGATAACATGCCGGTACCGGCGAGCGCGCTGGTAGGCGAGGAAGGCAGGGGCTTCCGCTACATCCTCTCGGGAATGAATGCCGAGCGTATCCTCATCTCGGCCGAATGCATCGGCGACGCCAAGTGGTTCATCGACCGCGCCAGTGCCTATGCCGGTGAGCGCAAGGTATTCGGCCGGCCCATCGGCCAGAACCAGGGCATCCAGTTTCCCATCGCGAAGGCCTACAGCGCGATGCGCGCGGCGGAACTCATGCTGCGCGAGGCGGTGCGGCTCTACGACCTCGGCGAGAATCCCGGCGAGGAGGCGAACATGGCGAAGATGCTCAGCGCGGACGCGTCCTGGGCCGCCGCCGAGGCCTGCCTCCAGACCCATGGCGGCTTCGGCTTCGCAGAGGAATACGATATCGAGCGCAAGTTCCGCGAGGCACGCCTCTACCAGGTGGCGCCGATCTCCACCAACCTCATCCTGAGCTACATCGCCGAGCACGTGCTCGGCATGCCACGCTCCTACTGAAAGCGGTCTCAAAAAGGCCTACGCTTGCTGATACTTCGTTGAATCCGGCCTCAAAATGCTCATGTACTGCGTGTACACTGCGCTTTTTCGGCCAGATTCGCCTCGTCTCACCGGCGCTCGGCTGTTTTTGAGACCGCTTCCATTCATATGACCGGGCCGCAGACACGGGTAACCAGCAGCCACTGGGGCGCCTTCCGGGTAACCACCGAGGGCGACCGCATTACCGGCGTTTCCGCGTTCGAGAACGACCCGGATCCCTCACCGATCTCGAAGGTGCTCCCTGCCGCGGTGCATCACCGACGGCGGGTGGCGCGGCCGTCGGTGCGCCGCGGCTGGCTCGAGCATGGCCCGGGCGCGGCCGGCCTGCGCAGCGCCGGCCGCGGCGACGACGAATTCGTCGAACTGCCCTGGGACGAGGCGCTCGATCTCGCAGCAGAGGAAATCGATCGTGTGCGCCGGGAACACGGCAACGAGGCCATCTTCGGCGGCTCCTATGGCTGGGCCAGCGCCGGGCGTTTTCACCACGCCCTCGGCCAGGTGCATCGCTTCCTCAACTGCGCCGGCGGCTACGTCGCTTCGGTGGCGAGCTACAGCACCGCCGCCGCCCAGGCGATCATCCCCCACGTCTTCGGCATGCCCTTTCTCAAGCTCACCTGGGGCGTGCAGAACCCGTGGCCGATGATCGCGGACAACACCCGGATGCTGGTGATGTTCGGCGGCATCAATCCGAAGAATTCCCAGGTGAGCATGGGCGGGGTCACCCACCACGAGACCCGGCCCTGGTTCGAGACCTTCGCCGCGCGTGGCATCCGCCGGGTCAACATTGCGCCGCAGCGCACCGACGCGCCCGAGGGCTGCGAATGGCTGCCCGTGATTCCCGGTTCGGATACCGCGCTGATGCTCGGCATCGCCCATGTACTCGAGACCGAAGGCCTCGCCGACCGCGATTTTCTCGAACGCTGCACCACGGGATACCCCCGGTTTCGCGACTATCTGCTGGGAGAAACTGACGGTGTCGGGAAATCGCCGGAGTGGGCAGCCTCCCTGTGCGGCGTGGACGCCGCCACGATCCGCGCCCTCGCCCGCGACATGGCGAGCCAGCGCACGCTCATCACCGTGGCCTGGTCGCTGCAACGCGGCGAGCGCGGCGAGCAGCCCTACTGGATGGCGGCGGTGCTGGCGGCGATGCTGGGACAGGTCGGCCTGCCCGGTGGCGGCATCGGCTACGGCTACGGCGCCATCGGCGGCGTGGGCGTCCAGGTGCAACGGGTGGATGGCCTCACCCTTCCCCAGGGCGACAACCCGGTAAAAACAATCATCCCGGTGGCGCGCATCGCCGACATGTTGCTGAATCCCGGAGCGGAATACGACTTCAATGGCAGCCACCTGACCTACCCCGATATCCGCCTGGTGTACTGGTGCGGCGGCAACCCGTTCCACCATCACCAGGACCTGAACCGGCTGCACCACGCCTGGCAGCGCCCGGAGACGGTGATCGTCCACGAACCCTGGTGGACCGCGACCGCGCGCCGCGCGGACATCGTCTTTCCCGCCACCACCCCCTGGGAGCGCGAAGACATCGCCCGCGCCCAGGGCGATTCCTACCTGTTCCACATGTCGAAGCTGATTCCCCCGGTGGGCGAGGCACGGGACGACTACGAGATATTTCGCGAGCTGGCCCGGAGGCTCGGCATCGACGGGAAATTTTCTCTCGGCAGGAGCAGCGCCGAGTGGCAGGAAGTCCTCTACCGGGAATTCCAGGAAGAAAACAAAAAGCGCGGAATCGATATCCCCGACCTCGACGAACTCAGGAGTTCCAACTGGGTAGACCTGCCGGTGCGTGGCGCCGGAACTCCGGAGGCGCCGTTCGCGGCGTTCCGCGCCGATCCGGACGCCGCCCCGCTGGCCACGCCCTCGGGCCGGATCGAGATCCACTCCGAAACCATCGCCGGATTCGGCTACGACGACTGCCCCGGGCATCCGACCTGGACTCCGCCGCTGGAATGGCGCGGCGCGGCCGGTCGCTATCCGCTACACCTGGTCTCGCCCCAGCCGGGTGACAAGTTACATAGCCAGCTCGAATGCGCCATCGCCGATATCCCCGGGGAACGCCCGGCGACGGTGGTGATCCATCCGCAGGACGCGCGAAGCCGGGGAATCGGGGACGGTAAACTGGTCAGGCTCTACAATGCGCGTGGCGCCTGCCGGGCGCGCGCAAGGGTGAGCCGGGATGTCATGGAGGGCGTGGTGGCGCTGCCCACGGGCGCCTGGTTCGACCCCGACGCCGAAGGCGTCGATACCCAGGGCAATCCCAACGTGCTGACACGGGACACGGGCACCTCTCGCATCGGCCAGGGCAGCAGCGCCCACAGCTGCCTGGTAGACGTCATGCCCGACCCGACCGACGGCTGACCCTGAACAAGTCAGTCCAGGGCTCTTGCTGTCGCCTCCCGCTTGCGGGTGGCCGAACGCAATGCGAACCAGCGCCCGATATCCCCACGTAGCGCATCCAGCCTGGTTCCCACGTCCGCGTGCTGACGGCTGATGACGCGCTTCAGCTTTTGCCTCTGCAGTACGAGGCGATCCTTGTGTTTCCTGTTGATTCCCACGCCCGGCGTGGAGGTCAGGCCGGCATCGGCAAGCCTGCGCACGCTGACCGCCTCCGTTCCGCCTTTTGCAAGCGCCATCAGGTCGCGGCTGTTCTCGCAAAGACCCGGCAGTTCCGTGGTGATGTACTGGTAGGTGACCTGGCGGATGGCGCGGAAGCGTTCGTCAAAATGCGTTTCAAGGCCCTGGCCACTGTCATCATCCTGGCAGCGGGATAGCTGGATCTTGACGTCGAGATAGCGTTCCGCGTCCTCGCGCGCGAAACGCTCCAGCGTCTCGGAGTCGAGCTTGCGTGTCGAGGGATGGGTAAACACGATGTTGAGAAACCGTTCCCAACGATCCATGGCTGAGAGCAACTGGCCGTGGTCGGAATCGTCAGGCGGTTGCACGGGATCGAACTCTGCGCGATCCGCGGAATACGAGGTGGCGACGCTGGAGCGACTGGCGCTATCCGTTGACTGGTCTTGCATGGAATCCCCCCGACCGCATTGCCGAACGGCGATCGTCCGGATGCAGCCTGCTTCTTAAGGCGTTTTACCACCGGGGCGTCGCGACAGGATTCGCGTACAACACAGCACCTTGCGCCGACACGGGTCACGCAACCGGTACTACGCAGACAACGAACTCCGGTCACTTATGACCCCGGTCCGTCTCCTTCCCTCCTCATTTGTGCTCTCATTTTACACGGAATTACATGGCCGGAGTCAATCCCGCGGGGAAACGCGTGGCCGCGCGAACGCTTCCCGCAGTCAGTCCCCGCCGCGAAAACTGTGCCGGACGAGGGTTTCCAGGAGGGAGAACTGGTTCGCCACCCGCGCCCGGTGACGCACCATGGCGGTCTTCAGTTGCTTGCGCTGGGAAATCAGGCAGTCCTTGTATTCGACGCTGTCCTCGAGAACGTGGGGGTCGACCCAGCCGGAATCATCCGCATGTTCCGCGATGTGATCGTGATGCACGGAGGCGAGCAGGCTGCGGTTGTTATCACAGATATCCGGCAGGATCCTGTGAAAGTAGTGACTCGACACCCTGCGCAGGCCGCCCAGCGCTTCCTCGAAGAGCTTTTCCAGTTCGCTGTCCCGGACCGCCACCAGGCACTGGGAAACCTGGATCCTGGTGTCGAGATAGTGCTCGGTATCCACCATCTCGATACGCGACAGGGCATCCTCGGTGAGGTCCCGGGTGGAGGGCGGTGGAAACAGCACGAGGAGATATTCGCGCCACGCGCGGATGGAGCTTTCGAGCTGACGCAGGGAATCCGCCGGAACGGCATGACATGACAATGCTTCCAGTACGCCTGGTTTGGCCAACCGGCCCGGTTCCCGCGTCTGAATACGTCCCATGTGCCTACAGGCCCCACCGCCCGCAAGTGCCTGTGATCATGTTAACCGAAAGCGGGTCAGCCCGCTTCCATCCGGCGATGAGGCCTTACAAATTGTTACAAACAGGCGCATTTGCCGTCGGGATGCGGCGACACTTTGGCCCTCGATTGCTACCGGGGACACCGACGCGCAATGGATGATTTGAACCATATCGCCCATCGCGCCGACTCGGGGGAAATCGGCGAGTGATCGCCGGTCCGGCCCGTCTTTGGCTCGTGGTCCACGACACCGCAACTGGCACGGGAAGTGTTCGGCAACCTACAGTTAGATATCGGAGGTACTCATGAAAAAGAAACTCACAACTTTGTTAATGACCTGGATCGTGGCGATCGGCCCGGTGCAGATCGCGGCAGGTGAAGCCGTCATCAAGAGCACCCGCTGCAAAGACCTGCCCATGAAGGTTTTCCGCAACTTCTCAGGTAGCACGCAGAGCGCTACCGTTCAGATCGTCCGGTCCACCTGCCGCCCGGGTGGCGGCCAGTTCTATGCCAACAACGGCGTGACCGGATATGGGCTGTTCTTTTCGGACGCCAGGGAACGGAGCACCTTTGCCCTGAAATTTACCGTGGCACCGGGTAATGACGTCACGATCGGATTCACGCCAGTCAATCCCGGCAATGTCCGGGGCACATTCGATTACTACATAACGTCCGAATAGCTCCTGTTCGCGGGCACATATCAGGCACGTTCGTTCGAACAAAATGCCTGATCCGCATCCTTCGCTGACCGCCAGGGCACGGTATCGACCCAAAATTTCCCTGAACCCGGGCGCAGTCCGGGTCGACCTCCCCTTAAGCATCAACGAGCATTCATGTTCAAGGGAGTCGTACCATGAAAACTGTCAAACCTTACAATCCGGCCACCTGGCAACCCTGGTTTCTCGCCGTTATAGGCGCCAGCGCCATCCAGTGCGCTTACGCCGACGGGCCCACCCAGCCAGGAGACTTCACGGTCTCGAACACCGAATGGCCGATCATCCACGTTACCGGGGCGGATGGGGTCTATACCCAGACCACCTCGGTGGCCCATGTCTGGCAGGCGGATATTTTCATCGACGCCAGCGGTAATTCGAAGATCAAGAGCTGGTCAGTCTGGCCGAGCGTGGAGAACACCCAGGACCATGTCGTCGCGGGCAAGCCCACGGGCCCCGATCTCTCGTCCTGGGATATCGGTGAGAGCCTCCCCGTGGGCAAGCGCCCCAAACAGATCAGCAAGACTGTCGGAAACACCATCTCCACGGGGCTGCAGTCCTGGAGCGTGGCCCAGTGCAACAACCTGGTGCAGTTTCTCGGGGACGCCGGCATGGATGCAGCGGAAATCCATGGCGTGGAGCGCCCCCTCGCGGTGGAATGGCGGCTCAAGTCAGACATCAGTTTCTATGACCCCACTCCTCTCCTGTTCGATGAGTTCGGTGCAAGCGACGCCTGGAGCCCGCCGGAACAGTCCGTAGTGGTCTGCGAGGCGATTACGCCGCCGACACCGAACACCGGGGGCAGCGGTGAGGTCGTCGTCGACCTGCCGGACTTCGAGTTGCTGGATACGGAACTGCATGTATTCCATACCGCTTCCGGCCAGTGCCCGCGCGACATCCTGGTATCGAGCACTACCCGCAGTAATGTCCCGGGCGACTTCGACCTCTGGTATGAGATTGCCTCGGACCAGGCCGGAAATCTCAAGTCCGTCAACTATGCCCTGAGCACGGCGCCCGCGGGCGATGCTGGACTCATGGAGGCCGGTCACATGGACACCTTCAGCGTCCCCCTGGCGGGGCTGGAAAATACCGGCGGCGGGCATACCGCGGGTTTCGGCGCGGATACCGCGGGCTTTCTCCCCGGCGTCGGCGCCGGCGGCGAAGGCGACGGGCCGTCATGGACGCCCACGGCGGGCGCCGACTTCGGCAACGAGGCGCCCAATGCCGGCAACGTGCACACGGGCAAGGTCCGGGTCGTTGCGCAGCGCCAGTCCGGCCCTGAAAACCCGGGCCTGGGCGGTATCGTCATCGCCTCGCAGCCCGCCGCCGATACCGTGGTGTCCGAATGGAAGGATTACCATATCGTCTGCGACATCGAGCTCGCGCCTGTCAGCAGCGGGCTGGCGACGGATCTTACGGACGGCGCGAAAGACCCGCAGCAGGCATTCCAGCCCGCGTTCAAAACGGGGGTGATGACTCCTCCCACGACAGGTCCGGGATCACAACCTGGTAATGAACTGACGGGCGTTTCCGTCCAGGACGATCGCAGCGTCGAAGCACGGCGCCGCCACGATGCGATGGTCGCCGAACAGCGGGCCGCGCGTGAACAGCAGCTCGCCGCGATCCGCGCCCGTATGGACCGGGCCAGGGAAGAGCAGCGTCGCGAGGCTACCCTGGCGGCACAACAGGCCGCGCAGCAGGCCGCCGAAAAACAACGCCAGGCCATCGAGCGCAAAATTGTGGAGCAGGTCGCCGAGGAGCGGCGCAAGCTCGCCGCAGTTGCCGAAGAGCGCCGCGCGCGGATCACCGCCAAGGCGAAGGCGGAGCAGCTGAAGGCGAAGCGGAGGAATGCCAGTGGCAGGAGCAAACTGAATACTGGCAATCACCAACTCATACTGATGCGACGCGGCGACTGAAATCGCGCCAGTCCAACACGCGGCGTGCATCCCGTTCGATGGATGCCGCCGCACGCCTCGCTGCAGGTGACCCGTTGATTGTCCTGTGACATTTTCACGCGCACATGGCGTTGACAGTGTAAAAACGCAGGAGTAGTCTGGTTTTGAGTTATGGTTGCCTGGAGGGCAACATGACGAGGGATAGTCGCGATCAACGACGCATGGATCATGTGGATGACGTTGGATCGGATCGCCACGCCGGGCTGCGCATTGCCCGGTCTGCATCGGTCCGCGAAAATACCGACACCCGGGATGCTGTTTCGCGCCGGCGGGATGGATCCCGGCTTCGCTGCGTCCTCCACCTGCTCGCCACTGCCCTGACGCTGACCTTCATTTCCCTGTCCGCGCATGGCGCCAACTATGCGCTCGTCATCGGCATCAGCAAGTACGACTACGACGGCACCCGCGAGGGCATCATCCCTCTGCAGTACCCCGACGACGACGCCAGGGATCTCAAGGAGGTGCTGGAGGCCAATGGTTACACGGTTTTCTCGCAAGTCGACGACGACGCGGAACGCGAGGACATCATTCGCGCATTCACTGAGCTGCGCGACCTCGTCACCGAGGAAGACTCGTTCATCCTGTTCTTCGCCGGCCACGGCATGCGCGACGCGCGCATCGACCGGACTTTCTGGCTGACCCACGATACCCGTCTGTCCAGCCTCGACCACAACGGTATCCGGCTGTCGCACCTGATGGACTACATCGACGACGTCCGGGCAAGGAGAAAACTGGTGTTGCTGGATCACTGTTTCAGCGGCGACGTGCGCTTCGAGTCGCTGGTGCCCGGCGACAGCCGTACGATCGATTTCGCCAGTCCCAACATAACCCGTGGTGCATTGCCGGTGGAGGAACTGCAAACCATCGACCTGGACCAGTCATCGGGGCTCGCGATCCTGGCGGCCGCGCGGGACCAGGCGTTTGAAAACGATGAATACCAGAACGGCGTGTTCACCGAGGCCCTGATTCGCGCCATGGCCAGCCGGGACGCGGATACCGACGATGACGGCAACCTCAGCCTGGTGGAGCTGGAGCAGTTCCTGTCCAGCGAGATCGCCGCGCTCTCCGACGAGAGCGGCACCTCCCAGCGCCCGGTGAGCGTGGTGAACGCACAGGGCATGAGCGACTGGATACTGTTCCCGTTACCCGAGGCGGCACTCAATGCCGAAGAGATCAGCGCGGAGTACAAGGCACTGCTTGCGCGCTGGGCTACGCAGACACCGCCGTGGATCTCTCCAGAGGTGAAGTTTCGCATCTACCGCACACTGATCGCCTGGGTGCAGGCAGAAGCCAACCTCGCCGCGTTGAACGGCGTGGACCGGCTGGCAATGGTCAACCTGCAGGACAGCATGGCGTTCTTTCAGCAGGGATTGATAGACGAGAACATCCTGGCCGACGCGCTGAACAACGAACTCAAGCATATCTATGGATTCGAATAATTACGGGGCGGCGGGCCCTTTCCGGCAAGTGTGTCTTCAACTTCTGCGCCTCGCCCTGCTCACGTCGATCTTCGCCGCGCCGATGTCGGCGAACGCCGCCGCGGATCCGGTGCCGGGGAAGCATGCCCTGCTGATCGATGTCCGCCACTACGCGCATATCGGCCATCATCAGGCGGGTCCGGATACCTCTCCGCTGTTGCGCGCACTGCTCAGAGAGGGCTACGACGTGCGTTACGTGCGCGACGGCACTCGGCGCGAAGCCCTGCAATCGCTGGGCGATCTCGCCCTCAGGGCGGGACGCGAGGACGTGGCACTGGTATTGATCAATGCCGGCGCCGCGACCAGCGAACGCAGTGAAGACATCTTCATCGCGTTCCAGGATACCCGCGGGGCGGAAGTCGAGGTGGATGGCCTGAGCCTGCGGGAACTCGGTGAACTGCTGGATCGCCTGGCGACGCCGAAGCAACTGCTCGCGCTCGCCCTCTACGACCTGGGCGAAGTCGGTTACACCAAAGCGGGCGCGGACCTCGTGCAGCCACGGCAGGCCGATTCGATGTTTTCCGCGCGCCTCGCCGCGCAGGCGTCCGAGCTGGGCGGCGATCGCGTCGTCCTGTCCGAATGGCTGTCACCAGGCGGGCAAGGTGCATCGGACGACATTCTTTCCGGCTTGCTGGCCGCGGGTATCCGCGGGGCGGCGGACAGTAATGCCGACAGGGTCGTGGACATCGCCGAACTGCAACACTTCGTGGAAAGCCGTTCGGCGCCCGCCCCGGCGCCGGACGCCGAAGCCGCCAGCACGGTGGAATCGGTAGCCATTGCCGCGGACGCCGCGCTTCCCACCCGCTCGATGCGACTCCCGACTCCCCAGGCGGGCAACGCCGTCCTCAGCCCGGATACCGAGCGCCAGCACAAGGCGGTGCTGGCGGACTGGGTGGTCGACGGGCTCATCAGCCGCGAAGAGAACCTGCGCCTGTATACCCTGCTGGACAACATGAAGGGCAAGTCGCGCAGCGAGATTCCGGAAGAATGCTTCCGCTATTACAAGTCTCTCGAGCAGATGCTGCAGGAGGCCTACCTGATGCAGAAAACCGCCAAGCGCGACCAGTATGCCAACGTGAAAAGCGCAAAGGTCGTCCAGGGCCGGCTGGGGAGCGTACCGCCCGCCTGCCTGCGCAAGTAGACCGGTCGCCAGGGATGATGACAGACCTTCAAGTTGCCTCCACCCGGCTGCGGCTCGCCGTGTTCGCTTTCCTGTGCCTGACCGGCGTCGCGCGGGCGGACACGCCGACAAAGCATGCGCTGCTGATCGGCATCGACGACTACCAGGCGGTGAGTGATCTTCATGGCTGCGTCAACGACGTGGACCTGATCCGCGAGATTCTCATCGGCAAGTACGACGTACCGGAATCGAACATCGCAACGCTGAAGAATGAACAGGCCACGCGCGCCAACATCATCGACGGCATCCGCCGACACCTGGTGGAGCGCGTGTCGGCGGGGGACGTCGCGATCCTGCATTACAGCGGCCACGGATCGCAGTCCCGGGACCAGGAAGGCGGCGACGAGGTGGACGGCTGGGACGAGACCATCGTCGCCCACGACAGCCGCACGGAAGGCGTGTTCGATCTCACCGACGACGAGATCAACGGCCTGCTCGGCGAACTGACGGCGCGCACGAAGAACGTCACCTTCATCCTCGACAGTTGCCATTCCGGCGCCGCCGCCCGCGCCGGCAACCGGGTGCGCATGGTGGATCCCGATCCGCGCGCGCCCCCGGCGCAGGCGGACTTCGCGGTGAGTTCGCGCGACGGCGAGGGCGATGCCGACTTCCGCCAGAACGGCGCGGATTACGTTTTGATCTCGGGCTGCCTGGCCACCGAGCTGTCCAACGAGAGTCAGTTCGACGGTCGCCGCCACGGCGCGATGACCTGGTTCCTCGGCGAGGCGCTGAAAGCGGCCGGCCCCGATGCGACCTACCGCAGCGTGATGGATTCAGTTGGCGCCGACGTGACCAGCCGATTCCCGTCGCAGCATCCCCAGGTCGAGGGACCCGGGATGGATCTCAGGCTGTTCGGCACCGACAAGATACTGCCCCGCCCCTACGTCCTGGTGAAATCGGTGGACGGTGACGTCGTCCGCCTGAACGGTGGCAAGGTGCTCGGCTTGCAGGAAGACGCGGTGCTGCGGCTGTATCCCCCCGAAACCGCGGACTTCGACAACGCCGATCCCGTCGGATCGGCGCGCGTGATCGCGGTGGAGGCGTTCAGCGCCCAGGCCAGGATCGTGGAGGGCGCGCCGGTCACGCCGGGAACGAAGGCGCTGATCGAGTTCTCCGCCTTCGGTCAGGCCCCGACCACACTGTATATCGGCGCGGAACTGCCCGCCGCCCTGGCGGGACTCGATGAGCGCCTGGCGGACCACCCCGCGCTCGAACGGGTGGACTCGCCGGCCGACGCGATGCTGCTGCTGGAGCATCAGGAGGACAGCATCACGCTACGCAGCGGTGACCTCGAGCAACTCGCTTCGCCGCTGCCGGTTTCCACGCCGAATCTCGGGAACCGCGTCGTCGCGATGATCGGCGACGTCGTCCACTGGCGTTCGCTGCGCGACCTGAGGAATCCCCATTCCGGTCTCAGCGTCGGCTTCGACTTCGAGCTCAAGGACAATCCCGGTCGCGGACTCAACCCCGCCGCCGTAACGCCGGGACAGCACCTGGTCTACCGCGTCAGGAACGAGGAGGCGGAGACGCCGCTGTTCGTCTACGTGCTCGACATCTCCAGCGACGGCAGCGTGGCGCTGCTATATCCCCCGCCCGGAGAACAACAGGCATTGTCAGCCGGCGCGGTGCTCGAACGCGAAATCGAGATGTATCTGCCGCCGGACATTGCGCAGGTCACCGATGTATTGAAAGTCATTGCAACGACGGAGCCCGTCGACGCCTCCGTGTTTCCGCGGGGGTCCCTGCGTGCCAGTGAGCGGGCCACCGGGTCACGCGCGAACATGGATCCCCTCAGCCAGTTCCTCGCCGACGCCACCCGTGGCGCGCGCGCCGGCAGACCGGTCAACGTCGCCTCCTGGGTGACCGCGGAGCGCAGCGTGCGCATCCGACCGCCGGAGGCGATCACCTCGGGTTTCGCCCTGCACTTCGACCAGCCCGTCGAGGCCGCTGCCCTGCCGACACGACTGGGCGCCGCCCGCGACGTCTGCGCGCAGGGCGAGAGCGCGGAAAATTCCGGCTGCCTGCAACTGCGCGCGGTCGATTCGACGGGCACGATCTACGAGATGGAATCGCCGGCGCTCAGTCGCTCCGAGCAGGAGAACCGCTCCATCGGCGCGATCTTCGACGAGGCCTACCTGATCCAGGAACAGACGGGGGCCATCCGGGTGGAGCCCAACCTGGAAATCGAGGCGCCGGGGCTCATCGACCAGCAGGGCATCGACAAGCGCGAGCTCCTTGGCGACAGCAGCCACGATGCGGCCGCCGAAGCCGACGAATTGTGGAGCCTCCGCCAGGCCAGGGTCGTGGAGGCCTGGCAGAAGATCCGCGACCGTCATGGCGTCGCCGAGGGCCACGAGGCGGACGGCATCCTGGTGGCCCATACCGATACCGGCTACCTGCCGCATCCGGAAAACTGGGAACCGGTGGACGGCGTGCGGCCGATCGACCCCGACAGGGGTTACGACTACTACGACGGGGACGAGGATCCCCTGGATCCGTTGCTGGACAGCAGCAAGCTGGACAACCCCGGCCATGGCACCGCCTCGGGCAGCGTGATCGTGAGCCCCGCCGGGTGCCAGCTGGAAAACACGCCGGGATGCGTCAATGGCCTGGCGCGCGGCGCGCGACTGGTGCCGTTGCGCGTGCATCGCACCGTCAGCCAGATCAACACCAGCAACCTCGCGCAGGCGATACGCGATGTCGCGGAAGGCCGCATCGAGGGCTCGCCGCAGCTGATCTCCACCGCCATGGGCGGTCCACCGAGTTTCAACCTCTACCGCGCCGTCCGCTCGGCCGAGGAGAACGGCGTGCTGATGGTGGCGGCGGCGGGCAACTACGTCCGCACCGTGGTCTGGCCGGCCAGGTTCCACTCCACCATCGCGGCGGCGGCGGTCAACGTACGCTGCACGCCGTGGCAGCACAGTTCCCGCGGAGACAAGGTGGACATCAGCGCGCCCGGCGAGTCGGTGTGGCGCGCCACCCTGAACAGCGAGCACGAGTACATCAATTACATGGGCAAGGGCACGACCTTCGCGACCGGCAATACCGCGGCCGCGGCCGCGCTCTGGCTGTCCTGGCACCGTGACGATCCGGCGCTGGCCGCGCTGCGCCAGGAGGGCCGGCTCACGGCGGCATTCCGCGAGGCGCTGGCCGCGAGCGCCTGGCGACCCACGGGCGGCGACACCGATCCCCCGGACACGGTTTGCAGCGGGGAATCATGGGACGACGACAACTTTGGCCCGGGCATTGTCGACATCGCGGCGCTGCTCGATGTCCCGCTGCCCGCCGCCGGTACGCGCGAACTCGCGGTGATGGATGAGGAACAGGTTCCCCTGTTCGCCTCGCTTTATCCCGACGGTACGCCCCCGGAACGGGTACACGGGGATTACCGCACCCTGCTGGGTGCGGCGGATGACGTGCCGCTGGCTGAGTTGAGCGGATTCGAAACCGAGATCATGCATCACTACACCCTCGACGACGGGGTGCGGCGGACGATTGAATCGCTACTCGCCTCCCAGCGTGGAGATGAGAGCACGGAGCGCGCCAGGGACGCCCTGCTGTCGCAGGACCTGTCTTCGAAACTGCGCGGTCAGCTACGGAGCTCCGGGTCGCCCTGATCGGTGACCGTGATGTCAGGCTGCGATCTGCTCCACCCCAAGCCGCGCCAGCGGCTTTACCAGTGAACCATACTCCGCCGCGCGCGCATTGGAGGCATTGCCGTCCAGGCTGCGCCGGTAGACCCCCTGCATGATCGCGGCGAAGCGGAAGAAGCCGAAGGCGAGGTAGAATGGCCAGTGATCGATGCCGCCGATGCCGCGCCGTTCGCAGTAGCTTGCGACGTACTCCTCCTCCGTGGGCAGGCCATGGGTGTTCCGGTCGATGTCGCCAAGGCCGGGCATCACCGCATCGCGGCCGAGGCGCCACTGCATGCACTGGTAGGCGAGATCGGCGTAGGGATGCCCCAGGGTGGAGAGTTCCCAGTCGAGCAGCGCCAGCGCCCGCGGTTCGTCCGGATGAAAGATCAGGTTGTCGATGCGGTAGTCGCCGTGGATCAGGCTGACCTGGCCGTCGTCCACGGGGATGTTGTCCGGCAGCCAGGCGATGAGCGCGTCCATGTCGGCGATGGTTTCCGTTTCCGAGGCGACGTACTGCCGGCTCCAGCGGCTGACCTGGCGCGCGAAGTAGTCTCCGGGGCGGCCGAAATCCGAAAGGCCGGCGGCGTCGATGTCGACATCGTGGAGCGCCGCCAGCACGCGGTTCATCTCGTCGAACACCGGGCCACGCGCATCGCGGTCAAGGTCCGGCAGCGAAGGGTCCCAGAATATGCGTCCGCGGACGAAAGACATGACGTAGAACATGCTGCCGATGACGGATTCGTCTTCGCACAGTTGCTGCGCATCCGCCACCGGCACCGCGCTGTCCGCGAGTGCGCTGATGACCCGGAACTCGCGGTCCACCGCATGGGCGGACTTGAGGAGTTCCCCGGGGGGCTTGCGCCGGAGGACGTATTCGCCGGATTCCGCGCGCAGGAGGAATGTCGGGTTGGACTGGCCTCCGCTGAATTTCTCCGCACTCTTCAGGCTTCGAAAGCCCGTTACATGGCTTTCGAGGTAGCGCCCCAGTTTCTCCAGCGGCAATCGGTCGATGGGTTGGCCGCTCATGCGTCCGCCAGCCCGTAGCGCCGGATCACGTCCCTGCCAAGCTGCATCATGTGCACCTGGTCCGGACCGTCGGCGAGGCGGATCTGGCGCGCGTAGTTGTAAGCCTCGGCCATGAAGAAATCCGTCGTGAGGCCCGCCGCGCCGTGCATCTGCATCGCCATGTCGATCACCTTGCAGGCCATGGACGGCGCCACGATCTTGATCGCCGCGATCAGGTCCCGGGCCGCCTTGTTGCCCTCGCGATCCATGCGGTCGGCCGCCATCAGCGTCAGCAGGCGCGCCTGCTCGATATCGCAGTACATCTTCGCGATCTCCTCGCGCACCGACTGGTGCTTGCTGAGCGGGCGACCGAAGGTGGCGCGTTCCTCCACCCGTTGGCAGGCCAGTTCGAGCGCGCGCTGGGCGCAGCCGACCAGGCGCATGCAATGGTGGATCCGGCCGGGTCCGAGGCGGCCCTGGGCGATCTCGAAGCCGCGGCCCTCGCCGAGCAGCATGTTGTCCACCGGCACCCGCACCTTGTCGAAGCGGATTTCCGGCTCGCCGAAGGGCGCGTCGTCGTAGCCGAGCGTGGTCATGCTGCGCACGATGCTGACGCCGGGGGTGTCCTTCGGCACCAGTATCATGGATTGCTGACGGTGACGGTCCGGGTTGTCCGGGTCGCTCTTGCCCATCAGGATCAGGATCTCGCAGTTGTCGCGCATGGCGCCGGTGGTGAACCACTTGCGACCGTCGATGACGTACTCGTCGCCGTCCCGGGTGATGGAACAGGAGATGTTGGTGGCGTCCGAGGAGGCGTGGTGGGGCTCCGTCATGGCGAAGCCCGAGCGGATCCCGCCGGCCAGCAGCGGCTTCAGCCAGCGTTCCTTCTGCGCGTCGGTGCCATAGAGGATCAGCGTCTCCATGTTGCCGGTATCGGGGGCATTGCAGTTGAACACCTCCGGCGCCCAGATGACGCGGCCCATGATCTCCGCCAGCGGCGCATATTCGAGGTTGGTGAGCGGCTCGGGTTCGGTCGGTCCGGGATGATAGTGGGCCTTCGGCAGGAACAGGTTCCACAGGCCCTGGGCCCGCGCCACCTCCTTGAGGTCGCGGATCACGGACGGCGTCGTCCACGGGTTATCGGTATCGCGCCGCCAGGCGTGCATCGCCGGCTCCGCGGGATAAACATGGTGGTCCATGAACGTCTCCAGCTTTTCGCGCAAAGCCTGGACGCGCTCCGGGTATTGAAAGTTCACGGTGTCGAATCAGCGTTTCGGAAACCGGCTATTCTAGCGGCATTCAAACCGACGCCAGGGCGGAGATACAGCGCGCCACGTCCGCGCTGTCGTTATAGACGTGGGTGGAGATGCGCACCCGGCCGAAGGATGCGTAGGCGCCCCAGACGAGCACACCCTGTTCCTCCAGCGTTTTCCGAAACGCCTCCACGTCCGGCACCAGGAAGCAGACATTGCCCGCCCGCTCCGGGTCCGCCTCCGGCGTCATCAGTTCCCAGCCCTTGTCACTGACCGCGGCCCGAATCTCTCCGCTGAGCGCCAGGGCATGGCGCTCGATATTGTCAATGCCGAGCGGCAGCAGGGTGTCCAGGGCGTTGTCGAGGATGTACAGGCTTATGTAGGACGGGTTCCCCGGTAGAAAGCGATCCGCGGATTCGTGCAACTCGAACTCCACCGGATTTTTCCAGCCGCCACTGCGCGCCGAGCTGTTCCAGCCGAGGAACGGCGCACGGAAATCCGGAACGCGCTCCCGGTTCCAGTAGAAGATCGCGGTGCCGTGAACGCCCAGCAGCCACTTGTAGCAACTGGACACAACGAAGTCCGCCAGCGAGGCGTCAACCGGCACCACCCCGGCGGCGTGGGTGGCGTCGAGCAGTAGCAGCGCGCCGGCGTCGCGCACCAATTGCGACAGCGCCGGCAGATCGATCCGCTGCCCGGTGAACATGCTCACGTGGCTGATGACCACCAGCCGCGTTCGCGCGTCGATCCGGTCGGCGATGTCCTCCAGCGCGATGCGCCAGTTCCGGTTGCGCACGATCCGGGTCTCCACGCCGCGCGGCGCGAGGGTGGTCCAGGGATACACGCCGGAGGGGAATTCCACGTCCGCCACCACCACGTTGTCGCCGTCCCGCCAGTCGAGGCCGTAGGCGACCGTGTTGATGCCCGCCGAGGCGCTGGAGAGGAAGGTAATATCCCGCGCGGGGACGGACAATAACTCCCCGCAGCGTGCACGCACGCGGTTCATGCGTTGAAATTCAAGCTCCCGCGCCGGCTCGCCCTGCCCCTTGTCGGCGAAGAACCGCGCCACCGCGTCCCGGTGAGACTTCAGCATGGGAGCCTCGCCGCCGACGGCGAGATGGGCGACGGATTCGAGGCCGATGAAGCGGTCCTTCGGGATCAGGGGGGCGATGGCTGGCATGTGAGGGAAGCGCGTAGAAGTCCGGGAATTGTCCCACCTGCGCCGCCCCCGGGGCCACCCGCAATCAGTTCTTCTGCTCATGCGGGCATGATCGCGGAAGCCGGCCAATTCTGGGCTGGTTATACTCCGGCAACGCATCACACACGACAGGCCGGAAACGCTCCATGAAACAGTATCAGCACTACATCGGCGGCCAGTGGACCGATCCCGCGTCAAGCCGCTGGTTCGACACCACCAATCCCTACGACGGAGAGGTCTGGGCGCAAATCGCGGAAGGCAACGCGAACGACGTGGCCGCCGCGGTGGCGGCGGCAAAGGCTGCCTTCGAGGGCGAATGGGGCGCACTTACCGCCACCGCGAGGGGCAAGCTGCTGGTGCGGCTGGCGGAGCTGATCGAGCGTGACGCCGCAAGGCTCGGCGAGATCGAGGTACGCGACAACGGCAAGCTGATCGCGGAGATGGGCGCGCAGACGAAATACATGGCCGAGTGGTACCGCTACTTCGGCGGTCTTGCGGACAAGATCGAGGGTGCGGTGATTCCCTCGGACAAGCCCGGCATCTTCAACTTCACCCGTTACGAGCCCCTCGGCGTGATCGGCATGATCATTCCCTGGAATTCGCCGTTGCTGCTGCTCTCCTGGAAGCTCTCCGCCGCCCTCGCGGCGGGTAACACCGTGGTAGTGAAGCCTTCCGAGTTCACCTCCGCCTCGGCGCTGGAATTCATGTCACTGATTGAAGAAGCCGGCATTCCTCCGGGAGTCGTCAACGTGGTCACTGGATTCGGAAAGGATACCGGCGCCGCGCTGGTGGAACACCCTGACGTGGCGAAGATTGCCTTCACCGGTTCCGACATCTCCGGCCAGAAGGTCTACGAATCCGCCGCGAAGCAGATCAAGCACGTGTCGCTGGAACTCGGCGGGAAGTCACCCAATATCGTCTTCGAGGACGCTGACTTCGAGGCCGCCGTCATGGGCGCGATCTCCGGCATCTTCGCCGCCACCGGGCAGACCTGCATCGCCGGCTCGCGCCTGCTGGTGCAGCGTTCGATCCATGATGCCTTCGTCGAACGCCTGGTGGAGGTGGCAAAGACCGCCACCATCGGCGACCCGATGTCGATGGACACCCATGTCGGCCCGGTGACCACCCCGCCGCAGTACCGGAAGGTGCTGGACTATATCGATATCGCGAAGAGCGAGGGCGCGAACTGCATCCTCGGCGGCGGTCCCTACGACGGTCCCGGCGCGAAGGGCAGCCAGTTCGTCTCGCCCACCATCTTCACCGGGGTCAACAACCGCATGCGCATCGCCCAGGAGGAGGTGTTCGGACCGGTACTCGGAGTGATCCCGTTCGAGGACGAGGCCGAGGCGCTCGCCATCGGCAACGACATCAATTTCGGCCTCGCCGCCGGCGTCTGGACCCGCGACATCGGCCGCGCGATCCGCATGTCGGAACGGCTGCGCGCCGGCACCGTGTGGGTCAACACCTACCGCGCGGTGAGTTTCACCTCGCCCTTCGGTGGCTACAAGCGCAGCGGCCTCGGGCGCGAGAGTGGCATCGAGGGGATTCGCGAATACCTGCAGGTGAAGTCGGTCTGGATCGCCCAGGAAACCAGCGTCGCCAACCCGTTTATCATGCGCTGAGCGAGAACGGCTTACCTTCCTGCCAGGGCGGTTGACATGACAGCAGAAAACCCACGGTCCCACGAGCAGGGGAAGCTCGTCCACGCCACCTCTCATCCGACCGTCCGCATCATTGCCAAGCGATTCGAACAGTCGCCCTACGCGTCAAAGTACGCTACCGCGGACACCCTGTTCGGTATCTACTGCAACCGCTTTTACCCGATGTCGCTGGGTGAAGACGTTCTCGCGCAGTACTGGAAACTGCGGCGCGAGGTGATGTTGTTCGACGTTCCGGAAAAGCCCCTCGACATCCGGGGAAGGGACGCGGTGACGCTGCTGGAACGCGTATTCACGCGCCGCGTCGGGGATCTCGGGATTGGCCGGGCCCGCTATGCCATCGCCTGTACGCCGAACGGGGGAATACAGATGGACGGCGTGCTGATTCGTCTCGCCGAAGAGCATTTCTGGTACGTGCAGGCCAACGGCGAGTTCGAGTCCTGGCTGGTGGCCCATTCCGAAGGGTTGGCGGTCACCGTCCGGGATCCGGAATCCCGGGTTCTGCAGGTACAGGGCCCGCGTGCGCTCGACGTCATGCGCGATGCCACGGCAGGTGCGATACAGGACGACTTCGGCTATTTCCATGCCGGGTTCTTCCGCCTCGGCAGTCAGCAACTCCTGGTCACCCGAACCGGCTGGACGGGCGAACTGGGATTCGAAATCTACAGCAACAGCCATGGCGACACGGATCACGCCGCGCTCTGGGACCACCTCATGGCGACCGGGACGCCGTATGGCATGCAGAATGCCGCGCTGGAAGTCATGGGCATCCGTCGCATCGAGGCCGGCATCCTCGATTACGGCACAGACATCGACAGCAGCATGACCCCCTACGATATCGGTCTTGGCAATTTCATCGACTTCGGCAAGGACCGCTTCGTTGGTCGCGATGCATTGCAGTCGGCGGACCGGCGGCAGCGGTTCTTCGGCCTGGTCAGCGGGGCCGGCGTACCGCGGGTGGGCGACGAGATACTGCAGGACGGGACGACGGTCGGCCGCATCCGCGTCGGTGAATGGTCCCCGACCCTGCAATGCGGAATCGGTTACGTCCTGTTCGAAAACCCGGCATCCGAAGGGCAGCATTGGCCGGGGAGCGAGCTGACCCTGCGCGGACCCGGCGGCGAGATTCATGACGCGGAAGTCGTCCCGCTACCCTTCTACGACAGGAAGAAGAACATCCCTCGCGGACTTGCGGCGGAAGATGGATAGCGGACCGGGACGCCGGTCCAGCGCAAGCGCTCCCCGGGGCTATCCCGGCTTCGTCACCGGCATCTCGGCGCCGGTCACGTTGCCGAGATACTTCGCCACCGCGGCCCCGTCCTGGGAGCCGTAGCCCGCGCCGGCGGCCTCGGAAAACAGCGCCAGCGCCGCCGCCGTGAGCGGCACACGCGCACCTGCGGCCTGCGCTTCCCGGGTGACGATACCCAGGTCCTTGACGATGGTGTCCATGACGGATCTCGGCGCGTAATCGCCGTTGACGATATGCGCGCCGCGCTCCTCGAACATCCAGGAATTGCCGGTGGTGCCGCAGATCACCTCGTACATGGTCTCGAGGTCCACGCCGATCTTCACCGCCAGGGTCATTGCCTCCGCGGTGGCGGCGATATGTACGTCCGACAGCAGCTGGTTCAGCATCTTGATGCGCGAAGCCTGTCCCGGCACGGTGCCAAGGCGGAAGATCTGCGCGGCAATGGAATCGAGCACCGGCTCCGCGAGATTCATTGCCGCGGTCTCGCCGGAGACCATCACCTTCAGGTCACCCCGCAGGGCGCGCGCGGCGCTACCCGCCACGGGCGCGTCAAGCAACGCCATGCCGGCTTCCTGCAGGCGCGCGGCCATCCCTTCCACCAGGCTCGGAGAGAGCGTGCTCGAGAGGATGAACAGCGTCCCCGGCTTCGCCGCCGCGACCGCGCCCTGGGCGCCGAACAAAACCGCCTCGGCCTGGGCGTCGTTGACCACGAACACCATCACCACCGGCGATACCGCCGCGGCCTCGGCGGGGCTATGGCAGGGCTGGCCCTTCTCGGCGGCGAAACGCTCGAGGACCTCGGGCCTGATATCGACGCCATGCACCGTGTAACCGTCGCGTATCAGGGACATCGCGGCGCCCCAACCCATGGCGCCGAGGCCGATTACGGCCACATCGTAATAATCTGACATGGAATTTTACGGCGGGCGCCGTCGACATTCGGCTGCCCGGCCCGGAATGGAAGACAGGGGTCATTGAAACCGCAATGGGGGATTTTGTCAAAACGTATGGCGCTGCCGGGATTGGTCCGCGCGGGAGCCTTTGCCGGTGTTCACGGTTGCCCACCTTCGACAGAGGGCGCAGACTCGGGGATGAATTTGCACCCTTTGACGTTATGAACGACCAACCCATCCCCGCCGCGACCTCTCCCGCCCGGGTGGAACTGGAAGCGGGCAAGGCCTATTTCTGGTGCCGCTGCGGGCGCTCCGCTTCCCAGCCGTACTGCGACGGCTCGCACAAGGGCACCGGCCTCAGCCCGGTACGCTTCGTTGCCGAAAAGGACGGCGAGGCCTGGCTCTGCCGTTGCAAGTCCACCGGCAATGCGCCGTTCTGCGACGGCACACACAAGACGCTCTGATCCAGCCGGCGGCGGCGACTGCCGCCCGGTGAATCAGGTTTTCGGCAGCGCGCTCTCCGGGTCGTAGAGACCCACGCAGCCCACCGCGGCCACCTCCACGGGGTAGGACTCGCCGAAGTACTCGATGGCGAGGACGCGGCCCTTCTGCGCGAGCTCCCTTGGCAGGTAGCCGAGGGCAATGTTCTTCCCCACCGATGGGCCGTAGGCGATGCTGGTGGTATAGGAACGCCGGCCGAGTTCGTCCACCGGCACGCTGCCGGTTTCCGGGTCAATGATCGGGCAGGTGCCTACGGGGTAGCGCGCCACGCCGTTGGCGTCCGTGTTGTCGGTCATCACCAGCGTGCAGAGGTAAGCCGGCTGGTGTTCACGTTCGCGCTGCTCGAGGTAGGCGGCCTTGCCGTGGAAGTCCGCCGCCTTGACCTTCGGTCGTGCAAGGCCCGCTTCCAGCAGGTTGTACTCGGTAAGCAGGTCGGCGTTCTGCAGCCGCAGGCTTTTTTCCAGCCGGCGGCTGTTGGCGTAGGTCTCGACGCCGACCGGGGTGGCACCCTGTTCGAAAACCATGTCCCAGAGCGAGAGGCCGTAGCTGAAGGGAACGTGCAGTTCCCAGCCCTGCTCACCCACGTAGGAGATGCGGAATGCCATCACCGGGACGCCGCCCAGGGTGACGTTCTTCGTCGTCGCGAAGGGGAAGTTCTCCGCCTCCAGCTCCGCGGGATGGTCCGCAACCGCCTGCAGTATCTTCCTGGCATTGGGGCCCCAGAGACCGAGGCAGGCCAGGTGGTCGCTGCGATCCTCGATATCGACGTTCCAGCCGCGGTCCTCGGCCATGCGCTTCAGGTAGACGTAGTCGCGGTGGCCCGCGTCGGCGCCGTCCACCACGCGGAAGCGGTTCGCCGCCAGGCGGATCACCGTGAGGTCGGCGCGCACACCGCCGCGACTGTCGAGGAAATGGGTGTAAATGCCTTTGCCGACGGCGGTATCGCCGCCCACCTTCGCCACGCAGATATATTCCATCAACGTCTCCGCGTCCGGTCCGCTGACATCGTAGATCGCGAAGTGGGACAGGTTGAACATGCCGGCGTTTTCCGACATCGCGAGGTGCTCGGCGTTGGACACGCGCCAGAAATGGCGGTTGTCCCATTCGTGCTCGCGCACCGGGACTCGATCGCCGTATTTCTCCAGCAGGTGCTCGTTGGATGCGTAGCCATGGGCGCGTTCCCAGCCCGCGAGTTCCATGAAGTAGCCGCCCAGTTCCTGCTCCCTCGGCCAGAACGGGCTGCGGCGCAGATTGCGTCCCTTGCTGTAGGGTTCGCGCTGGTGCACCGCGGGGTTGTAGATCTTGAACGCCGACTCGAAGCTGCGGTCGTGGATGAAACCGGGTGTCTTCTGTATCGGGTAGTGCCTGGCCACGTCGACGCCGTGGATGTCGATGTCGGTGAGCCCGTCCGTCATCATGTCCGCGAGCAGCTTGCCGACGCCGGGAGCGTCCTTCACCCAGACCGCCTCCGCGTACCACAGGCCGCGCACCGTCGATGACTCGCCGATGGAGGAGGCGCCGTCGGTGGTAACCTGGAGCAGGCCGTTGAACGAATGGTCGTCCTTGTAGCCGAGTTCGCCAAGGATCGGCGTCAGCTCGATGGCACGCTCCAGTGGCTCGATGATGTCCTCCATCTCGAGATCCCGCTGGGAGGGCGACCAGCGGGTCTGGCCCTTCTCCGGCAGGTCCTTCGGATGCAGCAGGCGCGGGTTCTTCTCCTCGTAGTAGCCCCATTCGATCTGCCCGCCCTCGGGCGTGGTCGGATCGCCGGTGTCGCGCATGTAGGCGGAGTTGCCCTGGTCGCGCAGCAGCGGAAAGCCGATGTCCTTGCCGGTGCCGGCGAATTCATCGTACGGGCCGAAGAACGTGAGCGGATGATCCACCGGCATGATCGGCAGGTCCTCTCCCGCCATCTGCGCGATGAGCCGGCCCCAGAGACCGGCGCAGACAACGACGGTATCCGCCATGATGGTCCCGCGGCTGGTCTCGACGCCGCGGATACGACCCGCCTCGATCACGAGCCCCGTGCAGGCGGTGTTGGCGAAGGATTGCAGTTTGCCGGTGGCCACGGCCTCGTCCACCAGTTTGCCGGCCACGGTCTGCGAGCGCGGCACCACCAGCCCGGCATCAGGATCCCACATCGCGCCCTGGACCAGGTCTTCCTCGATCAACGGAAACTTCGCCTTGACCTCGGCGGGCGTGATCATCGATACGTTGGTGCCGAAGGCCTTTCCCGAGCCCACCTTGCGCTGTAACTCGCCCATGCGCTCGTCGTCGCCGACCCGCGCCACTTCAAGCCCGCCCACGCGGCTGTAATGTCCCATCGCCTCGAAGAAGTCGACGCTGTACTTCGTGGTATAGCAGGACATCTGGTCATGGGAGGTCAGGTAGCAGAAGTCCGACGCATGGGAGGTGGAACCGATATCCGTCGGAATGGACGACTTGTCGATACCGACGATGCCCTCCCAGCCCTTTTTGATCAGGTGATGGGCGACCGAGGCGCCAACGATTCCGCCCTGGCCGATGATGACCACGTTGGCGCTTTCAGGAAATTTGGCCATGGTGAAGCGTGTACTGGAAAATTGAGGCGCCACATCTGCGCGGCACGAAACCCGGATTCCCCGGCATTATAAGCAGCACACCCCCCGCGGAAGATTACACAACCGACATGGTATTTTCTGTGGCGGTCAATGTGACCCGGTTCTGCTACCGGTCTTTCACGCGATAGCCATCGCTTTGTGTCGTCTCCGAGTCCGCGGACAACTCCCTGTCTGTTTCGCGGCTCCTGAAAGAGATGATCCCTTCGTTGTCCAGGTCCTTGCACAGCAGCGACTTGCGGGTCTCGATGGGGCCCCTTCCGAACCGGCAGCCGTCCGCGAACGTGTAGGTCGTCACCCCAGAACAGGACGCCATTTTCCAGCCAAGCTCCAGCACGTTGCCGTCCCTGGTCGCCTGGCCGTTCAGGGTCACGCCGCAGGCCTTGCCGGTCACCGCGTAGGCATCCGTCCCGGTGGCAGTGAATGACAGCGTCGGCGGCACGCAGATGGCCTCGCCGGTCGCCTGGTTGTTCCAGGTTCCCGACAGGTCGGCGCAAGTATCTTCATCGCCGCTGCCCACCGCGGCTTCCGCCGCATCCAGGACCCTGGATGCCGGTTCGTCCTCCGCCATGATCTCTTCGGAAAGCACCGCCAGCCGGAGCTCCGCCAGGGCGCGGAACGTTCCCTCGGGGAACTGGTCCAGGTAGGCCTGGAACATGCGCGGGTCCGTGCTTCCGTCGATACTCTGCCAGAAGATGGCGTCCCGGTCCGCCGATGGCCTGGTGTCAGGTTGCGAGACCTGGAGCGTGACGTCGCCGGCGGCCCCGATGAAGATCAGGTCCCCGGTCAGCGAGGAGGACTCCCAGGGAACCTGCGCTCCGCTCGAAGCATCGGATACCTCGATCCGGGTCTGTTTGAAGACCTCTTCCACCTTCAGTCCTGGCTGACGCATGGCCTTGATCAGCGACGCGGTATACAGCCCGTTTTCCCCGCTGCCGTCGGCCGCGGTGGAACCGGGCGCCGTGGCGTAGGCGATCAGGGTGCCCCTGGCGGCATCCACGGCGGCCAGGCCACGACTGCCTCCGCGGGTCTTGCGTTCAAAGGGATTGTTGCGACAGGCATCCAGGATGACCAGCTTGGTGCGGGCGCCGGACAGGTCGAGTTCCTCGAGGATGGCGTCGAGCGAGAGCGCCTCGAAACGCAAGGCGCTTTCCGACTCCATCCTGACGTCCACCGGCAGCAGGTAGTTGCGCCCGTTGGACTGGATACCATGACCGGCGTAGTACACCAGCGCGGTGCTCCGCGGAGTCAGCTTTGCGGCGAATTGCAGCATGGCATTCTGCATCCCGGCGAGATCCGCGTCGAGAACGGTCACCACGTCGAATCCGGCCTCTTTCAGCACCATGGACATGGCGCTGGCATCGTTGATGGGGTTGTCCAGCGGCATCAGCGCGTAGTCGGCATTGCCCACCACCAGCGCCACGCGCTCCGGCTTGCCAGCCTCCACGTTTGCCTGTGATAGCCCCGGGAGCCAGATTAGCAGCAGGGCCAGCAACGTCATCATCCGTCGCATCGTCAGTTTCATCCCGGTGGGTCTCTTGCCGATAACGACCGTATCGGAGAATAGTTTGCATTTTACCGGCATCGGGCGAGATCCCGGAACAGGTCTCATGGCACCTGCGCCCGGTTGAACCGGGGAACCGTTCAGCTCCTGACGATGCTGCAATCCACGCCGCGGACGCCCACGAACACCTGCTCGTCCACCGCGAACGGCCGGTCCTCGATCATGTCGATGACCTGTAGCTGGCATTCGCCGCTGCGTATGAAATAGCGTACCACCTGGCCCTGGTAATCCACCGCCTCCACGGATCCCTGCCCCGCGGCCGCCATCCCGTCGCCGTGCGGCGCGCGTGACAACTTGACCTTCTCCGCGCGCATCACCACCCGGACGGGGTCGCCCGGTCTCAGCCCGTCCAGGTCGCCGTTGGAAACGGGAAATGTCCCGAACACCTCGTTGTCGACCGCCACCCCGTCCGGTCCGCTATCGACGACCTCGCCCTGGAGAATATTGGCCGCGCCGAGGAAGTTGGCGACAAACTCACTGCGGGGCGCATTGTAGACCTCCCGGGGCGTACCTACCTGCTCCACGTTGCCGGCGCTCATCACGATGATGCGGTCCGACATGGCCAGGGCCTCGGACTGGTCGTGTGTCACGAAAATGGTGGTGACGCCGATCCTGTGCTGGATGGCCGTCAGTTCCACCCGCATTTCCTCGCGCAGGTTGGCGTCGAGCGCGGAAAGCGGCTCGTCCAGCAGGAGGACGCTGGGCTCGATGACGATGGCCCGGGCCAGGGCGATGCGTTGCTGCTGTCCGCCGGACAACTGTGCCGGATAGCGGTCTTCCACACCGGGGAGCCTGACCACCTCGAGCGCGTTCTTCACGCGTTCCTGCATTTCGGATTTTTCCACGCTGCGGTATTTCAGTCCGAATGCAATGTTTTCCGCGATCGTCTTGTGCGGAAACAGCGCATAGTTCTGGAACACCAGCCCGAGGTTGCGCTTGTGGATCGGAATCTCGTTGACCCGCTGGTCACCGATCAGGATGTCTCCCGAGGTTGGCGATTCCAGGCCCGAGATCATGCGCAGGATGGTCGTCTTGCCACACCCCGACGGTCCCAGGAGGGTCGTGAATGAACCCTCCTCGAACGTGATATCCGCCTTCTGCACCGCACGCACGAGGCCGAATGCCTTGGTGACGCCCCTGAGTTCTACCCTCGCCATGGTTCAGTCCGAAAGCAGTCCGGATTCACCCCGGGTGCAGGCACCCGGGGTATCGATTGCCTGAATCAAGCGCCTTTCTTGACGCGGTTCCAGGCCTTTTTCTGGTCCTTCTCCACCTCGGTCCAGACATCCGGATCGCGGAATACCAAACCGTCGAGCTTGCCGGTGGGATCGAACGCCGGCAGTCCCTTGACGACGTCGGTCATCTCGACCTTGCTCGGATCCAGGGATGGCGGATATTTCTGGCCCTCCGCCACGGCGATGGCGGTGGCGGGCTCGAGCATGAAGTTGAGCAATTGCTCGGCTTCCTCCATGGGTGAGCCCTTGAGCACGAACATGCTCTCCATCCAGGCGAGGCCGTTTTTCGGGTCGATGTAACCAATGGGATGGCCCTGGGCCTGCAGCGCGGCGACGCGGCCCGACCAGGCCTCGGTCACGTATATCTCCTCCTTGGCCAGCAGGTCCATCAGTTCCGCGCCGGACTCCCAATACTTGGCAACCAGTGCGCGATGTTCCCTGGCCTTGTCCCAGACGGCATCCCAGTCCTGGATGTTGTTGGGGTCCTGGTCGGACTGCAGCGCGCCATACCAGGCGCGGTTGGCCCAGTCGCCGCCCCAGCCACCGATCTTGCCCTCGAGATCCTTGTTGAGCAGGAGGTTGGCGCCCATGGCTTTCGCGTCCTCCTCGCTGACGTAGTTGGTGTTGTAGGCGATGCCCGTGGTGCCGAAGTCGTAGGGGACTGCGGACAGGCTTTCCGGCGTGATCGCGCGAAACGGCGCCATGATGGATTCCATGACGAGCGAGAGGTTGGGAATGTTGCCTTCGTTCAGCGCGACGTCGTAACCGTTGTCCACCCAGCGCTTGTACCAGGTGATCCCGGAGGAATGGAGGATGTTGTGTCCGTCGGTATTGCCGGCTGCCTTGACCTTGGTCAGCACCTCTTCCTCGCCGCCGAAAGTGGCGTCGATGACCTTGTTGCCCGTCTCCGCCTCGTAGGGGTCGAAGGCATGCTTGCGCAGGGCCTCGCTGACGACCCCGCCCCAGCCTTCGAAATACAGTTCCGTGCCCGCGGCCAGGGCCTGGCGGACGAACAGATCCATCGGCTTGCCGACGACTCCCGCGGCCAGTCCGGCGCATCCCAGCAGGCCCATGAAGGACCGCCGGTCGATGTCTCCATTGCCAACCCGCTCGCGGAGTTGTTCGTAGCGTCTCGTTGTACCTTGCTTTTTCATAAATGTTTCTCTGTGGTTGGTGAATGACCGGATAGCGAATATCAGGTCTGCTTGCGTGAAAAATATCTGGCCAGGCCTCCCGCGAGCAGCGGGATGCCGACGGTCAGGACGATCATGACGAAACCCAGCGCATTGATTTCCGGGCTGACGGAGTGGCGCAGCATGCCGAATATCTGGGTGGGTACCGTTTCCGAGCCGGAAGGGCGCCAGAAAATGGTGGCCGTGATGTTGTCGAAAGAAATGGTGAACGCGAACAGCGCGCCCGCGAATACCGCCGGCATCAGCAGCGGCAGTGTCACCTGGAAGAAAGTCTGCAGTGGATTCGCGCCCAGGCTGCGCGACGCCTCCTCGTACTCGCGGCGAATTCCCACCAGTCTCGCCTGCACTACCAGCACCACGAACGGAATCGCGATGATGACATGCCCGACGAGCAGCAGGAAAAAGGAACGTGGAACGGAGAGCCATCGCAGGAAAATCAGCAGCCCTACCGCGAGGACGGTTTCCGGCACCAGGATCGGCGCGATCAGCAACGTGGAAACCAGGTTTTTCCCCGGAAAGCTGTAACGCACCAGGGCAAGCGACGCCATGATACCGATCGTGGTCGCGATCACCGCGGTCAGCAGGCCGAGCGCAAACGATGTCCTGAAGGCGCGGATGATGGCCTCGTTCTGCATCAGTTCGTGGAACCAGCGAAAACTGAAGCCTTCGATGGGAAAGCCACCGAACTGGGAGTCGTTGAACGCCAGCAGCAGGACCACGGCAATGGGCGCGAACATGAACACGTACACCAGCGCGGTATAGGCCTTGATCAACGTCCACGCGCGCATGGGGCTAGCTGAACGCCTTATAGAGCTGGTTCAGACCCATCATCCGGCTGTAGGCGACGACCACCAGCCCCAGCAGCAGTAGCAGGGCAAAGGAAAGCGTGGCTCCCATCGGCCAGTTCAGCTCGGAGATGATGGCGTCGTAGATCAGGTTGCCGAACAGGAAATCGTCGGGCCCGCCGAGGATCAGTGGCGTCACGTAACTGCCCGCCGTCAACACGAACACCAGCAAACAACCCGCGCCGAGCCCGGGTATCGACAGCGGCAGGGTCACCTCGCGGAAGGCCTGCCACGGGGTGCAGCCCAACGTGCGCGCCGCGGGTTCCAGGTTGCGGTCGATGCCTTCGAGACTGACATAGATGTTCAGAATCATGTACGGCAGGAACACGTGGAGGAAGCCGATGATCACCGTCAGTTCAGTGAACATCATCGCCACGGGCTCCTCGACGATGCCCAGCCATTGCAACACCCCGTTGATTGCGCCCTGGTTACCGAGAATATGTATCCAGGACAGCGTACGGATGATGAAGCTGACCCAGAACGGCAGGATCAGCAACAGCAGCAGCAGCCACTTGTGCCGAAAGCGGGTCATGGCGATGAAGTAGGCCGGGATATAGCCGAGCACCGCGGCGAGCGCCGTGACGATGATCGACATGCGCAGCGTCTTCCAGATCGCGTAGTGATAGTAGTCGTCGGTGAACAGTTCCCGCCAGTTGGAGAACTGGAAGGCCGCCACGTCCACCGCCAGGTCGACGTTCTCGTAGAACGAGTAGACCAGGATGAACGACATGGGGACGATGACCAGCAGCGCTATTGCGAATAACGCCGGAGACAACAGTTGCCATGGACGGGAATTTGCTACCCCATGATCAGCAGGCGGATGGACAGGGAACGAGTCAGAAGAAGATGAAGCAATGGAGTGATTCGTGCATGCACGATCACTTTCATCCTAACATGGTGAATTGTTCATCACCAATCAGGAGAGATCCGGAAGCAGGCCGCCCGGGCGCGGAGAGTGCCTGACGGTCAGACCGGACCAGGGTGACGGCCCGGATCGGTAGCTTCCGGGGAACGCGTTGTGCTCAGCCCACTTCCACCGCCTGGTCGCCAATGGGTAATGCGTAGCCCACCTTGACCTGGTTCATCACCACCATGGTGCGGAAGCTGCGGATGTTGGGGTTTTCCCAGAACAGTTCGCGGGTAAAGCGCTCGTATTCCTCCAGCGAACGCGATGCCACCAGGAGCACGAAGTCCGCGTCGCCGGTGGCGTAGAAGCCCTGGACGATGCGCGGATGCCTTTCAATTGCCTGGCGAAAGCTCTGCAGGATTTCCGGCCTGTCACGCTCGAGATTGACCATCACCAGGGTGAATACCTCGAGGCCCACGCTCTTCGGGTTCACCACGGATACGTCCTTCACGATCACGCCGCTCTCGCGCAGACGGTTCACCCGGCGTTTGGCGGCGGTCGCCGAGAGCCCCACGGCATTGCCGAGTTGCTCCGCTACCATCAGCGCATCCTTCTGCAACAGGCGTAGCAGGTGTTGATCGATGTCGTCAAGTTGGTTTTCTGCGTCCAGTTTCATTTCTTTGCAGGATTCCGGCGTGATCGGCAATGAATACGCCGCATGCAAGCGTAACGATTCCGTAGAATGAAGTCGACCCGCCCCAGTAATTCCAATTTATCTCCGCCGTGTCCAGCGCCAGTCAGGCCTCCCATTGCCCATCCAACGCCCGCGTATTCTCCGGCCCCGGGGCCGCGGACACGACCGTAGGCACGATGGTGAAACAGGGCGTCGCGGCGGAAGACGTCCTCGCGGAATCCCCGGCATACCAGCGTTCGCACTGGCTGCGTGATACCGCGGAAGCCGTCCGCACCGCGTCCGCTGAACTCGCCCGGCTGATCACGCGCGAGGGCATCAAGACCATTCGCGAGGCCCGTGGTGAAGTAACGCGCGCGGCCACCACGCTGGAAATCGCCGCCGAGGAGGCCCTGCGCATCGGCGGTGAGACACTGGCATTCGACCGCACCGTGGCGGGAGACAACCGTTCCGGCTGGACCACGCAGCGCCCGGTGGGCCTGGTCGCCGCGATCACGCCGTTCAACGACCCGCTCAACCTGGTGGCGCACAAGGTGGGTCCCGCTATCGCCGCGGGATGCCCCGTCATCCTCAAGCCCCACGGGCGAACACCAGGCCCCGCGCGACGCCTGAGAGAGCTGTTCCTCGAGAGCGGCTTGCCCGAGCACGCGTTCCAGGTGCTCGACGACACCTCAGCGGACGCGGGTGATGAGCTGGTACGTCATCCGGCGGTGCGCATGCTCAGCTTTACCGGCGGGCGAGCGGTGGGCGCCCACATCGCCACTGTTGCCGAGGGCCGGCCAGTGAGCCTGGAATTGGGCGGCGTCTGCGCCAGCATCGTGCTTGCGGACGCCGATCCTGAAACGACACCGGATCGACTCGCCTCGGGCATGTTTGCCGCGGCGGGCCAGAACTGCCTCCACGTCCAGCGGGTGCTGGTCGCCACACCAGTCTACGAACCGGTGCTGGAACGGCTCACCGCGCTCGCGCAAGAGATTCGCACCGGTGATCCCATGGACGAGAACACCGACATGGGCCCGCTGATCGACGATGCCGCGATCAGTCGCTGCGAGGCATTCGTCAGCGATGCCGTGCAACGCGGCGGGCACGTCGTGACTGGCGGCAAGCGCCTCGCGCGCGGCTTTCAGCCCACCATCCTCACGGACACGCCCGCCGATGCACGCATCGTCCGCGAGGAGGTGTTCGGCCCGATCACCGTCGTCGAAAGAATCGACTCAGTCGATGACGCCGTGGCGCGACTCGCCGATGCCGAGGCTTCCCTTGCCACCGCGGTATTCACACGCAGCCTGGCGCCGCCTTTCACGCTCCGCCGCCTGCGCACCGGCTGCATCGTGGTCAATGACAGCACCGATTTTCGCACCGACGACATGCCTTTCGGTGGTCCGTTTCCGGCAGGCCGGTCGCGCGAAGGCGTCCGCCATGCCATGGCCGACATGCTGGAGACCCAGGTGATCTGCCTCAATTTCAACTGAAGTCATTCGACGTATTCGCTCCAAGATGAACCAAGCTCAAGAACAGGTCGCCGCTAGTGGCGCCGACGCCACCGCCGCCCTCGACACCGATGCCATTTCGCGCATGGACCGGGCCGCGGTACTGCATCCGTTTACCCCGGTGCGGGCATTCGAACAGAATGAAACCGGCGGTCCACGTATCATCGAGACCGGCCAGGGCATTCGCATCACCGACGCCAGCGGCAAGACGTCCATCGACGGCTTTGCGGGGCTCTACTGCGTCAACATCGGCTATGGCCGTACCGAGGTCGCCGACGCCATCGCGCGCCAGGCTACCCGCCTTGCCTACTACCACTCTTATGCCGGTCATACCACACGCGAGCTCGCTCGGCTGTCGCAGCGGCTGGTGGACATGGCGCCCGGCAACATGAAGAAGGTGTTCTACGGTCTCTCGGGGTCTGATGCCAACGAGACCCAGGCCAAGCTGGTCTGGCACTACCACAACCTGATCGGCAAGCCGCAGAAAAAGAAGATCATCGCGCGCGAACGCGGCTACCACGGCTGCTCGGTGGTGTCCGGCTCGATGACCGGGATGGCGTTCTACCACGATCACATGGACCTGCCGGTGGGCAACATCCTCCATACCGGCGTGCCCCATTACTACCGTGGCGCGAATGAAGGCGAGAGCGAGCGGGAATTTTCCCGCCGCCGCGCTGCGGAACTGGAAGAACTGATCCTGCGGGAAGGTCCCGACACGGTGGCCGCGCTGATCGGCGAGCCGGTACTCGGCACCGGCGGCATCACCCCGCCGCCGGAGGGCTACTGGGAAGAGATCCAGGCGGTACTGAAGAAGTACGACGTGCTCCTGATCGCGGACGAGGTGGTCACCGCGTTTGGCCGTATCGGCGCCGACTTCGGCAGTTCGGTCTACGGCATCGTGCCCGACCTGATCACCGTCGCCAAGGGGCTGACCTCGGCCTATGCGCCGCTATCCGCCGTACTGATCGGCGAGAAGGTCGCCGACGCTCTGTCGCAGCATTCCGACGAGGTGGGCCCGTTCTCCCATGGCTATACCTATTCCGGTCACCCGATTTCCGTGGCGGCGGCCAATGCCAACCTCGACGTGATCGCGCAGGAAGGCATCGTCGAGCACGTGCGCGATCTCGGCACCACGCTGCGCGACACGCTGGCGGACGCGGTCAGCGATTACCCCGTCATCGGCGAGGTGCGTGGCGTCGGCATGCTGGCTGCCATCGAGTTGATGGCCGATCCGGCGGCGCGGACACCGCTTGCCGCCGAATACAAGGCCGGCGCACGGCTGTCCGCGGCCTGCCTGGAAAACGGGCTGATCGCGCGCGCCATGCCCCACGGCGACATCCTTGGATTCGCCCCGCCCCTGGTCACCACCAGGGAAGAAATCGCAGAGATCGCGGAGATCGTCCGCCGTTCCATGGACCAGGTCTGCCAGGGCCTGCAGCGCGACGGCGCGCTGTAAGCCTCAACGATTCCCCAACACTTAACGAAAGAGAGAGGAAACCCAATGAAGCAAACCACGAAACTTATCGCCATCACCGCCCTGCTGGGGCTCGCCGGCACTGCCCAGGCGGATAACTGGAAGTACGTGCATGAAGAAGGCGCGGACGACCCGCAGGGCCTGTACGCCGCGAAGTTCAAGGAGGAGATCGAGGCCAACTCCGATCACACGATCCAGATCTACCCGGTGGGCACGCTGGGCGAATCCGCGGACGCGATGGAACAGACCCAGGCGGGCCTGCTGCAATTCATCGACCAGTCCCCCGGTTTCACCGGCGCGATGATTCCCGAAGCGGAAGCATTCCTGGTGCCCTACGTGCAGCCCACCGACCCCGTGGAAGTGCGCACCTACTTCAAGGAAGGCAAGGCGGTGAACGAGATGTTCCACGAGATCTACCGCGAGCACGGACTCGAACTGCTGGCGATCTTCCCCGAGGGCGAACAGGTGGTCACCACCAAGGAAGAGTTTCGCACGCCGGAGGAACTCGAAGGCATGAAGATCCGCACCATGACCTCGCCGCTGCTGCTCGAGACCTACGAGTCATTCGGCGCCTCTCCTATCGCCCTGCCCTGGGGTGAACTGATCGGCGCCCTCAAGACCAACATGGTGGACGGCCAGGAGAATCCGACGATCTGGATCGAGGCCTACGGGCTTGACGATCTCGCGCCGGTCCTGACCTACACCGGGCATGCCCAGTACACCACCGCGGTAATGGCCAACGCCGACTTCTACGACGGCCTCAGCGCGGAAGACCAGCAACTGATCCAGGATGCCGCAAATGCCGCACAGGACTACATCCTCGACCTCGCGGTGGAACTGGATGCCAAGGGACTCGCGAAGATCAAGGAAACCAATCCCGACGTGGTGATCAACCGCCTGACCGATGAAGAGCGGGCAGCCTTCGAGGAACGCGCCGCAGCGGTCGAGGAAGCCTTCATCGAGCGTGCCGGCGAGCGTGGCAAGGCCATCATCGAGCAGATGAAAAAGGACATCGAGGCCGCGCGCAGCTAATTGCGAAAGCAACGGATGCCGGTGTGGCGCCGCCGCGTGTTCGCGCGCGGCGGCTTTCCGGTATTCCGTTTCGTGACCGCGACCCGATCGCGGTGTCCAGCCGGTGGACGATCCATTGATCGACCACCGGCTTTTTCGCATCGACCCTGCCAGGAACCGGAATCATGAACGAGACACCCAGCAACCCAGCCGCCAGAACCGGCATCCTCGACCATATCGACGGCTTCATCGCCCGGCTCGAGGAGATCATCATGGCGGTCGGCGTCATCCTGATGGCGATCAACACGATCACCAATGTCATCAGCCGCTTCGCCTTCAACCACTCCATCGCGTTCGCCGAGGAACTGAACAGCATCTTCATCCTGCTGGTCACGTTCGCCGGCATCGGCTATGCCGCCCGCCACGGTCGCCATATCCGGATGTCCGCGATCTACGATGCCATGCCGGACAACGTGCGCAAGGTGCTGATGACCATCATCACCGCGGTCACCGCGGCCTGCATGCTGTTCCTGGCCTGGTACGCGCTACAGTACATACTTAACCTGTATTCCAAGGGGCGGGTCTACCCGGCACTGGGCATCCCGGTGTACCTCTCCTATGTCTGGGTGCCGGTGGGATTCTTCGTCACGGGGGTCCAGTACCTGCTCACGTTCGTCAAGAACATCCGTGAGAAGGACATCTACCTGTCTACCGACCTGCACGAGCAGGAAGCCCGCGAAGTGGAGGTCTGAACCATGGCGATGACAATATTCCTGGCCATGGTGGTTCTGCTGCTGCTGGGCTTTCCCATGATGATTCCGTTGATCGCCGGCGCCTTCATCGGCGTTATCGAGTTGTTCGGCGATATCGGCAAGACGGAGTTCATGGTACAGCAGATGCTCGGTGGCATCCGCCCTGCCTCTTTGATCGCGGTGCCGATGTTCATTCTCGCGGCCGACATCATGACCCGTGGCCAGTCCGCGGATCGCCTGATCGACATGGTGATGGCATTCGTCCGCCATGTCCGCGGCGGCCTCGCGGTCAGCACATCCTCCGCCTGCGCGTTGTTCGGCGCGGTGTCCGGCTCCACCCAGGCTACCGTGGTGGCGGTGGGCAGCCCGCTCAGGCCACGCATGCTCAAGGGCGGCTACAAGGATTCCTTCGTCCTCGCCCTGATCGTGAACTCCAGTGACATCGCCTTCCTGATCCCGCCGAGCATCGGCATGATCATCTACGGCGTGGTATCCAAGTCCTCGATCCCCGAACTGTTCATCGCGGGTCTTGGGCCCGGTCTTCTGATCCTGTTTTTCTTCTCGATCTACAGCATGATCTACGCGAAGATGAACAACGTCCCCACCGAGAACAAGGCGACGTGGAGCGAACGCATGACCGCGATCAAGCGCGCCCTCTGGCCACTTGGCTTCCCCGTGCTCATCATCGGCGGCATCTTCGGCGGCGTGTTCAGCCCCACCGAGGCGGCGGCGGCGAGCGTGCTCTACGCGCTGTTCCTGGAGGCGGTGATCTTCCGCTCCGTCACGATCAAGGACTTCTACCGCATCGCCAAGTCCACCGGCATGGTCACCGCAGTGGTGTTCATCCTCGTCGGCGCGGGCGCGGCCTTTGCCTGGGTGCTGTCCTTCGCACAGATCCCGCAGCAGCTTCTCGCCGCCATAGGTATCGACCAGATGGGACAGACCGGGGTGCTGTTCACCATTGCGATCGCGTTCTTTATCGGCTGCATGTTCGTCGATCCCATCGTGGTGATCCTGATCCTCGTGCCGATCTTTGCACCGGTGGTCAAGAGCACCGGGCTCGATCCGATCCTGGTCGGCACCCTGATCACGCTTCAGGCGGCCATCGGCTCGGCGACGCCACCCTTCGGTTGCGACATATTCACCGCGGTGGCGGTGTTCAAGCGACCCTATCTCGAGGTTATCCGCGGCACACCGCCGTTCGTGGTGATGCTGTTGACCGTCTCGGTGTTGCTGATCTACTTCCCGGAAATCGCGCTCTTCCTGCGCGACGTCGCCTTTGACAAATAACATGGCTGAGAAACCGATGTTCAAGACAATCCTGGTCGCGGTAGACGGATCCCAGGGCGCCGCGCGCGCCCTGGATGCCGCGATAGCGCTGCAGAAATCCTTCGATAGCGAACTCCTCCTTCTCTCGGTTTACCGCGACCACAACCTGTGGAAGGCCTCGGTAAGCTGGGTGCAGGAGGAAACGACATCGTCCACCGACGAGGCGATGAAACAGTACGCGCGCGAGGTGGCGGAACAATCCAAGGCCCATGCACTGGAGCAGGGCGCCAGCAACGTACGCGCGTTCTACATCAATGGCGGACCCGCGCGCCAGATCATCCGCTTCAGCAAGGAACACGATGCCGACCTGATCGTACTCGGTAAGCGCGGCCTCAGCGATTCGAGCAACGACCTGCTCGGCGGGGTGGCGCACAAGGTCACCAGCCTGGCGAAGTGCCCTGTGCTGTCGGTGTGAACCCCGGGGCGCGTCCCGCCGGGTAGTCCAACGGGCGGATCAGGCGGCGCGTTCCAGGCGACGCTCGAACAGCGTGCCGAAACCGCTGACGCGGTAGGGCCGGCCGATCAGTTCCAGCGCATGCCAGACCATGGCCTGGTTGCTGGTGATCACGGGCTTGCCCAGCGCGCCCTCGATCCGCCCCACCACCCCCGCCGCGCGCAACGCGGTGCAGGAGATGAACAGCAGTTCGGCGTCATCGGCGCAAGCTTCAAGTGCCGCCCGGTAGATCGATTCCGGTGAGACCCGGGTCATGTCGGCGTCGCTGGCGATATCGAATCCGGTGATGCCGCGCACGTCGAGCCCGCGGCCGCTGAAGTAACTCGCCACCTCGGCATTCACCGCTGCCAGGTAGGGCGTGAGAATGGATACCTTGTTGACACCGAACGCTGCGATGGCCGCCAGCGCGGCGGTCACCGGCGTGGTGCAGGGAAAGGCGCCGCGGGCCGATTGCATGCGTTGCCTGACCTCCTCCTCGCCGATCATCACCGTACCCGAGGTACAGCCGTAGATCATCACGTCCAGGTCCACGTCAGGAACGATGCCTGCCGCCGCGCGGCCGATATCCGGCGCCATGGCGCGCAGGTTCTCCGCGGTGACCGGGTTCACGTTACTGACCCGGTTGGTATACAGCTCCACGCCGGGTGGGAGCATGCGCCGCAGATCGGATTCGGTGCAAAGGTCTGTCGCCAGCGCCACCATGCCGATGCGGCCGTTGGGTCCCAGGGTTTCCAGGGGCTCCGCGAGGGAAACGGTACGCAGGGGAATGGTAACCATGACAGGCGCATTGTAGCCCGGAACACGGGCCGCAGACCTGCCCTTCCGGGAGATTGCGCCGCCACGGCTTCATGACCTAGGCTGAAGCAGGTACAACAATACTTACCAGGTATGTCAAGACCCACAGACAGCCTCGCCGGCCTCGACCGGGACGAGGAAGGTTTTCTCGAAGACGCCACCGACTGGCATCCCGGCCTGGTGGAGGCGTTCGCGCGCGAGGAATCCCTCGAAATGAATGCCGAGCGCCGTGAGATCGTGCGTTTCGTGCGCGCCCATTTCGAGGAATACCAGACCGTGCCGGAGGCGCGCACGGTGCTCCGGCACATGAAGACCACCTGGGGCCCGGAGCGCGCCACCCGGCGCTATCTCTACGACCTTTTTCCCCGCGGCTACGGTCAGCAGGCCTGCAAGATCGCCGGCATGCGCAAGCCGCGCAAGCTGATGCTGGACGTCTGACGCGGAAGAATCCCGTCGCCCCTGCAAAGGGGCCAAAAGCCCTGCCCGATCCCGGGAGAAGACAGGCGGCGCCGATGGGTTAGACTTCCCGGTCTCAGAGAGATCCCGGAAGCATTCCATGACATCCCATACCGGCAGCTGCCTGTGCGGCAACATCGCCTGGACCTTCAGCGGCACGCCGGATGCGGCGTATCACTGCCACTGTGCGATGTGCCGCAAGGCCCACGGCGCCGCCTTCGGTACGTATTACTTCGTTCCTGCCGACAGGTTTTCGTGGACCGGCAGTAACGACACCCTGGTTGCCTACGAGTCCTCCCCCGGCGTAGAGCGGGCATTCTGCTCCAAGTGTGGCTCCATGGTGCCGAGCGGTGGAGAACGGGGCGAATCCGTGGCCATCCCCGCGGGCAGCCACACCCACGGCCCCGGCGCATCCGCGCATATCTTCGTCGCCTCGAAGGCGCCCTGGCACCGGATCACCGATGCCCTGCCGCAGTACGAAGAGTTTTCACCATCCGAGGAGGGCACCGTGATCGCCGACCGGGAGCTGCCACCCAGGCCGGACGGCGTGGTCGCCCGGGGCAGCTGTCTTTGCGGTGCGGTGGCGTTCGAAGTCCTCGAGCCCTTCAAGGTGGTGCACAACTGCCACTGCTCCCGCTGCCGGCGCGCACGGGCGGCTGCCTTCACCACCAATGGCTTCACCTCGGCTGATGGCGTGCGCTTCACCCGTGGCGAGGAACACCTGCGTATTTACAAGCCACCCGAGGCAAGCCGATTCACCCATGCCTTCTGCGACCGCTGTGGCTCGGGCCTGCCGCGGATCAACCGGGAGCACGGTTACGCCACCATTCCGCTGGGCGCCCTCGACGATGATCCGGGCCAGGGTCCGGTGGATCACATCTACGTCGACGACAAGGCCGACTGGTACGAGATTGGCGACACCCTGCCCTGCTTTCCCCAGGGACCGGGCTAGCGAAGAGTCATGCCGTCGTGAACTTGATTCGCAAACAACTTTGCGGGTGGCAGCGTGCAGCGTCACTGGCGTTGTCGGTGGCTATCGTTACCACCAACCACGTGGCAGCCCAGGAAATCTACAAGGTCGTGGACGAGGACGGCAACGTGACCTACACCACGGAACCGCCGGGCGAGGGACACGATACGCAGGTACTCGACACGCTGCCGGAGCCCTCGGCGGAAGACGTCCAGGCGGCCAGGGAGCGGCAGCAGAAGATCAGCGAGGATCTCGCGGCGCGAAACGAGGCGAGGGAAGAAGAGGCCCGGATACAGGCACAGAACGACGCCAGGGCTCCGGCCACCATCGTTACCAGCCCCGCCGTGATTCCGGTTCCCGTATACAGGCCCGACTATTACCGACCATATTACCGCCCGCGGCCGCCCCATGCACGGCCGCCCCATGCGCGACCGCCCTATTCGCGCCCGCGGCCCCTCCCGGCCCCTCGTCCCAGGCCAAGGCCGCTACCGTACCGACCCCGCTGAAATTCCGATTGGCGGGAGTAGAACCGCTGATCGATTTGACATTCGGACCCGCCTGATCCAGGGCCGGGGCCAATGGCCGCCGGGACAAACCGTCAGGTAAAAACCGAAGCGACGATGTCGTCAAGCTGCCGGGTACCCGTGAGGTGATAAGCCACGGGATGGTAGCTGCAGGGATGGCGGACAATGTTGACGGTGGCAACCCCATCCAGCCCCTGGACGTGGAACCAGTCATCCCAGAGGTATGCCTCTGGCGGGTTATCGATCTCGCTCTTGCAGACGTGGACTTCGACTCGGAACGAAGGCTGTCGCTCCCGGTAGAGGCACCCCAGATCGTCGATCCCGGGATTCGGCCGCGAAAGCACGACCCCGGGATAGCGCCCGGGCGCTATCGCCCTCTCGTCCTCCGACCGGGGCTGCGGGGCAAAGGCCAGGCAGGCATTTGGCGGCCGGTAACAACCCCGGAAAGATCGGCGCAATGTCTGACACGACAGGAGGGCCGACCGGTCCGGGACCGACGACCGCCAGCGCGATTTTCGAGGTGTCGGGCTAGCCGGACGGCGTGCCGCGCAGGTACCGCAGGTGGGTGGGCTCGCCTGGCACATCGCTCTCGATGAACACGAGGTGCAGCGCCCCGCTCGCATCCAGCGCGATCACCGGGCTGCCCTGATAGCCGGGTCCGGAAGCTCCCGGGACGATTAGATCCTCGCTCCATCCCGTCGGCGTTTGCCAGGAGATCACGACATCACCGCTCTCCGTCTCGTCGCTCCAGTTTTCCCGCGCATCGTCCCAGGCCGCCACGAAACCGCCCGGGCCGTGGGCCACGGAGGCATGCCACTGGGCTACCGCGTCGCCCATCGTGTCCTGGACGCGCTCGTTGGCGCCGAACGACCTGCCGCCGTCGGCGCTCGACGCGCCCCACACAGCATAGCCGGATCCCGGGTTGCGCTTGTCGAGCCAGACGGCCCGGACCGCGCCGCCGGGATCCGCGGCCACGCTCACCCGCATCGCGCCGCTGCCCTTGTTGGCAAGATAGTCTTCGGTCGCCACCGCCTCGTTGTGTTCGTTGAGCTGGACTTCCCGGCCGAACAACCCGCCCGCCGACCGGCGACTGGCATACAACCGGGTATGACCCGCGCGCCGGTCCTCCCAGGTGACCAGCAGCGCGCCATCCGCCAGCCAGGCGGCATCCGGGAATCCCTGGTAACCGCTGGTGCCCGGCGCCGTCACCGTTGCCGGCAAGGTGGCGGACACGTTTCCGTCCCCGAACGAGAGCTCACTGAACACCAGCACCTGGTCCCGGCCCGTACGCCGGGCCCAGGTTGCAAGGGCACGGCCGTCGGCGGTGCTTGCCAGGTTGACCTGGCGGGCGGGATCACTGGAGAGTTGCGTCTCCGCGCCGGCACGGCCGGTTTCAAGCACCGCCGCGTGGATCCCGCCGTCCTGCTCCCAGGCGGTGACCCATCGCCCCCCTGGTAACGGGGCGATGGACGGGGCATAGGATTCCGCCCCCCTGCCCAGCGGAATCGCCGGGCCAAACTGTTCCCCGTCCAGCGGCATGGTCGCCGCGTAAACCCGGGGAGAGCCGTCGCGGTCATCTTCCCAGACCAGGGCGATGGACCCGCCGGATACCGCGAGGTGCCGGCGACCCGCCCCGTCAAGGTGATGGTACACAACGCCCTCGGCGGGTTCGGAAACGGTGACCGGCGCGGAGAACGTCCAGGGCGCGGCCCCCGCGGCAAGCGGAATCCCGAGGAGCACCCCGGCAAGCTTCATCATGAGCCCCCCGTGGCGAACTCCTGCAGCGACATCGTCCGATAGTATCCCCCATGAACCCAGGCATCGAGCCCGAGGAATTGCGCTGCGCTGACATAGCCGGGAATACGGGTGATGTTGGACCCATCCGGTTCCATGAAGAAGAAAAACGGGGTGCCGTACACCTCGTATCGAATACCGAGATCCATCTCGGTGGTGCGCTCGCCGGCGGGCAGGTGCAGACGCTCGCCGCTCTCCGTGTCCACGTAGGCGAGCACGTAGTTGGCGTGATACCGCTCCCGTACCGTGGGGTCGGAAAGACTCTCGTGGTTGACGCGCGCACAGGTGGGGCAGCCATGGCGGCCGAAATAGACGAACAGCGGCTTCTGCTCGCGCTCAGCGGCCGCGCGCGCAGTGTCGAAGGGCTGGAAATCCCATCCAACAGGAGCGTCCGCATGGCTGGATGCGTGCAACAGCCACAACAGCAATGCTGCGACGAGGGACGACAGCCGCCCGGGTCTGTGGAAAGGTGAAAGGGACATCGGGCACCTCGGGTGGAATGACGACTTAGCGCGGCATTTTACGCGGCGCCGGCAAGCAGGTCACCGGTGAGACTTCGGATACATCCCGCGCCGGCTTGACCTCCCGGGGCAGACCCGGAGAATAGCCTGCCCCTGCAACCGACAGCGTCATCACCGTGTCCCCCGTCATCGAAGGGCTCCTCGCCCACCGCTCCATCCGCCGTTTCACCGATCGGCCGTTGCCGCCAGACCTCCTCGACACGCTCATCCGCGCAGGGCAGGCCGCCGCCAGTTCGAGCTTCCTCCAGGGCGTGAGTGTGATCCGCGTCACCGATCGGGAATTGCGCAGCGCGTTCCGCGACATCGCTGCTGGCCAGGTGCAGGTGGAGCAGGCCGCGGAATTCCTCGTGTTCTGCGCCGATCTCCATCGCTCGTCGCGCTGCTGCGAATGGCAGGGCAGGACACCCACCGAGGGGTTCACCGAGCAGTTCATCATCGCCACGGTGGATACCGCGCTCATGGCGCAGAACGTCGTAGTGGCGGCGGAGTCCGAGGGGCTCGGTATCTGCTATATCGGCGCCATCCGCAACGACCCGGCGCGAGCCGCCGGGCTGCTGGCGCTGCCGCGCCACGTCTACCCCGTGTTCGGACTCTGCCTTGGCTACCCGGACCAGGATCCCGAGGTGAAACCGCGCCTGCCGGTGGACGTAGTGCTGAAGGAAAACCGCTACGACGATTCCGGTGACCGCGAGCGCATCGCGGAGTATGACCGGACGATGAACGACTACTATCTCAGCCGCGGCAGCAACAACCGCGACGCCACCTGGAGCGGGCAGATGGCCGCTCTGCTCGGGCGGGAGTCTCGGCCACACATGCGGGGCTTTCTGCGTGATCGTGGCTTCGAGATGAAGTAGCCAGAGCGGCGGCCCGTAACCAACCAGAGGAACTGCTGAATGGCGGGAGACCAGGGAACAATAATGCATTCGAAATCCGTGGGAACACGATTACGCCACACCCTCTCACCCTGGTGCAGACGGCTCCTTGTATTCCTGTCAATTACTGCTGCCGCCGCCGCGGATGCCCAGACCCCACCGTCCTCGTCTGATATCGCGGGCTATGACGGGTTGCATCGCGCCGCCCATGAGAATGATGTCGAGGCCATACGTCAGCTTGCCGCGGCCGGACACGATGTGAATGCGCGGGACCTCGCCAACCGTACACCTGCGCATGTCGCCGCATTTGCATCGAACGACGAAGCCCTTGAGGCGCTGGCGAATGCCGGCGCGGACATGAACGCCCTGGAAAATGGCGTCTACGATGTCCTGACCATCGCGGCCGTGGCGGATGATCCCGCGCTCGTTTCCCTGGCAATGGATCTGGGCAATCGACCGGACCTCGTCACCAGCGTCTATAACGGCACCGCCCTGATCGCCGCGGCCCACCTCGGTCATCACGAAGTGGTCCGGCGCCTCATCGCGGGCGGCGCGCCACTCGACCACGTGAATAACCTGGGTTGGACGGCATTGATGGAAGCCGTGGTGCTGGGAGACGGTGGACCCGATCACACTGCTACGGTTCGTTACCTGGTCGAAGCGGGCGCGGACCCCGCCATTGCCGACCGCGATGGCATCGCTCCGCTCCAGCATGCGGAATCGCGTGGATATACAGAGATCGTCGAAATCATCCAGCTGGGCAACGATTCATGAACAGGTTGAAAAGCACCTTCGGCAGCGCCGCCTACGGCGGCGACAACTGGTCGCAACGTGAAGCGGACCACCGCGACGAACTGGGCGCGGTATGGGCCCCTTGCAGGATCGATTCGGAGTGGCGGCAGCTGCGCGCGGTCCTGCTGCACGCACCCGGCGACGAACTCGAGGCCGCGCGTGACGATCCTGACACGGTGCAGATGCTCGAGGCTCTCGATGAAGGACGGGCACGCGAGGAACACGCGCGCATGGCCGAAACCTACCGTCGGCTGGGCATCGAGGTGCACTTCGTCGAACCGAAATATCCCTGCGCGCCCAACCAGATGTTCTGCGCCGACCTGTTCGTGATGACGCCCGCTGGCGCGATCCTGGCAAGGCCCGCCTCCACGGTGCGCGCCGGCGAGGAACGCCAGGTCGCGCGCCGGCTCGCCGATCTCGGCATCCCGATCCTCAGGACCCTGACCGGCAGCGCGACCTTCGAGGGCGCCGACCTGGTGTGGCTGGATCCGGTGACTGCGATGATTGGCCGCGGGCCGCGCACTAACCAGGCCGCGATAGACCAGATTTCGAACCTGCTCGCCGAGCTAGACGTCGAAACCATCGCGGTGGACATGCCCTGGGGCACCATGCACTTCATGGGCATGCTGCGCATCGCCGACCGCGACCTCGCGATCGCCTGGCCGCGGCGCACGCCGCATGCCACCGTGCGTGCACTCGAAGAACGCGGCTACCGCGTCGCCTTCGCGCCGTTCGACGACGAGGCGGATTCCTGGCGCGGCATCAACTTCGTCACCCTGGGACCGCGGCGGACCCTGATGGTCGACGGCCTGCCGAAGATCCAGGCCTGGTTCGAAAGTCTCGGCATCGAATGCCTGACAACACCCACCGACGAACTGTCGAAGGCGGCCGGCAACGTCGGCTGCCTGACCGGTATCCTGCAGCGCGATACCGGCACCTGATACGGCTGACCGTCAGGCCTTGTCCAGCAGGTCGCCCACCGGCCCGATGGTGACATCGTCCCGTTCGAACAGGGCCGGGCTCTGCATGTAGTGGGTCAGCAGGTTGGCCAGCGCCATCAGCGAATCCAGGTGCGTGCGCTCGTAGCCGTGGGAGGCGTCGAGTCCGAAGCACAGTAACGCGGTGCGAATGTCGTTGCCCGCCTCCAGCGCCGCCGCGGCATCGCTGCGATAGTAACGGAACACGTCGCGTGCATGGATGATGTCATGGTCGCGGCAGAGCTCAAGCAGGTGGCGGCTGAGATGCCAGTCGAAGGGACCGCTCGAATCCTGCATTGCCACGGTGACGCCGAATTCCGCGGTGTTCTGTCCCGGCGCGAGGGTGCCGTTGTCGATGGAGATCAGCTCCGAGACATCACCGTGGAGCACGTGGGAAGCGCCCACCCCGACCTCCTCCGAGATCGTGAACAGCAGGTGGACGTCGAATGGCAGGTGGCATTCCTCCTGCGTCACCGCGCGCGCCGCCGCCAGCACCGCGGCGACCCCTGCCTTGTCGTCCAGGTGGCGTGAATTGATGAAACCGTTGGGCGAAACCTCGGGATTGGTGTCCACCGCGATGTGGTCGCCGACCTGGATTCCAAGATCGGCGACCGTACGGCCGCCGTCGAATACCTCGTCGAGGCGGCATTCCAGGTTGTCCCAGGACACCGGCTGCTTGTCGACGTCCTCGTTGTAGACATGGCCTGACGCCTTCTTCGGCAAAAGCGTGCCACGGTAGCTGCGATGGTCGTCCGCGTACACCGTGACCCGGGCACCCTCTGCGAAGCGCGCCGACCAGGTGCCGATGGGCACCACCTGCAGGCGGTTACCCGGGAGAAGTTCCTTGACCATCGCCCCGATCACGTCGAGGTGGGAGACGATGGCGCGATCCGGGCTGCTGGTTTCGCCGCGGATGTCGGCGCGGATCGCGCCCCTGCGGGTCAGCTCGAATGGAATGCCCAGGGATTCCAGCTCCTCGCAGACCCACGCAACCACGCGGTCGGTCATGCCGGTGGGGCTGGGGATGGCCAGCAGATCCAGCATGCGCTGGACGAGGTAGTCACGATCGACGGCGAGCTGGCGCGTGCGCGCCTTCCCGCCTGGTACGGGTTTGTTCATGTCAGGCCCTCCTCAGGGCGCGTTGTGGTTTACGGTTTCGGGGAACAGCAGGTCGACGAATCGCTCCGCCGTGGGCTGCGGTTCGTGGTTGGCGAGTCCCGGGCGTTCGTTGGCCTCGATGATCGCGTACTCGGCGGAGTCCGCCGCGGGCACGATAAGGTCGAGCCCAACCACCGGGATCTCCAGGGCACGCGCGGCGGCCAGCGCCACCCGGCGGAGTTCCGGGTGCAGGTCGTCGGTGACGTCGTGCAGCGTCCCGCCGGTATGCAGGTTGGCGGTCTGGCGCACGGTGACACTCCTGCCTTCCGGGATGATGTCCTCCATGGCGAAGCCTGCGGCGTTGAGGCAGCGGTCGGTTTCGGGGTCGATCGGTATTTCGCTCTCCCCGCCGGTAGCGGCGCGACGACGGCGGCTTTGCTTGGCGATGAGTTCGGCGGCGGTCAACTTGCCGTTGCCCCGGATCTCCGGCGCGCGGCGGATGGCGGCGGCCACTACCTCGTCGCCGATCACGACGATCCGCAGGTCATCCCCTTCCACGCAGTGCTCCGCGAGGATGACCTCGTCGTCGGCGCGGAGCGCGTCGAACGCCTCACGCACCTCGACGTCGGAGGCGAGGTTGACGAACACCCCGTGGCCCTGTTCACCGCGCGCGGGCTTGATCACGATACTGTCCACCTCGCGCCGGAATGCGACTGCCTCATCGGCGGTTTGCACCTGGCGCTGCTCGGGCACATTGAGTCCGGCGCGGGACAGCAGGCGCGTGGTCAGCGCCTTGTCGTCGCAGCGGCTGAGGCTCACCGCCGAGGTGAGATCACTGAGGGACTCGCGGCAGGATACCGTGCGCCCGCCATGGGTGAGTCGGAAGAGCCCGTAGTCGGCATCCTCGACGTTGACCCGGATGCCGCGCCGGCGGGCCTCGTCGACGATGATTTCGGCGTAGGGGTTGAGATCAGCGGTTTCCGCGGGACTCATGTAGAGGGTCGCATTGACGGGGTTCTTGCGCTTCACGCAGTAGGCCGGCACCGCCTCGAATCCGCGCTGGCGGTAGAGCGCCAGCGCCTGTTCATTGTCGTGCATCACGGACAGGTCGAGGTAGCGACATCCCGCCTCGCGCAGGCGAGCGGAGAGGGTGTCCACCAGCAGGGTGCCGATTCCCGGCGTCATGGCCTGGGGATCCACCGACAACGCCCACAGGCTCGCCCCCGCCTCGGGGTCACCGAAGGCGCGGCCATGATCGATGCCCATGACCACGCCCTCCACCGCGTCGTCCTCGCCCGCGCAGGCCAGCAGGATGACGACGGGGTCATCCTCCTCCCGGGCCTCGAGGAAGTCCGCGCGCAGCGGCACCATGCCGCGCGCGCGAAGTACGCTGTTTATGTTCTCCAGGTCAGACGGCGTGGCCTCCCGGATCCGGGCGCGATCGCGCCTGGCGATGGCCGGCACAGGCTCTTCCAGGTCACGGCGCAACGTGACCGAGGGGTCGAGGAAGACGTCCTGGGGGGCGCCGGCCACCAGCACCTGTGGCTCGCGCACGTAGATGGCGACGTCGCGTTCGTCCGGCCGTTCTTCCCGCAACGCCTTCAGTAAAGCGGCATGGGAGTCGAAAGTCTGGCCGAACAGAACCCGTCCCCAGCCGCAGTCGATGGCAGTGCTGGCACGCATCGGTGCGGGAGCGTCGCCGGGCGATACCCAGTGATGCAGGGAGGCGGAGGTCGAAGCCTGGGCGACATCGCCTCCGCCAGGCCGGCCTGCGGGTTTCCGATCCTTGGATTTAGCGCACATTGGGGATACCTCCATCAGAGATCATGGCTCTGCAGCCACAGTTCGAGCAACCCCACCTGCCACAACGCGGCGCCGCCGAGGGGGGTGATATGGTCATCCGGACGCGCGATCAGTGGCTCCAGCGCGTCGCTGTCGAACAGGTTCCGCTCGCGCGCGCGCTGGCTGCGCAGGGCGTCCGCCACCATGTCGAGCGTTGACCCGCGCAGGAACTTCAGCGCCGGCACCGGGAAATAGCCCTTGGGCCTGTCGATGACGCTGTCGGGGATGCGGCCGCGGGCGAAAGTCCGGAGTACGCCCTTGCCGCCGTCGGCGAGCTTGTGCTTCGCCGGTATCCGCGCTGCGAGTTCCACCAGCTCGTGGTCGAGAAATGGAACCCGCGCCTCGAGGCCCGACGCCATGGTCATGTTGTCCACCCGCATGACCGGATCATTGGGCAGCATTACCGTGGTATCGAGATGCATCGCGCGGTCGATGAGCGACCTGGCCCCGGATGAATCGAAACAGTCGGCGACAAAACGGCGGCTGACGTCACCGGTGAACTCGACGCCTGGCGCCAGACGCTGTATGGCCTCGTGATCGCGATCGAAGAACACCCCGGCATAGTCGTCTGCGCCGCCGCCGTCGTTCTCGGCAAGCGGGGGATACCAGTGATAACCGCCGAACACCTCGTCCGCGCCCTGACCGCTCTGAACTACCTTGACGTGCTTCTTGACCTCCGCGGAGAGCAGGTAGAAGGCGACGTTGTCGTGGCTTGTCATGGGCTCGGACATGGAAGCGATGGCGTCGGGCAGAGCACCCAGCACTTCCCTTTCACCCATGTAGAGGCGATGGTGTTCAGTGGCAAAGTGCTTCGCCACCGCATCGGAGTAACGGAATTCGTCGCCCTCTTCACCACCGCCGGACTCGAAGCCGATGGAAAACGTATTGAGATGCTTCTGGCCGGAATCCGCCAGCAGACCGACGATGAGGCTTGAGTCGATACCACCGGAGAGCAGCACGCCTACCGGCACGTCGGCGACCATGCGGCGGTTCACGGCACGCTGCAGGGCTTCACCCACCATCTCCGCCCACTCCCCTGGTTCACGCGCGAGATCGGCGTCGTCACGCTCCCACGAGAGCTTCCAGTATGTCTCCTCGCGCGAGGAGCCATCCGCCTCGATGGTGAGGATGGTGGCCGGCGGCAGCTTGCGCACACCGCTCAGCACGGTGCGCGGCGCGGGCACCACCGCGTGGAAACTCAGGTAGTGATGCAGCGCCACCGGGTCGATGGTGGTGTCGACGTCATCCACCGCCAGCAGTGCCGGCAGCGACGATGCGAAACAGATGCGCTTGCCGTCCCCGGGCCGCGCGAGATACAGCGGCTTGATCCCGAGACGGTCGCGCACCAGGTGGACCCGTCCGCTGTCATGTTCCTGGATGGCAAAGGCGAACATACCCTGGAAGCGTTGCAGCGACGCGGAACCCCACGCATGGAATGCCTTGGAAATCACCTCGGTGTCGCTGTGGGAGAAGAAGGCATATCCCTTCTCCTCCAGTTTGGCGCGCAGTTCCCGGTAGTTGTAGATGCAGCCGTTGAAGGCCACGGTCAGGCCCAGGTCGCGGTCCACCAGGGGCTGGCTGCCGCGGTCGGTGAGATCGATGATGCTGAGGCGACGATGGCCCAGCGCCAGGTTGCGATGGGAAAAATATCCCTCGTCGTCGGGGCCCCTGCGTTCGAGGCGGGCGGTCATGGCGCGCACGACTTCCGGTCGTGGCGCGTTGCCGGCGAATGCGAGTTCACCGCTGAATCCACACATATCGGTTTGCTCCGGTTAACAAAATTTCAGAGCGGGGGAATTTTACAAGACTAATGTTTTGATGTCAAAATATTTGACTACGAATTACAATGCCGCTATTCTGGCGTGAACGCTTACGCCCGAACGCGACACCTTTCTACATCAGCGACATGACATCCAAATTTTCCCGACAGCATTGCGACCAGGTATTGATCGCTCTCAGGCGGATCATCCGCGCGAGCGATATCCATTCGAAGCGGATCGCGCGAGATTCCGGACTCACCACGCCCCAGATCGTGGTCCTGCGCGCCATCGACCGGCTGGGGGAGGTCACGACCCGCACGCTGTCACACGAGGTCAGCCTGAGCCAGGCCACGGTAACGTTGATCCTCGACCGCCTGGTGGAACGCGGGCTCGTGGATCGCTATCGCAGCGAGAAGGACCGGCGCGTGGTGCATACCCGACTTACCGTGGCCGGCCAGCATGCCGTGGCCAACGCACCCACCCTGCTACAGGAAGCCTTCATGGCCCGTTTCCAGCGGCTGACCGCGAAACGGCAGAAGGAAATCGTCGCCGCGCTGGCGGAGATTGGCGATATGATGGATGCCGAGTCCATCGATGCCGCGCCGCTGATCGCCACGGAAGCCAGCTTCGCCGGCGCCTGACGGAATCGGGCGCAACATGACCTTCGCCTGGTGACGCTTCAGCTTGCTCTGGAAATGACTGAACAGAAAACACGCGAGGAATCCGACAGCCTGGGCACCATCCGCGTGCCCGCGGACGCGCTCTGGGGCGCCCAGACTGCTCGCGCGATGGAGAACTTCGATCTCGCGGGCGGCGCCATGCCGCCCGCATTCATCCGCGCGCTCGGGCTGATCAAGGCAACCGCGGCGCGGGTCAACGGCGATCTCGGACTGCTCGACGAGGCGCGCGCCGAGGCCATCGAGGCGGCGGCGCGGGAGGTGGCCGAGGGAAAACACGATGCTGCCTTCCCGGTGGACCGCTACCAGACCGGCTCCGGGACCAGCAGCAACATGAATGCCAACGAGGTGATCGCGCGTCTCGCCTCAAGGTCTGGCGATCTGGACGTACATCCCAACGATCACGTCAACCTGGGGCAGAGCAGCAACGATACGATTCCCACCGCGATCCATCTGTCCGCGCTGCTGGCTTTGCGCGAATCACTCCAGCCCGCGCTGGCGCATCTCGCCACGGTCCTGCGCGAACGCGCGACGGAACTGGACGACGTGGTGAAAACGGGCCGCACCCACCTGATGGACGCGATGCCGCTGACGCTGGGGCAGGAATTCGGCGCCTGGGCCACCCAGGTGGAACATGCCGGCAAACGGCTGGAGAGAGCGGGGAACGAACTCTGTGCCATCGCCCAGGGCGGCACCGCCATCGGCTCGGGGATCAACACCCACCCGGCATTCGCTGCGGCGTTCGCGCGCCGCCTGGGCGTGCTCACCGGGATACCTTTCCAGCCCGCGGCGGACGCATTCGAGCGCATCGCCGCCCAGGACCCGGCGTTCAACCTGTCGGCCCAGTGCCGCGGCGCTGCGGTTGTGCTGCTGAAGATCGCCAACGACCTGCGCTGGATGAACAGCGGCCCCAACGCGGGCCTCGGCGAGATCCGCCTGGCGGCATTGCAGCCGGGCAGCAGCATCATGCCAGGCAAGGTGAACCCGGTGATCCCCGAGGCGGTGGCCATGGCCGCCGCCCAGGTCATCGGCCTCGATGCCGCGGTGGCCACCGCGGCGCAGTCCGGCAGCTTCCAGCTCAACACGATGCTGCCACTGGTGGCGTGCAACCTGCTGGAGAGCGAGCGCCTGCTGGCCGCCGCCAGCCTGTCGCTTGCCGACCGCGCCATCCGTACCCTCGAACCCATGCGCGAGCGGCTTGCCGACCTCGCCGCGCGCAACACCATGCTGGTCACCGCGCTCAACCCCGTGATCGGCTATTCCGCCGCGGCGAAGATTGCCATCGAGGCCAACGAGAGCGGTCGCCCGGTGATCGACGTCGCGCGCGAGCGCACCGATCTCGAAGAGGAGAAACTGCGCGCCCTGCTCGACCCACGCCGATTGACCCGGGGCGGGTTACCCGAGGCTGATTGACGGCACGCTGACCGGACAGGTCAGTCTGGAGCACCGCATCCCTGCACTCGCGCACAGGCACGAGGCAGGCATCCCGCAGCAGATGCGGGCTGCGCGAATTCGCATACGAACAATCCGCTCCACCGCACGGGGGCCGTGGTTGGTAAGCTATACGGCCTTTCCCGAATAACCAGGCCGGCCGGCGCGCGGCAGTGATCTCGCTGTTCTCCACACCCTCCGGTGACCGTCCGGTCACCGCCCTCACCCTGTTGCTCTCGGGAATCTGCGTGCTGTCGCTGCAGGACTCGCTGGTCAAGCTGGTGGCGCCGGAAACCTCGTTCTGGCAGTTCCAGGCATTGCGCGCGAGCGGCAATCTCGCGATCGCGCTGTTGCTCGCGCTGGGCGCCGGCGGACTTGCCCTGCTCAGGCCGCGGCGGGCGGGACCGGTGTACCTGCGCGCGCTGTTCATGACGGCGTGCATGTTCTGCTTCTTCTCCGCATCGCCTTTCCTCTCCCTCACCCAGATGGCCGCCGGTCTCTACACCTACCCGCTGTTCGTCACCCTGCTGGCGGGCCCGGTGCTGGGCGAGCACGTCGGGCCGTGGCGCGTGGGCGCGCTGGTGGCGGGCGCCTGCGGCGCGGCGCTGGTGCTCTCGCCCTGGGAGGCGGGATTCACCCCGCTGCAATGCCTGCCGGTGTTGGCGGGCCTGTTTTACGCCGCCAACATCCTCACCATCCGCCGCGCCTGCCGCAACGAGAACACCCTTGCCATGGCGTTCGCCGTGGCGGTGGCTTTTTTTGTCTGCGGGGTGATCGGCTCGCTGACGCTTACGCTCGTGCCGCTGCCGGAGACGCTACGCGAAGCCGCGCCATTCGTCGCGGTAGGCTGGCCGGCGCTCACCGGTATGGTGGTGGCATTCGCGGTGGTGACCTCGCTGCTCAACCTGAGCGGCAATATTTTCATGAGTCGCGCCTACCAGACCGCCGACAGCAGCTGGCTCGCTCCCATGGACTTCAGCTACCTGTTGTTCGCCACCTTCTGGGGCCAGGTGGTCTTCGACACCTGGCCGGGCGCGAACGCCGTCGCCGGGATGCTGCTGATCGCCGGGGCGGGGGCGCTCACCGCCTGGCGGGAGCGGGTCGCCCGCGCCCGCGCCGCGCGCGTGGCGGCGACTCCACCGGCCTCCACCGCCGATGGCGTTGCGGGCCGGGATTCCGTGCGCGGGAAGCAGGTCTGAGAAAAACCAGGCGCTCAGAACAGCGCCGGATTCAGCGGCGACGCCGCCGTCAGCCCGCCGTCCACGGCGAAGCACTGGCCGCTGACGAAGGTGGATTCGTCGGATGCCAGCCAGACCGCCATGCGGGCAATGTCGTCCGGCCTGCCGAAACGGCCAACGGGATGGCGCGCCAGCGCATCACTCCTGGCGGCTTCCGGGTCCTGGGCCACGGCGAAGGCCGCGTCGGCCATGCCGGTGTTGATCCAGCCGGGACAGATGGCATTGCAGCGCAGGCCGGGGCCGTGATCCACCGCGATGGAACGCGTCAATCCGTGGACGAAGGCCTTGGAGGCGTTGTAGAGCGCAAGACCGGGATCGGCCACGTTGCCGGAGATGCTGCCGATATTGATGATGGAGCCGCCGTCGTCCATGCGCGGGATCAGCGCGCGGCAGGCGAGGAACACGCCCTTTGCGTTCACTCCCATGAGCTGGTCCCAGTCCGCATCGGTGGTGTCGGCCACCGTCTTCTCGATCTGCACGCCGGCGTTGTTTACCAGTACATGCAGGCCGCCAAGGTCCTCGATCACCTGATTCGCCAGCGCCTCCACCGCGTCACCCCGTGACATGTCCGTGGTGGACCACAGCACCTCTTTCGGCAGCCCGGAAGGCCGCTCCCCGCGACCACAGGTCATGACCCGAGCGCCCTCCAGGGCGAACGCGTCGACGATGCCGCGGCCGATGCCCTGGCGGCCGCCGGTCACGAGCGCGGTTTTGCCCGCCAGCCTCCCGACACTCACAGGCGCATCTGCTGCACCTGGGCGCTGAGGCCGCCATCCAGCACCCAGAGCTGCCCGGAGGCATAGCGCGCCTCGTCAGAGGCGAGCCAGTTCACCAGGTTGGCGATGTCTTCCGGCTGGCCGTAGGTACGCATCGGGTGGACGTCGCGCACCGCCTGCCTGAGCGATTCGATGTCGCCGGATTCGCCAAAGAAGCTCTGCAGCATCGGCGTATCCACGTAACCCGGGCAGATCGCGTTGACGCGGATGCCCTCCGGGCCGTGATCGCAGGCCATGGCCCGGGTGAGCGCGTGCACCGCGCCCTTGGTGGCGCAGTAGGCCGCGAGTCCCGGATCGGCGATGAAGCCGTCGTAGGAGCCGAAATTGATCACGCTTGCTGCCTTGGATTGCCGCAACAGTGGCAACGCATGCTTCGACACCAGGAACATCCCGGTCACGTTGATGGCGAATATCCGGTTCCATTCGGCGAGAGTGGTTTCCTCGATGGTCTTTTCGATCTCGATGCCGGCGGCATTGACCAGGATGTCGAGGCGACCCCACTCTTCCGAGAGCGCCGCGAACGCCGCCGTCACGCTCTCCTCGCTGGTGATATCCAGTTGCAGCGGTCGAATACCTGCGTCACCGACCTTGTCGAGGCCGGCGATATCCGCCGCCATCACCGTGGCCCCTTCACGCGCGAACCGGCGGCAGATGGCCGAGCCGATACCGCCCGCGCCGCCGGTCACGAGAGCGGTCCGGTTGGCCAGCGTTCCGCTCATGCCGCTACCAGCCTCTCATAGGCATCCAGCACCAGGCCATGAAAATGATGCAACGCGTGCTCCGATTTACCCGATCCCGCCGGGTCGTAGACGATACGCCCCTGCTCGAACGCCGGTGTCGCCATGCCCTTCTGCACGTTCTCGACGAGCCAGATGTCCTCCGCCTGCAGGATCTCGTCAAGATAGGTGATCGCTTCTTGTTCGGTAGCGTTGGGTTTTTCGGTCTCGAGGAAAAAGTCGTAGGTCTCCAACGTACGGTCGGGGCCCGCGGGGATCACCTGCAGCACGATCATGTTGCCGCGCCCTGGATACCGCATCAGGCAGGTATTCGGCCAGAGCCACCAGACCGCATGGTCCTTCACCGTCGCGCCGTCCACAGAGTAGGCGCTGTTGGCGGTCTTGCCGGCCTCCGCCATGTGGCTCGAATAGATGCCGTGGGTGGTGACCCGGTAAGTGTCCATGTCCACCAGGGTGCAGAAGTCCTTGTGCGCCACCGGGCAGTGATAGCACTCGAGGAAGTTGTCGACGACGTTCTTCCAGTTGGACCGGATGTCATAGTTCAGGCGGCGAGCGAAGGTAAGTGACTCGAGGTCCGGCGCGAAATGGCGGATCTCGTCCGCCAGGTTCCCGCTGGACCGCGCCAGCGAATCCGCGCCCGGGTCGAGATTGACGAAGACGAAGCCGCAGAACTCCTCCACCTGCACCGGATCGAGGCATATCCGCGTTTTATCGAAGTCGGCGAGATGGGTGGTTTCCGGCGCGCGCACGAGTTGTCCATCGAGGCCGTAAGACCAGGCATGGTAGGGGCAGGTGATGAGATTGCCGCGGCCATCACCCTGCACCAGGCGCATGGCGCGATGCTTGCAGACATTGTAGAAGGCATGCAGGTAGCCGTCACGGTCCCGCGTCACCACCACGGGATTGCCGGCGATCTCCGCGCTCACCCAGCTCCCGGGCTGGCGCAGTTTCTCGCCATGGCAGACCCATTGCCAGGTGCGGCGGATGATCGCCGAGAGATCGACGTCGTACCAG
>JAUILZ010000020.1 GCA_030432755.1 Gammaproteobacteria bacterium | reverse complement strand
GGTCAGCTCGTTTTCGCCCTCGGGATCGCGTCCTACGTCCTCGCGGCGACACCGTTCGAAGAGGCCGACCTCATCGGCGCGATCGGGGACCGCTATAGCGAGTATCGCGCGAGGGTGCCGGCCTTTTTGCCTTGGACTCGAAGATAGAGGGTGTGAATTCGGCGATGTGGCAGAGTGACTCGCCCAGACAATTGGTGTATTGCCGTCATCGGCCGTAAGCCATACAAGTAAACAAAAAGCCGTCCCAGGACGGCTTTGGAAGTGTGTATGGTGGAGGTGGCGGGAATTGAACCCGCGTCCGCAAGCCCTACGCTCACCGGCAACTACATGCTTAGTCTGCGCTTTGGGTTAACCGTTCGGCCAGTAGGCAGACGAACTTGCCGGACGGCGAGCCTGCTTACCTTTAGCAGCCGACTAACAGGCACAGCCGGCGAGCGATCCTGTCTGAGATGACCTTCCGAGCCCAGGCCGACAGGAGAGCCGGGTGGAAGGACTAGCGGGTCTTAGGCCGCCAGTGCGTAGTTGTCGTCGTTGGCAACTATTGGATTGCAGCTGGATTTACGAGGAACTCTGCACCTCGGCATGCTCCGATGGTTTCGCGACCGACGTCGAAGCCAGTCACCCCCATGGAATGGACGATTGTACTCCTGAAATCGGGTTTTTTGTTGAGTTTGCAAGGGGTTGGGGCGATTCTGGGGCCCAATGGCACCTGCCTGGTTAATTTCGCATCTGAATTAGCGAGGCTCGCTATTTTAAAATAATAGTTATGTTAAAATAACGGCACGAGTAATTTTCACAGGGAAAGTAACGGATGAAACGAACTCTCCAGGGACGCTACGTGACGATCTCCACCGCAGGAGAGCGGGTAGAGGCATTCGTGCCTGCTCCGCTTCCACCGGTCCCTTCGGTGGACTGGGCCCCAGCACTGCGGGAACGGTTCGAGCAGGCGCTCCTGGCCCTGGGACGGCTGGACGGGGTTTCATCTATCCTGCCGGATCCTTCGATATTCCTCTACAGTTATGTCCGCAAGGAGGCGGTACTTTCCTCCATGATCGAGGGGACGACGTCTTCCCTGTCGGACCTGATGCTGTTCGAGTTGGCAGGGGAGCCCGGCGCCCCGATCGAGGACGTCGCGGAAGTTAGCAACTATGCTGCGGCGCTCGACCACGGCCTGACACGCTTGGGAGAAGGATTTCCCCTGTCCCTGCGCCTGTTGCGCGAGATACACGGGGTGCTGATGCGAGGCGGCCGGGGAAGCGGCAAGATGCCCGGCGAGTTTCGCCAGAGCCAGGTCTGGATTGGCGGATCCCGTCCCGGGGACGCCGCATTCGTCCCACCCCCGGCCGCGGAGCTGATGGATTGCCTGGGCGCTCTCGAACTGTTCCTGCACGATGAACCAGAACGGACGCCCGTCCTGCTCAAGGCCGCGCTCGCGCACGTTCAGTTCGAGACGATTCATCCGTTCCTCGACGGCAATGGCAGGCTGGGCCGTCTCCTGATCACGTTGCTCCTGTGCGAGGGAAAGGTCCTACGCGAGCCGATGCTCTACCTGAGTCTTTATTTCAAGACCCATCGCCAGGCTTACTACGATCTCCTGAACAACGTACGGCTCACAGGAGACTGGGAGGCCTGGCTCGGGTACTTTGCCGAGGCGGTGGAGATCACCGCAAACCAGGCGGTGGATACTGCGAGGGAGTTGCTGGCGCTTGCCGAGACCGACCGTGACAGGGTTGCGGAATTGGGTAGGCCCGGCATCACCGCCTGGCAGCTACTGGAGTCGATGACAGGGCGCCCGATTGCCAATGCAAAGTGGCTGGCGGGCAAGACCGGTCTTGCGATGGCCACGGTCAACCGGGCGCTGGAGCAACTGGAACGCCTGGGTATCGTGACCGAGATGACGGCACAAAAGCGTAACCGGGTTTTTTGTTATGCCGCCTTCCTGGAAATACTGAGTCGCGGGACGGAGTTGCCTGCCTGACGGTCGTTGGTTGGCATGCCGCCTACCGGCTCGTCCCTTGCCACTCATCCCGGTGCCCCGTCCGCCTCCTCCAGCGAAAGCGCCATGATCTCGGCCCCCAGGGACAGGTCGGGAACGTGGCCGAATTCCTGCCGGCGCAGCCGCCCCAGCCGGTCGACCAGGAGCAGGGTCGGCGTGCCCTGCATCCGGTAGGCCGCCATGGTCCGGGGAACGGGGCCGCCGTCGTCCGCGGTCTCGTCCACGCCCACCGGGCAACGCACCCGGTACTCGTGCAGGAATGCGCGCAGCGACGTCGGCGTCATCGCCGCGTGGTGTTCGAACACGGTGTGCAGGCCCACCACGACGATCCCGCGCGGGGTGAAGTACTCGTGCAGGGCGTTGAGTTGCGGTATCGCGTGGCGGACGCATCCCGGGCAGAGCATCTGGAAGGCGCAGGCGACCACGACCTTGCCGCGCTGCGCCTCCAGTTCGATCGGCGTCGGGGTGTTCAGCCATTCCTGGATTCGCCAGGCCGGGGCTGCCGGGTACCGGTCCACGGCGCCGCTCAGTCGCGTAGCCGGCTGAAGGTGTAGTCCTGCTGCGCCTGCGGCTGGTGACAGCCAAAGCACGCCTCGGCCGCGTTCTCGCCCACCACCCGGTTGGCCGGGTCGCCGCCGCCGAATCCCTCGAATCCCCAGCCGCCGGTGGCAGCATACTTTCCGGCATCCTTGTGCATGACGCCGACGACCTTGCGCGCGCCCTCGGTGACGGCGTTGCCGTCCCGAATGGCCTCGAGCAGGTCGAACACGATCACGGCGCCGTCGGGAAAGGTTTCGCTCCGGTAGCCCGCGAGCGCCTCGGCATTGGCGTAGAGATGGTGGATGCCGCCAAAGGCGCCGTAGAGGGGATGGCCTTCCTCGATCACCATGCTCTTGACGTGGCGCCAGTCCCGGTAGTTTTCGGGGTAGGGCACGGCGGGGTCGGCAGCGAAGGTGGGGCTGGCGGTTGCGAGGCCAAGGAGGCCGAATAGGATCGTTTTCATGATGCGTTCTCCAGGTACGGGGTGGGAGGTTGCGGATTCGTGGGGATGCACGCGTGGTACGTGGCGCTGGACAAGTCGACGGAGGTTTTTCATGTAAGGACTCCTAACAATATAGTTTGAAAAAAGCCCGGTCACGTGGAACGGAAGGGTTCGGCCCGTGATCAGGCCGCGGCTTCGTGCTCCGCACAGTCGACCCTTAAATGCCGCGCGGACATGGGCGCGCCGACGAACGCGCAGAAATGGGGTGTCGCCGTGCCGGGGGCGACGTTTTCACGGAAATGCCGGCAACTGACGCAGGTGCGCTGCGGTGCGATCAGCTCACGTTCCTGCAATTGCCGGATCATCTTCACGACCAGGCCATACAGCAGGGCCTGCTCGTCCTCGGACAGGCCGGAGACCACTGGCGTAAAACTCCCGGGCCATTCCCGGGCCACGCGCTGGCCCCGCGGCGTCGCCTTCAGCGCCAGGGCGCGCCCATCCGACGCGTCGGAAATCTTGCGCACCAGTTTCTTCTTCTCGAGGGTGGAAACCGCGTCGCTGGCGGTGGCCTTGCGGACCCCGGCGTGGTCCGCGGCGGCGGTCAGCCGGCTTCCCCCCGGCCGGTTGGCGACGAAGCGCAGGATATCGGCCTGGGTCGGGGACAGGCCGGCGGATTCCGCCGCCTGCCAGTCCAGTTGGCGCGCGACGGCGGCGAGGCGCCCGAGTCCGTCGGCCAGGCGCTGGTCCAGGGGTTCGGTGATCTGGTCGAAATTCATGGTAAGGAATCCTAACTACATTGCGCTTGCCTGTCAACGATCCAGGTTTCGCGTGCCCGGGACGAGGACCGTGCCAGCCCCCGGAGCCATGGAGCGCCGGCAGGGAGGAGGAGTATCAGGATGCGGGAGCGGTACCCGGGCGGGTTCGAATCAGCGCTTCAGATACTGCGCTTTGTTCCTGCGCCCGTTGCGCGAGATTCACGCGATGCCGAGCTTAGGGAGTTGCTGGCGCTTGCCGAGACCTACCGGGAAAGGGTAATTGGATTCCGCGTTACCCGGAAGCCCACGCTCAAACCAGCACACTCCCGCCGTTGATCCCGAGCCCCTGCCCGGTGATGTAGTCGCCGCCGGGCCCGCAGAGGAAAACGGCGAGCCGGGCCACTTCCTCCGGCCGGCCGAAGCGCCGGAGGAGGAGGGCGTCCATTTCCCGTTGCCGCCATTCCGGGCTCATGTGTTCCGGTCCCAGCATGTCGGTGTCGATGGGGCCCGGGCAGATGGCGTTGACGGTGATTGCCGGGGCAAACTCCTTGGCCCAGGAGCGCGCGAGGCCGAGTACGCCGTGCTTGGAGGCGACGTAGGGTGAGAACGTCTCGCGGCCGTAGTAGGCCATGTCCGAGGCGACGAGGATGATGCGGCCGCCGCCATTCGCGTGCATTTGGCGGATGGCCTCTCGGCCGACGAGGAAGCTGCCGCGCAGGTTGACGGCGATGACGCGGTCGAATTCCGCCGCGGAGGTCTCCAGCAGCGGTTTCTCGTGGATCACGCCGGCGGCGTGGAGCAGGATGTCGAGCGGGCCGTCTTCGAGCCCGGTGGCGAACAGGTCAGTAACCGCGTCCTCGTCGGCCACGTCGCACTGCGCCGCCGACGCCGTGCCGCCCATAGCCGCGATCTCCGCGACGGTGTCCGCGCAGTCATCGCGGTCCACCGCGACGACCCGCGCGCCCTCGTCCGCCAGCGCCAGCGCGCAGGCGCGGCCGATGCCCCTGGCGGCACCGGTGACGACGGCAGTTTTTCCCGCCAGGGTCATGGCATCAGTTCGCCGCGGTCCGCGGTCAGGGCCTGGCCCACCAGGCTGGCCGATGCCTCCGAGGCGAGGAACAGGTAGGTGGGCGCGACATCCGCGGGTTCCAGGAGACCGTCGAACGTTTGCGCGGAAACGATCTCGGCCAGCAGTTCCTCTTCGTCACGCCCGGTACGTTCTGCCATCGCCCTCAACGACCGGAGCGAGGCCTCCGTGCGCACCCAGCCGGGACAGACGCCGTTGACACGGATGCCCCGCGGCGCCAGTTCCCGCGCCATGGAGCGCATGAAGCCAAGGTTGGCGTGCTTGGACGCGCAGTAGCCGGAAAATTCGGCCACCGCGGTGCGGCTCCAGATGGAGCAGGTGAAGATCATGCGCGCGCCTTCGGGCATGCGTGGCAGCGCGGCGCGGGTAACGTTCCAGGTGCCGATGACGTTGGTCTCGATGATGCGGCGGAACGTGTCGTCCACCGCGTCGTCCGCATCCAGTACCGGGGTGATGAGTTCGATGCCGGCGTTGTTGACGAGCACGTCGATCGTGCCGGGCCCGGCGAAGGCATCGCGCACCGCACCGGTATCGGTGATATCGCAGCGCATCGCTCGCACATCCGCACCTGATTGCCGGCCAAGGCGTTCGGCGGCACCTGCCACACCATTATCTTCGGCAAGGATGGTCACTACCGCGCCGGCTCGGACGAACGCCTCGGCCACGCCGTAACCGATGCCGCGGCTGCCCCCGGTGACGACCACGTGCTGGCCGGAAAAATCGTACTGTGCTGTGCCCGCGGGCATGTCAGTCCGCCATTTCTTGGCGCTGGGAACGCATCAGCGTCATCACGTGGCGTTCCGCCTCGACGTAGCCCGGCAGGTCGAGGGCCGCCTCCTTCGCCTTCACCCGCTGTCCCTGCTTGAAGGCCACTGGTCCGTCCTCGAGCACGGTGCCGGGATGGGCGGAGAAGAACACGATCTTGTCGCCGAGGAACAGCGCCTCCTCGATGTCGTGGGTGACCATCACCACGGTGGTGTCGGTGGATTCCAGGATGTCGGTCATCAGTTCCTGCATGGTCCAGCGCGTCTCGGCGTCGAGGGCGCCGAAGGGTTCGTCCATGAGCAGGATGCCTGGCTTGTTGGCGAGGGTGCGCGCAATGGCCACCCGCTGCTTCATGCCGCCGGAAAGCTGCGACGGATAGGCCTTGCGAAACTTGCCGAGGCGAACGATGCCGATGAAGTGGTCGACGATGTCCCTGCGTTCCGCCGCTGGCACGCCGTTGCACTTGAGGCCGAACTCGACGTTGCCTTCCACGGTGAGCCAGTCGAACGAGGTATAGCTCTGGAACACCATGCCAAGGTTGCGGTCCGGCCCGGATACCGGGGTGCCATCCACGCGGATAGTGCCACCGCTTGGCTCCTCCAGTCCTGCGATCATGCGCAGCACGGTGGACTTGCCGCAGCCGGACGGTCCGAGCAGGACGCAGTATTCGTTCTGCTGCACGGTAAAGCTGACGTCGTCGACGGCGGTCACGGCCTCGCCGTTCGGCAGGTGAAACACCTTGCTCACGCCCTGGACGACGAGCTTTTCCGCGCCGCTACTATTTGTCATTCTGGTAGAGATAGCTGAACAGCACCCGGTGCAGCCAGCGGAACAGCAGGTCGAAGAGCAGCCCGAGGATGCCGATCACGACGATGCCCGCCATGATCTCGTCGGTATGAAGAAAGCGCCGCGCGCGCATCATCATCGCGCCGATGCCGGTGGTGGAGGCGACAATCTCCGCGATCACGAGGTAGGTCCAGCTCACCGCCAGCATCTGGCGCATCGCGATCAGCACGTTCGGCATCACCGCCGGCACGATCACGTTCCAGAGCACGCGCTTCTGTGACGCGCCCAGGGTGAGCGAGGTCTCGATGAGTTCGATGCGGACCTGGCGGGTGTAGTCCATCACCAGGGTGATGAGGAAGAACACCACGCCGATGAACAGCAGGGCGAGCTTCGGGCCCTCACCCGTACCGAGCCACATGAGCAGCACGGGGATGAAGGCCGGTGCGGGCAGGTAACGCCAGGCGGAGACGAAGGGGTTGAAGAACGATTCCGCCACGGCGTAGGTGCCCATGAGGATGCCGAGGGGTACCGCGACGATGCAGGCGCCGAGGAAGCTGCCAATGATGCGCAGGATGCTGATGCCGATGTCCTTCAGGAAATCCCCCTCGGCCACCAGGGTGTATAGCGTGGCCAGCACCTTGTCCGGCGGCGGTACCAGCAGGGTATTCACCTTGCCAAACACCACCGCCAGCTTCCAGGCGCCGAAGAACAGCACCCACACCAGGATACCGAGGGCGATCGAAGTGGTCCGCGATACCGGCTTGCGCGCGACCAGCTTCATGGCTGCCAACGTTGCTGCACTGCGTTCAGAAGATCGGGCCCGGGGCGGCATTTTGCCGCCCCGGACAAATCAATGCGCTTCCAGTGACTGCCGGTAACCGCTGTCGACCAGTTCCTTGACCAGAGAGCAGTCCACCGCGCTGGATACGTCCACGGTGTTTTCCATCAACCCGAGCTTGATCCACCACTCGTTGACGAACGAGGCAACGTCGGCGACGCTGCCATTGGGCAGGCCGAAGGGCGGATCACCGTCGAGCGCGCCGCAGGCGCGGGCGGTCTCGTCGAAGTCGTACATGTAGATCCCACCGTCGAAGAACTTGCCATTGGTGCCAATGACGTAGCCCACGTCCTCCACCGGCCACTGCAGGAAGTCGGCGAAGATCTGGTTGGCCTCCTCGGTGTTGGCGTTCCAGTAAGCCACGGCATCCCAGCGAGCCTTCAGCACGTCGAGCGCGACCTGGCGGCGTTCGGCGATGAAGTCCTTGTTCATGTAGATCACGTCCATGAAGATCCCGGTTTTCAGCATCTCGGGATCGCCCGTGTGGATGGCGCTGGACGTGCCCTCGCGGTTTTCCAGCACCTTGGATATCCAGGGCTCGTAGAGATAGGCTGCCGCGAGGTCGCCGGACATCATCGGTCCCACTGCCTCGTCCGAGTTGAGGTTGACCCACTCGACGTCAGCCGGAGTGACGCCGATGGTGTCGAGATAGAGGCCCATGAGCAGGTGGCCGATGTAGGCCTGGGGCGCGGCGACCTTCTGCCCCTTGATGTTTTCCGCCGTGACGTCAGGCGAGAGGATGATGTGGTCGACGCCGTAGGAGGGATTGGTGAAGGCCACGTTGGCTACCGGGGTGCCACGCTCGGCGATGATGGGAGTGTAGTCCCCGGTGCACATGTAAACGTCGATCTGCCCCGCCGCAGTGGCGAGGTGCCCGCCGATAGGATCCTCGAAGAGCGTGAAGTTGAATTCCAGGTCGGGGGCAAGGTTCGCTTCCTCCGCCACCTTCAGCATGGCGTATCCCGGCCAGGATACGCAGATACCCACGTTCACCTGCTCCGCGGCGGCGGCCTGGCCGTTGAGCAGAAAGGACAGCAGCGTGGCTGATACGAGTTTCTTGACTGGATGCATGGCGGATCTCCGGGGTATTGTCGGTTACGGTTGGACGAATCGTGTCGTGTCAGGCGACAGATCGGGACGGACTACGGACGCCCTGCAACGCCGGATCCTTCCGCACACAGGTGCCGGTCGCGCGCCGACAGCGCGATCATTGTAATACAGCGCGAATGAAATGATGCCCGTCGTGTTGCACCAGGATCGGGAACCCGTTGCCCACCCGTGGCGCATGGGGGAGGATGGTCCACGGGCGGTCCGCCCGCGACGGTTTCAGCGCTTGAGTAACCGCGCCTTGTCGCGATCCCACTCCCGCTGCTTGATGGTCTGGCGCTTGTCGAACTGCTTCTTGCCCTTCGCCAGCGCGATCTTGAGCTTGGCCCGCCCCTTCGACCAGTAGAGGCTGAGGGGCGCCAGGGTATAGCCCTCGCGTTCGGTGGCGCCGATGAGCTTGCTGATCTCCTTGTTGTGCAGCAGCAGCTTGCGCGGGCGGGTGGGGTCGGGATTGATGTGGGTGCTGGCCTGGGCGAGCGGAGAGAAATGCGCGCCAACGAGGAAGACCTCGCCGTTCTGGACGATGACGTAGCTCTCCTTCAGGTTGGCGCGGCCCTCCCTGAGGCTCTTGACCTCCCAGCCCTCCAGCACCAGGCCCGCCTCGAACTGCTCCTCGAGGAAGTAGTCGAAGCCCGCCTTGCGGTTGACGGCGATGGTGTTGGAGTCAGGTTTTTTCTTTGGCTTGGCCACGATGCTTACCGGTTGCCCGGCGCCGGGAGGGCGCGGGGGCTGAAGTATAATGCAGCGCTCCCTTACATGCTGTCATCCCCCGAATGTACAAGGTGGAGCGCTCGGCGCTGGTGATGCATCCGGCGGCGCGCATGTGCGATCTCGTCAACGACGTCGACCGCTACCAGGAATTCCTGCCCTGGTGTGGTGGTTCGCGGGTGCTGTCCCGGGACGGTGACGGCTACACCGCCTCCGTGGACATCGCCTTCAAGGGCCTCCGCAAGTCCTTCACCACGCGCAACGTCACCACCGGCATCGAACGCATCGACATGGCCCTGGTGGACGGGCCGTTCAGCGAACTGTCGGGCGCCTGGACGTTTACCGAAATCTCCCCGGAGGCGTCGCGCATCTCCCTCTCACTGTCGTTCGGCTTCTCCAATCGCCTGGTCGCGGCGGCGGTGGGACCGGTGTTCCGCCTGATTGCCGATTCCATGGTGGACTCGTTCTGCCAGCGCGCGGATGCGCTGGCCACGGAAGAGGGCGCGTGACCATCGAGATCGAGGTGGCCTACGCGCTCCCGGAGGAGCAGGTGGTGATTCCCCTGGCGCTGGAACCGCCGGTGACCATCGAGTCCGCCATCCGCCAGTCGGGCATTCTCGAGCGCTTCCCGGACATCGTGCTGGAGGACGACCGGGTGGGTATTTTCGGCCGCTACCTGGCGCTCGATCACCCGGTGGAGGACGGTGACCGGGTGGAGATCTATCGCCCGCTGTACCTCAGCCCCACGGATGCGCGACGGATTCGGGCCGAGGCGCGCCGGCGGCGGCGAAGGAGAAGTTGATCTGTTTCCCGATAGTCAATCTAACTTCCTGATTTCCGCGGATTTTCAGGCTGATTTCTCGAATTTACCCGAGGAACCCACCGGCCGAATTCCGCATTGCAACCCGTCCGGGCTTTTGGTATAAAGCTGCGCCTGATTTTTCGCCCCCGTGGATGTTCGGCGCCTCGGGGAGGCATTTCACAGCAAACAGACACCGAATTCCTACCGATTACATGGCAGCAAAGAAGAAACCCGACGCCCTGATTCACGGCGTTGCGCCCTACAAGCCGAAGAAGAACGAAGAGTACATGGGGCCCGCGCAGATCGAGCACTTTCGCCAGATCCTGAACGGCTGGCTCGAGGAGCTGAAAAGCGAGACTTCCCGCACCGTCGTGCACATGCAGGACGAGACCGCGAACTATCCCGATCCCACGGACCGTGCCAGCCAGGAAACCGACATGGCGCTGGAACTGCGTGGCCGCGACCGCGACCGCAAGCTGATCCGCAAGATCGAGGACACGATTTCCTACCTCAAGTCCGGCGACTACGGCTTCTGCGAGAACTGTGGCGAGGAGATCGGTCTCAAGCGTCTGGAGGCCCGCCCCACCGCGAGTCTCTGCATCGACTGCAAGACCATCGACGAGATCCGCGAGAAGCAGCTCTCCTGACGGGCTTTCCATCGGCGGCGCCCCGTTCCTGGGGTGCCGGCCACCTATCCCGCCTCGCCCTGGCCAGTATGCGAGCCTTCCGGGGAAATAGGTAAACTGTCACCGATTTTCCCACCGATTTTCCAGGTACAGCCCCGGGTAGCGGTTGATGAACCGGCGCGCCCGGTCGTAGGGGAAGACGTCGTGGCGCTTGCGGTTCTGGATGTCTGACTGCACCTGTTTCCAGTAGTCGGGATCGAGGAGTTCCGGGTGGTGGACGAGGAATCGCTCGCGCACCTTGGGGTGGTTGATGACGAAGTGCTCGAACTGCTCCGGGAAGAAGTCGTCCTCGCCGACATGGAACCAGGGTTCGGGGGATAGCTCCTCCTCCATGGTCTGGGCGCGCGGGATCTCGCGAATGCGGATCTCGTTCATATGGCAGATCTCGTCGTAATCGTAGAACACCACCCGCCCGTGGCGGGTGACGCCGAAGTTCTTCAGCAGCATGTCCCCGGGAAAGATGTTGGCGGCGATCATTTCCTTCACCGCGTTGCCGTAGCTGATCACCGAGGCGTCCAGGAGGCGTGCGTCGGCGTGGTCGAGGTAGATATTGAATGGCACCATGCGGCGCTCGATGTAGAGGTGGCGGATCACCACGATATCGTTCTCGACGATCAGGCTGCCGGCGATGGTCTTGCGCAGTTCCTCCAGTAGCGCCTCGGAAAACCGCGACAGCGGGAAGGCGACGTGGGAGAACTCCAGGGTGTCCGCCATGCGCCCGACCCGGTCGTGCATCTTCACCAGCTGGTACTTCTGTTTCACCGTCTCGCGGTCGATGTCCTTCGGCGGCGCGAAACGGTCGCGGATGACCTTGAACACGTAGGGAAAGGAGGGCAGGGTGAATACCGTCATCACCATGCCGCGAATCCCGGGAGCGACGACCAGCTTGTCGGAGGAGTGCTCCAGGTGATGGAGGAATTCCCGGTAGAACAACGTCTTGCCCTGCTTTTGTAATCCGATGCAGGTATAGAGATCCGCATGGGTCTTGGTGGGGAGCAGGGACTTGAGAAAGCCCACCAGGCCGGACGGCACGTCCATGTCCACCATGAAATACGCCCGCGTGAAGCTGAAGATCAGGGCGAGATCGTCGACGTCGGTGATCACCGTATCGACGTAGAGTTCGAAGTCGTCGTTGATCAGGATCGGGATCACGAAAGGCTGCATCTCGAGGCCGATCAGCGCCCGGCCGACAATGTAGGCGGCCTTGTTGCGGTAGAACAGGCTCGACGCGACGTGGAACTGGCGATAGGGCGCGGGCCTGGCCGTGGAGGCCAGCACCGGTCGCATGTTCTGCGCCAGCAGTTCGACATCGCGCGCCATGTTTTGCCAGGGTCGCGTGAAGCCGAATGAGCCCAGCAGTTTTTCCAGGCAGGCCTCGAGGCCATCGTCGTCCGGGTAGAAGCTGGTGTAGACCGGGTGGTCCAGGTCGAGGAATTCCACCGCGGTGCCGGGCTTCACGAAGATGTAATCGTTGTTGAAGTACTCGCTGTCGAACAGCCGGCAAAACACTGAATTGTAAAAGGTCTCCGCCAGTTCCGGCTGGTCGTGCTTGTAGAGCAGCCAGAGGTACCAGCGCTTGACGTCCTGCCACAGCGCGCTGTCGAAACTGGTGAGGTCGAATCGCTCACGCAGGTGGTCGATGGCCTCGTTGACCCGCTGGTCGTAGAAATAGATGCGCTCCTTGCGCGCGCTGGCCTCGCCTTCCCAGTCCGCCTGTTCGAAGCGGTCCTTCGCCGCGCGGGTGATTTCCTGGAAGAGCTGGAAGTGGCGGTTGAATCCCTCGAGAATGGTTTGCGCCACCAGTTGGCCGCGTGGCGCGGAGTCGCCCCCAGGCTCCGGCGCGGCGGCCATCAGAAGTCGAACGCCAGGGTCAGCGGGCCATCGTTCACCAGCGCCACCTGCATGTCCGCGCCGAACACCCCGGCGGGTACCGGCCTGCCCAGTACGGCTTCCAGCTCGGTGCGAAAGGCGTCGAACGCGGGTGAGGCGATGGCCGGGTCGAGGGCATCGGTGAAGTCCGGCCGGCGTCCCTTCTCGCTCTTGCCGTAGAGGGTGAACTGGGGAACCGCGAGCACCTCGCCCTCGATGTCGATCACCGAGTGGTGGAGCTTGCCCTGCTCGTTGGAGAACACCCTGAGATTGACCATCTTCTCCGCGGCGCGGCGAATCTTCCCGGCGTGATCATCCGCGTCCACTTCGCCGAATCCGACGAGTAGGAGCAGGCCGGGACCGATCTCCGCCGCCCGCTCGCCGCCGATCGTCACCGATGCCGAGCGCACCCGTTGCAGCAGGATTCGCATGTTAGTTCTTGATTATTGATTGATATAAACGTCGGGCCAGTTGTCGTTGCCGCTGTGGAAGGTAAGGCGGGTGGCCGATTCCGCCGGCGCGCCGATCTCCCACAGGAACATCTCGTAGTCCGCCACGTCGTGCTCGTGGCCGCCCGTGCTGGCGCCGAACACCATCCACTTGCCGTCGTTGGAATCCTTCGGCCAGTACTCGTGGCTGTAGTCTCCGGGCAGGTCGAGTAGCGGCGTCGATTCCAGGGTCTGCGGGTCGATACGGTAGAACATGGTTTTCTGCTTGCCGCCGTGACCGACCTGGTACAGCGAGCGCCAGTCCGACGACCAGGTGATCTCGCAGCCGTCGAGTACGTTTCGAATTGGTCCGCTGCCGTCACCTTCATTCTGCCAGATCGCGGTGCCCACGTGGCCGGTGTTCATGTCCAGCGCGGCCTGCTTCGCGGTAAACACGAGCTGGTTGGTCTCGGGATTGAGGTAGGGCGTCTGCAGCGGCGTTCCCCGTCGCAGGCGGTTGCCCTTTCCGGGATGGAAGATTTCGTGTACTTCGTCGTTACGCACGTTCTGGCCGAGCACGGTCACGCCGTTCTTGAGATAGCCCACGGTGTTCCCGTCGATCCAGAACGGGAATACGCTCTCGGTATTGAGCGTCCGCTCCCTGCCGGTATGCAGGTCCAGCAGGATCACGTCCCACGCCACGGTATTGCGCTGGGAGACCCAGGGCTTGCGCGAGCGCTGGAACACCAGGCGGCGGCCGTCCGGCGAGATCCGGGGATAGGTCTCGGTGTGGGGATGGCGCGTCAGCCGGGAGATTTTTCCGTCGGGCAGCGACAGCCTGAGGATGTCGTGATTACCGAAGCGGTTGGAGCTCCAGGTCACGAAGCCATCCAGCCCGCTGGCCGCGAGGACGGCGCTGCTTCTCTGGACATCGTCCGCCAGGCGTGGCCGCAGGTCTTCCCCCACCGGCGGCGCCTTCACCGCCCCCAGCTTGAGGTTGGCGCGATACTGCCAGGCGAGCGAGGCGGCGCCCGCGAGCAGGATCACGCCGGCGAAGCCCGGTACCACGAGCCGGCGCAGGAGCCCCGGCGGCTGGCTCGCGGCAGGTTGTTTGCGACGCACGAGGAGTATCACCAGCACGAGGCAGAGCCCGCCCAGGCTGTAGTCGACGGCCTGGCTCCAGATATGGACGGAGAGCAGGGTGAGCAGCGCGTCCGGGCCGGAGATGCCGAGCAGGGTGAACACCAGGGTACCGCCGGCCTCGTAGGTGCCGAAGCTCATGAACGCGGGGATCGGCAGCGCGGCGCCCAGCTCGGCGCCCACCATGGCGGCGAATACAGAGCCGCGGGAAACCTCCGCGAGTTCCGGGAAGCTCGGCAATGCCACCGCGAGAAAAAGGAAGAACAGCCCGATGTACTTGCAGCAACGGATGAGTACGGAGAGCCCGAGTATGCGACCGAGGTTGCCCGTGGCGCGGGTCTGGCGCACCGCGTCGTCGAGCTGTCCCAGCGCCGAACCCAGGGCCCGGCGCCAGCGCCCGAGGCGGCCTTCTCCGCCGCCCGCCGACAGCCAGGCCACCATCCAGGGTAGCACGCGGAGGACACCGGCCACGCTGATGCCCGCCGCCAGCACCGCCATGATGAGGGCGCCAAAGAGCCAGGGCTCGAAGCCGCCGGAGAGCGCAAAGGCGGGGATGGCGAGGACGATGATCAGCGCGAGGGCGACGAAGTCGAACACCATCGCGAGACCGAGGGAGGACAGGCAGGCCGGTATCGGCACCCGGTAGGCGCGGTTCAGCATCGCGGCGTAGGCGAGTTCACCGGTTCGCGCCGGCAGCATGTCCACCATCATGCTGCGGAACGCGGTGACGAGGAACATGTGGCCCATGCCCGGCGCCTCGGCCCCCGCGCCACGGATGAGCAGGCTGTATCGCATCGCCCGGAGCACCAGGCCGGCGACGTGCAGCACGAGGTACAGGGCGACGCCCTTCGGCAGCGTGTCGCCGAGCAGTTCGAGGATATGGGGCCGGTTGGCGGGGTCGTGGCCGCTCAGCACCAGCGCGCTCAGCAGCGCCAGGGTGAGCATCGACACGCCTATGGATATGGCGATACGAAACAGATTCGTGGTCATGGGGAAAACAGGTTGTGCATTCATGGCATTCATGTCCAGACCCTGACATCCCGACATAAATCCCCGCTGAATATTGGTGACAGTTTACCTATTTCCACCCATCACTATTAGCCCATCGAACTTCGTGAAATCGGGAATGGGTAAACTGTCACCTGATTGGTGAAATAGGTAAACTGTCACCAATTAGAACAGAGATGAGAAATGGCGCGCATTGCGAAGTTGCTGGCCGTCCCGTTGCTGCTGCTGTCGCCGCTGGCGGCGGGGCAGGCGCCGGTGGACGAGATCCGTTCCACGCTCGAGGACAGGACCGCGGTGGCGGTCACGATCTACAACGAGAACCTGGCGCTGGTGCGCGACCAGCGGCGGGTGACGCTGGAGCCCGGTCGCCAGTCCCTGGCGGTGCGCGATGTGAGCGCCCAGATCCGCCCGGAGACGGCGCTCCTCAGCAGCCTCGACGGCGAGATGCGACTGATCGAGCAGAACTTCGACTACGACCTTCTCAGTCCACATAGCCTGCTCGAGAAGTACGTTGGCCGCGAGGTGCGCGCGGTGACCGTGAATCCCGCCAACGGCAACGAGTCCATCGAGACCGCCACGGTGCTGGCGATCAACAACGGCGTAGTGCTGCGATTCGCCGATCGTATCGAGACCGGCTTCCCCGGGCGCCTGATCTACGACGACGTGCCGGACAACCTGCGCGACCGGCCGACCCTGGTGCTGGAACTCGAGAACGAGACCAGCGGGCCGCAGAATTTCCAGCTCAGTTACCTCACCCGCGGCCTCGGCTGGAGCGCGGACTACGTCGCCAGTCTGAATGCAGAGGAAACCCGTTTCGACCTCAACGGCTGGGTCACGCTCAACAACAACAGCGGCACCCGCTACGACAACGCGCTGCTGCAGCTGGTGGCGGGCGACGTGCAACAGGTGCGTGAGGCCATGCCCATGGCGCGCTCGGCGATGGTGATGGAGGCGGCCCCGGCGCCGCAGGCGGACATGGCGCAGGAATCGCTGCTCGACTATCACCTCTACACCCTGCAGAGACCCACCGACCTCGCGGACCAGCAGAGCAAGCAGGTGGCGCTGATGAGCGCCGCCGATGTGCCGGTGGAGAAACGCTACGTGCTGAAGGGCCAGGGGCAGTTCTTCGGCGGTCGCGCCGAGGGCGTGCAGAAGCAGGACATCGGCATCTACCTCTACCTGCGCAACGACGAGGACAGCAATCTCGGCCTGCCGCTGCCCGCGGGCGTGGTGCGGGTGTACAAGAACGACTCCGCGGGACGCATCCAGTTCGTCGGCGAGGACCGCATCGATCACACCGCGAAGGACGAGGAACTCCGCCTGCGCCTCGGCAATGCCTTCGACGTCACCGCCGAGCGGGTACAGACCACGTTCAAGAAGGTCGCAAACCGCGGACCGTACAACTTTTCCGCGGAGGTGGGGCAGAAGATCACGCTCAAGAACGCCACCGAGCGGGCAGTGGATGTCCTGGTGCAGGAGTACCTGCCCGGCGACTGGGAGGTGCTCGCGGAAAACACCGATCACCGGGAGCTGTCCGCGAGCCTGGTGGAATGGCGCGTGCGCGTGCCGGCGGACGGGTCCACTGACCTCGAATACGTCGCCCTGATCCGTTACTGAACCGGTTCTCCGGATTGCGAAACCTCGTCCCGGGGTGACAAACACTTCCGTCACCCCCATATTCCAGTGCCCCGGGCCATAGTCCCCGCCCGTGGATAACGCCATGCGCCAACTGGACGAACTGACCCCCGAAAACCTCTACGCAGAACTGCCGCCCATTTTCTGGTCGCGGCACCGTCCGGATCCGCTGCAGGACACCTTCCTGGTGCATTTCAACGCGCGGGTGGCGAAGAGCCTCGGGATCGATCCGGGTGAGGACGGGCGCAGTGCGCTCACCGCGCTGGTGGCGAAGGGAGAAGCCCTGCCGGGCATCGAACCGATGGCGCTCTGCTACGCCGGCCACCAGTTCGGCCAGTACGTGCCGCGGCTGGGTGACGGTCGCGCGCTCCTGATTGGCCAGGTCGTCGATCCGCGCGGCGAGCGCCACGATCTCCAGCTCAAGGGTTCCGGGCGTACGCTCTATTCCCGCCAGGGAGACGGCCGCGCGGTGCTGCGCTCCACCATCCGCGAACACCTCGCCAGCGCCGCCATGGAGGGTCTCGGCATCCCCACCACGCGCTCACTCGCCCTGTTCGGTAGCGGGGAACCGGTGTTCCGCGAGCGGGTGGAAAACGGGGCGCTGCTGATCCGCGTGGCGCCGAGCCATTTCCGCTTCGGCAGCTTCGAGTACTTCTTCTATACCGGTCGCTACGACGACCTGCGGCTGCTGCTGGATTTCACGATCAGGAACTACTTTCCCACGCTGGCAGTCGCCGATAATCCGGCGCTCGCACTGCTCGAACAGGCGGTGAACAGTACCGCGCAACTGATTGCAAGATGGCAGGGCGTCGGCTTCTGTCATGGCGTGATGAACACCGACAACATGTCGATCCACGGCATCACGATCGACTATGGACCCTATGGCTTTCTCGATGCCTACGAGCCGGGACATATCTGCAATCACTCGGACTATCACGGCCGCTACGCCTACGATCGCCAGCCGTCCATCGGTCTCTTCAACCTGAGTTGCCTGGGCCAGGCATTGTTGCCCCTGGTGGACGGGAATCCTGAAGTTGCCGCCGAAAGAGCAACGGAGGTACTGCGCAGATACGAGCCCGCCTTCGACGCAGCCTGGCTGGCGGAACGGCGGCGCAAGCTGGGGCTCGCGAAGGAGGAGGCGGGTGATCCGGCGCTATGGGATGAACTGCTGGCATTGATGGAGTCGGAGAGGTCGGACTTCACCAATACCTTTCGCGCTCTTGGAGACATCGATTCATTTCCGGACCGTTTCATCGACCGCGATCGCGCCTGCGCATGGACCGTAAAATATCGAGCGCGACTGGCCCGCGAAACGGTTGAAGTCGATGGGCATCGCGCACGCATCCACACCGCCAATCCGAAATACGTACTGCGCAACTATCTCGCCGAGCAGGCCATCCGCATGGCCGAGGATGAGGAGGACTACGGTGAGATCGACCGCCTCGTGCAACTGCTGGGCTCGCCGTTCGACGAGCAACACGAACACTCAGACTATGCAACGGTGCCGCCCGAATGGGCCAGCAAACTGGAGGTGAGTTGTTCCAGTTGACGGCGCGCCTACGATTCACCGCATTGTGACGCGCATCACAGACGAGGGTGCCGAACCGTCGGATATACTCGGTCTTGTATCCAGAGACAAGGTGTCAGGCGATGATCAATCACGGATCACGATACCCTTCTGCATCCAGGCAGGATTTCCACGGATTGTGTTGGCTGCTGCTCGCTGTGTTGATGTTGTTTCCAGCGCTTTCCAGGGCGGCAACGTTATATGTAGACAAGTCCGGTACCGTGAATGCCACTTGCAGCAAGGCCCTGCCGTGCCTGCACATTGCGCACGCGGTCAACCTGTCGAAAAAGAACGGCAGGATCGTCGTGGGCCCGGGAATTTACCGGGAGTCAATCTACATCAATAACGGGCTGGATGGCCCGTTGGACGGGCTCAGGCTGGAATCCACCGCGGGACGGCATGGCACGATCGTTGAGTCACCCTCCGGCAACACGGTTATCGGCATCGCCAGGCCAAAAGTCCGAATCGGTAGAAAAGGCAAGGGGTTCACATTGCGCGGCGCAACGGATGAACTTGGCTTCGGGATCGAGTTCAGCAACCACATGGACCGGGTCAGGATCGAGGGAAACTCGCTGACCGGCAACGACTATGGAGTTTTCGCCCAGGGGGACAGAATCCAGATCAGGCACAACCTCTTCGTGGACAATGCAAACGACGACCTGACCTGTTCCTGCGACAAGTCCATCATCCGGGAAAACACTTTCGTTGACTCCGGGATTGTCGCCATATTTGAGAATGGTGAATCAAATACCGTGGACCGCAACCTGTCGGTATTCGGCGGTGGATACATGTCTGTTCGAGGCAAGCGGTCGAAAATCGTCAACAACGTGGTGCTGGATACCGACAGGTGGGGTCTCCGGGTGAATGACGCGGACGGTGCAACCATCCAGGGAAACATCCTGACCGACAATGCCTCGCTCGGATCGAACTACAGCGCGTTGTACGTCGATCAGGACACCTTCTCGAAATCGCCCAGGGTGATGGGCAACCTGGTGGTGGGCAGCGGAAACTTCGGCATTGTGCTGGAACAGTTGGTCAATGGCCGTATCGATTCGAACACGGTGGTCCAGAGTGACTTGATGGGTATCCGTCTTGACTCCGGTGTCGTCAATCCAACGATCCGGCGCAACAGCACCTATTTCACCGACGGGTCCAATCCCGCCTGCGGCATTTCGAACCAGTCGGTGGTCAACGTGAGCTATTCGAAGCATTTCTTTGCCGCCGGGGACCAGGATTGTGGTTCCATGACCCATATCGGCGGGCTACCGGGCAAACCGGGCCGGCTGAAGGTCAACAGGGCAAAGATGCTCTGAGCCTGTAGTCGCCTTCGACCCGTCGACTGCGACCTGAGCCGCGATCCAGGAGATCGGGTATCTGGAGACGGGATACGCCCCATTTGCCCAAGTGTGCCGGCGAATCCGCGCCCTGTGACAGGCGCTAGTCCACCCCGGACCTTCCCGTCGTTATATACGAGGGATTTTTTGCAGTCAGCTTGGAAAGAAAAAAATAATTACATTCAAGGAATTGGTAGACATAATGTTCTTTAAAAAAGGATTATAGCCATCTAGATAGTATTATCTTCTACTAAAATGTCTGTGGCTACTTAACAGCCTGAACCAAAGATAATAAGATTTATACGGACATCAAAACTTTATATGGAGTAAAAAATGTACATCCTGCCGACCCGGCAGCCGGAGTTTCCGGCGGAGACGGACGACGCCCAGGGGGTCATCGAATGGGCGCTGCGCCACGTGGACGAACTCGCGATTTCCTTCAGCGGCGCCGAGGACGTGGTGCTGATCGACATGGCCTGCCGGCTGGCCAGGGCCGGCAAGGGCAGGGTGGATCACGACAGGTTGTCAGTCTTCAGCCTCGACACCGGCCGGCTCCACCCCGAGACCTACGAGTACATCGAACAGGTGCGATCGCATTACGACATCGACCTCGAGATCCTCTCGCCCGACCACACCGAGCTGCAGGCCCTTGTGCGCGAAAAAGGGCTGTTCAGTTTCTACCAGGATGGCCACTCCGAGTGCTGCCGCATCCGCAAGGTGGCGCCGCTGCGACGCAAGCTCGCCACCCTGGACGGCTGGATCACCGGTCAGCGGCGCGACCAGAGTATTGGCACCCGCGACCGGATCGCGGTGGCGGAGACGGACGCCGCCTTCAACGGACGCAACGGCAGCCTGGCGAAATTCAATCCGCTGGCGCTGTGGAGTTCGGAGCGGGTGTGGGCCTACATCCGCGAGCACGACGTTCCCTATAACCCGCTGCATGCGCGCGGATTTACCAGTATCGGTTGCCAGCCCTGCACCCGCGCGGTGCTGCCGAACCAGCATGAACGCGAGGGACGCTGGTGGTGGGAGTCGGTGGAGAAGAAGGAATGCGGGTTGCACGCGGCGAACCGCGGCGCGGCCTGAGATAAACCGACGCTGGCATTTCGGTGGAATATCATGGACGCGGGCCCCAACCTGCTCTGGGATAAACCTTCGCTGGCGTTTCAAATCGCAATTCCAGCGAAAGCTGGAATCCATCTGACATCCTGCGAAACCGCCACATGGACGCCAGCCTGCGCTGGCGTTTCGGTGGAATATCATGGACGCGGGCCCCAGCCTGCGCTGGGGTAAACCTACGCTGGCGTTTCGGTGGAACCACTCTGACGCCAGTCCCATCCCTCGATATTGCGCAGGACGAGCTGCCGCATCATGTCGATATGCGCGGGCTGGTCATTGAGGCAGGGTATGTACTCGTAGCGCTCGCCGCCGGATGACAGGAACACCTCGCGGTTCTCGATGGCGATTTCCTCCAGCGTCTCGAGGCAGTCCACGCTGAACCCGGGGCAGATCACCTGCACCGATTTCGTTCCGCTGGCCGCCAGTTCCCCTAGCGTTTCGTCGGTATAGGGCTGAAGCCATTGCCGTGGTCCGAGGCGGGACTGGAACGACAGTTTCCACCGAGATTCGTCGAGGCCAAGATTCGCGGCCAGTAGTCGGGCGCTCTCCTGGCATTCGACGTAGTAGGGATCTCCCCGGTCCACGTATTCCTGCGGGATTCCATGAAAGGACATCAATAGCAGGTCGGCTTCTCCATGCTCAGCCTGATGCGCGCGCACGCTGTCCGACAGCGCATCGATATATGCCGGATCGTTGTGGTAGCGATTGACGAAACGCAGCTCCGGAAGACTGCGTTCCCGCTCGAGAGCCTGTGCCACGCCATCGAACACCGAGGCGGTGGTGGTGGCGGAGTACTGCGGGTAAAGGGGCAGCACCAGGACACGGGAGACGCCCGCCTGCCTCAGTTGCGCCAGCCCATCGGCGATGGACGGCTTGCCGTAGCGCATCGCGAGTTCCACCACCGCTTGCCCGGCGAGTGCTTCACGGAGCGCATCCGCCTGGCGTATCGAGATCGTCAGCAGGGGCGAGCCATCGTCACCCCAGACCTTCGCGTAGGCCTTCGCAGAGCGCCGCGGGCGGGTAGTGAGAATGACGCCGTTCAACACCAGCCACCAGAGCACCCGGTTGCCCTCCACTACCCGAGGATCGCCGAGAAATTCCTTCAGGAAGGCGCGCACGTCACCGTTGGACGGGCTTGCAGGGGTGCCGAGATTGACGAGCAGGACGCCAATGGCATCGCCGGCGGCCTGGTCCGGCCGCTCAGAACCTTGTTGGGATTGGGACACTGATCATGTAATTGTTATGGCAGCCGGTATTGTAGTGGAGGCCGCGTCAAAGTGATTTCGAACCTGGTAGTCGCCGTTGACAGAATTAGGACAATTGTCCTAATCTCCGAAAAACCACAAGCTCGGTCAGGGAACAACCAGATGCCAAGCACCACCCGGGAGCGCATCGTCGACGCGGCGGACCAATTGATCTACGAGCACGGCTTCGAGCACACCTCGTTCGCCCAAATAGCGGATTCAGTGGGGATATCCCGTGGCAACTTCTATCACCACTTCCGCACCAAGAACGACATCCTCGACGCGGTAATCGAGCGACGCCTCGACAGGACCCGTGACATGCTGGGCGCATGGAAAGCTGACAACGACACGCCGCTCGGGCGGATCCGGGCTTTCGTGCACATCCTGATCGACAACCGCGCGCTGATCGAGCGCTACGGCTGCCCGGTGGGAACGTTGTGCGCCGAACTCGGCAAGCTGGCGCATCCGGCAAGGGGCAGGGCGAACGAACTGTTCGTCCTGTTCCAGCGCTGGCTGCGGCGGCAGTTCACCGAACTCGGATGCGGCGACGAGGCCGGTCCGCTGGCAATGCACGTGCTCGCGCGCAGCCAGGGGGTGTCCACCCTTGCCAGTACGTTCCAGGACGAGGCATTCGTCCGCCGCGAAGTCGATGATCTTGAGAACTGGTTACTGCAGTTCTCGGCAAACAATCCAGTGCACTGAGAACGGAGAACATTCATGCATACGATCACCTTGAAATTCACCGAACACAAGCACAAGGCAGCCGAATACATGGCGGGACACAAGGCCTGGCTCGACCAGGGCTTCGCCGACGGCGCCTTCCTGCTGTCCGGCAGCCTGGCGAGCGGCCTGGGCGGATTCGTGCTTGCCCATGGCATGGACCGGGATGCCCTGGAGGCCCGGGTCACCGAGGATCCCTTCGTTACGGAGGGTGTGGTGAGCGTATCGATCGAATCGGTGAGCCCGGCGCGGGTGGACGAGCGGATGCGCTTCCTGCAACCGGATTGAGCGCTGTCGCGCGGGTGCGGAAACGTGAAGCCATCCTGTTTCGTGGAGGCAAAAAAAACGCCCCTTGCGGGGCGTTCAACAACCAACAGAGGTTTATCAGGGTTTTCAGACCGTGACGCGGGTGAACTCGGGGTATGCCTCGATACCGCAGTCCGCCATGTCCATGCCTTCGTACTCGTCTTCCTCGCTGACCCGGATGCCCATGGTGGCTTTCAGGATCAACCAGACGATGGCGCTCGCGACGAACACCCAGACGAAGATGGTGAGGGCGCCGATGATCTGGCCGCTGAAGGTCGCGCCGTCATTGGTCAGCGGAACCAGCAGCAGGCCGAGCAGGCCGCAGGTGCCGTGCACCGAGATGGCGCCGACAGGATCGTCGATCTTCAGTTTGTCGAACATGCGGATGCTGAATACCACCAGTACGCCGCCGAGCGCGCCCCAGATGGTGGCGGTCAGGGCGGACGGGGTGGAGGGTTCCGCGGTGATGGCCACGAGACCGGCGAGCGCGCCATTCAGCAGCATGGTGAGGTCGGCCTTGCCGTAGAGCAGCTTGGCGACTATCAGGGCGGCGATGGCGCCACCGGCGGCGGCGGTGTTGGTGTTGAGGAACACCATGGCGACCGCGTGGGCATTGCCGATGTCGCCGAGCTTGAGCACGGAACCGCCGTTGAAGCCGAACCAGCCCATCCAGAGGATGAAGGTACCGATCGTGGCGAGCGGCATGTTGGCGCCGGGCATGGCGCGAACGCTGCCGTCCTTGCCGTACTTGCCCTTGCGGGGGCCGAGGAAGATCACGCCGGCAAGCGCGGCGGCTGCGCCGGCCATGTGAACGATGCCGGAACCGGCGAAGTCACTGAAGCCGAGGTCCCCCAGGTTGTACATGCCGAAGACGGAGTTGCCGCCCCAGGTCCAGCCACCTTCCATCGGGTAGATGAACGCGGTCATCACCACGGCGAACAACAGGAAAGCCCAGAGCTTCATCCGTTCGGCCACGGCGCCGGAGACGATGGACATTGCGGTGGCGACAAAAACGACCTGGAAGAAGAAGTCGGAGGCGCCGGAGTAGATGGAGCCGCCGGTGAAGCCGTCCTCGCGCGCGGCGAAGTCACCCAGCACGGCGTCGGTGTCGATATCGCCCATGCCGGCCAGGAACCATTCCCCGCCGTACATGATGGCGTACCCGCAGACCATGTACATGATGCAGGAGATTGCGTAGAGCGCCACGTTCTTGGCGAGGATCTCGGTGGTGTTCTTGGCGCGGACCATGCCGGCCTCGAGCATCGAAAAGCCTGCCGCCATCCACATGACGAGGGCGCCACAGACCAGGAAGTAGAACGTGTCGATGGCGTATTGAAGATGAAAAATATTGTTTTCCACGGTAAGAATCCTCTGCGGTTAGATGGCGTCGACGCCGGTCTCGCCGGTACGAATGCGAACGACCTGCTCGATGTCATAGACGAAGACCTTGCCGTCGCCCACCTTGCCGGTGGAGGCGGCGCTGGTGATGGTCTCCACCACCTGGTCGAGGATCGAGCTGTCGATGGCGATCTCCAGTTTCACCTTCGGCAGAAAATCGACGACGTACTCCGCGCCGCGATAGAGTTCAGAATGGCCCTTCTGGCGGCCGAAGCCCTTGACCTCGGTCAGCGTCATGCCACTGACGCCCACCTCGGACAGGGCGGAACGGACGTCGTCCACCTTGAAGGGTTTGATGATTGCTACAACAAGTTTCATGAGTTGCTCCGAGTTGGTTTGACTCGCATCCCCGCAGGGAAACTAGGCACCCACTATGCAACCATCGTGCCAACTCGAAAAACTGATGTAATACAGGGAGATAGGATTGTGCATCGGGGCGCGCATCAACTTTGTGCACCATAATGGTGCCGTATTGTTCTGAAATGGTGCGCAAATGGTGGGGCCGGGTAGTTTCCGGGGGCAATGCCGGTGCGCCGGGAAGCCGGTCGGCGGTGGGGACGGGAATGGTCGGGGAGACGGCGGATCAGGGATTCGCCGCCACGACCCGGAATCCGCAGTGATTGGTCGAACTGTCGGGGGTGTTGGAACTGCGCGCGGCAACGCGGTACCGGTTGCAGTAGGTGTAGTGGCAAAGGAACGAGCCGCCGCGCATCGAGCGGCTGCCGGACGGCACGATGTAGCGAGGGTCGTCTGCCGGTGTCACGTGGTGATAGTTGGGGGTGAACCAGTCAGCACACCATTCCCAGACATTGCCGCAGACGTTGTACAGGCCAAAGCCATTGGGTTCGAATGCATCGACGGGCGCGGTGGCGAACCATCCATCTTCCAGCGTGTTGCGGTCAGGAAAGCTACCTTGCCAGATATTGCAGCGATGCGCGCCATCCGGGTGCAGTTCGTTGCCCCAGGGATAGCGTTGGCCGTCGAGACCGCCGCGGGCTGCGAATTCCCATTCGGCCTCGGTGGGTAACCGCGTGCGGGACCAGCGGCAGTAAGCATCAGCGTCCTGCCAGGAGACATGTACCACGGGGTGACCCGCGCGATCTCCCAGGTGGGATCCCGGCCCTTCCGGCGCCTGCCAGCACGCGCCGTCTACCCGCCGCCACCAGTGTAGACCCGCGACGCGCTCGGCGGTTTCTTCGCGAACTGGCTCCGGCAGGCAACCGGCAAAGACGAATGACCAGCCGAACCGCTCTGCATCGGTTTGATAGCCGGTGGCATCGATGAAGCGCTGGAACTCGGCATTGCTGACGGCCTTTGCAGCGATGGCATAGTCGGAACACCGCACCACGCGCCGCGGCCCTTCGCCGTCCGCCGGAAAGCCTTCCGGATCGTCGGAGCCCATCACGAACTCCGCATTGCCAAGGTGTACGAAGGAATGGTCGACGACGCCGTCCGCGGGTGCAATGAATTTCTCTTCGGCGGGTGCCGTGTCCCGGTCACGCGCTGCCGCGCAGCACCGATTCGGTGCCCGGCTCGACATCGTCCTGGTCAGGCCTCCGCAGGTCCCGTCACGGGGAGCCGTCATCCTCCCAGAACGCCTTGCCGGGCAAGGCTTGCATCATCTGCAGGATTCTGCCGCGATCGATGACGCCACAGCGGGCGGCCCAGGCGTCGTACTGTGCGGAGAGATCGGCGACGAGATCGGGGCGCTCCGAGGCAATGTCGTGCATCTCGGTACGGTCGGCCTCCATGTCGTAGAGTTCCCACCCGTGCGGATACTCGCGTACCAGTTTCCACTTCCCTAGCCGCACGGCGGCGTTGCCCTCATGCTCCCAGAACAGTGGCCGTTCCGCCAGCTCGTCATTGCCGAAGATGGCGCGCAGGCTCTGGCCTTCCATGGGCGGGATGTCATGGCCATGGTGCCGGTCCGGGTAGCTTGCCCCGGTGACGTCGACAATGGTCGCCATGATATCGGGAATATGACCTGGCGTGTGGCGTAACCCGCCGTCATCGTTGATACCAGCCGGCCAGTGCATGATCAGCGGCGTCGATACGCCACCTTCGTGGGTCCAGTGCTTGTAGCGCCGGAAGGGCGTGTTGGAAAGATTCGCCCAGGCGATGCCATAGCTCTGGTAAGTGTTCTCGGGCCCCGGCTTGATATGCGGAAAATTGCCTGCGACGACCTCCTCGCCGTCGCGCGTCCTGGCGCGGGCAAGCATCAGGTCGTTGACCAACTCCTCGATGCGCACGTTTTCCGGGATATCCTCGGCGCAGGCGCCATTATCTGACAAGAACACGATCAGGGTGTTATCGAGCTGACCGGTTTCCTCGAGTGCTTCGAGGATACGCCCGATGCCCTGGTCCATGCGATCGACCTGTGCCGCGTACACCTCCATGCAACGCAGCAGCCAGTCCTTGTCGCTCGCGTCGGTCCATGGGGGCTGCGTCGGGTCGCGGTCGGTGAGCAGCCAGCCTCGATCCACCAGGCCGGCGTCGACCATGCGCTGCAATCGCTGCTCACGCAGGGCGTCCCAGCCTGCGTCGAAGCGGCCCCTGTACTTTGCGATATCCTCTTCATGTGCATGCAACGGCCAGTGCGGCGCGGTATAGGCCACATACTGGAAAAACGGCTTGTCGGTGTGCTGTTTTGCATGCTCCCGGATGTATTCGGCTGCCTGGTCGCTAATGGCGTCGGTGTAGAAGAACTCGGGATCCTTTTCGGCCTCGTGGTCGATGTTGTCATTGCCCCGGGTCAACGTGTTCGGGTAGTAGAAGCTGCCTGCGCCGATGATGGTGCCGTAGAACTCGTCAAACCCGCGCTGCAGCGGCCACGAGCCCGTGGGTTCGGTCAGGTTCGAAGAGACATGCCACTTACCGCTGAGATAGGTGCGGTATCCTGCATCGTGGAGCACCTCGGCAATCGTTACGCAGTCCTCGTTCAGGTCTCCGGCATAACCCTCCGGACCCGTGGGATAGGTGAGAATGCCGATGCCGGTCTGGTGTGGGTAAAGCCCGGTAAGCAGTGACGCCCGTGACGGGCTACAACGTGGCGTGTTGTAGAACTGCGTCAAGCGCAAGCCGCTGGCCGCCAGCCGGTCGAGATTGGGCGTCTGGATTTCGCCGCCATAGCAGCCGATATCGGAGTAACCCATGTCATCGTTCATGATGAGCAGGACATTGGGTCGTTCGGTCATGGAGGGATTCTCCGGTTGCATAGTTGTCGGTTGTCGGTCACTCACCCGCCAACGGGATTCGCCGGCCGCTGCCGGATTCAAACAGGTGGATGGTGTCGATATCAAACGCGATGGGCACGGTCTCGCCCTCCGCGCCGGCATTGAACGAGGCTACCCGCATCTTCACCAGTTCGTCACCGAGATACAGGTTGAGCAAGGCGCTTTCGCCGAGATTCTCCGAAAGGTAGAGTCGCGTCGGCAGGCCCTGCGGATCGATTCGCACGTGCGATGGCCTGACACCCATGGTGACCTCCCCACCGGGATGTTGCGGCGCTCGTGGCAGCGTCATGCTATGGCCGCTGACCGTCAGCCTGTCGCCATCCAGGGTTGCCGGTAGCAGGTTCATCGGTGGGCTGCCGATGAACGCCGCTACGGCGATGGAGGCTGGCCGGTTGAATACCTCGTCGGGCGTGCCGACCTGGAGAATATCCCCTTCGAGGAACACCGCCATGCGGTCGGCCAGCGTCATGGCCTCTTCCTGGTCGTGGGTGACGTAGATGGCGGTGACGTTGAGAGCGCGCTGCAATTTTTTCAACTCAACACGTGTTTGCAACCGTAACTGCGCGTCGAGATTCGACAACGGCTCATCGAGGAGGAACAGTTTCGGCTGGCGAACGATCGCACGCGCCAAGGCGCAGCGCTGCTGCTGGCCTCCACTGAGCTGCCCCGGGCGCCGATGCAACAGGTGCGCGATATCCACGCGCTCGGCCGCGCGTACGACGGCGGGTTCGATCTCCGCTTTGGGCATCTTGTCCATCTTCAGCGGAAAGGCGATGTTGTCGCGCACCGTCATGTGCGGATACAGCGCGTAGTTCTGGAATACCATGGCGATATCCCGATCGGCCGGCGGCGCGAAGGTAACATCCTCGCCATCCACCTCGATGACGCCCTCGTCAGGCGTATCGAGCCCGGCGATCATCCTCAGCGTAGTGGTCTTGCCGGACCCCGACGGCCCCAGCAGCGCGAAAAACTCAACCGGCTGGATGTCGAGATCGATGTGCTTGAGCGCGATGAAGTTGCCGAAGCGCTTGTAGATGCCTTTCAGGTGAACCCGACCCTGTGCCACTACCTGCGCCCTCCGCCTTTAACCGCGCCGACGGTCAGGCCCTTGACGATCTGCTTCTGCGCGATGATGCCGATCACAACCACCGGCAACATGGCGATCAGTGCCGCGGCCGAAAGTTTTGCCCACAGGGTTTGTTCAACAGACACGAAGTTATACATGGCCACCGTCACCGGTCGCACGTTGTTACCACCGAGCTGAACGGCGAACAGGAATTCGTTCCATGCATTGAGAAACACGAAGATTACCGTTACCGCAATGCCGCCACGCACCTGCGGAATGATGATATGCCACAGGGTCTGCAATCGCGACGCCTTGTCGAGAAACGCCGCCTCTTCCATCTCGAACGGGATGTCCTCCATGTAGGACACCATCAGCCAGATCGCGAACGGCAGGGAGAAGGTCAGGTAAACGATGATCATGCCCTCGTAACTGTCGAGCATGCCGACCTTGTTGAGAATCAGGAAATAGGGGATCACGAGCCCCACAGGGGGCACCATCTGCGTGGCCAGCGTGTAGAAGCCCATCGTTTTCTTCGCCGGCAGGCGTAGACGGGCGAATGCATAGGCCGCCGGCACCGCCAGTACGATGGTGAGCACGGTGGTGGCGGTTGCCACGATGGTGCTGGTCCAGAGGCTTGACAGGATGGAGAAATCACCGAACAGGGCGTCAGCATAATTCTTCCCGGTCGGTTCGAAAAAAACGCTCGGTGGATAGGCCAGCACCTCGCTTTCGGATTTCAGCGATACGATCACTGCCCACAGCAGCGGAAATACCCAGATCAGCAAAAGCGTCGAGGCAACGATCATCAGCACGATATTGCGTCGCGTGGCGGCCCGCCGGTAGCTGCTCATGCTCCCGCCTCCCGGCGGCGCGGGGTGCGCAGGTAGAAAAGCACGCCGGATACGGCCATGGTAATGATCAGAAGCGATACTGCGAGGGCCGAACCATAGCCGAAGTTGAGCTCCACGAACGAGGTCTTGAAGGCGTACAGGTTGAGGATCTCGGAAGCGGTGCCCGGCCCGCCACCGGTAGCCGCGAAGATCGCCGCGAAGGCCGACAGAGAGATCATCACCCGCATGATGATCACGATGATGATCGCGGGTCTGAGCAGGGGCAGCGTGATGTGCCAAAAGCGCTGGAGTGCGTTGGCACGATCGATACGCGCCGCTTCGTAGACGTCCCCTGGTAGCGAGGCGAGCGAGGCCAGAAAGACGAGAAACGCGAACGGTGTCCATTGCCAGGTATGGATGGCGATCACCGAGATCAGGGCAGGGGTGGGTGCGCCGAGCCAGTTGATCTGCTCGAATCCCAGCCATTGCACCAGGAAATCGACCATGCCGAAATTTGGCGCCAGCATGAGGGTTCGCCAGAACAGCCCCACCACGACGGGCGCCAGTACGATCGGCAGAATGGCGACGATGCGGAATATCCACTGTCCGGCGGGAATCTGCATCACCAGGAGCGCGAGTCCCATGCCGATGACTACCTGGAGGGCCACGCTGGAGAACGTGTAGATCCCGGTCAACCCCATGGCATGCCAGTAACGGGAATCGTGCCACATCTCGACGTAGTTCTGCACTCCCGCGAAGCCGTCCATGAACGGCATCGCCAGGTTGATGGTCTGGAACGAGCTCCAGACGAGATACGCAAGCGGAAACGTCGTGGTCAGCAGCAGCGCCAGCATACCTGGCGCGGTGAGCATCAGGGCGAACCGGCGTTCACCCTGATGCGCACCGTCTTCCCGCCGCACGTTGCGACCCCCCTGTTGTTGCCTCAGCCCTTGAGTATCTTGTCGATTTTCTCCTGCGCGTCTTTCAGTGCGGCGGCCGGCCTCGCCTGTCCCACCAGTGCCGCCTGAATGGCGGTTGCCATGGTGTCACCCACTGCGGGCCATTGCGGCAGACGCGGGCGCCAGTCGGGATCCGTATCGTTGGCGAAGGACTCGGTGGCGGCCTGGACGTAGTTGTGGCCGAAACCGCTCATCAGGTCGAGGAACTGCTGGTCCTGCCAGAGGGAGGCGCGGTTTGCTCCCGTCCTCTTGTAGGCTCCCGGGAACGCATAGGTGGTCGCCACCTGGACTTCCTTCGATCCGGCCCACTGGGCGAACAGCCAGGTGGCCTGCTTCTGTTTCTCGCTGAGCGCGCCGTTGATCGGAAAGCTCCAGTTCCAGATCGAGGTGACGCGCTTGCCGGAAGGGCCTTTCGGCCAGCGGGCGAATCCGATATTGCCGACTACCTTCGATTTCTCCGGGTTCGCCACCACCGCCGCGCTGCCATGGGCATCGATGTAGGATCCCACGGTCCCCTGGCTGAACGCGTCCGCGATATCGGGCCAGTTCCAGTTCTCCACGCCAGCGGGCGCGTAGGAATTTAGCAAGGTCACGTAGTACTCGAGGGCGCCGAGCGCCTCGGGAGTATCCACTGTGACGCGCTCGCCGTCGAACCACTCGCCGCCATAGGCGCGGAAAATCGAGGGATAGATGTACATGTTCTGGCCGGCGCCGCGAAAGCCACGCAATGCGCATCCCCATAGCCGGTTGTCCGGGTCGTGCACGGCCTCGGCATTGGCGCGATAGTCGTCGAGGGTCTCTGCGGGCGACAGTCCCTTGGCATCGTAGACATCCTTGCGGTAGATCTGGATGGTGGCCTCGCCATCGAAAGGAATACCGTAGGGACGGCCGTCGACAGACGTCGCTCCGCGGTGCCCAGGCTGGATATCCTCGTAGTCGAACCATGCCGAGTCGGTGAGCTTGTCGCTGCCGAGATAGTCGTCGAGCGGATCGATCCAGCCGTTGGCAGCGTACAACTGGTAGTACATCGGGTCGGCCGCGTGGGAGGCGTAGGTGCCGGTCTTGCTGGACAGGTCGAGCACCGCCTTCTGACGGATCTGGCCAGGCGGTATCATCTCCAGCCGAGCCTCGACGCCGGTCAGAGAGACGAAGTCCGGCAGCACGGTTTCGAGGTTGTTGAAGTAGCCGGCCGGGATCACGGCGATGGTAATCTGTTCGCCTTCGGCCATGCGCCAGTCGATCCCGGCGCCCTGGAACGAGCCCAGGTCCATGAACTGACCGGCGGCATGGGCATTGCCGATGAGCAGGCCCGGTGCGGCCAGCGTGGCGGTGCCCGCCGCCGCGGTCTTCAGGACGTCCCGTCGGGTCAGGTGACGGGAACGGTGCGGGCCGGGCGATTTGGTGTGATCTGACATGATTATCTTCTCCAGTGGTGGTCGAACGTGTCGCCCATAAAGGCCTATATTTGGGCTGTTTAGAGAAATGTACTATATTAGGAATGTTTCACGCAACCCGGAGCACAACCAAGAAGGTGACCAGGGCATGGGAGACCTGAAAAACCAGAACAGCCACCCGGTATTTGGCGCCAGCCGGGTGCCGCTGTACCTGCAACTGGCCGATATCTTTCGCCATCGCATCGATCGCGGGCAATGGAAACCGGGCGACATGTTGCCGTCGATCGAGATGCTGATGACGGAGTTCGGGGTGGCGCGGGTGACCGTTCGCCAGGCTATTCGATTGCTGCGTGACGAGGGGCTGGTATCGCCGCAACGCGGGCGTGGCACTGTGGTCAACGAGCACGCGCGATCTCACCACCAGTTACGGGTACACACCACGTTGTCCGGCCTGGTAGACATGTACCGGGGCGACAAGCCGGTGCTGACCAACCTCGAGGAATCCGATGCCTCGCCGCAACTGAACGACAACGACGGTGTGGCCGCACCCAGCTACTTCCACATGAGACGCGTCCACGCCAGGGACGACGTGAAGTACTGCGTCATATCGATATACATCGAGGACGGTACCTTTCGAAAGGCAAAGAAAGCGTTTCGTACCGAAGCGGTACTGCCAGTACTGTTTTCCCTGCCTGGCCTCGAAATCGGTCGAGCGCGACAAACTATGCATATCTCGAAGGCGGACCCGGAAGTGGCGGGCCTGCTGGGTGTGGCGGTCGGCACGCCGATGGCCGAAGTGCGGAGGGTGCTGTGCGCGCCTGACGGGACGGTTCTCTACGTTGCGGACGTACTCTATCGTGGTGACTACATTCATCTCGACATGGACCTGCAGCCTTAGTAGTGGAATCAGTATCAGGAATACCGACACGATATCCGCGTTAGAATTCCGGCTTTACATTTTCAAGTCTGCTTCCGCCCCATGATCGACCTGCAACCGGACCGATCGGTGTCCGCCCGGGAGGCGTTCGGCCTCGATGCCGACCTCCAGGTGCCCGCGTTCAGCGAACGCGACGCGCATGTACCCGACATCGACCCGGCCTACTGCTTCAACCCGGATGTCACCTTGGCGATCCTCGCCGGCTTCGTCAACGATCGCCGGGTCATGGTGCAGGGCTTCCACGGCACCGGCAAGTCGACCCATATCGAGCAGGTTGCGGCGCGCCTCAACTGGCCCTGCGTGCGCGTCAACCTGGATGGTCATATCAGCCGCCTGGATCTCGTCGGGCGGGACATCATCACCATCCGCGACGGCAGCCAGGTAACCGAGTTCCAAGAGGGCATAATTCCGTGGGCGTTGCAACGCCCGGTGGCACTAATTTTTGACGAGTTCGACGCCGGCCGGCCCGACGTCATGTTCGTGATCCAGCGGATACTCGAGCGCGACGGCAAGTTCACGTTGCTGGACCAGAACCGGGTGATCAGCCCACATCCCGCGTTCCGCCTGTTCGCCACCGCGAACACCGTGGGCCTCGGCAACCTGAACGGCCTCTACCACGGCGCCCAGGTGCTGAACCAGGCCCAGGTGGATCGCTGGAACATCGTTACCACGCTCAACTACCTCGACGCGGTGGACGAGGTGCGTATCGTCCTCGCCCAGGTGCCCTCGTTCGAGAACCGGCGGAGCCTGGTGGAAAGCATGGTCACCGTGGCCGACCTGACACGCAAGGGCTTCGCCGCCGGTGATCTCTCCACGGTGATGTCGCCGCGCACGGTGATCACCTGGGCGGAGAACACCGAGATCTTCGGCGACATCCAGCGCGCCTTCCGCCTGTCGTTCCTCAACAAGTGCGACGACGCCGAACGCTCCATCGTCGCCGAGTACTACCAGCGGGCAATGGGCGAGGAACTGGAGTATTCCATCGCCCTGGGAAGCGCAGGCGGTTCCAGGGACCCTGCGGAGGCGGGTTGACCGCGAGCCAGGTCAGGCGGCGCAGCATCGAGCGCCATTGCGCCGCGGCGATTCGCGCGCTTGCCGGTCATCCGCGCGCCGAGTTCCGCCGCGAATTGCTGTTCGACCACGACCGTGGCGTCAACCTGATGAGTCCGCATCTCTCGCTCGACGTGGACACTCATTCCCTCGTGCGCTGCCGTGGTGTTGCGGACTCCATGGCGCTTCGCCTGGTTTACACCGATCTCGGGTTGCACCGCGAACTGCTGCCTGAAGAATCGGTGGCGGCGATGGTATTCGATACCCTGGAACAGTTGCGCGCAGAGAGCCTGGCGCCTGCCGGCTTGCGCGGCATGCGGCGGAACCTGGATGATGCCTTCAACGAATGGTGCCGCGAGAGCCGGGGAACGGGGTTGACGGAGAACGAGGTTGGCCTGCTGATCTACGCCATTATCCAGATCGTTCGTTCCCGCCTTACCGGCCAGCAGCAGGACGAGGAGGTGGAGGGACTGATCGAGTCCACCCGTTTCCGCCTGGGGCCACTGATCGGCGAGGAGCTCAAGTTGCTGCGCTCGCTACGCCATGACCAACGCCGTTACGCGGAACCGGCGCTGGCCATTGCCCATGCGGCGGCCGAGATCGCCCGGTCGCTGGACGGCGGCATTGCCGACGATGATGCCGCACGCGCCAGGCAGAGGCTGATGATGCCGCGCCAGCATGGCGCCGACGAGCGTTATGTCGAGGCCGGCAGCACCGGCTCCGGCACGGTGGAAGGCACGCCCGGCGAGGATCCCTACCAGGTGTTTACCCGCGAATTCGACCGCGAGGTCCGTGGTGTAGACGTGGTGCCGCTGGCGGCAAAGCGTCGTGGGCTGCGCGAGGAACTGGACCGCCTCATGCAGGCCCAGGCGGTCAGCGTGCCGCGGCTCGCGCAGCGCCTGCGCGCACTGTTCGCGGCGCCCGAGTTGAGCGGCTGGAACTTCGGCGAGGATGACGGTTACCTGGACGGGCGCCGGCTGTCACAACTGGTGGCGAACCCCGCGTATACCCGGGTATTCCGCCATCGCCGTCCCGTGCCCCGCAGCGAAACCGTGGTCAGTTTTCTCGTGGACAATTCGGGCTCCATGAAACGCCAGCGTCATGCCGCGGTGGCGGTGCTGCTGGACGTGTACAGCCGGGCGCTGGATCTTGCGGGGGTGCCCAACGAGATCCTGGGATTCACCACGGGCGGCTGGACCGGCGGCAAGTCCATCGAGTCCTGGCGCCGGCACGGCAGCCCGGCGGATCCCGGGCGGCTGAACGATCGCCTGCACGTGATCTACAAGGATGCCGCCACACCCTGGCGGCGCGCCCGTGAAAGTATCGCAGCGCTGATGTCCACCCATCACTTTCGCGAAGGGCTGGACGGCGAGGCGCTGGAATGGGCGGCGGGAAGACTACGCCGGCAGGATGCAGCGCGGCGCTGCCTGGTGATGATCTCCGACGGCGCGCCCATGGACAGCGCCACCAGCCATCACAATCCAGCGGGCTATCTCGAGAGCCATCTCGCCCGTGTGGCCGGGCGCATCGAACGCGGCGGCGAGATCGAGCTGGCCGGTATCGGTATCGACCTCGACCTCGATGACTTCTACCGCAACTCGCTGGTGCTTGACCTTACCGGGACGCTTGGCAACGCGGAGTTTCGCGCGCTCGAACGTTTGTATTCCCGGTTCGCGCGGAGGTCGTAACCGGAATTGCGAGTGCGGCGAGTAGGTCGTCCCTTTGCTTCAATCGTCCGGAATTGGTCCTCGTGCATGGATCGGGTCTGCAAGGTGACCTTGCTTCAGCCACAGTCGGCAACCATTCGATCCGGCGGTGAGCCTGAGCACTTGCCCGGCGGGCTGACGCAACCAGTCGCCGCCCGTCAGGGTATCGTCCCCGGCGCGAAGTTCACCTGACAACACCAGCAGTTCACACCCGCCGCCGATTTCCCGCGTGTCCATGGCATCGCTGGACCAGGCCTCCAGCGTCACCACCTCGCGCTCATCACGATGTAATTGCGCCGAACGTATACCGGGCTGAACGGTCACCATCCTTTGCTCGATTTCCTCCGGCCGAAGCCGCACCCCGGTGCGGTCGTCCGGATCAAACTGCCACAGCTTGACGAAGATCACGCAGCCCGGCGCCGATCCCGGGATATGGCGGGTAGTGGGTGGATTGCGCACGTAGGAGCCCGCCGGGTATTCGCCGTGTTCGTCCTGGAATACCCCTTCGAGAACGAGGAATTCCTCGCCGCCACCGTGCGTGTGGGCGGGGAAATGGCTGTCAGGCGCGTAGCGCACGATGGAGGTGGCGCGCGCCACCTCATCGCCAACGCGGTCCAGCATGCGCCGGTCCACTCCGGCGGCGGGCGACGGGATCCAGTCCATACCGGCGGTATGCAGCAGCACCCGCTGGCTGAAATCGGCGTGAAGTTCTGGCATGGATCGGCTGGACAGGAATCCGGGGTCGGGTGATCATATCAGTTTGCCCGGCCCGGACATCCGCCGAAATTCAGGCGTCGGCCGGACAGACCAGATTTCCGTTCCTATCGTATTCCATGACACTCTCCCTCGGCTGTATCGCCGACGATTTCACCGGCGCCACGGACCTGGCGCTTCTGCTCTCGGATGTCGGCGCCAACGTGATCCAGACGATCGGCATCCCGGACGATGACATCGAATTGCCTCCCTGTGACGCCCTGGTGGTGGCGCTCAAGTCGCGTACCACGCCCGCCGCCGACGCGGTGGCCGAGAGCCTGGCCGCCTGGAAATGGCTCAGGGCGCAGGGTATGTCACGCTGTTTCTTCAAGTACTGCTCCACCTTCGACTCCACCCCCGCGGGCAATATCGGCCCGGTAACCGAGGCGCTGCTTGCGGCCTGTGATGCCGAACAGGCGGTGGCCTGTCCCGCGTTTCCGGTGAACGGACGCACTGTGTATCGCGGAAACCTGTTTGTTGGCGACGTTCCGCTCAACGAATCGCCGCTGCGGAATCATCCGCTGACGCCGATGACTGACGCCAACCTGGTCAGGGTCCTCGGAGCGCAGAGTGCGCTACCCGTCGGGCTGGTGTCGTGGCCCGTGGTTTCGCAGGGCACGAATGCCGTGCGCGAGGCATTGTCAGCCGCTGCGGGTCGGGGCAAGCGTATGGTGATCGTGGACGCGATACAGGACGCCGACCTGGACGTCATCGGTGAGGCAGTGCGCGACCATTCCCTCGTCACCGGGGGTTCCGCCCTCGGCGCGGCCCTGGCGAAATCACTGCTGGTGGGTGACGGCACTACCGGTGAGGCGCCCGCGACCCATTCACTGGCTCTGCCGGAAGGACACACCGTGGTGCTCGCCGGCAGTTGCTCCGAGGCCACCCTCGGCCAGATCGAGCATGCGCGCCACAGCATGCCCTCGCGACGGCTGGACGTGGACGAGATTCTCTCCGGCGGATTCGACCTCGCTGCGGCCGTGCAGTGGGCCGCGGAACGGCTGGAAGATGGCCCGGTGCTTTTCTACAGCAGTGAATCCGCGGATCGGCGCTCGGAACGCAATGCGTCAACGGATTCCGGCGCGGCCATCGAGGCGGTGTTCGCAGAGCTGGCGCCAACGCTCCGCGACAGCGGTGTACGTCGTTTCGTGGTGGCGGGTGGGGAAACCTCCGGCGCCGTGGTGAACAGTCTCGGCGTCAGCTGGTTGCGGATCGGCGCGGCGATCGCGCCGGGAGTTCCGTGGACGGTCTCGGGCGGCGGCGATCCGGTGGCGCTGGCGCTCAAGTCCGGCAACTTCGGCGCCGCGGATTTCTTCGTTCGCGCCCTCGAGATCGCGGACGGCGGGTAAGCACTGTTCGCGACAACAAGGCATTAACGGACAGGGACGCGAAAAAAACGGATTCCATGAATCCTCGTAGATCGTAATCCCAGCGAAAGCTGGGATCCAGATTTTCTACGAGGTGCACGCTCCGCGACATGGACGCTGGCCCCAGCTTTCGCTGGGGTATACCTTCGCTGGCGTTTCGATACTTAGCCTTGGCGAAGGCTGAATTCACGGCTTTACCGATGTAGATTGAAATCAGTCGTATGTCAGGGTCTGGCGGGATACTTCGCCCGCAGGTTGTCATCGTGACCGCGCCAGCTCTGGGCCTCGATGAAAACCCGGGTGATTTCCGGATGCGCCGACTTGATGTCGGCCTCCATGTCCGAGATCGTCGCTTCCACCTCGCTCGCGGAGATGCCGTCGACGAAGTCCACGCTAAGACATAGCAGAATGTCCTGGGGACCGAAATGCATGGTCAGCAGTTCGTTGATGCTGATAATGCCCTCGTGGCTGTTGGCCAGCCGGCGGATGCTGCCGATCACCTTCGGCCGAGCGGCCTCACCGATCAGCAGGCCCTTGCTTTCGTAGGAAAGCACCGCGGCGGTGCAGGCGAGGATGACACCGATGATGATGGAGGCGATGGCGTCGAATATCGGGTTGCCGGTGATCTGCGCGAGGCCGATGCCCACGAACGCGGCCATCAGCCCGAGCATCGCGGCGCTGTCCTCGAACAGCACGGTAAACACGGTGGGGTCCTTGCTCCGCTGCACCGCCTTGAAGTAGCTGAGCCCTCCCTTGGTCTTGCGGAACTCGTGGAACGCCACCCACCAGGCGGCGCCTTCGAACATGATCGCGAAGCCGAGAACGAAGTAGTTGACGATGGGCTTCTGCATCTGCTCCGGGTGACTGAGCTTGCTGACGCCCTCGTAGATGGAGAGTCCTGCGCCGAGGGAGAAGATCAGGATAGCGACGACGAAGGTCCAGAAATAAAGCTCCATGCTGTATCCGAACGGGTGACGCGCATCCGCCGGTTTGCGCGCCCGCTTCATGCCGTACAGCATGAGACCCTGGTTGCCCGTATCCACCACGGAGTGAATCGCCTCGCTGAACATCGCCGAGCTGCCGGTGATGGCGGCGGCGATAAACTTGGTGATGGCAATCAGGCCATTACCCGCGAGCGCGGCGTAGATGACCTTGCGGGAACCATGCATGGATGACATGACGATGAGGCTAAAAATTCAGTGAAGGTGACTGGCGTGACGGATCGACGTCGCGCGATACGGAGACAGACGCGAGGAGGTCGACCGGGTTTGAGAAGAACGGCGCTCCCGAGGGAGGTTCGGGGTCTTCCTCGGCGTCGGTGGACTGACCGGAATCGCTACCCGTCCACGGGCAAGCGACCACGGCATTCCGGGAAACGTCTTCGGCGGGGAGGCGCGCGCAGTGCATGGCGACCGGTCCCGGACGGGAGCCCGGGTCGATCATGAGTCGAACTGGATCATGCGGTCGCTGTCATGCGGTGACTTGGGCTTCCCGAGACAGGGCCTGGCGGCGCGGCCGCGGGAAGAATGGATCATGTTACTTGCCGGTTTCCCGTCTTGGCAAGCCCCCGCGGGGAATCCGGTGTTGATCCGGGAATCCGGCGTGCACGGGTCGACCATGCCCGGGAGATGGAACTTCGCGGCCATGACGTCAGGTGGTCAGCTGGCGGTAGATGTCGGCCACCTTGAGCGGCAACTTGCGCACCTCGTCCACCACCACGAAGCTCGCCGCGCCGTACATGTGCGGCAGGTACTCGCCCGCCTCGGTGTCGATGGTGATACAGAACGGGTGGATGCCGGTGTTGCGCGCCTCGATCAGCGCCTGGCGGGTGTCCTCGATGCCGTAGTCGCCGCGGTAACCGTCGTAGTCGTCGGGCTTGCCGTCCGACAGGGTGATGAGAATCCGGGTGCGCGCCTCGACCCGGTTGAGGATGCCGCTGAGGTGACGGATGGTGACGCCCATGCGGGTGTAGTCCTGGGGACGCAGACCGCTGATGCGCGCGCGCACCTCGTCGTCGTAGGCGCGCTCGAATGACTTGATGCGGTAGACCTCGCAGCGATTGCGCGTCATCCCGGAAAAGCCGTAGATCGCGTACTGGTCGCCGAGGATTTCCAGCGCCTCGCAGAGCAGCACCAGGCTCTCGCGCTCGGCATCGTTGATCCAGCCCTTGGTGGATCCGCTCACGTCCACCATGAACACCACCGCGAGGTCGCGTTCCACCTTCTGCTTGCGCTGGTAGACGCGGTCGGACATCTCCACCCCGCTGCGCATGTCGGCGAATGCGGTGATCAGCGCGTCGATATCGACCTCGTCGCCGTTCGGCTCGGCCTTGAGGATGCGGTCCTCGCCGCGCAGGGCCTCGAAGTGACGGCGGATCTCGCCCACCAGGTGGTGGTAGCGTTCCAGGGTGCGCGCATGGAAGTCGTCGTACACCGGGTGGGTCGGTACCTCGCGCAGGGCGCACCAGTTCTTGCGATATGTCTGCCGGCGGAAATCCCATTCGTCGTAGGTAAACACGCCGTCCTCTCCCGCGGCATGGCGCCAGGAATCACCGTCCTGGTCCGCCTGGCTACCACGGTCATATTCCTCGTCACCGGCCGCCGTGAGCCAGTCCTCGGGGATATCGTCGAGGTCCTGCAGCAGAGAACGCAGCAGGTCGGCGAGTTCCGGCGGCGGGGTCATCGGCTCGCCGTCGAGTGAGAGCTCGGGTTCGTCGCCGTCAGCGTCGAGCTCGAGTTCGCCGTCTCCCTTTTCCTCGCCATTGCCTTCCTCAGCCTCGCCTTTCTCGCCCAGCGCCTCGCGCAGCAGGTCCGCGAGCGCGGATTGCAGTTCCGTCTTTTCCATTTCCAGGCGTTGTTCGATGCCGTCTCGCGCGGCCTCGAGATCGAAGCCGGCCTGGTAGGCCAGGGCGGCGGGCCAGGGCATCTGCAACGGGTACAGTTTGTGCGTGGCGGCGAGGGTATCGGCCACGGTGGCTCCTTCCGATTCCAGCTGGTCCATGATATGGCGCCAGGTGGCGTCATGCACCGGCGCCGGCGTATCGAGGGCGAACATCTCGCGTGCGAGGCCAGGCAGTTCGCGTTCGATGCAGGCGTTGAGTCGTACCGTCTCCAGCAGGTTGAAGAGCTTCAGCGCGCGGCCGTTATCGGGAAACTCCGCGAGGATCTGCACCAGGTGCGGGGAGTCCGGCGTCGGCCGGCGGAACGTGCCGAACCAGGTCTGGGCCCAGAGATGCACCGCGATGACCTTGTACAGCCGGTAGTTTTCGTCGCGGTCGTTGTAACGATTGATCCGCGGAGGCAGGTACAGGACATTGGTATCGGTGTAGATACCGCTGCCCGGTTCCAGCCGGAGATTGCGGCCCGCGAGGCCGGTGATAAACGTTTCCAGCACCGGCCGCACGTCTTCCAGCGTTACGCTGATATGGCTCAGCCGATACTCGGCGGCGAAGCGCTCGAGGTCGTCGAGCGCCGCACTGCCGGGATACAGGCCCTCGCGATCGTAGACGTCCATCGCCTGCAGCAGCCACTGGCGCGTTCCCTCGAGGCCCATCAACCGGATCGCCTTCGGCGCGTGGGTGACGAACTGGTACGCCATCTCCGAGTTGGACTTGCGCACCACGTCGGTCCAGTGGAGCGCGAATTCCTGCTCGTCGCGCTCGAGCACCATCAGCCCGCGTGTGGGCACATCGGCGGTGCGGCGCGACGACAGCACCGGGTCGAGGTATTCCCCGAGGGTGCTGGCGATGGTGTCGAAGGGTAGGGAGATGTTCGTTCTCCTCTGGTGTGGTATCCGCGTCAGACGTTGAAGCGGAAGTGCATCACGTCGCCGTCGTGGACGACGTAGTCCTTGCCCTCGAGGCGCAGCTTGCCGGCCTCGCGCGCGCCGCCCTCGCCGTTATGGGCGATGAAGTCGTCATAGGCGGTGGTTTCCGCGCGGATGAAACCCCGCTCGAAGTCGGTATGGATCACGCCCGCGGCCTGGGGCGCGGTGGAGCCGTCACGAACGGTCCAGGCGCGCACCTCCTTTTCGCCGGCGGTGAAATAGGTCAGCAGGCCGAGCAGGCCGTAGCCCGCGCGGATCACCCGATTGAGTCCCGGCTCCTCGAGCCCCATGTCCTCGAGAAAGGCCGCCGCCTCTTCCGGGTCCATGCGTGACAGTTCCTCCTCGATGGCGGCGCAGATCGGCACCACCACGGCGCCCTCGGCGGCGGCCAGCGCGTTCACCGCGTCGAGATGGGGGTTGTCGCTGAACCCGTCCTCGCTCACGTTGGCGATGTAGAGCGTGGGCTTGATGGTAAGAAAGCAGAGCGGCTTCAATTGCCGTTTCTCTTCGCTTTCGAGCGGCAGGGAACGCAGCGTGTTGCCGGCGTCGAGATGCGTCTTGACCTTCGTCAGCAGGGTCGCCAGCGCGCGCTGTTCCTTGTCGCCCGACTTGCTGTTCTTCTCCGCCCGCGCGAGTGCGCGATCCGCGGTCTCCATGTCCGCGAGTACCAGCTCGGTGTTGATGATGTCGATGTCCGCGGCGGGGTCGACGCGATCGGCGACATGGGTGATGTTGCCGTCGTCAAAGGCGCGCACCACGTGGGCGATGGCGTCCACCTCGCGGATATGGGAGAGGAAGCGGTTGCCGAGTCCCTCGCCGCGCGAGGCGCCTTCGACGAGGCCGGCGATGTCGACGAACTCGATCGTGGTGGGAATGGTCTTCTGCGGATTGACGATTGCGCTGATCTTCGCCAGCCGCGGGTCCGGCACCTCCACCATGCCCACGTTGGGCTCGATGGTGCAGAACGCGTAGTTGGCCGCCTGTGCCGCGGCGGACCGGGTCAGCGCATTGAACAGGGTGGACTTGCCCACGTTGGGCAGGCCCACGATGCCACATTTGAATCCCATCTCTTTCTCGGGTCAGTCGGTGTGCAGGGTGTTCATGGCACGGGGGAAATCCCCCGCGAGGATCGAGGGCAGGGTATCCACGGCGCGATCGATGGCGGAGAGGATGGAAATCCGGTCGTCCGGCGAGGGGCGCGACAGCACGTATCCCGAGACCTGGTCGCTACGGCCGGGATGGCCGATGCCGATGCGCAGGCGCTTCATGTCGCTGGCGCCCGATTTCTGCATGATGTCGCGCAGCCCGTTGTGGCCACCGTGACCACCTTCGAGTTTCAGCCTGACGACTCCCGGCGCGAGGTCGAGTTCGTCGTAGGCTATCAGGATCTGCGCGCTGGGGATGCGGAAGAAGCGCGCGTACGGTACCACGCTGTCGCCGCTCAGGTTCATGAAGGTCTGCGGCGCGAGCACGTGGATGACGCCACCGCCGGCGGTGAACTTGCCGCCGAGCGCCTTGTAGCGCGTGTTTTCCTGGAGGGTAAAGCCGTAGGCCTGCTGCAACGCCTGGAGAAACCAGAACCCGGCGTTGTGGCGGGATTCCGCGTACTGCTTGCCCGGATTGCCGAGACCGGCGATCAGGCCGATGGCCGGGGTCCCCATGGAATGGCTGGGACGGGGAGGATGACCGGTAGGCGGCAGGCAACCACTGGTCGCACCGCCGCCCCGCGACGCGGGTCGTTACTCCTCGCTGTCGCCCTCGCCCTCGCCCTCGTCTTCGCCCTCGGCTTCTGCCGCCGCTTCGGCTTCAGCAGCCTCGGCTTCCTCTTCTTCCACCGGATCGCGCTCGACGCGGGGTGCCTGGATCGCGACCACGGCATTGTCGATCTCGTGGATATCACCGCCATGGGTGAACGCGGAGATCTGGACACCCTCGGGGAGTGCGATATCCGACAGGTGCAAGGACTCGCCGAGGCGCAGTTTGCTGACATCCAGCTCGATGTGCTCCGGCAGATCGCGCGGCAGACAGGTGACCTCGACCTCGTTCATCAGGTGGGAGATGATGCCGCCATCGGTACGCACGCCAACGCATTCTTCCTCGCCCGTGAAGTGGATTGGCAGCGCGAGGTGGATCGCCTTGTTCTCGTCCACCCGCTGGAAGTCGGCGTGCAGGATCTCGATCTTGTGGGGGTGGCGCTGAACGTCCCGCAGGATTGCACGCTCCCGGTTGCCGTCGATCTCGATGGTGATGACCTGGGAGGAAAATTCCTCGCGCTCGAGGTTGTGGTACAGCAGGTCATGGTTGACCGCGATGCTGGCATTGTCCCTGCCGGCGCCATACAGCACCGCGGGGACATCCCCTTCCTTGCGCAGGCGGCGCACCAGGCTGGTGCCGGAACGCGCGCGGACCCGCGCTTTCAATACGACTTCTTCACTCATTGCTCTTAACTCCGTTGACCCTGGGGGTCGATACTGACTTCAGCCGCCTTAGGGGCGGCGCTAACTCAAAAAACATTCTGCCCGCCAGTGGCGAACAGCCTCAATCTATCCTCAGTCTATGAAGAGGTTGCTGATCGAATCCCCGGTGGAAATCCGCCGGATGGACTCCGCCAGCAACTCCGCCACGCTCAGCTGGGTGATCATCTGGCAGCGTTCACCCTCCTCGCTCAGCGGGATGGAATTCGTCACCAGCAACTCGTCCAGCGCCGAATCCGTGATCCGCTGTATCGCCCCGCCGGACAACACCGGATGGGTACAGGTGGCGATGACCTTCACCGCGCCATGTTCCTTCAGCGCCCGCGCCGCCTCGCACAGCGTGTTGGCGGTGTCCACCATGTCGTCGATCATGATGCACGAGCGGCCCTTGACCTCGCCGATGATGTGCATCACCTTGGCCTCGTTGGCGCGCGGGCGGCGCTTGTCGATGATCGCGAGATCGGTCTCGAGCTGCTTCGCCATCGCCCGCGCCCGCACCACGCCGCCCACGTCGGGGGAAACCACGATCGGGTTCGGCAGGCGCTTGCGCCACAGCTCCCCCATCAGCACGGGCGAGCCGTAAATATTGTCACAGGGGATGTCGAAGAACCCCTGTATCTGGTCCGCGTGCAGATCCATGGTCAGCACGCGGTCGGCTCCCGCGGCCCGGATCATCGACGCCACCAGCTTGGCGCTGATGGCGACCCGCGCGGTGCGCGGCCGGCGGTCCTGGCGGGCATAGCCGAAATAGGGGATCACCGCGGTGATCCGGCCGGCGGACGAGCGATTCAGCGCATCGATCATCACCAGCATTTCCATCAGGTTGTTGTTCGCCGGCGCGCAGGTCGGCTGCACCACGAACACGTCGCGACCACGGACGTTCTCCATGATCTCGACGTTGACCTCGCCGTCGCTGAACGTGCCGACCATGGCCTTGCCGAGCGGGATGCCAAGGCATTGCACCACTTCGCGCGCGAGGTCCGGATTTGCGTTACCCGCAAACACCGACAGGTTGTCAAGCGACACGAAACTTCCTCTCACGATGGATGGCTGGGGTGGGAGGATTCGAACCTCCGAATGCCGGGATCAAAACCCGGTGCCTTAGGCCGCTTGGCTACACCCCAAAAGACTCGTTTCAGTTGATTGCGGATGCCCGGTGGAAACGGAACCCGGCCAGGCGCCCGGAATCCGGTGGCCCGGACCAGCCCGGCAACCGGATACTAGCGCATTTCCGGTCAACTTTCAGGGCGCCCAAAGGCGCTTCCGCCCGCAAAATCAAGGGCATCCGGCAGGCGCTACGGGCTTTCCCGAAGCGTGCGCGGGCACCCCCGGCGAAAAAACGCGCTATTTTCGATATCGGACCCCCTGCTGTCAATGTCCTCGCGGGCCAAAACCGTTGAATTTAACCCGGGCTAACGCCCTGGAGGACTTTTGAAACCGCGCGCGATGCCGATCGAGTGAAATGGCCCGGGCGATGGCGGCTCCGGTAAACTCTGGCACCTGCTCCCCCAACTGTCCCCGACAACCTGCCATGCCCCGAGAAGTCATCGACGGCGCCTTTACCCTGGACGCTTTTGGCCCGGTGCGCCCCGAACCCACCTACAGCGGCGCGCTCAGTTTCTGCCGCCGGCACTACACCAAGTCGCTGGCGGAAGCGGAAATAGCGATCAGTGGCGTGCCCTTCGACATGGCCACGTCCAGCCGCCCGGGCACGCGCCTCGGGCCGCGCGCGATCCGCGCCGCCTCGGCGGAGCTGTCCTGGAACCGCAACTGGCCCTGGGAATTCGACCCGTTCGAGCAGATGAACGTCATCGACTACGGCGATTGCTACTTCGATCACGGCCGGCCGGACGAGATACCGAAGGCGATCAGCGACCATGCGCGCGAGATCCTCGCCGCGGACTGCGCGATGATGACCCTCGGCGGCGATCATTTCATCGCCCTGCCGCTCCTGCGCGCCCACGTGGAGAAGCATGGCCCGCTCTCGCTGCTCCATTTCGACGCCCATACCGACACCTGGGACGACGAGGCGGGCCGCGTGGATCACGGCACCATGTTCTACCACGCGGTGAAGGAGGGGCTGGTGGTTCCGGAGCATTCGGTGCAGGTGGGGATCCGCACCACCAACGACGACACCCTCGGCTTCAACGTGCTCGACGCGGGCTGGGTCCATGGCCACAGCATTGCGGAACTGACTGCGGAGATCCGCAGCATCCTCGGCGACCGCAAGACCTATCTCACCTTCGACATCGACTGTGTCGACCCGGCCTTCGCCCCGGGCACCGGCACCCCGGTCTGTGGCGGGCTCAGTTCCGCCCAGGCGCTGGCGACGATCCGTGGCCTGCGCGGCATCAACCTCGTGGGCATGGACCTGGTGGAGGTGTCGCCGCCCTATGACCATGCGGAGGTCACCGCGCTTCTCGGCGCAACCCTGGCCTACGAGATGATCTGCCTCTACGTGGCGCGGCACAAGTTCGGCGAGTCCTGAGACCGGGTAGATCGCAATCCCGGCGAAGGCTGGATAGTTCGTAATCCCAGCGAAGGCTGGGTAGTTCGTAATCCCAGCGAAGGCTGGGTAGTTCGTAATCCCAGCGAAGGCTGGGTAGTTCGTAATCCCAGCGAAAGCTGGGATCCATGTGCACTAAGGTTGTGTGCCCAGTGACATGGACGCTGGCCCCAGCCTTCGCTGGGGTAAACCTGCGCTGGCGTTTCTTATATCCGGGCTAGTTCAGGGCGTTCAGCAGCGGACTGCTGTTCAGCGCCCGGGCAACGAAGCCATCCATCCCGGGAGGCGCTCCAGCGACAATGCGCTCCGCCTCTCCGGCGGAGTCCAGCGGCACGAACACCGCGCCGCCGGTGCCGCTCATGCGCGCCGCGCCGTATGCGGCGAGGTAACGATGCGCGGTCTCGACTTCGGGATGGTTGCCGAAGGTTACGGATTCGAGATCGTTGCCTGTGCGCCCTGCAAGGAAGTCTACGGGTGCTACCGGGGGATGGTCGCGCGCGAGACTCGGGTCGTTGAAGGCATCGGCGGTGGACACCGCGGCCGGAGGCAACAGGACAGCGAGCCAGGGTTCGTCCGCCGGGCAGGGCGTCAGCTCGTCGCCGACTCCCTCCGCCCAGGCGGCCTCTCCGGCGACAAATATGGGCACGTCGGCCCCCAGTTGCCGCGCGAGCTCGAGAAGTTGCGCCTGCGGCAGGTCCAGCGCCCACAGCCGGTTGAGCGCAAGAAGCGTGGTCGCCGCGTTGCTGCTGCCGCCGCCGAGACCGGTGCCCGGCGGAATGCGTTTCTCCAGCAGGACGCGAACGCCGAGGTCTGGTCGGCCGACGGTTTCGCGCAGGAGCGCCGCCGCGCGCAGGCCGAGATCCGCGGCCGGCAGTGAAAAGGCATGCCGGTCCTCGCGCGACAGGCTGCCATCCGTGGTGACGTCGAAGGTCATCCAGTCGCCGAAATCAGTAAACTGGAACAGCGTCTGCAGGAGGTGATAGCCGTCCTCCCGCCGGCCGGTGACATGGAGGAAGCGATTGATCTTGGCCGGCGAGGGGAGCCGCAACTCAGGAGGGCTTGCGCTCAACTTCCCACCAGCGTTTCAGGATTACCTTGACGCTCAGCTCGTCGCCGAGATATTCGCCGTCGTCGGAGTAGATCTCCATGGTACCCGGCATGGCGGAAACCTCGAGCCGGGTGGGCAGCGACAGGCCCGGGAGCGTATCTCCCGGGTCCTCGTAGCGTTGGTATTCCACCTGCCAGTTGTCCTGCACCATGCGCTTCAGGCGCCCGGCGCCGTCGATCACGATATCCGTGGCGCCTTCACCCGGCAGTCCCCGCGCCCAGTCGGAAAGGTGATCGAAGGGGACATGCCAGCCGAGGCGGCGATACAGCACCTCCGAGGCGCTGGCGCCGTATATTTCATTGCCCTTGGTATCGCGTAGCAGGGCGCCTTCCGCGTCCACCGAGATCAGGACCCGGCCGCCGCCGAAGGGGCCATAGAGTTCGATTTCCTGACCGTTCGGGGTGTACTCCCACTTGAGGGTGGCGCTGCCGCCCTTGGGTCCGGTGCGCACGCCCATTTTGCCGCGCAGGTTCCAGCGATCGATGGTTTCCAGGGTAACGCGGGTGCTTTGCCAGCGGGCGAGGGCTTCCGCGTCGCCAAGTTCCTCAGGCGGTGGCGTGGTAGCGCAGCCGGCCAGCAGCAGCAGGCATGCCAGTAGCGGGGCGATCAGGCGCATGGCGGCCGTGTCGGGTCGGCGGGTGGAACTCGCGGAAATGGCCCGATCAGGCCGCGAGGGGGGAGGCAATCGGTAAGCCCGTCATGGCGGGTGGCGCCAGCACCGCGCGCTGGTCGCCGGCCTCGCCAGCAAAGCGATCGATGGTCTTCAGCAGGGTTGCGTTTTCCGGGCCGGCCTCCCGGCCTTCCTGCCAGATGCTCCACGCTTCATCTTCACGTCCCATCATCCAGAGCACCTCGCCCAGATGGGCGGCGATCTCGGCGTCCTTCTTGATTTCCCAGGCCTGCTGCAGGTAGTCGAGCGCCTGGTCGATGTCGCCGAGCCGGTACTGGACCCAGCCCATGCTGTCGAGGATGTAGGGATCCTCGGGCAGGAACTCGAGGGCCTTGCTGATCAGGTCGAGGGCCTCCTCGTAGCGATCGGTCTGATCCGCCAGTGTATAGCCGAGCGCGTTGTAGGCATGTGCATTCTCCGGCTGGAGTTCGATCAGCAGGCGCATGTCCTTCTCGATCAGTTCGAGCCGGTTGAGCTGTGCTGCCAGCAGGCCGCGGCTGTAGAGCAGGTCCGGCTGCTCGGGGCGCTCCTCCAGCGCCTCGGTGAGCAGTTCGAGGGAGCGGTCCATCTGGTCGAAGTCGCGCAATAGCAGGTCCTGTTCGAGAATCAGACGCACCGATTCATCCTCGCCGTGGGTGTCGATGCTGCGCAGGTAGCTGAGGCCGGCCTCGACGTTGCTCTGGTGGGCGATGACCCCGGACAGGGCGATCTGCGCATCGAGATAGAACTGGTTCGACTGGATCTGGCGCAGCAGGGGAGAGGCATCTTCGTAGCGCTCCTGCTCGATGAACAGTTGCGCGAGATAGAGCCGCGCCTGGTCACCGTTGTCGCTGCTGCGGATATAGCGGCGGAGCAGTTCCTCGGCGCGTGCGTCGTTGTCCATGTCGAGGTTGACCACCGCTGCTGCGAACATGGCGTCACGCGACTCCGGGTGGGCGGTGAGCACCGCGTCGAACTGCGCCAGCGCTTCGTCCAGGCGTTCGTCCTGGATCAACAGGCGGGCATAGAGTACGCGGAAGCGCTCCGCGTCCTGGTGAGCGTCGATCCACTCCGTCGCCCAGGCATCGAGCTGGTCACGCTCGCGGTCAGAGATATCGGTAAGCTTGAGGATGGCGGCGGTTTCCCAGTCCGGTTCACTCGCGAGGGCCTGCTCCAGCAGTTCACGGAAGCGTTCGGGCTCTTCCAGCCTGGAGGCGAGGAGCGCGGCCGTAAACACGACGATGGGATCACCAGCCTCCGCGGCCCCTTCGAGGCGAGCGCGCAGCAGATCACGCGCAGGACCTTCCTGCCTCGCAATGAAACTGGCCACTTCCTGCAGGATGGGCTCGCGACCGATCTCCTGGGCCCGGACCAGGTCCAGGAGCGTGGTCGCCGCGTCTTCCACCATGTCGTTGCGCATCTCGGCGGTGGCCAGCGCCAGCGTGGCGCGGAAGTTGCCCGGATCCAGGCTCAGCAGAAGGCGTGACAGATCGATGGCCTGCTGGTAGTCGCCGACATGCAGGGCCAGTTCGATGGCATTGGCATTCAGTCGCCGGTCACGCGACTGATAGACCGCGCGCACCAGCGCGTCGAGCGCGACTTCGGGTTCCTGTCGCTGGTTGGCCACCGCGGCGAGCAACACGTCGTAGAGCAGTTCCGGGGTGAGTTCGGAAACGGGTTCGGTGGACACCGTTGGCGTCTCGTCACCGCCGGCTTCCGCGGGCGCGGAGATCGGTTCGACATCCTCCGTCTCGGGTTCCGGTTCGTTTCCGGAGGTGGCCGTGGTCGGCGCGCAGCCTGAGATCACGAGCATTCCAAGGCCGGCGATCGCGGCCAGGACATAACCTGCCGGCGACCCGGCGTGGCGCCAGGAAAGACTGGTCGTATTGATAAGTTGTAGAAACCTGCTCATCTGGATTCCGTGGACGGGCCGGCGGCGGGCACCGCCGTGGATGCGCGCATCGGCGACACCTGATTGGATGCCGCGCAAACCTCCGAAGTTCCTTGAGGATAACCCCGCCAAACCCGACTGGATACGGACTTTTTCACGCTCCCGCATTATAATACAAGCACATAAATCATCGCTCGTGTTTTTCCGCCATCATGCAGTTGCTGGCCATCGGTCTGAACCATGAAACAGCGCCCCTGGAATTGCGCGAACGGGTGGCGTTCGGCCCGGAAAACATGGGCGATGCACTGGACGACCTGGCGCGCTCGCACGTGGCCACCGAGGCCACGATCCTGTCCACCTGCAATCGCACCGAGATCTACTGCGGCAACGACCGGGTCGACACCGGGCGAGTGATATCCTGGCTCTCGGATCATGCCGGTTTTGGCGCCGGAGAACTGGAGCGCAACCTCTATGCCCACGCAGACGACCTCGCGGTCAAGCATGCCTTCCGCGTCGCCTCCGGGCTCGACTCCATGGTCCTCGGCGAGCCGCAGATCCTGGGCCAGATGAAGGAAGCCTTCCAGCGCGCGAGCGCCGCGGGCGCCACCGGCAAGGTGTTCAACCGCCTGTTCCAGCATACCTTCAGCGTCGCCAAGCAGGTGCGCACCGATACCTCCATCGGCTCGAACCCGGTGTCGGTGGCCTATGCCGGGGTGAGTCTCGCGGGAAGGGTTTTCTCCGATCTTGCCAGCCTTACGGTGCTGCTCATCGGCGCGGGCGAGACCATCGAACTCGTCGCCCGGCATCTGCGCGAGAAGGGCGTGCGCAAGATGATCGTCGCCAATCGTTCGCCGGAGCGCGCCCGTAACCTCGCCACGGCGGTGGGCTGCGAGGCGATTTCGCTGGCGGAAATGCCCGCGCGACTGCCAGAAGCGGACATCATCGTCTCGTCCACCGCCAGCACGCTGCCGATCCTCGGCAAGGGCGCGATGGAAGGCGCGATACACAGCCGCCGGCACCGCCCGGTGTTCATCCTCGACCTCGCGGTGCCGCGGGACGTCGAGCCCCAGGTCGGCGACCTCAGGGACGTATACCTCTACACCGTGGACGACCTGCAGAACGTGATCGAGCAGAACCGCGACCTGCGCGAGAAGGCGGCGCAGGAGGCGGAGAGCATCATCGACATCCAGGTGCTGCGTTTCATGCGCTGGATGCGGGCGCTGCAGTCGGAGCCACTGATCCGCACCTTCCGTGGCCAGGTGGATTCGCTGCGCCAGGCGGAACTGGACAAGGCGAAGGCGAAACTCGCCAAGGGCGTCGATCCGGAGCGCGTGATGGAGCAACTGGCGCATGATCTCTCCAACAAGTTCGCCCACCATCCCAGCCAGCAGCTCAGGCAGGCGGACATCGAGGGCAATCCCGGTTTCCTTTCCGCCGCGCGCAAGCTGTTCGGACTGTAGCTCCCTGCTTCGCCGGGGCGCTCTTGTCGCCGCGGTGATCAGTGACACCGCGTACGCGATCCTGCCATCCCCATGAATCCATCCACCCGCGAGAAACTGCAGCAGGTCTGCCACCGCCAGGAGGAAATCCAGGTGCTGCTGGCGGACCCGGAGGTGATCGCGCGCCAGGACGAGTTTCGCCGCCTGTCCATCGAGTTGTCCGAGATCGAGCCGGTAGTCTCCGCATTCGCCGAGTACCAAAGCCTTGAGGCCCAGGCGGACGAGACGCGGCAGATGCTCGACGACGCCGATCCCTCGATCCGCGAGATGGCGCGAGAGGAGCTGCCGGCGCTGGAATCCGGCATGGCCGATCGCGCGGATCGCCTGCGCACGCTGCTCCTGCCGCGCGATCCCAATGACGGCCGCAACATCTTCCTCGAGATCCGCGCCGGCACCGGCGGCGACGAGGCGGCGATCTTCGCCGGCGACCTGTTCCGCATGTACAGCGCCTACGCGGAGGCCCGCGGCTGGCGCGTCGAGGTGCTGAGCCGCAGCGAGGGCGAACACGGCGGCTACAAGGAGATCATCTCCCGGGTGGTGGGCGAGGGCGCCTATTCGCGCCTCAAGTTCGAATCCGGCGCGCACCGGGTGCAGAGGGTACCGGAAACAGAGTCCCAGGGACGCATCCACACCTCGGCCTGCACCGTGGCGATCCTCCCCGAGGCGGACGAGGTCGACGCGGTGGACATCAACCCGGCGGACCTGCGCGTGGATACCTACCGCGCCTCCGGCGCCGGCGGCCAGCACGTCAACAAGACCGACTCCGCGATCCGCATCACCCACCTGCCGAGCGGCATCGTCGTGGAATGCCAGGACGAGCGCTCGCAGCACAAGAACCGCGCGCGGGCGATGTCGATGCTGGCCTCGCGGCTGCTGGAGGCGGAGCAGCGCCGCCAGCGCGAGGCGGAGGCGAGCACGCGCAAGTCACTGGTCGGCAGCGGTGATCGTTCCGAGCGCATCCGCACCTACAACTTCCCCCAGGGCCGGGTCACCGACCACCGCATCAACCTCACGCTCTACAAGCTGGACGATATCGTCGCCGGCGATCTCGACCAGGTGATCGAACCACTGGTCACCGAGCACCAGGCGGACCTGCTGGCGGAACAGAACGCCGCCGGGTGAGCGCGATCACGGTCGCCGATGCCCTGGCGCGGGCTGTCGCCAGGCTCGCGGAAGGGGAAACGGATACACCGCGGCTCGACGCGGAGATCCTGCTGGGTCATGTGCTCCAGCGCGGGCGCGCGTGGATCATGACCCATGGCGATGACTCGCTGACCGAGGCGCAACTGGCGGACTTCGGTAACGCGATCGAACGACGCGCCGACGGCACCCCCGTGGCCTATCTCACTGGCACGAGGGAATTCTGGTCGCTGGACCTCGCCGTCAGCCCGGATGTCCTCATCCCGCGACCCGAGACCGAGTTGCTGGTGGAGCTCGGCCTGGCCTCGCTGGGTACCGGCAACCGGCGCGTACTCGACCTCGGCACCGGCAGTGGCGCCATCGCCCTGGCGGTTGCCAGCGAGCGGCCGGATGTCGAAGTTACCGGGGTGGATCGATCCAGTGCTGCCATCGACGTTGCTCGCGCCAATGCCCGGCGGCTTGGGATCGGCAACGCGCGCTTCATCCGGTCCGACTGGTTCGATGCGCTGCAAGGGCAGGTGTTCGACCTGGTCCTGGCCAATCCCCCCTACGTGGCCGACGGCGATCCCCATCTCGCCGGGGAAGTGCGATTCGAACCACGGTCGGCGCTGGTGGCTGAGGACAACGGCCTCGCGGATCTGCGCGCCATCATCCACGCTGCGCCACGGTTTCTGGCAATCGGCGGGAGCCTGATGGTAGAGCATGGTTGCGACCAGGCGGACGCGGTGGAAGCGCTGTTTAACACGGCGGGATTCAGAGCCGTTGAGACCGTGCACGACCTGGCCGGGCTACCCCGGGTGACGCGCGGACAGTGTTCGCAGCGCATTCGTAGCTGAAGGCCCGATCCCGCCTGCCCTGTACAAAGTCTGGGGGCAGGCCCGTGGTTACTACAGTTTCGCCGCGCGCTGGACCCGGATGGGGTTGGGCTTCTTTGCGTGGCTGCTGTTGGCAGCGAAGTTCCCGCAGGCGGCATCATGGGTGTCGGAATCCTCGTCGGGGTCCGGTCCGTCCGACGCGCCAAAAAAGTGTTTTCGGTACAACAGTTCGGGCCCGCCGAGATTTTCGATGCCGCAGCCTGAATCATTGTCATAGGTATTGTTTCCATTGAACAGGGCGGTGGTGCTCCCCAGGGTGAAACGAAAACCATGACCCTGGTTTACCCCGGCGCCGTCGATTGCCGTGTTTCCACTGATCCGCGCGTTCTGCTGGTTTTGTACATCGAACCCGGGGCTGCCACTGGTTGCCCTTGCCGCCAGATTGTTTTTCAGTTCCAGGGATCTGACCGGGCCGCTTGGCGGGGACTGCTGGCTGATACTGACGTTGCTGTCGTTGCCCGTAACCAGGTTGGCGATGAGCCGCATCCCCGCCCCGGTAGTCACTTGCATGCCGGTACTGTTGTTGCGGTCGGAGGCATTGTTGTTGATCCGATTGTCGTGGCTGAGGGGGCCGAAGTTGAAGCCTCTACCGGAATTGCTCGCTGCCAGGTTGCCGAGCACCGTGGAGCGTGTGATTCCGCTGAAGGTGAATCCGTCGCCGTTGTTATTGGTGGCACGGTTGTCCCTTATCGACAGCCTGTCCCCGTTGTAAAACTCGATTCCAGCATGGGAATTGTCCTGGATCGTATTGCCACGGATCGAATGCCTGTCGCCGCGAATCTCCGCGCCGATGCTGTTGTTGCGCAGGATATTGCCTTCCACCCGGACGCGGCTCAGGTCGCTGGTCACGATCGTTAGGCCGCTGGTCGTGCTGTTTCCACTGGCGCCGGTCAGGGTGAAGCCCTTGCCGATCTTGCCGACGCGGACCCGGGACACGAGCACGCGAACGAGATCAGAACCGGAGTTGCTGGGGCTGATGATCGTGGCGCGGGGGCCGGCAAGGGATTCCAGCGCAAGTCCTTCCCGGTTCAGGTTGAGATTCTGCGTGTACACGCCGGGTCCGACCACGATCCGGTCGTTGTTCGACGATGCGCTGACGGCGAGCGAAACGGAGGCGCAAGGCAGGGTCTTTGAGCCACAGTCGGTCAAAACCGTAGAACCCCATAGCTCCACGTAGATGGTCTTGGCCGCTACGGACGAAGACAGGGCCAGAAGGAACACGGCCGACAGGCTCCGGTACGGGACTGGCATCATTATTCCTCCTTCCGGCATATTGCCGGACGGTTCGTGATAACTACAGGAGGAATTATCACCGATACCAGCGGCTTTCTCTGTGACCCAGTTCACAACCTGGCGCGTCGGCAGCAGGCAGGCACGCCGCCTTGTCCAGGGCGGCGCGATTCGGTTGTCGCCGAAGCCCCCGACAGGGCAGAAACCAACCGGGTATTCAGTTGGCGATGAAGTGCGCCGACTAAAGTGCTTTCGCCCGGTTTACGCGAAGCGCGGATGGTCGCGTGGCTGGCGTGCTATCGGGATCAAAATTTTCCTCGTTGCATACATCGTCGATGGCACCAAAGAAATGCTTCCTGTAAAGCAACGGTAAATCAACGGTGTCATTGACAATGCCACAATCAAAGGCGCCAATGAACAAGTGCGATGAAAAGGTGGTGTTGTCGTAGCTGAACGCCGGCTGAGACTCAATGCTGTGCAGCAGGATTCCCCTTGATTGGCTATCCACCGTGGTATTGCGCTCCACTTTTCCGCCATCCAGGTCTTGCAGATACACGCCGATATGGTTATTGACTGCCAGGTTGTACTTGACCTGGCCAGGCCGGGTGTTGCCTTGCTGGTACAGCGCAAGCCCGTGCTCTTCTGCACCGCTGACGATATTACCCTGCACCATCGATCCTTCGATATCCTCCATGCGGATCGGTTGCTCACCGCCATCGACCACGTTATCGCGGATTTTGCCGAATGTGCTGTCCAAATCGACAAGAATACCGTATTCGGTGTGGTTCGTTACGAGGTTGCTCTGCACGGTGACCCGGTCTGAGCTGGTGATATGAACTCCGATGCCAGAGATGGATCCGTTATTTCCACTGACCCTGTTTTCCTGGATCAGGACCGAACCGCAGAGGAAACAGGATATACCGCGGGTGGTCGTGCCATACGAGTTATTCATCACGATATTGTTGCGAACCTGGTTCCTTTCTCCCCGGAGACCAAGTACCTGCCGGGGCCCACCACCAGCTTGTCGTTCTTCTTCGCCAGAGTATCGAGAACGAATTGAATCGTCAGGCAGGGGCTGGTCTTTTTACCGCAGGCTGGTGGTCCGACGGTGTCTTCTCCCCAACGCTCGATATACCAGGTCTTGGCCTGAACGAAGCCGCTGCTGAACAGGGTGAAGAGGGAAAAAAATAAGTATAACCAGGCGGCGGGAAGCACTTTGTAAAGGCATCAATCATCCTCCGTTTGATGTCCAGTATTTCAGGTTTTTCTACTTGATCATCCCTGACCCTATTGCAAGTGTTAGTGTGTTGCAAGCAACGCGCAGACCAGGCAGAGCGTATTGAACGCATGTAACCAATGGATGCCCGGAACCGAAATACTTCGTGTCGGATGCGGAAGCAATCGCCGAAATCCCTGGGAAGACAGAATCCAGCCGGGAACTCCGTTGGCTACCCGGGACGCTGATTAAAGCGCTCTCGCCCTGTTGACGCGTAGCGGGGAGGGCCGGGAAGAATCCGTGCTGCCTGCATCCCATTCGCCCGGACCACAGACCGCATCGCCGGCGCTGAAGAAATGTTTCTTGTGAATCAGCGCCAGGGTGGTGGAACGGTTCTCCAGCCCGCAATTGTTTCCCGACAACGACGAATTGTTGTAATTTAAGATGGGCCCATCGACAATATTGGAGTCGATATAAAAGCCGGTATCCGCGCTGTCCACAACGGTATTCCGTTCGACCCTTCCACCGTCCAGTCCCTGCAGGTACATGCCCAGGCTCGCGGAATCCAGCACGAGGTTATTCGTGATCCGGGGCGGCCGGGTATGGTTCGATTGCGTCAGAATGACTCCGAACTGTTCTCCTTCGCTGACGATATTTCCCTGTACCCGCGCGCCATCGATATCGGACAGGTGCATCGGGCTATAGCCGCCCGCAACAAAATTGTCCTTGATTTTTCCGAATGAACTGGAAAACGTTGATTCAATTCCGGCGCTGTCGTGATCGGATACGCGGTTTCGCAGCACGGAGAAGCGGGTTGAATTCTGGACATAAATTCCCCTCCCGGATATCGAGCCATTGTTGCCGCTCACTTCGTTGTCCTGGATCAGCGCGTTATCACAAGTATGGCAGGCGATTCCGTAGCCACTGCTCTCATGCCAGTTGTTGATCACGATATTGCCACGCACCTGGCTCCTTTCCCCCCGCACATTGATTCCGTAATAGTTGTCCAGGATCCTGTTTCCCTCGATCTTCAGTCTGAAAGCGTCAACACCTGGAGGAACAAATATTCCAAACCCGCCAGTGAGATTCCCTTTCAGCGTAAAACCCTTGCCTTTCCTGCCGATCTGCACCCTGGAGCGATAGACGGTGATGATGTCCGCGCCGTCGCTCGCTGTCTCGATGATCGTGCCGTTGCGACCGGCGGTGGATTCCAGCCTGATGCCATCCAGGGGATTGCTTGGATCACCAAAGATAACAATATTCTCCACGTACTTGCCGGGGCCGACTATCAGCCTGTCATTCTTCGTGGCCAGGTTGTCCAGCACGAACTGGATCGTGAGGCAGGGGGTGGTTTTCTTGCCGCAGGACGGTGGTCCGATCGTGTCCTCGCCCCAGCGTTCGATAAACCAGGTCTTGGCGTGAGCGAGGCTGGTGTGCGAAAGCGTGAACAGGGCCAACAGGCAGATGATGATGTGATGTGAGATGGTTTTAGCGGGCATAACAAATCCTCCAGGTTGCCAGGTGCGTTCCGTTATCGCAGTTAGTTTCTTCCGACGGCCCGATCATTCACAACTGGCACTGGCAATGCCAGTAATTCGTCCGCTTTTTCGGAAGAATTCAGAAAAGCTGCAAAATCAGGGCAGCAAACGCACGAATAGTTTGCGATATGCGCACGCAAGGTGACGCGCGATCGCTTGTTATCCCCGGGGAGTTACATCGCGGAGAACTATTCCACGACGGTTGGCGGTGATCCTTTCCGCCTTTGGACAAGACCTGATTGCTTCCTACTTGAAACGCACCCAGACTCCCGAGCGGGTCTTGGGGTCGAAGTACGTGGACTTCGGCGGCATCAGCGCGCCGGCGTCGGCGACGTGGAAGAGTTGATCCATGGATGTCGCGTGGCAGGCGAAGGACACCGCCCAGCCCTCGCGCACCTTGCGCTCGAGGCCGGCCTTGCCCTCGGCTCCCGAGACGTAGTCGAGACGCGGATCCGTACGGAAGTCGTGGATACCGAGGATCGGTCCGAGGATGTGGTCCTGCAGCAGGGAGACGTCGAGCGACGCCACCGGATCGTCAGGATTTACTATTTCGGGGCGGATCACGAGGCGGTACCAGGTATCCCCGAGGAAGGCGCCGAATTCACCGTGCGCTCGCGGCGTAAAGTGTTCCTGGTCTTCCGCCTTGCTTACCTCGAAGTCCTTTTCCAGGGCCTTGAGAAAGCTCTCCGTGTCGTGATCGCCGAGATCCCTCACGCAGCGGTGATAGGGCAGCAGCCGGAGTTCGTGGTCGGAGAACAGGGCCACGAGCAACTGTTCGTAGGGTTGCTCGCCGTTGCCGCCCCTGTCGGCGCGCATCATCTCGGTGTAGCGCCAGCCTGACGCGGCGCGGTGATGGCCGTCGGTGAGGTAGGTGTTCTCCACCGCCTGGAACAGGCGCGACAGTTTCTGTTGCTCGGACGGATCGTCGATGCGCCAGACGCGCTGGTGAACGTCGTCCCCGGTGGTGAAGTCCAGCAGGGGTTCTGCTTGCTGCTGTGCGCGGATGAAGGCGTCGATCTCCGGCGTCGCCTCGTAGGCGAGGGAGATCGGGCATGACACCACGCCGATCTCCTTCTGGTAGAGCGCCAGCAGGTCTTCCCGGTCGCGGCGGGTGTTCTCGTGCTTGCGGACATGACCCTCGGCGTACTCGTCGGCGGCGATCTCGCAGACGATGCCGGTCTGGGTATGGTCGAAATGGGTCAGCTCGTAGATGAAGATCGCCGGCTGCTCGAAACGACTGAACAGGCCATCGGAGAGCAGTCGTTCGAGGCTGCCGCGGTTGGCGGCGATGAGTTCGTCGTGGGTCGGCGGGCAGGCCGGGTCAAAGTCGTCGCGCAGGCGAATGGTGTTGAGAAAGTTCTGCGGATTCGATTCCGCGAACGCGCGGCGTTCCGCCGCCGGCACGGTATCGTATTCCGGCGCCACCACTTCCGCGGCCACCTCGTTCCTCACGAGATAGCCATCGAACGGCTTGATCCTCGGCATGGCGCGCCGCGATCAGCCGTTCGCCTGCTGGAATGCCTGCATGAAATCAGCGAGCGCGGTCACGCTTGCCATGGGCAACGCGTTGTAGATGCTCGCGCGGCAGCCGCCGACGCTGCGATGGCCCTTGAGGTTGAGCAGGTCCGCCGCGGTGGCCTCGGCGAGAAACTTCGCCTCCAGTTCCTCGCTCGGCAGGCGGAACACCACGTTCATGTGCGAGCGCGAGGCGACCTCCACCGGGCAGTTGTAGTAGCCGCCGCTCTGGTCGATGGTGTCGTACAGCAGGCCGGCCTTCTCGGCCGCGCGTGCTTCCATCGCCGGGATGCCGCCCTCGGCCTTCATCCACTTGAGCACCTTGCCGAGCATGTAGATGGTGAATACCGGCGGGGTGTTGAACATCGAGCCCTTGGACTCCTGGATGTCATAGCGCAGGTAGCGGCCGATATCGCGGTTGGTTTTCTCCAGGATCGACTTGCGCACGTACACCACGGCCATGCCGGCGGGACCGAGGTTCTTCTGCACACCGCCGTAGACGAGATCGAATTTCTCCCACGGGATGGGGCGCGAGAGGTAATCGGAGGACATGTCTCCCACCAGCGGCACGTCCACTTCCGGCCACTCGTAGATGCGGATGCCGCCGATGGTCTCGTTGCTGGTGATATGCAGGTAGCGCGTGTTGTCGCGTACCTCGAGTTCGCTGCTCCTCGGCATGCGGGTGAAGTTGTCCCCGGCGCCGTCCCAGGCGGTGTAGACATCACCGTAGGCCTGGGCATCGGTGATCGCGCCCTTGGCCCATGTGCCGGAGTTCACGTAGCCGGCCTGGCTGCCGGGCGTGAGCAGGTTCATCGGTACCATGGAGAACTGCAGCAGCGCGCCGCCCTGGAGGAAGAGCACGCTGAAGTCATCCGGCGCGCCGGCCACTTCCAGCGCCAGCGTCATCGCCTCGTTGGCTACCGCGTCGAAGTGCTTGCCACGATGGCTCATCTCGATGAGCGACATGCCGGCGCCCTGGTAGTCGACGAACTCGGCCTGGGCTTCCTCGAGAACGGAGAGGGGCAGGGTGCAGGGCCCGGCGCTGAAGTTGTGCTTGCGGTTGGACATCGTGGTTGATCCTGGAATAGTAAATGGGTTCATCGGCGTCTGCAGCCCGCCAGGGGCTCATCGATCCGCGCAGGCCCGGGGCCCGCGCTGTCAGGCGTTGACGCAGTTCAGTATATCGCCGTCTTCATAGGCCCGGATGATAGCAACGACGCCGTCGGCGACGGCGACCTGCGCCTGCTCGGTGGAGGCGCCGATATGATGGGTGCCGCAGACCGCGGGATGGGCCGCGAGGGCGCAATGGAAATCCGCCTCGCCGGCCGTGGGTTCGCTGCCGTAGACGTCGAGACCGACGCGCAGGCCGCGCGACTCGATGGCTTCCAGGAGCGCGGCCTCGTCGACCAGCTCGCCGCGGGAGGAATTGATCAGCATGGCGCCCGGTTTCATGCGCGCGAGGAAATCCGCGTTCACCATGCCGCGGGTCTTTTCATTGGCCGGCAGGTGGAGCGAGACGATGTCGCTCTCGGCCAGCAATTCCCCGGTGGAGTCCAGTTCGCGGATACCGGCCGCCGCCATGCGCTGGCGGGTGGCTTCGTCGCGCCCATCGCGGCGCACCGCGAGTACCTCCATGCCGAAGGCATGCGCGCGCTCAGCCACCGCGAGGCCGATGGCGCCGAGTCCGAGGATCCCCAGCTTCTGCCCGTAGAGGCCGCGCGACTTGCTGTACTTCTTCTTGTTCCAGGTCCCGCTACGCAGGTCGGCGACGTTGTCGGCGATGTTGCGGTCGAGGCAGATGATGAGGCCGAGAACCAGTTCCGCCACCGCGAGGGCATTGGCGCCGGGGACGTTGCACACGCGGATGTCGTTTTTCGCCGCATGATCCCGATCGATGGTATTGGTGCCCGCGCCGGCGCGGATCACCAGCCTGAGCCGGTCGCCGGCATCGAGGGCCGCGGCCTCCACCCGGGTGCTGCGCACCACCAGGATATCCTTGCCGGGCAGGGCCGAGGCCAGTGTATCCGCCGTGAGTCCGGGTTCCAGGGTGACGTCGTGGCCGAGGGCGACGAGCTGTTCTCGGTGGGCCTCGGGGAAGCTGTCGGCGATCAGGATGTTCATGCTCTGGATGGGTTCTGGAAAGGATTCCGCCATGGACTGCCGGCTTCGCTGCCCGGGCGTTGCGCGCCGGATTCTAGTTCATTGTCGCCCCGGCGGATATGACACGCGCGAGCGGATCGTTCGGGTTGTCGTTTCGTATCCCGCGCGCGTCGCCTGCAGGCAATCGTGGTGGCGTGCGTAAACTGCCATATCCCGCGGCCCGTGGACAATCAGGCAACTTTATCCACGTGATAACGAAAGGTGATTACGTGTGTCCGGGACGGCGGATTAACATTGGAAACTCAATTTTTTAAGGAATACTCCAATGGTTCAATCATTCACGCCGCCCAGGCGGCGGCTGATGGGCCCGGGACCGACGATGGTGCATCCCCGGGTCCTCGAGGCATCATCGCGTCCCACCATCGGCCATCTCGATCCGGCGTTCGCCGGGCTCATGGACGAGGTCAAGTTTCTCCTCAAGTACGCCTTCCGCACGCAGAACGCGCTCACCCTGCCGGTGAGCGCGCCGGGTTCCGCGGGCATGGAGATGTGCTTCGTCAACCTGGTGGAGCCGGAGGACAAGGTCATCGTCTGCGTCAACGGCGTGTTCGGCGGGCGCATGAAAGCCAACGTCGAGCGCGCAGGCGGCACCGCGGTGGTGGTGGAAAGTCCCTGGGGCACGCCGGTGGATCCAGCGGCCGTCGAGCAGGCCCTCGATCGCCATCCCGATGCCCGCATCGTCGCCTTCGTCCACGCCGAGACCTCCACCGGGGCGCTGTCGGACGCGAAAAGCATCGCCGCCCTCGCCCGTGGGCGCGGTGCGCTGGTGATCGTGGACGCGGTGACCTCCCTCGGCGGGGTTCCTCTGCTGGTGGATGAGTGGGGCCTGGACGCGGTGTATTCCGGCAGCCAGAAATGCCTCTCCGGGATGCCGGGCCTTTCCCCGGTGACGTTTGGCGAAGCGGCGCTGGAGCGTGTACGCGCGCGCCGGACGCCGGTAAATAGCTGGTTCCTCGACCTGACCCTTGTGATGGGTTACTGGGATGCGGAAGGCGGTCGCAGCTACCATCACACCGCGCCGGTGAACGCGATCTACGCGCTCCACGAGGCGCTGGTGATGCTGCACGAGGAAGGGCTGGAGAATGCCTGGCAACGCCACCGGGACGCCCATGACCGGCTCGTTGCCGGCCTGGACGCGCTGGGCCTCGAACTGCTGGTGGAGGAAGCCGCGCGGCTGCCGCAATTGAACGCGGTGAAGATTCCGCAAGGCGTGGACGATGCCGCGGTGCGGCGCGATCTGTTGCAGCGTTTCGACCTCGAGATCGGTCCAGGGCTGGGCGACCTCGCCGGCAAGATCTGGCGCATCGGTCTCATGGGCGAGTCGGCGCGACCGGAGAACGTCGACTATTGCCTCGACGCGTTGAAGACGGTGCTCGGTGGGCGGCTCAATTGCGCTGCCTGAACGGCACCGGGCTTACGCGGGGCACCGACTAGCGACGAGCATCACCGTCAAGGGTCGAGCGCGCAGCGCGCAGCATTGTCCGGGGCGTCCCGTGCCTCGGCCCAGGTGGACAGAACGGCCGCGCGGAAAGGGTCATCCGGCTTCAGTGCAGTGCGTGCCTGCTCGGTATACTCGCGCGCCTGGCGGCTGCATCCTGCCTCGAGGTAAACCGTGGCGATGTTGTTGAGCGCAGCCACGCTCGCGGGTTCGAGCGTTCGCAGCCGGCGAAATGCCGCCAGCGCTTCGCGGTCTTCGCCTGCCTTCCAGGCGGCGTTCCCGTAGCCGTTCCAGAGCAGGCCGGAGTCGGGATACAGGTTGACTGCGCCGCGAAACGCCCCCAGTACGAAGTCACTATCGGCGGATTCCGAGACGTCGACCATGGCGGCTTCATAGGCATCCCGGGTCACGCCGTCGACGGATTCCCCCGGGGCCAGCAATACCCGCGACCAGCGCCCGCCCCAGTCCCAGGCGGTCAGGAAACGGCGCGCGGAGAACTGCGCGCGCCGCGTGGTGCCGGAGCGCAGCGTGTAGCGCTGGCGCTCCGGGTCATAGCCCACCAGAACGGCATAGTGCCAGTGGGGGTTTGAAGGTGACCCGATGTTGAGAAAGACCAGTACGGGTTTGCCCGAGGAAAGGGTATCCACCATCGCCTCGGGCCCTGGTCCGGGAGCTACCGGGATAAGGCCCGCCAGGCGCGCCGCGGCGAGCAACTCCACCTGCAATGTGCCCTCGCGTCCTGGCAGGTAGATGTCATTCGCCAGGTCTTCCGGCGTGATGTTGATGCCTTCCGTCACCAGCATGGTCGCCAGAGACGCCGGTCCGCAATGCAATGCGGTCTGGGGAAAAAACGGCGTGGATTCGAGTTCCACCGGCGCGTCCAGGGCCGGTTCCGGTAGCGGGGGCAGGCTGCCGCAGGCAGCCAGCAGGCTGGACGCCAGCAACGATGCGCCGCGAAGCGCGGCGCACGTCGGTGGAAGGCGTATCAGAGCTTGTTGAATATGTTGGTGACGCCGACGAGTTCGAGGACCAGCAGGACCAGGAACAGGATGCCCAGCACGCTGAGTGCGCTCTGCCCCGCGGGCAGGCTGTCGATTTCCTGCTGGACGAGGGCCAGTTCCGATGCGCTCAGCGCCGCGGCGCGAAGCCGCGCGGATTCGAGTGGCACGCCGTAACCGTGCAATTGTTGCGCGACGGCCTCCCGCGACGTCGACAGGTCCGGGGTCACCGGCGCCTCGATGCGGGAATGAAGCATGTCCCGCGCCGTTATCATGCCGGCCGTGGCGGGCCGGGCCAGCACGCCGGATAGAAAAACGACCGCGATCAGGGTGGAAAGGATTCGGCAGGACAGGCTGGGCATGGATTGTTGTTGGCGTGGAGAGTAACGCGATCCAGTGTCTGACTATCGCATGCCCACTGTCAACCGCGCGGGTGTTGCCCCGTGGCAACAATGGCCGGATCCCCGTCGTGTCCTGGCGGGATCATGTCCCGGCCACGGCGTCGCCATGGGACCATGAAGATGCGGTAGAGCAGGGGGATGAAGAACAGCGTGAGCACGGCGGAGACCACCAGTCCCCACACCAGCGAATTCGCCACCGGCCCCCAGATCAGGGATTCGCCGCCAAGGCCCGTGGCGAGGGAGAACAAACCTGCGATGGTGGTGAGCGACGTGATCAGGATCGGCACCACGCGCCGGCGCGAGGCGGAAATGATCGCGCTCATCACGCTGAGGCCTTCCGCCCGGCGCGCGTTGGCGGTGGAGATCAGTACGATGGCGGCGTTTACCGCGATGCCTGCCAGGGCGACGATGCCGAACACGGTGAACAGGCTGAGTGGATAGCCGCTGATCAGCAACCCCGCCACCACCCCGGTGAACGCCATGGGCACCGTGAGGATGATCAGGAAGGGCTGGAAATAGCTGCGGAACTGGGTGCCGAGGATGATGTAGATGAGCCCGATGCCGATCAGGAAGGACACCAGGAAGGCGTCGAGGCTCTCGGTGATATCGTCGAGGATGCCGCTGAAGTCCAGGTCGATGCCCGGGTGGTCCGAGCGGATGGTTTCCCAGTGCGCCTTCAGCGCGTCGTTGGCCTTGACCTCGTCGGTCAACGCCTTGTCGATATCCGCCTCGAGGGTGATGGCGCGGCGGAAGTTGTAGTGGCGGATCGAACTCGCGCTGCGATCGAACTCGGCTTCCACGAGCTGGTTGAGCGCGATGAGGTTGCCCGACTGGTCCGGGATCCGGTATTCCAACAACTGCTCGATCTGCGAGAGCTGGCTGTCCGACTTGAGACGAACCTTGAGATTCTCTCCCAGGTGACGGAATTCACTGACGATTTCGCCGTCCACCAGCAGCCGGAGGGTGCGCGCGATGGTGACGGGATCGACCCCGGTGCGCTGCACCGCCCCCGGGTTGACGCGCATGTTCAGGGTGTTCTGCCCGGGCAGGTTGTTGTCGGTGATGTTGTTGAAGCGCGGGTCTTCCTCCATGAATGCGCGCAGATCGTCGATGGCGTCCTCGATGGCCTCCAGCGTGTCGCCACGCACCTTGACGCTGATGGCGCGGGTCACGGGAGGGCCGCCGGCCAGGCGGAGGAAGCTCGCCTTGTCGATGCCGGGGATCGAGGTGACGTCGGCGCGCATCGATTCGATCATCTCGTCCACGCTGCGCAGTTCGTCTGTTTTTGGTTTCAGCGACACCAGGATCTGGCCGTACTGATCGCCGAACAACGGCTCGGTCTCGGTGAACATCTGCCCCGCGTAGCTGACGATGGAGCGGCTTTCCCCTTCCTCGACATGGGAGCGCACCACCTGTTCCATTTCCAGCACCTTGTCCATGGTGGCGCCGAGGGAGGTGCCCGCCGGCATCTGCGCGTTGACGTAGAACAGCCGCACCGGGTCGCTGGCGAAGAAGTCGAAGCGAATCTTGCCCGCGGCGACGGTATAGATCGCGCCGCTGAACATCGCCAGCAGCAGGAGCACCGCGAACCAGGGATGGCGCAGCAGCTTCAGCAGCAGGCGCGCATAGCCGTTGCGTAGCGCGCGCAGGGACGACTCGCGCAGGCGGTGAATGCGGGACGATCGATTGAACTTCAGGTTCATCGCCATGATATGCGCCGGCAACATCCAGTAGGCCTCCACCAGGCTCACCGCGAGCGCGGTGATTACCACCATTGGAAGGACCATGAGGAACTTGCCGAGTATCCCTGGCAGGAACATGAGCGGCAGGAAAGCGGACATGGTGGTGAGCACCGCGGTGGTGACCGGCGCGGCCACTTCCTTCAGTCCTCCCAGGGTGGCGCTCATGGCATCGTGACCGCGCTGGAGGCGGTAATAGATCGCCTCCACCACCACCACCGCATCGTCCACCAGCATGCCGAGGGAGATGACGATGCCGAGCAGGAGCAGCACGTTGAGGGTCTGGTCGACGCTGCCGAGGAACCAGAACGTCCCCGCGAGGATGAACGGGATCGCGATCCCGGTAAGGAAGGCGATGGCGCCGCCGAGGAACAGCCAGGTCACCACCAGCACCAGGATCAGGCCGAGTCCCGCATTGGTCTGCATGATGCGCAGCGCATCGCGGGTGACCTGGGTCTGGTCGTCCACCACCCGGGTGACGATGCCGAGGCGCTGGTCGGTGTCCGCGCGGCTGTCGACATAGGCCGATACCCGCTCCACCAGTTCGAGGATGTTCTGGCCTTCCTTCTTGTTGACCGCGAGCAAAACGGAGGGCCGGTCATCGAAGCGCACGAGGGTATCCGCCGGCTCCTTGGAGAAGGTGATTTCCGCGACCCCGCTGAGGGGGATCTCCCCGTCCGAGGTGATCACCGGCAGCGCCGCGAGGTAGCTCGTGTCGGCGCTGGTGCCGGTAACCCGGACCGCCCAGTTATCCTGGCTGACGTCCACGCTGCCGGCGGACAGGTTGCGGTAGTAGCCGGCGATGGTGTCGGCGAGGGCCACCGGGCTGAGAGCGTATTGTTCCAGCCGGTCGGGGTCGAAACGCACGTGCAGCTCCGGTTCCGAGAGCCCCTGGGCGAGCACGTCGCTGACCCCGGAGAGCCGCTCGATGTCGTCGCGGATGCGGGTGGCCTGCTTGCGCAGGTTCTCATCGTCCGCGGCCGCGCTCACCACCACGGTGACGGTGGGAAACGCGTTCGCGGTGGTGACCTCCACCACGCTCGGGTCGCGCGCCTCCTCCGGCAGCAGGTCGCTGATGCCCTCGATCTCCCGCCGTAGATCGGTGACGCGCTTTTCAAACGTGCGTGTGCTGATCTCGTCGAAGCGCACGAGGATGGAGGAGATCGATTCGCGGCTGTCGCTGGAGACGAACTTGATGTCCGAGACGTTGCGTAGCGCGTCCTCGATCTGGTCAGTCACCTGGCGCTCCACGTCCACCGAAGAGGCGCCGGGAAAGATCGTGGTGACCTGGATCCAGTTGAAATTGATCGTCGGGTCCTGTTCCCTCGGCATCAACTGGTAGGACACGTAGCCCATCACCAGCACCAGGATGAAGGCCAGGTTGGCGAGGACGTGGTTCTGCAGGAGCCGGGTCAGCATGGTGCTACTCGGCGATGATGGGCTGGTCCGGCTGCAGTCCGAAGCGACCGTCGGTCACGACCAGGAGGTCGTCCGGCAGGTCGGTGGTAACTGGCTGACCTGATGACGCGCCGGCCAGCGGAAGAAAGGTCGCCCGGTTCCGGCCACGCGCGGAGACGCTGAACACGCCGGCGCGGCCACCGCGTTCCACCACGAAGGCGGCGGGCAGGGTGTTGCCCGCGAGGGTCCAGCGCAGCCTGCCCACCGCGCCCGGCGGCGGCTTGCCGGTGGTGAACTCGAAGCGTACCTCGCGCGTCTGGGTGACCTCGTCCATGACCGGGAAAATGGTGCGCACACGCAGCGGCCAGCTACGCCCGCCGAACTCGAACAGCGGCCGGTTGGTGGCCAGTTCCGCGACCTGGTACTCGAGCAGCTCCGCCTTGAGCTCCACCCGGTCCATGTCCACCAGCGACACCACCGGCGAGCCCGGGGTGAGGTAGTTTCCCACCTGTCCCGGGGTGGTGGTCACCAGCCCGGCGAAGGGCGCAACGATGTCGCAGCGCGCGACCTGGCGCTCCGCGACGTCGATGGCGATGCGCTGGGTGGCGATCTCGGCGGTGACGATATCGAGTTCCGCCTGGCGCTGGTTGACCTGTTCCTCGGTGGCGCTGCGGCTGCTCAGGAGCGGCTTGAGACGATCCAGTTGTTGTTGCGCGAGGGACTGGCGCGCCCGCAGTGCCGTGAGCTGCGAACGCGCGGAGGCGAGCGCCTGGGTATTGTCATGGCAGTCGAGGCGGGCGAGCACCGCGCCGGCGTCTACCACGTCGCCGGGAACCACCGGCATCTCCGTGACCTGTGCGGACAGCTCAGAGGCCACCACGGCGGTGCGCAGGCTGGTGACGGTGGCGGGTACCGAGCGCCGAAGCGTGATGGCGATCTCCGAGAGCGGCGCCACCCGGACCCTGGTCGGGGTGGCTCCGGTTTCAGCGGACGGTGGCGCCTGTTCCTGGGCACCGGCGTGGCTGCCCGGCAGCGCCCAGAACAGCATCGCCGTCAACACGACGCACGCGCGTGTTCGCACTTCTACCCCCATGTCTGCGATCCGTCGCGGCTGGTCCGTTTGCTATGCTTCGTGATCCGCGAGGATGCGCAGCATCCGGCGCAGCGGTTCCGCCGCGCCCCAGAGCAACTGGTCGCCGACGGTGAACGCGGCGACGTAGCCGGGGCCGAGGTGCAGCTTGCGAATCCGGCCGACGGGAATGTCCAGGGTGCCGGTCACCCGCGCCGGGGTGAGACCGCTGAGTGACGCCTCGCGCGTGTTGGGCACGACGCTCACCCAGTCGTTGGCATTACCCAGCAGGGATTCGATCTCCCCGAGCGGCAGATCCTGCGCGAGCTTCATGGTGAATGCCTGGCTGTGACAGCGCATGGTGCCGATGCGGATGCAGGTGCTCTCGATGGGAATCGGCGCATCGGCGTGGCCAAGGATCTTGTTGGTCTCGACCGCGCCTTTCCATTCCTCCCGGCTGGTGCCGGAGTCGAGGTCCTTGTCGATCCAGGGCAACAGGTTGCCGGCGAGGGGATAGCCGATCTCCATCGTGGGCAGGCCGCTGTCGCGCAGGGTGTCGATGACCACGCGGTCGATGTCGAGGATGCTGCTGGACTCGTCGGCCACCAGTTCGGCCGCGGCATCATGCACCACGCCCATCTGCTGGATCAGTTCGCGCATCTGGCGCGCGCCGCCGCCGGAGATCGCCTGGTAGGTCGCCACCGAGATCCATTCCACCAGCTTCGCCTCGAGCAGGCCGTGGAGCGCCATCAGCATCAGGCTCACGGTGCAGTTGCCGCCGATGAAGTCCTTCAGGCCCTTGTCGAGGCCGCTCTGGATCAACGGCAGGTTCACCGGGTCGAGAATGATCACGGCGTCGTCCGCCATGCGCAGGGTGGATGCCGCGTCGATCCAGTAACCGTTCCAGCCCGCCGCGCGCAACTTCGGATGGATGTCCGAGGTGTAGTCGCCGCCCTGGCAGGTGACGATGACGTCGCAGGCGCCGAGGGCGTCGAGATCGTTCACGCTTACCAGCGTGCCGCTGTCCCGGCCGATGTCGGGGCCGGGCTGACCGGTCTGCGAGGTGGTGAAGAACACGGTTTCCCCGACCAGGGAGAAGTCGTTTTCCCGCACCATGCGCTGCATGAGGACCGAGCCCACCATGCCGCGCCATCCCACAAATCCGACACGCTCAAGTTTCATGACATTCCGCCAGGACCGCTGGCAATTCGTGACAACAAAAGGGCGTCGGATTATACGATTTCCCCCGGCAAAAATCCCGATTTTTCAGGCTTTCAGGGTTGTGACCACGGGGGCGGACGGCTAGAATACGCGTCCCCCGCAACCGGGACGCGGATTCAACGGATTCAGCGCCTCCGGCCACGCGGGGATACGGTGCGCGAGGTTCGGACCAGCTTCCCTTCTTCGCCTCAGGTAATCAATTTCCTTTCGAGGTATTCCAATGGCACTGACTGCCGAAGACAAGGCCGCGGTGGTGAAAGAGCACCAGCGTGGCGAGGGAGACACCGGTTCTCCCGAGGTGCAAATCGCCCTCATGACCGCGCGGATCGAGGACCTTTCCGCGCATTTCAAGACCCATATCCATGACCATCATTCCCGCCAGGGGTTGCTGCGACTGGTCAATCATCGCCGCAAGCTTCTCAGCTACCTGCGGAAGACCGACATCGAGCGCTATCGCGCCCTCATCGCAAAGCTTGGCTTGCGGAAATAGAACCCTCCGGGTTCATCACGCGCCAGGCGCTGGAG
>JAUILZ010000019.1 GCA_030432755.1 Gammaproteobacteria bacterium | reverse complement strand
TTGCCTCCGAAACTTACGGCGGCGAAGGCCGCGCCCGTGCCCTGGAGAAATCTCCGGCGGGTAAATGGAAAACGGATGTTCTGTTTCATGCTCTTATACTCACTGTCAGGGTAAAACGTGGATGTTTGCCTGCTCGCCAGGGATTGCCCGGATGCCTCCATCCCGGCGATGGCAGGGGCTCCCGGCGCGAACTGCGTCAAGGGTTGCGGATGCCATCCCGAGAATGGGAGCCCGGGACTTCGACCTTCTCCCGGATCGGGTTCAACTCCCGCCTCCCGCAAGGATAAACGCCCTTTTCATTCAGGTCCAGCAGCAGTTCACACCGCAATCGGCTCGTCCGGAGATTGTCCGCCAGTCCCATGTGCTATAACCGGCAACGATTGTGAAGCCCGGCTGCTCCCGATGAACGATTCCGACCTGGCCGTTTCCACGGCAGATACCATCCATCCGCTGGATCCACTCAGTCCTGCGGAAATTCGTGCCGCGGTGGAACCGGTGCGCGCGAAGCTGAAAGCCGAGGGCCGCCTGCTGTTTGCCGACGTGTCGCTGGTGGAACCGGCCAAGTCCGAAGTGCGTGCATACCGGGCCGGGAAACCGCTGCCTCGACGCGCCCGGCTGATGGTGCTCCAGCGCGACGTCCAGCGCACCCTGGACGTGCTGGTGGACCTGGGCAGCGGGGCCATCCTGCGCTGCGAGGAAGTGCCCGGGGTGCAGCCGCCGGTCCTGTTCACCGAACTCGAGGAACTCGGCGCCGTGGTACGGGCCCATGCCGGGGTGCGGGAAGGACTGGCGAGGCGCGGTATCACTGATCCGGAAAAGGTGCATGCGGAATTTTTCGCCAACGGCAACTTCGGCGCCGCCGAAGATGGTAGCCGCCGGTTGCTGCGCCCTCACCTCTACTACGCCGAGGAGGATGGCGACAATCCCTACGTCCGCCCGGTGGACGGCCTGGTGCCCGTGATCGACCTCAATACCATGGAGGTGGTTCGAGTGGAGGACTTCGGCGTCAAGCCCCTGCCACCGGACATCGGCGACTACACCGCCGCACGGATGAAGAACCTGCAGCCGCCGTTGGCCGAACTCGACATTCGCCAACCGGCCGGGCCGGACTTTCAGGTCGATGGCTGGCTGGTGCGCTGGCGGAACTGGTCTTTCCGGATCGGCTTCACCGCCCGCGAGGGCCTGGTGCTGCATTGCCTGCACTGGACCGACCGGGGCCGGGAACGGCCGGTTGTGTACCGCGCCTCCGTTTCGGAGCTGGTCGTGCCCTATGCCGAAACGGTGAACGACCAGTTCCGCAATCATTCCTTCGACATGGGCGAGGGAACGTTCGGCCATTGCGTCAATGCGCTGGAGCTGGGTTGCGACTGCGTCGGCGAGATCCGTTATTTCGACGTGCACCTGGCCGACGATCACGGCGACGTGATCCGCTACCCCAACGCGATCTGCATGCACGAGGAAGACTACGGCGTGCTGTGGAAGCACCAGGACCCCCTGACCGGCGAAACCGAACTGCGCCGCTCCCGCCGGCTGGTGGTGTCGTCGTTCTTCACCGTGGGCAACTACGACTACGGCTTCTTCTGGTACCTGTACCTGGACGGCACCATCGCCTTCGAGGCCAAGCTCACCGGTATGCTGCTGTGCCGCGCGGTTGAGGACGGCGAGGATATCCCGTATGGCCGATTGGTGGCGCCCAACCTCAACGCCATGATCCACGAGCATTATTTCAACTTGCGCCTGGACATGTCGGTGGACGGAGACGACAACGCCGTCTACGAGGTGGAGGCCGAGCGTTTCCCCACCGGTCCGGACAACCCCCACGGCAACGCCCACGGTGCACGCGAAACACTGATCGAGAACGAACGCCAGGCCGGTCGGGACATCAATCCGGGCAACGGCCGCTACTGGAAAGTGGTCAACCGTTCGCGCCGGAATGCGCTGGGCTGGCACCCGGGTTACAAGCTGGTTCCCGGGCCCAACGTCAGGCCCATGCACCTGGAAGGTTCTCCATTCCTGCGCCGCGCCGGGTTCGTTGCACATGACCTGTGGGTCACCGCATTCGATTTCGAACAACTGTTCGCGCCAGGCCGCTATATCAACCAGAACCCCGATTGCGACGGCATCGACAGCTGGGTGAAGGCGGAACGACCGCTCGCGGATCAGGACATCGTGCTATGGCATACCCTGGGGGTGCTGCACGTGCCGAGGCCGGAAGACTTCCCGGTGATGCCGGTGGAGTACGTCGGTTTCCACCTCAAGCCGGTGGGGTTCTTCGAGCGCAACCCGTCGCTGGAACTGGCGCCGCCGGGATGCCATCACCGCGAGTCGATGGACTAGCGGTGTCAACCAGTTGGGAGCCGACCCTGGACAGGTACTGCGCACCGCATCGGGCGGCGGTCAGATGTGTTCTCCGTGAATCGTCTGACCCCTGAGTCCGTCCGCGATAACAATCAGCAAACCTGTACCCGGCGGATGCACTTCCCTGGTTTATTGACTGCTTGCTGGACGGGGAGAAAATTCAAGCGCCGTGATGCGAACCTGGAAATAGCCGGATGATCGCTGGCGCGCGATATATGGCGCTGCTTTCCTCTCCGTGATTCCGATTGATCTGGAGCAGTCGGGTGTTTATGCTCCTCGCACCCAAACGACCCGGCCCCTGGTCCATTCTCTTTGTATTCATTCCCAGAACATTTCCCGGCGGTGGCTGTTTCGTTCCTCGAGAACTTGAAATCAGTCCACGGAAGTGAGATCGATGCGGTTCTGCAATCCAGCTTTCGCGTGGACGAAATAGAAAACCCGCTGTCCCGACGAAATGCCGTCAGCGTATCCCTGAACGCACCACTTGAATACAATGATCTGGGGGAAAACCCGGAGCGTATCCGTAATTGGCACAGCAAATACGTCAACAGTCTACTCAACAATCTTGAGGAGTTCCCGGAAGTTTTCGACACCTCGGAATGGAAAGTGAAGCTCTACACCCATGGCGAGTCGCTCGAGAAGCTGGCGCCGGGATTGATGAAGGAACTGCAGGAGTTCGACTTCGTGGAGACTCACCGCATGGCGAATGCCAGCCCGTTACTGAGTCCCGGAACCTTGTGGAGATTTCTGAGCCTGAGTGACCACACACTCGAACAGCTCCTCATACTTGATATTGATGAGAGCTGGCGAGACGATGTCGATCAATGGTACCGGTTCGTGGCCAACAACCAGCAAGCGCTGACCCGGGCCCACCATATCCCGAGGAAAGGATTCTGGCTCGATCTCATGAACCCATGGGGCGTTATGGGTGGAAGAGTCAACAACTACCTCCCGATCATGGCCAGCAAGGTCATGGTACGACCCGCTTCACTGGGATTGCGCGAAGTGGATTTTCTGATGTCCGCCTACGTTGTACTGCGACAACATAGATTGGCCGACGGCTACCCGTGCACGCAGGTTGCCGATGATGAACCGATCACACCCCACAATTCGCCCTACGACGGAATGCCCTATGGATTTGGCAACCACTGGAACGGATACTGTTTTGACGAGCGTTTCCTGGCGCACGTTGTTTTTCACCATGCGGTTCAAATGGGCGAATTGTGCACCTTCTGCCTGGACCGGTTCCGGGTCGATGATCTGCAGGCTCATCTACGCAAGTACAATCTCCAGGATTTCCTCTCCGACTACGAATATGTTCAATCAGCAGCGCCTGGCAACACCTTCATTCATCGGGGATCGAGCCTGAGCTTCCCGGTATCAGCAACCATGAGCGAAAGTGAAACAATTGATGAGGTTCCCCCTGAACCATTGTTCATTGCGGTCAGGCCGATCGGTAATCTGGGCTTGCCGGGCGAGGTGAGGGGTATTATTCCGGATATCAGCTTCCACCCGTCAGGCAAGATGTTCGCGGTCACTACCTGGGCGGAGAACCGAATCCTGCTCTACGGATTTGTGGGTGCTCCACCGACTCTCAGGCAGGTTATCCAGGGCGATGCTGCCGGTTTCAAAAATGCGCATTCGATGGTTTTTACACCGTCCGGTGACAAGATGATTGTCAACAGCTACCTGGATAATTCATTTGTCGTATTCAATGTGGATACGAAAGAGTTTTCCGTGGATCCGGTACCCGCACAAATTTTCAATACGCCTGGTGCACTGAAAACCTCGTATCCGCACAGTATGGACATTACCCGGGACGGCAGGTACCTGGCCTGCGTATATTGCGATGGCGACAGAGGGCTCAACAAGATCGTCACCTACCGGCTTGATCGGAACCGATCCATATTCGATTTTGGCGTCATGGCGGTTCTCGAAGGGGAGCACTTTGAATATGCGAATCCAAAGGGCATTGCCTTCACGCCCGATAACCTTGGGATCCTCACCACGTTTTCGGATACCAACAACCTGGTTCTTTACGACTTCGATCCCGAATCCGGTCAGCTGGATGCCAGCCCGCGGCAAATTCTGCGCAACCCGGAAAGCATGCTTGCCAATCCCGAAGACATCAGTTTTTCTGCGTGTGGATCTTATTTCATGGTGAGCAATTCCGGAGGAAACAACATCGGCAGCTACGGATACGATCAACTACAACGCCGAATCATCGATATCGAACCGGTATTCAATTTCGGCCATCCAGAGGTCGCGCTGAACTACCCCCACGGGCTCGATTTTTCGCCCGACGGCGGAATTCTCGCAGTCACCGACTACGGATACTATGAGGAGAATCAGCAAATCGTAAGACCGCTGGACCAGCCTGCCAAGGTGGCATTTTACGAAATCAGTCACCAGGCGGAACGTTGTGTCATTGGTTAGGGAAGCTCTGAAAATCCCGTCATGAGATAACGCAAGACCCTGATCGACTACGTCGGTTTCCACCTCATATCAGTGGGATTCTTCGAGCGCAACCCGTCGCCGGAATTGGCGCCACTGGGCTGCCATACTCGCAAGGCAACGGATTGGTTGTTCCGGCGGCTTGTCTTCAGTCGACCGGTTGCAGACGCAATAGTTTGCCATTTGAATCGTCCGTCAACAGGTAGATCAGTCCGTCGGGGCCCTGCCGCACATCGCGAATCCGGCCGAACTGCCCCTCCAGGAGCCGTTCCTCTGCCACGACCCGGTCGCCGTCCATTTTCAGCCTTGCAAGCAACTGGGCCTTGAGCGCGCCGACGAACAGGTCGCCACGCCATTCCGGAAACGCATTGCCGTCGTAGAACAGCATGCCGGAAGGGGCGATGGATGGCATCCAGTAGTAGACGGGATCCTCCATTCCCGGTCGACTGGTTTCATTGGTAATGGTGGTACCGCTGTAGTTCTTGCCGTAGGTCACCTCCGGCCAGCCGTAATTGGCGCCGGCCAGCATCCGGTTGACCTCGTCACCACCGCGTGGCCCGTGCTCCTGGGTCCAGATCGAGCCGTCGTCTGGCCGCAGCGCCATGCCCTGCATGTTGCGATTGCCGTAGGTATAGATCTCCGGCATGGCGCCGGACTGTCCAACGAAGGGGTTGTCCGCGGGAACCCCGCCGTCGGGATCGAGGCGGATCAGGCTGCCTGCATGGGTCCCCAGATCCTGCCCATTGGCGCGATCGCCACGGTCGCCGAGGGAGATGAACAGGTGCCCGCCCGGGTTGAACAACAGTCGAGATCCGAAATGACGACCCCCGCTGGATTTTGGCAGCGCGCGAAAGATCACCTCGACGTCGCTCAATGTCATACCGTCCAGTCGCCCACGCACCACGTCGGTGCCGGCTCCACCGGGCCCCGAACCGGCGTAGGAAAGGTACACCAGCCCATTGTCGGAAAACCCGGGATGCGCGGCGACATCCAGCAGGCCGCCCTGCCCCTGGACCGCGATGTTGTCCGGCAGTCCGGTTATCGCCTCCGGCGACAGGCGGTCGCCTTCCACGAGTCGGAGACGGCCAGGCCGTTCCGTCACCAGCATTCGCCCGTCCGGCAGGAAGGCCAGGCCCCACGGATGCTCGAGCCCCTCCACCAACGGGACGACCTGGAAACGGTGTTGCTGCGATGTAAAAACCTCCGACGAGTTGAGCGATTCCGCGGAGCACGCCGACATCGTCAGGCACAGGACCAATGAGAATGCCATGGCCCCGCGCCCCGATACCGGGTTGTCAGTGAATATAGATCCACTCCTCCAGTGATCCATGGGTCAGTGCTCCTGACTTTTTGGGTGAATGAATAAAGACCGTGGAATGCGTTATTGGTTCGCCGTTGGCCTGGCTGCTCTCACGGTTACGCGCAAAATAAACACGCTCGCTTCAACGCTGGCTTCCATGCTGACGTCGCACATTGGCGCCATACCGGCAAAGCCCGGCATTGTGATACGAACCCGGCATACAGGATTGTCAATCATGGAAAACATCGAAACGGACTATCTCGTCGTGGGCGCCGGCGCGACCGGCATGATCTTCGTGGACGAGATGCTGACACACTCGGACGCGCGCTTCGTGATCGTCGATCGCCGCTTCCGCGGCGGCGGCCACTGGAACGAGGCCTACCCCTTCGTGCGCCTGCACCAGCCGTCGGCGTTTTACGGCGCCGGCTCGCGTGAACTGGGCAGCCGCCGTGTCGAGACCGGCGGCCCCAACTCGGGCCTTTACCAGCAGGCCGGTGGTGCCGAGATCACCGCCTATTTCGAACAATTGATGCAGGAACGCTTTCTGCCCTCCGGCCGGGTGCGGTTCCTGCCCCTGCACGACTATCGCGGAGACTGGAACGGCCAGCACCGGGCCGTCTCACTGGCGACCGGAGAGGTCAGGGACATCCGCGTGAACAGGAAAGTGGTGGACACGACCTTTTACCGCATCTCCACCCCGGTAAGCCACACGCGACCATACGAGAGCGCGCCGGGCGTGACAGTGATAACGCCCGGCGAGCTGCCGCAATCTCTGGCGCCCGGCCGGCACTACGTCGTGGTCGGCGGCGGCAAGACCAGTATGGACGTCGTGATCTGGCTGCTTGAACAGGGCGTGGGTGCCGGGAACCTGCGCTGGATCGTCCCGCGCGACTCCTGGCTTCTGAATCGCGAAACCCTTCAGCCGGGGGGCGCCGGCACGCTGCGCATGGTGGAGGGCCTGGCCAACGGCCTCGAAGCAGCCGTCAGCGCCCGCAGCCTGGACGAGATCTACGAGCGTCTCGAACGCTCCGGCGACATGCTGCGGCTGGACCCGAAAGTGCGGCCGGGCATGTTCCACCAGGCGACCATCTCGCGCGGAGAACTCACGCTGCTGCGGCAGGTGAAAAACGTGATCCGCGGGCGCCGCGTGCGCCGCATCGACGCGGATCGTATCGTTTTCGAGGACGGCATCCTGCAGGCTCCAGCCAATGCGCTTTACGTCGACTGCACCGCGCGGGCGATCAGCTTCCGGCCCACCGTGCCGGTATTCGACGGGCCGCGCATCACGTTGCAGTTCGTCCGTGACGGTCGCATCAGTTTCAGCGCCGCCGCGACCGGCTTCGTCGAAGCCACCATGGACGACGAGGACCGCAAGAACCGTTTGTGCGCGCCGATTCCGTACGAAGAGCACCTGGTCACCTGGCCCAGGGCCGTGCTGGCGGAACTGCGCAACGGCGAGGCCTGGGCCAGCGACCCGGCCATGCGCGCCTGGGCGCGCGGGCATCGCCTGGCCGGCTTCACCACCGCCGATGCGTCCAGCCGCGACGCGGGCGAGAAGCTCAATGCCCTGCGCCGGCGCATCGCTGCCCTGCGCCCGCAGGCCGTGGCAAATCTCGAGGCCCTGATCGCCGCGCACGAGAACGGTCGAAGCCGGCTCGCCGCCGACGAATCGCAGACAACGCTGGCACTGGCCGCGAACGGCTGATCCGACACACCAACCATGGAGATATCCATCATGATCGACAACGAAACATGGCCCAACGGAATGCCGCGCGTCGGCCAGGCCGCCGAGAGGACACGCGACGTCGCCAGCCGCGACATCGCACTGTTCACCGAGATCAGCGGCGACGGCAATCCGCTGCATTATGACGAGGAACTGGCGAAATCGACGCCCTTCGGCGGCATCGTGGTGCAGGGCGGGATCACCAGCGCCATCCTCAACGCGGTCGTGGCGGAAGACCTGCCCGGACCCGGCACCGTGTTCCTGCAGACCAACTGGCGCTTCAAGGCGCCGGTCCGCCCGGGCGACCGCATCACCGGCAGCGTCGAGGTGACGAAGGTGCGCGCGGACAAACCCATCACGGAAATTACGGCGCGCGTGACGCTGGCCGACGGCACGGTCGTGCTGGAGGGCGACGCGGCATGCTACACGATGCCGATCGGGCGCGTGTGAGCGTGGCAGTCCGGTCGATGCCTATCGGGTCATCTTCTCGATCCGGGCCCGGATTTTCCCGAACAGGGTTCGGAACCGGTCGAGCTGATCCGGGCTTAAAAATTCACCCAGCCGCAGGTTCAACTCCTTCTGCAAGCGGTCCGTTTCGAGCAACATCTCATCCAGTGAAAACGCCGGATCCGACCGGTACCGGTGAACCAGCAGAGAGAGGTTTTCAAGAAACTGGCGATACAGGTCCCTGAACTCCGGGAGTTGAGCCGCTTCCAGCCCGAGAGAGTCGATCACCCGGTCAATGGTCAACCGGTTCGCGGTATCGCGGGCGATCTCCTGGAGATTGGTCAGCAGGGCCCTGATCGACTCCAGTTGTTGCTGGTCCAGCGCATCTGAAAGGATTTCCAGGGCGTTCGCGGCTACCGTTTCCAGTTGCTCGCGGATTGCAGCCGGGTCTGTGTATCCCTGGTCCGCCCACTGGTCGACTATCCGACCAACCTCGTTCCCGATCAGCAGGGCGGTCTCGCGGACGCTTTCCAGTTGTGCTTCCGAAAGCTCGAAATGCTCCTGCAGGTAGGCCGCCAGCAGACCGCCATCCAGACGCCCGCCAGCCATCAATCGTTGCTCCAATGCCTGCTTCAGAACCTCCCGGCCGATCGACCCGACTATCAGGGCGCCGAGGGCCAGCGGTGTTATCCCCTCCTTCCCGCCGACGTCGGACATTTGCAATGAAGGCAGGACGATCGTTCGGGCGGTTCCATCCGCCAGCAGCAGGTCGAACGTGACCCCCTCGATGACGAGCGACTTGACGCGTATGCGTACAGGACGGGATTCGCTCTCGTCGGCCTCCCCGTCCACACCGTCATGCCCGGTCGCCGGCTCGTCATGCGAATCCCGACTGGACTGGACGCGGTCAAGCAGCTCCTTCAGGTTGGATTGACCCGGGCCTATTTGCTCGTATCGAACCACCGGGGAGGTAATGATCAGTTCATCGACGACGTAGCGTGAAGAACCCACCAGTGAAAACAATCCCAGGTTCAGGCTGGCGTATTCAAGCTCGAACGCATTCAGATCCGAATAACCCTCCAGATTGCCAATCGTAAGACCTGAAATCTCACCTTTTCCCGGCCCGATTCGCAACGAAACGGATTCGACTGTAACCGGGACCCCGGTAAGCTCCGTCCCGACCTTCTCGATTCCTTTGTCGATCCGGTTGCCCAGGCTGTTACATCCCGTGAGCGCCAACAGCGCCAGCATAAGGATTCCAGTCCGGATGGGTATTCTCAACCGGGGCGGGTTGCACAAGGACATCGAATACAGAAAGAGGACAGGCATGCTGGTCACCACCCGGAGGAATGTAGCCCGAGTACCTCCCGAATGATATGGAGTTGACGAAAATCAGTCCGCTCCTGGCAATCAGTTGACACTCCGAATGGCATGAACCTATTTCCCCAACAGGGTTGCCTTGGCGAGATTGATCCTGGCCGCGAGGTAGGCGGAGCCGCCGCGATCCGGGTGGACGCTCTGCATCAGTCGACGGTGCGCCTGGATGATTTCCTGCTCATCTGGATCCGGTTGCAGTCCCAGTATCTGAATCGCCTCCTCCCGCGACATGCTGCCCGGATCGTCGGACGCTTCCTTCCGTCCCTGTTCACCCGCCCGTTGCTGCCAGGTATCCCCATGCACCCGGTCGAGGTAGGCCTGCAGCAGGGCGACCGATTCTTCATCATCCCCGCACTCCTGCAACAGTTCCAGGAGTTGTTCGAGTTCCAACCGGTCGAGTGTCTCTCCCTTGAACCGTCCTTCCAGCACCTCACCGTTGACGTCTCCGGTTTCGTGGTTCAGCGTCATGTGGATATAACGGCTTCGCACGGTGGAAGTCTGCCCGCCGCTCGATGTCGTCGATGACTGCGAGGCTTTCGCGCCGCCAAACAATCGCTGTAGCAGCGGGATATGCGCGAGCAGGGACAGCATCCCGCGCAGGAACGGCAGGAGCGCGGCAAATATCGCCATCAGCCAATGCGCCCGACCCGAGACAACGAGCAGGATCAGAACGATCGCCACCAGACCTGCCATGGATTGCCACTGGACCTTTCGGGGTTGGCGCGAGAGCCATCGGAAGAACATGAACAGAATGACAGCCAGGCCGCCAAACACAACCAGGCGAATCATGGTTCAATCCTTGTCGAGCTGGTGTGTCAACCGCCGCACCAGCTCACTGCTTTTTCTGCTGAAGTCCTGTAGTGCGGCCCGTCCACCGGCGGCATACACCGCAACCGCGCTCAACAGGTCGCGCAGCTGTGCGGCGCTCGAGGCGTCGAAGGAGCAATAGGCGCCGTTGGTCAGCCCGGCGATCTGCCTGAATGCGCGTTGCGCCCCGGGCTCCGATCCCTCGTGAAATACGAAGACGGGTACGCCGAGAAGTCCGAGCTCTCCGGCCAGGTGACACAGGCGATCCACCTTTTCCTCCATGCAATCACCGACAAAAACAACGGCGTGAACCTTCTTCCGTTTTGTCTCCCTGATTGCCTGGCGCAGTACTTTTTCAATCTGGGTGAAGCCACCTCTGCAGGATACGCTCGTCATGCGCTTCAGTAATGCATCCGCGGAGGACAACCAGGGACTCGCTTCGAACTCGCCGTATCCGCGGTAGTAGCAAAGCTGCAACTCCAGCCCACCGAGAGTGGCGGTTTCCCTGAACATTTCACCCTGTATCTGGCAGGCCCGGTCCCAGGTGGGTTCGCGACTCGCCGTGGCATCCATGGCGAAAATCAGTCGCCCGCGGTCACCGCCGGCCTTGACGACCGGCGTGGACCTGATTTTCCCGATAAACGCGTCTACTTCGGACTTGCTCGATTTCCGGGGGAGTTTGTCCCCTTTACCTGCCATGGAGAAGGAACGGAGTGGGATATGTCTGAAGTGTAGTCCCGGTCCGTATTTTCAACCACCGCTGGTGCGGTGGCGTCACACCGCAAACACGTCTACGCGGAGATTATGGACCAGAAAACTTCCGCGGTTGCCCCATGTAGGTCCAACGGACGCGAAGTTCGTTCGACAAACCACAGAGCGAGGTATTGGTGTTGCCCACGACCTGGCCGTTGGTGTCGGTCACGACCTGGCTCGATGCGAACGGAACGCCGCCGCGCAGAATCTCCTGGTCGACGATCTCGCCGGCGCCGGGATTCGGCGTCACCGTGAGGACGAGATTGATCGCAGCTGCCGTTGGAAGCGTCGTGCCGCTGGGAGGAGTAGATCCCGAGCCCGACAACGAAAAGATCGTTGGTGCCGGCGAGGTAACCGGTGGTGTCGCCAGTGAACCTGGCGACGACTGTGCATGCGCCGGGAGTATCGCGACCTCGACGATCGGCTTCACCCACTTGTCGGGGAGAGCCCCCAGCGTAACCAGGCCACCGGCCGGGGCAGCGAGCGTACGGAGTACACGACGTCGGGATGGCGAGGTTGCAATCGGTATTGCACTACCCGCGGGTTGTTACAAGTTCATATAGGTTGATACAGGCTGGCTTCGCCGGAATAGCTATGGCCGGCGCCCGGGAGGCACAGCGCCACTGCCCTACTCCCACTCGATCGTAGCCGGCGGCTTGCCCGAGATGTCGTAGGTCACGCGACTGATTCCGCGCACCTCGTTGATGATTCTGCTGGAGACGGTCGCGAGCATCTCGTAGGGCAGCCTCGCCCAGTTGGCGGTCATGAAGTCCACCGTCTCCACTGCCCTGAGAGCAATGACGTACTCGTACGCGCGGTTGTCACCGACCACGCCCACTGACTTCACCGGCAGGAACACCGCAAAGGCCTGGCTGACCTGGTCGTAGAGGTCGTGCTTCTCCAGTTCCTCGAGGTAGATGGCGTCCGCGAGGCGGAGGATGTCGGCGTATTCCTTCTTCACCTCGCCGAGGATGCGCACCCCGAGGCCGGGGCCGGGGAACGGGTGGCGGTAGACCATACGCTCGGGCAGGCCGAGGTCCACGCCGATGCGCCGCACCTCGTCCTTGAAGAGTTCGCGCAGGGGTTCCAGTAGCTGGAGCTTCATGTGCTCCGGCAGGCCGCCGACATTGTGATGCGACTTGATGACCTTGGCCTTGCCGTGCTTGTTGCCGGCGGACTCGATCACATCGGGGTAGATCGTGCCCTGCGCGAGCCAGGCGGCGCCGGTGATCTTCGCTGACTCGCGCTCGAAGATCTCGACGAACAGGTTGCCGATGATGCGGCGCTTGTCCTCGGGATCGGCCACGCCGGCGAGGCGCGCGAGGAACTCGTCCTCGGCGTCCACCCGGATCACGCGCACGCCGAGATGCTCGGCGAAGGTCGCCATCACCTGGTCGCCCTCATTGAGGCGAAGGAGGCCGGTATCGACGAAGATGCAGGTGAGCTGATCGCCAATGGCCTCGTGCAGCAACGCCGCGACCACCGAGGAATCCACCCCGCCCGAGAGGCCGAGAATCACCTCTTCTTTGCCGACGCGTTCGCGCACGTCGGCGACGATGGCGGAGATGATGTTCGCCGGCACCCAGTCGGCCGCGCAGCCGCAGATATCGTGGACGAAGCGCCCGAGCATATCCTTGCCGGCCGCGGTATGGGTGACCTCGGGGTGGAACTGGACGCCGTAGTAACCACGTGCATCGTTCGCGATGGCGGCGTAGGGTGAGTTGCGGCTCACGCCAACCACCTCGAATCCTTCCGGCAGCGCGCTCACCCGGTCGCCGTGGCTCATCCAGACATCGAGATCCTGGCCGGCCTCACCGAGCAGCCGGCAGGCGCGCCGGGTCTCCACCTTCGCATGGCCGTACTCGCGATGGTCGGCGTTCTCGACGCTGCCGCCCAGCTGCGCCACCAGGGTCTGCATGCCATAGCAAATGCCGAGCACCGGCAGGCCGCTGTCGAACAGCGCCGCGGGCGCGGCCGGGGTATCGTCCTCGTAGGCGGACGCCGGTCCTCCGGAGAGGATCACGCCGCGCGGGGCGAAAGCCTCGATGACGGCGTAGTCGACGTCCCAGGGGAATATCTCGCAGTAGACCCCCAGTTCGCGCACCGTGCGGCCGATGAGCTGGGTGTACTGGGCGCCGAAGTCGAGGATCAGGATGCGGTCGTGGTGCGGGTCCTGGGCGTCGGCAATGGGGGGCGGATTGGGGCCGGGCTCGACTTCCCGGGGCGCGGCGTGGTTCACGGACCTGGCGGATACGTTGGAATCAGCGATGGTAATTCGGCGCCTCCTTCACGATGGAGACGTCATGCACGTGGCTTTCGGTGACGCCGGCATTGGTGATGCGCACAAAGCGGGTATTGCCGCGCATCTGCTCGATACTGGCATTGCCGGTGTAGCCCATGCTGGCGCGCAGCCCGCCCATGAGCTGGTGCACGATGTGGATCATCGGGCCCTTGTAGGGCACCCTGCCCTCGATACCCTCGGGCACGAGCTTGTCATGGCTTTCGACATCGTCCTGGAAGTAGCGATCCTTCGACCCCTTCTGCATCGCGCCGAGGGAGCCCATGCCGCGATAGGACTTGTAGGACCGCCCCTGGTACATCTCGATCTCGCCGGGGGACTCGTCTGTGCCGGCGAGCATGCTGCCGATCATCACCGCCCAGGCGCCGGCGGCGATGGCCTTGGCGATGTCGCCGGAATAACGGATGCCGCCGTCGGCGATCAGCGGCACGTCGGTACCCTTGAGCGCACCCGCCACTTCCAGCACCGCGTGGACCTGTGGCACGCCGACGCCGGCCACCATGCGGGTGGTGCAGATGGAACCGGGGCCGATGCCCACCTTGACCCCGTCCGCGCCGGCGTCGAGCAAATCTTTCGCCGCCTCCGCGGTGGCGATGTTGCCGCCGATGACGTCGACATCGTAGGCTTTCTTGATCATCGCCACCCGCTCGAGCACGCCGCGGGAATGGCCGTGGGCGGTGTCCACCACGATGGCATCCACCCCGGCCTTCACCAGATTCTCGACGCGCTCGTCGGCATCCTCGCCGACGCCCACCGCCGCGGCCACCAGCAGTCGCCCGCGGGAATCACGGCAGGCATAGGGGTGATCGGTGGATTTCTGGATGTCCTTGACAGTGACCAGGCCGGCGAGCTCGCCCCTGGCGTCCACCACCAGCACCTTCTCGATGCGATGCTTGTGCAGCAGCGCCTCGATCTCTTCCGGTGACGCGCCCTCGCGCACGGTGACGAGGCGGGATTCCGGCGTCATCACGCTCGCCACCGGCGTGCTCATCTTGCGCTCGAAGCGCAGGTCGCGGCTGGTGACGATGCCGATGGGCCGGCGGCCCTCCACCACCGGCACGCCGGAGATGTCGTGCAGGCGCATGAGTTCCAGCACGTCGCTGACCCGGGCGGTGTTGTCCACGGTTACCGGGTCGGTGATCACGCCGCTCTCGAACTTCTTCACCTGGGTGACCTCGCGGGCCTGGAGCTCCGGGGTGAAGTTGCGGTGGATCACTCCCACCCCGCCGGCCTGGGCAAGACAGATCGCGGCGCGCGCGCCGGTCACCGTGTCCATGGCGGCGGACAGCAGCGGAATATTGATGGTGAGGTTGCGGGAAAACCGGGTGCTGAGGTCCGCGTCGCGCGGCAACACATCCGATCTGGCGGGGACGAGCAGAACGTCGTCGAAGGTCAGTGCGGTTTGTACGGGTTCCATCTAAGGATTATACAGGAATCCGTTTTTCCGCTGAACCACCTCTCGATGGAAACAGTCCCCCACGCGGTGGTCAACACGTATCGCGTCGCGGCCGTGAACGCGACGTCATCCGGCACTCAGACGCCGAGCATCTCCTTGCGGTAGAGGTCGAGAAGCCGCATCACCGTCTCGACGTAATCCTGTGTTTCGGCATAGGGTGGAATGCCCTGGTAACGCGCGACCGCGTTCTCGCCCGCGTTGTAAGCCGCGAGCGCGAGGCGGGTGTCGTGGTTGAACAGCATGAGCAGGTCGCGCATGTAGCGCCCACCGCCCTCGAGGCTCTGCACCGGGTTGAAACGATCGGTGACGCCGTAGCGCGCCGCGGTGGCCGGCATCAATTGCATCAGGCCGGTGGCGCCCTTGGGTGATATCGCGCGCGGGTCGAAGGCGGACTCGGCGTGGACGATGGCCTTCATCAGCGCCGGCTCGAGGCCGAGCTGGCGCGCCTTGGACAGGATCAGCTCGTCGTAGTCGGACAGTCGAGGCGCCAGCGCGCGGGACCGTTGACCGGGCCGTTCGGCGGTGCCGAAGTAGTCATCGGCCTGGTATTTCTTCAACAGCCGGAAACCCTCGGCGGCGCTGCGCGGCTGGTTGGTGATCAGGCGGTCACCACGCTTGTCGGTATAGACGTAGATCGTCGCCGCCGCGGCAAGTCCCGACCAGCACAGGGCGACCAACAGCACCGGCAATATGATTGGCCTGAGAAACATAGCGCAACTGATTGAATTTGAATTGTTATAAAATCTGTTTACCCCAAGCGCTCCATTGTAACCAACGGCTAGCCCGGAGCCAATGGTCTCGCGTCGCCAGATTGCGTCATCAGCCCGTCGAATCTGCTACGTGACCGCGCATATCACCTCCTCCGGCGCGGTTGACTTGGCCACGAGAACTACTTATTTTCGGTGCGCGGCGCTGCCGCCTCGAGCCTACGCCCCATGAACCAGCTCCTTCTTGCCCTGCGCGCCGCCGGCGAATCCACCCGCCTGCGGATATTGGCCGCGCTCAAGGAAAGCGAGCTCACCGTGAGCGAGCTCACGCGCATCCTCGACCAGAGCCAACCACGCGTCAGTCGTCACCTCAAGCTGATGTGCGATTCCGGCCTGCTGGAACGCTACCAGGAGGGCGCCTGGGTGTTTCATCGCGTCTCCGATCGCGAGGGCGTGCGCGACATCACCCGCGGCCTGATGGCCCTTATCGATCTTTCCGACCCCGCGCTCGAACGCGACCAGAAAAAACTGCGCGAGATCCGCGAGGAGAAGACCCGGCTCGCGGCGCGTTACTTCAGCGAGCATGCGGCCGACTGGGACTCACTGCGCGCACGCATGGTCTCCGACGAAGCCATCGAGCGCCGCCTGCTCGAATGGGCCGGTGAGGAGCCGATCGACCTGTTCCTCGATCTCGGCACCGGCACCGGGCGCATCCTCGAGATCTTCGCCCCGCGGGTGCGCCGCGGCGTCGGATTCGATCTCAGCCGGGAGATGCTGAGCATCGCCCGCAGCAAGCTCGAGAACGCGGGCATCACCAACTGTACCGTGCGCCGCGGGGATATCTACAGTATCGACCTGCCGGACAACTCCGCCGACGTCATCACCATCCACCAGGTGCTGCACTACTGTGACAACCCCGAGCGGGCCATCGCCGAGTCCGCGCGCCTGCTCTGCCCCGGTGGTCGGCTGCTGCTGGTGGACTTCCTCCCCCATAACCTGGAATTCCTGCGTGAAACCCATGCCCACCAGCGGCTCGGTTTCTCTCCGGATACCATTCGCCAGTGGAGTGAACGTCACGGCCTCGGGGTTGTCCATCACGAGGCGCTGGCGCGCGACGTGGATGACGGACAGTCACTGACCGCCGGCATCTGGACGCTCCGGCGCAACGAATTACATACCTGATTTTCCGACGTTTTCAGCGCCCGTTAAGGGTTGGGCAAATTAAATTGGTGTATGATTCCAAGTACGGTATGACGGCGGCATTTCCGCTGCCCCGGGGGTATTCACCGGCCAGTTTTTCGACGCCCGATATTTTCGCGTGGCGCGGCCGGATTCGACCCGGTAACTGACGAGACGCAACGCATTGAAGCCAACTGACCCATTCCCTGCTCTTCTGCCGCGCATTCGCGCCACCGCAACCTCTGCCCTTTTGGGTCTCGCGCTGCTGGCCGGCCTCTGCCTGCCCGCCGCCGCCGAGATCGCCGCGCTCGAGGAAACCGAGATTCCCGCGAGCACGGCGAAGCAGGAGCGCACCCTGAAGCTGATCAATTACCTGATCGACAAGTCCCATTACCGCGCGGTGGACATCGACGACGTGTTTTCCGCCCAGGTGATGGACGAGTACCTGGGGCAACTGGATCCCGGCCGTGCGTTTTTCCTTTCCGCCGACATCGACCAGTTTTCCCGCCTGCGCTTCCAGTTCGACGATTTCATTCTCCAGGGTTCGCTCAAGCCGGCGTTCGCGATTTTCAGCATCTTCCGCACCCGCGTCGACCAGCGCGTGGAATACGCCCTCGAGCGGCTGAAGGAGCCCTTCGACTTCGATGTCGAGGAAGAATACGAGCTTGATCGCGAGGATGCCCCCTGGGCGAAGGACGCTGCCGAGCTCGACGAACTCTGGCGCAAGCGCATCAAGAACGATGTCCTCAGCCTGCGCCTCGCCGGCAAGGAAACGGAGGAAATTCGTGACACGCTGGAACGCCGCTACACGCATATCGCGCGCCGAACGCGGCAGTTCAAGTCCGATGACGTGTTCCAGACATTCACCAACGCTTACGTCAACTCCATCGAGCCGCATACGAGTTACTTCTCTCCGCGGGCGAGCGAGAATTTCAAGATCAACATGCGCCTGTCCCTCGAGGGCATCGGCGCGGTGCTGCAGACCGACAACGAGTACACGGTGGTACGGCGAGTGGTCCCCGGCGGCCCCGCGGACCTGAACGGCCAGCTCAAGGCCGAGGATCGCATCGTCGGCGTGGCCCAGGGCGATGACACGTTCGTCGATGTCATCGGCTGGCGCCTTGACGATGTCGTGGAACTGATCCGCGGACCGAAGAACTCCACCGTGCGCCTGGAAGTCCTGCCGGAGTCTTCGGGCATGCATGGCGATACCGAGATCATCGCCATCGTGCGCGACGAGATCCGCCTCGAGGAGCAGGCCGCCCGCAAGCGCGTGCTTGACGTCGATACCGGCAATACCAAGGCGCATATCGGCCTGATCCAGCTGCCGTCGTTCTACGTCGATTTCGACGCGATGCACAACGGCGACGCGGATTTCCGCAGCACCACCCGCGACGTGCGCCGGCTGCTGGAGGAGTTTCGTGACGAGGACATCGATGGCCTGGTGATCGACCTGCGCGGTAATGGTGGCGGCGCCCTTACCGAGGCCATCGCCCTCACCGGCCTGTTCATTCCCCAGGGCCCCGTGGTCCAGGTGGAGAACTCGGGCGGCAACGTGCAGGTGGACCGCGACCCCGATCCGGAAATCGTCTACGACGGCCCGCTGGCGGTGATGGTGGACGGCTACAGCGCGTCGGCGTCGGAAATATTCGCCGGCGCGATCCAGGACTATGGCCGCGGCATCATCATCGGCGAGCCGACCTTCGGCAAGGGCACGGTGCAGAACCTGGTCAACCTCAACCGGTTTTCCCGCAACGACGAGGACATGGGGCAACTGAAAGTCACCATCGCCCAGTTCTTCCGCGTCAACGGCGACAGTACGCAGTACCGCGGCGTCATTCCCGATCTCGTCTGGACCACGTCGGACCCTGATCCCGAGTTCGGCGAACGCGGTTACGACAATGCCATTCCGTGGCGGAATATCCGCGAAGCCCGCTATACCCCCTTCGGCGTGGTGCTCGGCGATTCGGAGATGACCCTCAACATGGTGCGCGAGCAACACCTGCGGCGCATCGCGCGTGATCCGGAATTCAACTATTACCTCGAGGTCGCGCGCATCAACCGCGAACGCCGCGATATCACGAGCGTTTCCCTGAACGAGGAAACCCGCCGAGCGGAACGCAGCCAGCGGGAACAGGAGCGCCTCGATCTCGAGAACCGCAAGCGCCAGGCGCTGGGAGAAAAGCCATTTGCCGACACCGAGGCGCTGGAGGAATTCGACGAGGAAGATCAACGCCTGAGCGACGCCGAGCGCAAGCCCGACGCCTTCACCCTGGAGGCCGCCCGTATCCTTGGCGACCTGACCTACTTCTCGCGCCTCAACCACAGCGCGGATACCAGTACCCTGGTGAAGCAGGAAGCCCCGGAAACCAGTCTGAGCAATTAGGATCGGTCTCGAAACAGCCTGCGATTGGCGATACTGCGTTCAACCCCGGCCGCCGATATCGCGGCCAGGCGGCCTGCACGGCGCATCGATGGAATGAAGTTTTCACGTTTTTCTGAACAGTTCAGCCCGGACAGCGGGATCCTGCAGCTCATGCATGATCTTGGTAGCGCAGAGGGTGGCGCGCCCCCCGTGGCGATGCTGGGTGGCGGGAATCCCGCGGCGATCGGGGCCATGGAATCGGTGTTCCGGCGCGAGATGGGCGCCCTGATGGACAATGGACGCGCATTCGAATCCATGGTCGGGGTCTACGACGCGCCTTCGGGCAACCGGCCCTTTATCGACGCCCTGGCAGAACTCCTGCGGAACCAGTTCGGCTGGTCGCTTGACCACCGCAACATCTCGATCACCAACGGCAGCCAGTCCAGTTTCTCCGTCCTGTTCAACCTGTTCGCCGGGGAATCCGACGACGGCGTCTTCCGTCGCATCCTGCTGCCGCTGACCCCGGAGTACATCGGCTACGCGGACGTCGGCCTGGGCGACCGCCCGATATTCCACGCCAACCGTCCGCTGATCGAAATGCACGGTGACCGGGCATTCAAATACCGGGTGGACTTCGACCAGCTCGAGATCGGCGACGATGTGGGTGCAATCTGCCTTTCCAGGCCCACCAATCCCACGGGCAACCTGGTCACCGACGACGAGTTGTCGCGGCTCAGGGAGCTGGCCGCCGCGAATGACGTTCCCCTCATCCTCGACAGTGCCTACGGGCAACCTTTCCCCGGGATCGTCTTCGGTGACGCAGCCCCGGCCTGGGATCCGGGGATCATCCTCTGCCTGAGCCTGTCGAAGCTCGGCCTGCCCGGGGTACGCACCGGCATCGTGATCGCCGACCCGGCGGTCATCGACATGATTACCGGCGCCAACGCGATCTTCAGCCTCGCTCCGGGACGCTTCGGCCCCAGCCTCGCCACGGGACTCGTCCAGGGCGGAGAAATCATGGCGCTCTCCGAAACCGTGATCCGGCCCTGGTACGAAGCCCGCTCCCGGCTCGCGCGCGACATCGCCAATGAACTGATGCCGGACCTGCCACTCAGGATCCACGAGTCCGAGGGCGCGATCTTTCTCTGGTTCTGGTTCGAAGACCTGCCTGTCAGCAGCGAGACACTCTATCGCCGGCTCAAGGATCGCGGCGTGTACGTCATCGCCGGGCATCACTTCTTCCCCGGCCTCGACGTCGGCTCGTGGCGGCATTGCCATGAATGCATCCGGGTGAGCTACGCCGCGACGGAAGACGAGCTGCGCCGCGGTCTCGAGATCATCGCAGAGGAAGCACGCCGCGCCTACGGTGAAAACACGAGCGGCGCAGCCGCGGCCCGGGGAGCCGCCTGACATGTCGAAACTCTACGTCATCGACAAGAAGGCGGACACCCGGGTGCCGTTTCTTCGCGGGATGCTGATCAAGTCACTGCAGCATTCCGGGCTCGACTTCGCCGACGCCTACGAGCTCGCCTCCGACATTCGTGACGATCTCGACGAACTCGACAACATCACCATCGAGGACCTGCGCAAGCGCATCGCTGACGTGCTGGCGGCGGACTACCCGGACATCGTCCTCAGTCGCTTCCAGAAGGAAAGCCCGTACACCGAAGCCATCGAGGTTGTCGACGAGGAGGGCCACAGCGACCCGTTCTCGCGCGGCCGATTCCTCAAGCGACTGATGAGCTGCGGACTGTCCCAGGACCTGTCCGGCGCCATTACGCGCGAGGTTCACGAATACCTGGTGGAGTACAAGGTACGAAAAATCTCCACCGGCGAACTCATCGCCCGCACCTACAAGTCGATCCAGTCCCTGGGGACGCAGAAGAACGCCGACCACTACCTGGTCTGGTGCGATTTCCATCGCACCAATACCCCGCTCATCATTCTCATCGGCGGGGTGCCCGGCAGCGGCAAGAGTACGGTGGCCACGGAACTCGCGAACCGCATGTCCATCGTCCGCACCCAGTCCACCGACATGCTGCGCGAGGTGATGCGCGCGCTCATCCCACGCCGGGTCGCGCCCTCGCTGCACGAGTCCTCTTTCGACGCGGGCAAGTCGCTGTTCCGCTCATCGGTACGCAAGGCGCCGGAACTCGATCTCCTTCTCGGCGGCTACCAGATGCAGAGCGACATGGTATCGGTCGCCTCCGAGGCGGTGCTGAGCCGCGCGGTGAACGAGCGCGTATCGCTGATTCTGGAAGGCGTGCACATGCACCCCGGCCTGTTCAAGCGCCTGACCAAGACCGATGCCGTGGTGGTGCCGGTGATCCTCGCGGTGCTGCAGCAGAAACGCCTGAAACAGAATTTCCGCGGCCGCTACAGGCAGGCCGAGAAACGCGTGGCCAAGCGCTACCTGGAGAACTTCGATCGCATCTGGCAGCTCCAGTCGGCGATCCTGTCGGACGCTGACGCGGCGGACATCGAGATCGTGGAAAACGTCGACATCGACGACACCGCCATGGAGATCTCCAAGATGACCACCGCGACTATCGCCACCCGGTATTCGGGCCGCATCAAGGCGCTACGCAAGGAATACGCGCAGGTCTAGGCAGCGGGCGCCTCAGACGAGGCGCACATCGAGGGCGAAATCCGCCGGTGCCAGGTACTCGGCCTCGCTCTCCAGGTCCATCACCGTGAGCGGATGGTTCGCGCCCCAGGACTTGGACAGGGTCAGTTTCAATCCGTTTTTCTTCGCCTCCACCTTCATCGCCGGCAACCGCGTGTCGGAGCGCGCACGGCCGAAGGCAAACGCCAGACGGAGCAGGATCGCCGCGCGGACCACCTGGCGCCGGCTCGAAGCCGGCAGCTCCTCGAACAGTTCCAGCGGAAACTTCTGCCGGTAGCTTCGCACGAGCAATGCCAGGATCCGCTGCTGCTGGCGCGAGAAGCCATCAATATCCGTGTTTTCAATAATATAGCTCCCATGCTTGTGATTCTGCCTGAAGGAGATCGCGGTGCCGATCTCGTGCAGGCGGCAGGCCCAGCCGAGTTGCTTGCGGTAGATGACGGCCTGCATTTCCCAGGTCTCCGCCACCTGGGCGAGCAACCAGCCGCAGGTGCGCTGGAGTCGCCTCGCCTGTTCGCGGTCCAGGCTGAAACGGCTCGCCAGCGCCTCCACGCCCTGGTCCCTGGAGTCGTGATCATGCAGGCGGCCATTGAGATCGTAGAGCACGCCCTCGCGCAGGGCGCCGGTGGCGCAGTCGAGACGCTCGAGCCCGAGCGCGGAGAATACCGCGGCGATGATGGCGTATCCGCCGGCGAACACCGGACGACGCTGTTCCGGTACCAGGTCGAGGCGATCGGCATGGCCGCGGCGGATCAGCCAGCGCTCGATGCGTTCGAAGCTTTCCAGCGATACCCAGTCGCGGTTGAGTCCCAACGCCCGTGAGAGGTCATCCACCGCGCGGATGGTACCCGAGGTTCCCACCACCTCCTCCCAGCCCATGCGCTGGTAGCGACCGACAATGGGTTCCAGTTCTAGAAACGCAGCCACTCGCGCCCGCTCCAGCCGCTCGGCGCTGATGCGGCCATCGGGAAAGAATCGCCGGCTCAGGCTCACGCAGCCGATGTAGAGGGAATCCATGGTCACCGCCTCGTGACCGCGGCCGATGATCAGTTCCGTGCTGCCCCCGCCGATGTCGATGACCAGCCGGCGGCGGCCGCTGCTCTCGAGGCTGAACGCCGCGCCGAGGTAGACGAGACGCGCTTCCTCGTGGCCCGAAATGATGGAGATAGAATGCCCGAGCGCCTCCTCGGCGCGGGCAAGGAACTGCGCCGCGTTATGCGCCGCGCGGAACGTGTTGGTGCCCACCGCGCGCACCTGCATCGGGGGAATGTCGCGCAGCCGCTGACCGAAACGCTGCAGGCAGTCGAGCGCGCGTACCTGTGAATCCTCGTCGAGATTACCGCTCGCGTCGAGCCCGGCATTGAGGCGCACCATTTCCTTGACCCGGTCGATGATCTGCAACCCGCCATCGGCATCCGCTTCCGCGATGACCATGTGGAAGCTGTTGGATCCGAGGTCGATCGCCGCGAGGGTCTGCCCCGTGGCCGGTTCCTGCCCGGTCATGTACTGGTGAATGCGCCTGGCGCCGCTAGCCCGGATATTTCACCAGCATCCCGGATGCTGACGCAGGCCAGGGGCGGCTGGGCGCCGCGCTGGAGCGAACCGCATAGCCGTAGCTATGGGGTGAGTGAAGCGCAAGTCCAGGCGTTCCTGGACCAGTCAGGGCCGGGATAGAAATCGGGCCCAATCCAGACTGTGACCGGACATTCTGTGCAGTACGCAATGATTTATCGAGATTTTTCATCAGGCTCCAACCGGGCTCGATTTCGGCTGGTGAGATATTCGGGCTAGAAGGTGCGCCCGACGTTACGTGATCGCGGGATAAAGGTAAAGCCGGCACAGCGCCGGTCGGCTCCGCGAGGCAGCGCACCTCAGGGACGGTAGGCTATGGCCTCCGCCAGGTGCTTGACCGTGCGCGCGGGCACTTCTCCCATCACCGTTACCCAATGACCCGCCACCGTCTCGCGAAACGCGTGTATCGCGCCCATCCGCGACAGCCCGACCATCCCGCTCTGGCCTTCCTTCGACTCCTTGACGAACACCGACACCGACGACAACCCGTCGGTGAACACCATGTGTTCCTCTTCCTCCATCTTCATCGGGTCCATGCGCTTGATGTGGCGTGTCAGGCGATAGCCGGGGGGCAACGACTCCACCCGCCACGCGGTATCGGACACCTCCTTGCTCATGTTGGGCATGTCCATGCCATACCAGACGAGATCCTCGCGGCTGGTGACGGATTCGAGCTCGGCATCGGCGATGTCGCCACCGATTTTGATATTCACGAACAGGTACTGCTCGACGATGCTGCCGCCATCGTCCACCAGGTCGGAACGCAGCAGAAGGCCGGTCTCGGTATCGGCCCAGAGGTGGTAGCCATAGCGGTAATCATCCGCCGGCTGCACCTGGACCTGTTGTGCCATCCGGTCGGCGATGCGCGCGGTGTCGCCGAGAGCGAAGCGGTAGTGCTCGCCCAGCACCTCGAGGTCGGCGGGCAGGATGCGGGGAAAGCCGCTTTCCGAGGTCTGGCGGTAGTCGTGTACCGCGACCTTCTTGTCCGGGATATAACACCATACCCGGTCGCGGTCGCGCACCACTTCCCGGGCCTCCCCGTTGAGCGCATAGAGGCGCTCCTGCATCAGTCCTTCCTGCACCCGGCGCACCACGTGCATGGCCTCGATGCGATCGTCGTGGCTGTAGACGAAATTGCCGACGAAGCTGTGGTTCGCGGCGGCGGCGTGGATTCGCATCAGCCAGTCGCGTGCATCGGCGAACGCCAGAGGCGCGATAGCCAGCAGAAGGCAGGCCGTCAACCACGACAGGCCACATCGACGTATCCACATTCGCCCGTGTCCCCGATGCATCATCACCCCCGCCGCGAACCGTGATTATTCCGCGAGCGGCTCGTTGCTGACCAGCTTGGCATAGGACAGCAGGCCGTTCAGCGCCGCGGAGGACGTGAATTCTCCGTGCTCCGCCAGCATCTGGCCAAACTCCGAGGCAAATGCCTGCTGCGTATCGGAACCCGTAGCGCCCGCCACCTGCGGTGCCTGCACGGCCTCCGCGGACGGTGTGGGGACGGCCGCCAGTTCGGGTCCCGCCACGGGTGCCGAGGAATCCGGAGCGCGTGTTATCACCGCGACCAGCGCCAGTGATGCCGCGACCGCGAACAGCCCCGCCGCCTTGAGGGTGTCGCCGCGGGACCCACCGGTGGAAGCCGACCTGTCAGATTCGGCGGTGGCGCTACGTTTTGCGCCCGGCGCGAGCACCGTGGGCTCATCCGCCAGCGCATCCTGGACGCGCGCGATCAGGCAGGTCCCGGTCGCGGTCACCTCGCCGCGAATGACATCACCGATGAGGTGGTAGTCACGCCAGGCGCGGCAACTGTCGGCATCCGTTGCGATGCGCTCGAATGGTTCGCCCGCATCCACGGCCTCGGGCCTCCGGTCGATGATGTCGGATATGGTCTGTTTCATTGTCTGCCAGTTTTTTGCGCCCACTGTCACCCGGCGGGCTGCCTATTAGTCCGCCGATGGCGGTTGAAGTTCATCCGGCAAGGCAACAATTTGCCTGCGGATTCGGGTCGCCTGATGCGATTTCCAGGGGTCATTTCAGCGGCACCCCCATGGCCTGCTCGATCGCCTCGCGGGCGCGGAAAATGCGCGAACGCACGGTGCCGATCGGGCAGCTCATGACGTCGGCGATATCCTCGTAGCTGAGGCCGTCGAACTCGCGCAGGGTGATCGCCTGGCGCAGCTCGTCCGGCAGTTCGCTGATCGCGCGGCGGATGGTGCGCACCAGCTCGTCATTTTCCAGCATGGCCTCGGGCGAATTCAGCTCGGTAAGACCGTCCGCGGTGCCGATGGTGGCGGTTTCCTCCAGGTCCACGTCCTGGGCGGGTGGCTTGCGCCCGGTGCTGACGAGGTGGTTCTTGGCGGTATTGACCGCGATCCGGTAGAGCCAGGTATAGAACGCGCTGTCGCCGCGGAAATTGCCGATCGCGCGGTAGGCCTTGATGAACGCCTCCTGGGCGACGTCCTCCTGTTCCGCGGGGTCGCGGATGAAGCGCGCCACGAGGTTCTGGATGCGATACTGGTAACGCCCCACCAGCAGGTTGAACGCCTGCTTGTCCCCCGCGCGCACCCGTTCCACCACGGCGATGTCCGTCAGCTCGTTATCCATGGAGGGTGATGTCGATCAGCGCGGGTGGGGCAAACAGGCGCGCAGTATAGTGGATGGTCCGCAAATCTCAACCGGCGACGGCAGCCTGTGGCAGCGGCTCGATATGCTCGACGATCAGTTGCAGGCTGCGATTGCCGCGATACTCGTTGACGTCGAGCTGAAATACCGCGCGCACCCGGTCATAGTCGGGCGGCGCCTGGCCCGGCTCGATCTGGCGGAAGGCGATGGCGTCCACGAACCCGTCACGATTGCGCAGGCGCATCCTGAGATGCTGTTCGCCGACCACCCGGCACTGCGCGACGCTGAACTCGTTGTCGAACAGCGGCGCGGGGAACAATTGCCCCCAGGGCGCCGCGTTGCGCAGCATCGTCGCCACCTCCATGGTGAAGAACTCGGGCGGCAGCGGGCCGTCAGTAAGGATCTCGTTGCTCGGCGGATGTTGGCTGAAGTGGCGCGTCACCGCCGCCAGGAACTGCGCGCGGAAAGGCTCCAGCGAGGCTGCCTCCAGGGTGAGGCCCGCGGCCATCGCGTGGCCGCCGAACTTGCGTATCAGACCGGGATGCTCGGCGTCGATATCCGCCAGCAGGTCGCGCATGTGCAGCCCGGGAACGGAACGCGCCGAACCGGTGATATAACCGTCCGTGGACGGCGCGAAGGCGATCACCGGCTGCAGGAAGCGGTCCTTGAGCCGCGATGCCACCAGACCGGTAATCCCCTGGTGCCAGTCCTCGCCAAACAGGCAGAGGCCCGAGCCGCTGGATTCCGACGGTATGGTAGCGGCGACGGCGAGCGCCTCCTGCTGCATGCGCTGCTCGATATCCCTCCGCTCGAGGTTGATGCGGTGGAGGGTGGCGGCATGGCGTTTCGCAATGATCGGATCGTCGGTGAGCAGGCATTCGATGCCGAGGCTGATATCGTCGAGCCTCCCGGCGGCATTGAGCCGCGGCGCGACGACGAAGCCAAGATCGCTGCTCGCGACGTGGGAAGGGTCACGGCTGGCAACCTCCAGCAGGGCGCGAATTCCCGGCCGGCAATGCCCCTGCTGGATGCGCGCGATGCCCTGGGCCACGAGGATCCGGTTCACCCGGTCGAGGGGCACCAGGTCCGCCACCGTGCCGAGCGCCACCAGGTCGAGAAACTGGGCCAGGTTGGGAGCCGCTCCATCGCCGAAATCCCCTGCGTCACGCATGATCCCGCGTAGCGCGAGCAGGAGGTAGAACATCACGCCGACGCCGGCAAGCATTCGAGAGGGAAACTCGCAGCCGGGCTGGTTCGGATTGACGATGGCGTTGGCCCGCGGCAGTGTTTCTCCGGGGAGATGGTGGTCGGTAATGATTACATCCACGCCCGCATCACGCAGTACCTCGACGCCATCGACGCTGGCGATGCCATTGTCAACGGTAACCACCACCGCGGGCGTACGCTCCGCGGCCACCCGGGCAATGGCAGGCGACAGGCCATAGCCGTAGTCGAACCGGTTGGGCACGAGATAGTCGACGTCGCGCGCGCCCAGTAACCGCAGCGCCAGCATCCCCAGCACCGCGGCGGTGGCGCCATCCGTGTCGTAGTCGCCGAGAATCAGGATGGATTCATTGCCATGAATGGCTTCCCTGAGTCGGGCCGCGGCGTCGCCGATATTCTTCATTGACGCGGGGGGCGGAAGCTGTCCGAGGGAATGGTCGAGTTCATCCGCCGCCACGATACCCCGGGCGGCGAACAGTTGTCGCAGCAACGGATGGAGGCCGTTCAGCCCGCCTGAACCGGATGACGTACGGTGAACGATGACCCGCGCCGGGGCCTCACCACTTGTACCCTGCCCCGGGCTGGAGTGCCCCGGGCTGGATTGCCCCGGGCTGAATTGCCCCGGTCTGGATTGCCCCGGGCTGTCCTTCTCTCCAACGGCCCGATCCGCGATCGCACCATCCGGCCGGGACACTTCCCCCGCGGCCTGCTTCACGAGGATCCGCGCCGCACCTTGACGCGCGCCGACACCAGCCCCGGCGAAGCGCGGGTGATGGTCGCCGTGTCCACCGCGATGCCGCTACCGGAAAGCTGGTCCACCCAGCGAAACAGCTGGTCCGCCACGACCTCCTGGAACCACAGCTCCACGGTGTCGTCGTTTCCCGGCTGGACCCGCTGGATCGCGTCCTTGACGCCAGCGGCGATCGCCACGCGCTCGATCTCGGTAAGAAGCGGCCCGCCGGAAGCCGGCGCAGCCTGGCTGCGATCACCGGGATCCGCGCCGGCCAGCCGGTTGCGCATCCAGGCCAGGTTGGCGTTCTTCTCCGGAACGCTGAGGCGCAATCGGCTCACCTCGGTGTGGGTGGGTTGCCAGAGGTACAGGTAGAACAGAACCACGCAGACCAGCGGCAGGATCACACCCACGAGCATCCGCTCGCGTTGGCTCAATGTATTCCAGCCCATCATGTCAGCTCCGGCTCACGCGGAAGCGGCCGGTGACCTGGTCGTCACGCGCGCCGGAGGACAGGAGTTCCGCCTCGAGCCCGGGCAGGGACTGGAGAGATGCCTGGATCTCGTCCAGCACCGACAGACTGCGCACGTTGCAGAGCACGATCATCGCGTCGTCGCGGAAATTGAGCTCCTCGATCTCGGCGCGATGCTGGCGGGTGACCCCGGTAATGGCGGCGAGCAGGGACTGGAAACCGAAGCCGTCGCTACCGCCCTCGCGCGCCTGCAGCAGCGATTCCACCTGGAAACGCGGACGGCCGAGCCAGGGCTCGCCGGGGAAATGCTGCCTGAAGACGCTGTTCATCTCCTGGTTGAGTTCCTGGTCCTCGGCCTGCAAGCGGCGGGATTCCATGAGCAGCGATCCGTAGAGCAGGGCCACGGCGACCAGCCCGGCCACCGCCGCTGCCTTGAGCGGCAGGAGATTGCGAGAACGATGCGCCGGGACGAAGTCTCCGTGCAGCAGGTTGACCGGCACGACCTCTCCATGCGACAGCCGCAGCCAGTCTCCCGGAGTCGCGCCAATGTCCCAGTAACGCACCCGGTTGCCGTGATCCGCCGAAAGCTCCCGCGCGAGCGTGAGATCGGTGACCGAGATGGTTCCCTCACCCGGCGCCTCCTCGGCGATCCACCAGGGCAGGAACTCGCGGTCGATGGTGAGTCCCATGCGATCGCCGGTACGCACGTAGAGCGTCTCCGTGCTGTTCCCGGCCGGGGCCACGGTCACGCTGTCGCCGTCATAGCGCGGCAGCAACAGATATCCCGGGATCACGCGGTCCATGCGCAGGCCGGCATCCCGCGCCGCCGCGATCCAGGCCGCGAGGCGGTCCCGCGCCACCACCGCGACTTCAGCGGGTTGTCCCGCCTCCCAGCCGAGCAGTGTGAAATGCAGCGCGTCCACGTCCTCGCTCAGGCTGTCCTCGAGCGCGTAAGGCATCGCCGCCTCGACGTGGCCGCGGCGGCGGCCCGGCACCTCCACCGAGCGCGTGGTGACCGCCTCGCCGGGAGCGATGCCGATCACCTCGGTCACCCCGTCTGGTGGCGCACAGGATGCCAGGTCGGCGGCCTCCCCCGCGTCCGTGACCTCGCCCTTCGCGTTCGTCAACACAAAGAACCAGGGCGCCTCGAGGGAGAAGTAGAATTTCATCGTCGCTTGCGATCTATTGCCCGCCCGCTTCCGGCTCGGGAAACAGGGGGCAGCCGAAGAACCGTTCCCGCTGCAGCACCTTGACGTTGTTGGCGCCGGTCTGCTTGTGCAGCAGGCTGGTCATACTGAATTTTACCTTCCCCGACTGGGCGCAGCTACGACCGGCAAAATACAGGCTCGATACCGACAGCATGTCCTCGTAGCCAGGCAGCAGGCCGCCCGGCACCTGGGACTCGAACTCGTCGGCGAAATCCGCCACGGACTCAAACGGCGTCAGCGCGCGCCGCTGCACCAGTCCTTCCAGCGCGGAGGGGTCCATGGGCTGGTCCACGGCGAATGCCGCCAGTACCCGGGCAGGGGCGGTGTTGACGTTGACCGCCACCAGGTCGCCGGCGTCCCCCACCGGCAACGCGCTCACCCAGGGCAGCAGGCGGGCGACGATGCGGGGACTGAAATCGCGCACCATCGCCAGTTCCGCGGGCGAGGCCATCGGCCGGTTGGGCGCGCGGTACGGCAGGTCGAGACCAGTGTAGTGGAAGTCCTCGGCGCCGGTGGTGCCGGTGGGATTCCCGTCCGCATCCACCCAGTCCATGAGCGGGTCCGCGAGCTCGGGATTGATCTCGAGGCCGACCAGCAGGTTGCGCATCACCTGGTACCAGAGCACCCGCCCCTCCTCTTCCTCGTCCTCCGGTTCCGGGTCGGACTCCACCACGACCTCGCCCTCGTTGACCTGCCCGGGCTCGGCGTCACCACCGTCGGCGCCGGCGCCTTCACCTTCCTGGTTCCCGTCTCCCGACAGTATCGCGGGATCGCTGCCCTGCACCAGGTTGTTGATGTTGATTCGCGACTGCTGGTCCTCCACCAGCATCCACAGCGACATCCCGGTTTCCCCGACCTCGACCGGGGGACCGAGATTGCCCCAGATCTCTCCCGGATGATCGACGACCGGCTGGTTGCCGGAAGCATTGACGTTATCGTTGTCGATATCGGCCTCGAGCACCTTGACCACCCACTGCTCGCCACTCAGGTTGATCTCGAAGCCCTGCTCCGCGGTCACCAGGTTGGAAACCCGGCGGATCGATAAATCCTGTTCCTCGGCGGCGTAGATCGCGAGGGTGGCGAGCACCGCGAGCAGCAGGAGGATCGTGACCAGGGCGACGCCCCGCTGCCGGATCGCCATGTCAGCTACCATTGGCAAGGTCAAACACCCGGCGGAACGTGCGATCGTCATCCAGCGAGACGATCAGCTCGAGCGCATAGGGCAGGCCCGCGGTATCGGCGTCGAAGCGCTGTTGCAGTCCCTCGCGGTCATCCCAGCGATACGTGGTGAACGCGAGGTCGCGCACGCCGCGCAGCACCAGCCGGCTCGCCGGCTCGCTGTCCTGCACCCGGTCGAGCACCAGCCAGCCATCCCGATAGAGATCGCCGTCCACCAGCCGCCAGCCCACCCGGGCCAGCCGCGTGCCGCCCTGGACGGTGAAGTCCGGTTCCGAGACGGTGAAACGGAACAGTTCACCGTCCAGAGCGTCTCCCGCGCTTAGCCAGGCGGCCTCGGGATCGCCGTAGCCATCGCGCACCGGCCTGTCCACCATGAAGCGCAGGTCCCGCTCCAGCAGGCTGAAGGCGCGCTGCAGGTCGCCAAGCTCGCTGTTCGCCTCGCTCACCCCCTCGCGCACCTGCAGGTACTGGCTGAGGGTGGCGTAGGAGATGGTCGAAACCACCGCGAACACGCCCACCGCCACCAGCACCTCGACGAAGGTGAAGCCGCGTTGGCGACCCGGAAATCGCGTGCGCGGCATCACTGGTTCTCCGCCGGACGGTAGCGCGCCAGGTAACCGGAGAGCATGGCGCTGCGTCGGGAGTCACCGACGGCGAATACCTCGATGTCCACGCGCGCGATATTGGGATCCGGGGTGGTGTCGAAGCGCTCCTCGACGCGCCACTGTCGGCCGTCCATCTCGGCGCGTCCGCTCTGCCCGCCACCGGTATTGAACTGGCGGTACATCCTGAGCTCCGCCATGCGGTTTGCCGCCACCCAGGTCGCCACGGTGCGTTCCCGCACGCGCGTCGCGGCGTCCACGTTGCCGCTCATGGACTGCGACACCGCGGCGAGGCCGATGGCCGCCACCGCCAGCGCCACCATCACCTCCATCAGGGTGAATCCCCTGCCCGTTTTGGAGTGACGCCTAGATCGCCTCACGCGAGATCACCGGCTTGAGCGAGTTGTCGAGGGAGACATGGTAAGCGGAGGCGTCGCCACGAAAGGTGGTGATGAACGGCCGGATCAGCCCGGTGGGTTCCACCACCAGCAGGTTGTTCGGCATCCTGGGTTTTTTCTCGCCCTCTTCATCCTCGCCTTCGCTGTCGTCCTCCGCATCATCCCGGGTGGACTCGCGCGATTCCTCTCGTCTGCGGAGATCGTTGAAGCGCAGCGTCACGCCCTCGGGTACGCTACGCTCGCGCAGGACCTGGACACGCTCCACCGGCGACCAGGTGTCTTCCAGTTGCCAGAAGCGGTAAAGGTTCTCCTGCTCGCGCACCTCGATGCCCATGGGCAGGCCGGTAAAGGTGGATTCGTCCTGCAGATGGGTCACCAGTGCGGCGAATCGACGCGCCTCGAGCGCGGCGATGTCGTCGTTGTCGCGCTCCACGTTGAGCGCCACCAGGCCGGCGGCAAGCCCGATCAGGAACACCGTGAGCATCATCTCCAGCAGGGTGAATCCTGCCTGGAGGGCGATTGCAGGATGCGCGCCAGGCGCTGGCGACCCGTTTACCGCCAGTGTCTGCGGCTGGCGCGTGGCTGGTTTGACGGCCCGTTCTATTTGATCTCGTCCATGTTCCAGTTGCCGATATCCAGGTTGATCTCGGTACCGCCCGCCTGGCCGTCCGCGCCGAGGCTCCAGATATCGAATTCCAGGTGCTGGCCCGGATACTGGTAGAGGTAGTCGTTGCCCCAGGGATCCTTTGGCAGCGAATCACCGTCGAGGTATCCCTTGCCGTCGCGACCGCCGGACATCAGCACCCCGAGGCCGTCGGAACTGCTCGGAAACTTCGCGTTGTCGAGCTTGTAGAACTTGAGCGCGGTGGACAGCTGGTTGATGTCGGCCTTCACCGCGATCTGCTGCGACTGGTCGAGGCGGCCCAGCACCCGTGGGAGTACCATGGTCGCGAGGAGACCGATGATCACCACCACCACCATGATCTCGATCAGGGTAAAGCCGCCCTGCCGCGCCATCGACCTGCGCTTGCCGGCTGTCCTTGCGCGATTGGGTTGATTGGGCTGGAAACGCTCCCTGTTCTCGATCACTGGCATCTGGAATTAAGGCTGAAAATGGGAATCGCCGGGCCAGTGGGACCTTGCGCCACGGGCCGCTGTGCGTCGCGGAATCATAATGCATTCACCGGGAGTTTCACAGCAACGCAAGTCGCGTAGTACAAGGACTTAGCTGATTAGCTGGTTGAGGTCGAAGATCGGCAACAGTATCGCGAGCACGATGATCAGCACCACCACGCCCATGACCAGGATCATCAGTGGCTCGAACAGGCTCACCACCACGGAGATGCGCGATTCGGCCTCGCGTTCCAGCGCCGTGGCCGATTTCTCGAGCATCTCGCCGAGCCTGCCGCTCGATTCCCCGCTCGCCACCATCTGGGTGAACAGCGGCGGGAACGACTGTCTTCGTAGCAGCGCGCGATTGAGGGTGGCGCCCTGCTCCACTTCCCGGGTAGCGAGTTGCAGGTGACGCCGGAGCACGCGGTTGAGCACCACCTCGGCGCTGCTGTTGAGCGCCGAGATCAGCGGCACCCCGCTGCCGATCAGTATCGACAGCGTGCGCGCCATGCGCGAGGTATTGAGGCTGCGGGAAAGGCGCTTGATACCTGGCATCAACAGGATCATCCTGTGCCAGGCATAGCGCGGTTTCTCGAATCGCAGCAGCACCAGCGCCACCACCAAGATACCGCCAAGCACCAGCAACAGTGTCAGGCCGTAGGCCTGGAGAAATTCACTGACCGCGATCAGGGCGCGGGTGAGCGCCGGCAACACCTGGTCATTGTCCTCGAACACCCGCACCACCTGTGGCACCACGTAGGTCATGAGGCCGATGATGATGGCGATGGAGACCAGGGTCAGCAGGATCGGGTAGACGAGCGCTACGCCGAGGCGCTGCTGCAGTCCCTGCTTGGCCTCGGTGTATTCCGCGAGCCGCTCCAGCACCTCGCCGAGATGGCCGGTCTGCTCGCCCGCGGAAACCGAGGCGATATAGAGTTCCGGGAACGCGCGCGGGAACTGGCGCAGGCCATCCGCCAGTGAACGCCCCTCCACTACCTGGGCGCGCACCCCGCTGAGGATGGTCTTCACCCGGTGACTCTCTGCCTGGTCGATGAGTCCGGTAAGCGCATCCTCGATGGTGAGCCCGGAATCCAGCAGGGTGGCAAACTGGCGCGTCACCACCGCAAGCTCCATGTTGTTGAGCTTCTTGCGCCCGCCGCCAGGGCCCTGGCGTTCGCCCTTTCTCTGCTCCACCACCATTTCCACGGCGATGGGCGCGAGTCCCTGCTCGCGCAGGTGCTGGCGCACCTGGCGCGCGCTGTCCCCCGAGGCGACCCCGCGCTTGCGCCGGCCACGCTGGTCCAGGGCCTGGTACTCGAACGCGCGCATGGCCGTTACCGCCGCGGATTACTGGACCTGGGTGACGCGCACCACTTCGTCGATACTGGTGGTCCCGTCGAGTACCCGCATGATGCCGTTGGCGGTGAGGCTTGGCGTCGATTTGCGCACGTGCGCGAGCATCTGTTCCTCGCTCGCGCGATCATGGATCAGGGTACGCAGCGCCTCGTCGACGATGATGAGCTCGTAGATGCCGACGCGGCCGCGGTAACCGGTGTAGTCGCAGTGCTGGCAGCCGACGGCATGGTATATCGAACCGCCCTGGTAGAGCCCGCGCATGTGCTCGATCTCACCGGCATCCGGCTCCACCTCCTTGCGACACCGGGTGCAGAGGATGCGCACCAGGCGCTGGGCGACGATGCCTACGATGCTGGAGGCGATAAGAAAGTCCTCCACCCCCATGTCCACCAGCCGGGTCACCGCGCCGATGGCGGTATTGGTGTGCAGGGTGGACATCACGAGGTGGCCCGTGAGACTCGCCTGCACCGCGATCTCCGCGGTCTCGAGATCGCGGATCTCGCCCACGAGAACGATATCGGGGTCCTGGCGCAGGATCGAGCGCAGCCCGGCGGCGAAGGTCAGGCCGATGCGGCTGTGCACCTGGATCTGCCCTACCCCGTCGAGGTCATATTCCACCGGGTCCTCGATGGTGAGGATGTTGTTTTTCTTGCGATCGAGATTGGACAGCCCGGCGTAGAGCGAAGTGGTCTTGCCGGAACCGGTGGGACCGGTGACCAGCAGGATGCCATGGGGCGAGGTGATCAGCCTGCGAAAGCGCGACAGCGTCCTGTCGTCCATGCCGAGCGACTCGAGGGCCATGTTGTCGCCCTTCTTGTCGAGCAGCCGCAGTACCACGCGTTCGCCGTACTGGGTCGGCAGCGACGATACGCGCACGTCGATGGGGCGATCGCCGACCATGAGCGAGATGCGGCCGTCCTGGGGCAGGCGCTTCTCCGCGATATCGAGCTTGGCCATGACCTTGAGACGCGAGATCAGCGCGGCATGGATCGCGCGCTGGGGTTCGACGATGTCGCGCAGCACGCCGTCGATGCGAAAGCGTACCAGCGAGCGCTTCTCGAACACCTCGAGATGGATGTCGGAAGCGTTCTCGCGAATTGCCTGGGTAAGCAGCGCATTGATGAGCCGCACCACCGGGGCATCGTTGGAAGCCTCGAGAAGGTCTGTGGTCTCCGGCACCTCGCTCGCCAGCAGGTCGAGGTCGATGTCGTCGTCGAGGTCGCTGACCATCTGGGTGGCCTCGGACTGGCCCTTGTCGAAGGCCTGGCGCAGCAGGTGTTCGAAACCCGCCTGGGGCATCACGTGGAGACGGATGCGGGTACCAACGCGGCGCCTGAGTTCGCCGAATACGGTGAACTCGGGCCGCTTGAGGCAGACGACGTCCACCGCGCTCTCGTCGCCGCAGACCGCCACCACGCCATGCCGCTTGGAGAACGCATAGGGCAGGAGCTGCACCACCGTGGAGTCGATATGCTCCGCCCAGGCCAGCGGGTTGTCGGTTTCGCTGACCGGGGGCGAGCCCGTGGTTATGCCGGGAGCGGGTTCCATGGCTAACGGTTTTTCTCCTTGTCCCAGTCGATGACGTTGAGCTGGGGCGGGCCCTCGGGCAGCAGGTTGCGGGTATCCGGCTGGCTTTCCGCCTCCTCGTTGCGAATGAACTCGTAGCGCTCCTCGGTGATGAGAGACAGGTCCTCGGGTTCGCGCACGATGGTGGGCCTGAGGAACACCATGAGGTTGTTCTTCACCGCGGTCTTGCGCTTCTTGCGGAACAGGAAGCCGATGATCGGTATCTTGCCCAGCACCGGGACCCACTGGTGAGTATCCACCGCGTCATCGCGTATGAGACCGCCGAGGACGATGATCTGGCGATTGTCCACCTGCACCGTGGCATTGATGGAGCGGGTATCGGTGATCAGGTCCGACGCCCCCTGCACCGTGGTGGGGCTGACGCTCGACACCTCCTGCTCGATCTCGAGACGAATGGTGTCGCCGTCGTTGATCTGCGGCGTTACCCGCAGGGTGAGACCGACATCCTTGCGTTCGATGGTCTGGAACGGATTCACCACGCCGGTGGTGTTGCCGTCGTCGGTGGTGGCGCTGGTGGAGGCGGTGCTGGTGAAGTTACCGGTGACGAACGGCACCTCCTGACCCACCACGATCTCGGCCTCCTCGTTGTCCAGGGTGAGCAGGTTCGGAGTGGAGATGATGTTGGTGTTGCTGTCGCCACGCAGCGCGTGCAGCACCACGTTCAGGTTGGGCACCACCAGGCCCTCGAGATTGGTGAAAAAGCGATCCACGTAGCCGACCTGGAAGCCGCCGCTGGTCTCGCTGAAGCCGGTACTGAAGCTGAGATCACCTCCGTCGTCGGTGCGCCGGTTGCCGGTCCAGTCGACGCCGATCTCGGATTCCTTGTTGAGCGAGACCTCGGCGATGATGGTCTCGACGAATACCTGCGCGCGGCGGATATCGAGCTTCTCGATGATCCGCTGAATGTCCTCGAAGTCCTTCGAATCCGCGCGGATCACCAGCGCATTGCTGGGCTCGTCCGCCTGGATGCTGACCTCCGGGCGCGCCACGGCGCCGGTCTCGGCCTGCTCGGCGGGCTGCTGCAGGCCGGTGAGCAGGTTCACCATCTCGGTGGCCTGGGCGAACTTGAGGTAGACCACGTGCGTGTCACCCACATCGGGCCGCGGGATGTCCAGTTGATCGATGAGCGCGAGCAGCACCGGGAACTCGTTTTCCGGCGCCTGGATGATGAGCGCGTTCAACCCCTCGTCCACCTGCACGCTGACCGAGACCGGTGGCTGCCCGCCACGGGCGTTCTCGGCATTGATGGTATTCAGGGTCTGGCTGATAACCTGGGACAACTGGGTGGCGTCGGCGTGCTCGAGGTAGATCACCCGGATATCCACGCCGCGCTGCTCCTTGTCCATGCGCTGGATCATGGCCAGGGTGCGGTTGATGTTGGCCGCGGTGCCGGTGAGGATCAGCGTGTTGCTGCCGGCATGGGGCGCGATGTGATCCGTGGGCGGCAGCAGCGGCCGCAGGATCGGCAACAGTTCGTTCACCGAGGCGTGTTCCAGGGTGACGATATGGGTGATCTGCTCGTCGTTGTCGGGCGGCGTTTCCACCGTGGGCGTGGGATGCTGCTTGATCAGGTTCTTCGGCAGGATCTTGATCACCCCACCGCTCGGCACCGCGGCGAAGTTGCTCACCTCGAGGACCGAGAGAAAGATGTCGTAAAGCTGGTCCGCCGGCAGTCCCGAGCCGGAAACCAGCGTGACCTTGCCCTTGACCCGGGGATCGACGATGAAGCTGCGCCCGGTCACCTGGGAGACGAGGCTGATGAGTGCGTTGATGTCCGCGCCCTGGAAGTTCAGCGTGATGAGGTCGTCGCCTTCGCCGGGCGTCGAGGTGATCTCGAATTCCTCGCTCGACTCCCCTTCCGTGGCAGGCGGGTCCGCCTGGGCCAGCAGGTGCTCACCCTCGATGACCTGGTTGAGGCCCCCTGCTGTCGTCCGTTCGGTGTCGGCGATGGCGGCATCCTCTTCCGGGTCTCCCTCGCCCGGGCTGAACGCGAAAACCGGTTCGCTTCCCGGTCGCGCGATCTGGCGCGCGTAATACTGCAGGTCGCGCTGGAAGCCAAGGTCCACCAGCGCGGCATCATGTGCAGACTGCGCGGAAGCGGAGCCCGCGGTGGATACGGTCACCGCGATCGCCCATGCCATTCCTGCACGGGTCATACGCGACCGCCAGTCTGTCACGAAATCCCGGGGCGGCACCGATGGTCGCTCCAACGATAAACAAACAATTCGACACCACCCAGGCAAACGGAGAACATTCCCTCCCGGACAACAGGAACGGCGCAGTCGTTCAAGGATGTTTAGTAGGACAGTCAAGGCGATCTACCCGGGAGCATGGCGGGATTCTAGCCCGGATATTTCACCAGCATCCCGGATGCTGACGCAGGCCAGGGGCGGCTGGGCGCCGCGCTGGAGCGAACAGCATAGCCGTTGCTATGGTGTGAGTGAAGCGCAAGCTCAGGCGTTCCTGGACCAGTCAGGGCCGGGATAGAAATCGGGCCCAATCCAGACTGTGATCTGGCCTTTGGTGCTATGCGCAATGATTTGTCGTAATCGTTCATCTGGTTGCAATCGGGCCGATTTCGGCTGGTGAATTATTCGGGCTTGGCCCGTCATGCGAGATTCTCCAACCGGATCAGGTTGACCCTGCCGTCCACCGCGGACAGCGCCTCCACCTCGGCGATGGCGCCACCGAGGTTCCGGTCCTGGGTCTCCTGGGTGAGGATGATGATGGTCACCTCGCCGTTGACCTCGTCGTGTCCTTTCTGCAGTACGGTGTCGATGGAAATGTCCCGGTCGGCGAATATGCGCGTAATGGCGGCGAGCACACCGGGCCGGTTCTGTACCCGCATGCGCAGGTAGCCCGCGGTCAGCACGTCGCCCATGGGGAGGATCGGCAGCGCGGCGAGGGCGCCAGGCTGGAACGCGAGATGGGGCACGCGATTGGTGGGGTCGCTGGTGAGCGCGCGCACCACGTCGACGATGTCCGCCACCACCGCGGAGCCGGTGGGTTCCGCACCCGCGCCGGCGCCGTAGTAGAGCGTCGGGCCCACCGCGTCGGCGCGCACCAGGATGGCATTCATGACGCCGTTGACGTTGGCGATCAGCCGATCCCGCGGAATCAGCGCCGGGTGCACACGCAGTTCGATGCCATCCTCCTGGCGGCGCGCGATGCCGAGATGTTTGATGCGGAAACCGAGTTCCCCGGCATAGCGGATGTCCTCGATGGTGACGCCGGTGATCCCCTCGACATAGACGCGCTCGAACTGGAGAGGAATTCCGAAGCCGATGGAGGCAATGATGGTGAGCTTGTGGGCGGCGTCGATGCCGCCGATATCGAAGGTCGGGTCAGCCTCGGCATAGCCGAGCGCCTGGGCGTCCCGGAGCACGGTGTCGAAGTCGAGGCCGTCCTTCTCCATCCGCGTGAGGATGTAGTTGCAGGTGCCGTTGATGATCCCCGCCGCCCAGTCGATGCGGTTGGCGGACAGCCCCTCGCGCAACGACTTGATGATCGGTATGCCGCCTGCCACCGCGGCCTCGAAGGCCACCATCACGCCCTTCGCCTGGGCGCGTTCGAATATCTCGTTGCCGTGCAGGGCGATGAGCGCCTTGTTCGCGGTCACCACGTGCTTGCCGTTGTCTATGGCGCGCAGCACCATGTCCCTGGCGAGGGTCTCGCCGCCGACCAGTTCCACCACGATGTCCACCGCGGGATCATCGACCACCGCCTGGGGATCGTCGCCTATGTCGATGCCGCTGGTGTCCACCGGACGCGGCTTCGCCTTATCGCGCACCGCGACCCGGCTGACGCGGATGTCCCGACCCGCCCTGCCGGAAATCTCCTGGCTGTTGCGGCGGAGTATTTCCACGGTACCGCTTCCCACGGTACCGAGCCCGATCAACCCGATATTGACAGCTTCCACGTTGGCTTTACGAATGTTTTTGTCATAGGATATTTGACCTCCAGCGCGTTACGCGCCTCCACCGGCGATGGCCTGCGACAACGCAGTCGGCGCCGCGCGTGTGAAACGGCGCAGCTCGCGAAGCTACCGACCCGCCACCGGCATGCAGATCAATCTTGAGAAACCGGAGACCGCCAACATAGTCCACCGCCTCCGTTCCCTGGACGACGGGCTGTGGATAACGGTTGGCGAACACGACTTCAACGAAAGCGTTATCATAACACCCCACTCCATTGAATTGTGGGATGTTTCCTCTGTGCCAGACATCGCTTTCCGGCACTTCGAGGGCCTTGCCGAACTGGCCCTGGAGGTGCTGATACTCGGTACCGGAGAGCAACTCACCTTCCCCGACCCCGGGCACTACCGCGCGCTGCTGGAACGTGGCATCGGGGTCGAGGTGATGGACACCCCCGCGGCCTGTCGGACCTATAACGTGCTCGCGGGAGATGGGCGAAAAGTAGCCGCGGCACTGATTCTCTAGGCCAGTTCTCTAGGCCGGGCCGCCCGCGGTGTGGCATATGGCGAGGTAGCGGGCAACCACGTTGGCGAGGCCCCGGTCGATGGACTCCACCGTCAGCGCGTGACCGATGGAGACCTCCAGCACGTCGCCGATGGCGAGGAAGTCGGCCAGGTTGTCGAGGTCGAGATCGTGGCCGGCATTGACCCCCAGTCCCAGCAGCACCGCACGCTCCAGTGCGCCGCGGTAGGTCGCCAGGACCGCGGCCTGCTCCGGCGTCCCCCACGATGCCGCGTAGTGTTCGGTGTACAGCTCGATCCGGTCGTAGCCGCTGGCGGCAGCCGCCTCCACCTGGGCGAGGTCGGGATCAAGGAACAGGGCGCCGCGCGCGCCGATGGCGCGAATGCGTTCCAGCGCCGGGCCGAGCGTGTCGAGGCTCGACGCCACCTGCCAGCCATGATCCGAGGTGAGCTGGTCGACGCTATCGGGCACAAGGGTCACCTGGTCGGGACTGGAGCGTTCCACCAGGTCGAAAAAGTCCGCCGAGGGATAGCCCTCGATATTGAATTCCACGTCGGCAACGTCCTTCAGCAGCGCGCCGAGCTCGAGCGTGTCCTGGCGCTTGATATGGCGCTCGTCCTGGCGTGGATGCACCGTGATGCCGTCCACGCCCATGTCGACGAGCCGACGGGCATACTCGAGCACGTTGGGGTAGTCCCGGCCGCGGGAATTACGCAGCAGGGCGATCTTGTTGAGGTTGACGCTAAGAGCGGTCATTGGGAGATACCGTTAAATCACCAAGATATCACAGGAATGCCGGGGCACCGCAAGAACTCCGCCATGACTGGCAGCGAGAGATTGAACCTTTCCGGCAAATGCGGTTCTATGGGGGTGTATTCACCAATGGCGTGACGAAATGAAACAGGCGATCACCATCGCGTTCGCCCTGGTCGGCGTGACCCTGGCGGCGCTCTGGGCCGGACAGCGGCCCCTGGAGAAGAACATCCCCGCGGCAATGGCCGCGGAGTCCGGGTCGGGCGAGGCGATTGCCACCTTTGCGGGCGGCTGCTTCTGGTGCGTGGAATCCACCTTCGAGAAACTCGACGGCGTCAGTGAAGCAGTTTCCGGCTATACCGGCGGCAACACCGACAACCCGACCTACTACGACGTCGGCGGCGGCGGTACCGGACATACGGAAGCGGTGCAGATTCACTACGACCCTTCGATGATCAGCTACCCTGAACTGCTGCACTGGTTCTGGCGCGAGATCGACCCGACCGATGCCGACGGCCAGTTCGTCGATCGCGGCGATCACTACCGCCCGGCCATCTACTATCACGACGAACAGCAGAAGGCGTGGATCGAGGAATCCATCGCGGAACTGGAAGCCTCCGGTCGCTTCGCCAAGCCCATCGTGGTGGAAGTCGAACCGCTGGGCACATTCTGGAAAGCCGAGGGTTATCACCAGGACTACTACAAGAAAAGCCCACTTCGCTACAAGGTCTACCGCCACGGCTCGGGACGCGACCAGTTCCTCGCGAAGACCTGGGGTTCCGAGCTGACCGCGCCCTATGTCGGCGCGGCGGCAATTGCCGCCGCGACATCTGAACCGGCCCAGGCGAACACCAGCGAATCCGGGGCAACCTACACCAAGCCCAGCGACGAGGAACTGCGCGCGCGCCTCACCCCGCTGCAGTACAAGGTGACCCAGCACGAGGGCACCGAACGTCCTTACGACAACGAGTACTGGGACAACAAGGAAGACGGCATCTACGTCGACATCACCAGCGGCGAGCCGCTGTTCTCCTCCACCGACAAGTACGACTCGCGCACCGGGTGGCCGAGCTTTACCCAACCCATCGACGAGGCGTACATCGTCGAGGAACTGGACCTCCGCCTCGGTCTGCCGCGCACCGAGGTGCGCAGCCGCTACGGCGACGCCCACCTCGGCCACGTGTTCAAGGACGGCCCCGCGCCCACCGGCCTGCGCTACTGCATCAATTCCGCCGCGCTGCGTTTCATTCCCCGCTCCGAGCTCGCCGCGGAAGGCTACGAAAAGTACAGCAAGCTGTTTGATCTATAATACCTGCCGGCCCGCGGTGTCTCGCGGGCCGGCGGGAATTCCGGACCGGTGGCCGGTGACTTTCGGCCCGGGACAGCCCGCCCGTCATCAACCCGACCCGGGACGCCACGATGTCCGCCTGGCTGTCAATCCTGTCCGACCTGTTCCTGCTGCTGGTGGGAATCGGCATCCTGCTGCTCATCGGGCTCTACGTCCGCGACGTCACCCAGACGCGCGACGCGGTGCTGCGGAACTATCCCGTCATCGGACATTTCCGCTACATCTTCTCCACCCTCGGGGAGTTCTTCCGCCAGTACTTCTTCGCCATGGACCGCGAGGAGATGCCGTTCAACCGCGCCGAACGGCAGTGGATCGAGCACGCCAGCAAGGACAACAGTACCACCGTCGCCTTTGGCTCGACCCGCAGCCTGGAGATCCGCGGCACGCCGATCTTCGAGAATTGCGCCTTTCCCCTGCTGGACGAACAGAAGCGCCCGCCAGCGACGGTTACCGTTGGCGAAGGCTGGTGCCGAACGCCCTATAGCAATAACAGCATCATCAATATCTCGGCAATGAGCTATGGCGCGATCTCGCGCCCCGCGGTGCGCGCGCTTTCGGCGGGGGCGAAGCTCGCGGGCTGCTGGCTCAATACCGGCGAGGGCGGGTTGTCGACCTGGCATCTCGAGGGCGGCGGCGACATCGTGTTCCAGTTCGGCACCGCGAAGTACGGCGTGCGCAACGCGCAAGGCCATCTCAGTACGGAGCGGTTGCGCGAGGTCACCGCACACGACACGGTGCGGATGGTGGAGATCAAGCTGTCCCAGGGCGCCAAGCCCGGCAAGGGCGGCATCCTGCCGGGGGAAAAGGTGACGCAAGAGATCGCACAGATCCGCGGCATCCCGGCGGGCCAGCCATCGATCTCGCCCAACCGCCACCCCGACATCAACGACATCGGCGAACTGATCGACATGATCGAGCGCGTGCGGGATATCGGCGGCAAGCCCACTGGCATCAAGTTCGTCGCCGGGGGCATGGAATGGGTGCACGAACTTTTCGAGGAGATCAACCGCCGCGGGCTCGGCAGCGCGCCGGACTTCATCACCCTCGACAGTGGCGACGGTGGCACCGGCGCCGCGCCGATGACGCTCATGGACCACGTCGGTCTGCCTATCCGCGAATCGCTGCCGCTGCTGGTGGACGCGCTGGACGCCCACGGGCTGCGTCAACGCATCCGCGTGGTGACCTCGGGGAAACTGGTCAACCCGGCGGGCGTTGCCTGGGCGCTCTGCACCGGCGCGGACTTCGTCAATTCCGCGCGCGGCTTCATGTTCGCCCTCGGCTGCATCCAGTCACTGCGCTGCCACCGCAATACCTGCCCCACTGGCATCACCACCCACGATCCACGCCTGCAGAAAGGACTCGATCCGGCCGACAAGGCGGTCAAGGTCGCCAACTACGTCGCCCAGATCACCGGCGCGGTGGAGATCATCGCCCATTCCTGCGGCGTGCCGGAGCCACGCGCGCTGGAACGAAAGCATGTACGCCTTGTGCAGGAGAACGGCAAGTCGATTCGAATGAGCGAGCTATATCCGCGGGTTGTTTCATGAAAGGGTGTTGCATAGTAGGGAGGCTCGGCATGGTTCGCCCAGGTGCTACAGCCTGTACGGTTCTCCGTAGCCGGACCTCGTTCGGGATTCTCATACATGGACGCCAGCCCCAGCTTTCGCTGGGACATGCTTTCGCTGGCGTTTCGATCTGTTCCGGCATGGAGTTCCTGCCGAAATCCGCTGGAGTCGCCCCTGTGGAGACTGCGGATCAGGATACATGCCTTCGCTACACTTCTTGAAAATCCAGCGTAAGCTGGGATCCATGTCACAAAATACCGACTAGCCAGCAAGTCTTGTACAGGTAGTGCCCGGTCACGCCGCCCGCCTCGTCAAACCACTGCGTCAACTTTCCCGTCTGCGGCAGCCCGATCCCGCTGCCGCCTCGCCTCGAACAGCGCCACGCCGGTGGCGACGGACACGTTGAGGCTAGACACCGCGCCCGCCATGGGGATACGTACCACGCGGTCGCAGGCTTCCGCGGTGAGGCGGCGGATGCCGCTGCCCTCGGCGCCAAGCACTACCGCCAGCGGACCGGTGAGGTCCACCGCGTAGAGACTGTCGTCGCCGGCGTCCGACGTGCCGGTGATCCAGACGCCCTCCTCCTTCAGCGCCGCCAGGGTGCGCGCGAGGTTGGTGACGGTAAACACCGGCATGCGCTCGGCCGCCCCCGCCGCCACCCGGCGCACGGTGTCGTTGACCGGCGCCGCGCCGTCCCGCGGCAGGATCACCGCATCGACACCGGCGCATTCCGCGGTACGCAGGCAGGCGCCGAGGTTGTGGGGATCCTGCACCTGGTCGAGCACCAGGAGAAACGGTTCCTTTGTCAGCGCGCCGAGAAACGCGAACAGGTTGCCGCCGGACCTTGGCGGCGCGTCACGCAGCCGGGCCACCACGCCCTGGTGGCGAAGCCCGTTGCCGATGCGGTCCAGTTCGCTCCGTTCCACCCGCTGGATGTCGACACCGGCCTCCCGGGCGAGGCTCGCGATCTTGCGCATGCGCGGATCGTGACGACCGCGGTCCAGCCAGAGCGTCTCGATGGTATCGGGCTCCCGCCGCAGGGTGGCGGAAACCGCGTGGAAACCGGCAAGGCGACGACCGCCCTCCTCAGCGCTTTTTGTTTTTTCCACCACGTTTCTTCTTTCCGCCTGGTTTCCCGCTCGAACCCGGTTGCCGCTTCACCCCCGCGCCGCGATCCGCTGACCGGCGTGGCGCTTTCGCAACCTTCCGCCCCGTTCCTCCGCTTCCCCCGGGCAATTCGAAATCGATGCGCGCGAGATCGAGATCCACGCTCGCCACCCGGACCCGGATGCGATCACCCAGGCGGAAGCGTCGCCCGCTGCGATCGCCCTGCAGGAGCAGGCCGTGGGGATCATAGCGGTAGTAATCATTGCCGAGGGCGGTTACATGCACGAGGCCGTCGACGAAGACGTCGTCGAGTTGGACGAAGATGCCGAATTCCTTGACCCCGCTGATGACGCCGTCAAATTCCTCGCCGATATGTTCCTGCATGAACTCCGCCTTGAGCCACGACACCACGTCGCGCACCGCGTCGTCGGCGCGGCGTTCGGTAAAGGAGCAATGCTCTCCCACCTCCCCCATGGAAACCCCGCCCGGGGCGACGTGCCGATTGCTGCCGGAGATGATGCGCCGGATCAGCCGATGCACCACGAGATCGGGATAGCGCCGGATGGGCGAGGTGAAATGGGTGTAGATCGGGTAGGACAACGCGAAGTGGCCGAGCGGTTCGGCGCCGTACACCGCCTGGCTCAGGCTCCTGAGCAGCACGGTCTGCGCCACGCCGGCGATGGCGGGCCGCTTCGCCGCCTGACGTAGTAACGCCGCGTAGTTCGACGCGTCGGGCGAGTCGCCACCCTCGAGATGCAGGCCGATGCCCTTGAGAAAGGCCTGCAGATCGGCAAGGGCGTCAGGATCCGGCCCCTCGTGGTTGCGGTAGATGCCGGACTCGGCGTAATGATCGCGCACCAGCTCGCCGGCGCAGACGTTGGCCGCGAGCATGCATTCCTCGATGATGCGATGGGCGACGTTGCGCTCGCGGATGGTGATGCGGTCGATGCGCTGGTTCTCGTCGAAATGAATCAGCGGCTCGGGGAACTCGAAGTTGATCGTGCCCCGGCGGTCGCGCTGCTTTGCGAAGGCCTGGTAGAGCAGGTGCAGGTCATCGAGGTGATCGCAGACCTCAGACCACTCGGCGCGCGCCACGGGGTCATGGTCGGCGACGATGCGCGCGACAACGTCGTAGGTCAGCCGCGCGCGGGAATGCATGAGCCCGGGATAGAAATCGTAGTCGGTCACGTTGCCCGCGCGGCTGACCTGCATGTCGCAGACCATGCAGCAGCGGTCCACTTCCGGGTTGAGTGAACAGGTGCCGTTGGACAACAGCTCCGGCAGCATCGGAATCACCCGGTTAGGGAAGTACACCGAGTTGCCACGGGCGTAAGCCTCGCCGTCGAGGGGTGAATCCACGCGCACGTAGTGGCTCACGTCGGCGATCGCCACCACCAGCCGCCAGCCACGGCGGTTGCGCTCGCAGTACACCGCGTCGTCGAAATCGCGCGCATCGGCGCCGTCGATGGTCACCAGCGCAAGATCGCGGATGTCCTCGCGGCTGTCGTCCATGCGCGCGCTCTTCAGGCGTCGCTGCTCGCGCTCGAGCTGACGCTCCACCGCCTCCGGCCAGGTCGCCGGGATCTCGTGCTTGCGGATGGCGATGTCGGTTTCCATGCCGGGGGCCAGTTCGCTGCCCATAACGTGGAGCACGCTGCCCACCGCATGATGATGCTGTACCGGGTGCTGGATGATCTTCACCACCACGATGTCGCCGTTCTGGGCGGGCCCGTAGGCATCCGCGGGGATGGCGATATCGCGGCCGAAACGGGCGTCGTCCGGCTCGACGAAACCGACCCCTTCCTCGATACGGAAATGGCCGACGATCTCCCGATCGGGATCGACGATGACCTCGACGATAGCGCCCTCCTTGCGTCCGCGGGAATCCACGTCCTTCAGTTTCGCCACCACGCGGTCGCCGTGCAGCACGCGGCGCATCTGCTTGTGATGGAGGTAGAGATCGTCACCGCCTTCATCCGGGCGCACGAACCCGAATCCGTTGGGGTGGCCGATCACCCGGCCGAAAAAGGCGCCCATGCGATCCGGCAGAGCGAGCCGTCCGCGGCGATCGACGATCACCACGCCCTGGCGTTGGAGCCGCTCCAGGCGGCTCGACAGGGCACGCCGCGCGGCTTTTTCGTCGAGCTCGAAATGGCGGCACAACTGGCGAAAGGTCACCGGGCCGCCCTCGCTGGACAGGTAACGCAGGATGAGGCTGCGCGAGGGTACCGGGATGCCGCTGTCGTCCGCGGCTCTGTAGTCTGAATCAGTCAAGGATGGAATTGTTTTCTGTTCGTGTATTGGTAATCGGGGGGGACCTTGGTAGCATTGCAGGAAATCCTGATCGCTGCGCCAAAAATACCTGAATATTGAATTACTTATTGCTTGTATAGCTTTCCTTTATGGTTAATCCCGCGGGTCCCGTTCCGGTCGGCACGGTCGGCTTGGCGCGGGATTCCGGGAAGCGGGCCAAATCACGGCACCGATAGTTCAGCACACAACAACAAGCGCGGCGCGACCCATTTCCTTTTCAATCTCCTTATCAATACACCATGAAAATTGGCATCCCGAGGGAAATCCAGGCCAGCGAGCGACGCGTCGCCTGTACGCCGGATGAAGCCCGGAAACTGAGCAAGCTGGGACACGAGGTCCTGGTGGAAACCGGAGCCGGCCAGGAGGCCGGGTACTCCGACGCAGCGTTCACGGAAGCTGGCGCCACGATCATCAATGATACAACGGAACTGTGGAGCCAGGCGGAGATGATCTGCAAGGTCCGCGCGCCGCAGCGAAACGAGTCAATCGGGCGCGACGAGACCGAACTCCTTGACGCCGGCAAGATACTCATCGCTATGCTCGCGCCGGCACAGAGCGAAGCGCTACTGAAGGACATCGCCGGGCGTGGCGCGACCGCGATGGCGATGGAAGCGATTCCGCGCATCTCGCGCGCGCAGAAGATGGACGTGCTCTCGTCCATGGCCAATATCGCCGGCTACCGCGCGGTGATCGAGGCGGGCCAGCATTTCGGCCGCTTCTTCACCGGCCAGATCACCGCCGCGGGCAAGGTGCCGCCGGCGAAGGTGCTGGTCATCGGCGCCGGCGTGGCGGGTCTTGCCGCCATCGGCGCGGCGGACAGCCTCGGCGCAATCGTCCGTGCCTTCGATACCCGGCCCGAGGTCAAGGAGCAGATCGAGAGCATGAACGCGGAATTCCTCCTGCTCGATTTCGCCGAGGACGGCAGCGGCGAGGGTGGTTACGCCAAGGTGATGAGCGAGGAATTCATCGCCGCCGAGATGGCGCTGTTCGCCGAGCAGGCGAAGGAAGTGGACATCATCATCACCACCGCGCTCATCCCGGGCAAGCCGGCGCCCAAGCTGATCACCCGCGAGATGGTGGAGTCGATGAAACCCGGCAGCGTGATCGTCGACCTCGCCGCGGAAATGGGCGGCAACTGCGAGGTCACCGTACCCAACGAAGTCGTCAGGCATGGCGATGTTACCGTCGTCGGCTATACCGACTTCCCCAGCCGCATGGCGTCCCAGGCGAGCCAGCTCTACGCCACCAACGTGCGCCACCTGATCACCGATCTCACCCCGGAGAAGGACGGCGTTTTGAACGTCAACATGGAGGACGAGGTGATCCGCAGCGCCACCGTGGTCAAGGACGGCGAAATCACCTGGCCGCCGCCACCGGTGAAGCTGTCCGCGGCACCGAAAGCGAAACCGAAGGCCGCGGCGCCCGTAGTCGAGACGCCGCCGAAGAACCGCGCCTGGATCACCGTTGCGGGCATGGCGGTGGCCGGCATCGCGATCCTCGCCATGGGCTCCGTGGCGCCGCCCAGCTTCATGAACCACTTCATCGTCTTCGTGCTCGCCTGCTTCATCGGCTGGCAGGTGATCTGGAATGTGACCCCGGCGCTGCATACGCCGCTCATGAGCGTGACCAATGCCATCAGTGGCATCATCGTCATCGGCGCGCTGTTGCAGGTGGCGTCACCCGGCTGGATCGGCGTCGTGCTCGCGGTGATCGCGGTCACCATCGCATCCATCAACATCGCGGGGGGCTTTCTCGTCACCCAGCGCATGTTGAAGATGTTCCAGAAATAGGAGGCGGCCATGAATAGCGGATTCGTGATCGCTGCGTACATCCTGTCGAGCATCCTCTTCATCCTCAGCCTGGGCGGCCTCAGCCACCAGGAAACGGCGCGCCGCGGCAACCTGTACGGTATCGCCGGGATGACCATCGCCATCGTCGCCACCCTGCTCTCCGACCAGGTGGGCAATTACGCCCTGATCATCGTCTCGATGCTCGTCGGCGGCACCATCGGCGCCTGGCTCGCCGCGCGCGTGGAGATGACCGCCATGCCGGAACTGGTGGCCATCCTCCACAGCTTCGTCGGCCTCGCTGCGGTGCTGGTGGGCTTCGCCACCTACATCGACCCCAACAATCACTTCGTCGGGGTCGATAAGACCATCCACGACGTGGAGATCTACCTCGGCATCCTGATCGGCGCGGTGACCTTCACCGGTTCCGTGATCGCCTTCGGCAAGCTGAGCGGGCGCATCGGCAGCCGGGCGCTGATCCTGCCGGCGCGGCACTGGCTCAACCTCGGCATCCTGGTTGTCTGCATCTGGCTGGGTAAGGTTTTTCTCGACGCCGACGGCACCGCCTCCGGCATGTGGCCACTGCTGCTGATGACCGCCCTCGCCCTCGCCTTCGGAGTGCACATGGTCATGGCCATCGGCGGCGCCGACATGCCGGTGGTGATCTCGATGCTCAACAGCTACTCGGGCTGGGCGGCGGCGGCCACCGGCTTCATGCTCTCCAACGACCTCCTCATCGTCACCGGCGCGCTGGTGGGGTCCTCGGGCGCGATCCTGTCCTACATCATGTGCCGGGCGATGAACCGGCGTTTCGTCAGCGTCATCATGGGTGGCTTCGGCACCACGTCCTCCTCCGGTGGTGGCGGCGGCGAGGAACAGGGCGAGGTGGTATCCATCTCCGCGGAGGACACCGCCGAGCTGCTCGGCGGATCGGATTCGCTGGTGATCGTGCCGGGCTACGGCATGGCGGTGGCCCATGCCCAGCACGCGGTGTCCGAGCTCACGCGCAAGCTGCGCGACCGTGGCGTCAACGTGCGCTTCGCCATCCACCCGGTGGCGGGCCGCATGCCCGGGCACATGAACGTGCTGCTCGCCGAGGCCAAGGTCCCCTACGACATCGTCCTCGAGATGGACGAGATCAACGAGGATCTCGGCAGCACCGACGTGGTCATGGTGATCGGCGCCAACGATATCGTCAACCCGTCGGCGATCGACGAACCGGACAGCCCCATCGCGGGCATGCCGGTGCTGGAGGTGTGGAACGCGCGCACGGTCATCGTCATGAAGCGCTCCATGGCGAGCGGCTACGCCGGCGTCGAGAATCCCCTGTTTTTCCGTGAAAATACCCGCATGTTATTCGGCGATGCGCGCGACAGCGTGGAATCCATCTTCGCCAATCTCGGATGAAATCCCGGTAGAACACTCGCCCGGTAGAACACTCGCCCGGTAGAACACTCGGTTGTATACATGACGCAAACTCTCAAGCTGGGCATCCCCAAGGGCAGCCTGGAAAACGCCACCCTGGAACTGTTCGCCCAGGCCGGGTGGCGCATCAGCACCCGCTCGCGTAACTACTTTCCCTCGGTCAACGACGCCGAACTGAGTTGCGCGCTGGTGCGCTCCCAGGAAATGGGGCCCTACGTAGCCAACGGCACCCTGGACATCGGCCTCACCGGCCAGGACTGGGTGCAGGAAACCGGTGCGGACGTGGTCACGGTGGCGGACCTGGTCTATTCCAAGGCCTCGGACCAGCCCTGCCGCTGGGTGCTCGTGGTGAAGAACGATTCTCCGATCCAGTCGGTGGAAGATCTCGACGGCAAGGTAGTATCGACGGAGCTCGTGCGATTCACCAGGCGTTACCTGGAAGATCGCGGGGTCAATGCGGACGTCCAGTTTTCCTGGGGCGCCACCGAGGCCAAGGTCGTGGAGGGCCTGGCGGATGCCGCGGTGGAAATCACTGAAACGGGGTCCACCATTCGCGCACACGGGCTGCGCATCGTCTGCGACCTGCTGCACACCCACACGGTGCTGATCGCCAACCGCGCCGCATTGGAAGACCCGTGGAAAAGGGCACGTATCGACAAGATCGCGCTCCTGCTCAACAGCGCCCTGCTGGCACGGGACAAGGTGCTTCTCAAGATGAACGTTCCGGCGGTCAAGCTCGACGCGGTGGTTGAGCAACTACCCAGCCTGCACGCACCCACCATCAATCCGCTCTATGGAGACGACTGGATGGCAGTGGAGACGGTGGTTGGACGAAGCCAGGTGCGGGAAATCATCCCGGCGCTGAAGTCCGCCGGGGCGGAAGGCATCCTCGAGTTCGAACTGCAGAAGATGGTGCTCTGATCAGAGCCTGCCCGAGGCAGAACCTGACTTAAAAAAACCTGGGCAAAAAAAACCGGCCCTGGGGCCGGTTTTTCTGGAGTCGTTCCATCTTCCCGCCATCACTGACAGGGGAAAGCCGGGAAATCTTCTACTCCAACCGGACGTTGTCCCGGGACAACGTCCGGTCAGCCAGGCGTCAGCCTGACGTCCGGTTGGCGTAGTCGACGTCGACCTGTTCGACCGGACCCACGGCCCATGCGCCGCGCGTCTTGGCATGCTGGATCGCGCCGTCGATGTCAGACTGCGACATGTCGCGCGGGATCGCCAGCACCTGTCCGGGGTAGATCAGGTCGGCATCCTTGATCTGGTCAAGGTTGGCCTTGTAGATCAGCGGCCACTGCTCGGGAACGTTGTAAACCTCTTCCTTGCAGGCGATCGCCCAGAGGTTGTTGCCTTCCACGACGGTCCAGCTGGTCAGCTGCTGCATCTCAGGCTCGGCGACGGTCGGCGCGGGAGCGGGCGCAGCCACTGGCGCAGGCGCGGGCGCCGCGGGTTCGGCTTCTTCGGTCGGTGCGCTCTTGGCACTGATACAACCGGTGACCAGTGCGGCTGAGAGCGCAATGGCCGACAGTTTCAGACCCGTGATGAGTTTTTCAGTCGGAATGGACATACCAGGACGTCTCCAGTTTATTGTCAAAGTGTGAAAAGCAGTTGTTCAGTAGAACCGAAACCTTACGGTTAAGTAATTTTAACTGTGGCACTTGCCAATAGCAATAGTCACAAATCGCTGTTGATTCCGCCAGTTACCGGCGTATTCGGGCATCAGTTCCAGATTGCGCAACCAATATAAATGTCTCGTGTTACACGGACTCGCGAGCGACCAGCGAAAGCGACTCCAGCTCCTTCATCAGCGCATCGAAATCCCGTGTGATTTCCTCCCGAGAGGCGTCGTAACGCGCCTCGAGGGCGTCAAGGACACTGGCGCGATCGTTCTCCGCGAGGGCGAGGTCCAGCATGCCGCGACCCACGGTGTCGAGGGAGTAATAGTTGCCGTTCAGGGAATCGAGCAACACCACCTCCTCCCCCATGGGCGCCATCATGGTGTTCTCGCCCAGGCGGAACAAAGGCATGCCGATCTGGCGCCGGTAACAAACGGTACGGATGTCAGGCGATGCCGCCGATGCACAGGTATTTCATCTCCAGGTACTCGTCGATCCCGTGGCTTGATCCCTCGCGGCCGATGCCGGACTGCTTGATGCCACCGAACGGCGCCACCTCGTTGGAGATGATGCCCGAATTGACACCGATCATGCCGTATTCGAGGGCTTCGGAAACACGCCAGGTACGCGCGAGATCGCGGCTGTAGAAATAGGCGGCGAGACCGAACTCGGTGTCGTTGGCCTGGCGGATGACGTCAGCTTCCTCGGTAAAACGGAACAGTGGCGCCAGCGGGCCAAAGGTCTCCTCGCGCGCCACCTTCATCTCCGCCGAGACGTTGGTGAGGATGGTCGGCTGGAAGAACGACCCGCCCAGTTCGTGGCGTTTACCGCCGAGTTTGATCTCGGCGCCACCCGATACCGCGTCGGCGATATGCTCTTCCACCTTCTCCACCGCGTTCATGTCGATCAGCGGGCCCTGGACAACGCCGTCCCCGAGACCGTCGCCGACGGACATCTTTGCCACGGCCTGCGCGAGCTTGTCAGCGAACTCGTCGTACACCCCGTCCTGGACGTAGATCCGGTTGCTACAGACGCAGGTCTGGCCGGCGTTGCGGTACTTGGACGCCACCGCGCCTTCCACCGCGGCGTCGATGTCGGCGTCGTCGAAGACGATGAACGGTGCATTGCCGCCCAGCTCCAGGGCCACGCGGATGATGGAATCGGAACACTGCCGCATCAGCAGACGGCCTACCTCGGTGGAACCGGTGAAACTCAGGTGGCGCACGTGTGCATTGGAGGTCATCTCGCCGCCGATATCGCCCGAGCCGCCGGTGACCACGTTGAGCACGCCCGCGGGAACACCTGCCTGTTCCGCCAGTTCGCAGAGTGCGAAGGCGGACAGCGGCGTCAGAGTGGCGGGCTTTACCACCACCGCGCATCCCGCCGCGAGCGCGGGCCCGACCTTGCGCGTGATCATCGCCGCGGGGAAGTTCCACGGCGTGATCGCGACGCAGACCCCCACCGGCTGGCGGATGACTACCAGGCGCTTGTCGGCCTGGTGCTGGGGAATGGTTTCGCCGTTGACGCGCTTGGCTTCCTCGGCGAACCACTCGAGGAACGACGCCGCGTAGGCAATCTCGCCGCGCGCTTCCGCGAGCGGCTTGCCCTGCTCCCGGGTCATCAGATGCGCGAGATCCTCCTGGTTCTCCATCATGAGATCGAACCAGCGGCGCAGGATCGCGGCGCGTTCCTTCGCCAGCAGGTTGCGCCAGCCTACCTGTGCCTCGTGGGCCGCGTCTATGGCCGCGCGGGTTTCCGCCACGCCCATTTTCGGAACGGTGGCGATGACCTCGCCGTTGGCGGGGTTGGTGACGTCGATGGTCTCGCCGCTGTCGGCGTCAAGCCACTGGCCGTTGACGTAGCATTGCTGGCGAAACAGGGATGCGTTTTTCAGTTGCATGGTGTGCTCCGGTAAGAATCTAGTGGTGCCTTCGCCGGGCGATCGCCCTCAGGCGAACGGATGGCGAAGGACAATGGTGTCGTCCCGCTCCGCGCCGGTGGAGACGATATCGATGGCAAGACCGGACAGCGTAGCCATCCGATCAAGATAGGCGCGCGCGTTGGCCGGCAGGTCGTCGTAGGCGCGCGCGCCCTCGGTGCTTTCGCTCCAGCCGGGCATTTCCTCGTACACCGGCTGGCAACGCGTCATGGCCTCGGCGCCATAGGGCGGCAGTTCGATACGTTCGCCGTCCAGTTCGTAGGCGGTGCAGATCTTCACCCTTTCGAGGCCGTCCATGACATCGAGCTTGGTCACGCACAGGGCGCTCAGTCCGCAAACCTGGGCGGTGCGGCGAAGTGCCACCACGTCGAGCCAGCCGCAGCGCCGCGGTCGCCCGGTAGTGGCGCCGAATTCGTGGCCACGCTCTCCGAGACGCTTGCCGATGTCGTCGAACAGCTCGGTAGGGAACGGGCCCGATCCCACGCGCGTGGTGTAGGCCTTGACGATGCCGAGTACGTGATCCAGCTCGAGCGGACCGATGCCGCTGCCGACCGCGGCGGCGGCAGCAGTGGTATTGGACGACGTGACGAACGGGTAGGTGCCGTGGTCGATGTCGAGCAGCATTCCCTGGGCGCCTTCGAACATCACCGACTTGCCCTCGCTGCGCAACTGGTGGAGTCGCGCGGAGACGTCGCCGATCAGGCCCTCGACCTGCTCGCGCTGGGCCATCGCCTGGTCGAGGCTCTGCTGGTAATCCACCCGTTCCGCGCCAAAGTATTTCTCCAGCACGAAGTTGTGATAGTCCATGATCTGCTCGAGCTTCTCGGCGAACAGTTCGGGCTTCACCATGTCGGCGAGTCGCAATCCGCGGCGCGCCACCTTGTCCTCGTAACAGGGACCGATGCCGCGACCGGTGGTGCCGATGGCGCTGTTGCCGCGGGCTGCTTCCCGCGCGAGGTCGAGGGCGATGTGATGCGGCAGGATCACCGGGCAGGCGGGGCTCACCATGAGGCGATCACGGATCGACACATCGATACTCTCGAGGTTGGCGATCTCCTTCAGCAACTGCTCGACATTGACTACCACGCCATTGCCGATCAGGCATTCCACCGACTCCCGCATGGCGCCGGAAGGCACCAGGTGAAGCACCGTCTTGCGGCCGTTGATGACCAGCGTGTGTCCGGCATTGTGGCCGCCCTGGAAACGCACCACCGCGTCGGCCCGTTCGGTGAGCAGGTCGACAATCTTGCCCTTGCCCTCGTCACCCCACTGGGTGCCGAGCAGAACCACGTTTTTTGCCATCGTCAGGAGAGAACGAATAGAGGATCAGGAACGCACGAAGTAGAGCAGCGCCGCTCCCGCAATCATGCTGAAGAGTCCGATACGACGGAGCTGGTGTTCCGGCAGTTGCGCTACCTGGCTCATCACGCGGCCGAAAGCGCCCGGATTGAGGAACGGCAACAGCCCTTCCAGGACCAAATATAGCGCAAATGCCGCCAGAAGATCATTCCAGTTCAGCATGGCGGACTGGTCCAGTCAGGCCGGGTAACGAATGGTAACGGACTCGAAACAAGGCCGCCCTGGGGCGGCCTTGCAAACATCAAGCCGGCAACTGGCATCAACCGCCTGGTGGCGTGTTGCCCGTTACGGTACTGCCCAGGGTTGAGCTGTTCGAATCTCTTACCGCCGTTACCGGTTCGGCGCCGGACTGCTTGAAGTAGCGGAAGAATTCGGAGGTCGGATCGATGACCATCAGGTCGTCCTTGTTGCTGAAGGTACGGGTATATGCATTCAGGCTGCGGTACAGGTTGTAGAAGTCGCGATCCTGACCGAAGGCGCTGGCGTAAGTAGCCGTGGCGATGGCATCGCCCTCGCCTCGGACCTGCTCCGCATCGCGGCGCGCATTGGCAAGCAGGATCTCGCGCTGGCGGTCGGCGTCGGCACGGATCTTCTCGGCTTCCTCCTCACCCTGGGCGCGCAGCTCCTTTGCGACTCGCTGGCGTTCCGCCTGCATCCGCGCGTAGACCCCGTCGCTGATCGCCGGATCGAGGTCCACCCGCTTCAGTCGGACGTCGAGGACCTCGATGCCGAACTGCTTGGCTTCCTCCACCATCGCCTGGCGCACCGATTCCATGATCACCGCACGGTCCCCGGATATGACCTCCTGCAGGGTGCGCCGGCCGAATTCCTGGCGCAGGCTGTCGTTCACCCGTTGCCCCAGGCGGGACTGTGCATTGGTGATACGTCCCTGGAGGCGGGTGAAATACTGGTGCACGTCGTCGATGCGCCACTTGATGAAGGAGTCCACCACCAGGGTCTTCTTCTCCACAGTGAGGTAACGTTCCGGCTCGGAGTCCATGGTCTGCACCCGCGCATCGAAGAAGCGGATGTTGTTGATGAACGGAACCTTCCAGTTGAGGCCCGGCTGGATATCGGAATCGACGATTTCGCCGAACTTGAACTTGATCGCGCGCTCGCGCTGGTCCACGGTGTAAAACACGGAGAACAGGCCGGCGACGACCAGGCCGAGGACGATCAGAAGAATTGTGCTCTTGGATTTCATCGCCTAGTTCCTCCCGGTGCGGTCGGTATCGCGCGAGCTGGTGCGCAGACCCTGGTTGAACGAGGAGTTGTTGTCTGCGACGTCATCGCCGCCGGTAAAGGTCTGGCGCCCCGTGGTGGTGGTCGTGGCGCGACGATTGAGCATCTGGTCCAGCGGCAGGTACATCAGGCTGTTGCCGCCCTGCTGGTCGATGACGATCTTGCTCGTATTGGAGAGCACCCCTTCCATGGTCTCGAGATAGAGCCGGTCCCGGGTGACCTCGGGCGCCTTTTCGTACTCGTCGAGAACCTGGTTGAAGCGCGCCGCCTCACCTTCCGCCTGCGCGATCACTGTCGCCTTGTAGGCCTCGGCTTCCTGGGTGATGCGCGCCGCGGCGCCACGGGCCCGCGGGATCACGTCGTTGGCGTATGCCTCGGCGAGGTTTTTCAGTCGTTGCTCGTCCTCGCGCGCCTTGACCGCGTCGTCAAACGCGTCCTTCACCTGGGCCGGCGGCTGCGCGTCCTGCATCTCCACCGCGCGGATGTTGATGCCGGTGGCATAGCGGTCGAGAACCTCCTGCAGAAGGGTCTTGGTTTCGGCCGCCAGTTCCGCACGTCCGGCGGTAATGGCGAAGTCCATGGTGTTGCGGCCGACGATCTCTCGCACCGCGCTCTCGGTGGCGCCGCGGACGACGCTCTCCGCGACCTCGCGATGGTTGTACTCGGCCACGTTGAAGAGCACGTCACGAGGGTCCTTGATGTCGTACTGCACCGCGAATTGAATGTCGATAATGTTCTCGTCCTGTGTCAGCATCAGTGCCTCGATGGGCACGAGTTGCTTGCCGCGGGCGGTTTCCCGGTAGCCGACGAACACCGTGTTCAGCTTGTCGGTGTTGACGATCTCGACCCGCTCGATGGGCGTCGGCCAGTGCCAGCGCAGGCCCGCACCCTTGGTTTCCGCATAGGCGCCAAAGCGCATCTCCACCGCCTGCTCGCCCTGCTGCACGGTGTAGAAACCGCTGAAACCCCAGGCGCCGAGGCCGACGATGATGAGGACGCCGAGCATGGTGGGGCTGAGCCCGCCGCCACCCCCTCCGGAACTGCCCTTGCCACCACCGGAACCGCCGCCACGGCGACCACCAAACAGGGCGTCGATGCGCTTCTTCGCATCACGAAACATTTCGTCCAGGTCCGGCGGGCCATCGCTGCCGCCGCGGCGGCCGCCATTGTCGCCACCACCGTTGTTTCGACCCCAGGGATCGCGGTCGTCACCGCCGGATCCGGGTTGATTCCAGGGCATAGGGGATTACTGTGTAGAAGGATTGAGGATTCTACTGTATTTGGGGTCCCCCCGGGCCGCTTCAAGCACCGCGCCAGCGCGCGGCGCATTGCGCGCAAGCGCCCTGCCCCGCGCCAAAATGCGGGATACCGGCGAAGTGCCCTGGACTAGTCCAGGTGCAGCTGGCGCAGCTTGCGGGTCAGCGTGTTGCGGCCCCAACCGAGGAGTTCGGCGGCTTTCTGCTTGTGGCCGCGGCTGTGAGCAAGCGCGGCGCGAATGAGAGCGGTTTCGAAACGGGCCCCCATGGACTGCATGAGGCGGCTTTCACCGCTACGCAGCCGGTCGGAGGCGGTATCGGCAAGGGCGGATTCCCAGTCCTCCGAGCGTGAATCGGCCTGCAGCATCTCGGCGGGCAGGTCCGCGGGCTGGATGGTCTTGCTCGGCGCCAGCACCGTCAGGCGCCGCACGACGTTCTCCAGTTCGCGCACGTTGCCGGGCCAGTCATAGGCCTGCATGATCTCGAACACTTCCGCCGAGCATTGCTTGAGCTCTCCACCCAGTTCCGCCGCCGTCTGCTGGAGGAAATGGTTCACCAGCATGGGGATGTCGCTACGCCGCTCACGCAACGTTGGCGTATGGATGGCGATGACGTTGAGCCGGTGAAACAGGTCGTTGCGGAACGCGCCGGACGCCACCAGCGATTCGAGGTTCTGGTTGGTGGCGGCGATCACGCGCACGTCGACATGCACTTCCTCGCGCCCACCGACGCGATAAAAACGGCCCTCTGAAAGCACCCTGAGCAGGCGCGTCTGCAATCCGGCCGGCATGTCGCCGATCTCGTCGAGAAACAGGGTGCCGCCGTCGGCCTGCTCGAATCGGCCGACATGGCGCCCGTGGGCGCCGGTGAACGCGCCCTTCTCGTGGCCGAACAGCTCGGATTCGAGAAGTTCCGCGGGGATCGCTGCGGTATTGATGGCGATCATCGGCTTGTCGGCGCGCGGGCTGTTGCGCTGGATGGCATTGGCGACGAGTTCCTTGCCGGTGCCGGACTCACCGCGGATGAGCACGTTCATCTCCGATGACGACAGCCGGCCGATGATGCGGAACACCTCCTGCATCGCGGTGCTTTCGCCGAGCATCGTCTTCGGCTTGCCACCACCACCCTGGGTCACGTCGGCGGCAGCGCCCTGGTGACAGGCGCGTTCCACCAGGGTGAGCATCTCGCGGATGTCGAAGGGCTTGGTGAGGTATTCGAAGGCGCCGTGGCGGTAGGCATCCACCGCGCTGTCGAGATCGCCGTAGGCGGTCATGATGATTACCGGCAGTTCCGCATTGTCGCGATGCAGCGCATCCACCAGTTCGAACCCGCTCATGCCTTCCATGCGGATATCGGACAGCACCACGTCCGGGCGCGCGCCCGGCTGGCCATTCATTTCCGCGAGCATGGCCTCGGCGCTGTCGAATCGCGAGACGTCGTAGCCTTCCCGGCTCAGCGCCTTTTCCAGCACCCAGGCGATCGAAGCGTCGTCATCGACGACCCAGACGGTTCTGTTGTCAGCGCTCATTACTCTTCGGAGTTCTCGTGGATAGGCAGGTAGAGACGAAACACGGTCTTGCCGGGCTTGCTGATGAAGTCCAGCGCCCCGCCGTGCTGGGTAATGATTTCCGCGGTGATGGGCAGGCCGAGGCCGGTGCCGCCGGGCTTGCCGGTCACCATGGGATCGAATATCCGGCTCTCGAGTTCGCGATCGATGCCGGGGCCGTTGTCGGCCACTTCCACCCGCACCACCTGGCGGCGACTGCCCTCGAGGGCGAGGTGGTCGATTCGGGTGCGCAGGGAGATGCGCCGCGTGTCCTCGTTGACGGACACGGCATCCATCGCGTTGCGCATGACGTTGAGCAGGGCCTGGATCAGCAGGTCGCGGTTGCCGCGCACCTGGGGCAGGCTGGGATCGTAGTCCTGGACGATCAGGATATCCTCATCGGCTTCCGCCTCCAGCAACTGGCGCACGTGTTCGAGTACGCGATGAATGTTGACCTGCTCGTCGAGATTGGCGCGCGCGCTCGCCTGCATCCGGTTGACGAGCTCGGTGAGTCGATCCGCCTCCTGGATGATGATGCGGGTGTACTCCGCGAACTCCTCGCTGCCCGCCTCTTCCGCGAGCAGCTGGGCGGCGCCGCGTATGCCGCCGAGCGGGTTGCGGATCTCGTGGGCCATGCCGCGGATCACCGCCTGGTTGGACTGCTGGCGCTGGAGGAATTCCTCGTCGCGCGCGATCTTGCCGGAGGCCTCGCTCTCGGTCATTTCCAGCAACAGGCGGCCGCCGGAATCCTCGTCCAGCAGGTTGACGACGCAGTGAATGCGCTTTTCCGTGAGCGTGGCCGGGAGCAACAGTTCGTGATTGCGCAGCGTCAACTGTCCGCCGCCCTTCAGCACCCGGCGGCAGGCGAAAGAGAGTTGCTCGTCATCCCGCACCAGGGCGGTGAGCGGCAGCCCCAGGGCGCGGCGCAGACTGGTATTCAGCAGCGATTCCGCGGACTCGTTCAGGTAGGCCACGTCAAGTTCACTGTCCAGTATGGCAATGCTGGTGGATTGTTGCTGCAGGACCTTGAGCGCATCTTGGAACATCGGGGTGAGACGGGCCGGTTTGCACCATGTTGGTGCAATTAGGGGTAAAAAAACGCCCCCGCTGTCGGGGGCGTTTCTCCCATGCATTACACGCTGTAGTACATGTCGAATTCCACCGGATGGGTGGACATGCGCAAACGGGTCACTTCCTCCATCTTGAGGGCGATGTACGCGTCGATTGTTGCGTTGCTCATCACCCCGCCCGCCAGCAGGAAGTCACGGTCACTATCCAGCGCCGCAAGGGCCACGTCGAAGCTGTGCGCCACGGTGGGGATCAGTTTCTCCTCCTCGGGCGGCAGGTCGTAGAGGTCCTTGTCGCCGGGATCGCCGGGATGAATCTTGTTCTGGATCCCGTCGAGTCCCGCCATCAGCATCGCGGTGAACGCGAGGTACGGGTTGGCGGTGGAGTCGGGGAAGCGGATCTCGATGCGGCGTCCCTTGGGGTTGGAGACGTAGGGCACGCGGCAGGACGCGGAACGGTTGCGCGCGGAGTATGCGAGCAGCACCGGCGCCTCGAAGCCGGGCACCAGGCGCTTGTAGCTGTTGGTGCTGGCATTGGTGAAGGCATTGATCGCGCGTGCGTGCTTGAAAATGCCGCCGATGTAGTACAGTGCGGTCTCGCTCAGGCCGCCGTACTGGTCACCCGCGAACAGGTTCTCGCCGCCCTTGGAAATCGACTGGTGCACGTGCATGCCGCTGCCGTTGTCGCCGACCAGGGGCTTGGGCATAAAGGTGGCCGTCAAGCCGTGCGCATGGGCCACGTTGTGCACAACGTACTTGTAGAGCTGGACCTCATCGGCTTTCTTCACAAGGGTATTGAACTTGACGCCGATTTCGCCCTGACCCGCGGTGCCGACCTCGTGGTGATGCACTTCCACCGGCAGGCCCATGGCCTCCATGGTGAGACACATCGCGGAGCGGACATCTCCCTGGCTGTCCACCGGCGAAACCGGGAAGTAGCCGCCCTTGATGCCCGGACGGTGACCGATGTTGCCATCTTCGTATTCCTTGGCGGAGTTCCAGGCGGCCTCGGAGGAATCGACCTCGTAGAACACCTTGCCCATCTCGGAACCCCAGTGCACGCTGTCGAAGAGGAAGAATTCGTTTTCCGGGCCAAAGTAAGCGGTATCGCCGATGCCGGTCGAAGCGAGGTAGGCCTCGGCGCGCTTGGCGATGGAGCGCGGGTCGCGGTCATAGCCCTGCATGTCGGCCGGTTCGATGACGTCGCAACGGATGTTGACCGTGGTGATCTCGGAAAACGGATCGACCACCGCGGTTGCCGCGTCCGGCATCAGGATCATGTCGGATTCGTTGATGCCCTTCCAGCCGGAAATGGAAGAACCATCGAACATCTTGCCGTCCTCGAAGAGGTCCGCGTCCACTACGGATGTGGGGATGGTGACATGCTGCTCTTTCCCCTTGGTGTCGGTAAAGCGAAGGTCAACGAACTTCGCTTCGCTGTCCTGTAATAGTTTCATCACTTCTGAAGACATTCTGTTTTAACCTCTGATGGACTGGGTTGTGTGAATAAAATGAGTCGCGCCGGCCATGCCGGTCCGCCCTGTGGGTAGCAAATGTCATGCCAAGGTATTTTTCGACATGATTTCATAAACTTAGGGCCATGACTCTATGTCGGCCCCAAACCAGAATGATCTATTTTAGTGCAATATGGGGGCTAATCGCACTATTATAGTGCATTCTGGTTCATTGTCGATGGGGGTTACGCCACGCTTGCACCGTCTCGGTGAGCCGCTGCCTGCCGCCAGATCAACAGCCGGTTGTTGGCGGGCATGGCGATATCTTCCACCAGCGCCAGGCCGCACCCGGACGCCAAAGCCGCCAGGTCACGGTCATCGCGGATGCCCATCGCCGGGTCGCGCGAACGCAGCGAATGGTCGAATTCCGCGTTGCCGGGGCTGGTGGGAACGCCGTCGCGGTGAAACGGTCCGTAAAGCGCAAAAATACCGCTCTCCAGGATAGCCGCCACAGCGGCAAACATCGACGCGACTCCTTCCCAGGACATGATATGCGCGGTGTTGGCGGAGAACACGTCGTCCACCGTCGACGGCAGCGCGGGAAACTGCAGGACATCGATTACCAGTGGCTCCGCGACATTGGAAAGCCCCGCCTGGTTCAGCCGTGCGCGCAGTCCCGCCATCGCCGATGGCTGCTCGCTCGGAATCCATGTCACCGAGGGCATTGCGGACGCGAAATGCACTGCATGCTGGCCGCTGCCCGAACCGATCTCCAGCACCACGTGGCCTGGCGCGATGCGATCGCGGATGGCGGCGAGGATGGGCGCCTTGTTGTTCTCCGCCGCGGCGCTGTATGGCAATACCTGCATGACTAACGCGACTTCTCGCCGCTGAACGCGGCAGAGTCGTCCAGCTGGATCTCGCCACTCGCGATGGCGCAGACATCCGTATTGGCGTGCAACCTGTCGATCAGCCCCATGGCCACCAACGAAGCGCCACCGGAAAGAATCGCCGCGCCCAGCGCTACCCCGGACTTCAGAATACCGCGGCTGTCCGCTTCCACCCTGGGTTCCCCGAGAGTGCCGCCGAGGCGGATCATCTTGGCGACGGAAGTCGCGCTGATACCAAGCCCCTTGCGCGCCTTGGGCGCGAGCACGATCTTGAGTGACTCGTCGGGAAAAGTGATCTCGCCACCACCAAGCACCGTAACGTGATCCGTCTTGATGGCGATACCGTTGCGGGTGGTGGCCAGCCCGTCGGCGATGTCGAGATACATGGCGCCGCATTCCATCTCGACGTACTCCTTGTTCTCCTCGAACGGATTCACCGCGGTAATCACGTTGGTCACAAGATCGCCACCGACGTTTTGCAGCGCCTTGTCGAAGATTTTCGCGGCGAGCATCTCGAACCGGATATAGCCCTTGCCGCTCGCCATCAGCGATGCGAGATTGTCCTCGCTACCGCTGATACCGATATCGGCATCGACGATGCCACCGCGCATGCGGCCATCCTGGGAAAACATCCGCAGGGATTCCACCGGCACCCTGTCGACTTGCAACGCCAGCGACGTTGCACCATCGGCAGCGCGCTCCAGTGTCATGTCCAGGGAGCCCGCGCGGGCGCCGGCGTTTGTCACCATCAATACCCGCTCCGCGTCCATCACCGCGTGCAGGTCGAGATTGTTCAGAACCACGGGATGGCTATGGAATCGATTGACGCGCAAGCGGATATCGCCGTCCACTGCCCGCATCCAGCCGGGAACGAGCGGGTCCGCGGAAAAAAAGCGCCCGGTTTTCTCCGCCGGGGGAATCAGCGTGCGCAAGTCGAGACGGTCGGTATGCAGGTCGGCGACAAATCGATGCCTGCCGCCCGCTTGCGCCAGATCCCAGGTCACCGTGCCGCGCACCGAGTCATGGCCGATCCGGCCACTGCCATCGAAACCGAGCTCTCCGTCAGCAATGGTGAGCTTCGTGTTGACGAACAACGCCTGCTCGGGCAGTAGCCGTGTCTTCCCGGGTAGCAGCGCGGCCAGGTCCGGGTGCTGAATACTCAGCTCGAGTCCCTCGGCGCGGAGTGGCTGCAAGGTCGCCACGTCCCCCGCGACAGACAGGTTCCCACCCGCCAGCGCCAGGGTCGCGTCGAGCTTGTCCAGACCGCCTCCGGGGTGCGGAAACGGAACATGGAATGCCAGCTTCGCGCTCGCCAGGGGCGGCATTCCATATTTCTCCGCGATTCCCGGCTGGTGCGTGAAGCGGCCATCGAGGCGGATGTCGAGGCCTCCCGCCAGGGGTTGGAACGCGGTGAAAGCGCCCCCGAGTTCCAGTCCGGCGCCCGCCAGGCGAGAACGCGCGGCGATATCGCTGACCGCATATCCCGCATTGGGCCCACCCGTCAGGCGAAAGCTCGCCGTTACCACCTCGAGGTCAGGCTCCAGCGTTGCAAACCAGTCCATGCCGTCCAGCCAGATGTCGAGCGATGCGGGATCGAGCCGGGTACTGACATCCAGTTCGACCGTAGCATCCGCGCCCAGACGCTCTACCGTCCCGCTGGCAGTGATGGATTCCGCGCCACGCTCCCCGGTCACCGAGAGATTCCGCAGGTGACGCGTACCGTCCTCCATGCCCTCGAGGACACCCGTGGCCTGTAACGGAGGCAATGACGGCCAACGCTGCGAAAGCGCGCTCGCCAGCACCACGGGCTCGGCCACGGACCCGGTGAATTGCAGTGCATGGGAACCCGGCACGGCGAGATCCGGGATATCGCCGGAAGCGGAGATCCGCCCACCGGGAATTTCGAAATCCAGAGCGGATATGAACAGCGCGGCGTGTGCGCCTTCCAGTTGCCAGGTAGCCTCCACGTCGACCGCTTCGGGCAGGAGTGGTAACGCATAGGCGTTGCGTTCGAGGAACGCTTTCAGTAACCGGCCCTCGATCAACACCTCGCCCACCGGCGTCTGGCCAAGGCCCCGGATCGCGCCCTGGCCGGTGAGATCCACCAGTGAACCATCGCCCCGGAGTTCGATGTCGTCGAGGTCGAATGCCCCGTCCTTGCGGATCAGGTTCGAAGCGGCCTGAAGCCCGCCAAGTATCGGCCACTTGCGGCCGATCCTCTCACCCAGGTCGCTCACCTCGTCGAGTTGCAATGCCAGCGGCAGCGGCGTGCCCCAGTCACCCCCCAGGCTTTCCACCCTGCCCGCCCCGCTGAGCAGCATGCCGGGGGCGGAGACGGCGAGCGAATGCACCGTGAGCGCGAGATCCTTCGAGCTACCCGACAGGTTCCCCTCGCCATCGAATCGCGCGGTCAGATCGGGCGGCGATTTCAACGGCAGTCCGCGCATGTCCCAGTCGTCGTGGGCTGCAAGGTCGATGTCGATATCCTCCAGCCTGGACAGGGTGCCGACCCGGCCTGTCGCGCGCAGGGGCACATCAAACCAGGTCAACGTGCCAGAGATTTCTTCGAGGGCCATGCTGGAGACGGTTCCCGGCTGTCGCAGGCGCGCCGAGAGGTCCATCCGCCGCAGGTCGATGGGCCTCGACCGGAACCAGCGGGTAAGATCCCGCACCGAATCAATCTGGCCGGCGAGACTGATATCGAGATCGCGCCAGCCGAGCACGTCCCCCACCCGCCCCGTGGCGGTGAAGGGATTGCGATCCGCCAGGGTGATCATGAGTTCGGCGGCGGAGTCCGCACGCGCGAACCAGTTTTCCAGGGTACCCAGCGTACCCGTTGCGGTTATGCCGACTGACTCGACGCTGCCCTCCAGGGACAGCTCCGCCGGCTCGTCACGCGCGGGCACGATCAACTCCCCGCTATCGATGCGAATGTCCCAGGTGCGCGATCGCAGGTCACAGATAACCTGCGCGTTCTCGAGCTGGAGGCGTTCGATGCCAAGCCAGGACGGTAACGGGATCGGATTCAGCGGTTCATCGCGGCGCTCGGGTGGACGGCCAAAATTGAGCAGTCCCGTGGGCGACCTCTCCACCCAGACCGTGGCGCCGGAGATCTCCACCTGCTCGACGACCACGCGGCCCTGGAGCAACCGGGGCAGGGAAATACGTGCCTCCACCCGCGTGGCATTCAGTGCGTCTGGACGCGATCCCCAGGACACATTTTCCATGCGCACGTCCTCGGCGAACAACACCAGCGCGAGGCCGGGGCGAAATCCGACCCGCCCGTCGATGATCAGGGGGCGTCCGCCCTGATCCTGCATCCACTGGTTGAGTCCCGTCTTGATCTCTTCCTGGTCGAGCAGCAGGGACGCGCCCAGCGGCACGATAATGGCGATGAGCATGGCGGTGATCAGCAGCCGGAACAGCCACCTGAGAACTGACTTCACCATCCTGTGCGCCGAATACCGGTTTTGTTCTGCGATAAAATCGGGAAATGAACAACCACAAATCCGCGGCCCGACCGGCCGGCGGCATCGCGGTCAGCGTCCAGCCGCCACGCGATCCGGTCGCGACATCCATCGTCGGGGAATCCCTTCCTGCCAAAGCGCCGGGAGGCGCCGCGCGCAAACGCAATTTCGACAAGCTGTGCAAGCGCCTGCGGCGCAATGTCGGCCGTGCGATCGAAGATTATCACATGATCGGTGAGGGCGACCGGGTGATGGTCTGCCTGTCCGGCGGCAAGGATTCCTACACCCTGCTGGACATGCTGCTTGCGCTGCAGAAGAAGGCGCCGGTGCGCTTCGAACTGGTGGCGGTAAACATGGACCAGAAACAGCCCGGCTTCCCGGAACATGTACTACCCGAATACCTGCGCGGCCTGGGGATACCCTTCGACGTGATCGAGCGCGACACCTACAGCGTGGTCAAGCGCGTGATCCCGGAGGGGAACACGATGTGCGGGCTGTGTTCGCGTCTCAGGCGCGGCAACCTGTACGGTTACGCCGAGCGGCACGGCTTCACGAAGATCGCCCTCGGCCATCACCGCGACGACATCATCGAGACGCTTTTCCTCAACCTGTTCCACGGCGGCCGGCTCGCTGCCATGCCGCCGAAACTGCAAAGTGACGACGGCAAAAACTTGGTGATTCGTCCCCTCGCCTACTGCAGCGAGGAGGACATCGCCGACTACGCCGCGGTACGCGAGTTTCCCATCATCCCCTGCACCCTGTGCGGCTCCCAGGAACACCTGCAGCGCAAGCAGATCAAGGCAATGTTGAAAGAATGGCGGCGTCACCCCGGGCGGGTGGAGAACATCTTCCGCGCGTTCACCAACATCGCGCCCTCCCAGCTCGGCGACAGCACCCTGTTCGACTTCGAGCGCTTCGAGCTGCGCCGCCCGGAAAACGCCGAGGCGGACACTATCCGGGGCACCTGGGTGCACGCGGATCCGCGCGCCAGGAAAGGCAGCTAGCCTAGTTCAGCCAGCAACGCTGCCATGTGGTCGATCTCCGCCTCGGTATTGAAGTAGTGCACCGAGGTGCGCGCGAGGCTGTCGATGCCCCGCGCGCGGAAGTCCACCAGGCTCCCCCCGTCAGTGGTCGATACCGAGATGTTGACCCGGTGTTCCGCGAGATAACGCTGGAGCTCGTCGGGCGCGTGTTTCTTCATGGCGAAGGTGACGATGCCACAGAGGTTGCGACCCTGGTCCGTGATCTCGACGCCCGGTACGGCCGCCAGCGCCTCCCGGCAATACGCGCCCAGCGCGACGACACGTTCACCGACGTCGGCCATCCCGAGATCGTTGGCGTAACCCATGGCGGCGCCCAGGCCGACGCGCCCGGCATAACTCACCTCGAAGTTTTCGAACCGTCGTGCCCCCGGCTGCAGGCGGAAATGCTCCGCGTCCAATAGCTCGGCGCCATGCTGGTCGAGCTGGGCGGGCTCCAGCTTCTCGAGAAATGAAGACTCGACATACAGGAGCCCGCTGCCACGCGGCCCGCGCAGGTACTTGCGCCCGGTGGCGGTGAGCGCGGTGCAGCCGATCGCGCGCACGTCCACCGGCACCTGGCCGCAGGACTGGCAGGCGTCGAGGATAAATGGCACCCCGGCGTCGCGCGCCAGCCGACCTGCCGCCCCCGCGTCGCAGACGACGCCGCCTCCCGTTGGGATATGGCTCATCGCCAGCAGCGCCGCCCCGTCCGCCAGCGCGCGCCGCATCGATTCCAGGTCGATATCGCCGTTTTCGTCGCGATCCACCACCACGGTTTCCACGCCCTCGCGACGACGCTGGGCAAAGGAAACGAAATGACTGCCATAGTCCAGGCGGGTGGTTACGATTCGGCTACCAGGCGCCATCGGCAGGGAAAAAAACAGCCCCAGCCAGGCACGGGTATCGCTTTCCATGAAGGCGATCTCGGATGCCTCGCAATTCAGCATCCTTGCTGCCTCGGCATAGAATCGCGCGGTGTCGGCAGCCCTCTCGCGCGCCGCCTCGTAGCCGCCAATCGACTGCTCGAGACGGAGATAGTCGAGCATCGAATCAAATGCCGGTTTCGCCATCAACGATGCGCCGGCATTGTTGAAGTGCACGAGATCCCGCACCGCGGGCGTGTCCGCCCGTACGCGGTCGATATCAATCATCCAAGGGTTACTGGTTTTCGATCTGTTGTTTGAGGCGATCGAGTAGCTCGCGCTGCGCGTTCAAACGCTGCAACAGTTGCTCGCGATCGCGCTCGGACTGCGCCACCGTTTTCTGGAGGTTGTCGTAAGCGATGCGATCGGTCTGGATCTGTCGCTTCACCAGGCCAAGAGTCTCCTCGAGCTCCTCATTACGCTTTGCCAGCCGGTCGCGCTCCTCCTCGAGCGCCGCCATGGTTTCCGCGTTCTGAAGGCTCGCCTCCGGATCCGGCATGCCCAGGTAGTAACCCGCGCCAAGGGCGAGCAGTACCAGTCCCACGGTGATTAGCTTGCCCAGCATCGATGTTCGGAACATCCAGGCCAACTGTGCGAGACGCGTGGATTCGACCAGGCAGATATGGCCCTAAGGGAGCAACCGTTTCTGAACATATCAATTAGGTGGATGCAATTCAAAGCGCATGTCATGTTGCCGTCCTTTGCACATACAAATTCCTGATGCCTTGATATGACTTTTTCAGAGACTCTCCTTGATCTGCCTTGTACCTAATGTATTCAAACAACAACGGTTTAACATCTTTCTCTTTAGCCGGATAGTAAGCCCTCACAAAGCAAACAAAAGCTACTAGTATATTTGCAGCTGTCATACCTTGTGGGAATTCACCACTAGTAACTCTCTCAATATTTGTTCTTGTCCATACTGGATTACTTGTATAAGTATCGATTCTTTCCTTGGAGCCCATCGCGCACCCATAGCGCGCCAGCCAGTATTCCATCGAATATTTTTTCACTTGGCGTGAACTACGATTAGCTCAGGGCACCAACGCCACCTGGTCAAGACCCAGGGTCTCATCCAGGCCGAATATCAGGTTCATGTTCTGCACCGCCTGACCCGCCGCGCCCTTGACGAGATTGTCTTCCACCGCGAGGACGACCGCGGTGTTGCCGCCCTGGGGCCGGTGCACGGCGATGCGGCACATGTTGGAGCCGCGCACGCTGCGGGTGTCGGGATGGGAGCCGGCGGGCATGACATCGACGAAGGGCTCATCGGCGAAGCGTTCCTCGAACAGCACCTGGAGGTCCGGGTCGGCGCCGGGCTTGAGCGGTGCGTAGAGGGTCGCGTGGATGCCGCGGATCATGGGCAGCAGGTGCGGGGTGAACACCAGGTTCACCGGGTCGTCCGTCATGCCGGTGAGGCCCTGGCGGATCTCGGGCAGGTGGCGGTGGCCGGCCACGCCGTAGGCCTTGAACGAATCCCCCGCCTCGCAGAAGGCGTGATCCACCTTGGACGAGCGGCCGGCGCCGGATACACCGGACTTGGCATCGGCGATGAGCGCGCCGGCTTCCACGACGCCCGATTCCAGTAACGGCAGGAAGCCAAGCTGGACCGCGGTGGGATAGCAGCCTGGATTCGCCACCAGGCTCGCGCCCCGGATCGCCTCGCGGTGGATTTCCGGCAGGCCGTAGACCGCCTCGGCCACGAGATCGGGGCAGTGGTGGGTCATGCCGTACCAGGTCTCCCATTCACCGACGTCGGCGAGGCGGAAGTCCGCCGACAGGTCGATCACCTTGACCCCGGCTTCCAGCAGTTCTTCCGCATGCTGCATGGCGACGCCGTTGGGAGTGGCGCAGAACACCACGTCGCAGTCCGTGAGGCCGCCGTCCGCGGGGTCACTGTAGGCGAGCCCGGTAAGTCCGCGCAGCGAGGGGAACATCGCCGCCACCGGCCGGCCGGCTTCGCCGCGTGACGTGATCGCCGCCAGTTCGACCGCGGGATGACGCACCAGCAGGCGCAACAATTCGACGCCGGTATAGCCGGTTCCACCAAGAATGCCGGCCCTGATCCTGTTCATGTCGATGGGGTCAGTGAAATCGTTACAATAGCGATC
>JAUILZ010000001.1 GCA_030432755.1 Gammaproteobacteria bacterium | reverse complement strand
AGCACCAAACCAAAACCTGGAGGTGACGACGAAGACTGAACAGGCCCGTCACCTGATGCTAAAACTCGACAATCAGGGGACATCTTATCGCGATGATATGGGGACAGGTGGGGGCGTTGTTGACATCAGCCGGGCCACTCGATTGTGTCCGCACGTTTCGCCCCGATATCGCAATTCGTCAAACACACGCCGGCTGCCATACACCCCGTCACTTGTCGTGTGGATAGCCCGTATCTTGCTCAGCAAGCGTCGATTGGAGGCGGCCCTGGCACTTAACGGACGGCCTCGCCACTCATAGTACCCACTCACAGAGACCTTCAGAATCTGGCACGTTCGGGTTACGGGATAGTGTTCGCAACGCCGTTCTATCATCTGGCATCTCAACGGGATTCCCTGGCAAAGTACGCCGCTTCTTTTAAAAAATCGCGTTCCTGCTTGACCTGTTTCAGCACCCGCTTCAACCTGGCCAACTCCTGATCCCTCGCATTGCCCTGACCAGGAAAGGGTTAATAGTCGGTCTCTTCCACCCCCTTACACCACCTACGCAGCATACTGGCATTCAGTCCCAGGTTCGAGGCAACGATATTCACCGGCTCACCGGACTGGCGGGTTAACTGAACCGCTTCTATTTTGAATTTTTTCATGTACTTTCTTCGTCGTTTCATTGGATACCGCGCAGTGTATTATTACACTTGACCAGGTATCCGGAAAATTAGGGTAGAACCATGCCTTAAGGATTCATCGTGACGAGAGAACAGCTAGAAGAAAATCAGATTTGGATATATGCCGTGACTTTGGTTTTCGGGGCAGGGATTGGTTTGTGGAGTCCTACGTTTGGTGAAAGCCTCGAGTTTTTGATCGCTCCAGTGCTTGCAATCATGCTCTACGGCATGTTTACCCAGATCCCGTTCCTCCATCTACGCGAGACGTGCGCGAATCGGCGGTTTACCGCAGCCTTGCTGACAGTAAATTTTATCGTTGTACCCATTCTTGTTTGGTTGTTGTCACGCCTGCTGCCACAGCAGCCACCCCTGCTGCTCGGTGTGTACCTCGTCCTGCTTACGCCCTGCATTGACTACGTCATCGTCTTTACCCATCTGGGGCGTGGTAACGCAAGGCTCGTTCTCGCCTCTACGCCTCTATTGCTTTTCGCCCAGATGCTTCTACTTCCTGTCTACCTATGGCTTTTTATGGGAGAACAGGCCGCCAAAATAATGAGTGCAGGTCCGTTTGTAGAAGCATTTGTCCTGCTCATCGTCCTTCCTTTGGGGTTGGCTCTAGCAAGTGAACTCTGGGCCACGCACCGACGCGCTGGTGCAATCTGGATCGAAGCAGCATCATGGTTGCCGGTGACATTTATGGCACTTACCTTGTTTTTCGTTGTGGCAGCTCAAATTGGGAGAATCGAGCAATACCTTACGGTTGTGATCCAAGCCGTACCGATTTATGTGGCTTTTATGTTCATCGTGCCCTTTCTTGCCCGCCTGATCGCCTGCGCTTTTCGCCTGGATACGCAGGCCGGGAGAGGCCTAATTTTTAGCGCCGGAACACGCAATTCACTGGTCGTGCTTCCCCTTGCGCTTGCTTTGCCGAACGACTGGATTATAGTGCCTGCTGTTATTGTAACCCAAACACTGGTGGAGCTGGTCGGCGAATTGTTTTACATCCGGCTGGTGCCGTCGGTTGTTTTCCGGGATGATAGACGCTGTGGCACAGCTTTGTTGAAACGCTAATCAACGCATATCAAGGCGCCGTAATCGGACGGCAATTCCGCTACGCTCTATTGCCACCGGGAAGCTTGGTCTTTACATTGGAGACCTTTTGCAGGAACAAAATAGGGAACCCAAAAATATCTCTTGATGGACGAGTTCTATAAACTATAAAGCTCAGAAAGTACAACGAATCGCGTGTCTACCGCCCATCAAAGTGCGAAAGAATATTCACACTACCGGAGCTGGCGACTCGCTCTGCGTAGTCGGGTGAGATTTTCGCGCTCCGCAGAGGTCAGCCAATCGGACCAAAATTCGGAATCGTGATTCGCCTGACCCAGTTGCGGATCGATTCAGAAGGTGACTCAAACTAATGAGACAGTCCTTCGGGCGTCTTGCCTGCTATAACTAGATCGACAATCTGCTGGCGGACTTGCAGTGGATAGGGGGTGTGTGACTTGGTCATGGTGGGTACCCCTCAGTAGAGATTATGTGTCCACCAAAACGGGGCAACTTCAGCCTTCGAAAAAATGTTTCTTGGCACAATCAACGGAGCTTCGGTAGATCCGAGAGAGATTGTAAAGCGGCCACTTCGTTTGAATGTCGCAGCAATAGTATTTCAGAAGCGATGTTGCTATTTGTCCTCCGGGTACTGGATCATTAGGTCATTGGCAGTTCAGACTACGTATGATTATCCGAACGATGACTTCTATAGCTCACAATTGAGCACATGCTTGGCATGGGTTTTTTTGGATTTGTTCCATCGGCTCTTTAGATTTACTTAGTACCACGCCTTGCCCACCATAGCCCCACACTGGGCAGAATTAACCATTGAAGTATTGGACTCAACCCTATTCCTAATCCAGGTATCGTTGGCATTGAATCACGATACGCCCACGACTTACGTACCTCGATATTCAGCCACTCGCTAAACACCGTGTACAAAAGGCCAAATAGAAGTGCCAGGATTAGCACCTGCGCGAACCCAACATTAGGCCACTCAGGCTCCCCTGCTAAAAACAGAGCCAACGTAATAGCGCACAAAGAAATCAAAATGTCTCCCCCTGTACAATGTACTGCTGCAAACGCCAATTCGGGCAAAGAACCGGTCACCCATATAGTGTAGAGTGGAAGATGAAAAAACTCCCAAACCAGATTGGTGACCGCAACAAAAAGGAATATCTTTTTAGGGTCGTCAACCAATCCCTAGTTCGCACTGATCTATCATCATTCCACTCTAATTTTTCATTCATCTTTAAGAAACAGAAATTCCATAAATTGGTCCCAGGTGCTCTTCGAGTGATGTTCGTCATTCGTATACCAATTACTTATTAATCCGTTGACATACAAGACTGCATTGACTGTATTGAATTTGAGACCATGAAATTTCCCCGCGAATCTGCCATTTCGATCAATAATGTGCGTTACCGCGCCGTGCATTTGCTGCCCGTTTTCCATCGGTTCAAATTTGACGTTGTATGCATTGGATAAATCTCTGGTCATTGAATCGGACGCCCCGGGGGGAACGGTCAGAAAAATCCAGTTCACAGGGTTTAGATTGTGGGACTCGCCATAACTGTTAAGGACTTCTGCCGCATCGTTTCCAGGATCTGTTGTGATTGAGATAAACTGAACATTCTCCTTCATTGGCGTTATATTGATCTTCTCCTGAATATCTGCAATAACCGCAGTATGTATAGGACATACATCTACGCAGTTCGTAAATACAAAATTGAGAATGACAACCTTATCCTTAAAATCTGAAAGACTGACTTTAGCGTTTTCTGCGTCGACCAATGTGAATTCTGGCGCGCTGGGTATATCGATAACCTGAAAATATTTTTCCTGTTCTTCCATGTATTGATCAATATCTCCACCAGGGTGATTGGCATAAACCATACCCAATGATAAAAATACGGCGAAAACGACAGTGGTCAGTAATTTCAAGCGAATACAATATTTCTCAATAGACGACATAGGACTTTATATCAATCAATCAAATGGGCGCTGCATCAATATATTTTAGACAGGATAGATTCATTTCCTTACCCAGGTGAGATCAATCGCGATCGTTAGTATTGCCCGGAAATTATGGATTCAAAAAATGAAATCATCTCCGGCGTATCCCACTCTGCCGGGCCCACCAAACGGCCGAGTTCCTGTCCTTTTGGATCAATCAGGATTGTCGCAGGTAATGCGAGTACTTGGAGTTGATTTGCGGACTTGTATGTGGAGTCGATGTAAATATCAAGTTTTTCGATATTGATCTCGTCAAAGAACTTTCTAACAACCCCCACTCCTGCTTCATCGATGGACAGGGCTACAACTTCAAATTGGTCGCTGCCGAGTTTTTCTTGAAGGCGGTCAAGGGTGGGCATTTCTATACGACACGGGGCGCACCAGGTTGCCCAGATATTCAATACCACGACTTTGCCCAGCCATTTTTTCAGTGAAACCGGATTTTTTGATTCATCGAAAAATTCAATGTCCGGTAATGCTCGAGGTTCGTCCAATAAGAATATTTCGTTAGGTCCGGAATAGGCTCTCTCTCCGTTGACGAATACCAAGGACAAACTCATTACCAGTATTGATGCAATAATTCGGTATCTGCTTTTCATACTAAATATTTCATTTCTTCCCCGAAAACAGGTACTTTAGTAGCGACGCTGCGGCCAGGATCAGCAAAACAATGGCAAGGAAATACGCCAGACCCATCGGCCACATCATGCCACCCATGCAGTCCACCATTTTATAACTGTTGTTCATAGTGGCTATCTCTGTGGTGCTGGCTATTCAACTGCATAGACTTCAGGCTCGCTGTCACCAACAGAGTAAATTGTGAACGGTTCAGTTTTTGTACCGGACATACCAGGCGACCCCAACGGCATATTTGGCAAGGTGATGCCTTTTACGTACGGTCGCTCCGTGAGAAGTTTGTTAACGGTACCAACGGGAACGTGTCCGCTTACAAAATAACCGTCGACAAAAGAAAGGTGGCATCCTTGAAATCCCTCAGGCAGGCCCACCTCCCGGCTCATACTAACGAGCTCATGAGTCGGCTTTACATCTACAGTGAATCCGTTTTTACGCAAATACTTTGCGTAATCTTCGCAGCAGCCGCATTGCGGGTTCTTGTACAGAGTCACTTCCTGTGTATCCGCGATCGAAGGCAATCCGAATAGCGACCCCAGTATCAGTGTCGCGGCGAATAGTTGATTTCTAATATGATTAGACATTTTGGTTTCTCCAATAATTTGATTTATCATGTAACGCGTATCACACCCATCATTCCACCGAGCATGTGCTCGAGCACATGACAATGGAACATCCAGTCGCCGGGATTGTCTGCGACCAGTGCGATTTCGACCTTTTCTCGGGGACTCATCAACACGGTATCCTGCCATTCAAGGTGCGGAGTAGAAACCCAATTTCGCGACAACACTCGAAACGAGTGGCCATGTAAATGAATCGGATGATGCCAGGCCGTGGCATTTGTCATTTTAATGATATAACTGCGATCCCGCTCGAGGGTCAACATAGGATCCATAACATGGCCTTCCGCCGCGACTCCGTTGATGAACCACATCTTTTTTTTATGCATCATGCCCATCATTGATCCCATGCCACTGCTTTGTGCACTTCCAGAATCAATTCCCATTTGCTGCATGACCATATTTCCCATCATGCCACCAGTAAACTGAATTTCATGCACAATGGCTGTCAGACCTGACGGCTCGATCAACGGGTTGGGCGTTAATTCCATTGGCCAATCTGGCACCTCGCTGCGTAGCGCAGTATCTGCATACAGCAAATCAATCAATTGATATTCGAGGTCTTTATAGAATACATCTGAGACAACGCTTCGACTTCCAGGCGACCCAACCATGTCAAGAATCAAATCGACCCGCATAGCTGGACCCAAAACTATGCGCGAATTTTCGGACACATGCGGCTTAACCGGCTGACCATCAAGCGCGATTATCACGGGACTGTGATCGGCAAAATCAAGCTCAAATATCCTTGCATTGGCGGCATTAATCAGTCGTAACCGAATTCGTTCACCAGACTGTACGGTTATGTCATCAGGCATCCGACCATTGATCGTCACCGTATTACCCACTCTACCGTTGTGACTCATGTCGTGGGCATCACCGAAGTCATTGCTGATTTCTGCGGATTGTTCGAGTCGCCAGTCATCAAGCATCCAGGTAACGTCCCGGTCAACTTGTATGGGATTGGGCTCTTCAACAATCAGGGAACCATACAGTCCTCGACCCACCTGCTCAAATCCACGCTGGTGGGGGTGATACCAGAACGTACCCGCATCAATCGCGTCAAACTCATAAAGAAATCGTTCTCCTGGTGCAACGGGTTTTTGTGTCAGGTGGGGTACTCCATCCATGGCGTTGGGCAGGCGTACACCGTGCCAATGTATCGTCGTTTCTTCATCCAGTTGGTTATCAAATTCAATCCGAATCCGGTCTCCTTGCTGAATCCGAATTTCCGGTCCAGGCACCGTCTGGTTGTAGCACCAAACGTGGGTGTCGTTGTACGGCTCGGGTACCAGGCGAGTACGACCCGTCGAGGCTTTCAATGAAACCACTCGATGAGAATCTGCGATCACGCTGCCCGAGTACTTGGTATCGAATAGTGACACCAACCCGGTAGTTGCCGCTGTTACCAGAAAGTTCCGTCGTGACATATGATCGCGACGAGTATTAAATATCCTTTGCATAAAAACACCACTCGTTGTTCTCAAAGAATCAGCTACACAGTGCGATCAGTGAAAACCAATCCTGATTGAAATGGGAATCGGCGGCATTGACTATGCAATACTGCCTTTGTGGCCTTAGACCAGACTTATTATTCGAGGGGGGAAAGGATCCGGCGGACCGGTAATGCTCTGATATGTGAATAAAGAGCCCATAACATATAGGCTATCTTGGTGGAAAATACGGGGCGTACCGCTCATCCCCACGGCAACATTGGATATGCAACCCGCGCCACAAAATCCACATGATTCGGCTTGATTAAAACAATCTTCGCATTCGCCGATATCCTTCCCATCTTCCATGATGCTCATCGAGACTGCTTCGATTTTTAAGGACATGGTCGTCATGACGAATGCGCCCGCAAACGAACTTGCGGCAAACAGCCCCAGCACGAACAGCATAGTGAGCCGTCGTAAACGTGTCATGGATTGGAATTTATAGGTGATCAATTCGGCTACTGTCAAATTGATTTGCGACCTGCTCGGCTATTGTGAATCACTGTTTCTGGTCAGATCATCAACAATTCGTTGCAGTGCCTCTAACGGCTGCGCACCGGCAATCACCTGGGCCTCGCTGTAGTTATTCAAAAGGACTGCCATGGGTGTCCCCGACACGCCAATCGCAATTCCGTTATCGATATCCTGCTGTACTCTCGCCTGCATTCGTTCGCTGTTCATGCACTCCGAAAATGCTTCACCATCAATCCCAATTTCTTCACCCAGGGGCTGCAGTTGGTCGAGTGGAAAACCTTTTCCATTAGATTTGGTTCTGTCGTAAATCAAATCGGTAAACTGCCAAAATGCCTCATTCCCACCCAGTTCTGCCACACATTCTGAAGCTTCTGCTTGCTTTTGCGCACCGGGATTGTGAAAACTCAATGGAAAATGCCGATATACCCAACGTACTTTATCGGGATTATTTGTCAACAATTGTGCCACCGTGGGATGGAATCGTTTACAAAATGGGCACTCAAAATCCGAATATTCAACTAATGTCACTGGCGCGTTTACGTTCCCCAGAATGTGATCCCTCTCGACACTAACTGGCCGCAGGTCTTTAATCCTTTCAAGTTGCTGCTGCCTTTGGGCTGTCTGCTCTACCTGGCGCTGCTTGAGAATGAAACGCTCAATTCCTTTTTCAATGGCAGCATCGAACTCTTCGGAATTCAGCAACCGCTCAAGTTCCTGCTGGACAAGCTCATTGATGATTTTCTCATCGATTTCCTGCGCGAAAGACAAGCTGGCTACTAAGCCAATGGACAGTCCCGCTACCCATTGTATTCCCTTTGAATTCATAGATCAGCATCGTCTTTATAATCTGACTGTTGCTTATTGGTTGAGCATGATTTTTTACTCCCATGACCCATACACAATCCCAGTGCGCACATGGCGACACAGGGCAACACCCCCAATACCAGCGGAGCAATCCCTACAGCAACAAACCATCCCCAATTTAGGTACATCCCCAGTGCCACGATGGCCGATATCGCTATGATTCGTTTAATCCTGCTGTTGAATAACGGCCATACTGCATTTACCGCCTGCTGGGCTTTGCTGGGCTTTAACGCTTTATTATCAATGGTTTCCATGTATGATCCTAATTGCGAAATCTCAACTTAACCAAATAGTAGTCCCTGTACCCGGTACAGACTCAAGTAGTTTATTCGCCATATCAAATATTTCGTATGTGCTCGACAAATTCAGTCGCATTCATGTAGCCATAGCGGCGCAAGGCTTTGAGTTCATTACCCCCTACATCAAAAAATAGCATCGCGGGTGGCCCATAGACGCCATATCGCTTCTTGATATTGTTCGTCGACGAGTTGTTTGGGTCGGTTACATCGACCTGCAACATAACGAAATTTTCCAATGCTTTACGTACATTGGGATCTGTAAAGGTGGTGTTTTCCATGCGAACGCAGTCAACACACCAATCCGCATAATAATCGAGCATGACGGGGTTGCCGGAATCCTTGGCACGTTGCAATTCCATATCCAACTCGTTTATTGACGCTACACGGGTAAACAGAGTGTGGCTTGATTCCAGCGTGGAATTTGCCGTCAATCCAGGCTGTAGCGATTGTCCTAATTTGGCAATATTGATGGGGCGGAGTATGTCGCGACTCCCCGACATAGCACCAATCAAGGCGAGTATTCCCCAAACCAGTATGAATACACCAAGCCCCTTGAAAAGTATGTGCCCTCCGCTGCGATTGCTCGATAAGGATCGTAACGCGCCAAGATATACAGCGGTAACTATAAACAGTACAGACCACAGATACAGCACGGGTACGGCAGGCAATGCACCAAGAATATAGATGGCGACGCCCAGCAACATGATGCCGAAAGCGTGGTTGATGTGGTTCATCCATGGTCCTGCTTTAGGCACCAGAAAAGCGGCTCCAAATCCAATTCCAATGAGCACCACACCGCTGCCCATGGCCAGGGAAAACATTATTGCAGCTCCCAGCACCGGGTCAGCCCGCTCAATGGCCAATCCAAGAACCGCCATCAACACGGGTGACACGCAAGCACCCACAATCAAAGCTGAAATAATACCCATCACAAATACCCCGCCCAAAACCCCTCCTTTGAGAGTAGTAAGACGGTTTCGTAAATGGCCTTGAATTGTTGCTGGGACCTGAACGTTGAACAGGCCAAACAAGGACAAAGACAGTCCAATCAGGATAGCAACCACCACCCCAATTCCCCAGGGATTCTGGAAATATGCCTGAATCTGGCTACCGGTCGCGCCCGCGAAAGCGCCCACCGCGGTATAGGTTACAGCAGTACCCAATACATAACTGATAGACAAGACACCCGCTTTCATTCTCGAATATTGACCTTCCCCGCCTACAATGATACTGGTCAGGATTGGGATAAGGGGAAGCACACAAGGGGTAAACGTGAGCGCAAGCCCCGCAATAAATGCCAGCATAATGGGCCACAGAAAAGCTTGCTCCTGATTAGAGCGAGCACCTACATTCGATAATTCACCGCTACCGATGGCTTTTTCGGCTGCATTGGCGTCACTTATGCCCGGTAATGCAACCAAAACCGTCTTGTTCATGGGCGGATAGCAGATTCCTTGCTCCGCGCAGCCCTGGTATTCGACTGCTATGCTGACTTCAGATTGAGGACTCCCTTGGACAGCAATCAACGGTATCTCTACGACAAGCTGGTTGTAGTAGACCATTTGCTCACCAAAGTAGGCATCTGATTTCACCTTCCCCTCCGGAAGCAATATTTCGCCAATACCTACATTGGGTGTCTGACTGGAGATCCTTGTTTTGTCTCGATACAAATAGTATCCGTCTGCGATGTCAAAAATGGCCAGTAATCGAGTCGATTCTACTGCTTCGACCTTCAACTGGTAGGCTTCATCCGCAGGTAAAAATGTATTCTGATTTTGGGAACCAACCAAAAGGTTTTTCAGCAAATCAACACTGCTTTGCTCTTCAGATTCTAATACCGTTTGTGCATATGTCTGGTTGGCGAGGAAATCACTTATGAATGCTCCAGTTAAAGCAACAATCATTACAACAACGACTGGACTGATCAGAAGACGGCCTCTACTCCTGGGCAGCACTGATTTCGATAAGGTAAGGCGTCGACTCATAAACTGATGAGTTATCTACACTCGTGGGGATTGAGACTACTCTATCGTAATATTGTTTCTAAATTGGACAGTTCGATATTTCTATACATTCTTGACGAATCCGGCGTACTGGATGAAACGACCTGGCGGCCTGTGATCATAAACTCTGTAGCCCATACAAGGTCAATGATATATTTTTAACGTCTAATTCGAGAAAATCTCTTGACGTTGTACTTGGTGCAGGGTTTACGATCGGAATGAGTATGGTGTCTATGATCGGCATCGAGAAAGCGATGAACATCACAGGCTAGTATTTGACGGTTGGCGCAATTTTGACCAAGTGGGTGATCCCAATTACGCTGGTCGCGGGATTGATTGCCCCCTGGCCCTACAATTACTGCAATTGCAGAAACACGGCCAGTCTTGTTGTTCTGCTTGATACCCAATTCAAATGATAGGTCAACTTAAAAAGGCATTGTTTTTGACGGGGCTGTTGACTGTGACATTTGTATCGCCGTCCCAGGCTCAGTCAGAACGAATCACTGACCCAGAGATTCTTGGGCAGGGACGGGCCCTCTACCTTGATAATTGTGCAGTATGTCATGGACAAACTGCGCAGGGCGAAGTCGAAAACTGGCAAGAACCGGGATCCGATGGAAAGCTTCCCGCGCCGCCGCTTAATGGTACCGCCCACACTTGGCACCATTCAATCCAAGGACTCGCGCAGACAATTCAAAATGGAACGATCGACATCGGCGGTAGTATGCCCGCATGGCGAGGAAAGCTATCAGAAGACGACACATTTTCTATCATTATTTGGCTGTCATCGCTTTGGCCCGATGAAATTTACGATGCCTGGATGGAGCGAAATAGGAACTAAATTATGTTTACACGCGGAAAGCTAGCCAGTGCCACTGGTTGTCATATCGAGACAGTACGGTACTACGAAAGGGTCGGATTATTACCCGAACCTTCGCGAACGCCTTCTGGGTACCGGGTTTATGACAAAGAGCATGTAAATCTGCTTAATTTCATTCAACATGCGAAAGGGCTCGGTTTTTCTTCTAAGCAAATTCGCGAACTTCTTGAATTATCCGACCATAAAAACAAGCGCACTCACTCCGATGTGAAGAATTTGACGGAAGCTCACATATCCGACGTGGCAAAAAAAATTCGAGACCTGAAGAAAATCAAAAAAAGATTGGTAGATATTTCATCTTATTGTGATGGTTCTGGGAAAACTGCTGACAGTTGTCCAATCCTGGTTTCTCTTTTTGTGGCAAATGACAAATATCAATAGTCAACAGTTGCCGATTTTTAGTTGGGGGATTGTTTCTCAATAAGTCCTGAGGTCCATAGAATGAATAATGTAAGAATTACCTCTTTAGTCTCGTTGTTCTGGCTGGTCATAGTATCCTCAGCTGCCGCTGATGTTGGCAATCCAAAGCGCGGCGGAGAAATTTATCGTGCTTGTGTAGCCTGTCACTCGCTTGAACCGGGAGCACATTTAACCGGGCCTAGCCTTGCCAATTTATGGAAGAAATCTGCAGGAAAAAAAGAAGACTATTCTAGATATTCCGAAGAACTTGGATCAGTTCAGTTTGAGTGGAATGAAGATACGCTAAATGCTTGGTTAGATAATCCGCAGGCTATGGTGCCGGGAACCTATATGCAGTTTCAAGGAATTTCTGATCTACAAGATAGAACAGATATCATTGCCTTTCTGGAAGTTGCCATGTCAGCCGACGGTTATGCCAATGCTAGTGAGCAAGAACTTGCGCCAGAAAGCTACTTACGTGGTCAACAACCTCCAATGCTATCCGATTCTCCACCTAGATCACAGATAACTTCAATAAGGCACTGTCGGGATGGCTATTTCATCGATACAGCCGATGGAACGAACTCTGTACATTGGGAGAAAAATATTCGAATCAAGGTGGATTCTCAAAGTACGGGACCGCACCCCGAATCACCTGTGATAATCCAATCAGGAATGCGAGGAGACCGCTTTTCGGTCATCTTCCATAGTATTGATGAAATTTCAAATTTCATAAAAAAACAGTGTTGATCTTTACTGGTTCTTTTTGACCGTACCCCCAAATTCGAGTCACGAAGAATGCGGGATTTCCCTATAATGTTGACTGTGGGAGGTCCCGTTATGAAGAGAAAGCGATATTTGGAAGTGCAGATCATTACGATCTTGAAAGAGCACGAACCGGAGCCTCGGTTCCCGGCCCGTCTCGCCGCCACGGCGTGTCGGAGAATACGACCTACCGCTGGAAGTCGACATTTGGCGGTATGGAGGTCAGCGGGACCAAGCGGTTGCGGGAACTGGGGGGCGCGAAATTCCGGTTGTCGGTACTGATGGAGCCCCAAAACCATGGCTACAGGATAGAGGTGGGAATGAGCTGCGCGGGCCGCAGATGATAGATAAATCCTATTACAAAACATGGATCGATAGGAATTTAAAATAGTCTCATTTTCCTGGCTTCACTGTGCCCAAGGCAGGGGCTAAGTCCCAGGGTCCCATTTAAGGCTAATATCGTTTGTTATACCGCTCGTACCGATCACCTGGTAACCAAACAGGCGTGCGACGAACTGAATCTGCCCCTTCGATACCAAATCAATCTTTGTTTCCGCGTCGTTTCTGGCCATGATTGACCGCTATTGCCGCTATGGCCGCTATGACCGCTTCGACCGCTTCGACCGCTTCGACCGCTTCGACCGCTCCTTCCCTCTACTAAACGTAAGACACACAGTCTATCCAAATACTTCATTTTTGATTAACTATCGGTAATGAAATTTCATGAATTCTAATAGTTGTATATCTCTGATGATGTTTCAATAAAAACAAACGGTCATAGCGGTCAGAACTCCTGAAGCCCAGCATTGATGCGGGATCCAGCCGACCGCTATGACCAGTTATCTAGAGGTCTGTAGCGGTCATACCGGTCGCCCCCTGGTCAGTCCGCACATATCCTCGCCGGTATCCGTACCTTGGACCCATATTCAACTTGGTGTTGCCGTTGTGCTCCCAGCCTGGCACCTCTTTCATCAACCTGGTGAACAACTTTTGATGGCCTGGTCTCAACGACGCTTTGTTCATTCCAAGGCAATCGACCATAATCTGCTCATAGCAGCATCGGTCACGGAGCACCATTTCCTCGCTCGAAGCGTAGTTGCCCGCCTCAAGGTAGTCGGCGTGTACTGGTCTGTCGAGCCACGAAGATATGATATCGACCCGCTCGTCAATGTCGCGGCGTTCTTCCTGCGCCTCGACTGCCAGCTTCTTCTCTTCATCTGAATCCAGCTTCAGAGACTCACCGACAACGTACATCACGTATGCTTCGGCCCATAGCTGATCCAGATTGTCACGGAGTCGGGCGATATCCAGAAAACCCTCCAGACGCACTGTGACGGGCCAGAATCGACGATTACCGGTGGTGTCTGTCAGGTAGGTGTCCTCGTTTGTCGTCCCAATCATGACGCATTGGCGCGGGTACGATCCGGCATACCGCTCGTAGGACAGGCGACACCTGTCCTCTTGCCGGGACAGGAACGACTTCATAATCGCCACATCGGTGTGCCTGACATTTTGTAGTTCTGACAATTCGACGATCCAGCAACCCTGCAATGACTCGACCACTTCCTTCCCCTGGTACTGGTGAATGTCATCGGTGAACCACTTGTCGTTCACAGCGAGTGTGCGTGCAAAAGTGGACTTTCCGGTGCCAGTCTTACCGTGCAGCACAATCATCGTGTCAAATTTACAGCCCGGTTCCATAATGCGCGCTACAGCCGCCACCAGAACCTTCCGACTCACTGCCAATGTGTACTCGTTTCTCTCTACCCCGAGATAGTCGTACAGCATGGTTGTGAGTCTGGGTGTTCCGTCCCAATTCAGCGAGTTAAGGTAACTCTTCACTGGGTGGAACGGGTGCTGGTACGCTGCTGCCTTAGCACCCCTGTGAACTTCAAGATCGCTGACGTTCATCTTGTAGCGGCGAGTGAGATAGTATCGCAACATGGCATCGTCCCGGTCGCTGTACGAGTCACCATTCGCCGGATCTATGCATTTCGCCCACGGCAGATTCCTGAGACGAACCTGCAATCCGGACATCTCGTTAAAACCGAGCCGGCCCTTCAACAGGACATCATTCTCGAGAATGGTCATGACATTGGCATGCGTCCCGATTATGTCGCCGTTTATGTTGAGTTTGAGCTTTGAAATCCAGGTATCGTCTTCCAGGTCTTCACGATCCAGAATCTCCTGCATCCCATCGAATGCTTCGTCATCCAACTCGTCGAGGTTCTGGAATATGTCCTTGGCAGATCGGTCGATGTTCGCCTTGACCATCTCCCGCTGAACATTTTCGTCGCGCTCACATAGCTCGCGCATCCTGATATTCGACGGCAGACGCATGCTGGTCGCAGGAGCCTTGCTATTCTCGTCGTATTTGCCGAATAGATGAATCCTGACCAGATCATAAGCGTTCACCGTTCTATCGCTTATAGGGTCATGAGAGTGATGTGAATGCAGATGGATATCGTCGTAGACGATTGCGCCGTTTACAGTCTGGCTTCCGGAAAACGTGTACCTGTTTTGGGTGACGCCCTCCACGTAGTGATCCGGCAGGAATTTCTTAATAGCCTGGTGGATGCTGTAAGCCCGGCAGAACGCACCGATTCTGCCGGTCTTGTCCCTTGGGTCCTCCAACCGTCCGGTTCCCCGGCTGATTTTCTGTTCGTTGCTTCCCCGTGGCCATTCACTCACGTCGTATGGGTCGCGATAGTCTGAACTCAGGATCGCATCTGCATCCAGCCACTGGCCCGTGTACTCAAGGGCGATGGGGTTGGCGTCATTGCAACACGTTGGCAGGTACATGGCGCGCCCAGCCTGGTGTGAGGTCGAATCGAAGTAGTCGATCCCGATACGATTGGCTATCGCGCGTGATAGCGGTGCGTAGAGGACTCCATCGATCGGTTCTTTGAGTGGCAGGACGATTCGAAACTTTGCCTGGACTTCGGAGTGTGAGAGCGTAGAATAGACTACCGCCGTATACTCCGACAATTTCTCGTCGAACAGCTTCTTCGAGTGCTTCGGGGCATTGTCCATGTCGAGGATAAGCACATGGGACTTACCGACAGGTCCTTTTCGCAGTTTCGGATCCTCTAGATAGTGCCCACTCGATATCCAGGCCCCGTCCTTGAGGTCGCGTTTTTGTTCCAGCGGGGCGTTCTTATACTGCTCAGTGCTCGCTGAAATTCTCTTGTGCCTGAGTAGACGGTCTCGCAGCTTTGCCCATTTGACCTCGATGGGCTTGCATTTATTGCTCTTGACGTGATCGTACTGGCTGATTTCCAGGGAACGCCCTTCACATATCTGGCTTACTTTTTTATTGCTCATTGTACATTTCTCCGATTATTGTTTTCGTCACAATTTGCGAGCCTGACTCGCTCTTCAATCCACTGGTCAATAGCTGACTCCAACCACCCCACCGCGCGCGCTCCCAGCGGAATAGTTTGCGGAAAGTCTCCGCCGGGCCTCATGCGCAGGTAGATACTGGCTCTGCTCAACCCTGTTCTTTTCTTGACTTCAGGTAGCCGAATGAATCGATCTGTCATTAGATTTTCTCGTTTTGTCAATGTTCTAGTTTTGTTGGTTCAAGAATCTCGTGGTCGCGCCCGCCCGCACTCAACCTACTTGACGCAGGCGAAGTATTGGGCGGCAAATAAACTCAACCAGAAATGCGTGCCCAAATTCAGTCGAAGGGCAGCAAATACCTGAACCGCGAATGTGGAATTCGCATCAACGCGGGCAAAAACCCGAAAAAATCAGCCTTTAGTTTGCCAATTTAGCTTTTTGCGCTTCCAAGCATAAAAATTGTGGCAAAAATTGGTTTTTCGACGAGTTATTTTTATAAATTATTTTCTAAAACACTTCCGCAGCTTCGCAAGGCATCCTTGACGCTTTCTCTGGAAACTTTACTTTTTGAAACCACGTTTACCCACTTGACAAAATCAACTTCCCTGAGGCGGACTGGCGACCTGCTCAGGCAATCAGCGAAAAGGCGAAGATTGTCTCGCCAGCTTGCCTTGTTAGACCTGTAGAACACGAAATCCGGTTTGTTCTCTATGAGTTCCAGCAATCGTTGAATACCTCGCTCGATTTCTCTCACTACGTCTATGGAGTCCGGTACATATTTTTGATCAAAGCTGTTGAGGACGCCCCCTTCGACTATCTCCCATTTGAAATTCTCTCTAGTTGATGAATCCCTGGAACTAAGCCCGGATTGCTTAAACAGTTCAAGTCCATGACTTATCGAAAGGTCTTCTCCGCACACCTCGCCATTATTTTTGGCGATGGTATCGACTTTCTCAAGCAGATTTTCTAGTTTTTGTGCTGCGCTAGATGATTGTCGCAGCAACTTCTTGTAGTCACTTCTCTGTTGTATGGTCATGCGTTTTTCATCAGGGCTGATTTGAAGGGCATATGCCATACAGTCATAAAACCTCCGCCACTCATTATCAGACTGAATGTATTTATCAGCTGTTTTGTAAACGGACTCAATTCTATTGTCCGTCACAAAGTTACTTACGAGTTCATTGTGTAAATTCTTAGTTTCTTCGTATCTCGCTATAATTGCATCTGGTATGAAAAATTCAGCAGTAGTCATAGTTGTTTAGATTTCTATTTAGCTTGATGATTAATGACGCTAGGCTTCCAATGGGGGTGCTTGTCTATTATGCGTTTAGCACCGGCTGATGTAGTCTGCCCAGTCCTGCATCATGTTTCGACGTTTTTCGAAAAGATCACCGCGCCTGTATGCAGCTTCTGTTTTGTTCTGGATCACGTGTGCCAATGCCATTTCTGCCACGTCTCTAGGATAGTTGGAGACCTCCCCCGACCAGTCCCTGAAGCTGGACCGGAAACCATGTGGTACGTAATTACCTCGATTCCCCTGTACACCGTATCCATAGCTACGCATCAACTGTAGCAAGGCCATATTGGACAGAGGCCGGCCGTATCGCTGCCCCGGAAATACAAAGGGATTGTTTTCTATGCGCGGAACAGAATCAATGATGTACATAGCAGCGCGGGAGAGAGGCACTCTGTGGCTGCTCTTTGTTTTCATTCTCTCTGCTGGAATCTCCCAGATTTTGTTCTTCATATCTATCTCACCCCACTTTGCTTTGAGCACCTCCTGTGTTCGCGCCGCGGTGAGTATCAGGAATTGAAGTGCTAGAGCCGAGATGCTGTTTTTGTCTGACAGTTCAGCCATAAACGCTGGAACCTCATTGAACGGCATTGAAGGATGGTGGGTAACTTTTTTCACCCTTGAGGGTCGCGGCAACAATTTATCAAGGTGGCCCCGCCACCTCGCTGGATTCAATGGGTCCCTATACTTGTGCGCCGCAGCAAAATCTAGAATATTCTCAATTCTGCCTTGTACTCGTTTGGCCGTCTCGGTCTTCACATTCCAGATTGGCTTTAGCACAGCCAGAATATCCTCTGTGGAGACCTGGTCCACTCGTTTCTGGCCAATTACAGGTCGAGCATAAGTTTTCAGAGTGCTCACCCACTGCCTCGCATGCTTGGCATTTTTCCAGCCCTTTCTATGAGCCCTGATGTACCGAGCGGCACAAGAGGAGAATGTGGGAGTTTCATCTGGCTCTGTTTGACGAGCCTCGATGGGATCAACTCCCTCAGAAACCAGCTTACGAGCTTTTAGCGACTTCTCACGCGCCTCGGCAAGCGAAACCGTAGGGTAGCTGCCCAGACCCATTTCGCGCCGTCTACCGTCAATTGTGAAGCGTTGGATCCATTTTTTTGCTCCACTTCGGGATACAACGTAGCGTAGCCCCCCTCCATCCTCGTATTTGCCGTGTTTTGCTGTTCTGACTTTTTGAGGGGATAGCTTGTGAATCGCCATGTTCGCGTACCAAGTGGAGTGGATTGCAGGGGATCAGACCCCCATTCAGTCCCCCAAACATATCAGATTTCAGCGCATACAGTCAGACCCTATTGGAAGAGATATTTATATAACTAATTGTTTTTTTGTACGTTATGAGTATTCTCGAGACTACAGTATGGCGGACTCACTCTCCGCCATTTTTCGACTTTTTTGATCGACTTTTCAAAGAAGTACGAGTATTGAATTTCGGAGGTAGTTGGTTGGTGTAGCACAAATAGTGGCACACCATGAAAAAAACACCAACGTATTTGACCCTAAGGAATGGGGTCTACTATTTCCAACTACGATTACCGGCGCGTCTTGAAACAAGAATCAAACCGGCAAACGGAATCTTTCGAAAATCCACAAGAACTAGAAATCGAAAGGAAGCTATACAAACCGCGAGAATCTGGTGGGTACAGATAATGACGAATGAAATTGACCCAAAACTTCTCCGAGAAATGGAGACATGGGAATCCGAACTAGAAGACCACAAACGGATGGTAGATAGAGGTCGAGAAATAGTAGAACAATTTGAGAGATCAGGGATAGACGAAAACGACTACTATGCGGTGGAAGATTTCTTTCAGCACTACACAACTACAGATTTCAAATGCTTTGTACTTGCGAAGGAGTATCTCGAATCAATAAAAAAACAGAAAGAATCACATGAACCTCTGAGGAGGACAGTAGAGCAAGAAAGGACGCCAGAAATATCGGGAACCAGACTGAGCGATATTCGAGACAATTGGATTCACTTCAATACAGAAGTGCGATCAGTGGAAAACAGATGGAAACCCGCGAGCAAAAAGAAGTTCGTTTCGCAAGTAGATATTATGATCCATATGACTGGGAATCCTTTAGCTCATGAATTCAAAAAAAATGTACTGCGTGATGAGTTCGCAGTCAAACTTCCTTTGATCCCCAAATCAATTAAACAACGCAAAATATTTAGAGAGAATCAACCTTCAAATAGTACGGACTTAGAAGGCAATCTAAAGCCAATAGACGAGATTATAGAACTAGCACAGGAACAAGGTATTGAACCGCTCAAGCCCAGAACCGTTAGAGACTATGCTACTAATATTTCGACATTTCTGAGGTGGGCTGCAAAGAACGATTACATAAGCCCAAACATTGATTCCATCCTAGATGTCTACAGGGAGATGAATTCAGAAGATCAAAGGAGGAAAGCATTCAACGAATCAGAAATTAAGTCCCTATTCGAGACACCAGACTATCAAGAGGGAAGATTTTTTCCATACCCTGAACGACACTGGGTGCCATTAATTGCATTGTACACTGGTTGTAGACTTGGTGAAGCCTCACAATTGGACATTGAAAACATTGCCAAAGAAAAGGAATCTGGAATCTGGTACTTTGACTTCACGAATGAAGACAACAAAACACTAAAAACAAAAAAGTCCAAAAGGAAAGTCCCAGTTCACGATGATCTTATATCGCTAGGATTGATCAACTATCGCGACCATCTGGCTAATAAACATTCGAAGCAATTGTTTCCAAACTTAAATCCAGATTCAAACGGACACTGGGGAAGGCATGTTTCAAGATGGTTCAATGGAGAGACCATTGACAGAGATAATAGACGACTTGGATACAAAGAAAAATGCGGATTAGTAACAAATGAAAATTGTTACTTCACCTTTCACTCGTTTCGGCACTTTGTAGTAAACCTCTCGAAACAAAATTCATCAGAAGGCAGTGCGCCAAAGTGGGATTACTTGGTTTGGTGCGAGATAACCGGTCACTCTTCCGGAGGCGAAACAGAAAGGCAGAGCACCTATGAAGAAGAGTTTGATCTGACCACCAAAAAAAGGGAGATTGACAAATTGCGTCTCTCATTCTTAGACGTTCAATCCATTGCGAAATGGGAATAGTAGACGATAAGTTCTTAGAATGTTCATTGACTGGTAAGAATTTTTAAAGAGCAACTTTAAAAATTGCCAATACTAACAGCCCAATTCTAGTTGACTACTAAGCACAAGTTCTGGGAGGTGTTTGAAGAGAACCTAGGATCATTCTTGCACAGAGAGAAGATAGTCCAAGGACTAATTTTTTCATTTCGGAAGACTTGGGCCGTCGTATCAATATCTATACAGCCGCCATTGTCTTGGAGATAGCTATGTACTCTATCGATCAAATCACATTGAAATGGTCTTTTCAGCTCTAGGTCTCTATCATTCAGCCCCCATTCTCCAACTCCTACTCTAACAATTGGATCAATGTCAAACACTTGAAAGTGCTCCGAAACTCCTCTAATTGATTCAACTCGGCTTCTAATTTCCGAGGTAGAAATAGGCCGCCCTGATTCATTAAGCACCTTTACAATACTGTCGCGCACTTCAAGCCTTCTAGATCCAATACCAGAACCACCGTCTAATAACCATGTCATTCTTCCTAGTGACAACAGAGAGCTGTATTTTCTAAGCGCAATTTCGACAATGTACTTGTCCAGCCTGTCAGAAAATGGCCTGTTCCACTTATCTAGCAGGTGCAAAAATTCTTGAGAATGCCATTGTCTCGTATTACTGAACTTCGAAACTTCCTTCTCTATAAACTTGGCTATTCCCTTCATTTCAAATTCTGGGATCGGACAGTGCTTATCTAATCCATATACTCCCAAGTTATAAAGATACGCTACTTCAGCAAGCGCATTGTGAATCCTTCGTTCATCGTAACCCCTACCATATTCTTGCTCAACAATACGATGTACCTCGCTATAATGTAGCGGAACATTTGATTTCTCCAAAACAACTCGTACAAGTATCTCAGCACCCCTGCCGGTACCAACTAGTATTCTTTCGCCAGATTCCTTGGTTACGAAATATGAATTGGATGCACACGCATCCCAAAACAGATCGCTAAACTGCGCGGAATTTGCATCCAAGAGATTAACTACAAGAGGTTTAACATATGTAATAGGCTTGCCCTCCAAACCGACACTAGAGAGCAGCTGTTTTCCCTCCCTAACCAAACCAATCCAATGTTCTTGAGTAAACTTCGCAATATAGTGAATACCTTCAATATCTACTATTTGTATTTCTTCATTCGCAACTTTTTCAACTAGCAACTTAAAAAGTTGAGAGTAAGCCGATACTCCTTCATACCATGAATCTAAAACCCCTAGTCCAGCTACCGGGATAGGATACTTTGTTTTCCTATACAGATCAGTTAACCCATTTTGCAGTCGCGACTCTAGACTACAATTGCGAATAATCTGACGGAGTGATTTAGCTTCAATTTGGCGAACACGTTCTCTTGAAATACCATGTTCTTCACCAATTCGTTCGAGCGTTTCGCTTTCACAGTTAAGTCCAAATCTCTTGATTAGAATCTCTGTATTCCTATCTGAAAAATTCTCCATAGCAGAATCAATCTCATCTTTTAGAGTTCGTACATTTTTTGCAAATTCTTCTTCGGTATTTCTTTGATCAATTTGCTGCTCAATTGGGCCTTCTTCAAGAAGAGATAGCAATACACGTCTTGTTTCATCAATCGATGTCTTACCATAGTTTGGGAGATTCAAAAGCCGATGTTCACCTTTGATCTTTCCGATATCATAAATCTGCCTAATGCCATTGGCTAAAAATACATTCCGAACGCGGACAGACACCTTCAACGTGTCAATACTACGGCTACCTATCCATGGTGGAGACGTCTTTGAAAACTCACAAACATCAAACTGTGGGTTATCCAGCAAATTTCGCAAGAGATACCGCCCCATCAAAATCCTTAGATCTCGGTCAAGAAACATTTCATTTGACATATACGATGGAGTGTCAAATATGTCTGCGGAAATTATAGGTTCTCTATAACTTGGATACTCATTGATAAATTCAAGAACAAAGCCGCTTGGATCTGATTTCAATTGAGGATTTTCTATCTCACCAAACGAACCTGTGACACAATTAGATTCATCGACTTCTTGAGTATATCCCCAACCACTCTCTGCAAAGAACACAGGGGTATCATCGATCATTGCAATTGGAAGTCTAGATGATCGAAAATCGCTTGGTAAACAGTATTTCGCTGACGCGGTAAGGACCACATGGCCTGCAAATTTATCAGCGACACTATCGAAGTAGCGTGTCTTCGGTCGATCAAACCCCACATGATAGATGGCAAAACTTTTTGGATCGCCACTATATGCACTTTTCCACTGGTTTAGACAATCCTGCAAGTCTCTGTGAATTGACACATTCCATTCGTTGCTATTGTTTCTGACCAAAAGATATATCTTTATGAAATGCCTCATGTTTCTGCTTAATTGGAACTTTCTGCTTGCTCCAAGAGTGTTTCAAAATCTATTCTCCCCCTATTAGCTTCATTGTAAAGCTCTTCAACCCCCCACTCTGCCAACTTCTCTGCAACTTTATACACAGACTCGTTTCCGCATGCATCTCTATAAACTAACCTCACCGAGGTCCTTATTAGATTGTCAGGATCAAGTGACCCAACATTAAATATCGTTTGCCTGCCCGCGTTCTTTCCAATACTGGCCGGATCTACGCCTTGTGCTATTGCTAGGGCAATAGCAAATCTATAGGCATCAAGGAGTTCTGCAAACTCCCCATGCTCTTTCAGTAGTTTCAACTTCTCATGACCCTCTTTAGAGAGGCCAACTGTACTAGGTTCCTGCGTTAGCATTGTTACTCGCGCTCCAATCTTGATTCAGAGTCACTCACTTCTTTAATTCTATAAAACCCGCCGATCCGGTGTGATATAACATCCAAGTCAGTTTCCGGGCGGATTTCACCGCTATGCACCAAAAGTATAAACTGACTTGTTACCTTTGGAAGATACTCAAGTACGTTGTCTCTATGCTTCAAGTCCAATCGACCGAATGGCGTATCCATCAAAACTGGACCAGCCGCCCTACCGGTTCGGTTCAATCCGTCGATAAGCGACAAAGCAACTATTTGTTCTGCGCCAGCACTTCTTACCGGGACAGGCCTACCGCCACCATCTATAATGTTTAATCCATAGTTTTCATTGATTTCTAAGCCTTGATAGTTTTTCTGCGTGCTCATTGCGGAGAATGCTTCATTTGCTAGGTCACCAACTTTTGATCGCAATCTATCTCTTAGATTTTCAATTCCCTTGTCAAACAATTTTTCCATACTTTCGCAAACCGATACTTTAGTAGTGCTACGTTGCATTCTATTTTTTGTCATTCCTTCAATACCTTTTTGCGCAACCTTAAGCTCCTCATTCTTTGCTCTAAGCGTTTCCTCTTGATCTTCAATTCGTACTTTTAAGTCGGCTATCATTTTAGTTAGATTCTTTAGCCTCTCCCTTTTGCGAGCAATTTCGCTGGTATCGTTACCCTCTATCAACTGTTTGTCTTTCTCTATTTCGTTTTCTAGTTTTTGAGCTTCGAAATCTATTTTTGTTATATCTTCGTCAACAGATCTTAATTGACTCAAAATATTTTCTCTTCGGAATCCAGACATGTTTGAAAGATCCCTAGTTATATCGTTGTTTCTATCTATCCAAGACTGAGCGTCCTCCATAGAATTCTGATACTCATCCAGCTTGGTCATTAGCTCGCGCCTTTTTTCAGATCGCAGTTCCGAATCGCACGTTGGACATCTATCATGTTTTAGCAGACTTTGGAGATTCAACATTTCCACTTGTAGAGTACTTTGTTTTTTAATCTGCTCCATGACCTTATCCTGCTCTTTAGTTAGGCTGTCCCTCATTGTTTCCAGTTTTACATTTATTAAGTCTTTCCATGCCATGGAAATAAGAGACTTTCTTTTGTCTTGTAGAGACTCATACCGCTTCTCTAGCTCTTCTCGTTGAGAGGTCTTAATTGCTAGAGACGTTTGTGCCTCAATCAAACCATGCGAAGCTCGCACCTCGTCATCTAGCTTGTCATGTTCTGTCTCTTTCTCTTCAACTTTTGCTTTCAGAATTGATAGATCGTTTTCAATAGAATCGATTTCTGCAATTATATTTTCTATCCGTTCTGCTTGTGCTTGAAGTCCTTCTACTTGACGTAGATCAACAGTTTGCCTTTTTCGTGCATTTTTAAGAATTACTCGAATATCATCACGAGCATTGATCAATGCCGGCACGCCCAATACTTTTTCAATAGACTCTTTAATTTGTTTGCCCTGCTGACTGTCATCTATTAGTAGCGTTTCGTACTCTTGAAGAAGCTCGCCATCAAACAAGAAAAATCTAGAGATTGCCTCCGGGCACACATTGTTTATCTCATGCTCAACCAGATCCCCACGTATTGGTTCTCCATTTTTTCTAAGGTGAACTTCATACCTATAGTCGTCCTTTGACGTGGGTGTTGTCGTTTCTGACTTTCTATCCGCAATTCTCCTTAAGTCGTATGAGTTGCCATTTGCTTCGAACTTTAAATGCGCCTCAACCCTCCAATCATTTTTTCTAGCGGCTTCTTTGTTTATTATGTCAGTTATTTTGATCTCTCTGGAATGTCGGCCTAATGCCTTACTATATAAAACCCACCGCACCCCATTGAGGATACTTGTCTTGCCACGCATATTGTCTCCAAATATGACAAGAACATTTTTATCCGATTCCATCGGAAACTGAATGTGAACTTCACCTTTGTATGGCATAAAATTTAACAGCGTCAAGGAGACCAGTTTCATCGTATTAATACTCCAAGTTCACGATTTCTCATCTATATATTCGTCAACAACTCTCTCCAGCATCTTGACTGGATCTGCTCGATCTCCATCGAATTGAAATTTTCTTTCGATTTCCAAGGCGTTGTGAATTACCTCATTAGGTAAATCGATTTCTAACTCAGCCTTCACCGCTAGTAGTGTTTTCCAGTCCAAATTCATTTCACTGTCAGATTCTTTCATCGTCCACCTCATATCCAACATTCACTAATTTCTCCAGATCAAGTCCCATGTTGCTTGCAATTTCTTGTAGAAATGCCCCAGATCCTTTGTTTATGGCGTTTCTAGCAAACTCAATTGCTCGCACAAGCTCCGATTCCAACAAACCTGTCTGGTCTTCGTATTCATCTTTATCAACGGGAACCACAATTGCATCATGGATAACAGCAATATATTTACCTTTCGCTTTTCTAAGCACTCGGCCTCGTCGCTGAATAAACTGCCTCGGATTTTGAGATGAGGCAAGAATGAGCGCATGACTTATATCGGGAATATCTATTCCCTCATCAAGACAGCGTATTGAAACTAATACGCCACCAAATTTTTTAAACCATTCTAGCGTTGCACTCATATCTCCTGACATGCCAGTATGGTATACATTCGTATCTATTCCAACTTCCTGAAGTTTCGAGCGAATTGATTCAAGCTGATCAGCGTCTTCACAATAAACAAGCCAAGATTGTCCTTTTTCGTAGCTTTCGTTCAATATTTCGCAACTGAGATCAATCTTTTTAGCAGCCTTTTTTGCGATCCGTGATCTTTGTATTAGTAGCAACTTAGCACGCTCGGTTAATACGATTGAATTGAAGTCACTGTTTGTACGGGCAATCTCCTTGTTGATTTGTGTTGTTAAGTTACTCCACTCCTCAGACTCCTCTGAATTTAGATTCACGGCATGAGGATAATATTCATACTTTACCAACCTTCCCGCTTCAATTGCGTCATTAATTGAAATGACAGGTGGTACTATCCTCTCAAAATACGATAGTATCTTTTTAGTACCTACTTCATCACCATACCTCTCAGGCGTCGCACTCAGTCCCAGCCTAGGACCAGAACAGACCCCAAAAAAACGAGAATTCTTCAAGCTTCCCATTTGATGCACTTCATCAGCTACTAGCATCAAATGCTCTCCTTGATCTATCCGCTCTATGAAACCATTCGTAGACGCAGTTTGCATTGTTGACAGTATAATTCTACACGTCCGATTATTCGACTTGGAAAAGCTTGATAGTCGCTCTCCTTTTTTCCAGCCGTTGTTACCTCCTCCTGCTAGAAGAATCACGCTGTCTGGAATATAGGATTCTATTTCTTCACGCCATTGCTTTAGTAGCAAACGACTTGGAACGAGCACAAGCGCAGGCTTCCCATTTGATACGTGATCACTTATCGCAATGAGCGCAGTGACTGTCTTTCCACTGCCAGTTGCGTGCTGAAATATTCCTCTACTGCCATTTTGTTTCCAGTTCTCAATAGCTTCCAGTTGATGGGGCAGCGGTGTTTTACGCTTTGTATTACTCCTATTCTTTATGAAGTCTTGGAATTCATCCAAACTTAGTGCATTACTTCTTAGGTAATCAATTGCATGCTTTGGAAACTTGAACGTTTCGACATCATCGTCTGTTTCATTCCAAAGGTTATTTAAATGGTCGCAGTGCTTTGCAACTCTGACTGACTCTAGGCCCTCTCTCCAGCTACAAAAAACCTCTATTGATTCAAAGTTCCCATCAATATGCCATCCACTCCACGTTTCGTTTGCAGATCCTTTAAAAGTAACTACATTCCCGAATTCATCATGAAATGCGCCTATTTTTTCATGATATAGCCCCCTCCGATCTCTTCTAATCGCAAGCTTAATTTCTATAGCTCCATGTGAAACTAGTAAGGCAAGTAACTTCAATCGAAATTTGGTGTCTTCATTTTGAATCAATTCATCAATATCTTCTATCAGTCTGCACGGCATTACTTCTTCGTATTTCGCATATCCAGCAGATATACATTCAATATCTTCATTGGTTAAATTTGGAGAGCAAACAATTCTTAGTTTTCCGCCCCTTCTTGCAAATTCAGCTACTTCCCTCCCTACCACATTGAGCACTGTAGATTTAAAGTATCCTGCTGCTCTTTCATAGAGAATTGAGTTCCTCAAACAAGGTGTAAGAAACGCCCCAATAGTGTCTTCTTTACTCGACCGGTATTCAGTCTCAAAATCAATTTTTGAGAGATCTGCTTCATACTCGCGCTTGCTCGATTCAAACATCTGCTATCTGCGCGATTTCCCGGTTGTAAGTTTTTTACTCTTCGTATCATCTCTCCAAAGCCCCCCAACTTTTGGAATTTGATAGACAACTTCTTGCCGATCTTTACTCCCGCTGGTCTTTTTCTTTTTACTATGCGCTTTGAATCTTCCTAGCGCACCTTGTAAATACGCCTCCTCAATTTCTATGCACTTCCATCTTCTACCCAGCCTTTCGCAAACCTCTCCGGTAACGCAGCTGCCAGCAAAAGGGTCTACCACCATGTCGCCTTCATCAGTTAACATCCTCACAAAATATTCCGGGATATCTTTTGGAAATCTCGCCGGATGAGGTTTTATTCCTTTGTCTTTGCAGTAACTTATATACGAACTGTTACTTTCCGTATTGGCCGAAGCAATTAAATTTGGCGGTATCGCAGCACCGTTGTCGCTATTGAATTGAGAACTAATGTCATGTCCCGATGGTCTCATACTTGGCTTGTATCCTTTCTTAAGAAGAGTGCGCATACTACTACTATACGGTTGGAGCACTCTTGTATTTGATGCTTTTGGCCAAGGTGATTTTGATAACCACCACACTTGATTTACTGCGTCTTTTACGCGCACTCTCCTTACAGTTACCCACTCCGCTGGGGTAGGGAGTTTGGCCGGATTCCACCAATAGAAATCCTGCGCCAAGTGAAAGCCTAGTTCACGACATAGAACTACTAGGAGTTCGAATTGATATATGGATCTAGTTGGCTGTCCCTTAACCCAGCTTCCACCAATATCAAGTACGAAACTTCCATTTCTTTTTAGTATTCGTTTGAAATGGACAGCGAAGTCCATAAACCAATCAATGTATTTGTCCGCATGTACATTCCCATACTCTTTCCCTCTGAGTAATCCGAATGGTGGACTAGTTATTATTAAGTCTACTGTTCTGTCTTCGATCTCTCGAAGAGCAGACCTAGAATCCTCCCAAATAATCTGGCCTCGTGATGTTTTGAAATACGCGCGTTTTTTTCTCACTTTTTATATATTGATAGTTAACTGAGTTGAGTATCGACCGTAATCTTTCACCTTACTGTCAAACTTTTCTGGCCTCAATTGCGCCAAATTGGTGCAATTGGCTCTTTATTGATTCTAGAACTTGCCAATTCTCGGGTTGGCTAGGTTCTGGCTTTAGGCGCAATTCTATTAGTTCTTCGCATTAGAATGCGAATCAGATTTAGGTGTTTCTTGAATTAGTTCAATGATTCAACGTGTTACAGTTATCTTGGCGCTAAGTTCCTTTTATATCATTTAAATCAATTACTTATCATATTGTAGGAAGTTTTCTGTGTAGCAAAAATGCCTCTATGATGGTGCCGGAGCTGGATTTGAACCCGCGCGGCATTGCTGCCGAGAGATTTTCTTTCCAGCTTCAGCTTTCATAGACTAAACGCTGTTTGTGGTCTGGACTTTCTCTTGACCTTAGGAATGCCCAATATTCCCTTAGGCCCCACCCGCCAAGTCTCTACACAGTCCGCAAATCGGCGGCTTCGCTCGGGATTGCCAACGAATCTTCGCTAAGGTTTCCCCGAATTTGAGTGGATTCGTTCGAGGAATTTCCAACCTCAATGCTCCAATATAATCAATTCTCTTGTGTCTACCAATTCCACCATCCCGGCAACACTTCCATTTTATAACAAATTTCAAAATCGCACCTAGTTGAGTTACTCCTATCATGTGCCATCAGGCACACATGTTGGGCTTTGACTCAAATTCAAATTCAGAACAAAACTAATCATATTCGCCGCCCACTATAAGAATTAATCAATTCATGATTGAACAATTCACCGCACTCCTCTCTGCACTTAGACATAGCAGCCCAATTATTTTCTTGGGGCTAGCTATTTTTAGTGGGACAATTTTGTTTGGGGCCGATAGTTTCGTCCACACAGTTGGCCTTGGAGATTTCAAAAAATCAAATGTCTCTTATCTAGGTGGTATTTTTATAGGATCTATTTCGATACTATTGGCGCAGTTTCTATTTCAACTATATAAGCTTGCGGGGAAAATAGTTGTTAGATTGAACAAACGAAGAAGCGAACGGAACAAACTTATCATGTTGACTACAGAACTTTCGAAACTAACACCAGATGAGAAGTCATATTTAGTTCCGTATATATTGAATCAAGATACAAGTGTAAATTTCTTAGCTGAAGATGGAATTAAAGGAAGTCTTGAGAATAAACGCATTCTACAACAAGCATCAGAAATTGGACGTATGCTAAGCGGCTTTGCCTACATATTGCAGCCATGGGCAAGAGAGCACTTGGAAGCAAATCCTCATCTATTGGACGGCGCTTCTAATGCGTTCGAAAACAGATTTCCATCTATTTATTAGTATGGATCCCGGTTTACGATACTCGCAGATCAGTAGAGTGTAGCAACACACTATCACTTTCGTAGAAACTTGTCTCTATCAATCGATCAAACATCGACAGAGTATGTAAACCAAGATATTCAAATGTTCGAAATTAGACCAAAACAGTTCAGCAACGGCACCTTCTATATCAATGTCACTGGTAACAAGCTGTTGAAGAAGTTCAGCATACATGAAGGTAGCAATGTCTATTCAGCAACTGCTTCGCTACAAAATCACGAACTAATTGAATTTCTTGATCAGTTGGATTATTTGGAGTCAAAAATCGCGAAGAGTGACGGATACTACTGGTGGAAGATCAAACCAACTAAAGTTATCACTTTGCTGAATGCAGTGATGAATGAGTTTTCTCATAGATTATTCGACACCCAATGCACAACTAGTATTTGATTTCACCATGAATAGACGCAACTTCATTAGTGCTGCGACTGCACTTTGTGTTTCAACTCAATGTTATCAGTCTGCTAATGCTGGAGTTAATACATTGGTATTTGGTGCGGGGGGAGCAGGCCGTCGTATCGTAGATCACTATCAATTAGCTACCAATAGGCCTTTTTCGTCAATCTGGATAGACTCCAAAGATGGAGCTATTGTTTCCGAATACAGGAGGAGTGAATCAGTCCAATCTTCGGTAAACATAAAACCTTTTCGTTCGATATCGAGTGTTAGTTCAGCTTGCGGAGTAGAGCCAGTACAGCATGAGTCCAAATTTGAGAGTTTTATTCAATTTACACCAGAACTAGACAATTTTCTCATTGGCTACCACCATGTGATTGTTGTTGCTGGACTAGGTGGGTATTTTGGATCGAATTCTGCAGTCCCTTTAATTGACCTGTGCTTGAAACAAGATATAGACGTCAAGGTTGTCGCGTCTACTCCTTTTGATTTCGAAGATGATTCCCGGAAGATAAGATCAGAAAACGTGTTGAAAGCTATAGCGCATAGGAATATTCGAGCAACGATAGTTGACGCAAATGAGTACACTATGGATGGACAGACACTAGCTGAAGCAATTACCCAAATCGATACGGCAATTGTCGACGTTATAAAAGACCCTAGGTAATAACCTTAAATCGATCACGAGCACATTCAGCAATTGTATTAACATAACTTTCAGTCAGCGGATTGCTCAGGTGATCGCACAGGATTATATTTTTTTCGTGTATCAACTTTATTGTTCGGTTATCTACTTCAATAGGAGGCGCTATCTGGGACTGGTCAATATTTAATTCCTTAGTGAAGTGTTCCCAGTTTCTTGAGGTAACGGATGTTTTACCAAAGCAGATGATTGCTTGCGGTTGGAATTTACCGATCATATTCCGAATTTCCTTCATTCGAATACTGATAAGTTCTTCGTAATTACCAATGTATTCATCTCTTGTTACCCCGAAATAGTCATTATACTCGTCAGGATAATCCTTCAAAGATTCTTTCCCAATGGGTAAAATATTTCCCTTAAAGACATTGCCCTTTTTTGTCCATAATTCTGTCTCCCGATATCCTTCCCATTCCATGGGCGGGTCCTTACAGGCAGCAGCAATCTTACATATATTTTGGGCCGACTTATCTCTATTATTGATATCCGATCGGTCAGTATCCTCTTCGTAAATTTTAAATGGATGTCCCATCCTCTTATTAAGTTCAGCCGTGTATTTGTTTTGAACGTTTCGATCAGGATGAGTCCACTTCCCTCCTTCTTCAATCCCAATGAACCAAAGTGATTTATCCGGCGATCCAACACCTATCCATTCAACAAGAGCATGAAATCTTTCGTTTGAATTTGGAAACAAGTGCTTTAGATGGGATATCTCCATTAGAATGGATCTTTGTATTGGCTATAGTTGCTACTCAATTTTGACACCATCGTTGATAGATTGGCTTCCATTCCGACATCACCAAAATGTTTCTTGAATGTCCCCCAATCCCTTGCAGAAATATAGTTTGCCCCGATTAGTTTACCTGTAGTTCTATAGTCAAAATCTATTTCTTGGCAGACACTTTTAACAATTTCGACCGCAGCATCATACTTCCACCCAATTGTGCCTGAGCTGCAATCGAAATCACCGTAGCAAGCGTATACCAATATCGCTAAGTTGTAGTATTCGTTCAAACACCGTATCAAATTCTCTGATTCGTTGTTTTTGACATATGTCCTGATGAGCGCACGGAACCTCTTCCTCTCTTCGCTAAAAACAGCTGGACTTGGGTCGGTGTATACACAAAGATCGAATTCCTGATTTGCTTTCAAGTCTCCTGTTTGCCTTTGTGCTTTGGATAGTGTCGAATTTAGATGGTCCGGCAATTTTCCGGATTCCTTCAATTCGTTAAGCAAACCTATCCCCTTTTCTAGATTTCTCACGAGTTTTTGATCAATAAGAAGTGCTCCTAGTTGCGCTCTCGCATAGGTCTGATTTGGGTCTTTTTTGATGGATTCAGTTAGCAAGAGTATAGATTTTTCGAAATACACCTTTCTGCTGTCCCCGCGAGCGAACCAAACACAATAGTGATCATATCCCTGCGCAAGTGAATTAAGTAGTTTGGTGGATCGGTATGATTCTGGGGCTGAGAAAAGGGTTTCCAATACAACAAGCATGCTGTTCGCACTATCCTGTTTTGCTTTTTCATTTGAATCACTAAACGCTATTGAACCATGCTCTGTTTGGTTAAACACAATTGCACTGAGCTTATCCTTTAGCGCACCCCAATCAGTACCGTCGTTTGAGGTAGATGGTTTGTTTCGTTTAAAGAATCTTAAAATCATTCCGCAATTTGGTATGTTCGTGATCTGAATCAGTTGTTGTGGAATGACCATCAGTCATTGCTGACAGTATCGCGATTTTATTTCGTCTTGGTAATTGAAATATATTGTCTCACTAAAGTTCCTTCGATACTCATATCCTGTGAATTTTTCGTTATATCTGCCAATCTGGTCCCATAGCTTTTTGAGTGCCTAATAGAAAAGCATACTTTCCACTTCCCAGTCCTCTTTGTTTATCTCATGAAGTATTGCTTTTCTCCCGACAACATGGGCACTGAATTTTCCTAGATATCCATGTGGCTTAACAATTGCTTTATCCATGCTCTAGCATTCAATGGATTTTAATCTTTTGAGTACATCGATCTTCCTCTAATCCATATCCAGTACATCCATAGAATTCCCCATATTGCCCATGCCGAATTTTCATTGGTCTTCCGCATCTAGGACAGATTTTCATCGAGCGTCTGCAACTCGGATTCGTACATACACTATTCGTTGAGTCGTCAATGGAAGGCGATCCACAGTCCGCACATATCCTTGGTTTTATCTTGCAAGCTAGATTTGAACTACATACGTAGAATTCTCCATATTTTCCAGTCATCTTTTTGAAGTACCCATCACTGCATGATGGGCATTTAAATATTCTTCTGTACAATTCTCTAAATGACTTTGAGTAGATATGTATTTTGTATTTTGGTGAAAGGAGTTCATTTACAAACGCTGAAGGCGCAGTTGGATCGGCGATCAAATACACCTTGTGTCTGGCTCGTGTAAGCGCAACATACATCAATCTACGTTCTTCAGAATGTGGGTACGAATCTAGCGTTGGTAACAATGCTTCAACAATTATGTCGTCCTTATTTTCGTTTGGGAATCCTAGCTTCCCTTGAGATAGTCCTATGAGCACACAGTAGTCCGATTCGAGGCCCTTGCTACCGTGAAATGTCCAGAAATTGACATTTGAAAGATTCGTTGACTTTTTAAGTTCCTGCCTCGCTTCGTCAAGCAAATAATTATAGCGACTGAGTATAGCAATTGATCCGCCGCTGTCCTTCTCACGTATCTTGCTGACGACTAAGTCGGCTTTTATAGCCATGCTGTTGGTCTCGGAATCTATTCTACAATCCAAGAGATAGATTTGAGGTCGATTGACCCATTCTTCAGTGGTAACATGCTTATGATATTGCTCTTTGTTCTCCATGATAAACGTTCCGGCAGTATCAGCAATACTATTGTTATACCTAAATGTCTTTTGTAGCTTCGTATTTGTATTGCTACCAACAAGGTCTGTAAATCTAGTCGTAAGTTCCAGCTTCCCACCTGCAAATCGGTATATGGATTGCCAGTCATCACCTACCACGGTAATCTTTGGATTTGGCCCAGATGCAATTAAGTTCTTCAAAAAATTCATCCGAGAGCCCGAAATATCTTGGAACTCATCAACAAGAATAAACTCCCACGGCGGTCGGAACATTCCTTCTTCTATACAGTTTGCTGCTCTAATGATCATGTCATCAAAGTCAATTTCATTCGCAGCGCGAAGTGCATCTACATAGTCATTATGGATCGCAACCAATAGTTCCGCATGGCTCGTATAGAACGATACTCCACCATTTCTTAACCTGTCTATTATTTGATCGTCATTTAGTTGTTCGATACGAATTGCATTTAGCGACTTCTGGAGTATTTTCGCTCCATTGTCTATCACGCCTGAATTATTTAGCGCCTCAAAGATTTCATCTTTTTCAATAGGATTTGGGGTTATTCCATTCTCTTTGAGTTGTCGTTCGAGAGAGGTTAATAAGTTTCCCTCACACCAATCGTAATGATAGGTCTCTAGTAACAGAGTGCCCTGCTCTGCATGTAGAGTACGTTTGCGTAGCATGCTCTTTTTGTATTCTTCTGCATCAATATCCGGGCGTGTATTTCCTGCTCGATCTATACCAAAGTGCTCAATGAAGATATGCGTTCCTGTAACATGAAAATCTGGCCTATAGTCAATACCTACATCGAATCTAATTTTTACCTTGTACTTAGGTTCGTATTCAAATTTAATCCCATTGAGGTATAGCCAGTTTGCAATCAAAAGTTCCTGATATCCTCTGACCAAATCACCGCTGAGTGCGCGTTTCTCATTGTCACGCACGTATCGTTCGTATTCGTCATTTGATTTGAAGTCAAACGGATTGGCTGGATGATAGTGAATTGCTATGAAGTTCTTCATCTCTTGGGTGCTAACTGAAATGCGTCTAACTAACCAGTCATACACCCATTTATCATACTTAACGTTGTCTTCAGCAAGCACGGAGATATGTGTATCTATTCCTGTATCTTTTAATATTTTTCGTCCTAGTGCATGGAATGTAGAAATTGTTGGAGGGTCTGAAAATCTTACTCCAGCATACTCGGCCCTTTGAGAAATCCTTGTCCTCAGTTCTTTCGCAGCAGCATTGTTGAATGCTAGTACTAAAATTTTGTTTCCATCCAATTTTCTACTTTCAATAAGGTCGAGTGCTTTCGCAACCATTACTGAGGTTTTTCCCGTTCCCGCCGCAGCCAACACCAAGTTCCGGTCGTTTTCTCTGACCACTGCATACCTTTGCTCGGTGGTCAATGGGTTGGCTTCTATTTTGTCGTAGAAGTGCTTTCTCTCTTGCAAACGCAATACCTCAAATCTCTGTCTAAGGTATCTCGGGAAGTCATCCTGTGAGTAGATGCTTTCGAGTTCTTTTGCAATCGACAATACTTCCTTTGGAATGTATTTTGATCTGGTTGCACCAGAGAAATCTTTCAATGATTCGACTATGTTGTTGTTGAAATACTCAATTGAAGAATCCCTAAGGAACTCTTTTAGCGCATATCTGATGATAAGCGCATATTCATTTACGATTGCTTTACCAACGAATATTCCAATGGCTTTAAAATCTATCGCGGTTTCTATATCTGTCTTATAGACTTTTGAGAATCGCGAGAATCGATGGTTCTCCCAATGATACTTAGTAGGTATCTTTACCAGAATGCTAAATAGATCTTTCTGAACTCTAGGAAAACCAGATAGCTCAGCGAATGGAATGGTGTGAATTGAACCTCTCCAGTTGCGTACTACAATTTGATTGTTTTGCGACTTGATGAATCCTTTTCTGTCAAATACGAAATGAAAGATATCTGATATGTTCATTGAACTAGATACATGCAACGGTTGGTTATGCTTTTACTGTGCATAGTATTGTCGCTGTGATAGATATGACGCTTAGTAGAGGATCAAAGCGGCGGTGAATGCTCTCATACAAATGACGATTCATCCTATGATTTCCTATCGCCATACATCCTGTGCTCATGTCGTGTTTCTACTAATCTGCAAATGCGAAATTTGATTTATCTGGATAGTGTCTTGATATTTCTATCCCCTTGCGATTGAATGTTATTGTCTCATCGAAGTTTCTTCGGTACTCAAATCCCTTGAAATCATTTACATCTCTGTCAATCTCGGCTATCAGGTATTTGAATTCTTTGTAGACAAGCTTGCATTCATCGCCCCAATTCTCTTTTTGAATGCTTAGAGGTAATAGCTTCTTTCCTACAACGTGAGCACCGAATTTTCCTAGATACCCTTGTGGCTCAACTGTTGGAATCAAGCGTATATGGGGCCCTTTCCATTGCTTTGATAGATCATATGGTCTTCTAGAATTACTCGAAGATGCGTCTTTTGTCTTCATTGAAATCTCCGACTAATTTACGTCATATAGTTCGTTGCCGTTTAGTCAACAAACACTAATCACTCTTAATATATTTCAGCTGTCAATCTACTGAATTCAGTAAATCATCATCTATCTCTAGCTATCAATCATCTGACTCCAGTTAACTATCATCTATTCCCAGATATCTATCATCTAGATCCAGTTAACCATGATTCATCTCCAGCTATCAATCATCTGATTCCAGTTAACGGTGATCTATCTCCAGTTACAAATCAGTTACCAATCAACTGTTTCCAGATATCAAAACATCAATCATCAATTCCACATCGATCATACGTTTAAAATTAGTGATAAATAGTATTGAAATAGATAAATCGTGAAATATGGTCGTTACTATAAATTAAGCATCTAGTGCCTAAATTTTTGAGTACCAATACTCTATGCTCATAATATAGGTGCCGTTCGTAGAACTTGCTATCAGTTTCTTCAGCTGCTGAAATTGGGTATTTCTAATCGAATTTGCTGTTCTCTAAATCGAAAAAGTCATCATTCCCAAACTTCAGGGTTTTACACAAATATTTCGCCATTCCCTCGACGTCATACACCTTCTTGAACCAACTTTCGTTTGATTCAATATGTACGTTTCCAGAAACACTAAACTTCAACCACAAATATTCAATCGTGTCCTTAAAAAACATAGCTTCCCATCTGTTGCTGGTCCTTTCAGGATCTACTATCGCCAGATGATAGTGAAGGTTGTTACCATATGGATCAACCTCTTTGATAACAACCCTGTATAGCTTTCTTTCTGGATTATTTGTTCGATTGTGTCCAAAACACTGTCTCTCAAGCATATTTAGGAAGATGCTCATTGTCCTGTTTGCTTGAATTTCAGAAACATCATACTTGAATGTCAAAGTTACGAAGATTCTTAGGTTGTTTCTTTTGATCACCTCTCCAATCCATTTGATGTTTTCCTGCTGAAGCTTATCTTTGTTGTAGATGTTGTAGTTCATTTTCCTTGTTGTTATGAATTGGTATTGGATTTTATCAAATACCAAAGATTCCTTGAATCCCAACAATTGATCTACGTGATCAGAACAAATCGTCTACTATATCCATATACGATTTGATCAAGAATCTGTTCTCCCGCAGTTTTATTTAGCTGTTCTAGATTTTCTAACTGGATTCAGGGTGGTGACATTGAATTGTAGAAAAAATATAGCCGCTTCAAGGCCCTTCTCGACTCGATCAAACACTCTTCACTCATTCCCGCTAAATCTCGGTTCGAATACCTTGCAACCACAAGATTTCCCATTTGCCGAGAGCCAAATGTCTTGGTTTAAATTGATCACCCTGTCTACTTAGTCAACTTTACTCAGCCGGTAACATTCACGAGCAAACTTGTTACCAGAAACCATTCTGGCCCCAATTGAACCCATTTGGGTCTTCTGTGGCCTTCTGGGGGCCATTCTGGAGCCTCTGGGAGCTCTGCGTGTGCCTTTTTGCTCCTCCCGCCATCTATGTAACATAATCACATTCTGTTACATACTATCTCGTTGATATATAACGATTATGTTCTAGATTCGATACTGTATGTTACAATATATAATCTCAAACTAGGTTATGTTACATACGATGAATTCAGTAGATGCAGTCCGAAGCAAAGACCAAATTTCCGCCGTTGAGTCAGTCCTGCGACACAAGTTTGGGGAGATTTATTCAGACATCTGGAAAATCGGTCTCAACCTCTCTCTAAGGATCAGTGACCTACTTTCCCTCACCTACGACCAGATAGACCTCAAAACCCGCGTCTGCGCCACTACAGAGGCCAAGACAGGGAAAAAACGGGTGATTCGCCTTAACGGTACCGCCATTCGCCTCATTGAGAAGCGGAAACGCGAATTCCCGGCTGACAAATACCTGTTCCAAGTTCGGTCCAATCGGACCAAGGGGCTGATTCAACCAATATCGCGCATTTCGGTTTCGCGGGCCTTCAAGAGTACCGGAGACAGCCTTGGATTGAGGATCAACACTCACTCAATGCGCAAAAGCCGGGGATTCGCCATGTTTTCTGACGGAGTTCCTATCGAGAAAATCTCGAAAGTGCTCAATCACAGCAGCCCCGCCGTGACAATGGCGTATCTGGGCATCACGCACGAAGAGGTTTTGAGGACCTACGATGAGTATGAGCTTTGAGACCAGAGATCGCCCTGCTCATTGGCTTTCCTGTAGCACAAGGTGAGGTACAATCTCGATCCCTTTAATTGACACCAGCAAATTAGTCCTTCAAATTCAATAAGGTATAGAGTAGAAGTCCACCGGGAAAGAGTCCCTCACTCTCCGCCACCCGACACCCGTCCTTCTAGGTCATCGAATGCAACCCCACCATGTTGCCTTCGGTATCCCGAATCAGGGCGATGAAGCCGTAGGGGCCGATGGAAAGCTTTTCTTTTTCCACATCGCCACCCGCAGTCTTCACACGTGACGCTGCTGCGCCACAGTCTTCACAACCGAGGTATACCAGGACACGATTGCCTTGCCCTTCGGGAAAGTCTTCCATCTGCACCAGGGCGCCGGCGGCGCCGCTGGCTTCCATGTTGGCGGGGAAGCCCATCATGCGCAGGCCTTCGACGGGAGAATCCATCGGTTCCAGTTTCATTTCCAGGACAGCTTCGTAGAAGGCGGTGGCGCGTTCCAGGTCCTGGACATAGATCTCAAACCATACGACGGGGTTGGTCATGGCTCCTTCCTCGATCATTGAACCGACATCCATCTTAGCACGCGGCCGTTTCCCGCCCGGTTGGTCAGTCGTCGCGGATGCAGGACGGCACTGTCGATGCCATTGCCTTGCCGGCGCATTGTCTTTCCTGCCGCACAACGTGGGGCTGGTTTTGGATCCGATTCATTTAAACCAGAAATTAATCCTTCAAATTCAACCGGGTTGAGAGCAAGCAACCACTGGCAAGAGCCACGCGCACTACGACGCCTTTCGCATCAGCGCCTGCCAGATCCGGATGTCCCGCCCGTAGATGTCCTCCAGGTAGCGAACGGTCCCCGAGTCGTTGACGATCGCGGTGAAGTAGAGCACGTGAATCGGCACCGGTTTGGGCAGGTCGATCTGCCGCGTACTGCCACTTCCGATCTCCGCTTCGAGACCTTCCACGGACCACGGTCCGGATTCCGCCAGCACCCAGGATGCCAGTTTCACCACGTCCTGGACCCGCACGCAACCCGATGAGAAAGTCCGGTTGTGCTGCTCGAAAAGGTGCTGGTCCGGGGTATCGTGGAGGTACACGCTGTGTTCGTTGGGGAACATGATCTTCAGCCGGCCCAGGGCATTGAAGGGTCCCGGCTCCTGTCGCAATCGATAGGGGAATCCGCTTTCGCTGACCAGATTCCAGTCGATGGTGGAGGGATCCACGCGGTCGCCGTTCGAATCCAGCACCTGGAAACCCAGCCGCTGTACCGCGCCGGGGTCGTTTCTGAACATCGGCAGCTTGTCCTTCCTCGCGATCGACCTGGGCGTGTCCCACCACGGGTTGAGAATGACGTGGGTGATCTCGTCGGAAAATACGGGGGTCTCGCGGTAGCGCTGGCCGACGACGACAGGGTGTGTGAGTTGGCGTTCACCGTTTTCGAATGCCGACGCCGTGTAGCTGGCGACGTTGACCCGCACGTGGCGCCGGCCGAGATCCCGTGGTAACCACCTCCAGCGCTCGAGGTTGACCTGCAGTCGCGCACGCTTGTCGGACAGGAGCCGGTTGAGTTCGCGCCGCGTCTCCGAGCCAACGTATGCATCCACCTTCAACCCTGCCCGGCGCTGGAAGGCCTTCACCGCGGCGGCGGTCGCGCCGTCGAAGAATCCGGGGCTTTCGGGTTCTTCCATCAGCTCGAGTTGCACGAGTCGTTGCTGAAGCGTGGCAACGTGCGGGCTGGTAAGGCCCGGTTTCATGAGGAAATGGGCGGCCACGTTGACCACGGGCTCCTCTACAAGTGGGAGCAGCCGGCGGAGTTCGTTCCTCAACGCAACGTACTCCCGATGGGAAGGCGCGCGGGCCACCAGCGCGCTTCGCACCGTTCCCGTTGCAAGCGCCCGGGTAAGCGCGCCGCCAAGGTCGGCGGCACGCTCGGACGTTGCCACGCCGGGGGCGTAGGATGCGGGGTCCAGGATACCCCGTTCCAGGTTGGCGGCGGCGGCAAGCCAGGCGTCGGTGGCGAGGCGCTCGCGTTCGGGGGGAGATCCCCTCAGGGTCTCGAGCGCCTGCAGGTGGTAGCGTTCCGGGTCGAGGCCATGCTCCGCGAGCGCCCTGATGGCGGTGATGAGGTCTTCATAGAGCCGTTCGTCTCTCCAGCCGGGAAGATCGCCACGCTGCTGGTAGAACTGCTCCACCGCGTGGGGGACGAGCAGCTCCGGCGGATCAGCGGCGCTGACTGGAGTTGGATGGCACAGGCAGAAAAGCGCCAGTGCCGCGAACAGGGTTCTCATCGGGCGCAGCTGCGCCGGAATATCACCAGGAGCGCACCTTGCCGGTGTCGATGTGGATGAAGCCGGATTTCGGGTAGTAGCCGACGCCGCCCATGCGCAGTGACAGGGCCGTTTTTCGCAGCCCGCCAACACCGACTTCGGAGTGCCTGATGTCCAGGGCATTACCGCTCATGTGATGACTTTTCCTGGCAACGCCACTGTTCGCGGAGCGATTGCGGAGCATGTCGTTGGTAGCCGGCGAGCGGTAGGCCGAAATAATCTCGAAAGTCCCCTCGCTGTCGGTCCGTTGCTGGATCCGCCACATGGCTTCCAGCAAGCGCGGATTGATGTCATGGGTGTCACCCGTGCGGAAATCCCGCAGAAACCACTGGATGTGGGAGAGCTGGTCGCGATCGAACGATCCACCCGGGGGACGAAAAATCACGAGGCGCTCTTCCGTGTGCAGGTGCCGCAGTTGTAGCGGCGGCACCGAAGCCAGTGCTTCCCGGCCATGGGTCAGGATCGCCGGCGCGGCGAACAGAAACGCAGCCAGTTTCCGCCGTTGGCGGTCCACGGATTCGGTACCCGGTCCGGCCGGACCACCCGCCAGATTCGATTGAGGATTGTCGGTCATGTTGGAGGGTTCATGTCTGCGCCAATCTTTGCCCGCGGATGTTGCCATGCACGGAACCCGGAATCAATATTGGCAATTTGCCCGGTCAGCGGGCCAATTGGCAGCGATTTGCGTCGAAGCCGATAGGCAACCTTCTAGAGTTGTCGCGCCCGATTGACTCGCAACGGACCAGGCGTCGAACGCTCGGAACCGCCAAGCGCATCACCACAATTGATGTCACCGCCACCCCGATAGTGGCGGACGTAGCCAATGGCGACTCCGGCAAAGCTGTAGATTCCACAGTGCGTTCCACCGTCGTCGTTGAACCAAGTACTGTTGTTCAGGATCCTGGCTGTCTGTAGTTCCAGTCCCAGGTTGAAACCATAGTTGTTGTTGTCCGCGGCAGTATTGCCGTTCACCAGGGCATCGACTAGATCATAGAGCGCCATTCCGTTGTCGCGGTTCACGCTGACCAGGTTGTTTTTTATCTGTATCGGCTTGCCAGCAGGGCCCGACTGGTTGGCGTGCACCCCGGAACCTTCATTGAAAGTGGCGATGTTTCCCTGGGCGATAAATCCGTCAGCAACCTGTGTCCGGATTCCCGGACCACCCGGGTTGTAGGCGGACACGTTGTCCTTCACCTTGATCCCGCTACTGGCATCATCAATCCAAATTCCACCGCCATAGAGCACGCGGTTGTACTGCACGGTTACCGACTGGGAAAACTCGAGAGAAATACCGCCGAAATCGTTTTCGCTGGACACATGGTTTCCCTGGATCAGGGCCCGGGTGCAATTGTTGCAGCGGATGCTGTAGTCGGTGGTGGATTCAACGACATTGTCCCGCACCTGCAGCCGGTCTCCCTTGACCAGCATGCCGGTAGGGTGCCCGCTCAGGCGATTGCCTTCGATCCGGATTCCCGCGCTGGATACTGACGGAATCCAGATGCCGTATTGGCCCATTGTCTTTTCAATGGAGAACCCCCTGCCCTTGCGACCGATACCGACCCTCGGTTGTCCAATGTTGACTACCGCGGTGGCCGCGGCTTGGGGCTCTATGGAGGTGGCGAACCGCCCCGCGCTGGACTCGAGCTTCAGCCCGTCCAGCGGGTCGCCATCGTCATTGGAGAGGATTTGCAGGTTTTCCGGGTACTGGCCGGGGCCGACCACGATGCGGTCGTTCCTGCGCGCCTTGTCGATCGCCTCCCCGATCGTGAAGCAGGGCTCCCTGCGTGAGCAGTCACTGGCGTCGTCGCCCCATTTCTCGACGTAGAGCGTCTTTCCCTGTGCGGCGCCGGAATCCAGAAACATCACCATCGCCGCCACAAACACCACCTTGACCAGTCGCGTGTACATATCGCGCCTCCCTATCTCCGGGTTCACCGGTCATCATAGCACAGCGGCCAGGCACCCGACCCGTTCAGCCCCGCAGCATACGCGTCATGAGATGGTACTTGTCGCGCGACTCGAATCCCTTCGTCGCGTAGATCGACCTTGCCCTGGCATTGTTCCGCGCGACTTCCAGATGCAAGGCACGAATGCCGCTTTCCCTGGCAATCTCTTTGATGGCATCCAGCACGGCGCTTCCGATGCCGTGACCGCGATGGCTTTCCGCCACGAACAGTTCATCGATGAATGCGTCGCGGCCGCCGAGTTCTATACTGTATCCGAAACACAGGGCGATGTATCCGATCGCTTGTCCTGACTCATGAACAAGCCACACACCGCCTTCCCGGGCATTGTCCGACAGTAAAGGCAGCAATGCCTGCGTGCGCTCCTCGTCGCTGCGCTCGATGTTTTCGAACGCGTGGTAGGCCCGCACCAGGTTGAGTAGATCCTGCAAATCATTCTGCGTAGCGCGAACGAGTTCCACCTGGGTTCAGCGGTCGTGAGCGTTGGTAATCAATTCGCGAAATGTATCCCGGTCGGGCATATCATCCAGCCTCTTGCCGGTCGCGGTCATGTCGTCCCAGTTCGCACGGGATGCCACGCAGACCTGGGCTACCACGTGGATGTCGACATTTTCATCAAGCAGACCGGCAGGCACCCAGTGACCACTGCCATCTCGCAGTGGATTGGGCAACGGGCTGCCGCAGGTGCGGCAGAAGTCGGAGCGGAATCCGGAAGGGGTTGCCCAGCGGCTGATGTTGTCCTCTCCAGCAAGCCAGGTAAATTCACCGAAAGCCCATAGCGCCGAGTTGGATGCTGAACCGCTGACCTTGCGGCAGAGCGAGCATCGGCACTGGTAGATTCCCGAGGTCGTGCCCGACAGGGAAAACCGTACCGCGCCACACAGGCAACTTCCTTCCAGTTTCTCCATCAAATTATCCTGCGTATCACTGGCGCCAGTAACGGCGCACGCATTGATCCTTAAAAGGATAGCGTTCCCGGCAGTGGGATATCATGTGTGCATCCATTCATGCATCATACGGATATGGTCCGGTCCGATACCACAACAGCCACCGACAATCGTGGCGCCGGTGTCCACCCATCGACGGACGAATTCGAGGTAGCGAGGGGGATCCAGTTCTGTGCGCAGGATTGCCTGATCGGTATTCGCCAGCGCATCCTTCGGTCTGGGTTCGAAGGCATTGGCGTAGGCGCCGAGGCGTAATCCACCGGCATCTCCTGCCCTTGTCGAAACCCGTCGAAGCGCTTCACTGATAAATTCCGGCTGGCTGCAATTGAGCAGCATGGCTTCTGCAGGACCCGCGGAGACTTCGTCATACACCGCTTCCACGGGCTCGCCGGATCGCAGGCAGCGACCGGCATCCTCCGCCTCGTCGCTCACCGTGAACGATGCCCAGAACGGTTTGTCGCTGCCCGCCAGGGCTGCGGAAATGGCGTGGTATTCCGCCAGGCTGCCCATGGTCTCCGCGAGCCAGAGATCGATCCAGGGATCCAGCGCGGCGACGATACCGGGCAGCAGTTCCGCCGCGCGCGCTGGCTGAAACAGGTCCGGGCGATAGGATCCGAACAGGGGAGGAAGCGCGCCCGCGACGCGCACGTCTCGGCCGGCGGCGTCCGCCACCCGGCGCGCCAGTTCACCGGACAACGCGGTGAGGCGACGGCCATCGCTGGCGTAGCGCGCCTCGCCCAGGTGAAACGGCACCACGGCGTAGTTGTTGGTGGTGATCACGTCGGCGCCCGCATCCACGTATCCCTGATGCGCCCGGGTAACTGTGTCGGGAGCCTCCATCAGCGCCAGCGCGGACCATTCCGGCTGGCGGAACGGTGCGCCCATGCGCTTCAGCTCCCGCCCCATGCCACCATCGAGCAGGATACGACGATCTCCGGAGACGGCCATCAGTTATGTTCCGTAAACAGGGGCCGGATCACCAGGTAACATGACCAGGCCACCACGCTGGCAAAAAGGGCGTAGAGATGCTCAAGGAGCGTCAGGTTCTCAATCGCGGGCTCGAGCAGTAACAGGCAGAGAAAGATCAGCAGCAGGTGCATGCCAACCTGTCGACGCGTTACCACGCCCTGCTTCATGCTCCACCCCGCCAGCACCAGGTAGGGCACCAGGGTGGTCAGCCAGGATGCCGGTGGCTGGTCCAGCCAGGGGACATTGACCGAGAACAGTTTTTCCACGAATTCGGCGAGATTGTATAGCTGCAGGATCGAGGTCAGGAAGAACAGGAAGGCCATCCAGTTGTAGATGCCCCTGTGACCTTGCGCGGCAAGCTGCCTGAGCAGGATACCGAGGCAGAAGAACATCAACATCGGGTAGACCGCGGCGATCACTCCCTCGGGGAAGTAGCTGTGGTTCGGCAGAATAACCACCGAGATGACCGCAACCTGGGCGACGAACAGCCCGAACATCGCGATGGGCCAGGTCACCATCTCCCGCACCACCCGGGTGGCATTCATGAACCGGCGGTCCGGATCCCCCATCCGGCGCATTGCCATCAGGCCGGCGGTGATCAGCAGGCCCATGGCGACGAGTTCGATGCCTTCCTCGCCAACCTGGCGTAGCCGTCGCCAGAAATGGTGACGGAACGTCTCGAGATGCTCCAGGTGTTCAAGCCCGGCGACGCCGACGAAAATGGCGAAACTGAGAAATATCAGGAACGCCACCACCCGCGTCCCCGGGTTTCTCGCCACGTGCACGAAGGCGATCCCGAATACAACGGCAAACACCAGCGCGAAGGGCGCGAGGCCCCACCAGCCACTGACGCGGCTGACCATTTCGTGCAGCGATCCGACCTCGTCGATGCAGAGCGCCAGCATCGCCAGCGCCATCACGTACCAGATCCATGCGCGGCCTCCGCGCACCCGTTCCAGGCTTCCGACGGTAGCAAACACCAGCCCGGCCATGAACAGGCAGATCCCCGACCACCACACCGCGTAGTTCATCTCGTGCGCGAGACTGACGGCGCGAAACCCGTTGCGATACCACACGGGGTATCGAAAGAAGAAGAAGTACGCGATGGCCGCCACGAACAGGGCGCTGACGAGCCACATCCAGTACCAGTGGCGCAGGATGCCGCTATCGGGGGCAGGCCGGCTCAACGCTTGCGCTCCATCGCCGCCGGAGACCAGTAAAACAGACCCAGGGCGAGAATCAGCCAGAACAGCAATCTCACCGCGATGGCCATGGCATGGCTCTGCCAGGGAATGTTCGTTTCATCCAGTGGTGGCAACCGTATCCAGCCTGGCTCTTCGAACGGGATCTGGTCGATGAGCAGCATGTTCCTTCTCATCTGCCGCTGGATGGACGGACTCAGATCGCTGCTTTCGAGCTGCATCAGGTCCTCGCCTTCGAGCTTCATCAGCGTCAGGTCGAGGAATCCGAGACGGGCTTCATAGGTAACGGAGATGATGCGCAGGACGATACCCTCACGCAGGATATCGATACGCAGCAGTGGCGCATCATGGGGATAGCCGAGCCAGGTCTGGATGCCAAGGCCCGCATACACCTCGTTATGGTTGTCGAGACGATTGTAGTAGCGCCCGTCCCACAGGGGCTTCTCATCGGGCTGGGAATACAGCGTCAGGTAGGTGCCACCGGACAGGTTGGGAAGTTTCAGGGTAATGCTGTTCATCGCTACCGGCATCAGCACCAGGGCCAGCGCTACGAAACCCCAGACCACGTATGCGGTCCCCCTGGAGGTACCGCCGCCGGACCAGCGCGCGAGGAGCAGGGCGAACAGCAATGCGACCCCGGAAATGAAGGTTGTCATGGTCGCATCGGTCAACCAGATGGCGAGCCCCATCACCAGTCCGGAACCGAGCACAATCGGGGTGCGCCACTCCGAATCGCGCATCGCCGCGGAAAACCCGAGACCCAGCCAGGCGGCCACCATCGCGATCCACCACCACGCGCCGACGCCATCCGGGATGTCATTGTCGAGGTTGGAGCCGGCGCCCAGGGCGGCGGCAATGACAATGACCAGCAGGAAATACACGGAAAGAGGCGGGAAATAAGGGTGAAGCGGGGCTGGCGGATGATAGCGAATTTGGCCCGCGCGGGCTATAACGAGCCGAGCAATGCGCCGCCATCCACTGGTATGGTCACGCCCTGGATGTAGCTGCCCGCGGCGCCCGCCAGCAGCAGCAACACGCCGTCGAGTTCGCCGAGTTCTCCCGGCCGCCCGGGGAACAGCCCTTGCACGTATTCCCGCCCGCGTTCGCTGTCAAAGAACTCGCGATTGATGCCGGTCACGACGTAGCCCGGGGCTATCGCATTGACCCTTACCCCGCGGCGACCGAGTTCCAGCGCCATGGTGCGCGTGAGCTGTATCACCCCCGCCTTGGCGGCGGCGTAGTTGGCCTGGCGACGCTGGGTGGCGAGTCCGAGGATGGACGCCACGTTGATGATGCTGCCGCCAGACTCCTGGCTCACCATTTGCCGGGCCACGAGCTGACCCACGCGCCAGACCCCGCTCAGGTTGGTTTCCAGCACCGCGAGCCAATCCTCCTCGCTCATGTCCAGGTAGCGGTCGGTGCGCGCGATGCCCGCGTTGTTAAGCAGGATATCCAGCCCACCGAAACGCCTGACCGCGGTCTCCACGCCGAATTCGACGCTGTCGCGGTCCGTGACATCCATCTCCACTGCCAGCGCCTCGCCGCCGGCGTCGACGATTTCAGATGCCAGGGCCTCGACCCGTGTTCGGGTCCGCGCCGCAAGAACGACCTTCGCGCCGGTACCGGCGAACAATCGGGCCGCATGTTCACCGATGCCGGAGGAGGCGCCCGTGATCAGCGCCGTTCTGCCGGTGAGGCGGAACAGGCGATCCAACCAATCACCATGACTCGAATCGACCATCTTGTGCCGGGATTCGATATCCCGCCTCTAACGAACGCTGGACGCCACGAACCCCTGGCTAACGAAGTACCCGGCCAACGGGGCGGCTGTCACCAGGGCGCAGAAATACGCCACGGATCCCGCCACCTTGTAGTTGTCGTTGCCGATAGAAGTGTCGTGCCAGTGGCATTTCTGGTTCCTCCGAAGTTCATGATGGTAAGTCGCACGTGGAAACGCGAGCGGATGGCGCTACCAGATGAATATTCTCCGATTGCGCACCAACTCCCCGGGACAAATCTTAGTATGGCATTGCGATGCCGGCAAGCGGCGAGATCGATGCCCGGGACGATACAGAGCGGGGTTTGCTCCGAACATGATCCACGTCAACTGATGTACTGGCCGGATGCCCGTAATATCGGGGACTCTTTCGCCGGCCTGCCACGAGACGTACTCAGCCAAATGGTTCTCATGCCTAGCCGTTACCACTGGTTGGTCGCCGTTTTCGCGCTGCTCCTGCTTGCCTGCTGGACGCCGGCGGCGCCCGCGCAGCAGGCGGCGTCCGGTGGCGATACGGCGGCCATTGCCCGGCCGCCCGGGCATACCAGTGCCGATTTCTGGCGCTCCCTCAAGGAAGGCGCCACGGGTGTATCGTCCGTGCGTGGAGTGGAGTCCGGTGTCGCCATGAACCGTCATGGCCAGGAGTGGCGCCAGGCCCGCAATCGGCTGCTGGCGCCCTGGGGCGCGTGGCTGTTGGGTGGCGTCCTGCTCACGCTCGCGGGGTTTTACGCCTTCCGCGGGCCGGTACGGCTGGAAGGTGAGGATGACGGAACCACGATACCGCGCTTCAGCATCAACCATCGCATTGCCCACTGGTTCACGGCCAGCCTGTTCCTGCTGCTGGCGGTCACCGGGCTGGTCCTGCTCTATGGTCGCGGGGCGCTGGAACCCCTGTTCGGCGCCCGCGGATTCGCCGCCATCGCCTCCGGCGCCAAGGAGGCGCATAACCTGTTCGGACCGATCTTCCTGTTCGCTCTCGTCCTGCTGATCAGCGGCTACGCGCGTGACAATCTCCCGCAAAGGGGTGACCTCGGCTGGCTTGCCGCCGGTGGAGGCCTGTTCGGCAGGCACGCCAGCGCCTGGCGGTTCAACCTCGGTGAGAAGGCATGGTTCTGGCTGGTCTGTGTCCTCGGTCTCGGGCTGTCCCTGTCCGGCCTGGTGCTCGATTTCGCGGTGTTCGGCTGGGATCGCACCACGCTTGAACTCGCGCATTTCCTTCACGTTGCCGCCGCGCTGATCCTGGTCGCGGTGTCGTTCGGCCACGTCTACCTCGGCACGGTGGGCGTCGAGGGGACCCTGAGAGGGATGCTCGGTGGCGCCGTCGAGCGTCGCTGGGCGGCGCTGCATCACGACCTGTGGCTGCGACAGACCGAATCGCCCGCGGCGGTGGATGACGACGCGAAAGGTAATGACTAGCTTCATTCTCGGCCCGCTCTGGACGTTTTCACTGCTGGTGTTCTGCCTCGGCGTGGCCTGGCGGATCGTTGCCATCCTGGCGCTCGGGTTCCCCCGCGACCCGGCGTCGCCCCGGGGTTCCGGGCTGGCGGGCGGGCTCGCCGGGCTGTTGCGGCGGAGCTGGCCGCGAAACGGCGTCGGCCGCAAAAACCTGCTGCCCGTTATCGCGGGCTATGCGTTCCATCTCGGCCTGTTCGCGCTGCTGTTCTTTGCCGCGCCTCACGTGCGCTTCCTCGATCATTACCTGCCTGGCCCCGGCTGGACTCCGATGCCGCGTTGGGGGTTCGTTATCGCGGCGGAGTTGGCCTTCGCCGGGCTGATCCTCCTCTGGCTCAGGCGGGTGATGCACCCGGTCACTCGCCTGCTGTCCTCGCTCGACGACCATCTCGCCGCGGGGCTCACGTTCCTCGCCATGTTCACCGGCTGCCTCGCGCTATATGAGTCCTTCACCGGTCTGCGGGTGCTGCACGTGTTCGCGGTGGAACTGCTGCTTCTGTATTTTCCCTTCAGCCACCTGATGCATGCGTTCACCCTGTTCATGGGCCGGGCAGCCACGGGCGCCAGGGCCGCGCGCCACGGAGTCGGCGCATGAACCGGATGTCCACCTACGCGCCGGAAACCAGCCTGGAGAGGGGTATCGAACGCCTGCGAGCGCAGATCGACGCCCGGGTCGCGACGTGGTTTTCCAGTTGCGTTCACTGCGGCTTGTGCGCGGAGGCCTGTCATTTCTACGCGGAAACGGGCGATCCGCGCTATACGCCGATCCACAAGCTGGCGCCGCTGAAGAAGGTCTGGCGACAGGAGTACACGTTCTTCGGCCGCCTCGCGCGCAAACTCGGGATCAGCGAACCGCTGGACGAGCAGGACTTCGCCGACTGGGAGGAACTGGTCTACGATGCCTGTACGCTGTGCGGTCGCTGCACCATGGTCTGCCCGGTGGGCAACGACATCACCGCCATGCTGCGCAAGCAGCGCGAGGGCTTCGCCGCCGCCGGCTATGCGCCCGAGGGGCTCAAGGGCGCGACCCGGCGCACGGTCGAGGTCGGCAGTCCCATGGGCCTCACCTGGAAGGCGCTGGAAGCCCAGATCCGGCACGTGGAAAGGGAGACCGGGCTCGGCGTGCCGGTGGACCGGGAGGGCGCGGATTACCTCGCCCTGCTGTCGTCGCTGGAGATCATGGGGTACCCCGAGTACATCGGGGCGATCACCCGCATACTGCACCGCGCAGGCGTTTCCTGGACCCTCAGCAGCAGGGCCTTCGAGGCCACCAACAGCGGCATCCAGATCGGCGACGCCGACGTGGCGAGGGAATTGCTCCAACGGGTATTCGACGCCGCGGAAAGCCTTGGCGTGAAGAACATCATCAGCCCGGAATGCGGTCACGCCTATACCGCGATCCGGTGGGAAAGCGCGGGACTCCTGGGCCGCGAGGTCCCGTACCGGATCATCCATATCGTCGAACTGCTGGACGAGTTGAAACGCGCGGGCAGGTTGCCCACCGCGGGCAGGACCGGCGTGCGCGTCACCTTCCACGACCCCTGCAACCTGGTGCGCAAGGGTGGCGTGGTGGACGAGCCCCGCCGCCTCCTTGAGGCGGTAGCGGCGGACGTCGTCGAAGGCCCGGACAGCGGCGTGATGAACTGGTGCTGCGGCGGTGGCGGCGGGGTTAGCGCCAACGAGCGCGCGGAAGGTCTCCGACTCGCGGCATTCCGGCGCAAGAAGGCTCAGTTCGAAACCCTGGGCGTGGAAGCGGTGGTTACCGCCTGCGCCAACTGCCGCAACATCCTCGAGGAGGGCATCGAGCACTACGCCATGGATGTCGAGGTGATGGGCCTGACGGAACTGCTGGCGGAATACCTGGCGGAGGACGGGCAAGGCGATGCGGTCGCCGGCTGACGGCGCCGCGCCGGCGCTCAGCATCGCCGTGCGTGGCGTGCCCCTGCCCGCGCTCGGCGCCGCGCCGGGATTGGACACGCTACGCGCGCAAGCTGCGTCGCGCGTGGGTGTCCTCGGCGCGGATTTTCCCGGCACCCGGTTCGACGTCGTGGTGGACGAGGGCGACCCGGTGGCGCCCGGGGGCGTGCTCCTGCGCGACCGTCGGCACCCGGATATCGCCTTCACCGCCGCCATCGGCGGCACGGTGAGCCGGGTGCAGCGTGGTGCCCGGCGTTCGCTCCAGTGGATCGCCATCCGCGGGGACGACGCGCCGGCGGCCGACGAACTCAAGGTACCGGAGCGGCCGGGACCCGGCGATATCCGCCGCCTGATGCTGGAAAGCGGCCTGTGGACCGCGATCCGGACCCGCCCCTACGGCTACCTGCCCCTGCCCGACGCCTCGCCCGACGCGGTGTTCGTCGCCGCGCTGGATACCCGGCCCCTGGCGCCGGACCCGGCACAGGTGATCGCGCGTCAACCGGGGTGGTTCGCCGCCGGGCTCGATGCGCTGGCGATCATGGCGCAATGCACCGTCTATTGCTGCGTCGCCCCGGGGCAGCCGGCCCCGGCGGCCACCGATTCCAGGGTGCGCCCGGTGACCGTGTCGGGTGGCCACCCCGCGTGTCTGCCCGGTGTGTCGATTCACCACCTCTGCCCCGTGGGCGGCGGCGGGCGTACGGCCTGGGAAATCACCTGCCAGGACGTGATGTCCCTCGGCCGCCTGCTGCGCGAGGGAATTCCCTGGCGCGAACGCGTCGTCTCGGTGGGCGGCCCGGGCGTCGCATCGCCCTGCCTGGTGGAAGTGGCCCAGGGGGCCGCGGTGGCCGACGTCGTCGCCGGGATGACCATCGATCCGGCGGCCACGCTCGTCACCGGCGCCGCCACCCATGGCCGCCTGGCGGCCGGTCCGGGCGCGTTTCTCGGCCAGCGCCAGTTCCAGATCACGGCACTGCCGCCTGGCGCGGGGGCCGATGACGATACCATCGCCCCTCTGCTGCCCACCACCGACCTCGACCGCCTGTCTCCGCCCGGCATCCTCGCCGCGCCGATGCTGCGGGCGTTGCTGGTGGGCGACGCGGAGCGCGCACGGGCGCTGGGCGCGCTGGAACTGGTGGAGGAGGATCTCGCCGCGCTCAGCGCGGCCTCCAGCGCCGGCGCTGATTACGGCGCATTGCTGCGCATCATGCTTGACCGCATCTCGCGCGAGGGCGGCTGAGTTGGCGCGCGCCGTGACGGGCATCGCGCCAACCCCGGCGGGCCGCTACAGACGCCTGGCACGCCTCAGCCTGCTCGCCCTTCTGCCGGTGCTCGCCTGGTCGGTGATCTCCACCGGTCGCCGATACCTGGACGCGGCCGCGCTCCATGGCGGTGGCGCGGACGGCTGGCGCGATCATGCCATCGTGGCGCTCGGCGTCGACACCGCCAGGTCATCGGCAGTGGACGTGCTGGTCGTCGGCCTGGTGCACCTGCTCCCGGTCCTCGTCCTGACGATCATCGCCGGCGGGGTATGGGAGCGGGTGTTCGCGGTGGCGAGGGGCAGGCCCTTCGACCCCGCGTACCTCGTCTACGCCGTGCTGTTCACCCTGCTTTGCCATCCCGCGGTGCCCCTGGGCCAGGCGCTGTTCGGCCTCTCCTTCGGCCTGGTGTTCGCCTACGCGGTGTTCGGCGGCGCGGGCCGCACCTTTCTCAACCCGGCGCTGGTGGGCGTGGTGGCGATGCAGGTGTCGTTCCCGGGAGCGCTCACCGATCACCCGCTGTGGACCGGGCTCGCGGGTCACGGGGGAACCACGCTGCTGGACGCCTATCACCGCGAAGGCATGGCCGCGTTTGCCTGGTCGGGCATCGACTGGGGCGGCGCGATTCTCGGCCGCGCCCAGGGCCTGATGGGCGAGACCGCGCTCCCGGCGATCCTCGTCGGCGGCGCCATCCTGGTCGCCGCCCGTCTCGCCTCGATACGGATCATCGCCGGCGCGGTGATCGGGATCGTCCTCGGCAGCCTGGTCGCGAACGCCGTGGGTAACGGTATGGCGGACGGCGGCCTGGCCACCCTGCCCTGGCACTGGCACCTCGTGCTGGGGGGCGCGGCATTCGGCGTCGTGTTCCTCGCCACCGACCCGTCGGCATCGACCACGACAAACGCGGGCCGCTGGATCCAGGGGATCCTGACAGGACTGCTGGTGGTCCTGCTGCGGGTAGCAACTCCCGCCCACGCGGACGCGGTGTACCCGGCGATCCTGATGGTATCGATGCTGGCGCCGCTAATCGACCACGGCGTGGTCGCGCACAACATCCGCCGGAGGCACACTGGCCATGCCCACTGATGCCCCCGCCGACAGCCCGCTGCGCGCCCTGGGAATCGCCCTGTGCATCGCGCTGGTCTGCGCCCTCGTGGTATCCGTCGCCGCGGTGAGCCTGCGCCCGCGTTACCTCGCCAACCTGGAAGCGGAGCGCTTTGCCCGTCTGGACGCCACTCTCGCCACGCTCGGCGATGCGATCGGCAGCATCGGGCGTGAAGACATCGAGCCCCGGGTGGTGCGCCTGGACGATGGCAGCTACGACGACGGTGTCGACCCCGACCTTTACGATGCCGTCGCCGCCACGCGTGACCCCGATCGCAGCATCGCCCTGCCCGCGGACCGGGATACGGCCGGCATCGGCCGGCGCGCCAACCACGCCGTGATCTACCTTGCGCGGCGCGACGACGGGTCGCCGCGCCTTGTGATCCTCCCGGTAGTGGGTACGGGATACCAGTCGGCGCTCCGCGGCTACCTCGCAATGGACGGAGACGGCAACGAGATCCTGGCTTTGCGCTTCTACGAGCAGGGCGAAACCCCGGGCCTCGGCAGCCGCATCCAGGAGCCGGACTGGGAGGCGCTCTGGCAGGGCAAGCAGGCCTACGCCGACGACGGCTCGGTGGGCATCACCGTGGGCGGTACCGGGCGTCGCGGCGACCCGTTTCACGTCGACGGCATCTCCGGCGCCACGCGTACCACGCGCGGGGTCAATGGCCTGGTCCGCTTCTGGCTCGGCGAGCTGGGCTTCGGCCCCTACCTGCGGCGCCTGCGCCGGGGCGAAGCCTGACATGGCGGGCGCGCGATTCCGCACCCTGGTGACGCCGCTCATCGGCGAAAACCCGGTCACGCTGCAGATCCTCGGTATCTGCTCCGCCCTCGCGGTGACCACCTCCCTCGACACCGCGCTGGTGATGAGCATCGCGGTGACCTGCGTGCTCGCGCTCTCCGGGTTCCTGGTCAGCCTGGTCCGGCGACAACTGCCGCGCTCGATCCGCATCATCGTCCAGATCACCATCATCGCCTCGCTGGTGATCGTGGTGGACCTGGTGCTGAAGGCGTACCTGTTCGAGATCGGCAAGCGGCTGTCGGTGTTCGTCGGCCTCATCGTGACCAACTGCATCGTGCTCGGCCGCGCCGAGGGGTTCGCGATGCATCACCGCCCTCTGGACAGCCTTCTCGACGGCGTCGGAAACGGCCTCGGCTACGGCCTGGTGCTGATGATCGTGGGCGCGGTGCGTGAACTGCTGGGACAGGGCAGCCTGTTCGGGGTGCAGCTGTTCCTGCCGGCCGAACTGGGCGGCGCCTTCGAGCCGCTGCACCTCATGCTGTTGCCGCCAAGCGCGTTTTTCATCATCGCCGTCATCATCTGGTGGATCCGACGGCGGCGGCCGGAGCAGGTGGAGAGCCCGGAGTTTCGCGCGCCCGTGGCGGGCACGGAGACACCACGATGAGCCCGCTGTCCGAACTCTTCCTGCGCTCGGTGTTCGTCGAGAATCTCGCGCTCAGCTTCTTCCTCGGCATGTGTACCTTTCTCGCGGTGTCGAGGAGAGTGGAAACCGCCATCGGCGTGGGACTCGCGATGATCGCCGTGCAGACGGTGACGGTACCGGTAAACCACCTCATCCATACCTGGCTGCTGGCCCCGGGGGCGCTGGCCTGGGCGGGCCTCGGCGATGTCGACCTGTCGTTCCTCGCCCTCATCGCATTCATCGGCGTCATCGCCGCCATGGTGCAGGTACTGGAGATGGTGCTCGAATACCACCTGCCAGGGCTGCACCGCTCGCTCGGTATCTTCCTGCCGCTGATCACCGTGAACTGCGCGATCCTCGGCGGCAGCCTCTTCATGGTGGAACGCGGCTATACCTTCGGCGAGAGCGTGGTCTACGGTTTCGGCTCCGGCGTCGGCTGGGCGCTGGCCATCGTCATGCTGGCGGCGATCCGTGAGCGGCTGAAATACGCAGACATTCCGGACGGCCTGCAGGGTCTCGGTATCACCTTCATCGTCGCCGGGCTGATGTCCCTCGGCTTCATGGGCTTCGCGGGGCTGGGCGGTGGTTGAAATCGGCCTCGGCGTGGGCGCCTTCACCGGCATCGTACTGGTGCTGGCGCTGCTGGTGCTGGGCGCGCGGCGGCTGCTGGTACCGCACGGCGATTGCCGGGTGCGGATCAATGGGCGGGAGCCACTCACGGTGAGCGTCGGCCAGCGCCTCCTTGGCGTGCTCGGCATCGCGGGCATCCACCTGCCATCGGCCTGCGGCGGCGCCGGCACCTGCGGCCTGTGCCGGGTGCGGGTGGCGTCGGGAGGCGGCGAGGCGTTGCCCCAGGAGCTGGCGCTCCTCGGCCGGGCGGAATGCAAAGATGGCGCCCGGCTGGCCTGCCAGGTGCCGGTCAACGGCGACATGGCGGTGGAGGTGGACGAGATCTATCTCGACGTGCAGACCTGGGCCTGTGAAGTCCTGGAAGTACGCGGCCTCGCCACCCTGATCCGGGAGATCGTGCTCGCCCTGCCACCGGGTCAGCGCCTGACCTGTCGCCCGGGAAGCTTCATCCAGGTCACCTGCCCGCCCTACAGACTCGATTACGCCGATATCGACCTGGATCCGGAGACGCGGGACGCCTGGCGCCGCGACGGCCTGTTGTCGCTGGCCGCGGGCACCCGGCAGCCGGTGACCCGGGCGTACTCCATGGCCAACGGACCCGGCGAGGACGATCGCGTCCGCCTCAACATCCGCGCCGCTGTGCCGCCGCCCGGGCGGCAGAAACTGCCCGCGGGGGTGGTGTCGAGCTGGCTCTTCACATTGAAGCCGGGAGACACGGTGGAGGTCTCGGGACCGTTCGGCCACTTCTTCGTCCGCGACAGCGGCCGCGAGGCGATCTTCATCGGTGGCGGCGTGGGCATGGCACCGCTCCATGCCCAGGTTCGCGACCTCCTCGAGGTGCAGCGCAGCAGCCGCCGGATAAGCTACTGGTACGGCGCCCGCTGCGCCAGCGAACTCTACTACGCGGACGTCTTCGCGGATCTCGCCGCGCGCCACGATAACTTCACCTGGCACCCGGCGCTGTCGGCCCCGCGGCCGGAGGACCGCTGGGAGGGCGCCACCGGGTTCATCCACCAGGTGGTGCTCGACCAGTATCTGGGAAGTCATCGCGCACCGGAGGACTGCGAGTACTATCTCTGCGGTCCGCCACTGATGATCAAGGCGGTGCGCGCCATGCTGGACGGCCTGGGTGTGGATCCCGCCGATATCTTCTTCGACGATTTCGGAGTCTGATCTTGAATACGGACAGCAAACATCCACGGGACGGCCGTCGCCGGTTCCTGCGACTGGCAGCAACGCTCTCGATTGCCTCCGTCGCGCCGCGCTGGACCTGGGCCGCGCTCCCGGACCTGGCCGGTCACACCATGGGTACCGCCTTCCGAATACGCCTCGGTGGTGACGTGCCTGTCACCCGGCTGCCCCTGTTGCGGCGAGTGATCAACGGCGCGCTGGACGAGGTCGAGAGCCGGTTCTCCCTGTATCGCCCGAACAGCGAACTGGCGGCGTTGAACCGCGCGCCGGGGGGCGTGGTGCAGGTGTTGTCGGCGGGCGATATAGACCTCGTCCGCGCCGCGCTCGCGGTGCGCGCCGAAAGTGGTGGGGCGTACGACCCTTTCGCGGCGCCCCTGGTGGCGCGCTGGGGCTTCGGGCCGGGCGCCCATGCCATGGAACCCGATCTTGCGGTGTCCCCGGCCCTGCTCGAACGTGTGCGTGGCGCCTCGCTGGAGATCCGGGATGGCGGCGTGATCAAGAATCGCGCCGATGCCACGCTCGACCTGAACGGCATCGCCAAGGGGGAGGCAGTCGACCGGCTGGCGGCAATCCTTTCCACACACGGCATCGCCGACTACCTGGTGGAGATCGGCGGCGAGATCCGTTGCGCGGGATCGCCCACGGATGATGGGGCCAATGGCTGGCTGGTGGGCGTCGAGGGCCCCGGCGGGCGCCTCGTCAGCCGGGTCCGGCTGGACCGCCTGGCGGTAGCGACCTCGGGCGACTTCGTCCACTATTTCATCCGTGGCGGGCGGCGCTACAGCCATGTCATCGATCCGCGCAGCGGATTGCCGGTGGACCACGGGCTCGCGCTGGTGAGCGTGGCGGCGGCGGATTGCCGCATGGCCGATGCCTGGTCCACGGCGCTGATGGTGATGGGACCCGACGCGGGCTTCCTGCATGCGCTGGAGCGCGGCATCGCCGCCCTGTTTCTCGCACGCGGCGCTTCCGGCCCGCAGTTGCGGCGCACCCCCGCCTGGGCGCGCCTGGAGGCCAACGCATGACGACGGTACTTTTCAGCCTTGCGATCTTCGCGCTCGCCGTTCTCGGCCTCGGGATCGGTGTGCTCCTCGGCCGCTGCCCGCTGCGTGGCAGTTGCGGCGGCGCGAGCCAATGTCTCTGCCGGAGGAAACGACCATGACCCGAATTCCCGTCGTCGACGACTACATGGCCACCACGCTCTACACCTTCCTGCCCACTGACAACATCCATTCCGCGGCGCGGACCCTGCTCGACAAACGCCTGTCGGGCGCGCCCGTGGTGGACCGCGACGAGCGCCTGGTGGGCATGCTGTCGAAGAAGGATTGTTTGCAGGTGGTGTACAACGCCAGCTACCACCAGGACTGGGGCGGCAGCGTCGAGGAGTACATGAGCGCGGACCCCGAGACCATCGAATCCGGCACCGACATCATCGAGGCGGCCGACCGCTTCGTCCGCTCGCGCTTCCGCCGCTTCCCGGTGCTGTCCGGAGGCAGGCTGGTAGGACAGATCAGCCGCACGGACATCCTGCGAGCGCTCTACGACCACTGGCCGGCGGAGTAGGTCCGGGGTACGCCAGCGAGTTCCCGGCGCGGGGGATTCGCGCGCGGGACTTTCGCCCGGTTTCAAACGGCTATCCGTAACGGGGATAATCCGTGGATGCAAAGCTACTCCCCCTCGCGGTCCCGCGCCATGATCAGCCTGTTCGCGGCGCTGCTCCTGGCCGTGTCGCTGGTGTCCCTGGGAGTCGGCGCCATCCCCACGGGTCCCGCGCAGGTGGCCGCCGCGCTGGGCCATGCCGCGGGCCTGGTCGATGGGAATCCTGCCACTGACAACCTCGCCCGCATCATCACCCAGATCCGCCTGCCGCGCCTGCTGCTGGGCATCCTGGTGGGCATGGGTCTTGCAATGGCGGGGGCAGTGATGCAGGCGCTGTTCCGCAACCCCATGGCCGATCCGGGATTGCTGGGCGTCTCCTCGGGCGCCGCCCTGGGGGCGGTAGCCACCATCGTGCTCGGTGTTTCACTGGCGCCGGCGCTGTTCGCGTTCGCCGGCGACTGGCTGTTGCCTTCCACCGCATTTGCCGGCGGGCTGGTGAGTCTCGGACTCGTCTACCGCCTCGCACGCGTCAACTACCGCACCGACATTCCCACCATGCTGCTGGCGGGGGTCGCCGTCAACGCCATCACAGGCGCCCTGATCGGCCTGCTCAGCTATGTCGCCAGCGACACGGAACTCCGGGACCTGATCTTCTGGAGTCTGGGAAGCCTGGAGATCACGGACTGGTGGCGGCTCGCGCTCACTGCGGCCATCGTTCTACCCGGCTGCGCGCTGATGCTGCCCCATGCCGCGGCGCTCAATGCCAACCTGCTGGGAGAGAACGAGGCGCGACACCTCGGCCATGATATCGAGTCCGTGAAGCTGCGCCTCATTCTGCTGGTCGCTTTGGTAGTGGGCGTACTGGTGGCGGTGTCCGGCGTGATCGGATTCGTCGGCCTGCTGGTGCCACACCTCCTGCGCCTCATGACCGGGCCGGACCATCGCCTGCTGCTGCCTACCACAGGCCTGTTCGGCGCCACCCTGCTGGTACTGGCGGACATGGTCGCGCGCACCGCCGTAGCGCCGGCGGAGATCCCCATCGGTATCATCACCGCGGTGCTGGGCGGGCCGTTCTTTCTCTGGCTGCTGGTGCGCCACCGGCGACGGCAGGCGGCATGAAATACCAGCTCTGCCAGGTTTCCGTTGAGCTCGGCGCCAACCGGCTGGTGCACGATATCTCGCTCGACTTCCGCGTGGGCGAACTCTGCATGGTCGTGGGCCCCAACGGGGCCGGCAAGACCACCCTGCTGCGCACCCTGGCGGGGGATATCGCCCCCGCGACCGGCGCGATACATCTCGGGCAAAAACCCCTCGACCAGTGGACCCACCGGGAACTGGCGCTGACCCGCGCGGTGCTGCCGCAGCAGTCCAGCCTGGACTTTCCGTTCACCGTGCTCGACGTCGCGCTCATGGGCAGGATGCCCCATGACACCGATCCACAGTCGGACGAGTCGATCGCGCGCAAGGCGCTCGAACTCTGCGACTGCGCGCATCTCGCAGGCCGGGCCTTCCCCACCCTGTCCGGCGGCGAACAGCAACGCGTGCAGACCGCGCGCGTGCTCGCCCAGGTCTGGAACGAAGGCGCTGACGCGGAACGCTATCTCCTGCTCGACGAACCGGTCTCCGCCCTCGACCTCAGCCACCAGTACCGCCTCCTCAAGCTGCTGCGCGGGCTGGCGCGGGAGGAACGTGTCGGCGTGATCTGTACCCTGCACAACCTCAACCTCGCGGCCCAGTTCGCCGACCGCTGCCTCATCCTGGACCAGGGACGTCTGGTGGCGGACGGCAAGCCGGCGGAGGTGTTCACGCTGGAGACGCTAAGCAACGTGTTTGACCTGGACATCTGGCTCCAGCGCCACCCTCAGGACGGACAGATTCCGCTGATCGTGCCACGGCTGGAATAGTCACCCGCTTCCACGGACCGACCCATCAGTCGCTGCGACGTCCCAAACCATGCCCCGACCCAGAGCCACGCCGCTGCTCGGCACCGGTGATCCGCCGCCGTTCGAACTCGTCAACCCGGACGGCAGGGCCAGCGCATTGCTGGTCTGCGATCACGCCAGCAACGCGATCCCCGCCGCGTTGGGTGATCTCGGGCTGCCGCCGGAAAAACTCGAACAGCATATCGCCTACGATATCGGCAGCCACGCGATGACCCGGCGCCTTGCCGCATTGCTGGACGCCCCCGCGGTCCTCGCGGGCTATTCACGTCTCGTGGTCGATCTCAATCGCAGCCTCACGGACCCGAGCCTGATGCCGGAAGTCAGCGACGGCACGGTCATTCCGGGCAATACGGGGCTGTCGGAATCGGACCGCAATGAACGCATCCGCAGTCTGTTCACGCCCTATCGCAAGGCCATCGACACGCGGTTGCACCGCTTCCACGAACACGGCGTGGCGCCCGCGTTCATCGCGATCCACAGCTTTACCCCGCGAATGGCGGGGTTCTCACGACCCTGGCAGATCGGTGTCCTCTGGGACAGTGACCCGCGAATACCGGTGCCTTTGATGGAAAACCTGCGCGCCCTCCCCGCGGGCCTGACCATCGGCGACAACGAGCCCTATTCCGGAAAGCATCCTGCCGACTACACCATCGATCACCATGCCGAAAGCCGGGGAATTCCCCACGTATCGATCGAGGTGCGGCAGGACCTCATCGACAACGAGGCGGGGGTGGAGCGATGGACTGGCATTCTGTATGAGGCATTGCGCGGGATTCTTGCGGACCCCGGTCTGTACGCCATCTGGAAACGAAGCTAGCGCGGGGTTCTCATTCACGACGACATCTCAGGACCGGTGCCTGATAACAGTCGGAATCCCGAAATGCATCAAGGTCACACGGTCGGAAATCGCCGCAATCTCCTGGTGTAGCCAGCCACTCTGGTCGACGAATTCCCGGCTCAGCCTGCCCATGGGTACGACGCCCTGCCCTACCTCGTTGGTCACCAGCAGCACATCGGCCGCAGTTGCGCCCAGTACTGCCAGGAGTGCCGCTTTCTCGCTCGGCCAGTCATCGGGGCGTTCCCCGCAAAGCCAGTTGCTGAGCCAGAGAGTCAGGCAGTCCACCACCACCACGTCTCCGGCCTGCAATGCACCAAGGGCTTTAGCCAGTTCAAGCGGCACCTCCGCCACACGCCATTGATTCCCCCGCTCCTGGCGGTGGCGCCGTATCCGTTCCGCCATCCCTTCGTCTTCCGCGGTGGCCGTGGCAACGAGGATGGGACTCGGTGACAGGGACTCCGCGCGGCCCATGGCGTGGCGGCTCTTGCCGCTACGCGCGCCGCCGGCGATGAGCTCGATCATGGAAACAGCGCGTGGTGGTCGTCCACGGACAATATACCTTCACCGATGACCATGCGGGCAACCGTCAGCAGGGCGCCCTTGATGGAACGGGTACTGTAGGCGCAGAGCGCTATTTCCCGTACCGGGAAGGTGCGCGTCTCCGCCTTCCTGAATGCATCGATGCGGGCCGCGATCTCGCCGGTCTCGAACCTGTCGCGATACAACCCCACTGTCAGGTGCGGCCGGTAATCGTCGTCTTCCACCTGGCTTCCCGGGTCGAAGAGCACGGGACGAAGCGCCTGCCGCAGCGCCAGCAATCCGCCCGAGGCGTCATGGATATCGAAACAGGGAGACGAGATGAAGCTGCCGAGCGGGCCGAGCTTAATGGAAAATGGCGCGACCTGCCTGGTCGCCGCGGTCAGCGCTTTGCGACTGATTGGTGCCTCGGGAAATCCGCCCGGTAAAATGGTGACATGCGCCTGGCGTTCGTAGTCCGGAACCAGCCAGGGGGTCAGCGATCCTGCCGCGCGTCTTGCGTCGTCGATCCAGCCGGGATCGTCCACCAGCACCACCCAGCAATAGTAGTGGGGTCGGCCGCGATGCCACTCCGGGAAATCTATCTCCCGGTTGGCCAGCGTGGTCCCGCTCTTGCGGAATTCGGCCAGGGTCGGCGAAGCAGTCACTGGACAGGCTCCTGTCGGAAGTTATCGAGGTCTTCGCAGAATCCCGGGATGCCTTCCAGCATGCGCAACGTGTGGCGGTGCATCACGTCGGAGTCAACGAACAGGAAGTTCTCACCTGCCACTGCCTTGACCATGGGCCACTTGCTCCAGCGCGACATGTCCGGGCGGATGCCGTCCACCAGTCCGGTGATTATGACGTCGGGATTGGCCTGGATCACCGCTTCCACGCTCACCCGGGGGGCGATGATATCGAGATCGGCGAACAGGTTGCGCGCCCCGCATACCTCGAGGATGCGCGAGATGAAATGCTCGCCGTTGAGGGTCATGAGCGGCTCCGACCAGACCTGGTAGAAGATATCCAGGACCGGCCTGTCCCGGTAGGCCGCTTCGGCGGCCTGGATCTCCGCGCCAACCGTCTCGACCCGTGGATCCATGCGCCGTTGCGTGCCCGCGAGGATCGCCAGGTCGCGGATATTGTCCGCCACATCCTCGAAGGTCCTCGGCTCGGAGAAGTAGATGGTCATGCCGAGGCGTTCGAGTTGTTCCATGGCGCCGGCATTGCTGCCACCCTGCCATGCCACCACGAGATCCGGGTCGAGACCGACTACGGCCTCGAGATTGAACTGGACGTAGCTGCCCACCGAGGGAATGGACTCCGCTTCCGGGGGATAGTCGCTGAATTCGACCACCCCGACGACAAACCTGCCGGCGCCGGCGGAAAACAGGTTCTCGGTGTTGTGGGGGGCGAGGCTGAGGATACGCCGCGCCGGCCTGTCGAGGACCACCTCGCGGCCGAAATCATCGGTGACGCGTATCTCCGCCGTGGCGGCAACGGGGCCCATACCCGACGCCGCCACGATGGCCAGCGATGACGCTGCCAGCCAACGCCTGGCCTTCGCATAACGCATCACCGGCAGGAGGTTTCCGTCCGGGGAGATCGGCGTTGGGAGCCTGCACCCGTTCGATACCCCTGCCTCCGGCTCTGATTGGATTCCATGCTCCCCGCTTCGACGGTGGGACAAAAGGCCATTCAGTTCGTCACGTAACGCAGCGTTGCCATGACGTTCAGTCCATCCTGGCGATAGAATGCCGCAGTCTCGTACTCTTCGTCGAGCACGTTGTTCACCTGCAGACCCAGCTCCCAGTTGCGGTGGACGCTAACGGCGCCGCGCAGGTTCACCACGGTGAAGCCATCCAGCTCGGTAAGATTGCCGGGATCGTCGAAGCTGTCCCCCTGGGAATGCACCGAGGCGCCGAGGGACCAGCGTCCATAATCGCGATCGGCGGCGAAGTGCAGGATCTCCTTCGCGCGTCTTGGCAGCTGGTTGCCGTCGTTGGCGCTACCGCCAGTATCTTCGGGGTCCTGCAGGGTCAGTGCGGCCTCCAGCCGCCACTCGCCGAGGTGCAGCGTGGTGGCCAGTTCGACGCCGTTGATTTCCGCCTCGCCGATATTGGCCGGGGCGAAAGCCGTCGGATCATAGGCAATCAGGTTCTCGATCACGGTGTGGAACAGGTTGACCGACCAGTAGCGGCTGCCGCTGCCGCCGGACAGGCCGATATCGTAGCTCTCGGCGGTTTCCGCGGCGAGATCGGGATTGCCGAAGTCCGGGAAATAGAGTTCGTTGAACGTCGGCGCCTTGAACGCAGTGCCATAGGAAAACGTAGCGCGCAGGGTATCGACGAGGTTGCGGCCCACCGCAATGCCGCCGGTGGTCTCGCTGCCGAACTGCTCATTGTCGTCGTTGCGCAGGGAGAACTCATAGTCAAGGCCCGCCACCGCGCTGCGGAAGGAGGCGAAGACCCCGGTGTTGTCGCGGCTGTCGACCGCGAACGGGGTGTCGCTTTCCACCTCGTCGTCGGTGTAGTCGACGCCGACGACGATCTCGGATTTACCGAGGGCAATGTCATTCTGCCAGGATAGCTGATCACGGTTGGTCTCGAAGCGCGAGGCGAAGGCGTCGTCGAGGAAGTTCTCCGATTCATCCGTCGACCGCGCCAGGAGCAGGCTGCTGCTCCAGCTTTCCCCGATACTCAGGCTGCCCTTGACATGCCCAACCCGGGTACGGGTTTCGGAATTGTTCTGGAACGAACCGTCGAACTCGGTCTCGCTCGCGGAATCGAGCAGCGCGGCATCCAGTACGAGGTTCTCGCCCACGCGGCCGCCACCACGCAGGGATAGCGCGGTGTTGTCGTAGCCGTCGTCATCGGGCTCCACGGTGAAACAGCCGGCGTCGAAACTCCCCCGGCAGACATTGAATCCCTCGGTGGTGTAACTGGACGCATGCACGGAGTACCAGCCGCGATCGCCGCCTCCGGATACGCCCGCGGCCACCTCGGCGGTGTCGTGGGTGCCGCCGCCGATGCTGAATGACGGCTCGAGCCCGTCCCCGCCACGGCGGGTGAAGATATGCACCACGCCGCCGATGGCCTCGGAACCGTAGAGGCTGGAGCGGGGTCCACGCACCACCTCGACCTTCTCCACCTGGGCCAGGGGAATGTCCTGGAACGGCGTGGTGCCGAGGGTCGCGGAGCCCGCCTTGACGCCGTCGATCAGTACGAGCACCTGGTCGGATTCCGTGCCGCGCAGGAACAACGACGTATTCTGGCCGGCGCCGCCATTGCGGCTGATGACCACGCCGGGCACGGTGGTGAGGATTTCCGGCAGGGTGGTGGCGTTGCTGCGCTCGATGTCTTCCCGCCGGATCACGCTCACGGGCGCAAGGGAATGATCAACGGTTTCCGCGTAACGCGACGCGGTGACGACGATGGTGAGGGGGTCCTCCGCGGCGACCGCCACGGGAGCGGCGAGGAAAACGGACAACGACAACGGGCCGGCGACGCCGGCGGAAAGGGCTGATTTCATCTGGAGATCTCGGTAGCTGCACGCACCCGTGCAGGGTTGATTCATGACCGAACGCGCCGGAGAGCGTGGTCACACCGGGATCGGGCAGGTCTCCGGACTCATGACAGGTGGCTGCACGTTATCGATACCGTTGGCATCGCGGGCCGCCGATCCACGCCTTCCCATACCAGAAATACAGTGGCTGGCGTCCTTACCCGGAGAGCGGGCGGACAACCGTGTGGATCTGACTCATTTACCGTTGCGGGGGCAGTACCGGGATTGCCGCCAGGCGGCGCACCGGTTTCCCTATTCACCTCCCCATGCCGAAACACGGGAGGCACCCGAACCGTCGGACATCATAATCCAACGTGGCGTGAAGTGACAAGACGCCGCCAGAAGGCGCGGGAATTACCCGCTATTCAGTCGGGCTCGTAGGGTTCGACGGCCAGTACCGAACCGTTGGCTGCCACCACGCGCACGTGACTGCCTTCCACCAGCGGCGGTCCTGACACCCGCCAGCGGGTGTCATCAACGGAGATTCGACCGTAGCCGTTGTCGATGGCCTCCGTGAGGGTGAATACCCGCCCCACGTATTGCTGGCCACGGCGGTTGAGATTGGGCAGATCGCTTTCGATCTGCGAACGGGAAAAATATTTACGGGACAGGACAATGCTGACGATGGAGAGAATGGAGAACAGCAGGAACTGCGCTTCCCAGCCGATGCCGGGCCATATCCACAGCACCACCCCGGTGACCAGGGCCGATACCCCCAGCCATAGGAAGAAGGTAAACGTGACCAGCAATTCCATGGCCAGCAACGCGAGACCGAGTACCAGCCAGCTCCAGTGGGTCATGGCGAAGATATCGAACATGGCAGCCTCCCGTATTTACCGCCGTGCCGGCTTCAGGCGCTACCGCCACCCGGCTTGTCGAAGGTTTCCTTGACGATCTCGCCGATGCCTCCCAGGGAACCGAGTACGTTGGTCGCCTCCAGGGGCAGGAAGATCACTTTCTGGTTCTCCGCGGAGGCCACGGCCTGCAGCGCGCCGACATACTTCTGCGCGACGAAGTAGTTGACCGCCTGCATGTTGCCGGCCGCGATCGCCTCGGAAACCATGCGCGTGGCGTTGGCCTCCGCCTCGGCTTCCCGTTCGCGCGCCTCGGCGGCGCGGAACGCCGCCTCCTTGTCCGCCTCTGCGTCGAGGATGATGGCCTGCTTGGCGCCCTCGGCGCGCAGGATCTCCGCCTGGCGTTTGCCCTCGGCTTCAAGTATCGCCGCGCGCTTGTCCCGCTCCGCTTTCATCTGCCGCGCCATGGAATCCACCAGGTCCTGGGGCGGCGAAATGTCCTTGATCTCGATGCGCGTGACCTTGATGCCCCAGGGCGTGGTCGCGGCGTCCACCACGGTGAGCAGCGCGGCGTTGATGTCGTCGCGCTTGGAGAGGGACTCGTCGAGGTCCATGGAGCCCAGCACCGTACGGATGTTGGTCATGGTGAGATTGAGCACCGCATTTTCGAGCTGGTTCACCTCGTAGCTCGCCTTGGCGGCGTCGAGCACCTGGAAGAACACCACGCCGTCCACGCGCACAACCGCGTTGTCCTTGGTGATCACGTCCTGGGAAGGCACCTCGAGCACCCTTTCCATCATGATGACGCGGGAACCGATGCGCTCGATGTAAGGGATCAGGAAATGGATGCCGGGGCGCATGGAGCGGGTAAACCGGCCAAAGCGCTCGATGGTGTATTCGTAGCCCTGGCGCACCGTGACAACCGATTTCCAGACGGTGAGTACGGCGAGCAGTATCAGCACGATGGCTGCAATCGTGGTACCTGCCATGGAAAGCCCCTCTTTTTGTTGGTATGAGGATTTAATAGGGACGGGGCGCGCAAAAGCAAGCGGTATTATTCACGCGCGCGCCGCGTCGGAACTCACATTATTACTGAATTATCAGGGTTTTGTTTGCCTGGGCGACGGAGATAGACGCCGCGGCGTGGCGCTCAGAAAGGCAGGGAAAGCCCCTCACGGGTGCCGGCCAGAAGGGCGCGGAAGCGATCCTGGATGCGGGCCAGAGCGGCGTCGCTGGTGGCCTCGAAGCGCATGATCAGGGTGGGGGTGGTATTGGACGGACGGATCAGGCCGAAGCCGTCATCGAAATCCACTCGCACGCCGTCGATACGGCTCACCGCGGCATCCGGGAAATCGGCATTCGCCGCCAGTTCCTCCATCAGCCGGTAGTGCTCGCCCTCGTCCATCTCCAGCCGGAGCTCGGGCGTGTTCACCGTATTCGGTAAATCGGCGAACACCTCGGCGGTCGAACGCGAATCCGCGGCCAGCAATTCGCACAGGCGCGCGCCGGCATAGAGCCCATCGTCGAAACCGCCCCAGCGGTCGTTGAAGAAGATATGTCCGGACATCTCACCCGCGAGCGCGGCGCCGGTTTCCTTGAGTCGGGACTTGATGAAGGAATGGCCGGTCTTCCACATCGTGGGCTTGCCGCCATGGGCGGCGATGTCCGCCGGCAGCACCTGGGAGCACTTGACGTCGAAGATGATCTCCGCGCCCGGCGTTTTTGCCAGCACGCTGCGTGCGAACAGCAGCATCTGCCGGTCCGCCCAGATGATGCTCCCGTCCGGCGCCACCACGCCGAGGCGGTCCGCGTCACCGTCGAATGCGAGGCCGACATCGGCGCCGGTCTCGCGCACCTTCGCGATCAGGTCCTCGAGGTTGTGCGGCTGGCTCGGGTCCGGGTGATGGTTCGGGAAGGTACCGTCCACCTCGCAATAGAGCCCGGTGACGTTGCAGCCAAGGCCCTCGAAAATGCGTTCCGCCACCGCGCCACCGACGCCATTGCCGCAGTCGATGACCACGTCGAGGGGACGCGCCAGTTTCACGTCCGCGAGGATTCGCTCGCAGTAGGTATCGAGTATCTCGCGCCGCTCGAACCCACCGTTGCCCACGCGCAGGTTGCCGTCGATTACCCGTTGTTTGATCCCCTGGATGGCCTCGCCGGACAGCGTAGTGCCGTCGATCATCATCTTGAGGCCGTTGTATTCCGGCGGATTGTGGCTGCCGGTGACCTGCACCCCGGTGCCGGTGCCGAACTCCTTCGTCGCGAAGTACAACGCCGGCGTCGGCGCCATGCCGATATCGATGACATCGCAGCCCGCCGCCTGGAAGCCTTCCGCCAGCGCCGCGGCCAGCCGTTCCCCGGACAGACGCCCATCACGGCCTATCACCACGGAGGACACGCCCTGGTCCAGCGCCTCGCTCCCCAACGCCTGGCCGATCTGACGCACCAGGTCCCCGGTCAGAGTTTTATCCACGATCCCGCGGATATCGTAGGCCTTGTAGATTTCGTGAGGAAAGGTCATAGCGCCAGCCGGAAGACTCAACCAAATTTATGGATGGCCCGTTTCTCTACCGCGAGCGCCGCCTCGTGCACCGCCTCTGACAACGTCGGATGCGCATGGACGATGCGCGCGAGGTCCTCGGAGCTGCCATGGAACGCCATCGCGACGACGCATTCCGCGATCAGTTCAGAGACGTGGGGGCCGATCATGTGCACGCCGAGCACGCGGTCGGTCTCGGCGTGGGCAACGATCTTGACCATGCCCACGGCGTTCTCCATCGCCTTGGCGCGGCCGGTGGCGGCGAACGGGAACGAGCCCGACTTGAACGCCACGCCGTCCTCCTTGAGCTGGGCCTCGGTGCGGCCCGCCCAGGCGATTTCCGGGTCGGTGTAGATCACCCAGGGCACGAGGTTGAAGTCCACGTGACCCGGCTTGCCGGCGATGCGCTCGGCAACTGCCACGCCCTCTTCGGATGCCTTGTGCGCCAGCATCGGGCCGCGCACCGCATCGCCAATGGCCCAGACACCGCTCTCGCCGGTGCGGCAATGGTCGTCCACCTCGATGAAGCCGCGCTGGTCGGTGGACACGCCGCAATCCGCCGCGAGCAGGCCCTGGGTAGCCGGCTTTCGACCCACGGCCACGACCACCCGATCCACCTCGACGCTCTGCTCCTCGCCCCCCACGGTGTACACCATCTGCAGGCCATTGGGCGTCGCGTTAACCTTTTCCACCATCGCGCCGAGGCGGATGTCGAGCCCCTGCTTCTTGAACTGTCGCGCCGCTTCCCGCGACACGTTGGCGTCCGCGGTGGGCAGGAACTTGTCCAGCGCCTCGAGCAGCACCACCTCGGAGCCGAGGCGTCGCCAGACGCTACCGAGTTCGAGACCGATGACGCCTGCGCCGATGATGCCGAGCCTCTGCGGTACACGATCGAATTCGAGGGCGCCGGTGGAGTCGACGATGAACTGCCCGTCAAAAGGTACGGAGGGCAATTCCACCGGGATCGAGCCCGTCGCGAGGATGATGTTGTGCGCGCTGATGGTCTGGCGCAACTCGCCGCTTTCGGTGTCGAGGATAGCCACGTTCTTGTCCGCCATCAGGCGCCCGTGGCCGTGAATCGGGGTGACCTTGTTGGCCTTGAACAGCGTACCGATGCCGCCGGTAAGGCTGTCGACGATGCCCTGCTTGCGCATTTGCATCTGCGCCACGTCCATGGCCGGGTTCTCCACGGAAATCCCGTGCGCCGCGAACTGGTGTTCGAGCCGATGGAACTGCTCCGAGGAGTCCAGCAGCGCCTTGGAAGGAATGCAGCCGACGTTGAGGCAGGTGCCGCCAAGGGATGGCTTGCCATCCGCGCCGGTGCGATCGTCTATGCAGGCGGTGGCAAGCCCGAGCTGGGCACAGCGAATGGCGGCCACGTAGCCACCCGGTCCGCCGCCGATCACGATTACGTCGAAGTGTTCTGACATCTTGTACTCTCATCAGTGATGACCCCGATGGCAATGCCCCGGGGCCGTTTATCTCGCGTGCGCGTGGCCTGGCGCGGGCGCCCCGCGGGGCGCGCGGGATTCAGCAGGCCAGCAGCAGGCGGGCCGGATCCTCCACCATCTGCTTGATGGTGACCAGGAACTGGACCGCTTCCTTGCCGTCGATGATACGGTGATCGTATGACAGCGCGAGGTACATCATCGGCCGTACCACTACCTCGCCGTTTTCCGCCACCGGACGCTCCTGGATGGCATGCATGCCGAGGATCGCGCTCTGCGGCGGATTGATGATGGGGGTGGACACCAGGGAGCCGAATACACCGCCGTTGGTGATGGTGAACGTGCCGCCGGTCAGGTCCTTGAGATCGATCTTGCCCTCTTTCGCCTGCTGGCCGTATTCGCCGATCTTCGCCTCGATGTCGTTGAATCCGAGATCCTCGCAGTTGCGCAGCACCGGCACCACCAGGCCGCGTGGCGAGGATACCGCGATGCCGACATCCTGGTAGGAATGGCGCACGATGTCGGTACCATCGATATAGGCATTCACCAGCGGGTACTTCTGCAGCGCCGCCACGCTCGCCTTGACAAAGAAGGACATGAAGCCCAGGCGCGCGCCATGGGTCTTCTCGAACTGTTCCTTGTAGCGATTGCGCAGGTCCATTACAGGCTTCATGTTGACCTCGTTGAACGTGGTCAGCATGGCCGCGGTCTGTTGCGACTGCACCAGGCGGTTGGCGATGGTCTGGCGCAGGCGCGACATCGGCTCGCGGGTTTCCTCGCGCGTGCCCGGGGCGCTCTTGCTCTCGCTCTTCCCTGGCGCCGGGGATGCAGCAGGTGCGCTGGCAGGCTTTTGCTTCGCCGGTTCGTCGGACTGTTTCTCGTCCGGCGTCACCGCGCGGGAGATGAAATTCAGCAGGTCCTCCTTGGTCAACCGACCGCCGGGACCGGTGGGCGTGATGTCCGACGGGTCGAGCCCGTGTTCCTCCACCAGGCGCTGCACCGCCGGCCCCATCAATGGGTCCTCGCCGTCGGATGACGCAGTGTCTCTCTCCTCCCCTGCATCGGCATCGGCAGACGCTTCTTCGACCGTATCGTCACTGGTGTCTTCCGCGTCACTGTCGCCGCTGTCCCCGTCGGGTATCTCGGCATCTGTATCGAGCACCGCCAGGACCTGCTCCGAGGTGACGGTTTCACCGGGCTGGGCGCGGATTTCGCTCAGTACGCCATCCGCGGGCGATGGCACCTCGAGCACCACCTTGTCGGTTTCCACCTCCACCAGCACGTCATCCCGGCGTACGGCGTCACCGGGTTGCTTGCTCCAGTCGAGCAACACCCCGTCCGCCACGGATTCGGGCAGGACGGGAACCTTGATTTCTACGGTCATGGTTTATCCAGGGGGGATGTGATTGCGGGTTCGTTTATCCAGGGGGGATGTGATTGCGGGTTCAGCCGGCGGGGGGTTCGCGATCCACCGTCAGTGCATCGGACACCAGCTTGCGCTGCTGCTCCACGTGGAGCTTGTAATAGCCCACCGCCGGCGCGGGCGAGCCTTCCCGGCCGACGTAGCGCAGGCGCTGGCCGAGTTCCTTGCTGCGCAGTTTGCGCAGGTAATAATAGATCTGGTACCACGCGCCCTGGTTCTTGGGTTCTTCCTGGCACCAGATCAGTTGCTTCATATTCGGATAGCGGCCGATGGCTGCCTTCAGGTATTCCCGCGGAAACGGGTGAATCTGCTCGAGCCGCAGCAGGGCGACGTTGTCGATGCCCTGCAGCCGGCGCTCTTCCAGCAGATCGAAGTAGACCTTGCCACTGCATAACACCACCTGCTCCACGCGCTCCGGATCGATGGCGTCGATCTCGTCGATCACCGGCTGGAAGCGGCCGTTGACGAGCTCTTCCAGCGGCGATACCGAGAGCTTGTGGCGCAGCAGGCTCTTTGGCGTCATTACGATCAACGGGCGCCGCATCGGTCGCAGCATCTGCCGTCTGAGCATGTGGAACATCTGCGCCGGGGTGGTCGGCACGCAGACCTGCATGTTGTTCTCGGCACACAGCTGCAGGAAACGCTCGAGGCGCGCCGAGGAATGCTCGGGACCCTGGCCTTCCATCCCGTGGGGCAGGAACATGGTCAACCCGCAGGCGCGCGACCACTTGGCCTCGCCACTGGAGATGAACTGGTCGATCACCACCTGGGCGCCGTTGACGAAGTCACCGAACTGGGCTTCCCAGATCACCAGGGTGCGCGGCGAGGTGGTGGCATAGCCGTATTCGAAACCGACCACCGCCTCCTCGGACAACAGTGAGTTGATAACCAGGAAGTCGCTGTGGTTGTCGGTGATGTACTGCAGCGGCACATGGGTGCGTGGCTGGGCCTGGTCGTGCAGCGTTGCGTGACGATGACTGAACGTGCCGCGGCCGGCATCCTGGCCCGACAGCCTCACCTTGTAATCGTCATCCAGTAGCGTGGCATAGGCGAGCAATTCCGCGCCACCCCAGTCGAAGGGCTTCTCCCCGTGGGCCATCTGGCGGCGCTCGTCCAGCACCCGGGCAACCCGCGAATGCACCTGGAAATCTTCCGGCAATTGCACCAGCTTGTCGCCGAGGGACTGAAGGCGCTCCACCGGCACCCCGGTAACGGTGTCGGTGTCCCATTCCTTTGACAGGTAGGGCTCCCAGTCCACCATCTTCAGCGCCTTGTTGGGGTCGATGATCTGGCCAGCGACCACGTGACCCGCATCGAGCTGGTTGCGGTAATTCTCGGACAGGGATTTCACCTCGTCCTCGCTCACCACGCCCATCTCCACCAGCTTCGCGGCGTAGATCTCGCGCGTGGACTTGTGGTTGCGGATCTTGCTGTACATGATGGGCTGGGTGATCGCCGGCTCATCGGCCTCGTTGTGACCGTGGCGGCGATAGCAGACCATGTCGATGACCACGTCGTTGGCGAACTTGTTGCGGTAGTCCATGGCGAGGCGCGCGGTGGTGATCACCGCCTCGGGGTCATCGCCGTTGACGTGGAAGATCGGCGCCTGGACCATCTTCGCCACCTCGGTGCAGTAGAGCGTGGAGCGGGCGTCGAGGGTGTTGGTGGTAAAGCCGATCTGGTTGTTGATGATGATATGGATGGTGCCACCGGTGGAATAGCCACGCGTGCGGGACATGTTGAGGGTCTCCATCACCACGCCCTGGCCGGCGAACGCAGCATCTCCGTGAATCAGGATCGGCACCACCTGGCGGCGGTTTATGTCATGGCGGCGCTCCTGGCGCGCCCGCGCGGAGCCCTCCACCACCGGGTTGATGATCTCCAGGTGGGAGGGATTGAACGACAGCGCGACGTGGACGTTGCCGCCGTCGGTCTGGATGTCGGAGGAGAAGCCCTGGTGATACTTGACGTCGCCTGTCTGGGTGTCCTCGTCCTCGGTGTGGTAATCGCCCTCGAACTCGCTGAACAGCTCCGCCGGCGACTTGCCGAGAATGTTCACCAGCACATTGAGGCGGCCGCGATGGGCCATGCCGATGATGACCTCCTTGACCTCCTTGCGGCCGAAGCGCTGGATCAGTTCCGACAGCATCGGGATCAGGCTGTCGCCTCCCTCCAGCGAAAAGCGCTTCTGTCCGACATAGCGGGTGTGCAGGTAGCGCTCGAGGCCATCGGCCATGGCCAGCCGGGTAAGCACCCGCATACGGTCGTCGCGGGTCAGGTTCGGACGCACGGGGTCGGTCTCGATGTAGGCCATCAGCCAATCCCGCTGTTCCATGGAGGTGAGATAGCGGATCTCGTAGCCGATGGGACCGCAGTAGGCCTCCTTCAGGTAGTCGAGGATCTCGCGCAGCGTCTTGCGTCCGCCATCGGCGAGGTCGCCGGTGTCGAACTCGCTGTCGAGATCGGCCTCGGACAGGTCGTACTGCGCGAGATCGAGTTCGCCGGCGTCCCCTCTCGGCATGGTGCCGATGGGATCGATGTCCGCCATCAGGTGGCCGAGGGCGCGGTAGGCCATGATGAGCCGGGAGACCTGGCCCTGCTTGTGGGCCGCGGTTTCCATCCACTGCCTGGAGCCGCCGAGGGAGACCTCCCCGGGAGCCATTGGCTGGATCTCGGGCAGGAGGTTGGCGATCTCCTGCCAGGCGCCGTTGGATTCACCGCGCAGCGACTCCTGGTAGAGTGCCTCGAGGTAGTTGAGATTGCCGCCGTTGAGAAACGCGAGATCGGAGATACCGGATTTCATGGAATCAGTCTTCCCGGACCCGCACGGGGTCCCGTGGTTGGGGCCCGTCACCCGTCCCGCCGGGGCTGTTCGCGACAGCGGATACACGCGGCCGGGCCATCGTCATTGATTGTAGTTATTGCCGCACAAGCCCGTAACCATACCAATTGACGATTCAGACCACAATCTCGGCAAAGCGCTCGAAGAACCGCGCCATGGCCCGGTCCGCCGCAGCGCGCAGCATGTCGTTTCCAAGGCGCGCGAACCAGCCATCCACTGAAATATCCGCGTGGTACTCGAGGACGGTTTCGCCGTCGTCATCGTGTAGTCGAACACGGGCGCGACCGGAAGCGTTGCCGAGCGCGCGCAGGCTGGCGCTGGCGTCGAGGTGGTACTCCGCCGGCGGATCGGTTTCCTCCACCGCGAGGCGGGCGAACAGACGTTTCTTCACCGGTCCGAAACCGACCGGAAACACCGCGCGGTAACTGCCGTCGTCCTCCCTGAGCAGGGTTTCACAGCGCCGGATGCACTGTACCAGCACCGCGGGGTCGTTGAGCATCTCCCAGACCCGATCGCGCGGCGTGGATACCCGATACTCGCCCCCAACCTGCACCGCCCCCGGGATTTCACCTGTCGCCATTTCGTTCGCTTGTTCCTGACCAGGTCCGCGTGGTGCTTCGCTGGCACGGCCGCGGCATGCTGTGGGATGATTGCCGCCCCGTTCACCGCGCCCGGCCATGATCGACGACGCCACCTTTCGCGAGCGCTACAGCCGCCAGATCCGCTTGCCCCGCGTGGGGGAGGAAGGCCAGCGCGCCATCGCAAACGCCAACGTGCTGATCGTCGGCATGGGCGGACTCGGCTCGCCGGTGGCATTGTATCTTGCCGCCGCCGGCGTGGGGCGGCTCACCATCGCCGATTTCGACGTCGTGGACGCCTCCAACCTGCAGCGCCAGATCGCCCACGTGGAAGCGGATATCGGTCTCCTCAAGACCGAGTCCGCCGCAAAGCGCTTGCGCGCCATCAACCCGGAGATCGCGGTCACCTGCCTCGATTACACCCTGGAGGCGGAGGAGTTTAGCGAGTTGGCCAACGACCACGACCTGCTCATCGACTGCACCGACAACTTCCCCACCCGCTTCCAGCTCAACGACGCCTCCCTCGCGACCGTCACGCCGCTGGTATCCGGGGCCGCTATCCGCTGGGAGGGCCAGGTGACCGCGTTCGACCCGCGCCAGCCCGACAGCCCCTGCTACCAGTGCCTCTACCCGGACCAGGATATCGAGGCCGCCACCTGCGCGGCGGAGGGAGTCATCTCCCCGCTGGTGGGGGTGATCGGGACGATGCAAGCGCTCGAGGCGGTCAACATCCTTCTCGGCCAGGGCCAGCTGCACGGCGCGGTCTGGCTGTTCGACGCCCACTTCATGGAATGGCAGAAAATGACCCTGCCGAAGAATCCCGCCTGCCCGGCCTGCGGCACGGGATGAATTTCGAGGGCCGGGTGGTGATCGTCACCGGCGGCGCTTCCGGAATGGGCGCGGCCTGCGTGGCGCAGTTCACCGCCGCGGGGGCGCGGGTCACCATCGTCGACCGCGATGCTGACGGCGCCGCGGCGGTAATGGAAACCATCGGCGCCGGTGAGCGCATCATCGGCGACGTCGCCGACCCCGATTTCTGCGACGCCGCCGTGGGTGCGGTGGTAGCCGGGGAAGGCGGCCTCGACGTGCTGGTGAATGCCGCCGGGGTGATTGCCCGGCGTGACGCCCTGACCACTACCAATGAGGACTGGCGACGGGTCATGGGGGTCAACGTCGACGGGGTGTTCTACATGAGCCGCGCGGCGCTGCGCGTCATGCGGGAACGCAAGTCCGGCGCTATCGTCAATTTCGGCTCCATCTGGGGGAGCGCCGGGGCGGTGGGCGTGCTGGCCTACTGCGCCTCCAAGGGTGCGGTACACCAGGTCACCCGCGCCATGGCGCTGGAATGCGTGCGCGACGGCGTCCGCGTCAACGCGGTCTGTCCCGGCGAGGTGGACACGCCGATGCTACGCTCGGAGCGGGATGCCCCGGTGACCGATGCGATGCTGCAAAAACTGGCTGAGAGCGTGCCCCTGGGCCGGCTGGCGCAGCCGGAGGAAATCGCCCGGGTGGTGCTGTTCCTCGCCTCGGACGCCGCGAGCTACATGACCGGGGCGCTGGTGCCCGTGGACGCTGGCTACAGTGCGCGCTGACGGCTCCCGCCGGGATTCGCGCGGCGGGATGACCGCGGTAGCGCTGGCGCTCGGTCTGGCGACCCTGGCCGCGCCGGAGGCACCGGCGGATTCCTGGTCTTTCGAGAGCGAGGAACGGGTCGTCGCCCTGCCCGGCGGCGGCCGGGTGGTGGTGTCGGTGGACGCCTCACGCAGTACGCAGCAACCGGATTTCGAGGTAGTAATAGAGAGCGGGAACTCCCCGCCCGTCAGCCATCCCGGACTCTGGTTCCGCGACGTGGTGGCATCACCTGACGGCTTGCTCATTGTTGGCCTGTCCAACCGAGGCATCCCCGACAGCGCGGCGGCGGTGTTCTCCCTCGACGGCGCGCTCCTCCTGATCGCCAATCACGACGCCGGCGCGCTGAACTACTGCAAGGAAAGCGTCACCCTGGTACGAGAGTGGTATGACGGCGATGATCCGGATGTACACTTCGGAGCGCCCGCTGAGCCCGGAGCTATCACCCTGCGGGACTGCCGTGGAGAGCGGCTGACCCTGCTGGAAGCGTTGGGCGCCTCACAGGTGGCGTCAGACCGGTAATCTCCGCACCGGGCCCGGCGTATGACGGCCGTCTATGGCATAGTGTTGATTGCCACTCACCGCAATACCCCGTGAAGATCGATCCCGCCGTCCCCATCCTGCGTGTATTCGACGAGGAGAAGTCGAAGGCATTCTATGTCGGCTATCTCGGTTTCAATGTCGACTGGGAGCATCGCTTCGAACCAGGCCTGCCGCTCTATCTCCAAGTCACGCGTGGCGGCTGCGTGTTGCATCTCACGGAGCATCACGGTGACTGCTGCCCCGGGGCCGCGATACGAATCGCCGTTGAGGACATCGACGCGTTGCACGGCGAATTGCAATCGAAACGCTATCCCAATCTTCGACCCAGGATAGAGAACACGCCATGGGGTACGCGGGATCTGAGCGTCATCGATCCCTTCGGCAACCGCTTGACCTTCACCAGCGACACCAGTACCTGAACTACAGGAAACTTCGATGACCAACCAGGCACCCTACCGCGGCAGCTGCCTCTGCGGCGCAGTGACCTACGAAGTGGACCGGCTCGAGCCCCACATGGCCCAGTGCCACTGCATCATGTGCCGCAAGTTCCACGGCGCAGCGCGATCAACCTTTGGCGAGGCGAAACTGGAGAACTTCCGCTGGACCAGTGGCGAGGGTCTCCTCGAAAGCTACGTTGCAACCAATGGCACCACCCGCCGGTTCTGCCGCACCTGCGGATCCAGCATGACCTTCGCGCCGTCCTCCGGCGGCGAGGGACTGGTCGAGTTCTCTCTCGGCACCCTGGATACCGACATCGCGGAGCGCCCGGACGCCCACGTGTTCATGGACTTCAGGGCCAACTGGGACGACGTGGACGACGACCTGCCGAAGTTCACCGAAGGGCGGGACAGCAATCCCTGGGAATAGCCCGCGGGCTACATCATCCGCGCCGCCCGGGCCGCCTTGAACGGGTTGGGCCTGGTGGCCTCGGTACTGGTGGCGCTGAACACGCCCTGGGGTGCCGTGTACTCGATGCCCGGACTGCCACCATACAATCCGAGGAAGGATTGCCTGTGCTCGAGCGTCGTCGCGGTCGCGTTCCGCAGACTCGCGGTTGCAACACCCACCAGGTTGTTTCGTGCTATGGACGACGGACGCGCGCTTCCCTGGATATCGACTCCATAGATTGCATTTGAGTAACCCATGTTGTTCTCGATCCTGGCATCGTAGACGTTCGCGACCGAGCTGTTGAGAACGATCCCGGCAAGGTTCGCCACCACGGCATTGTTGACGACGTACAACGGGTCGATTTGTCCACCAGCGACCTGCTGTGCGATGACCCCCCAGGTGCCCATGGTGGCAACGTTTCCGTCCACCCGGGTGCCCTGGACATTCTCGACCTGTATGGCAGCCGGGTTGACCCCCTTCCCGTTGACGATGGCATTGGCGAGGAGCCGGTTTCCGTGGGAACCGGAATACACCAGGATTCCCTTGTTTGCTCCACTGATGAAATTGTTCTGCACGATGGCGCTCGCGACGCTACCCAGGCCGATACCCATGCCAGCCTGCTGAATGATCCGGTTGTCACGCACCTGGACCTGGCTGCCCGTCTCGACATAGATGCCGGCGATCCCGCTGTCCTGCAGCAGGTTGTTTCTTACCAGGCTGTTCTCGCCAAGCAACCAGATGCCGTAGTTGTTGCTGATGAACACGTTGCCTTCGACCCGCGTCCCGGTCACCTGGGGTGAAACTTCCTGCACGCCGGAAGCGGTCGCACTACCGTTGGCAAACGCAAACGTCAGCCCCCTGCCAGTCCGGCCTATGCGGATATTCCTCTGGTTGACTCCGATGATCCTGCCGATACCGCCATTGGCGCGCAAGATGGTGACATTTGGTCCATGAGCGGACTCAAGGCGGAGTCCTTCAACGTTGATGTCGTAGTTGCCCGTGAAACTCCCGGGGCCCACGATGATCCTGTCGTTCCTGCGGGCATCGAACAGCGCGCTGGAAACTCCACCACAGGGTAGCAGCTTGCTGCCACAACCCGGGGCAGGTCCACCCCATTTCTCGACGTAGATGGTTTTCGCCCCGGCGGGAAGTTGAAGGAAGACGAGTGCCAGGGCAATGCCCAGGCGAACAAGGCAGATAACGCGCATACCCAAATCTCCGAAATGAAGCAGACCATGCGCCAGTGAACGCCCTGGCGAGTGCGCAGTGTAGCATTTCGCCGGCCGACGGCAAGAGCGCCATTCCGCGCCTTCGAAGAACCCTCAGGAGGTTCCGCTCACCCTGATCGCGATACTTTGCGTTCAGAGCTGAATGCGGACGTTCCTACATCAGCTTCGCCGCCCTGCGGGCACGGAACCGATTTGGCTTTTTGGCCTCCGTGCTCGCCGGATCGATGGCCCCGCTGGTGCTGCTGTAGACGAAGCTGGGCACGCCATTTACCAGGCCGTAGTAGGTTTTCTTCAGAAGTACGCTCGAAGCGGTGGTGTTGTCGATTGCATGAGTGTCGTTATCATACAGGTTGTTCCCCCGCGCGCTGTTGATACCGGACTGGTACTCCAGCTTGAGCCCGCTGCCTCCCGTGCTTACGCCCGTATTGTTGTCAAACCGAACCGCGAAGGGAGGGTGCGAGCTGCCAAAACCCGTCAATTCAAACCCGTCTCCCGTTGTTCCCACCGCGGCATTGTTGCGAACCACGGACGTAATGGTTTGAGCCACATCGTTGAACAACTGATACCCCACGTGACCTCCCGATGCGATATTTCCGTCGATCAGCAAGTCTTCGATATTGCTGGTGGCGATACCGTACGGAGAGCCTTCGCTGCCACCCAGCACGGCGTTGTTTCGGATCCGGCTACCGGCTGTCCCGTAAACCACTCCTATGGCTAAAGCTGCGCCGTATACCAGGTTGTTCTGCACGTTGACCGTATGGCTCTCGTTCAACCGGATGCCGTCACCTCCAGCCTGGAAAAGACGGTTATCGCTAACCAGGCCCGACGGCGCGTTGTGCAGGTAGATTCCCATTGCAATAGAGTCCAGGATCAGGTTGTGACGCGCCACCGCCCTGGATCCTTCCAGCCAGATTCCGCGGGAGTTTCCTATGAATACATTACCCTCCACCCGGGTGCGGTCGAATGATGGCAAGGTCACTTCCACGCCGGAAGCTGAGGTCGCGCCAACGATGGTCAAACCCTTGCCCCGGCGCCCGATGCGCACCTTGTGCTGGGATATCCTGATGACGTCCAGCGCCTCGTCCAGCGATCGCAGGATGGTGGCGTGGGGCCCCTCGGCGGATTCCAGCCTGAGCCCTTCAACCTGGATGTCATAGCTGCCGACGTATTCGCCCGGGCCAACGATGATGCGATCGTTCTTGCCGGCAACGTTGAGCGCGCCGTATATACTCGAGCAGGGAGTCGACTTACTGCCGCAACCTGGCGCCGGAACGCCCCAGAGTTGCACGTGGATGGTTTTGGCTGATGCCGTCCCGGCGAAAAAGCAGATCAGAATAGCCGCCAGCAGATGGAACGAGCGGTGATTCAACATGGTGCTACCCTCCAGGTGTCCATTTGCAACCGGGATTGCTCAATCCCCGATCGTCTGACAGCTTACACCATGTCCCTGACCCGTTCTGTGATCTAAATCACGCGTCCGCTGCAACGGGATGTCGTCAGCGGGCGGTTCATCCCCTCACGAGACGCGCAGTTGCTCCTCGTGCTCGCGGTACCATGCGTAAGTCTGCTCGAGTCCTTTCTCAAGCGGTATCTGGTAACGCCAGCCGAGGCCCGTCGTACGGCTCACGTCGAGTAACTTGCGCGGCGCGCCATCGGGTTTGCTGTGATCGAACTCGACATCGCCGCGGAATCCGGTCACCCGGGCCATGGTCTCCGCCAGTTCGCGGATGGTGACATCCTCGCCGGTACCGACGTTGAGATGGGACCGGTTCGGGAGCACCACACGGTCAAGGTCATCTCGCGGCAGGTTCAAAACGAACACGCAGGCGTCGGCCATGTCATCGACGTACAGGAATTCACGCATCGCGTTGCCACTGCCCCAGACGGTGACCTTTTCCGCTCCTGACATCGTGGCCTCGTGGAAGCGGCGCATCAGCGCCGGGATCACGTGGCTGTTCTCGGGATGAAAGTTGTCGTGGATGCCATAGAGATTGGTGGGCATCACCGCGCGGTAGTCGGTGCCATGTTGCCGGTTCAGGGATTCACAGAGCTTGATGCCCGCGATCTTGGCGACGGCGTAGGGTTCGTTGGTGGGCTCCAGTGGCCCCGTCAGCAACGCCTCTTCCGCCATGGGCTGATCTGCGTCGCGCGGATAGATGCAGGAGGAACCAAGGAACAACAGTCTCTCGATACCGGCGCGGAAGGCGCCGTGGATCACATTGTTCTGGATCGCCAGGTTCTCGTAAATGAAATCCGCGGGAAAGGTATTGTTGGCGTGGATGCCGCCCACCTTCGCCGCGGCCAGGATCACCTGGTCGACTGGTTCACTGGCAAAAAATTCCGGCACGGCGCGCTGGTCGGTGAGATCCAGTTCGCCTCTCGTCCGGGTCACGACCTCGACACCGTCATCCCGCGCCAGTCGGCGGCAGATGGCGGAACCCACCATGCCCCGATGGCCGGCGACGAAGATCCTGGTAGTCATCTCGCGCGGTCCAGCCTAGCCGCTCTGCCGCCGGGGATGGCAGGAATGATTGTCACCCAGGCTCACCCCTGCCTTGCGCGCGCGCTTGAGCGTCAGGTGGGAATAGATGATCTGGATCAGGAGGAAGGGAATGAACACGTAGAGGCGCTCGTTGCCGGGAATGTTTACCATCCAGATGGCGCCGAGTCCCTGGAGAAAGGCCATGCAGGAGAGCAGCAGTGTCACCTCTAGGTGGCTGTATCCGCTGCGCACCAGCAACTGGTACAGGTGGGTGCGATGGGCCTGGAGCGCGTTCTCGCCGCGCAGCAGGCGGCGAACGAAGGTGAACAGGGTGTCGTAGATGAAATGGAACAGCAGCATCGGCATCACCAGGAACGAGGTGCGCGACGAGTCGTAGCGCGCGGCGATGATGGCCAGGGTGGCGAACACGAAGCCGAGGAAGGCGCTGCCCACGTCGCCCATGAAGATCTTCGCCGGTGGCGCGTTGTAGATCAGGAATCCCACGCAGCCGGCGATGATGGTGTAGCCGGTGATGTAGACGAAGGTGCTGCCCTCGTAGTAGCTGATCGCCATGAAATACATTGCCGCGATCAGCGCGGTGCTGCCCACCAGGCCGTCGATGCCGTCCATGAAATTGCAGGCATTGGTCAGCCCGAGGATCCAGATGGCCGACAGGATGAAGCCAAGCCACTCCATGTCCACACGGCCCACCCAGGGCAGGGTCAGGGAATCGATGACGATGCCCGTGTACAGCACCACCGCCACCGCCACGAAATGCGTCACCAGCTTGAATCGCGCGCTCTTCTCCCAGACGTCGTCAACGAAAGAGATCAGCGCGATCAACAGCGACGAGAACACGAAGCCGTAGGTAAATTCCTGGTTTACAAGGTCCGGGGACGCGAACAGCATGATGTAGCACATGCCGATCAGGAAGGTGACGACGATTGAGATGCCGCCGGACTTTGGCACCGCGCGACTGTGCGACGAGCGGTGATTGGGGTGGTCGAGGATCCGGCCATGCTTGAGCATGGCCCAGGTGATCACCGTTGCAATCACCGTCAGGACGAAGCCAAAGGCGATATGCAGGTAAAATTCGGTGATGGCCAAGGGGGATGGGACCTGGGAGATGGGGCGAGGCCGCCGACGCCCGGGACAGGCTCCTGCGTCGCTGCGTCAGCTCGCCATTTCGGTTGCGGCCGGATTATAGGACTCCACCATATCAAATAAAAGGACTCGCACCTGGGCGTTGTCGGAGACGCGGATCGCGCGCTCGAGCTTCTCCAGGCAGGCGGCGAGACCGCCGAGCGTGCTGCCCGCCTCGTTCTCGCGCATGATCAGTTCGTGGCGGGTGGCAACCGCGGAATCCGTCACCAAAAGTTCCTCGTAGAGCTTCTCGCCGGCGCGCAACCCGGTGAAGCGTATCTCGATGTCGCCGCCCGGGTTATTGGCGTCACGCACGCTGAACCCGCTCAGGTGAATCATCTTGCGCGCAAGGCCGAGGATCTTCACCGGTTCGCCCATGTCGAGCACGAACACGTCGCCGCCCTGCCCCATCGCTCCCGCCTGCAACACGAGCTGGGTAGCTTCGCGGATGGTCATGAAGTAACGGATGATCTCCGGATGGGTCACCGTTACCGGGCCGCCCTTGCGGATCTGCTCGCGGAACAGCGGCACCACCGAGCCCGAGGAGTCGAGCACGTTGCCGAAACGCACCATGGTAAAGCGCGTGGCGCAGTCCTTCCGCCGGCTGAGGTCCTGTAGTACCAGTTCCGCCAGGCGCTTGCTCGCGCCCATCACGTTGGTGGGGCGCACCGCCTTGTCGGTGGAGATGAGGACGAAGGTCCCGACACCGGTATTCATCGCCGCGAGGGCGCAGGCGCGGGTGCCGAAGATGTTGTTGGCGGCGCCCATGGCGGCGTTGTTCTCCACCAGCGGCACGTGTTTATAGGCCGCGGCGTGGTAGATGGTCTGCACGCCATTGGCGCGGCAGACATGCTCCACGGCGCCCTGGTCCATCACGGAGCCCAGCACGGAGACATAGGGCCGGCCCGATTCGTCCAGCTCGCGTTCGAGGCGGTAGAGGTTGAACTCGCTGTTATCGAACAACACCAGCTTGCGCACACCGAGATGGCTGATCTGGCGGCACAGCTCGGAGCCGATGGAGCCGCCTGCGCCCGTGACCATGACCACCTTGCCGGCGATGTTGGCATGCAGCAGGCCCTCCACCGGTGCCACCGGGTCGCGGTCGAGCAGGTCGCCGATATCGATGTCGCGCACGTCCTCGAGATCGACCTCGCAGGTCTCCAGCTCGGAGATATCCGGCAGGGTCTGGACCTGCACCGGAAAATGCTCCAGGGCGGAGAGGATCTCGTGGCGCCGCCCCTGGCTCGCGGAGGGGATCGCGAGGAGTACCTCGCGCACGCCGTACTCGCGGATCAGGCGTTCGAGCTGGTCGGGGTGATAGACCCTGAGGCCGTTGACCTGCTGGTTCACCAGTAGCGGGTCGTCATCGACGAAGCCCACCGGGCGCATGTCGTTGCTGAACGAGGTCGCGATAGCGAGCTGCATCCCCGCGGCCCCGGCGCCGTAAATCACCACGTTGCGGCGGATGTCCCGTTCCGCGCCGAGGAAACCCGGGGCGTGGTAGGTCAGGATCCAGCGCGCCACCATGCGCGCGCCGGCAACCAGCAGCAGGCAGACCAGCCAGTTGATGACCACCACAGAGCGTGGCGTCAGGTTCCACCCGGACATGAAGGTCACCACGCCCCAAAGCAGGGCGTAGAGGCTGATGGCCTGGAAGACGCGCCACAGCGAGCTGAAGCCGATGTAGCGGATCACGGTCTGGTAGAGGCCGAACAGCAGGAACACCGGCAGGGCGATGAACGGCGCCACCAGCCAGAGCCAGATCTCGTCACCGAACGGCAGGTAGAACCGGTTCGCGCGCAGCGAATGGGCCACCGTGAGGGCGAGCATCACCAGCACCACGTCCGCGCACATCATCAGGATGCGCTTTTTCGGACGGCTCAGGGTGAGCAGGGTGTCGAGCATGGTGTTTTCAGTTCCCTCAGGCCTTCTGGATCAGGCCGCGCTCTTCCAGGTGGGCGACCACCTCGGCCACGCAGTCGGACACGTTGCGCTCGCCGGTGGAGACGATGAGATCGGCGTGCTCCGGGGTTTCGTAGGGGGAGGATATACCGGTGAAATCCTTGATCTCGCCCTTGCGCGCGCGCTGGTAGAGGCCCTTTACGTCGCGTTGCTCGCAGATCTCCAACGGGCAGTCGCAGTAGACCTCGATGAAGTCGTCGGCATGTTCCACCATCCGTCGCACCCGCTGGCGATCCACCCGGAACGGCGAGATGAATGCCGTGAGGACGATGATCCCGGCATCCACGAACAGTCGCGCCACCTGGCCGATGCGGCGGATGTTCTCGGTGCGGTCGGCCTCGCTGAAGCCGAGATCGCCGCAGAGCCCGTGGCGTACGTTGTCGCCGTCAAGCACGGTGGTGCGGCAGCCACGGCGGTGGAGCTCCTCTTCCACCGCGTGCGCCAAGGTGGACTTGCCGCTACCGGATAACCCCGTGAACCAGAGGATGGTGCTGGAATGCCCGTTCTGCTTCTCCCTGTCCTCGCGATCGATGGTGGCCTGGTGCCAGAAGGTATTGCTGGATTTTTGCATCGCGCGATTATACCCGCCTGGCCCCCGGGCCGTATCGCGCTGGAAATACTACGTATAGAGGGTTGTTTATATCAGTTCGTCCTTGCGATCGTCGGTTTCGCCGTAGCGGCTGAGGGCGGGGGGACGCAACCCCGAATACAGGTTTTCCAGGTTGGCGTTGACGAGGCGCGCCTGCTGCTCGAACAGGCTGTTGCCCTCGAGGTCGCTGTCGACGATGAACGGGCCGAAATTTTCCACCTCGAACACCCACATCGCCTGGGCATTGCCGAGTTCCTCCAGCCAGTGCACCGCGCGCACCCCGCGGATGCCGCGCCCGAGCAGCGCGCCGGTGCCGTAGCCCACGGTGGTGAGGTAGATCGCCCCGGCCGGGAGGAACAGTTCCCGGTAGTGGGCCTCCGACATGCCGCCCTTGCCGATGATGATCTTCGCCCCGGACAGCCGGAACCATTCGGTCATCCACTTGGCAAAGCGGAAGCTCGCGGTGGCGGTAACGCCGCCGACGCGGTAGCTGCCGTCGTCGTCCACGGAGGCGGCCGGGGAGCAGTGGAAGTTGACGTTGCTCACCGCGGGCAGGTCCAGCGGCAACGGGTGGCCGTCCCCCAGCACACGCTGGTAGACGCCCTCGCGGCCGGTGTAGATCACCCCGTCGAGGTAGACGATGGTGCCGATGGCAAGGCCCGCGAGGTCCTCATCCGTCACCGGCACCGTCAGCCGGACTGTCTTGAATCCTGTGACGGGCTCTGCCATGAAACGGTCTCTCTTCGCATGTATGGGGTGAACCATTGCGGGTCGGTGCGGTAGGCGGCGCTGCCGTCCGCGGCGATGCGCACCGTGGCGCGGCGGGACGACAGGCAGAACGTATGCACGCTCATGGGCATGCCCCCGGTGTGGGTGTAACCCACCTCGATATGGCAGTCCGCGACCATGGACTTGCCGACGAAGCCCATCGCGCCCATGCCGATACTGTTACCGATCTCCTGTAACTCGAGCTCCAGGGCGGCGATCTTCGGGTCCGGGTTGCGATCGCCTACGGTGCGCAGGCAGGCGGCCTGCTTGCCGAGCACCATGCAGGTGTCCTTGGAGCCGCCGAGGCCGATGCCGACGATGGCCGGTTGGCAGGCGAGGCCGCGTTTGCCGAAGGCGACCAGCGTGTCGAGGAAGAAGCGCTTGATGCCGTCGACGCCGTCGCCGGGGAACAGCATGCGGTAGTCGGTGCCGAACAGGCCGCCCTTGTGTACCGTGGTGATGTCGATCCAGTCGACGTCGGGCTCGAAGCTCCACTCGATCTCGGGCGCGTTGATGCCGACGTTGTTGTTGTGGTCGGTGCGCCAGAGCGGATGCACCCGGTTGGGCCTCAGGGGGATGTCGTGGGTGGCGCGGGCGGTGGCGCTGCGCAGGGCGCGCTCGAGGCCGGTGAACCCGCCGCTGAATCGCGCGTTGTCTCCGACCTTGACGTAGAACCTGGGCAGGCCGGAATCCGCGCACATGGGCCGGCGGTCCGCGGTGGCGGCATCCCAGTTCTCGAGCATCGTCTTCAGGACGAAGCAGGACAGGTCGCCGGACTCGCTGTTGACCATGGTCTCTATGCCCTGGCGGTAGTCGTCCGGGATGTCTATGGCGGCATTGGCCATGATCCGGCAGGCGGCTTCCTCGATCTGGTTGAGTTCGATCATCGGGCTACGCTTGCGGCGGCTTCCGCCGGCAACAGGGATTCCCCGGGACGGACGATGGAGAATTCCACCGGCGACTGGGTGACATGTAGCGCATCATTTTTTCGTTGTACCACGGTGAAGGCGGAGGTTTCCAGTTCCCCGGTCTCGGGGAAGTCCTCGCGGAAATGGGCGCCGCGGGAATCCTCGCGCGAGAGCGCCGCGCGGCAGATCACCTCGGAGATGGTGACGAGGTTGTCGAGGTTGAGCCAGTCATGCCAGGAGAGGTTGAAGCGCAGGTCCTGGCCGCCGATGCCGCTGGCGTCGAGGGCCGTGCGGAGTTCCCCGAGTCGTGCGATGCCCTGCTCGAGCCCCTCCCGGGAGCGAAGAATGCCGACATGGTCCCACATCGCGTCCATCAGGCCGTCGCGGATGGCATGCACATCTCCACCCTGGCGGCCGAGGGGCGCCATGGCGCGATCCAGTTCACCTTCCAGCGCCGCCGGATCGGGGTCCGCGAGCGCGCCGCGCCGGCCGGCGATGTCTGCGGCCATGGTTTCCCCGGCGATGCCACCGAACACGGTGGAATTGGCCACGCCATTGCCGCCGAGGCGATTGGCGCCGTGCATACCGCCGGCATCCTCGCCCGCGACATACAGACCGTGCAGGTCGGTACGGGTGTCACGGTCGCAGATCACGCCGCCCATCAGGTAATGCGCGGTGGGCACCACTTCCACGCGGCCGGCGGCAAGGTCGAAGCCGCAGTCGGCGCAGCGCCGCACCATGCCGGGAAACTTCTTCGCCACCACCTCGGGGCCGAGATGGGCCATGGCGATGTACACCCCGCCGAGGGGCGTGGTGCGACCTTCGCGCATCTCGGCATATATCGCGCGACTGACGATGTCGCGGGTGGCGCGCTCGCCGGCGGCGTCGTAGTTCGCCATGAAACGTTCGCCCGCGCCGTTCAGCAGGTGGCCGCCGGCGCCACGTAGCCCCTCTTCCAGCACGGTACCGGTCATGCGCGTGTCGGGCCCGGCCAGCAGGCCCGTCGGATGAAACTGCACCATCTCCATGTCCCGCAGCGGCAGACCGAGGCGGAGCGCCATGGCGAGACCGTCCATGGACTTGTCACCGGACGGGGTGTGGTATCGGTACATGGTGGGTCCGCCGCCGGTGCCCATCAGGATCGCGCGTGCGCGCACCACGCGGAATTCGCCGCTACGCATGTCTGTCATCAGCGCCCCCGCAATGCCACCGCCATCCCGCGCCGGCAGCAGACCAAGCACGCGGTGTTCCTCCAGGCGGTTGACCGGCAGGCCGCGCACCTGCTCCATCAGGCGGTTGATGATCTCGATACCGGTGAGGTCGCCCTTGTGCACCGTGCGGTCGAAGGTCTGGCCGGCGAAGGCCTTGTGGTGCAGGCTGCCGTCGGCATTGCGGTCGAAGAAACAGCCGAGTTCGTTCTCCAGCTCCCGCACCCGCGTCACCGCGGTTTCCACCAGCCGCCAGGCCATGTCCTGGTGTGGAAGCCACTTGCCGCCGATGATGGTGTCCATGAAATGGCGTTCCACGGAGTCCCCGGGGCTGAGGGCAACGTTGTAACCCCCCTGGACCATGCGCGTGCAGCCGCACTTGCCGAGCAGGCCCTTCACCGCGATGCTGACCTTCAGGTCCGGATTGGCCTGCAGCGCGTGCAGGGCGGCGAACAGCCCGGCACCGCCGGCGCCGATTACCAGGATGTCGGTATCGAGGGTGTCAGGCGAGCGCATGGTTCAGGCGGCCTGGGCGCTTGCGAGCAGGAACCAGAGCGCGACGAACATCGACCCGGCGGTGGCAAGCGCCGCCAGGGTTTTCTGCCGCGGGCTCCAGGGCAGCCATTCCAGCGCCATGAGCCTGAGGCCGCCGAACAGGTGCACCGACAACAGGAACACGAGCCCCATCTCCGCGGCGCGCACCACGGGCTGGTGGGCCCAGTGGAGGAAACCGTCCAGCGCCGCCGGGTCCGTCAGCGCCAGTGCGAGCACGAGGAAATGGGCCGGCAGGAACAGGGCAAGGGCGATTCCGGAGAGCCGGTGGAGGAAGAAGGCCAGCCAGAGGCCGTGGCGGCGATGGGGAGGGATCATCGGGCCATCACCCCACGGTCACCGCGTACACCGCGCGCGAGCCGAGGCCGAGCAGACCGAGCCCGATCGCCCACATGGCCGCGTCCAGCGCCTTGCCGCGGATATGCGCCCATTCGTCCAGCACGGTGCGCAGGCCGATGGCGGCATGGATCGACACCGCCACCACGAAGGTGCCGTAGACGAGGCCCCAGACCAGGCTGCCGCGGGTGCGGCCGAGCAGGGTCTCGGCGTCGAGCCCGCTCCTGACCGCGATGATTATCACCGCCAGGTGCACCAGCACCAGCGGCGCCATCACCAGGGCGCTCAGGCGTTGCAGCATGTAAAGACGGATCGGCATCAACAAATCTCGCTCACAGTTGTCCCTTGAGCGCGGCCTTCATCGTCGTGCGCTTCAGCCCGGCGATGGAGGCGCCGGGGTCGAGCTGGTTCGGGCAGTAGCGGGTGCAGTTATGCTGCGAATGGCAGTTGTGACAGCCGGCATCACCCGCTACCGCGCGCAACCGATCCTTGTTCCCGGCGTCGCGCTCGTCGTTCACCAGCGACCAGGCGCGGTTCAACGCCGCGGGGCCGAGATAGTCCGGCTTCCACTGCACCACGTCACAGGCGGCGTAGCAGACCGCGCAGTTGATGCACTGGATCGCGGCGTCCGCAATCCGGCGCGCCGGCGACTCGGGCGAGATCGCGGCGATATCCGCATGGCGGTCGGACGAGGGAACGAAACGTCCCCCGGCCTCCTGCCAGCGGTCGAAGAACGGCGCCATGTCGCAGGCGAGATCGCGAACCAGCGGCAGGTTGCGCAACGGCCCGATGCGCAGCACGCCATCCCGCGCTGCGTCCTGGACGTGGGTGCGGCAGGTCCAGCGCGGTTCGCCGTTGACGGACATCGCGCAGGAGCCGCAGACCCCGACGCGGCAGGCGAAACGATACGCCAGGTTGGGCTCGCGGTGTCGCTGGATCCAGGTCACCACGTCGAGCACGGTCTGGTTTGCCGCCGCCGGCACCCGGTAGGCATGCCAGTCGCCGCCCCGTTCGTCGCCGCGCCAGACGCGGACGTCCAGCGTGTCGGTTGCTGCAGCATTGTCGATCCCGTCGCTCATGGATCGATTTTAACTAAAGATAGTTTTTGTTATTTAAATATATTTTTTATTCGAGTTAAAATTATCTTTTGTTTTCTGTTGATGCCAGGGACGTGAACAACTCCGCCAACAGCGCTATCGCCCCGTACGCCATGCTGTCCCGGCGCCAGACCAGGCCGAGCACCCGAACCAGCTCGTCGTCCAGGGGAATGCGTCGCACGGGCATCGGCCGGCGCGGGGGAATGCAGTGTTCCGGCACGATGGAGACCCCGAGATCCGCCGACACCATGGTATGGATCGCCTCGAGGCTTGCCAGCTCCATGCTCTCGCGCACCGTGATGCCCTGCCCCAGCAGCCAGTTATCGATCTGCTCGCCGACCCAGGCGTTGCGGGAGAAACGGATAAAAGGGAATTCCTTGAGAATGCGCACCGGATCGCTGTCTTCCAACCCGGCGGGCGTGACCAGCACCAGCGGTTCCACCGCCACGGTCTGCCAGGCGAGGTGCGGCGCTTCGCGACGCGGCTGGCTGATGACGGCGGCGTCCAGCGAACCGCGGTCCACCTGACCCAGCAGGTCAGCTGACAGGCCCGGCACGATGCGCAGATGCAACCGTGGTTCGCTCTGGCGTAGCGCGAGCAGTGTCTCGGGGATAAGGCCGGTCATTGCCGTGCTCACCGCGCCGATGGTCAGTTCAGGCACCTCCTCTACCTCGAGACCGGCGATCAGCGCCTGGTAGTCGCGCAACAGCTTGCGCGCCCGCGGCACCATCGCCTGGCCGCGGGCGTTGAGTGTCGGCGCGCGGGAGTCGCGGTCGAACAGCGGCTGGCCGATCTCCTCCTCCAGCGCCTTCATCTGCTGGCCCACCGCGGCCGCGGTCAGGTGCACCCGCTCCGCGGCGCCCGCGAAGGAGCCGGTATCGGCGAATGCGACCAGGGTCTGCAGGCGGCGGATCGACACGGGAAACGAAAGGGCCTCAGCCCTGCCAGGGATGGCGTTCAGCCCAGTGGCGGGCGATGTCTCCCCGGCGGCATATCCAGACCCGCTCGTGGCTCAGCATGTAATCGAGGATACGGCGCAATGCACCGATGCGCCCGGGCCGGCCGAGGAGGCGCGCATGCAGGCCGATGGTCATCATCTTCGGGCTGCGTTCTCCCTCCCGGTAGAGGCAGTCGAATGTGTCTCGAATGTAGGTGAAGAACTCGTCGCCCACCTGGAAGCCTTCCTTGCGGCCGAAACGCGAGTCGTTGGTGTCGAGGGAATAGGGCAACACGAGATGCGGCCTGCCGAAGTCGGTGGTCCAGTACGGCAGGTCGTCGTTGTAGGCGTCGGAGTCGTAGAGGAAGCAGCCCGCCTCCACCACCAGCCGGCGGGTATTGATCGATGGCAGGCCGGCGTAGTAACCGAGGGGCTTGTCCCCGGTCAGTTCCTCCACCTGGCGGATGCTGCGCGCAATATGTTCGGATTCCTCTTCCGCTGTCAGGGTGTGGTAGTCGATCCAGCGCCAGCCGTGGGGCTGGAGGTCGAAACCCGCCTCGACCATGGCGCGCAGCGCGAGTTCGTTGCGTTCACCGGCGAGCCCCACCAGATTGACGGTGGCCTGCAGACCGCGATCGGCGAACGCCTCCAACAGACGCCAGTAGCCGACCCGGGCGCCGTACTCGTAGTTGGACTCCATGTTGAGATCACGCGCGCCCACCCGGCTCTCGACCACGAGGTCGGATACCCTGTCTTCCGAACGATCGTCACCGTTGAGGATGCAGCGCTCGCCACCTTCCTCGTAATTGACGCAGAAGTTCACGGCCACGCGCGCGCCACCCGGCCAGTCCGCGTGGGGCGGTTTACCGGCGTAGCCGACGAGATCTCTTTCAGGTTCCTTGATCATGGTGACAGTTTACTTCGCGGTGGGCGGGATGATGCGAATCAGTCTACCGGCTTCGGCGGCGGCTCACTGTTGCTGCCGTCGAGACAGCGACGTTTCGTGCCACGCGCCTGCGCCAGGTTTTCCACCGGGGTGTTGCTCCTCGCGAGGGGCTTCAGGCGCAGGCGGGCCACATCGGGAACGATACGCCCGGCGCTGCGCATGCCGACGAAACGCGCCCAGACCGCCCGTTTCTTCGCCACCTGGTGCGGCTGATAGCTATCGAGATCCCGGGGAGTCAGGGTTTCCCCGGTGGCCAGGTATCCTGCCGCCACGGCGCGCGCCAGCAGGTTTTCGCCAGCGCTGCTGCGCGCGATGACCGCGTTGGTGCCCGGATCGGCGTCCTGGCCATCCCACGACGGCGCGCCGCCGATCCAGGTATCCGCCACCGCGATATCCGCGGCGTCTCCGGTACTGTCGGCGCAGACCTTGCAGCGGAACGGCAGCGACCATGCGGAATCGTCCTCGCCCCAGAAATCGAGGTAGTTCTTCTCGACCTCGCGCCCGTCCCGGGTCTCGATTCGTGTCGCTCCCGGGCAGCCATGGCCGCGGTAGCGCAGGGATTTCACGTTGTCCCGTTCCACCCCGAGATCGGCAAGGAAGCGATACAGCGCAGTGGGCGCCATGAATCCACCACACACCATGGCAAGCTGGTAACGGCAGATGCTGTCCACCCGGGGATCCTCCGTCGCGAGATTACGAAGGCCGGTGACGTCGCAGGGTGTGCCGATAAAGGCGATGGTCTCGCCGGCGGCTTCGGCACGATCGAGAATCTCGACGATATCCACCAGCGTGGCGGTGGGCGCGTAGCGCGAACCCGCCGCGCGCAGCACGTCCGCGCGGTTTCTGCTGAGCGCGCGCTCACCGAACGCGGGAATCTTCTCCGCGGCGCGCGCATGGACTATGCAGTCCACCTCGCCGCTTTCCAGCAGGTAGAGCGCGAGGGCGGTGAGCACGCCGCCGGTGGAACCGATATGCCGAACCCCGGGCTCCGCCGCCCAGGCCTTCGTCATCCGCCGCCAGATACCCCAGACGTCGTCGTAGCCACTGTCCTGCTCCACCAGGCGTTCGGGAAGTCCCTCGATGCGCGTTCCCGGGCAGGCACGGAAAATGCGCGCCACGGTTTCCTCGTCAAGTTCGTCTTCCGCTATTGGTCGCTCGGACAGGTTCTCCACCAGGCGCATGCGAATTCTGTCCGGGCCCGCCACGCTCTGACAGAGACCGCAGCCGATACACATGGCGTCCTCGGTGATGCGCCGGAATCTTTCCCCGGGGGTGAGATCCTGCAACAGGTTACGGAGATAGTCGTGGCGCTTACGGGCCCGGCCTTTCCTGCGGCGGACGTTTTTGTCCCCGACCGTACTGGCGCGATCCCCGTCGCCAGAATGGATTCGGTTTGCGTCACTCAACGCGCTTTGCGCCGGGGATACCGGGCAGGAGAAGTGAGAACTGGCATCGCGGGAATCTGCCTCACCTAAAGCTGGTGTGCAATCCCGGGAGGGCGCTCCGCGGTAAACCTCGAAATCAGTAAACTGTCACCAATTAGGGCGATCAGGTTACAGTGCCTTCGAGTTCGGCTTCGAGCATTTCCACGTTCTGGCGCACGCCGTCCATGAATGGATTGACGTCGAGGGCGCGGCGGAACCAGTGGAGGGCCTCCGCCTTGCGGTCCTGTTGCATGTAGATCAGGCCCTGTCCCGACAGGGCGCCGAAATGACGCGGTTCGAGGCGCAGGGTTTCCTTGACGTCCGCGGTGGAGAGGTCATATTCGCCGATCATGTAGTACACCGTGGCGCGCTTGTTCCATGCCTCGGCATAGTCAGGCGACATGTCAATCAGCGTGGTAAAGATCTCCACGGCCTGGTCGAGGGCGAACTCGTTCATACGCGTGATGCCGAGGTTCATCAGGCGCTGCGCGTCTTCGTCGGTCGCCTCCAGCCAGTGATGCCAGATCTCGGTGGTCACCTGCTGCGCGCGGCCGGGCGAGGTCTGCGGCGCCTGCAGGGTGGCGAACAATCCATCGAGCGCGGGGGCGCGCTGGTCGGCGCCGGCGGGCAAGCAAAATGCCAGCGCGGCTGCCACGGCGAGCACGCGCCAGCGTGGCCTGCATTTGGCTTGAGGGTCGGTTCCCATGATCATCGCTCCCCGCGTAGTGGCAATGACGATGAGCATGGCGAAGTTGCGCCGCCATTGCAATCGCGCAATGGCGCTGGTTACCCTCCGTTGTCCCGTTTCCACGCCCACGCCATTGCCTGATCCAGCCGTCAGCGTACTCGTTCCCTGCTACCGTGACGGGCCCTATATCCAGGCGGCGCTCGAATCGGTGCTGTCCCAGGACTGGGAGGATTTCGAGGTCGTGGTGTCGGACGAGGGCGTGGACCCGGATTGCCAAACGGCTGTCAATGCCATCGACGATCCCCGCCTGCGCTATTTCCGCAATCCGGAAAGGCTGGGTATGAACCGCAACTGGAACACCGCGCTCGAACGGTCCCGCGGCGCGTTAGTGATCAAGCTGGATGCCGATGATGTCATGACCCCGGGGACGCTCCGCCGTCTGGTTGATGCGTTGATTGGCCACAATACGGCTGGTGCCGCGGCCTGTCTCTCCCGGCGCTGTGACGAACAGCTTGCGCCTGGCGAGCTGTACGGCACCCGCGGCTTTGCGCTCGCCCATCGCGAACCCCTTGCTGATACTCTCTTCTCGCCCGAAGACATTTTCCCGTATCTTTTCGATGATGTGCAGTTCTGGACATCCTGCAGCCTGCTCTTTCGGCGCGAATCTCTCGTTGGTCTCAAGGGCTGGGACGAGCGCTGGCAGGCAAGCGACACTGACCTCATCCTGCGATTGTTCCTCGCCGGTCATTCCATCGCCCATTGTGGCCATGTGGGCATTCTTTATCGCGAGCGACAAGGTTCGGAAAACAGCACCGCTCGCCTCGATGGCGGAAGGTTTCTACTGGAGAACGCTCTGCTCCACCTGGAAGCGCTGCAATACTGGCATCGCCGGGGTCAACCGGTACCACGCCCGCTGGGGATAGCCTGGTATCGCTACTGGCGCAGACTGGGAGATTCGGGTAGTGCCTTGCGGGATGCCGAACCCGCCCTGAAGGCAAGCGCTGCGGCGCTGGACCCGCCCCCGATGACGCTACGTTCGAGGGAATGGATGCGTTTGCAGGCGCACCGTCTGCTGCACGGCCAGCGCAGGCTATTTTGAGACCGGTTCCTAGCGGATCAGGTTGTTCTGGAGATACCAGTTCGCGGTTTCCTCGATACCGAGTTCGTTGTCGTAACGGAACCGGTAGCCGAGCATCCGCTTTACCTTGGAGTTGTCGAAGCTCCGGTCCTTGGTGAAGAAATCCACTCGCCGGCGATACAGGGGCGGGGCGATGCCCAGCGGATAGCAGATCGCGCAGCAGATATCGGCGGCGATATAGAAAGGCCACACCGGCAGGCGGATGATGCGCACCTCGCGGCCGATCTTTTTCGCGATCACCTTCGCCATGTCCACCACCCGGATCGGATCGTCGCTCATGACGATGAACACCTCGGAACGGGCCTCCTCGCGGAGCGCGGCCAGCATCATCAGGTTGGTCGCGTCGTCCACGTGGACCAGGTGGTAGAGTCCGCGCGAATCGCCCAGGACCACGAAAAAGCCCTTGCTGATCATGCGGTACATTTTCAGCAGGCGCATGTCGCCCGGCCCGAACATCGGGCCTGGTCGGATCACGGTATAGGGCAGGCCGGTGTCTTCGCCGAATTGCCGGAGCCAGAGCTCGCCCTCGAGCTTGGTTTTCTGGTACGAGTCGCCGGGCGAGAAACGATGGTTCTCATCCGCCCGGCCGGACTCGATGTGGCCATGCACGCCCACGGTGGAGACGTGCAGGAATCGGCGGAACTGCGGTTGGTCGACCAGCGCCTTTGCCAGCAGCTGAGTGCTGTAGAGGTGGACCCTGCGGTAGTCCTCCTCGTTGGGATGGGTCTCGCGGAACGCGGCCGCGAGGTGGAACAGGTAGTGCACGTCCCGCGTGGCTGCTTGTACGATTTCCTCGTCGCAGACGTCCCCGCGGAACCACTGGATATCGAGATCGGCAAGTTCGCCTAGATTGGAGCTTTCGCGCGCCAGCACCCGCAGCCTGGCGCCGGTCCTGGCCAGCTTCTGGACGAGCACCCGCCCTGCAAACCCGGTTGCGCCCGTGACCAGCACATTGCACCCGGCGTATTGCCCAAACTCTTCGTACATTTCTGCCTGTTCTTCGCTCTGATGCGCCGGGTGGAACATGTCGCCGCCGGTCTCGCCGGCAGTCTGGTTTTGCTTCTCTGCGTGTCGTGCAGGCGAGTCGAGTTGACCGCCGATGCCCACCGTCCCGGGTGGCGCTGATTGTAGTCGCTTTGCCCCCACTCAGCACGCCCTCGCGGGCTTTGGCGCGCGATGATTGCGCACCAGGCGTTCGAGCACCGTGGGCAGTGAACCGCGGCGGCCCGCCGGTGAAATATCCCAGCCCCCGCCCAACAGGGACCTGACTACCCCGGATGGGGTCTCGGTCAGCCCATTTCCAGAGGCGCGCGTGACTTCGCTGCAATAACTTCCGGGGCGTTGCTCCTCGCCACCGTATGGCAAGGGGTCGGAGCCATAGAGCGTGCGGAATCCCCGCGCCCTCGCATCGCGAAAGATATCGGGCGTCGTCCACCCGAGCGGGCGAAGGGTGGTATCACCGAGGGCCAGTTCCGTGGGCTCGAACTGGTCGAGCAGCGCGCGCACGACTTTCCCGCGTTCGAAAAACCATTTCCCGGGAGCCCAGGCCGCCACCGGCAGCCCGCCCTTGTCGAGGATCGCGCGCACCGTGTCCGGCGCGGACTCGCCCTCGGTGACACGTTCGCGGCAGGCGAGGGACAGTATTTCTATATTCTCGCCGGTGATTACCTGTTGTCCAGGCAACAACTGGCAGGTGGCGCCATCGCCACGACGTCGGATTCCCAGGGAATCGTCCCCCGGGGTGAGATCGAATCGTTCACTGACTTTCGCGTCCGGTTGCGCGCAGAGCTGGTTGTAGAGGTCGCAGTCATAGCGCTCGGTAAGGCATCCGATACGTGACGCATCCGGGTCGGCGCGGCCGAGATTGTCGAGCAGGCTGTCGAGCGCGGCGGCGGTATCGTAGAACGGATAGATATGAACGTGAGTGTCGATGACGTAGCGCATCAGGCGGCTGCCAGCATGTCGTCGTAGGCTTCCCCCAGCAGGCGGGTGAAGACACGAAAGTTGAATTTCTCCTCGTACAGCGTCCGCCCGCGCCGGGCGATGGCGCCGCGGGCCGCGGAATCGCGGCAGAGGTCGAGTATGCCGCCGGCGAACCCATCCGCGCTGAACTCCACGAGGCGCGCGCATTCCTCATCCATGATGAAGCGGTTGGCGGGGGTGTCGGTGGCGACGATGGCGCCGCCGGCCTTGAAATAGTCCAGCACCTTGAGCGGGGTATTGACGCCGGCCTTGCGCGGCGCGAGCAAAATATCCGCCGCGGCGAGCCAGGCCGGCAATTCGTCCGGCGGAATGAGACCGAGGAATTGTACCGCGTCCGTGGGCACTCCCGCCGTGTCGAGTGCCGCCCGGCGCGCCGCGATCTCGGCGTCACTACCGCCGATGATCACGAATCGCACGCGCGCGTCCGCCCTGGTCACCGCCGGCATCGCCTCGAACAACACGTCGATACCCTGGTAGACGGCGAAGGAGCCGACATAGCAGGCCAGCACCCGGTCGCCGTTCGGATCCATCTTCTCCCGCGCCGCCGTCACCGCCGCGGGCGGTGGCTCCACCAGCGACGAGGGAATGTCGAAGATATCGTGGACCCGGGCCGATGGCGCCACCGACAGCGCCTGGCGATAAAGACCGGGGCCGGTGCAGATCACGAGGTCGGCGTGACGGCAGGTGAAATGCTCCACCGCGAGATAGGCCTTCAGGAACAGGTTCTGCAGCGCACCCTTTTTATACGACGCGGCATCGGAATGTTTTTCGTACACGCAACGCGCGCGGCTGAGCCTTGCGAGGATCCACGAGAGAAAACCGGCTTCCTCGGTGCCATGGATCACGTCGTAGCGGTGGCGCACGACGAGGCCGAGGCCACGGATCAGCAGCAGCAGGTCGAACCAGAGCTTGAGCGGCGACGGGCCGATGGAGATCGAACGCGAACCCAGCAGGTTCCAGACCCGGATCACCCGCGCCGGGGTGTCCGGCTCATCCTCCCCGATGGGGATCGTCAGCAGGTCGACGTCGTGGCCCAGGTCCGCGAGGGCGCGGACATTGAACTTCACCCGGATGGAGCTGCCGCGCCAGGCAAAATAGGGCTGTGGACTGATCAGCAATACCCGGCGCGACGGGCGCATGTTCGTGGTGCGAGAGGGGAAACGGGCCCGGATTATAGACCATCGTGCTATGCCGGGCCCGGCGGCCCCCGCGCTACCCGATTAACGCATCAGGTGGCATCGCTTGCATTGATCGATCACGTCGAGAGCAGGCTCGTAGTCGGGAGGTTCCGCGCTCGCCGCATCCGAAGCGAGATGCAGGTCCGTCACCAGGCGATCAATGCCGCTGTCGATAAGAAAGTGGTTGGTGCGTTGGGGTCCTGCGCCGAGATTCATCGCCACCTTCTCGATCTCCGCGAGCTGCCCGATCACGGCCTCCTGCCGTGCTCCCGGATCAGCCGTATTCGGCGCCAGCACCAGATCCTCGAGGTTGAACACCATGACCGCCATTTTCTGCATCAGGGTGCGCACCTCGCTGCTGTTCAGGACGATGATCTCATCCCGTTCCTCCGCGGTAGGCGCGGCGCAGGCGGACAGCAACAGCGTACACGCCGCCAGAAGCGTGGTGGAAAAGCGCATGGCCCGAAGTATCGGGGAAGCCGTGTCAGTATGACAACAGGACCGGCACGGTCATCTGACGCAATATTCCACGGGTCATTCCACCCAGCACCAGTTCGCGCAGGCGCGAATGGCCGTAGGCGCCGATGACCACCAGGTCCGCGCCGGTGCTGCTGACATGGGACAGGAGGCTGTCCGCGGGTTCGATGTCCTCCGTCACCAGCACGCGGGTCTCCACGTTGACATCGTGGCGCGCGAGGTGGGCGCTGATGTCGATGGCGGAAACGTCGCCCGTGTCGTCGTGCCCGGCCTCGCGAATGCTCAGCAATTCGACGTGATCGGCCCGGGTAAGCAGCGGCAACGCATCGTGCAGGGCGCGGGTCGCGCTACGGCTGCCGTCCCAGCCCACCACCACGCGCCGCGGTGGGCTGGCGGGCGCGCCGATGAACGGCACCTGGACCACGGGCCGGCCGGTGTCGAGGATGAAATAGTCGGACAATTCGCGGATATCCTCCCCCGCGCGCCCGGATCCCCCCTGGGTCATGACGGTTAGGTCGACGTAGCGACTGAACTCGGTCGCCACCCTGACGGGATCACCCTCTTCGCTGCGCCATTCGATGGGGACGCCACGGGACTCCGCGCGCGCCCCGATTCGGGCGCGGCAGGCCTCTGCAGACGCGCGAATGCGTTCGCCGATCGACAGCAGCCAGTCGGTGCTGTACTCGATCCCCATGGTCATTGCCGGCGGCAAACTGGGAACGGGACAGAGTACGGCGAGATGGGCGCCGTGATCGGCTGCGAGCGCGGCGGCGAAGTCGAAGGTCACCTCGCTCGCGTCGGAATCGTCCACCACGACCAGAAGGTCCTTGAGCGCCATGTCGATTCTCCAGTCGGTCGTGTCAGTGGGCGAACAACAGCGGCACGTCGGTGTTCTGCAACATGTGTCTGGTGGCGCCACCGAGGACGGTCTCGCGGAACCGGGAATGCCCGTAGGCGCCCATCACCACCAGGTCGGGCTGCTCTTTTTCCAGGTGCTGGACGATAGGCGGTCCGTTGAACATGCCCTCGCGCACCGTCACCAGGCCGCGGGTGTTCACCCCGTGGGTCTTCAGGTAGTCAATGGCGCGCGCGTTGACCTCGCCGGCGCGCGCCTCCTCCGAGGCATGGGCCGCGAGGGTGAGGACGATGACCTCCTCCGCGCGGGTGAGAAAGCCGAGCGCGCCGCGCATCGCCTGGCAGGCCTCGCGCCCACCGTCCCAGGCGAGCAGTATGCGCGACGGCTGCTGGGTGAGGCCGTGTTGCGGCCCCGCCAGCACCAGGCAGGGGACCCCGGCCTCCAGCAGGATCGCATGCACGTTGCCGTGGAAGCCGGGAGCCGCGCCCGCGCCGTCGGGACGGCCGAGCAGCAGGACATCGTGGTAACGCGCCTCCTCGCTGATCACGTGCACCGCGTCGCCCTCGCGCTGGATCCAGCCGAGATCCCATTGCAGGCGTTCGGCGAGCAGCATGCACGCCTCGCGGATCACGTTGGCCGATTGCAACGCCTCGTCGCGGCTGCGGTTGAGGATTTCCTCGCCCATGTACCAGCCGCCGTGCATGGTACTGGCCGCCACCGGCGGCACCTCGATATGCATTGCGAGGATCGCGCTGACCTCCGCCTCGATGATATTCGCGAGATGGATCGCGCTTTCGATCCGCGAGAGGGCGGCAGGGCTGTTGTCCACCGCCACCAGGATTCTGCGTGTCTTCATGGTCGTTACCTCCTTCAGGGTTGGTTCAGGCCCGCCAGGCGGCGAAGTTCGGCCATGGGCACGGGGAACAACGCTGTGGAGGGCTCGGGCTCACCAAAGTACTGTAACGCGTATTGTTGCAGTTCTGCATAGGCGGTGCGCGCGATTTCGCTGTCGGGCGCCTCGCGGATCGCGGCCTCGAGGTAAAGCTCCGCTGCAGGCACCGCGCCCACGGACAGTCGGCTGCGCAGCTCGGTCAAGGCCAGGATGAAATACAGTTCGGCGCGCTCCTCCGCCTGCAGGATGCCGGCGTTTGCCAGTAGCTGGTTGGCCTGGCTGGAGACCAGCACGTCCTGCACCAGGTGATCACGTCCAGCCAGTGTGTCCGAGTAGGTGAATCCGCCGCCGAACAGACGACGGATTTCCCCAATGCCGGCGTCTTGCTGAAATCCCGCCGCCAGGTCGCCGAGCTGACCGATCCACTGGCCGGCCCGCCGACGAAGGTAGAACGGCGCATCTTCCGCGTCACGTACCATTTCCAGCACCGGCAAAGGACGCTCGGGATCCCCGGTCAGGAGAAGTGCATGCCAGAGATAATCCGCCAGTTCCTCCTGGGAAGTCATCTCGCCGGGAGCGAAGTCGTCGCTGCTGAAGTAGGATTCCCAGAGGGACAGCGCCCTGGGCACCTGGCGCGCCGCGATCAGCAGATGCGCGGCGACGACGGGCTCCACACTCGCCTCTTCCACGGCCCCGGCAAACAGCTCGCCCAGGTTGCGTTGACCCTTGTCGGGCAGCAGGGAATGGCAGGTGACGCAGTGTTCCACCGTGTCCAGCAAATACAGGTCCGCGACGTCCGTCAGGCCGACGCGGTAGTTGTCGATCATTCTCCCGACACTGTCTTCCAGGGAGCGCCCCAGCAGGCTGAACGCGGTCGGCTTGAGCTGGCCGTGAAACTGCAGCGCCTCGCTGGCGGCCTCGAGCCGTTCCAGCGCGGCCTCCATCTCGGCGCGGGGTCTTGGCGCGGCGCCCGGCTCGATGGCGGCTTCCACGAGGAAGGACAGGGCATCGAAGGCCTCCCGCATCGTCTCGCGAATCTCGGGATCGACACCCGGATTGCCAGCGCTCTGTGCGGCTGCGGTCACCGGCATCCCCGGGATCGCGGCGAGCGAGGTCGCCAGCATCACGGCGAGTATGGGTTTGGCGCACCCGCGAGCGAGCGCGTCTCTTGCCTGGGAAGTGATATTCATAGGCGCAATCTAGCAATCCCGCAGCAGGGCGCAATTGACGCCGATCAATCCAGCCGACCCCGGGCTCGGCCTTGATATATGGACCTTTCAATGAAAAAGCCCGGCAATGCGCGTTGGCGTTGCCGGGCCGGGTCCGCCAGGCGGGTGAGGCCTGGTTGGGGGGAAGCCAACAGGTGCGTGGTCAGTTACCTCACGCCGCCTGGCGGACCATCCCTCATCCCGGGCCCATCCCGGGATGGGTTCCGCTGCTTCAGCATCAGCGGAACCATGCCGTTACGACCGTCAGGAAGCGGATTTCGATTCCCTGGCCGCGACGAATTGTGCGAACTCCTGCTGGTCGAGTTCGCGGTCCCCGTTGAGGTCGTACTCGGCCATGGTCTCCTGCAGGCCTTCGATGGCGGCCGCTTCCTCGGCGCTGATGGCGCCGCTCTGGTCGATGTCCAGTTGCTTGAACGCTTCCTCGTTGGCGTACGCCTGGGAGGCACCGAGAAGGACCATGGAGGTGATCAGCATTTTTCGTGACATTGTTACTTCTCCTGGGAGAGATTGAGTGGAACTGCCCCTTCGGCCGTTCCTGCAGGGGTAGTAGCAGCTTCCATGCCAGCGGAATTTGCTCTCTCACATTCAATCAGTTAGAGCCTGCAGTTAAAGTGAGATCCATTTACCGCTCCGCATAACTGCATGTAAGAGGCGACACCAGGAGTGCTCGCTGTTTGCTATCTGATTGTTTCTTATGGTAAAAATGATGTCGCCAGAAGGCGACATTTTGTCCGGTGGGCCATGAGCTGGCAAAATCGCCGATCTACCGTCCCCGCGGGCGCCCGCCGATGCTGTTACAAGCGAAGACCGTGTACCGGCTCATGCTGGTCAGCTTCCTCCTGGTGGCGCTGCCACTCATGGCGGGCCTCGGGGCATTGCTATTCCAGATGGATCGCCTTTCGAACCGGATGCAGACCATTCTCGCCCAGTCGGCGTCGGTGATGGAGAACAGCCGCCTCGTCACCACCCAGGCCCTCAGCCTCAAGCGCAGCGCGGAACAGTTCCTGATATTGCAGGATCCGGATCTTCTCGTCCGCTACCGCGAGCAGAGCCAGCTGCTGGACCAGTCACTGGGAACGCTGCTCGAACTGCCCGTGGACGAGCAGATGCTTGCGAGCCTTGAGCGGCTGGAGGAACTGGAACAAACGCTCCAGTCCGAACTCGAAGAGATCAACAGCCACCGCGCCCTGGGCGCGGGCGTGCAGCCCCTCCCGGTGCCTCCGCGTCCCGAATCCCTGAACCAGTTCTCAGGGCTGCTCGAGGCCATCCCGGTTCAGGCCGGGGAATTCGTCTCTCGCTCGCGCACCCGCATGGCGGAAGAAACCAGCCGATCACGGGAATCGCTGCTGCTCCTGCTGGTCATCATCATTCCCACCGCCATCATTCTCGCGCTGCTCAGCAGCAGCGTGATCAACCGGCCGCTGAAGAAGGTGATCTCGCTGATCCGTCGCCTCGGCGAGGGCGAGTTTCCCGAGGACACCCACGTCGGCGGGCCGCGCAACATCGCCGCCCTGGGGGAACAGCTTGCGTGGCTTTCCGATCGCCTGTCACAGATCGAACAGCAGAAGATCACCTTCCTGCAGAACGTGTCCCACGAGCTGAAAACCCCGCTGACCGCGATCCGCGAAGGCAGCGAACTGATGCAGGAAGGCGTCACCGGCACGCTCAACCCGGAGCAGCAGGAAATTCTCGACATCATCAACCAGAACACCAGGCTGCTGCAGAACCAGCTCGAGTCACTGCTCGATTTCAATCTCGCGCTCACCATGGACGAGCCCTATCCGCGGGTGCCGGTGAACATCAAGCTGGTGATCGAGAAGCTTATCGAGAAATTGCACCTGATCCTGAAGAGCCGCCAGATCACGGTGGAGCACGAGACCCCGCCGGCGCGCATCGTCGGCAACCAGGCGCAGCTCGAAACGCTGTTCGAGAACATTCTCACCAATGCGATCAAGTACTCGCCCCGGGGCGGCACGATTCGCATTACCACCACGGTGGACGACGATGGCATCAACCTCCGGGTCAGCGACAGCGGCCCGGGATTCGACGAAGGGGAAAAGGAAGACGTGTTCAAGCCGTTCTTCCAGGGCAGGGTCCGGCCAGACAGCCATATCAAGGGTACCGGGCTCGGTCTTTCCATCGCACGCCGCTACGCCGATCTGCATGGCGGGCGGATCGAGATATCCAACGGCGGCATCGGAGCCATCGTCAGCGTGCTGCTGCCCGCCAACCAGCCCTTCGCGGAGAAAACAGCCGATGCACACTAGACGAATTTCCACCCTGGCAGTGTCGCTGACCTTCGGCGTCCTCGCCACGAGCTGCGTCACCCCGGCGCCGCAAACGCCGCCCAAGGTCTCGCACACGATCACCACCGCCCCACTGCGCGCCTGCGGTCCGCTGGACGTCTTCGTCGAAAACGTTACGCGTCTTGATTCGAGCGCCATGGAGGCACTGCGCAACGAACTCGGCAGCTATGACCAGAACGGCTTTTCCTGCGACCAGCTCAAGACCGGACTCCTTCTGGGACAGGCCGGAGTCTCGATCAGCGACGACAACCTCGCCATCGAGATCCTTGAAAACTACCGTGAATCCGACCAGCTGCAGGCGGACGAGCGCCGCCTGGTGGACCTGCTGCTGTACCAGTCACGCGAACGCAAGGAACTGCATGTCCAGGTGCACAACCAGCGGCAGAAGATCCGCCGCCAGGAAGAGGCGCTGCTGGAGGTGCAGTCGCAGGCCACATCGCGCGCCGACGAGATCTCCGCGCTCGAACACAAACTGGAAGAACTCAAGAAGCTCGAGGCCGACATCAATGCCACCGAGCAATCCCTTTCCACACCAGCCACCACGGGCATAGAAGATGCACAACCCTCGAATACTGGTAGTTGACGACGATCCCAGCCTGCTGCGCCTGCTCAGCATCCGACTCAAGGCCAACGGTTTCACGCCGGCCACCGCCGACTCGGCGGAACGCGCGCTGTCCACGCTGCCGGCGTTCCAGCCCGACGTGATCGTCACCGACCTGCGCATGCCGGGAATGGATGGCATGCAGCTGTTCCGCGAGGTGCATGCGCGCTATCCGACGCTGCCGATCATCATCCTGACGGCCCACGGCACCATTCCGGACGCGGTCAGCGCCACCCGCGAAGGTGTGTTCTCCTATCTCACAAAGCCCTTCGACAGCCAGCAGCTGCTCAAGGAGATCCGGCTTGCGCTGGAAGTGGGCACGCCGGTGCGGGACGCGGAAAGCACCGACCAGGCCAACGATACCTGGCGCAAGCGCATCATCGGTTGCAGTCCCAAGCTCGAGACCCTGCTGCAGGAGGCGCGGCGGGTGGCGCCGAGCGATGCCAGCGTGCTGATACAAAGCCCCAGCGGCACCGGCAAGGAATTGCTGGCGCGCGCGATCCACGACTTAAGCCCGCGCGCGGGCAAGCCATTCGTGCCGATCAACTGTACTGCCATTCCCGAGTCGCTGTTTGAATCCGAACTGTTCGGTCACGCCAGGGGCTCGTTCACCGGCGCCGACCGCCAGCGCGCCGGGCTGGTTGTGGAAGCGAACCAGGGCACGCTGTTCCTCGACGAGATCGGCGACATGCCGCTCGAGATCCAGGCCAAGATGCTGCGCTTCCTGCAGGACAAGCAGGTGCGCCAGGTGGGCGGCAATCACCACACGCCAGTGGACGTGCGCATCATTTCCGCCACTCACCACGACCTCGAGCAGGCGGTGAAGGCGGGAACTTTCCGCGAGGATCTCTACTACCGTCTCAACGTCATCACCCTGGAACTGCCCTCGCTCGCGGAACGCAAGGAGGACATCTCGCTGCTGGCGGTGCATTTTCTCTCCGAGATCCGCAAACGCGACGGCCACCTGGTGGCGCGCTCGTTCTCGCCCCAGGCGCTGGCGCTGCTCACCATGGCGCGCTGGCCGGGCAACGTGCGCCAGCTGATGAACGTGGTGGAACAGGTGGCGGTGCTCAGCACCACGCCTGTCATTCCCGAGTCACTGGTACTGAAGGCGATCAAGGGCGACAGCGAACCGAGCGAACCCCTCGCCCGCGCCCAGAGCCGGTTCGAGCGCGACTACCTCGTGCGCCTGCTGCAGATCACGGCGGGGAACGTCACCCACGCTGCGCGCCAGGCCGGGCGCAACCGCACCGAGTTCTACAAGCTGCTGCACCGCCACAAGATCGACCCGCGCCAATACCGCATCGCCGCCAAGGTGGCGCGGGAAAGCCGGTAGAAATTCTCTGACCTGGCGTGCGAGTTTGCCAGGCCAGCCGGATACTTCGGAGAGGTGGCAGAGTGGTCGAATGTACCTGACTCGAAATCAGGAGTAGGCGCAAGTCTACCGTGGGTTCGAATCCCACCCTCTCCGCCACTTTCCGGCTGCTGTTACACGCTCTCTGCTGGTTGCCGAATTCATTCCCCGGAATGCGCGTGATCGAAACGCGCCAGCCGGCGGGGCAAGATGCACATCAGCCACCCATCTCGCCATTGACCTGATCACCATGCGGCCCAAGCTTCCCTACCTGCTCGGTTTCTGCCTCGCGGGGCTCCTGGTACTGCTGACGCTCTTTCTGCGGAACTACGAGTTCCTGCTGTACGCGATTACGGCTACGGTGCTGGTGACGATTCTCTACCGCACCGACCGCTACTTCGGCTTCGAGGCGATCGGGCTGTGGCTGTTCAACGTCTGGTTGATCCTGCACAGCCTCGGGGGCCTGGCTTCCTGGAAAGGAACACGCTTCTACGATATTGTCCTGGTCGACCTGGTCGGCGAACCCTACGACATCCTTCGCTACGACCAGTTCGTGCACGTGTTCTGCTACGTGGTGATGGCGATCCTGATGTGGAGCGTAGTGCGGAAAATATCCCGCGCGGATGCCAACCCGGCGACGGTCTGCGTGGTGACGATTCTCGCCGCCTCGAGCATCGGCGCGCTCAACGAGGTCATCGAATTCGCCGCTGTCATCGTGACCGGCACCACCGGCGTCGGCGGTTACACCAACACCGCGCTCGATCTCGTGGCCAACCTGCTCGGTGCGATCCTGGGGACGCTGTACATGGATTACCGGCATCGATCCGGGGCGCCGGAAAGGCAACAGGCGTGATCGGCCGTGGCCCCGCCGCCCTGGCGGTCAACTCTCCCGGTCCAGCAAGCGCCGCAGGAGGATGGGCGACAGCATGCTCGTTCCCAGGGAAACCAGTACCATGCCGGAAAACACCGTCGGCGGGACGATCTCCGGGTCGATCAGCCTGCACTCGTAGACGACCACCAGCGCGATCTCCGCGCGCGGGATCATGCTCACACCGAGAGCCATTGCCTCCCTGGAGCCCATCGACAGGATCGCGGGCAGGAAGGTAAAAATGAGTTTGGACGCGGCAGCGGCCAGCAATAGCAACAGGCCGGTATCCACCGCCCCCGCCAGCGCGGCAACGTCGGTCTGCATGCCGATGTGGATGAAGAAGAACGGTGCGAGCAGCTCGTGAAGATAAGTGAAGCCGCCGTCCGTGCGAACCGCGTCCTGGTCCCGGCTGAAGGCGAGCCCGGCGAACAGGGCGCCTATCGCCACCGAAAAACCCAGGGATTCGGCCAGCGCCGCGATCACCAGTCCCGCGCCCAGGATGGATATCGTCAGTGAGGCCGGCGTATCGCTCATCCGCCGGTTGAAGGCGGTGAAACGCTCCTCGAGGTAGTGGGCAAACAGGTAACAGCCGGCGACAAATGCAGCAAGCTTGACGAGGACAACGACCGACGCCGATCCTGCCGCGAGCCAGATTCCGTCGCTGCCGTTGAGAAGCGCGGGCAACGTGCCCAGGAGCACTGCGAGGATGACGGCGGCCGAGAGATCGTCCAACTCGGCGACATCCAGCAGCAGTGCCCCCTCGTCCGAATCCGCGAGCCCGAGTTCGTCCCATACCGCCATGGACACGGCGATGCTCGTCGCGCTGAACGCCGTGCCGATGACGAGACTGGTCTCGAGCGACCAGTCGAACACGTAGCGGGAGACGAGATAGCCCGTGGCCGTGGAGCCCAGCACGTTGCCGATCCAGACCAGGCTCGCGTCCGGCAGTTTCCGGATCAGTGCGCTGGTATGGCTCTTCAGACCCACGCGAAAGAGGAGCGCAATCACGCCGAGCTGGGCGAGCACGGAAAATGCTGCACCGGCGATAGAATCCTTCGCGCCCTCCGGAGAATCGAGAAGCGCGCCGAGTAGCAGTCCGAGGACGATAAAACCGACGGACGACGGTATCCCGAGCCAGTGGCAGAATCTCTTGATGGACGGGCCGCTCACCAGGATCACGCCGAGCGCGGCCATCAATACCCCGCTGTCGGAACCGATCCCCGTTGTCAGTTGGGTCCAGAAATCCTGCTGCATTGCGTAGCGTCGTCGTCGCGGTTACACCCAGATGACAAATCGGGTCAGGCTCTTGCCGTGGTCCCGCCGGGCGCCACGTTGGGAGCTGAACGGGACAACCGGGTGCCGCAGGTGCCTGGCGAGTACCGCATTCTCTCAGTCGTCGGCGATCAGGCGCTTGCCCAGGCTGGTCACGGGATCGACCGCGTAGCCGAGCGCGTCGTAGAAAGCCAGCACCTCGTGGTTGTCGGTCCGCACCAGCAGGTTGAGTTTCGGGCAGCCGACCGCCCGCAACCGCTCTTCAGCGTCCCGCATCAACGCGGCGCCATATCCCCGGCCGCGATGGCCGGGCGCCACGGCGAGATAGAAAATGGACCCACGATGCCCATCGTAGCCCACCATGACGGAGGCGATGACTTCGTCATCGGCCTCTCCCACCAGGAACCAGCCATCGCCGGCAGACAGCTTGCGCGTTACGTCTTTCCATGGGTCGTTCCATGGTCGCGTGAGGCCGCAACGCTGCCAGAGGGAGATCACCGCTTTCGTGTCGCCGTCGCGGAACTCGCGGATGTTCATGGCTCCACCCCCGCGCGTTGCCGGTACAGTGCAGCATGTTCCGCGGTGTATTCGGCGTATGGCCCGCCACGAAACAACGCCGGGTCGAACTGGGCGGGAGGCTTGAGATAAACCTGTACTTCGAGGACTTCGTCCTCCGTGCCTTCCACCATGATCTCGCGCCTGCGATAACCGTCCGGTGCATGCGTACGTTCCAGCCGGTCCATGCGCGCAAGTGCCGGATCGTCCACCAGGTAGACCTCGCCGGCAACCCGTTCGCCCGTTCCCGGCATGTCCAGCAGCCAGGGGGAGCAGCGTTCACCCGCCAGGTAGAGCGGAAAGCGCTCGCGCGTGACGAATCGCCCCAGCAACCTGCCGTCGTTGTGATGATGGTTGGGGAAGCCCGCCTTGAGCGTTCCGAACACGAACACCGGGGTCATGTTTCGAGGCTCTTTTGCCATGCCGCCCTGTCCAGGGGTTCGCCCACGCCCTGGCGCTCGCTGATGAGCCGGTAGGCCACGGGACGGCGGTACTGCGCGAAGTCGAAAAACTTCTTGTACTCCACCGTCAGTGCGAGATCGGCGGTATAGACCAGAAGTTCATCTCCCAGGGTGGAACTGATCGCCACCACCTCGCCCGACGGCGCGATGACGCAGGACCCGCCCATCATGTCGCAGCCTTCCTCGTGCCCCGCCTTGGCGGTTGCCACCACCCATAGGCCGTTCTGGTAGGCCGCGGCGCGCATCGGTAACTGGTGATGCTCGGTGCGGAGCGCGTTCTGGCGCGGATTGTCCGGCAGCTGCGCGGGCGAGTTGTAACCCAGGAGGACGAGTTCCGCGCCCTGCAGCGCCAGCACCCGCCACGGCTCAGGCCAGCGGCGGTCGTTACAGATCAGGAGGCCGATGCGCGCGCCGAGGCAGTCGAATACCGGGAAGCCGAGATCGCCGTCGGCGAAGTACCAGGGCTCGAGGTGCTGCAGCTTCAGCGCAGGGTCGTAGACCGGGTTTCCGGGGACGTGGACCTTGCGGTACTTGCCGGCGATGTTGCCGGCAGCGTCCACCAGGATCGCGGTATTGTAGCGACGTCTGCCCTCGCCGCTGCCCACCTGCTCGCAGTAACCGAGGTAGAAACCGATACCCAGGCGGGCGGCACTGTCGAACAGCGGCGCCACCGCGGCATTGGGCATGTCGGTCTCGAAGAACGCCGTCACCTCGTCTTCGTCATCGATATGCCAGCGCGGGAAAAAGGTGGTGAGCGCCATTTCCGGAAAAACCACCAGGCGGCAGCCACGCGCCGCGGCCTGCTCGAGCAGGGCGACAAGCCGCGCAACCACCGCAGCACGGGTTGCATCGCGTGCGATGGGACCGAGCTGCGCCGCCGCCAGTGTCAGGGGCCGTTCCAGGATCGCCTCCGTTTTGAATGGGGAAGTCGGCATACTAAACTTCGCCCCGTCACTTGCCTAGCCTTCCCATACCCATGCATCCAGTCGAAACCGCCTATCGCGAGCGCACCCCGGGGTCCGCTGCCCTGCAGGCATCCGCGCGCGAGGTATTTCCCTCCGGCGTCACCCATGACTCACGTTTCATCCAGCCGCACGGGCTCTACGTTCAGAGCGCCGCAGGTGCAATCAAGGTCGATGTCGATGGCAATGAATACGTCGACTACTTTGGTGGACACGGCGCCCTGCTACTCGGCCACGCGCACCCGGAGGTGACCCGGGCAATCCACGCCGCACTCGACCGCGGTACCCATTTCGCCGCCGGTCACGCCGCGGAAATCGCCTGGGCGGAATGCATCATCGACATGGTGCCGTCGGCGCAGCGGGTCCGCTTTACCGCCTCCGGCACCGAGGCGACGCAGATGGCTGTGCGACTCGCGCGCGCCTACACCGGTCGGCAGCGCCTGCTGCGTTTCCGGCGCCACTTCCACGGCTGGCTGGACGACATGGCCGCGGGGTACCTGAGTCACTTCGCCCACGGCACCCCCGTGGGCGTGCCCGGCAACCTGGGCGACAACCTGCTGCTCGCCGACCAGGGTGATGTCGACTCTCTGGATCGCCTGCTTGCTGAACACGCTGGCGAGATCGCCGCCATGCTGGTGGAACCGCTGGGCGCCGGTACCGGGCGGCTGCCGATGGATGACGCCTTCCTCGCCATCCTGCGCGATCGCTGCGACGCCCACGGCATTCTGCTGATCTTCGACGAGGTCATCACCGGATTTCGTGTCTCACCGGGCGGGGTTCAGGGCGCCACGGGCGTGATCCCGGACCTCACCGCTCTCGCCAAGATCGTCGCCGGCGGCCTGCCCGGGGGCGCGGTTTGCGGACGCGAGGACGTGATGGCCGGCCTCGACTTCGCACAGCCGGAAGGCAAACAGAAGGTCTACCACCCGGGCACGTTCAACGCCAATCCGGTGAGCGCGGCGGCGGGACGCGCTACGCTGGAAATCATCGCCCGGGACAGTCCCTGCGAATCGGCCGCCGCTTACGCGGCGACGTTGCGCGACGGGCTCAACGACCTCTTCGCCCGCCGTGGAGTCCCCTGGGCCGCGCACGGCCGCTCCTCGGTGTTCCAGCTGTTCCTCAATGCCGCGGGCGTGCCGCTGGACCCGCGCTGCTTCGACCCGTTCGCGCTGCCAGTGGAGACCCTGTTGCAGCAGGACGCCGAACAGGTCCGCCTGCTCCGCCTCGCCCTGATGGCGAACGGCGTCGACCTGGCGCCCTGGCCGGGGGGGATGTGTTCGTCGGCCCACGACGAAGTTGCGCTGGAGCGCACCCTGGGCGCATTCGACGCGGCAATCGACCTCGTGGCCTGATTCCCCCGCCGACCCGGGCCTAGGAAATCTACCGACAGAGCGCGTCGCCGAGGAGCCCGTCTCTACGGGCCGCGCGCAAGGACTCCGCCGCTCCTTCCCAGAGGTTGATGTAGCGAAATTCCAGCGCCGCCAACGCACGCGGCCTGGCATCGCCGGTATCGAGCGCGGCGACAAGATCCGGGAGCTTCACCCACAACCAGTCGGCGCGTTCGATGGCTACCTCGCAGGGACTGGCAGGAATTTCCGCGGGCGGTATCCACCGCACCTCGGCGACAAAGCTTGCATACCCGTCGCTGATACTGGGCGCTAGTCCGGCGAGTTCCGCCGCCGACGGACCTTCGAATGCACAGCGCGTCTCCTCGCGCATCTCCCGCGCGGCGGTTTCGGCGAGGCTCTCGCCGGCATTGGCGCGGCCGCCGAACGCACCGTATCCAACGCGGCCAGGCGCCGGATCGAAGGCCAGCAGGACGTACGCTTCGTCGTCAATGCAGGCATAGGGAATCACCCCGGCGGGAGAGGCGATCGCGGCGGATGGCAACCACGTCGTCCAGATCAATATAACGAGCGCGGTTACGGAGATTCGCGGGTACACTCTGCGCATTCCCCGATCATACCCTTCATGCCGGAAACCTGGATCTTCATCACCATCGCCGCGGCGTTCTTCCAGAACCTGCGCTCGGCGCTGCAGAAGCATCTCAAGGGCCGGCTCTCCACCGTGGGTGCGAGCTATGCGCGTTTTCTCTACGCGTTGCCCATCGTGGCGCTTTACCTGTGGCTGCTGCTGCGGTTTGGCGTGCACGAGATCCCCGCCGGCAACGCCCGTTTCGCCTGGTTCTGCCTGCTCGGCGGTGTCTGCCAGATCATGTTCACGGTGTTCCTGCTGTGGATGTTTTCCTTCCAGAGCTTCGCCGTGGGCACCACCTTCTCCAAGCTGGAGGTGGTAATGGTGGCGATCCTCGGCGCGCTGCTGCTCGGCGACACCCTCAACGGCTGGGCGATGCTCGCGATCGGCATCTCCGCCCTCGGAGTGGTGGCACTGTCGCTGGGACAGAACCGCCTGTCCGTGGCCACCCTTATTGCCGGCCTGTTCCGCAAGCCCACCCTGATCGGACTCGTCTGCGCCGCCTGGCTCGGCGGATCGGTCGTGTTTTTCCGCGGCGCCTCGCTGGCGCTGGCGGTCGACGACTTTGTCATCGCAGCCGCCTGGACGTTGCTGGTGAGCCTCGCGATCCAGACCCTGATCATGGGTGGCTATCTGCTCCTGCGCGAGCCGGGGGAATTCGGCCGGGTGCTGCGCGAATGGCGCTGGGCCGGCGCCGCGGGCGTGACGGGAGCGCTGGCCTCGATCTGCTGGTTCACCGCGTTTACCATCCAGAACGCGAGCTTCGTGCGCGCCGTGGGCCAGGTGGAACTGGTGTTCACCTTCGTCGCGACCACGCTGTTTTTCCGTGAAAAGGTGAGCATCGCGGAAACCGTGGGCATTGTACTCGTCTGCGGCGGGATCATATTATTGTTGCTGCACGGCTGAACCATCCAGAGACCGCCATGAACAAACCACCCGTCATCGAATCCGGGCTCGTGCCCGCCGCCACCGAGGCCGAGGCTCGCGAACAGCTCGCCGCCCTCTACCGCCTGTATGCCCATTTCGGCTGGACCGATCTCACCTATACCCATGCGGCCGCACGGGTGCCCGGCGAACCGAATCACTACCTGATCAAGGCGGACGACCTGCTGATGGACGAGGTCACCGCGGCCAACCTGGTGAAGATAGATCTCGACGGCAACCTGGTGTCGGGGGATTTCCCGCCGATCCTCGCCGGCCATCTGATCCACAGCGCGATGCTGCGCGCGCGGCCCGACATCCATTTCGCAGCCCATACCCACAGCCGCGCGGGCGTCGCGGTGAGCGCCATGAAATGTGGCCTGCTGCCCCTCAGCCAGCACTCGAACTCGATCCTGCCCACGGTCTGCTACCACGACTACCAGGACGTGACCCAGGCGGCGGACGAATGCGAGGCCCTGGCGCGTGATCTCGGCGACAACTTCCTCATGATCATGCGCAATCACGGCCTCCTGTCCGTGGGCCGTTCCGTGGCGGAATGCTTCTACTATCTCTACTACCTCGAGATGAGCTGCAAGATCCAGGTGGACGTACTCGCGTCAGGGCAGGAGCCCATCCTGGTGGACGATCGCATCGTCAGGGAACTGTTCCACGACGGCGGCGCGCCCGAGGCGCAGCCCCCGGGGGTACGCTCTTGGCTTTCCATGGTGCGCATGCTCGATCGCAAGGGAATCGACTACCGCGGCTAGCGCCGCTTTAGAAGCGGTCTCAAAAGCAGCCGAGCGCCGGTGAGACGAGGGGAACGTGGCCGAAGAAGCGCAGTGTACAAGTAGTACACGAGCATTCTGAGGCCGGGTTCAACGAAGTATCGCCAAGCGCAGGCTTTTATGAGGCCGCTTCTAGTTGTGCCGGCGGTCGCCGGCGGCCATCTCCTCGTACTTGTCTGACTCGCTGATCGCGGCGTAGTAGCTCTTCACGGACTCGAAGACGACATAGTTGATGACCTTGTCCCAGGCCACCCCGGAAACGGTGCCGTCGGTCCAGCCCGATACCGTGGCGCCAGCCGGCACCTCGCCGACAACGAACATCCGGCCCCCCATGTCCACCAGTTGCGGCGCCACCAGGTCGTGACTATACTCGTCGCCCTCGATGCGGAGGGAGATAACGGCGCCGTTGAAATCCTGGGAGTGTCGCTTCATGGGATGAAGTCAGTGTTGACCATCCCGAATACTACTATCCGGACACGGGCCATGCACGGGCTTTCACGACGCGGGGAACCCGTAACTACAGGTTAGTCCGCCGCGAAGCAGTACAGGAAGCCTGCTCCGCCAGTTGACTGGAGATTGGCCTGGCTACAACCACGCGAGGCGTGGGTGGAATTCCATGAAGTATTGCCGCCGCCGTGGCGATCGTGGTGACCGACCTGGGCGCTCCCCTCACCGTCGGCTGAGCTGGTCCAGTTGCTGCAGGTATGGTCGCCTTCTTCCCAGGGGAAATAGGCAGTACCGTCTTCCTTGGTGCCGGTCAGGATATCGTGCTCGTTGGGCTTGTCGCCGCGCCCCTTGACCAGGTTGCCGTTCTCGTCCAGCGCGGTGCGCTTGAAGATGTTGGGCGCGATATGCAGTTCGTCCAGATCGCTGGCGATCAGTTCGCCGTGGGCGTTGTACCAGGGTCCGATGCCGATACGGTCGCGGGCGGAGATGCCGCGGGTCTGGCCATCTTCGGACTGGGTGCTGAGATAGGCGACCCAGGTGCGGTCACCGGCGCCGGCGGCCTCCGCCAACTTGGCGCAATGAGCGTCACCACCCTCGAGCCCGCCAAGATTGGCGCCATTGCCGATGCCGACGCTGGTGACGAAGAAACCCATTGGATGTTCGCCGGCTGCGTGCAGACCTGGGGCGGTCAGTAGCAGCAAGATGGCGCCGGACAAAACTGTGGTCGTGTTTTTCATTCCTGATAACTCCCTGAAAGTGGCTGGTGTGAATCCCGGCAATGGCAACGTGTCCTGCCGGAGCGTCAAACTCTATGGACCTCTGGCGGTATCGTCAATGAGGTAAATCTGCACCCCAATTGTGCGTTTCTGCAGGCCGTGCCAGTTGTGAACCGGCGGCAATTGACTCCCATGTCAATGTACTGCATTTAGTTCGGGTAAAATGGTCCTTCCGCGCAACCATTGCGGAACACGCAGACAAGGAGGCAGGCGGCATGGTGTGGTTCCTCGTACTCGTCATCGTAGTCCTGGCGGACCAGGCCAGCAAGCAGTTCGTGGTCGCCGGGATCGAATCCTGTCGCCCATTGCGCCCCGGACCGGCGATAATGGTACGGCCGCGCAGCAATCCCAGGCTGGGTTTCGGTCTGGTCGGTCGCCGATTCCTCCTGGTCACTGCCATCGCCATGGTTGTCCTCTGCGTGTTCAACGTTACGTCACTGGGTTTTTCGCTGAATAACCCGCTGTACACCGCCGGACTGACGCTGGCGGCTGGTGGCGCGTTGAGTAACGGGATGGACCTGGCGCTGCGCGGCGCCACGTTAGATTTCATTCGCATTCCACGCGTCACGATCTGCAACCTTGCCGATATCACGATCTGCGTCGGCGCCAGTCTCATGACCCTGGGAATCCTGCAGTCCGTCTAGACGAGTTCCCCGTGCACCCTGTCCTGCTCGAATGGCGCGGCACCAGGATATACAGCCACACGGTCCTGCTCTACCTTGCGGCAGTTGCCGCGTTTGTATTCATGCGCCGGATGGCGGAGGTTGCGGGCCTGCCGGCCTGGCCGGTACTTGCGGCAACCCTTCTCCTCCTCCTGGCCGGCCTGGCGGGCGTCAGACTGCTGCACGCCGCGCACCATGCCCGATACTATCGTCGTCACCCGGCTGCCCTGTTCCGGCGATCATCAGGCGGCGCCGCATTGCTCGGCGGACTGGCGGCTATGATTGCTGCATCCACGCTGGTGTTACCCGCGCTGTCGCTTGACTGGCTCGCCTACTGGGATCTATTGACGCCGGCGCTGTGTCTCGGGCTCGGTATCGCGAAGTTCGGCTGCCTGCTGCATGGCTGCTGCGCAGGAAGAATCACCAGCGGCCCCATCGCGCTCAAGCTGCCCGGACGGGATGGTTTGTGGCGGCCACGGTATCCAAGCCAGTTACTCGAATCCCTCGCGGGGATGGCGTTGTTTGTGACCACCCTGCAGTTGTGGTATACCTTGCCTCAGCCGGGCACGGTGTTCTTCACGGGGCTGCTGCTTTATGGCCTGGCGAGGATGGTTCTGCAGCCGTTGCGCGAAGTACAGGACAGAATACTGGGTATCAATACCCATGGATGGATTGCGGGACTGATGATCCTCTCCGGGGCGACCGGATATCTCGCGATTCATTGAGGCCCGGGTCCGGGCAGGGGTGAAAGGAAGCGGGATCGCATGGCCATGTCGTGCGGTCCGAGGGCATAACCCTCCACGAGGACGGCATGATGTTCGATTGGTCCTACCTGCTCATTCCCGTTGTTCTGCTCCCCGTAATATTCCTGTTCGCCTTTACCGGCTGCGTCCTCGATCGCGAAGGTCGACTCGCGCTGATGCATTTCAATTACGACGGCGGACTCCACCAGACGTCGGGTGACGCGCCGGCGCTGGACAGCATCGAGTGGCGTTTCGTCAAGGTGCTGAAGATCGACCCCGGATACAACACGGGAACCATTGGCGGCCCGAACGACCCGCAGATCGATGGTCCCCATGCCCGCGGCGGGGATAGCGGCACCGCCATCAACGCCACCGGCGAATCCGTCAGCGCCGGCCTGGACAGCCGGAGCTACGGCGATATCACCTGCGAATGCACCGTCGTCACGGCGGCCAATCCCCCTTTCGCCCCCGAATCCCAGACCATCGTGCTGCCGCCGGTCACCAGGCACAAGGCAGAGGACGAGGCGGGTCCGACCTTTCACCTCGCGCGCAACGGCAACAACTTCCAATTGACCTGACCGCAAACCCGGCCAAGGAGGCAACACCATGGCAAACAATCTCACCGGCGACTACGACGCGCTCGTCCAGGTCCGGACCCGGGTCATCAACGGCGTGGCGGGCACCCTGCACCAGAACGGCCATTCCCCGGAGAATTCCCCGACTTTCCAGCACAGCTTCTCGCTGCGCGTGGGGGAACCCTCCCGGTTGTCGTTCAAACCCGTCGCGCAACTGGCGAACTGGAACCACATGGTGCTCCAGAACAGCAGCCTTCAGGCAGCCAGGACCTCGACCGACGTGCTGGTCAGAAAGGCGCCACCGGGGATCAGCGCGGAACTGTCACGGGCGCTGGACGGGTGGAAGCTGACCCCGCTCCAGCCGGCGGATCCGAGCAAGATCAGCGGCTTCGCCCAGGTGCAGCTCGGTACGCCGATCGTGGAGTTCCCTCCGGGAGCCACCAGCGAGGTCAATGGCAGCGTTGAGATACGCGCCAACTTCATTCCGGATCCCGGCACACCCGCTCTGCCGGATCCGATTCACGGCAGCGTGCATATCCGCTTCGAACTGAGGGTGGTGGATAATCCCGGGTTCAACACGCGGTTACTGGAGGTCGGATTCCCGCAGAATGACAACGATATCCAGTTCGAGACAGCGCCGGGCACGGGGCTCAGTAGCAGCGAGGTGGCGGAGCTGGAATCGGAGATCCGCCGCGCGGTACGCAAGGGATTCGAGCCCACCAACCTCGAGCTGCCCCAGGGATTTCAGTTTTCCAGCTTCAAGGCGCTCGGCAGTGGCAACAGCCAGGTGGTGGCGCTTCCCGTCCACCTCTCCGGCGGGCCGATGCCGCCCGACTCGGCGCTTGGCGGGCTGAACAACGCTTTCGTCGCCGGCAGCGACTCGTTCGCCATCGCGGTAAGCAAGGAATTCGTTCTTTCGCTGGTGCAACCCCAGCTCGATGCCATCAAGGCCAGCCATCCCCAGTTCACCGTGTCGAGTCCGACGGCCACCGCAACCTACACCACGAACTTCAACCAGGCCCAGGCCTCCTGGGTCAACAACCGGATCCGCATCAATATCAGTGGCAATTCCACCACACCCGCCTGGTGGGCGCCCAACGTCGGCTCGTTTTCCATCCAGCAGGACGTCAAGTTCACCTTCGACGAGGGCTCGCAGTCACTGGACGTCGTGCCACATGGACAACCTGTCGTCAACGTCAACGTCAATGGACCCTTCGGCGGCCTGGTGGAAGGCTCGGCCACATCGGCGGTGACCAGCGCCTTCATTACCGAGCGCGACAATGCCCTCGATGCAGCACGCAACCAGATCGACCAGGTGTTCAGTGGAGCCGGCAGCATCGATGACGCGCTCAAGTCATTCGACAGTCATACCCATGCGAAATACCGTTCCATGGAAGCCACCGGGGATGGCATCATTCTCCACGGCATTGTCTGGACCCGGCAGCGGCCGGAGCCCATGGTCAAGGTCACCCACACCGGCGACGACAAGGGATTCAGCGCGCTCAAGAGCTGGATTCCCGCCGGAATCATCGATACCTTCGAATGGACCTGGGTCAAGCAGGGCATCAGCTTCATTCCCTGGAGCGGCACCACCGAGGGCCACTCGGACCCCCACCGGTTCATCCTGCCGAAGCCCGACGACATCGAGCACCTGCCGCAGATCTGTCTCTACCTGCGCGGCCGCTACGTCAACCCCGGCTACAACATATCTCTGCCGTCCCAGATCGGCGGCGTTTACCCTACCGAGGGCGGCGATACCTGCAGCGTCGAGGGCAAGGAGTTCGTGTTCATGATGCCGTCCTGGTGGGACCGGATCATGGCACCGATCTGGGACGTCGACCCGCCCCCGGAAGACATCCTGGCGGAATCCATCCTCGGGCATGTCGAGTCCATCACCCTCAACCCCGGGGAAACCGGAGCCAACACCATCGTCCATTTCGCCAACCTGGACGCGGGGGCGCCCTTTGAAGGGCTCAACCAGGCATTCGGGAACTTCCACCCCGAGGCGCCGATGGCCATGGCCCTGGTGCTCCCGGAAGGCAGCTTCAACATGCCCCGCCGGGAGCTGGAGCGCAGGCTGGGAAGCCTGCCGGATTTCCGCGGACAGGTATCCATCGTGGAGGACACCCTGGGCGGGTGGTCCCGGGTATTTGGCGCGCGGGATTTGCCGGCAACCTTTCTCACCAATGCCAGGGGCGAGTTCTCCTGGCAGCAGGCTGGCCGCCTGGAGCCCCGGGAGTTTGCCGCGGCGCTTCGCAAACACACTGTTGCGGCGCCCCCGCCGGAGCAGCGCGTACTCAGCCTGCATGTCGGCGTGGGCCAGCGGGCCCCCGACGTGCTGCTCGAATCCATCGGCGGAGAGCAACTGGCTTTGCGCAGGTTGAAGGGGCGGGCCGTTGTGCTGCTGTTCTGCCAGTCCTGGTCGACCCCCTGCCTGCGCGCCCTGCGCGAGGCCATGGTCGCGAGGGACAAACCCCGTGACGGCGAAGACACGGGCGCATCGAACCCGATGGTCATTGCCGTCAACGGTGGAGAGGACAGGGATACGGTAGCCGCCTTCGCGCGTGAACACGGCCTGGAGCTGCCTTTCGTACCAGACCCCGATCGCCGCATATGCGACGCCTATGGCATTCGTTGCTGGCCCACGTCGGTGTCGATTACGGAAGACGGTATCGTCGGCAATATCCGGTTCGGCAGGGCGCATTCCCACCGCTGATCCGCGCGCTTCGAGGCCCCTTCGGGGTTCCTGGCTGCGGGCACGCGTTGCCGAGCCATGGATTGTTGGTTATGCTTCCCTTTTGCCTGTTCCTCAGTCAACTCTCGCTTAACAAGGCACCCGATAAACCGTCGCCGGGAACGAATCCGCTTTAAAGCGGATCGTTGAGATACCGAATATCCACCCCATCATATCCATACACCCAATCTTCAAAGGAGAAGAACGCAATGGCGCATGAACTGCCACCACTCCCCTACGCAAAAGACGCACTGGCGCCGCATATTTCCGCCGAAACCCTAGACTATCACTACGGCAAGCATCACCAGACCTATGTCACCAACCTCAACAAGCTCATAGAAGGCACCGAGTTTGCTGACGCCTCGCTGGAAGACATCATCCGCAAGGCCAAGGGCGGGCTGTTCAACAATGCCGCGCAGATCTGGAACCACACCTTTTACTGGCACTGCCTGAGCCCAGATGGCGGCGGAGAGCCCTCCGGCGCCCTGGCCGACGCGATCAACAAGGCCTTCGGCAGCGTTGCCGACTTCAAGGAAAAATTCTCCACCTCCGCCGCCACAAACTTCGGCTCCGGCTGGACCTGGCTGGTGAAGAACAAGGACGGCTCGGTGGAAATCGTCAACACCAGCAATGCCGACACGCCGCTGACCGGCGACCAGGTGCCATTGCTGACCTGCGATGTCTGGGAACACGCCTATTACATCGACTATCGCAATGCGCGCCCCAAGTATGTGGAAGCGTTCTGGAACCTGGTGAACTGGGATTTCGCCGCAGAAAACTTCGCCTGACCGGACCGGCACACTCGCCGCCTCGGCCTGAAGGCCCTGGCGGCGGGTGAGATTTTGGCTTTGCGGGTGTCGTGCAAGGCCCCTGGAGGCAGATTGCCGGGACGGACGAGGACGGCATCACGCGGAATAGCTGAGCGCGGGGCTGCGCTGAAAATTAGCCCGACGAACCCTTGATATTGAGACGCCAGCGAAAGCATGCCCCGGCGAATACCGGGGCTGGCGCCCAAGTCTGACCCGCCCCTCTACAGGCTAGCCGCCGAGGAAGAGCTCCCCCACCTTCGGGTTCTGCAGCAGGTCAGAGCCCTTGCCGGCGATGGCCACCTGGCCGGAGACGAGGACGTAGCCGATATCGGCGAACTCGAGGCCCTTCTTCGCGTTCTGCTCGACCATGATGATGGTCTTGCCCTCGTTGTTCTGCAAGTCGTCGAGGATCTCGAACACCATGTCGATAAAGCGAGGCTCGAGGCCGATGGAGGGTTCGTCGACCAGCAGGACGTCCGGATTCATCACCAGCGCGCGGGAGATTTCCAGCAGGCGACGCTCGCCGCCTGACAGCACCTTGGCCTGGTGCTTGCGCCGCGCGGCGAGGCGCGAATACTTGTCGAAGATCATTTCCGCGGCCTGCTTCGCCTCCGCGGGCTTGTCCTTGAGGAAGCCTCCCATCCACAGGTTCTCCTCCACAGTCATGCCGGGGAAGATCGATTTGTCCTGCAGGATGTAGGCGATGCCCGCGCGGGACAGCTTCTCGTTCGGTGACAGCGCGGTGACGTCCTGGGCATTGTCGCCCTGGCCCACCGTAATCTTGCCCGAGAAGATGTTGTTGAATCCGAAGATGGCATGCAGAACGGTGGACTTGCCGGCGCCATTGGGGCCGATCAGGCAAAGCGACTGCTTGCGGCCGACGCGCAGGTTGACGTTGTGGAGAATCTCCATCTTGCCGTAGCCGGCAACGAGATTCTCGATATTTACGTAGGAGTCGTTGCCCGCCAGCGCATCGAGCTGTTCGATGCTGATTTCCTCAGCGATGGCCGCCGCCTGGCGCGCCACCTCGTCCACGGAAATGACGGCGTCGACGCCGCCCTGGCCGTAGCCGCGGATACCTTTTTTCTCAGTCATGATTCTGTTCCGGTCGGGCGCGAGGTCAGTGCGCGCCCAGGTAGGCGTCGATCACCCGCTGGTCATTCTGGATTTCATCCGGAGACCCTTTCGCGAGCAGCTTGCCATGGGCAAGGCAGTAGATCGTGTCCGCCATGTTCATGATCACCCGCATGTTGTGCTCGATGATGAACAGGGTGATGCCAAAATCCGAGTTCGCGCGCTTCAGGCGGTCGATCAGGCCATTGATGAGCGTCGGGTTGATGCCCGCGGTGGGCTCGTCGAGGAGCAGCACCGTGGGCTCGTTCATCAACGCCATGGCGAATTCGAGCAGTTTCTGCTGGCCAAAGGAGAGCGAGCCCGAACGCAGCCAGCGCTTCTCGTAGAGGCCGACGAAGTCGAGCAGCATCTCCGCGCGCTCACGGTCTTCCGCCGTGTTCCTGCCAAAAGACTCCAGGAAGGTCATCTTCCGGTGGGGCATGGAGATCAGCATGTTCTCCACACAGTTCATCGCGCCGTAGATCCGGGTCTGCTGGAACGTGCGCAGGAGTCCCAGGCGGGCAATCTTCTGCACCGGCAGCTTGGAAATCTCCTGGCCCTCGAAATGGATCGAGCCGGAATCGATGGGGTGATAACCGACCACGGAGTTGAACAGCGTGGTCTTGCCGGAACCGTTGGGACCGATCAGCCCGGTGATGCCACCGCGCTCGACCTGCAGCGAAACATCCGAGTTGGCCAGCACGCCGCCGAAGGACTTGGTTACGTCCTGCACGTCGATGATGGTGCTCATGCCGTGCCCTCCTGCTCCTTCTTCTCGACCCGCATGCCGAACCATTCCGGCTTGTTATGCATCAGCCAGCCCATGATGCCATCCTGGAAGTAGACCACCGTGACCACGATGAGCGCGCCCAGCGCCACCCATTGCCAGCCAAGCAGGTAGTTCCAGGTGACCTCCTTGATGACATGGAAGAGGATCGCGCCGACCACCGGCCCCCAGAGCGTGCCCTTGCCACCCAGCAGTACGCAGACCACCATGAAAATGCCCAGGTTGATGGTCTGGTAAGCGGTTTCCAGGGGTTCGAAATGGATCAGCTGGAAGGCGGAAATTCCCCCGGCAACGCCGACGAAGAATGCCGACAACGCCCAGGCCGTGAGCTTGTAACGCATGGTGTGAATGCCCATGGCCTCGGCCTTTTCCTCGTCATCGCGAATGGCATTGATGGCGGCGCCGAAGCGGGTGCTGTACAGCCACTTGAGGAAGATGAAAAGCGCCACACCGGTGATCGCAAACAGGAAATAAAACACGACCTTGCCGGTGTCGAGGTCGCCTGGATACACCGGCAGTTGTATGCCCTGCCCCCCACCGACCCAGTCCCAGTTGGACACCAGTTCGCCCGCGGCGATGGCGACACCCAGCGTACCGATGGCGAAGTAGGGACCGCGCAGGCCGAAGGTGATATAGCCAATGATCACCGCCGACAACGCGCAGAACAGTCCAGCCCCGAGACTGCCGACGATCAGGCCGGTGAAGTATTGCCCCTCTGTGAACAACATCAGCTCGGAGCGGCTGGCATCCGTATATTCGCCGATGGGATGCACCATGCCGATGGTAATCAGCGCGGCAACATACATGCCGGTACCGTAGAAGAAGATGTTGCCGAGGGAGTTGTATCCCATCTGGCCGCCGGTCATGTCCCAGGTCAGGGCGACGATGATCATCAGCCACAGGGTCGCGAGCTGGGTGCCGTAGTCCGGAAACAGGTACGGCGCGGCGATGGTAATCAGCAGGAGGACCGCGTAAAACAGTGTTTTCTTCATGACAGCCTCCCCTACTTCAGGCTCTGGCGCACGCGACGCTGTTGCACGAGGCGGTACACCAGCACCAGCAACAGCAGCAGTACCGCGATGGCCTGCTGGTAGCCGATACCAAAGATATGCGCGCCGTACTGTTCGGCCACGCCGATGCCGAGACCGGCGGCGATCACGCCGGGCAGGTTGCCCAGGCCGGCAGCGGTGACGATCACGAAGGAGCGGATGGAATAGGTGATGCCGTAGAACGGCTGTATCACCCAGACCATGACGATGATCGCCCCGGCGGCGCCGCAGATCGCGGAATTGAGGGAAAACGTAAAGGAGTAGACCTTTTCGGTATCGATGCCGAGCACCCTTGCCGCGCGCGCATCCTGGGAGGTAGCACGGATTGCCTGGCCCATGCGGCTCTTCTTCATGAAAAGCACTACCGCCACGGCCAGGGCAGTTGCCATAAGTACACCCAGCAGCTTGGCGATGGGAATGTCGATGAAGTCAAAGAAATACAGGGTATCGTAATCGAGCTGGATACTCTGGGTGTCCGAACCGAACAGCAGGTTCAGCATCTGCGCCATGATGATGGCGAGACCGAAGGTGGCCAGCAGCGAGGTGAAGAGGTCGCGCTCTATCACCCGCGAGATCACCAGCCGGTAGACCACCCAGCCGACGCCCCACATCACGACGAAGGCAACGGGAACGCCCAGCAGGGGCGGCATCCCGTGGCGCGACAGGTACCAGGCGACATAACCGCCGGCGATGACGAAGTCACCCTGGGCCAGATTCTTGACGTTCATCACCCCCCAGACCAGGGCCAGGCCATAGGCCGCCAGGGCGAAGAGGGCACCAATCATCAGTCCGTCGATGATGATCTTGAGATTGACAATCGGAAACTCGAACAGCAGTCCGATATTGCTGAGGAACTGGTCCATGGGGACGGGACGGAATTCGGAGGGGGTAAAAAGAACAGGGCGCCCCGGAGGGCGCCCTGTCTACGGTCTGGTTTACTGCGGGGTACGCGGCCAGTTCAGCGGGTGGGATGCGAACTCGGAAGGCGCAACCACGTTGTATTCGCCGTCCTGGATCTGGCGCAGCACCATCGGCTTGGCGATGTTGTTGCCGAACTCCGAAAACTTGATACCACCGTAGAAGGTCATCATGTCGGTTGCCGCGATCGCGTCACGCACGGCCTCCTTGTCCAGGCTGGCGGCACGTTCGAAGGCATCCTTGAACACGTACACCGCGGCGGAAGCCTGGGCGACCTGGTAGGGAACCGACTTGTCCTTGTACTCGGGGAACGCTTCCTTGAACTCCTTCTCGTAGTTCGCGGCGCTGCCGAACAGCGGATCCTCGTAGGTCAGGGTCTCCGCCCACTGGGTGGAGCAGAGGATGTCATTGGCCGCGGCGCCGAAATTGCCCACCACGTCCGCCGCCTCACAGTGCGTGATCGCGACCATTGGCGAATCGATCTTCTGCTCGCCGATCTGACGAACCGCGGTGGCGGCGCCCTTGGAGTGACCGCTGACGATCAGCAGGTCGGGCTTCAGCAGCTTGACCTTGGTAAGGATCGCGCTCATGTCGGACAGGTCACGCGGGAGCTGTTCGTCAATTACGACCTGCATGTCGAACTTGGCAGCGTCCTCCAGCACACCGGCGCGGATATCGAGCGAGAACGGATCGTTCTCAACCGCCACCGCAACCTTGACCTTGGAAGGGTCATCCGCCTTCTCGGCGGCGAGGGTCACCGCGGAAGCGAGATACTGCTCCGAGGTGGAGAGCACCGCGAACAGGTACTTGTAACCCTGGTTGAACAGCGAGCGCGATGCGCCTTCCGCCTCGACCATGGGGATCTGGTACTTCTCCGTCACCGGCGCGATGGCCTTGGTAAGACCGGAGGAGTAGGGTCCAAGCATGTACTGGACCTTGTCCTGGTTGATCAGGCGCTCCGCCAGGGTGGCGCCGCGGTCGCCCTTGGATTCGTCATCGTAATAGATGACGTTGAAGTTGTAGCACTTGTCGCCGAACTGTACGCCGCCGGCATCCTTGATCTTCTGGATAGCGAACTCGTAACCGTTCTTCGCGTGGATCCCGTTGGTGGCGTACTTGCCGGTCAGGGATATCGCGGAACCCAGGGTAATGGTTTCGCAGTCCTGGGCAGCTGCGGTGTGGGAAAACAGCAGGGATGCGCCCAGCGCGCAGCCCAGCAGGCTGAGAGATTTCTTCATCGGATTATATTCCTCGAGGTATTGGTGATGAGAGACGAAACCGCTCTCCTCCGCGCATCGGGGATACGCGCGCATCGGGGCGGCATTGATTATTGGACAGGATGATAGTGCAAGGGTTCGACCGTTGTCCAGTTCAGCCGTGGCGAATGACCAAGTGGTAATGCGGACAAGCGTTCACACGACGAGCGGCGCGCATTGTATTGTCAGCGGCGCCATTGCTACCATGCTGCCTTGCACAATCCGCGGACGAGTTCCATGATCCAGTACCCCATTCCCTGGCCTAACGGCGCGCGTTGCGCCTGCGCCATCACCTTCGATATGGACGCGGACAGCCTGATCCATATCTCGAGGCCGAAGGATAGCCACAACCGCCTCTATCCCATATCCATGGGTCAGTACGGACCGATGGTCGCGGTGCCGCGCATCCTCGAGACCTATCGGCGTTTCGGCCTCAAGCAGTCCTTCTTTGTTCCTGGATGGTGCATCGAGCGCTATCCCGGTGCAGTGGAGGCGATGCTGGAGGGTGGCCACGAAGTGGGACATCACGGTTACCTGCACGAGGACCCCACCGCGCATTCCCACGACGAGCAGGTGGACTGGTTCGACCGCGCGCTGGCGGCCCATCGCCAGGTGGGCAACACGCCGCGCGGCTACCGCGCGCCGGTCTACAACATCACCCAGGGTGTTACCGACCTGTTGCTTGAGCGCGGCTTCGCCTATGACAGTTCGCTGATGGGCGACGACATTCCCTACCTGCTGGACACCGCCGCGGGCAGCCTGGTGGAGGTGCCGGTCCACTGGGGAACGGACGACTGGCCACCCTTCGCCCACTACGACGAGATCGGCTACCTGATGCCGGTGAAGTCCCCGAGCAGCGGCCTCGCTGCATTCTTCGAGGAATTCGAGGCGCATTACGAGGCCGGGGGATTCTGGCATTGCATCTGGCATCCGTTCCTCACCGGCCGGCTGGCGCGCTGGCGCCAGGTGGAGACCTGGCTGGAAAGCATCCTCGAATCCCGCGACGTGTGGTTCGCCACCCTGGGCGAGATCGCCGATCACGTGCGCAGCATTTCCGAGGCGGGAGAAGGCACGGTGCGGCGCGACAGTCTTCCCTACTACACCGAGCCTCCCTCGGTGACCGCGGGCCGGCGCGGCAATGGCTGAGAATCCGTTCGATCCCGCGCGGCCAGACGGCAGCAATTCCACCCGGGACGGCGCGATCTCGCTGGACGGGCGGCCGGAATTCGGCCGGGATTACCGGATCGCGGCGCGCACCGGGCGCGCGGTTCGGCTGCGCGCAGGGGACCGCCTGGTGGTGCGCAATCCGTCGGGTCACCAGGTCTGCGACTTCTGGGCGTTCGCCGATCCGGGTATCCGCGAATATCTCTCCATGGCGCATACCCATACCGCGCTCCAGTCTATTTTCCCACGCGTCGGAGACACGCTGGTAAGCAATGCCCGCAGGCCATTGCTGACCTTCGAAGCCGACACCTCAGCGGGGGTTCACGACACCGTCATCGCCGCCTGCGATCTCGCGCGCTACCGCGAACTCGGGGTCACCGGCTACCATGATAACTGCACCGACAACCTGCGCATGGCGTTGCGCGCCATCGGCCTCGACGCGCCGGCGATTCCCGCGCCGTTCAACCTGTGGATGAACATCCCGGTCAACGCGGAAGGCAACACCCGCTGGGAGGCGCCTCTCAGCCGGCCGGGAGACCGCGTCACGTTTCTGGCGCTGGAAAACCTCGTCGCGGTGATGTCCGCCTGCCCCCAGGACCTGACCCCGGTCAACGGCGAGGGCCAGGCGCCCGCCGATCTCGCCTTCTCGGTCGAACCCGCCTGAGCCACTTCACAGGCAGCCGCCGACAGTAGCGACCCATGCTGCCGATCTACCTCGCCGCGCTGCTCGCGGTCGTCCTCTGGGGTGCCTCGCCGGTGGCTACCCGAATCGCGGTGATGGAAATCGACGCCGTCGTCGTCGCGCTGCTGCGCACCCTGATCGGTGGCCTTGCTGCGCTCGGTCTCGCGCTGCTGCTCCGATTTCCCCTGCCCGGCAACCGCGAGCAGCGCCGCCTGCTGGCGATCTCGGCGGCCTGTGGATTCATCGGCTTTCCACTGCTGTTCTCCCTCGGTCTGGCGCGCACATCGGCAAACCACGCCTCCATCATTCTCGCCGCGTTACCGATATTCACCGCGGCCATCGCCAATACCTGGGACCGGACCTGGCCCCATCGCGCCTGGTGGCTTGGAGTCGTCGTGACGATGACCGGCGAGGCCCTGCTGATCCTTGGCCGCGGGGGCAGCGGCGGCGCCGTGAGCAGCCTCGAGGGCGATCTGCTCGTGCTGGCAGGAAACCTGTTCGCGTCCCTCGGCTACGTCGCCGGGGCCAGGCTGCAGCAACGTGGTTATCCCGCCAGTTCCTGCACCTTCTGGGGCGCCGGTCTCACCGCCCTCCTGCTATTGCCGCTAGCGCCGGTGCTCATACCCGACGCGAGTGTGCTCGCGGTATCCACGCGTGCATGGACCGCGCTCCTCTACCAGGCCCTCGCGGTCACCATCGGTGGCTATGTGCTGTGGTACTGGGCGCTGGGCAGGGGCGGCATCGCGCGGCTCGGCACGATGCAGTTCCTGCAACCGGTATCCGGGGTGATCCTCGCCGCATGGCTGCTCGACGAGCACATGGGCGGGGGGTTTTTCCTGGCGGTAGCGCTCGTGCTTGGCGGGGTCTGGACTTCGTTGCGCGCGCCTGCACCGCGAAACTGACATAGTCGTCACGAGGGAACCCTTCGCATCGGATTGAACCGTTTTCCTCACCCCTCCGACCACCGGTCATTCGGGCGCGCCGCGTCACCCGTGCGCGCGCCAAATGCAAACCGGAACGAAGGAGACAACCGTGAATAACCAACGCAAGTTCGCCGCGGCGATTCTGACCGTATTGGCAGCCCTGCAGGGCGCTCATGCCGCAACGCTGCGGGTGGAAAAATGGGGAGAAGACACTGCCGACTGTGGCAGCCGTAATACGCCGTGCGAAACCATCCAGTACGCACTGGATCAGCGCGCGGGTGCGCGAGACCGTGTACTGGTGGGTCCTGGACGGTACGAGGAAGCCGTGACCATCGAGACCAACGCCGGTGGCGAACTGCTTGCCGCGCTACGCCTCGAATCCACTGCTGGCATGCATGCCACGCTGATCAATATCACCGCTGCAAACCAGCACGGCGTCCTGGTTGCCGCACCCGGCGTGCGTGTCGGCCGCAAGGGACGTGGATTCACCGTGGAGGGCGCTACCTCGCCAGGCTACTCCGCTATCGAGGTCGAATTGCCCGGACAACCCAATGTGCGCGTGGAAGGCAATCGCGTACTCCGCAGTGATCGCGGGATCATGGTACGCGGCGAGCGACCGGTCATTCGCTATAACGTATCGGAGGGGATCGACACCGCGGGTATCGCCTGCGAATCCTGTATCTCCGCGGTGATCCGCGATAATGTTGCACGCAACGGCGATTACGGCATCGTGGTAGTCGGGTCTGAAAAGTCCGTAATTCAACGCAATGTCTCGGCGCACAACACCACCAGCGGCTTTCTCATCAGCGGTATCGACGAACGCTCGCGATTTCAGGACAACGTGGCCGAGTTCAACACGGACAACGGCTTCGAGATCCACGACATGGGCGGCAACGTGCTCCAGCGAAATATCGCCTTCTCCAACATCAGTAACGGCTTCAACCTCCTGCAGGCCAGCTTCAACGAGACCGCGGTGATGCGTGGCAACGCCGCGGTCGCCAACGGCACCGTGGGTTTCGTCCTGGATGGGTTCTCCGGCGGACGATTCGAGGCCAACACCATGACGGGCAATGCCGTCGGCGCGGGCCTGGTGCCCGGGGCTGGCATGGAAACGTTCAGCCGCAACGACACCTTCGCCAACCAGTCCGGCTGCGGCGTCATCAACGCGTCGGGCATCCTGCTCGAATACGACAGGCACTATTTCGGCGCCGCCAGCGGTCCCGATGGCGCCGTCGACCTCGACGGACACGATGCGCTGTGCGGGCCGGACCCGTCGGCTGGGAGCCACGCCACGCGTGTCCACAATTTCCAGGCGAAGCGCGCCTCGCGCCTCTGATTCACCGATTGTCAGGCCCTCTCCAGGGCCCGGCGCCCGCGGCACGGTATCCCGCGCCACGGGCATGTCACCGGATTGTGACGAATTACCGGGCGTTTCCCTTGAACCGGAACGAATTTCCCGCCGACCACGTGTCAGAGGCACGGTTCGTGCCAGCGGCGATCCGCCAACCCGGAGTCACCGTCGACATCCACCAGACATGACAGGAGCATTCCATGGCAACCAGGACCATCATCAACAGCATCGCGCTGCTCGCGGCCATCGCCGGGAGCGGCATCGTCCACGGCGCCACCGTCCGGGTGGATAAATGGGGCGAGGACACGCCCGACTGCGGCAGCAAGCCCTCCCCCTGCGCCAGCATCCAGTATGCCATCACCCAACGCTCCGGTCCCAATGACCGCGTACTGGTCGGCCCGGGATACTACGAGGAGAACGTCGTCATCCACCAGAACGCCGGCGGACAGGACCTCGAGGGGCTCAAGCTCGAGTCCACGAACGGGATGCATGCCACGGTGATCCGCACCACCCTGGTAAACACCCACGGCATCGACATCCGCCAATCCAGGGTGCGCATCGGCAAACGAGGCAAGGGATTCACCGTGGGCGGCGCGGACAGCGCGGGCTACGGTGCGATCGTGGTCACCGTGGCGGGCACCGAGAAAATACGGGTGGAAGGCAACCGTGCCATTCTCAGCTTCTGGGGCATCTACCTGTCCGGCGAGCGCGTCCAGGCGCGTTATAACGTCGCCGAGCTCAACGACAACGTCGGCATCGGCTGCGAGCACTGTGACGACGGCATCTTCCGCGACAACCTGGCGCGTGACAATGGCAGCGACGGGTACGAAATCGCCAACAGCGACCGACTGGTGTTCCAGCGCAACGTGTCCGCCTACAACTCCAGCGCCGGCTTCCTGCTGGACAACAACAGCGAGTTCGCGCGCCTCAAGGACAACGTCAGCGAGTTCAACGACGACAACGGCTTCACCCTGCTGGACGCCGACGGCAGCAACAGCCAGGGCAACGTCGCCCTGCTGAATCACAATTACGGCTTCGACTTCGACCAAGTGGACACTTTCCAGGCGCCGGTGATCCGCCACAACCTGGCGGTGTTCAACGATTTCAGCGGCTTTTTCCTCGACGACCTGGTCGCCGCGCGGGTGGACAGCAATACCGCGGTCAGCAACGACATCGGTTTCACCCTGACCCCGACCACCGACGTCGAGACGTTCCGCCGCAACAACAGCTTCGCCAGTGGCGCAGGCTGCGGGATCGAAAACAACAGCGGCACCACGCTGCGTCCCGATGGTCATTACTACGGCGACCCCACGGGCCTCGACCCCGTGCTCGACCTGGACGACCACGACGGGGTCTGCGGTGGCAGCCTCGTCGGCGATGACTTCCGCGCGAAGGTCAATCCCACGAGGACGCGAGTGGCGGAGAAACTCTGAACCGGAAGCACAGCCGTGAAATCACGGCCTATCCTTTTCTCCGGCCTGATCACGGCGGGGCTCGCGTCCGGCCCGACGGCAGCGCATCGCCTTCGGCTGACCGCATTCGAAGCTGATACTGATCAAATTCTGGCTGGCCAGTATGTGGCAATCTGACTCACGTTCCAGAACGGATTGGGAGAACTGCTGTGGCACATGTTGTAATTCTCGGGGCCGGAATCGGTGGCGTTCCCGCGGCCTACGAATTGCGTGACGCTCTCGGCGAGCATCACCGGATCACGGTCGTCAACGCGACCGATTATTTTCAGTTCGTGCCCTCCAATCCTTGGGTGGCGGTGGGATGGCGTACCCGCGACAAGATCACCGTACCCTTGGGCAGGTACCTGCAACAGCGCAGGATCGAATTTATCGCCTCGCGGGCCGAAGAGATCGATGCCGGCAACAACCGCCTGATCCTCGACAATGGTGACAGTGTCAACTATGACTACCTGCTCATCGCCACCGGTCCGCACCTGGCCTTCGAGGAGGTGAGCGGTTCCGGCCCTATCAGTGGACATACCCAGTCGATCTGCACCGTGGATCACGCCGAACGGTCCCTTGCCGATTTCAGGGAACTGTTGAAGAATCCCGGCCCGGTCATCGTAGGCGCCGCACCCGGCGCCAGTTGCTTCGGCCCCGCCTACGAGTACGCGGCCGTCCTCGATACCGCCCTGAAAAAACACAAGGTGCGCGACCGGGTGCCGATCACCTTCGTTACCAGCGAACCCTACATCGGTCATCTCGGACTTGGTGGTGTTGGCGATTCCAAGGGCCTGCTGGAGCATGAATTCCGTAACCGGCACATTCGCTGGATCACGAATGCGAGAACTACCAGGGTGGAACCCGGCAGGATGTATGTCGATGAACTGGACGTCGACGGCGAAGTCAGGAAGCAGCATGAACTGGAATTCAGGCACGCGATGATGCTCCCTGCCTTCAAGGGTGTCGACGCCGTGGCAAAGGTCCCCGACCTGTGCAATCCGCGCGGCTTCGTCATCGTCGACCAGCACCAGCGCAGTCCCGCGTATCCGAACATCTTCGCCGCCGGTGTCTGCATCGCCATCCCCCCGGTGGAAGCCACCCCGGTACCCACCGGCGCACCCAAGACCGGCTACATGATCGAGTCCATGGTCACGGCCATCGTGAAGAATATCCAGGCGGAACTTGGTGGCCAGCCGGTTACCGCGAAGGCCACCTGGAATGCGTTCTGTCTCGCTGACCTCGGCGACACCGGCGCCGCCTTCATTGCCATTCCGCAGATTCCGCCACGCAATGTCACCTGGTTCAAGAAGGGGAAGTGGGTCCACTGGGCCAAGATCGGTTTCGAAAAGTACTTCCTGCGCAAGGTCAGAAAGGGAGTCTCAGAACCGGTGTTCGAGAAATGGGTCCTGAAGATCATGGGCATCAACCGCCTCAAGCAATAGACCGCAGGGTGCCCGGGTGAATCAACCCGGTGGAAAGGCGAGCCACTCTGCCACCAGCCCCGGCAGCAATTCCGCTGACTTGCCCCGACGCCACTCGTAACCGCGTGGTGGGTCGTCGAGATCCAGGGTGACGATCACCTTCTCGCGCGCGTTCCAGGCGTCGCCGAGCAGTCCTGCGGCGGGATAGACCGACAGCGAGGTGCCGACCACGAGCAACCGGTCGGCGGCGCGGATCTCCCGCACCGCGGCATCCACGTGGTGAATCTCCTCGCCGAACCAGACCACGTTGGGACGGAGCTGGCTACCACGCTCACACAGATCACCGAGGTTGATCGGTTCGGCGCCGATGTCCCGCACCGCTTCGGGATGATCGCTGCCGCGGGCCTCGCGCAGCTTGCCATGCAGGTGGATGACGCGCGAAGACCCGGCGCGTTCATGCAGGTCGTCCACGTTCTGGGTCACCACCACCACATCGAAACCCTGCTCAAGTTCGGCGATGGCGCGATGACCAGCGTTCGGCTCGGCGGCGGCCGCCTTGCTGCGACGCTCGTTATAGAAGGAAAGCACGAGTTCGGGATTCCGGGCGAAAGCCTCAGGGGTGGCGACGTCGTATACCGAGTGTTCGTGCCACAGGCCACCGGCGTCACGAAACGTGCCGAGGCCACTTTCCGCGCTCACCCCGGCGCCGGTGAACACCACCACTTTTTCCCGCATCCGGTCACCCTCCTGGTCAGTTAAAGAGTACCGGGTAGAGCGATCCCAGCAGCAGGACCGCCATCGCCCAGTTGAACAGGCGCAATCTTAGCGGGTCACGCAGCAGGCGGCGCAGCTGGCTGCCGATCACCACCCAGATACTGATGCTGGGAATGTTCACGATGCCGAACGCCAGGGCGACGACGAGCACGCTGCCAATGGGGTGGTGTTCCGGGGTGTAGGCGCTGATGGCGGTCAGGGCCATCGCCCATGCCTTGGGGTTGACCCACTGGAATGCCGCCGCCTGGAGGAAGGTGAACGGTTTGCCCTGGTTGGCTGCATCGGCGCCCTCGGGCGGCCTGGCGGTGGCGACCTTCCACGCCAGCCAGCCGAGGTAAAACACGCTGACCACGCGCAGGATGGTGTGGCTGACCGGCCAGGCATCGAAAACCTGCATCAGTCCCGCGCCCACCAGCGCCACCATGACACTGAAGCCGATGCCCACCCCGAGCATGTGGGGCACCGTGCGCGCGATGCCGAAGTTGGTGCCGGAGGCCATGAGCATGAGATTGTTCGGCCCCGGCGTTACCGAGGACACGAAGGCGAAGGCCACGAGTGCGACAAGTACTTCCTGTTCCATGGCACAAAGATACGCCCGTTTCAGCGCAATAATTTTGCAAATTATTTGTTAATACCGACACTCTGCGCAATAATATTGCGCATGGACAGAACAAACCAGAAGATTCTCCAGGTCCTTCGCAACGATGGTCGTATCAGCAACACGGAGCTTGCGTCACGCGTCGGGCTTTCCGTGTCGGCCTGCCTGCGGCGGGTGCAGGAACTCGAACGCCAGGGCGTGATTCGCGGCTATCGCGCGGTGATCGACCGCGACCAGGTGGACGAAGGGTTCATCGTCTACGTGGCAATCTCCCTGGCGGATCACGCGCGCGCCAGCCTGGAGGCATTCGAGAAGGGCGTCAGCGCCGCGCGCCAGGTCAAGGAATGCCACCAGATCACGGGGTCGGTGGAATACCTGCTGCGCGTCGAGGTGGCCGACCTCCCGGCCTACAAGCGATTCCATACCGATGTACTCGGTGCCCTGCCCAAGGTGCGCGGAGTCACCTCCTATATCGTCATGGATTCGGCCAAGGATGAGCGCGCCTGAATCCGTTTCCACGCTAGTGCAGTGATCGAGGTTCGGAAAACATGATTCGTGTCACAATAGCCTTATGACAAATAGAACAGGAAGGGGCGGGCATGGCGCAGGCTAGTGGCAAACCGGTAAAGTTTGCCGACGATATCCAGAAGGCGGTGGATTCGCGCTATCCGCTGGTGTTCACCATCGGCGCCGAGGAGGAGCGGATCGCCGGATATATCGCTGAAGCCGCCAAGGCGCATTTCGGCGACGACCGTCATTTCCATAGCTGGACCACCGCCGCGGGTTTCGACATGGAAGGCGCGGGCGATCCCGCCCTGCGGGACCCGGTCGCCGCGCTGACCTGGATTCTCGGGCGCGGCGAGAGCGGCTTCTTCCTGATGAAGGACCTGCCGTCCCAGTTCGAGGGCAATCCCCTGCTGATCCGCTCGCTACGGGACTTCTATTACCAGGCCAGCGGCCGCGACCTGATGGTGTTCTTCTCCTATCCCGAGCCCAAGGTACCGGAGGAGCTGAAGAAGGAGCTTTTCGTCACCGAGCTTGGTCTGCCCACGGACCGCGAGGTATACAACTACCTTGCCGGCGTCATCAATGCCTCGGGCGGCGAGATCCGCGTCGACAGCCGCTGGCTGCGGCGCTTCACCCAGAGCTTGCGCGGACTGTCCATGAGCGAGATCCGCCACCTCTTCCAGCGACTGCGCACGCGGGGTGATTTCGACCTGAATCACGCGCTCGAGGAAAGCTACGAGGAAAAGGCGCAGATGCTGCTCAAGGAAAGCTGCCTGCGCGTGATACCGAACCGCTTCGACATCGATTCCATCGGCGGCCTGTACCGGCTCAAGGAATGGGTAAGCTCACGCAAGCGCCTGCTGGGCAAGGAGGCCCAGGACCAGGGTGTGCCGCTGCCCACGGGGGTGCTTTTCATGGGCATCAGCGGCTGTGGCAAGAGCCTCGCCGCCAAGACCATCGCCTCGGCCTGGGACCTGCAGCTGGTGCGCCTCGACATGAACCTCGTGCTGTCCGGTGTATACGGCCCGCCGGAATACGCCTTCGACCGCGCGACCCGCATCGCCGAAAGCATCTCGCCGGTAGTGCTCTGGATCGACGAGATGGAGAACAGCTTCGGCTACGACGATGACAAGGCCGCCGGTCGCAACGTCAACGTGTTCTCGAGCTTCCTCACCTGGATGCAGGAAAAGCCCCCGGGCCTGTTCGTCGCCGCCACCGCCAACCGCATCAACAAGCTCCCAGCGGAGATGATCCGCAAGGGTCGCTTCGACCAGGTATTCTTCATCGACCTGCCCGATGAACGCGCGCGCGAGGAGATCTTCCGTATCCATATCGCCGCCGCGGGCGGCGAGGCGAAGAAGTTCGACTTTGGCGTGCTCACCCTGCTCACCAAGGGCTGGTCCGGCGCGGAGATCGAGCAGGTTGTGAAGGCCGCGCGCATCGAGGCCTTCAATGCCGGCCGGCCATTCACCCAACAGGATATCTCGCTCAAGTCCTCCAGCATCGTGCCACTGTCACGCACCATGAAGGAGCAGTTCAACCAGCTCCGCTCGTGGTCGATGGATCGGGCGACGCCAGCCTGATTGCGATCCTAGAGAACTGCTAGAACACCGTGCCGTCGATGGCGAGGTGGATGGGCGGTTCGCCGCCGCGCTTTTCCTGCGCGAGCTTGCGTCCCGCGCTCCAGGTGCCGCCCTGGAGGACGCTGGCGAGGGGCAGTTCGGTCTCGCTGCGGCCGAGGTTCTCGCGCACGCCCGCGGCAACGCGGTCGAGCAGCCAGACCGTAAGCGCACGCCATTCCACCACCGCCTCGTGATCGAGCGCCAGGGTCTGTATGAGCAGGTCCGGATCGTGGGGCAGGATCACGCCGGTGTCGAGAAAGAGTCCGCCGTTGCGATACTCCGGCAGGCCGGTGAGCCGGTCGTGGGCGACAATATCCAGACCTGCATCCGCCAGCGGTTCCAGTAACGAATAGCTGAGCCACTGGGACAGCTTGTGGAACGGCACCAGCTGACTGGTGTCGTCGTCCGTGGCAACCAATACATGGCGGCCGCAGTCGCCGAGCGCGGTGCCATTCACTTCCAGTCCGGATGGCCAGATCGGGTTGAAGCATGCAAGCACCTCCTCGAGTACCGCACCGGCTTGCAATTCTCCAGCCGGGGAAGTGGCCTGAAGGCGGTCGAACAGATGGCCCGGGCGCGTCATGCCGGTGGGCGCCAGTTCTTGCAGCCGTTTTCCAAGGCCGCGTAACAGGGCGACGCGTCCGGCGAGTCCAAGGAGCTGGTTACCACTATCGTGCTGGAACGCCTCAGCGACGGTTGATTGATCGGCGTGCAGCAGGGAGGTCGCTGTGAGCGCCAGCCCACCCTCGCCGTCGTCCTGGCCGAGGTAATTGAAGAACAGGTCCACGGTGGCCGCGGCGAGGCCCTCGGAACGCGCGAGAACCGTGCCGGTCACCGGGTCGCGGTAGCGCCAGTCGGCACCAGCACCGGCATCCAGGATCACGCTCAGCACGGCGAGGTCAATGGCGCTGCGCGCCAGGATTGCGCTGTCCGCATCGACCAGGCGAGCTTCCAGGTAGTGCTGCCAGAGGTCGACACCGTCCACCACGAAATGCCGCCAGCGGCTGTGAAAGGGAATGTCGAGATCCGGGTAATTGGCGCGGCACTCGGTGCTCACACGTTCGACGCACGACGCCAGGCATTGCGGCCGGTAGCGGAACCAGCGGCCATCGCCCGATTCCACTGCCGCGCCGATCCGAAGACAGCGTTCACGTACCGCCTCGGCATTGAGCAGGGATTCCAGCGCCACGGGATCAGCGGGCTCAGTACTTGTCCAGGTCGCGGCCGTGCGTATGGCTCAGTTCCTCCTCGCTTGGCACGTGACCCGGGGTGTAGTAGCCGGCGGCCTTCTTCGCATCCATCTCCACACGCGCGTCATCGGGAATCAGGTCATCGGGTATCGGCACCCGTTCGCCGATGGTGATGCCCTGACCGGTGATTGCGTCGTACTTCATGTTACTCATGGAGATGAAGCGATCGATTCGGGTGACACCGAGCCAGTGGAGCACGTCGGGCATCAGCTCCTGGAAACGCATGTCCTGCACACCCGCCACGCATTCCGTGCGCTCGAAGTAGTGCGCGGCGGTGTCGCCGCCCTGCTGGCGCTTGCGCGCGTTGTACACCAGGAACTTGGTGACCTCGCCTAGGGCGCGGCCCTCCTTGCGGTTGTAGACGATGAGCCCTGCACCTCCTTGCTGGGCGGTCTGGATCGCGTCCTCGATGCCGTGGATGAGATACGGCCGGCAGGTGCAGATATCGGAGCCGAACACGTCGGAGCCATTGCATTCGTCGTGCACCCGGCAGGACAACTGTCGCGCGGGATCGGTGATCGCTTTGATGTCGCCGAACAGGTAGGCGGTGATACCGCCGATGGGAGGCAGGAATACGTGGAGATCGGGACGCGTCACCAGCTCGGAGAACATGCCGCCGGTATGCTCGAACAGCGAGCGCCTGAGGTCATGCTCGTTGGTGCCGAAGCGCGCGGCGATGCCGGGCAGGTACCAGGTTGGCTCGAGGGCGACCTTGGTGACGTTGACCTCGCCGGATGCCATCAGCACCTCGCCGTCCGGTTCCAGCCGCGGACCTTCGCGGTGCTTGAGCTCCGGCACCGTGAGCCGTGCGCGGGTCACCGCGATGGTGGGGCGCACGTCGAGTCCGGCGGCGATCTCCCCGGCGAAGACGCTTCCCACGAGGTGTCCCCAGGGATCGAGCGAGACGATCTTCGCGGGGTCGGACCACTGCGGAAATGGCCCGAGATCCACCGCCGGGGCGGTGTTGGTGAGATCGGGCTTGTGCAGCGGATCGAGGCTGCCCGCCGCCACCGCCAGCGCGCGGTACACCGAATAGGAGCCGGAATATGAACCGACGGTGTTGCGCAGTCCGGAGCCCGCCGGCGTCGCCACCACCGGTCCGCGCTCGCGCGCATCCGCCGCGCCCCAGCGGATCGGCACCGGTTTTTGATTGCCGGTGGGATGGGAGGTGAGAACGATGTGTTTCTTGCGCGGTGACGTTTCGCTCATGGCGGCGGGTCGTGGACGGGCAATTCATTCTAGCAAACAGGCGTGCCCGCATTGCAAGGCGCCCGCCAACGAACCAGGGACTCGCTCACCGTTTACCGCGACCGCAATCCGCTATACCCTCGCGCCATGGTCCCCGGCTGGCACGACACCCCGAAACATGCGCACTATGACGTGGTCATCGTCGGCGGCGCCATGCACGGCACGGCCGCGGCCTGGTTCCTCGCGGACAACGCCGACTTCGACGGACGCGTGCTGGTGGTGGAACGGGACCCGACGTACGCGCTCTGCTCCACTACGCATACGAATAGCTGTATCCGACAGCAGTTCTCCACCGAACTCAACATCCGCATCTCACGCTTCGCCGCCGACTACGTCCGCAACTTCCGCGAATACCTTGGCGGCGATGCGCGCGTTCCCCGGATCACGCTACAGAGTTTCGGCTATCTCTACCTCGCTTCGGACGAACCCTCCGCCGCCGCGCTGCGAGCGAGCCAGGAGCTGCAGGTCGCCTGCGGCGCGGGCACCCGGATACTCGATCGCGACGAGCTCGCGCGCGAGTACCCGTTCCTCAACCTGGACGGCATCGTTGCCGGTAGCCATAACCCGGTTGACGAGGGCTACTTCGAGGGCGCTGCGCTGTTCGACTGGTGGCGCCGACTGGCGCGCGAACGCGGGGTGGAATACGTCGCTAACGCGGTTGTTTCGATGTCGCGCGATGCCACCGGCGAGCGAGTGGAAAGCGTCACCCTGACGAGTGGCGAGAGGGTCGGCTGCAACACCGTGATCAACGCCAGCGGCCCCCGCGCGCTGCTCACCGCGCGCATGGCAGGGATCGAGATCCCGGTGGAGCCACGCAAGCGGCATACCTTCGTCTTCGATGCCGCCCGGCCCCTCGATCGCGTGCTACCGCTGACCATCGACCCCGCCGGCCCCCACGTTCGATCCGATGGCCAGTACTACATGGCAGGCTGCCCACCCGACGACGACGTCGCCGTGGACTACGACGACTTCACCCCTGACGATTCGCTCTGGGAGGAGAAAGCCTGGCCGCTGATCGCCCATCGCATCCCGCAGTTCGAGGCGGTGAAACTGGTGAACAGCTGGGTCGGACACTATGCCTACAACACCCTCGACCAGAACGCCATCGTCGGCCCCCATGACACGGTGAGCAACCTCCTTTTCGCCAACGGTTTCTCGGGCCACGGCCTGCAGCAGGCGCCGGCGATGGGCCGCGGCCTGGCGGAATGGATCACATACGGGGAATACCGCAGCCTGGACCTGTCGCCACTGGGGTATGGTCGCATTGCCAGAGGCGAACCATTCGCTGAGCACGCCATTATTTGATATGTCCGCAGACACGCATCAGAACAAGTCGGGTCATCTGGTTTTGAGTCCCCTGATCCTGGGGACCATGGATCGGAAACGCTGCACGGACGAAGAGCGCATCCGGCTGTTCAGGGAAGCATTTTCACGAGGCATCACCGCCTTTGATACCGCGCCGCTATACGACTTCGGGCGCGCGGAAATCCAGCTCGGCAGGGCGCTACGGTCGATTCCCCGTGACGAGGCCCAGGTACTGACGAAAGTGGGTCTCAACTGGGACGGCGATACCCATGGTGACGTGCTGTTTCATTACACCGACGAGGCGGGCGCACAACGTGGCGTGCGCAAGGATTCACGTCCCGCGATTATCCACCGGGACGTGATCTCGAGCCTCGAGCGCCTTGGCGTGGACACCATCGACCTGGTCCAGGTTCACCACCCGGACCTGCAGGTCCCCATGGCCGACACCATGGGAACATTGCTGGACCTTAGGAAGGAAGGCAAGGTGAGCCATATCGGTGTCTCCAATTTCTCACCGCGGCAGGTCGAGGAAGCACAGGCTGCGCTCGGCGATGTCCCCCTGGCCACCGTGCAACAGGCCTACAGCCTGATCCAGCGTGAAGTTGAACTGGAATTGCTGCCGCTTTGCCTGGGTTCAAACATCGGCCTGATCGCGTATTCTCCTCTCGCGGAAGGACTGCTGGCGGGTCGCCCACCCAGGTCCAGCCATCCCGCTTTCGGCAGGATCACGCAGGCGGTTAAGAGCATATTGCAGCCGATAGCGGAAACGCACGAGGTTTCTCCGGCCGCGGTCGCGCTCTCGTGGCTCGTTTCGCGCCAGGGGGTTACTTCGGCGATCACGGGAGCAAGCTCACCGGAGCAACTTGCGCAGCAGTTACCGATGCTGGACCTGCAGTTGTCAGCGGCGGAACTCGATTCTCTCGACCAGGGTTTCGCCGGGATCTCGCTACCCGAAATTCGCGAGATGGAAAACGGTTTCGCAAGGCGGGTAGCCCGCCGGGGCAAACGCGGACTTGGCAAGGCACTGCGAATGATGGGCATCGATACCACCCGGTTACGCGAGAGGATGCGATCCGGTGGCCGGAACTAGCGGCTGTCTGTCGAGGCGATACATCGCCCAGGGGCTGCGCCGACGAGATCGCAGTCAGCCCGGCAGGACATATACCGAGGAAGGCGACCAGGACACCCACAGCGGCATGTCCTCCTCGAGGCTGACCTGGTCGATGTCGCGCTGTTGCTTCTGGATGCGCAACTCGACGCCCCCCGGTGATTCCACCAGCAGGGTCACCACCGTGCCGATGAATTCCTCGCTCACCAGCTTGCATGCCACGCGGTTCACGCTGTCGGGTTCCGTGGTGGACAATTCCAGGTTGTCGGCGCTCAGCACAAGCTCCACCGCCTGACCGCGGGTAAGTTCACGATCATCCGGTCGCACCGCGGCCACCGGCCCGAGGCCGGTATCCACAACCAACTCGCCTGACTGCAGGTTGTTCACCGTGCCGGAGAGAATGTTGTTGGAACCAACAAACTCCGCCACGAAGCGGCTCGCCGGCTGCCTGTAGACTTCCCGCGGCGTGCCCACCTGCTCGATCCGCCCCTTGCTCATGATCACCACCCGGTCCGCCATCGCGAAGGCCTCGGACTGGCTGTGGGTGACGTAGACGAAGGTGATGCCGAGTTCCTTCTGCAGCCGCGAGAGGACCCCCTGCATGCGCACCACCAGGTTGGCGTCGAGTGCGCTCAGCGGCTCGTCCAGTAACAGTACCGGCGGCTCTGTGACCAGCGCCCGCGCGAGCGCGACACGCTGCTTCTGCCCGCCCGAAAGCTGGTCGATGGCGCGGGTCTCGAACTCGGCGATCTCCATGCGCTCCAGCCAGAGGCGCGCCCTGCGCTTGCGTTCATCTGCCTCCACGCCCCGCATCCTGAGGCCATACTCCACGTTCTCGATGACGTTCAGAAACGGGAACAGCGCGAGGGACTGCCATACCATCGGCGTCTCGCGTTCGGAGGGTTTCAGTTCGTTGATTCGCTGGCCGTTGAGGCGTATCTCTCCCTCGGTTGGGGTTTCCAGGCCGGCCAGCATTCGCAGGGTGGTAGTCTTGCCACAGCCGCTGGAGCCCATGATGGCCAGGAATTCCCCCTCGGCGACTTCGAGTTGCATGCGATCCACCGCCACGGCGTCGCCGAAGCGTTTCATGACATTGTCGAAGACGATCTGGGGTTCGGCCATGGAGAATTGATTGCGTTACGCTGGCGCGGTTGGCTTTCGGCCGCGAGTCATGAAAAATACCTGGGCGATGATGACCAGGGTGATCGAGGTCAGGAACACGAAGGTGCCGATGGCATAGATCTGCGGATCCGTGGTCCCCTGCAACACCTCCAGGATCAGCACCGGGATGGTCTTGTTGAGCCCAGCGACGAACCAGGCCACGGCGAACTCGTCGAACGACACCGCCATGGTCAGGCAGAACGCGGAGATCAGCGCCGGCCTGGCAAACGGCACGATGATGGTCTTCATCGCGCTCCACTCCGAGGCGCCGAGATTCCAGGCGGCGGACTCCAGGTCTGGATCGATCTGCTGCAGGCGCAGGCGAATGATACCCATGGCGAAGGGCGCGCAGAGCACGGTATGGGCGATGACCACGGACCATGCACGCCCGGAAATGCCCAGCTTCGACAACCACGCCAGCATGGCGAGCGCCATGATGATGAGCGGGATGGTGGGTGGCAGCAGCGCGAGGGCGAGGTAGGCGCCCTTGAAGCGGAAGCCGTAACGATAATCCGTGTACGCGGTGCAGAAGCCGATGAATGTCGCCAGGGTCGCGGTGCACAGCGAAACGAAGATGCTCGTGCGCGCCGCCGACCAGACGTCCGGATCGTCGAAGATGGTCTGGTACCACTTCAGGGTGAAGGAACCGAGCGGAATCGTGGGGAAGCGGTCCGAGTTGAAGGAAAAGATTACGCTGGTGAGGATGGGCGAGAAGACGAATACCAGGAGCAGGCCGAGATAGCACCAGAGAAGCCACTTGATCAGCCGGTCGCTCATGGTCAGCGCCTCTTGCGGTAGGCCATGGTGATCGCGGTGAATGCCGCGGTCAAAAGCGTCACCATCATCACCACCGCCACCACCGCCGCCCGCGGCCATTGCTGGCCCGACTTGGTGGTGTCGATGATCAGGATCGGCAGGGTCGGCGGCTTCGATCCGCCGAGGTAATACGGCGCGACGAAGTCACCGAACGAGAGGATGAAGCAGAACACCGCGCCGATGATCAGGCCGACCTTTGCAGACGGCACGATGACAGTAAAGATCGTGCGCATGCGTCCCGCGCCGAGATTGTGCGCCGCCTCGATGAGGCTGCGGTTCACGTTGGCAAGGGACAGCGTCTGCAGGATCACCACCAGCGGCAGGGTCAGGGTCATGTAGCCCACCAGGGTTCCGAACGCCGAGTTCAGCATGGTGTAGGGGCCGAATCCCAGCTTGCCCAGGATGGCATTGACGACGCCGGACTCCGCCAGCAGCACGTACCAGGAAAATGTCCGCACCAGGTAACTGGTGAAGAAGGGAATGATGAGAAGGAAAATGATCCAGCGGCGAGTGGACTCCGACACCTTGAAGGCGAGTCCATAGGCCGCGGGGAACGCGAGACATGTGGCCAGCACGGTGGACGCTGCGGCCAGGCCCAGGGTGTACCAGTAGGCGTCCCAGAAATATCCCCGGGTCATCATCCGCGACCAGTTCGCCATCTCGAAGGCCTCCTGCATGCGGTAGTTCTTCACCAGGAAGAACGACACCGCGATCATGAACAGCAGGGGGCCGACGAAGAACAGGCATTGCCAGACGATAACCGGCAGACGCCAGGTCGATGCGTAGACGTCAGGTCTGTTCATCTGGAAGGCCGGGAGAGACGGTGCCGTGGGCTGACGTGAGCCCACGGCACGTTGCGTTTCAATTTCCCGGGAAAATCGTTACGCGTTCTTGTACTCGGACCAGAAATCGTTCCAGTCTTCGAGCGACTGCTGCGCGGGCACCTTGCGGTAATGAATGCGGCCGTCGCTGATCAGCTTCACCGGATCGTTTGGATCGCCGTCCACCTGGCCGGTACGCTGCGCCTCCGCTGGATCCACTTCGTTCAGCAGTGCGCGCCCGCCATGGGTTACCGCGAAGCCGGGGTAGCCGAGCATCTGTGCGGACTTGACCTGACCTTCCGGGGAAATCGTGTACTCGATGTACTTCTTCACGATGTCCTTCTTGGTGGAGGTGGACACGACGGAGTAGGACTCCGTCCACTGGATGCCGCCCTCTTCCGGCACCACGGAACTGACGGGCGCGCCGTCCCGCTCGAGGATACCCGTCACCCAGTCGCCGATGCCCACCATGGCGAGCATCTCGCCGTTCTTCAGGCTGGCGAAGGTGCCGCCGAAGTCGAAGTAACCGCCGACCTGGGGCTTCAGCGACAGTGTCTTCTCCTGCACCGCGCTCCAGGCCGCCTCGTCTATGTCGAACGGGCTCGGGTCATTGTTGCCGTTGAGCAGGCTCATCTGTCCCAGTGTCGGCAGGTGCCAGTCGAAGTGGCCCACCTTGCCCTTCAGCTTCTCGTCCCAGAACACATTGTAGGTCATCGCCTCTTCCCGGGTGACCGCGTCCTTGTTGTAGGACACGCCCAGGTGGCCGTAGCGGGTGATCAGGGAGTAAAGCTTGCCGTCCTTCCAGTGACCCGGGAAGTTTCGAAAGTCGTCGTGCATCAGGTCATCCATCGGATAGTCGGACGGGTCCAACTCGTCCACCAGTTCCGAATCGATGAGGAGCTGCGCGTATTCCGCGTCGGTATGGATCAGGTCGAAGGTGCCCGGGGGGTTCTGCGCCAGGGCGGCCAGCATGTTGTCGCCGCCGGCGTAGTACTTGGGCACGAACTTGACGTTGTTGGCGGCTTCGAACTCGGCCACCATGTCCGGCTCTGCGGTGCCGTACCAGCCGAGCATGTTGATTTCCACCGCCTGCGCCAGCGCCTTGCGGCTGGTGATGATCATCGGTGCGGCGAGGACGCCGGTGGCGACGGTGCCCGTACGGAGGAACTGGCGGCGGGAAAATGGTTTTTTGTCTGTCATGGAGTGAACTCTCGGGGTAAGTGTTGGCAAAAGGGATTCTTCACGAGCCGATCTCCGGGAAGTATTTTTCCGGCCGGAAATCGGCGAAGCCGTCCAGGGTCTGGCGGTCACACTGCGCCTGGATGTCGGAACCCGGCATCACGCAGGAGGCCAGCTTGAAACGTGCGCGCATATCGCGGGAGATCTCCGTGTCCTCGATGCAGACCGCGGCGATGCCGGCGACGATGCCCTGCTGGCGTTCCACCAGCTCGATGCCCGCGGTCATGGTGCCGCCGGTCTCGATCCACTGGTCGACCAGCAGCACCCGGGTGCCCGGCGCGAACGCCGGCTTGCGCATCTCCATCTGCTGGGTCTGGCCGGAATAATTGTGCATGTCCACCACGTCGAAGGCCACCGGCACCTTGCCTCCCTTGCGGATGGTGAGGAAGCCCTTGCCGAGGCGGTCCGCCATGGCGGCGCCGAGCACGAAGCCGGCGGCATCGAAACCCGCCACAACATCGATCTCCTCCGCGCTGAAGGGCGCGAGCAGATCGTCCAGCATGGCGTGAAAGGCGCGCGCGTTGACATAGGCCGACGACGGGTCGAGCCATGCGTATTTCTCGCTCCGTGAACGTGGCGCCATCAGGTCCAGGTACCAGCGGTGGTCGCGATCATCTTCCACCTCTACCGGCGACTCTCCCGGGCGTTGCCTGCGACAGAAGTGAACCAGCCGGGACAGACGATCGCCGTCGAGATGGTAGAAGTCTCCCGGACGGTTGACCCCGGTGGCCACCAGCACGGCATCGACGTCGGCGGCATAGTCGCGGATGTTTTCCGGTGTCACCCCGGAGGCGAGGGCCAGCGGCGCATCCCCCATGGCGGCGCGGAACGTGCGTACCTTGCCGCGATCGGCGGACTGGCCGGTGGCCGGACCCGAGGTGGTGACCACGTCCATCCAGTCTGTCGCCAGCGCCGCCGCCTCCGCGTAGTGCGCGGGATCCACCGGGCGCTGCTTCTTGAACGCGGTGCCGCCGAAGTACATGCCGTTCCAGCCACATTGCAGTCGTACCTTCTGGATCTCCGCCGCCTCGTCCTGCTTCGTGGCGCCACGGGATTCGTCGATGCGCGCATCGTCGCCCCAGTAGGCATCCACCGGGAAACCATCGCTTCCGAGTCCGGCGAGCACGGGGAAGGCATCCCTGCCGGTGACGCCAAGGAAGTTGACCCCGAGCCATAGCGCGGGAAAGCGCTCGCGGGTGGCGCGAATGACCGGCAGAAACCCGTCCACGCCGAAGTCGTGATTGATGAGGAACACTCCCTGGGCGCCGTGATCCATGGCGAGTTCCACGTTGCGCGCCACCTGTTCCGCGTCGACGACGTGGATCACCGGCAGCACCGCGGGTCCGGTACTGCGGAACTGCTTGCGGAACTCAGACCGATTCATTGCCGGCGATGTCCTCGAACCAGATATCGGGCCGCTCGGCGATAAACTTCGCCATCAACACCTTGCATTCGGGATCATCCACCAGCACCACCTCGACGCCGTGGTCGCGAAGGAAATCGATATTCCCGGAAAAGTTCACGTCCTCGCCGACGATGACCCGGCGTACGCCGAAGTGCAGGATCGCCCCGGTGCACATCATGCAGGGACTGAGGGTGGTGTATAGGTCGATATCCTTGTAGTCGTCGCGCAGGCCGGCGCTGCGCAGGCAGTCGGTTTCGCCGTGCATTACCGGATCGCCTTCCTGCACGCGCTTATTGCGCCCGCGGGCGATGGCCTCGCCGTCCTTCGCCATCACCGCACCCACCGGTACGCCGCCCTGCTCGTAGCCACGCAGCGCCTCGTTGTACGCTTCGCGCAACAACGCGATATCGCGCGCCGTGACCTGGCCGCTCAACTCGCCGCCTCCGAGAGCGCGAGACAGCCGGCGTGGGATGCGAATTCCAGTGGCACGGATCGATCGCGCAACAGGGCGATTGCGGGCGTGTCCGCCTCCGGCAGTCCCACCACCACGCGGCCAATGGAAAACTGGAGGATGGTGCCCGCCGCCAGCAGATCGGGATAGCGGGTGGAGTAGAGTGTCAGTTCCTTCTGATCGTTGCGCCGTCCCGCGCGACGGATGCAATCCATCTCCGGCGTCGCTACCGGGTCGTCGAGCGCTCTGCAGCGATCGTGGCTGCGCGCCACCACCACCTGGTCCTTGACGAGCACCGCACCCGCCGGACGTTCGCCGGCGGCCTTTCCTTCCCCTGCCTCCGTGCAGGCAATATCGAGAAAGGTCTCGTGATGCATTCTGATGGTTCGCGCCGATCGAATTGTCAGCGGCGAAATGGTTGCGGTAGAGTCACGACAAAGATACCAGCAATATTCTGACAATGAAAATAAATATCGTCGATCACCCGCTCATTCAACACAAGTTGACGCTGATGCGACGCCGCGAGACTTCCACACGGACCTTTCGCGAGCTGGTAACGGAAGTGGCGATGCTGCTGGGCTACGAGGTGACGCGCGACCTCGAACTCACCATGGAATCCGTCGAGACGCCACTCGAGGTAATGCAAGCACCCATGCTCGAGGGAAAGAAGCTCTGCTTCATCTCGATCCTGCGCGCGGGAAACGGCCTGCTGGACGGGCTGTTGCAACTGCTACCCTCCGCGCGCGTCGGACATGTCGGACTGTATCGCGACCCGGAAACCCTGGTCGCAGTAGAGTATTACTACAAGGTACCGGCGGATATCGGCGATCGTCTCAGCATCGTCGTCGATCCCATGCTCGCCACCGCGAACTCCGCCATCGCCGCAGTGGACCGGCTCAAGGAAGGCGGCGCCGGGCGGATGAAATTCCTCTGCCTGCTGGCCGCGCCGGAAGGTGTAAAGGCTTTCAACGAAGCGCATCCGGACGTTGAGTTATACACCGCCGCGGTGGATCGCCAGCTCAACGATCACGGTTATATCCTGCCCGGACTCGGTGATGCCGGCGACCGGATCTATGGCACGAAGTAACCGCGCACCGGGACGGTGCAATGGCTGCACCCCTCGATGGCAGACCTTTCAAACCCGATTGATCATTGGCACGCATGGCTCCGGTAGATAACCTCCGCCAGTACCTGCATTCGATTCGCGGGCTAGACCATGGTTCGAGCCGCGCGTTGCCGGGAGCGTTCTACACCAATCCGCAATGGACGGAGACGGAGTCCGCTGAACTGTTTGCGCGCGACTGGATCTGTTGCGGGCGCGCCGACGAGATCCCGGAGCCGGGCGACTACTTCGCATTCGATCTCGCCGGCGAGCCACTGGTTGTCCTGCGTGACGACGATGGCATCGCGCGGGCAATGGCCAATGTCTGCCGACATCGCGGCACCACCCTGGTGCAGGGTGCGGGCAAGGTGAAGCGCCTCGTCTGTCCCTATCATCACTGGTCCTACGACAGACTCGGCAAGCTCGTGGCGGCGCCAGGCATCGAACCTTCCGCGATCTTCGATCCCGCAAAGTGCCGCCTGCCCGAACGCGCCCTGATCGAATGGATGGGTTTCCTCTTCGTCAGCCTCTCGGATGATCCTCCCGACCTCACGTCCCTGTTGTCGCCACTCGCGGATCGCCTGCGCAACTACCATCTCGAAACGATGCGGTTGCGTTACCTGGCCACGGAAACCTGGGATACCAACTGGAAATGCCTGTTCGAGAACTTCATGGAGGGCTATCACCTCTCGCCGCTGCACAGGCGCACGCTGCACAAGGTGAATCCCACCCGGCTCTGCCGTCACTTTCCCGCTGGCGAGGCCTATCTCGGCTATACCGTGGGATTCACCACCAGGGTGGATGATGACCAAGCCGGTCACCCGGACTTGTCGGAAGAGGAGCGCAATACCTGCGTGATGTTCGCGGTGCCGCCCGGACTGGTGGTGGGTGTCGGCAGCGACTACTCGTCTTTTGTTGCGCTGCAGCCGGATGGTCCCGGCCGGGTAAAAGCAAAGATGGGTCTTTATTTCCAGGGCGACGACTGGCCGGACGAGGCAGTGGAGGAGGCAATCTCCCTGTTCCAGGAAACCATGGCCGAGGACAAGGCGGTGCTGCTGCGCCTGCAGCAGGGCGTCGGCTCACGCGCCTACGAGCCCGGACCGCTGGCGCCGGCGGATCTCGAGGGCACCTGCCACGACCTGCACCAATACCTCGCGCGCAGGCTTGGTGGTGACCCGGTAGAGGCGTAACGGGACCGCGTACCGCTGTTTAAACCGTTGGATCGTCCGGATTCATCCCCGGCGCCACCGGCCGCGCGTCGCCGCGCTGCAGGGTCTCCCGGTAGAGGATGTAAAGCCCGCTGGCGATGATGATGCCTGCGCCAATGACGGTAACGCTGTCCGGCAGCTCGCCCCACAGCAGGTAGCCGAGCAACGTCGCCCAGATCAGCGCGCTGTACTCGAACGGGGATACCACCGCCGCGGGCGCAAGTCGGAACGCATGGGTGAGACAGACGATGCCGAGGGTGCCGAAAAGCCCGGCGGCGGCAAACAGCGCCAGGTCGCCCCACGCGGGGGTCACCCAGAAGAACGGCGCCAGCAGGACCCCGGTGACCGCGATGCCGAACGCCGGCCAGAACATCAGCGCCTCTGAAGATTCGGTGACCTTGAACGCGCGCGTGGACACCATCAGCAGCGCGTAGCAGAACGCGCTACCGAGGACCACCACCGAGGCCCACTGGAACACCCCGCTGCCCGGCCGCAGCATCACCAGCACCCCGATAAACCCCACACCGATGGCGAACCAGCGGTGGCGACCCACGTGTTCACGCAGCAATGGCACCGACAGCAACGCCACGAGTATGGGCGCGACGAAGGACAGCGCCACCGCGTCCACCAGCTTCATCTGCGACAGCCCCCAGAAGAAACCGAAGGATAGCCCGAGGACGAACAGGAAGCGCAGCCCGTGCACCGCCGGCCGGCGGCTGCGCAACTGGCCGAAGCCACCCTGCAGATGCACCAGCAGGAGCATGAACGGCAGGCCGAACCAGCTCCGCAGGGTCACCACCACGGGCAACGGGTATATCGCTGTCATCCACTTGACGATCGCATCCATGCAGGCGAACGAGGCAATGCCCGCCACCATCAGGAGGATGCCTCTCATGGGGCGGTCGGTGGACAGGGCGATGGTGGACACTCGTTACAATTTCCCGACCGGGTTCGGGTTCAGCACATGGGCCGGCGGGTGGTCGCGCGGGTGGCGCTTGGTCACGGGCTCGGTACGACTTCCTGCCCGTGGAATCCCTCCTCCGTAACTGACGTCCGTGGCGCGGTGGCGGGAGTCCCCGACAGGGACCGGACTGTAACAAATTTGACCTGGCCGCGGGGCGGCCACGGAAGGTCGGACCCTCAGTGCACCCGCCAGCCGGCGTGGCAGGCGACGCAGGCGGCGGTCACCTCGCCCAGGGCGGCGATCGCCGGCCCGATCTCGCCTTCCTCCGCGCGCAGCGCGAATCGGCTCGCCGCGCGATGCATCGCGGTGCCGGCCTGACGCATACCCTCGGGCATCAGCGGGGCCATGTGCGCGGCGCCATGGTCGTCCAGGGAACTCATGCCGAGCCGTTGCTCGGCGACGGCGGCCGCCGCGTCACCGTCACCGGCGGCAAGATGCCCCAGGATCTCGTTGACTGCCTCGAGGTGGTCACGCATGTTGCCGAGCATGTGGTCACGCATCATCGGCGGCATGTCCACCAGGACGCGGCCGTCCGCCGCCAGAGGCGGGCCGGCCGGAACCAGGCAGGTCAGCAGCAGGGCGCCGGCAGCCAGGGCGCGTGGTATCCATGAAGACGTCTTCACCGGGCCCGGTCCTCCCCCGACCAGATGAACTCCACCCGGATGCCGCCGGGCTCGAGACACATCATGTGGCGACGCGGCCCGCCCCCCACGGGCTCCGGCGGAAACTCGATGCGCACCTCCTCCACCGCGGCCAGTCGCTCGTGCAGGGCATGCAGCTCGGCCTCGGATTCCACCGCCAGGGCGATATGGTGCAGGCCGACGTTCTTGCGCCGGTCGAATGACTCCACCGGCAACCCGTGATCCACCTGCCACAGGGTCAGGCGCAGATGCCCGTCGGAAACCGCGGTGCGCGGGTAGGCGGGATCGCGACCTGATTCCTTCCAGCCGAGGTGGTCGACGAAAAAGCGGGTGGTCGGGTCGAGATCGAGAACCGCGAGTCCGAGATGGTCGATACCACGGGTCGGCATGGCATTGGGGTTGGGGTCCGGGGGCGCGCAGTGTAGCACGCAGCCCATGAGCGGGCCGGGATGACCGATCCGCGTCAGAATCTGCGCATCCATTGCCAGAATCTTCGTGAACGTCATGCGGGCGGCTACAATCCCGCGACGCGTCCCGCCCCGATCGCCATGACCAGCATCTACAACCAGACCATCAAGCTGTTCGACTCGCAACCCGAACCCGCATTCGAGAGCCCGGACCAGCAACTCGCGGTCTGGGGCAGGCAGTGGGGATGCGACAATGACGTTGGCCAGATTCGCCTCTGCCTGATGCATCGCCCCGGCGAGGAGATGAACATCATCGACCCGGCGAAGCGGATCGAGGCAATCGGGTCGTTCGGCGACCTCGAGCGGGGATGGTACCTGCAGAGCGACGTGCTACCGGACTGGGATACATTTCGCGCCCAGCACGACGGCCTGGTCGACGTCCTGCGGCGGGAGGGCGCGGAGGTGGTGTTTCTCGACAGCGTGGAGCCGGATGGCATCAAGTCGGTATACACGCGAGATTCGGCCATCGCGGTGCCCGGCGGCGCGGTAGTGTGCCGGCTGGCGCGGCAGATCCGCCGCGGCGAGGAGGCGCACGTGACCCGCACCCTGGCACGGCTGGGCATGCCGATCCTGCGCACCGTGCACGGCACCGCCCTGGCCGAGGGCGGCAGCTTCGCCTGGATCGACAGCGGGACGGCCGTGATGGGCCGTTCCATCTGCGTCGACGACGCCGGCTGCGACCAGGTCGAGGAAGTACTGGCCGTCAGCGGAGCGGACCTCCTGCGGGTGGACATGTGCGGTTACGAGATCCATATCGACGGCGCGTTCACCATGATCGACGATCGCCTCGCCATCGTCGATGCCGATCGGCTGCCCTACTGGTTCCTGGAGGAACTGACTGACCGCGGTATAAACACCGTGGAAATCCGCGCCGACGACGATCCCTGGATCGTGAACTGCCTCGCGGTATCCCCCGGTCGGGTGATCTTGCCGCGGGGCGTTTCCGACGCCACGGCCCGGGCGCTCGAAGACCGCGACGTGACCATTCTCGAGATCGACTACGACCAGGTGCAGCTGAACGGCGGCGGCATCCACTGCTCCACCTGCCCGCTCGTGCGCGATCCGGTCGAATCCGCCGGCGGCGACTGAGCCGCACACCGCCTCCTATTCCCTGTCCACATTCCGACCAACCATGTCAGAACCCACTGTTACCCTCGAGCGCCGCGGTCCGATCGCCCTGGTCGCCCTCAATCGTCCGTCCAAGCTGAACGCCATCAATGCGGACATGCTGCACGATCTCGATGCAGCCCTCGACACGGTGGAGGCCGACAACGACATTCTCTGCGTTGTGCTCCACGGTAACGGCCGCGCGTTCTGCGCCGGCTTCGACCTCGCCGCCGGGGTGGCTGCCAACCGCCAGGGCGAGGCCGAATGGCGCGCCGCCATCGAGCGCGACCTCGAGGTCATCATGCGCCTGTGGCACCTGAGCAAGCCCACCATCGCGGTGACACAGGGCTACGCCCTGGCGGGGGGATTCGAACTCGCCCTCGCTTGCGACATGACGGTGGCGGAGGAAGGCTGCCTGTTCGGTGAGCCGGAACTGCGCTTCGGCAGCAGCATCGTCGCGCTGCTCCTGCCCTGGTACACCAATCCCAAGCGCAGCAAGAAGATGCTGCTCACGGGCGAGGACCGGATGGACGCGGAAGAGGCCCTGTCCTGGGGCATCGTCAACGAGGTCGCTCCTGCAGGCAAGGGACTCGAACACGGCCTCGACATGGCGCGCGCGGTATCGCTGATGGACCCGGACTCGGTGCGCATGACCAAGCAGGCGATCAACCGGACCTACGACATCATGGGCCTGTCCGACGCGCTCGCCATGGGCGCGGACACCTCGGTCGAGATCGAGACGCTGGAGACGCCGCTCCGCAAGCAGTTCAACGTCATCCTCCGTGAGCAGGGCATGCAGGCGGCGCTGGCCTGGCGCGAGGCCCGGCTGGCCAGGGACGATGGCTGAAAACCGCCTCGATCCGCTGCTCGATCCCGGCAGCATCGCGCTGCTGGGCGCGAGCACGCGGGAGGGCAGCCCGGGCGCGGTGCTGGCGGGGATGGTGCTGCAGTCCGGTTACGCCGGGCGCGCTTACCCGGTCAACCCGGGATACCAGGAGATACACGGCCATACTTGCTACCCGGACCTTGTCTCCCTGCCGGAGGCGGTTGATCACGTCGTTATCGCCCTCGGCAACGAACGTGTCGAGAAGGCGCTGGTTGACACGATCCGTCACGGCGCGCGCGCCGCCACCATCTACGCCAGCACGCAGGTGGAAGGCGACGCCGGGCTCGGGAAGCGGCTCGCGGCCATGGCTCGGGAAGCCGGCCTCGCGGTCTGTGGCGTCAACTGCATGGGGTTTTATAACGTCACCCGGGACCTTGGGGTCGGCATCTACACCCGCCCGCGGCCGGTGACGCGCGGACGTATCGCCCATATCGCGCAGTCCGGTGCGGCGTTCACCACCCTCACCCACAACGGCTGCCGCCTCGGCTTCAACCTCGCGGTGTCCACCGGCACGGAAATGACGGTGACCACCGCGGACTACATGGACTGGGCGCTCGCGCAGGAGTCGACCCGGGTGATCTCGCTGTTCCTCGAGACCGTGCGCGACCCGGCGGCATTCATCGCCGCGCTAGAGACCGCCGCTGCGCGTGACATCCCGGTGGTGGTGCTCAAGGTCGGACGCACGGACCTCGCCCGGGAGATGGCGCTCACCCATACCGGCGCGATCACCGGCGACCATGCTGCGTTCGATGCGCTTTGCCGACGACACGGCGTGATCCAGGTGCGTGATTTCGACCAGATGGCCGCCGTGCTGATGTTGCTGCAGACCGGCCGCGCCGCGGCCCCTGGCGGTCTCGCCGCGGCTTTCGAGTCCGGCGGATTCCGTGAACTGTTCGCCGATCTCGCGCGCGATGCCGGCGTGCCCTTCGCGGAGATCGGCGCGGAGACCCGGGAGTCCCTGGCGTCCTTCCTCGAGCCGGGACTGGTGGCGGAGAACCCGCTCGATGCCTGGGGCACGGCGGATCGCTACGAGGAGCGCCTGCTCGGCTGCATGCGCGCGCTGATGGCGGACCCCGCCGTAGGCGCCGGCGTGTTTCCGCATAACTTCCGCGACAACTATTTCCTCTCCGAGGGCATCTTCCGCGTGATGGAGACCGTGGGCGCGGAAACCGGCAAACCGCTGGCCATGGTAAACCTGTACGGCGATCTCGCCAACGACGATCTCAGCCGGCGTGGATTCGAGGCCGGCATCCCGCTCATCGACGGCGCATCGGAGGCCCTCGAGGCCATCGGCCACCTGTTCGCCCGGCGGGATCGGATCAGCGGGTCGAAAGTGGCTGCGGGCAACGACGCGCCGCTTGCCACGGATGAGATAAAGGCGCTGCTCGACGGGATCCCGGGCGACGCGATCGGCGAAAACGACGCCCTCGACGTGCTCTCGCGTTTCGGCGTGCCCGTGGTGAAGCTCCGCGTGGTGGAAAACGCCGCCGATCTCGGCGATGCGGCGGACGCGCTCGGCTTTCCCCTGGTGCTGAAAACCGCGATGCCGGACATTCACCACAAGAGCGACGTTGGCGGCGTGGTGATCGGCATCCGTGACCGCGCCTCGCTGGGCGTTGCCTATAACGACATGCAGTCGCGGCTCGGTCCCAGGGTGCTGCTCAGCGCCATGGCGCCCGCCGGAGTGGAGATCGCGCTCGGCGCCAGCGTCGATCCGCAGTTCGGGCCCGTCGTCATGGTGGCCGCCGGGGGAGTCCTGGTGGAGATGCTCGCGGACCGTGCGGTGGCGCTCTGCCCGGTGGACGCGATCGAGGCCGGGGAAATGCTGGATTCACTCCGTATCGCGCCGTTACTTCACGGCGTACGCGGCAAACCCGGGGTGGACCTCCCTGCACTCGTGGAAACCATCGTCACGCTCTCCCGGTTCGCGGTCGCCGCGCGGGAGATGATCGAGGCCGTGGATCTCAACCCGGTGATCGCCTCGCCCGGGGGAGTGGTCGCGGTGGATGCGCTGATGGTCCGGCGCCGGACGCCTACTACGACGCCGTAGTCTGCGAGATGGATATCAGCTCAACCGGTTCCGGAATAGCCACGCGGCCAGCGGCAGGGTTACGGCGGTAACCACCACCAATGGAATGAAGTTTGGCGCCACGTCAGCGAAGCTGGCCCCCTCGAGATACACCCGCCGCACGATATCGATGCCAAATCTCAGGGGATTCGCCCAGGTCGCGGCCTCCAGCACGTCCGGCATATTGCGCACGGGGGTGAGCAGCCCGGACAACAGCATCAACGGCATCACGAGCATGAAGGTATAGAGCATCGCCTGCTGCATGGAAAGCGAGACCGCCGAGATGGAAAGGCCTATCCCGACCGAAGCGGTGGTGAACACCAGCAGGCCGAAGTAGAGCAGCCAGACGGATCCGGCCATCGGGATCCGGAACCAGTAAAGGATGACCAGGAAGATGATCGTGGACTGCAACAGTCCGACGAGTATCGAGGGCAGCGCCTTGCCGATCAATATCTGGGAGGGCGTCAGCGGCGTGACCAGGAGCTGGTCGAAGGTGCCCTGCTCCCGTTCGCGCGCGACGGACAACGCGGCCAGCATCAGCGTCTGGAGCATGCTCAGCGAGGCGATCATCGCCGGCATCAGGTTCCAGCGGGACTCGTAATTCGGATTGAACCAGGCGCGGCGTACGATGCGCACCGGTGAGGAGGCGCCGAGCGACTGGTTATAGGCCCCGACGATCGAACCGACCTGGGCCGCGGCGGCGCCCGCGGTGGCCGAGTTGCGTCCGTCGAGGATGACCTGCATCGGCGCATCCTCCCCGGCGGCGAGGCGCGATGCAAAATCCGGGGGAAACACCAGGACGAGCAGCGCATCCCCGCTGTCGATCGACCCGGCGATCTGGGTGGAGTTCCCGAGTGCCGCGATCTGTCTGAAGACTCCCGTGCTCTCGACGCGCGCGAGGATATCGCGCGAAGCGGCGCTGTTGCTCTGGTCGAGCACGGCGTAGGGCGCATGGGTGAGTTCGTAGGTCGCGCCGTAGCCGAACAGCAGCGCCTGCATCAGCGCGGGAGCGACGAGCAATGCGCGGCTGGACGGATCCTTCAGCAGGCTCAGCATCTCCTTGCGGATGAGCGCGAAGGTCTGGGCCAGGTAAAGCGCGGCGCCGTGCATCGTCAATCCAGCTTCTTCGCCAGCGTGCGCGTTGCGAGCGCGACCAGCACCACCCCGTAGACCGCCAGCGTGGCATTGGCGCGCAATATCTGTGGCCAGTAGTCACCCGCCATGAAGAGCGTCTTGATCAGGCCCATGAAATGGGTCGCGGGCAGCAGATTGCTTATCACCTGGATCGCCAACGGCACGTTGCGCAGATCGAAGACAAAGCCTGACAGCATCATCGCCGGCATGAAGCTCGCGAGGAGCGCCACCTGGCTGGCGGCAAACTGGTTGCGCATCGCACCCGAGATCGCGAGCCCGAGCGCGAGCGACACCAGGAGATAGAGGAGCGATGACAGGGCAATGATCCAGAGCGAGCCCCGCATCGGCACACCGAAGACGAACTTGGCCGCGAGGAGGCACATCACGAGATCGATCGCGCCGATCAGGACATAGGGAGCCAGCTTCGCCAGCACCAGCTCCAGCGGGCGCGCGGGGGTGACGAAGAGTGATTCCAGCGTGCCACGCTCCCACTCGCGCGCGATGAGGAGCGAGGTCAGGAAAGCGCCGATCAGCGTCATCACCAGCACGATGAGGCCCGGGACGAGGAACCAGGTACTGTCATTCGCCTCGTTGAACCAGGTGCGCGATACGATGGAGACGCTGCCCGATTGCGTGGCGAGGTTGCCCTGTCGGTCGGCATTGATCTGTATCGCGCTCTGCATCGCGCTGTTGGCGTAGCCTTCGATGGCCTGCGCCGAGTTGGAATCCACACCGTTCAGGATGAGCTGCAGTGCTCCGTGCCCCGCCGCCAGGTTGCGGGTGAAATCGACGGGAACGCGCAGAATGGCGTCGGCCTCTCCTTTCCGGATCAACTGCTCCGCCTCGGCCATCGAGTACACCCACACCGGACTGATGTAGTCCGAGCCGGCAAGCCCCGAGACTATGCTCGTGGTGGCGGCGGAGTTGTCCTCCATCACCACGGCGACACGTGCATCCGTGACATCAAAGGACAGGCCATAGCCGAACAGCAGAATCAGCACGACGGGCAGGAGCAGACCGACGACCAGATTGGTTCGGTCACGCAGCATCTGCCTGGTTTCCTTGCGCACCAGGGCAATGAAGCGACCCTTCGAGACGAAAGAACTCATGCTGCCACCCGGGTTCCACGGCGGTCCCGGGAATCCTCCACGATCGCGATAAACGCGCTGTTCATGTCGCGCGCGCCTGCTTGGCCTGCCAGTTCGCGAATTTCGCGCGGGGTGCCGATGGCCAACATCTCGCCGGCATCCTGGATCGCGATGCGGTCGCAGTATTCGGCCTCTTCCATGAAATGCGTGGTGATCACGATCGTCACGCCGTCTTGCGCGAGCGCGGTGATCGTGCGCCAGAACGCGCGCCGGGCAAGCGGGTCGATGCCACTGGTCGGCTCGTCCAGGAACAGGATCTCGGGCTGATGCAGGAGGCCCGTCGCCATGGCGAGTCGCTGCCTGTACCCGGCGGGTAGCAGGCCACTGATGGCCGAGGGATCGAGATTGAACTGCGCCACCATCGCCGCGATACGCTCGCGCAATGCACGCTGTCCGAGGCCGTAAGCGCCGCCGAAGAACTGCAGGTTCTCGCGCACGCTGAGATTGCCGTAGAGCGCGAATTTCTGCGACACGTAACCGATCCGGGCGCGCGCCCGGGCGCGTGCCGTCCTGAGGTCCCTCCCCGCGACCTCGAGGTGACCGCTGGTGGCCGGCAGCAGACCGCAAAGCATGCGGAATGTCGTGGTCTTGCCAGCGCCATTGGGTCCGAGCAGCCCGAAGATCTCGCCGCGTTCGACGGCGAAGGAGGTACTGGCGACGGCGGTGAAATCCCCGAACTTGCGCACGAGGTCACGCACCTGGATCACCGGCTTCCCGTCGTCGTGACGAATCCCGTTTTCCGTTGTCTTCATCGATGGTGCAGCACCGGACGCTGCCTCCTCGTGCTCGCGCAGCAGCATCATGAAAGCGTCCTCCAGTTCCTCGACCCTGCGCTCCCTTGCTATCCCCGGAATCAGCGCCTCGATTTCCCGTTCGTCCGCATCGGGCCGACGGATGTAGCGCACGTTGCCTCCCTGCGGCACGGCATCGATGATCAGCGCGGAAGCATCGATCAACCGCGCCTGGACGTTACGCGCGGGCGTGCCGTCCGGCGTCGCCGCGGTAAAGGTCAGTCCCCTCGCCCGTTCCCGGATCGCGCCGGGTTGCCCACTTTCCAGTACGCGCCCCCCGTGCATGACATGGACCCGCGCGCAGCGCTCGGCTTCGTCGCTGTAGGACGTGCTCAAGACCACGCTCAGCCCCTCGTCCTCGACGAGTTGCTGCACGATCTTCCAGAGGTCGCGCCGCGAGAGCGGATCGACGCCGACGCTGGGTTCGTCCAGCAGCAGCAGTTCGGGCGAACGCACCAGGGTGCAGGCGAGCCCCAGCTTCTGTTTCATCCCTCCAGACAGCTTTCCCGCCGGGCGCGCGGTAAATCGCGCCATGTCGGTCATCTCGAGCATGCGGGCATAGCGTTCGCGACGTTCCTCATGCGGCACGCCGTGTAGATCCGCGTAGAGGTCCAGGTTTTCCATCACGCTCAGGTCTTCGTAAAGGCCAAAGCGTTGCGGCATGTAGCTGATCCGGTCCTGCACCTGTTGCGGATCGCGAACGACATCGATGCCGAGGACGGAAAGGGATCCACCATCCGGCTTCATCAGCCCGGCGAACATCCGCATCAGTGTCGTCTTGCCCGCGCCATCCGGGCCCACCAGCGCCGTCAGCTCGCCCGGACGCACGTTCAGCGTGAGCGCGTCGATCGCGGTGACGTAACCGAGGTTGTCGTCCCTGAAGACCTTCGACAGGCCCTCGGCAGCGACTACCGGATCGGTCATGCCGCCGGCGCGATGGGCAGCTGCACGGTAACAGGCTGTCCAAGGCGCAGCTTTTCCGCCTCGTCGCTGATGATCACGCGAACCTCGTAAACGAGGTTCGTGCGCAGTTCCTCGGTCTGCACGACCTTGGGTGTGAACTCGGCCACCGACGAGATGTATCCGACGGTGCCGGTGAAACGCTGGTCGGGGAAGCTGTCGGAGATGATTTCCGCTTCCATGCCCGGCCTGATCAGGCCGAGATCGACCTCACGCACGTAGACCCGCACCCACTTGGGCTGGGTGAGTGCCAGCGCGTAGACCGGCGATTGTGGCGTGACCATGTCGCCCGGCTCTCGCAAACGCGAACGCACGACGGAGTCGCTCGGCGCGCGCAGAACGCCCTGGTCGAGCTGGAAGCGCAGGTGTTCCAGCTGCGCCTCCGCGGAACGCAACCTGGCCTCGGCCGCGGCAATATCCTCTTCACGGGCGCCGGCCAGGATCAGGTCGAGCGCGGCCTTCTCCTGTTCCCGGGTGGCTTCCGCCGCATCGGCCTCCGCCTTCGCCCGATCCATCTCCTGCTTGCTGACCGCGCCGCTGTCCGATGTCACGAGCCGGGCGACACGGTTCTGATTGAAGTTCGCCAGCTCCGCGCTCGCATGGGCTGAGGCGACCCTGGCGCGTGCCTGGGCGATTTCCTCGGGCCGCGCGCCCGCTTTCAATTCCAGCAGCGCCTGCCGCTGGGCCTCGACCTCGGCTTCTTGCGCCTTCGCCTGGAGTTCCAGCGCGCGAGTATCCAGGCGACCGATGATGTCGTCCTTGCCAACGACGTCACCTTCCTCGGCGATTAGCTCGGTGATCCTGCCGCTGCCATCGAATGCCAGCGCAACCTGGCGGATGTCGATGTTTCCGTAGAGCGTCAGGTTGCCGTCATCCTGCTGCGCGTGATCTCGCCACCAGTACCATCCCCCGGCAACCAGTATGACGATGAGCAGGACGGGCAGGATTTTCTTCATGGTCAGTCACTCGGATCAATTGCTGGCATGGGTGCCTGGCTTGCATGGACAGGTCCACCCGAATCTAGTTGAATGGGTTGACAGTGTCGAGTTTCCTTCCTTGCTCCAGGTTCAACGCCGCGAATGCTGTCACGCAGGCCCGGGTTATGATGCGGGTCGTGTCACATCGCCAACCACGAAGGATTCATACATTCATGACGGCAAGACAGTGCAAGGGAGTGGCCCGCTGATGACCGATCCCCAGGCGCCAGGCGGGGTTCTGAACCGCCGCTACCGCGTCAGCGGCCGGGTCCAGGGCGTGGGGTTTCGATATGCCACGCTGCGCTCCGCAGAATCCCTGGGGCTGACCGGCTGGGTGCGCAACCTGGCGGATGGCGACGTGGAAGCCGAGGCCCATGGCGAACTCGCGGTACTTGAACGATTCGAGTCCTGGTTACACGAGGGACCTGACCATGCCCGCGTTGCAGAAGTCACGGTAACGGAAGTGGAGACACGGTCGTTCGGCGCATTCCGGATCGAACGGTAAGGAGACGCTCTCAGGCGCCCCACTCCGCCACCAGTTCTCGCACCGTCTCGGCGAATGCCGCCTGGCGGAACTCGGTGAACACCTGCCAGCTGCAGAACGTGGTCGGGTCCGTGACCCGGTGGGGGAACAGGATGCCGTCGAGATGATCCAGTTCGTGCTGCCAGGTGCCCGCGGAATAGCCGCGTACGTCGAATTCCATCGGCGCGCCCTCGCGGTCGTAGCCCGACACCGCAATCTCCAGGTGGCGGCTCACGTCGCCGCGCAGACCCGGCACCGACAGGCACCCCTCGTTGCCAACATAGGTCCTGTCGGAAAGAAAACGGATTTCCGGGTTGAGGATCACGGTGAGAGGAATCCGCGGCTTGTAGGGATAGCGCGGGTTATCGCCTACCTCGACGGTAAACAGGCGATGGGGAATGCCCACCTGGTTGGCGGCGATGCCCGCGCCATTGGCGTGGCGCATGGTGTCGATAAGGTCATCGATCCAGCCCTGGACCTCGGGGGTCGTGATATCGGCGGGATCGATTTCCGACGCCCGTGCCGCGAGCACGGGATGGCCGATCTGGAGAATTTCCCTGACTGCCACGATGGAAAATAGTACGGGTACCTGGATGCATTCTGAACCGAGCCGAACGGCGGCGCAACGGTTCCGGGCTATCCCTCGATCGCGCGCCGAAGGCTTGCAGCCAGTGCCCGGCACTGCCCGTCGATGGATTCCAGGGGCATCGCCGCGTAGCCGAGGAAAAGGCCCTCCCTTGGGCAAACGCCATCATAGAGGTCTGACAGCAGGCGAATATCAAAGCCGTCACCGGACAGCATGCGCCGTAGACGCCCTGCTTCGACGGATCTTCGCAACCACGCCACCAGTTGCATCCCGGCATCGCCCGCCTCGACTTCCAGCAGGTCCCCGGCATGGCGCTGCAGGGCGCCGGCGAGCGCTTCCTGTTTCTTTCCGTACTGCTTGCGCATGCGCCTCAGGTGGCGTCCGAAATATCCCTCGCGGAAAAATTCGGCGAGCGCCAGTTGCAGCATCGGGGAAGGCTGCTGGCCGGTGATGCGCAATGCGGAAGTAAAACGCCCCACGAGCTTTTCAGGCACCACGAGGTAACCGATGCGCAAGGAGGCGAACATGGCCTTGGAGAACGTGCCGGTGTAGATAACGCGCCCCGTTGCATCGAGGCTTTGCAGCGCGGCCAGCGGGCGGCCACGGTAGCGCAGGTCGCTGTCGTAGTCGTCCTCGAGAATCCAGCAGTCGCGTTGCCGGGCAAGATCCAGCAGCGCAAGCCGGCGCTCCAGGGACATCGTGATGCCGAGGGGATACTGGCAGGATGGCGTCACGAACAGCATTCGCGCCGGCAGGAGTCGCTCCGCCGCCCCGATGTCGAAACCCTGGTCGTCGACCGGTACCGGTGTCAGGCGTATGCCGTTCAGGGAAGCCGCCGCGCGGATGCCCTGCCAGCACGGATCCTCCACCAGGCCATGGCTGCCGGGAGGCAGCATCAGGCGCATGACCAGGTCCAGTCCCGCCTGGGCGCCGTTGGTGATGAGCACCTGTTCGGGTCCGCAGCGGATACCGCGGGTGCGCGCAAGATGATCCACCAGTTCCCGCCTGAGGTCCGGCTGCCCGGCGGCGCCCTGGTAGGCAAGCAGTTCGGGTCCGGCGCGGCGGAACACCCGCCCGGCGACCCGCGCCCAGTCGCCGAGCGGAAACGCGCCGACATCCGGGAATCCGGTGGCGAAGGCGGGTGCGGAGAACTTCTTCGAGCGTCGCGGCCCGCGCCCGCCACCAGGCACGTCTTTACTCGGCGTTTCCACCGCGGGCACAGCCAGCGGAGGATGATCCGGGAGCGCCGCGACCCGGGTGCCGGAACCCTGGCGGGATTGCAGGTAGCCTTCCGCGGCAAGTTGCTCGAACACTGCCGTCACCGTGTTGCGGCTGACCCCGAGCTGGCGCGCGAAGGTACGGCTGGCGGGCAGCCGGGTTCCCGGCGGCAGCTCGCCGCCGAGCAGCAGGCGCCGCAGGTTGTCCGCGAGCTGCGACTGCAAGGAATGGTCCGCGTCCCGCTTCAGCGGCAGCAATGTCGGAAGGTCTGAAACCGCGACAAATGGCTCCATCATAAAATAATAAATGGAACTTTATGAAAGTCCAATTGAGACATATTCTGTCACCCTGTTGCAACCCCGATCCCTACGATGAGCCAATACGCCAGCACCCCGAAGACCCGACTCGGCCGCCTGCCGAAACGCGGCAGCTATGACCCGGCAGTGATCCATCCCATCCTCGACGAGGCCCTCGTCTGCCATGTCGGCTTCGTGATCGATGAACAGCCCTGTGTCGTGCCGACCCTCCATATCCGCGAAGGGAACTCGGTATTCATCCATGGCAGCAGGGTCAGCCGCATGCTGAAACATCTCGCGGGAGGCGCCCCCGCCTGTATCACGGTGACGCTGCTGGACGGCCTGGTGCTGGCGCGCTCTGGCTTTCACCACTCGGCCAACTATCGCTCGGTAGTGATCTACGCCAGCGGCAGACCGGTGGAGGGTGATCGCAAGTGGGCAATCCTCGACCGCTTCGTGGAGTCGGTCGTCCCCGGCCGCCTGGCCGATATTCGCCCGGCGACGCGCAAGGAGATGAACGCCACCACGGTGATCGGGTTTCCCCTGGACGAGGTCTCCGCCAAGGTCCGCAGCGGGCCGCCGGTGGACGACGCGGAGGACTACGACCTGCCTGCCTGGGCCGGGGTGCTGCCGCTGTCACTGGCGCCCGGGAAGCCGGTAGAGGATCCACTGCTTCGCGGCGAACCACCGCTGCCGGATTACATCAAGAGCTACCGCCGCGGCTAGGGCGAAGTTTCGACTAGGCCAGAGCGATCCGGCGGCGCTCGATTCGGCGCACGGCCAGCGCGGCCGCCAGACCTAGCAACGTGCACAGCAACATCAGGCCGAGCAGGTGCGCGGCGCCTTCGGTTGGTGGCACGATCCAGCCCGCCAGGGAGGTGAATATCGCCCCGCAGCCCACCACCAGGGCGCCCGTGAGGCCGGAGGCGCTGCCTGCGAGGTTCGGGCGCACCGACATCGCCCCGGTGCTCGCACCCGGGGTGGTGAGGCCATTGCCCAGGCCCACGAACAGCGTAGCGCCGAACAGGACCCAGACGTTGACCCATCCAAGAGAGACCAGCGTCAGGCCGGCACATAGGCCCGTGGCGCCGATCAGCCTGCCGGCGATCACCGGGGTGGTCAGCGGGTAGCGACGCGAGAGGCGCCCGGCCAGGAAACCACCGCAGATATAGCCCGCGGTGATCGAACCGATGCCGATGCCGAGTTGTCCCGCGGTCAGCGACAGCATGCTGGTCGCCACCAGCGGCATCCCGGCGAGAAAGGTGTAGAACGCGGCGACGGAAAAAGCCACGCAGAGCGCATAGCCCCAGAATCGTCGCGATTGAAACAGCTCGGGATAGCTGCGCAACTGCTGGCGAAAACTGGTCGAGCGCTGCCAGTTGGTTTCACCGAGATTCACCACGCAGACGATCAACGTCAGTGCGCCCAGTATCGCGTAAACGACAAACGTAGCACGCCAGCCGAACAGGTCGTCGAGGCCGCCGCCGATGGCAGGGCCGATCATCGGTCCGATCCCCATGGCCATGCCGATATAGCCAATGCGCGACGCGGCCTCGCGTTCCGGCAGCATGTCGCGAACAATGGCCATGGACAACGTATAGCCCGCGGTCATCGCGCCCTGCATCAGGCGAAATCCGAGAAAGGCCGTGATGCTGGTGGCCAACAGGCAACCCAACGATGCAACGGTGAAGATCGCCAGCGAGACCAGCATCACCGGTCGTCTGCCGTATCGGTCAGAGAGTGGGCCGGCCACCACCTGGAGCACCGCGGTCACCCCGAGATAGCCTGCCACCGCGATGCTTGCCACGCCGTAGCTGACGCCGAACTCGCGCGCGATGTTCACCAGTGACGGCAACATCATGTTGAGCGCCAGCACCGACATCGCGGTGCAGAGAACGAGGGTGAATATTCCCGGCGCGCTGGCCGGCGCCGCATGAGGAAGTCGCGACCCTGGCGATACCTCCGTGCCGCTTTCGCCTTCGCCCCCGGAAGGCGCGCCCTCTTTCCATTCGCTCATTGCGCCGATGTTAGCCCGAATATTTCACCAGCCGAAACCAGGCCAGGTTGCAACCTGATGAAAGATCTCGGCAATTCATTGCGTAGAGAACCAGAGTCCCGGTCGCAGTCTGAATTTGGCCCGGGATCGTACCCGGCCCTGACTGGTCCAGGAACGGTTCCCGGACAAAGCATCCCGTCGTGGGTACCGGTGAGCGCTCAGCCACCGACAACACCGAGCTTCATCGACTATCGGCTATCCTGTATAGTCGTGGTCCAACCAATCCATACGCGGGAGAGCATCCGATGCAAAGGACCAGGCTGACTATTCGGGTGGCGATCCCGTTATTGTTGCTTTTCGGATTCACCTCTCCGGCGACGGCGGATTCCGGATGGCGTTTCTCGTTGACCCCTTATCTCTGGGCCACCGGCATGGAAGGCACCCAGACCATTCGCGGGCGGGAACTGGAAATGAACGCCAGCTTCGATGAAATCCTCGAGGTGCTCGACTACGGCATCGCGGGGCGGTTCGAGGCGCGCACCGACGGCTGGGGGATGTTCGCCGACCTGTTCCATGCCAAGCTGAGCGACGAGGCCAACCTGCCGAGTACGGCGGTGTCCGGGGAGGTCCGCCAGACCATCATCGAGGCTGGCGTGAGCTATCCCTTTTCCGACGACCTTGAGGTCTATGTAGGCGCGCGCAACCAGGACGCCGACGTCAGCCTGCAGCTCACCGGCACCGGCAAGGCCAATGCCGACCAGAGCTGGACCGACGGCATGGTAGGATTTCTCTGGACGCCGACGATCAGTGGCAACTGGATGGCGTGGCTGCGGGCGGACGTGGGTGCCGGTGATTCGGACTCGGTCTGGCTTGCCGCCACTGGCGTGGGTTACCGGTTCTCAGAGAATATCTCGGTGCAACTCGGATACCGCTACCTGGACACCGATTACTCGGACGACGGTTTCGGCTGGGACATCGCCCAGTCCGGTCTCGGGTTGGGGGTCGGCATTCACTGGTAGGACTTCTGTCGGGAGTTCGGAGCAGGTTACACAGGATCCCGCAGCCCCCATCTGATCGATCATCGGCGCCAGACGCAGACGACGACACCCATGCGCGCCAGTTTTCCCGCCCCTGCGGTGAGGGACGGTTGTTCCTCATTGCCTGAAACGGGCTTACTCCATCGCAATGCCATGCTTTGGTTGCTCGGCGCGCTGGCATGCCTTCTGCTGCAAGCGTCAATCGCACCGGCAATCGCCACCGAGGATCACGACCCCGCCTATGCCGGCTCGCAGTCCTGCGCCGGCTGCCACCAGGACGAGCACCAGCGCTGGCAGACCTCCCATCATTACCAGGCCATGGCCATCGCCACCCCGGCGACGGTACTGGGTGACTTCAACGACAGCGCGGTCACGGCGCATGGCATCACCTCCCGTTTCGCGATGCGGGATGGCCGCTACTACGTCACCACGGACGGCGCGGACGGCCGGATGGCGGAGTTCGAGATCACCCATACCTTCGGCGTTGATCCGCTGCAGCAGTACCTGGTCACCTTTCCGGACGGCAGACTGCAGGCGCTCGGCCTCGCCTGGGACAGCCGGCCGGAGAGCGCAGGCGGCCAGCGCTGGTTCCACCTGTATCCCGACGAGAAGATCGATCACCTCGATGAACTCCACTGGACCGGGCCGCAGCAGAACTGGAACTTCATGTGCGCGGACTGTCACTCCACCAACCTCATCAAGGGCTACGACGCGCCATCGGATACCTTCAATACCACGTGGTCGGAGATCACGGTGGGCTGCGAGTCCTGCCACGGACCAGGGCAGGCCCATGTAGACCTGGCCCAGGCTTATGGGAATGATTCGGCGGGAAGCGAAACGCGGGACGACGCCTGGGCCGATGGCTACGGACTCGACATCCACTTGAATGACCGCGCCGGCGCGTCCTGGGTTTTCACCGACGACAGTGGTATCGCCACACGCTCCGCGCCAAGGGAAACCGATACCGAGATCCAGGTCTGCGCAACCTGCCACAGCCTGCGCGCGACGCTGCAACCCGGCGCATCCCGGGAAGCCAGTTATCTCGACCACCACGCGCCGACCCTGCTCGGCGCGCCGAACTACCATGCCGACGGCCAGATTCGCGAAGAGGTCTATGTCTGGGGGTCGTTCCTCCAAAGCAGGATGCACCAGGCAGGGGTCACCTGCAGCGACTGCCACGACCCCCACGACGGCAGGCCGCGCGCCCCGGGTGGCAGCGTCTGCGCGCAGTGTCACCTGACGGAGCAATTCGCCGCCACCAGCCACCACGGCCATGCACCGGATTCCGCAGGCGCCGACTGCCTCGCCTGTCACATGCCGGAAACCACCTACATGGTGGTGGACCCGCGCCGCGATCACAGCCTGCGTTCGCCGCGGCCCGACCAGTCACTGATCTACGCCACCCCCAATGCCTGCAACGGCTGCCACACGGACCAGAGCGTGGAATGGGCGGCGGAGGCGTTTACGAACATGTTCCCCGACGCGGGTGAACCATTCCAGCACTGGACCGCGGCATTCCACCAGGCGCGTTCCAGCGACCCCGAGGCACAGGCCTCGCTGCTGCGCGTCATCGCCAGGGACGAGACGCCGGACATCGTGCGCGCCACCGCGCTGCTGGAGCTGGGCAACCACTTCGGACCGGAATCCCTGCCGGTGATCCGTGAACACCTGCGGGATGACAGTGGACTCGTGCGCATGGCCGCGCTGCGGGCGCTCGAGGCGCTGCCGCCGGAGCAGCGCCTGCCGCTGGGTTCGCCGCTGCTCGGCGATCCTCTGCTCGCGGTGCGGGTGGAGGCCGCGCGCGTACTGGGCGGCGTGCCCGGCGCCACCCGGGACGCGGCAACGCGCGACCAGCTACGCCAGGCGCTGCAGGACTACTTCGACACCCAGGAATACAATGCCGACCGGCCGGAGTCCCGGGTCAACCTCGGCAACCTGCAGCAGCGGGTGGGCAGCCCGGCAGTGGCGGAGAGCTACTACCTGAAGGCCATCGAACTGGCGCCTCATTACACCCCGGCGTACCTCAACCTGGCGGACCTGTATCGCCAGCAGGGGCGGGAAGACTCGGCGCTGCAGGCGCTGGAGGACGGGCTGCAAAGACAACCGGAATCCGCCGCCCTGCGGCATTCCCTCGGGCTCGCCCTGGTGCGCTCCGGGCGCATGGACGAGGCGCTCGACGCGCTCGCGGATGCGGTTGACCTGGATCCCGATTCGACGCGTTACGCCTATGTCCTCGGCATCGCCCTGAATGCCGCCGGGCAGCCGGATCGCGCCATCGCCGCGCTGGAGTCGGCATGGATGCGTTGGCCCCGTGACCGCGACCTGCTGTTCGCCCTCTCCACCATCGAGCGCGACCGCGGACAGACCCGGGTAGCGCGCGAATGGGCGGACAGGCTGACCGATGCGTATCCCGCGGATCCGCGCCTGCCCGCGCTCTATAACAGCATCGACGCCGTCCCGGGCGGGTAGCGGCCACCTCGATTTCGGTGAAACCTGCCGAAAGGGCGTGCGTACCGGCTTTGCAGGATATCCACCTGGTTGGTTATAGTTGAATAACATCAAGAATCACAAGTCGAAGAGGAAGCATTCATCATGTCCGATATTGAACTCCCCAAGATTGGCAAGTCCCTCAAGTGGCTGGGCGTTGCCCTGGTCATCCTCGGGATCATTTCGATCATTGCGCCGGTGATCGCCGGCAAGTCGGTGGTCATACTGGTGGGCCTGACCCTGCTTGCAGCCGGCATCGCGCAGCTGGTGTCAGGGTTTCGCGCGGAGGCCTGGAGCGAAAAGGTCATGCCGGTGCTGCTGGGCATCGTCACCACCATCGCGGGTCTCGGCGTGATCGGCCATCCCCTTCTCGGCCTCGGTTTCCTGACCATCCTGCTGATCTGTTTTTTTATCGTCGAGGGCGTCTGCAAGATCATCGTCTCCTTCAACTACCGTCCGGCGGAAGGCTGGTTCTGGCTGCTGCTCAGCGGAGTGCTCTCTCTTGTCCTGGCCTGGCTGATCTGGAGTCAATGGCCCATGTCCGGGGTCTGGGCGGTTGGCGTGCTCGTCGGCGTCAACCTGATTTCTACAGGTATGTCTCTTATCGTTCTGGTTTCCAGCGTCAGACAGCTTGGCGAGAAAGTGAAGCAGGTCCGCGGCTGACTTCACTCACGTAGAACCACGCCGGGTCGATTGTCTGCATCCCTGCGTGGCGCTATGATCAGTTCGATGTTTGTGGCACGGCATGGCGCCTGGCCACTCGTACACTTCTCACAACTGTCAAAGGGGTATTGCACAATGAAAAATTGCCGTTTGTTGACCGCGGGTTTCTGGAGCCTGGTTCTTGCCGGTTTTTGTGGATCCGCACTTGCGCTGGATGACGGGCCCTACATCGGCGCGAGCATGGGCCAGGCCACCTTCGAGCAGAAGAACCTCGACGACCTCGATCTCGACGATGAATCCAGCGCCTGGAAGATCTTCGGCGGCGCCCGCTGGGGGATTCTCGGCATCGAGGGGGGCTGGGTCGACTTCGGTAACGCGGAGGACCTGCAGGGATCACGGGACGTTCTCGTGGAAGTGAGCGGCTGGAGCGGCTTCGGCCTGATCTCCCTGCCCGTCGGTCCGGTGGACCTGTTCGCCAAGTTCGGTGGCCTTTACTGGGACTCCGAATCCCAGGTCGGCAACAATCTGCGGAGCGAGGATGACATCGACATCGCCTGGGGTCTCGGTGGCGCGTTGCGGCTCGGTTCCTTTGCCATTCGCCTCGAGTACGAAATGTTCGAGATCGACACCCTGGACGACCTCAACATGTACTCCATCGGCGCGACCTATACCTTTTGATCTCCGACCGGGGTCAGCCCGGCGGCCCTCGTTACCGGCCGCCGGGAACCCGTCACCCACCGCCGATGACGATTCGGCATCATCTCGGCGGCGCGGGTAGCATGATTCGTCACACCACCCCGGTGAACATCCTGCATGCAGAGGATGTGCGCGACCCGTGATGAGGCCAACAATGAAAATTCACCCGGGATTGCAATCCCTGTATCGCCCGCTACTCACCCTGCTGCTGGCGGGATTTCTGTTCGTGGCGCCCCAGGCGTCCTCCGCCCAGGAAAACACAGACGCGGAAGCGAACATGCCCTCGGAACTGCAGCCGGAGGCATTCGAGTCACTGGTGTCGAAGATGGACGGCGAACAACGCGATGCGCTGGCGAGCCTGCTGTCCATCCTGGATGAATCCATTGACGGAGAGGGAGCCGTCCCCACGCCGGAGGAGATGCAGCGGGAAAGATGGCTCGCGCAATGGAAGCGCTGGGGTGCGGGCTTCGAGGAAAAGCTTCTGACGCACGCGCGCGACCTGCCGCAGACCGTTGCGAGCGTTTTCCGCTCGGTGGTAGAGGTATTCAGGGACCGCGGCGTCACGGACAGCCTGGTGCTCGTCGCCCTTCTCGGCGTCGCCCTGGCCATCGGTTATCTCGCGGAATGGCTGTTCGATCGCGCGATCCAGTCGAAGCGGGAGAAGTATCGCAAACCGCATGATGACGCGGATGTCATCAACACGCTGAAGGCCAATTCCCTGCGCGCGCTGATCGAAATCAGCGACGTGCTGGTTTTCGGCGTCGCCGCGCTGCTCGCCACTCGTTTCATTCTTCGCGACGACGCGGATCGCGCGCTGGTGGCGGCGGCGATCATCAATATCGTCCTCCTGTACCGCCTGGCATCGGCGGTGTTCAAGTTCGTGCTGGCGCCAAAACGCGCGGACCTTCGACTGGTATCCACCGACACCTGGACCGCGCAATATCTCTATCGCCACCTGTCCGCCATGGCGCTGGTGCTGGGAGTTTCGTTTTTCGTCAATTACCTGTTTACGACGCAAGAGATACCTTATACGGAGGCATTGCGCTTCTGGCTGAGCCTCGTCTTCCTGGTCTGGCCGGTGATCATGATCTGGCGCGCGCGAAAGGGCATCAACGAGATCATAGTCGGGGATGATGATGCCCTGACGCCCGGTCTCGAGCGCATGGCCGCCTGGTGGCCGGGCATCGCCATCGGCATACTGATCGCCAACTGGCTGTTCATGCGCTTCATCCTGAGCACGGGATACACGGGGATCAGCCCCGCGCGTGGCGCCATCATCTCGCTGCTGGTCATCATCCTGCCATTCCTCGATACCATGGTGCGTGGTATCGCCTCGCACCTGGTGCCGCCGCTGGCAGGAGAGGGCGCCATCGCCGAGAAGGCGCGCGAGGCCACCCGTCTCAGCTATATCCGGATGGGGCGGGTCATTCTCATCAGCCTGGTGTTCCTGCTCGCGGTCAAGCTCATGGGGCTGAGCCTGGTGAACATCGCGCAATCCGGCTTCGGCGCCAGGGTGGCGAGCGGGCTGGTGGGCTTCCTCATGATACTGGCGCTGGGCTACCTGGCCTGGGAGATCACGAGCGTGGTCATCAACCGCAAGCTGGCCAGGGAAATGCAGGCAAGCGCCCCGGACACCGAAGGCGAGAGCGGAGGCGAAGGCGGTGGCGCGGGCGCCACGCGCATGGCCACCGTCTTGCCGATCCTGCGGCTCACGCTACAGACCACCATCGTCGTCCTCTGCGTCCTGCTGGCGCTGGGCCAGATCGGCGTGAATATCACACCACTGCTTGCCGGCGCAGGGGTGCTGGGACTCGCCATCGGTTTCGGCGCGCAGACCCTGGTCAAGGACGTGGTGTCCGGGGTGTTCTTCCTGCTCGACGATGCTTTCCGCATGGGCGAGTACATCGATGTCGGCGGCACCGCGGGCACGGTGGAAAAGATCTCCGTGCGCTCGCTCCAGCTACGTGGAGTGACCGGGCCCGTGCATGTCCTGCCCTATGGGTCGATCTCCCGGCTGACCAATCACAGCCGTGACTGGGTCATCATGAAGCTCAAGTTCACCATTCCGTTCGACACCGACATCGACAAGGTGCGTAAGCTGTTCAAGAAGATCGGCCAGGAAATGATGCAGGAGCCGGAACTCGCGGCCAGATTCCTGGAGCCCTTCAAGGGCCAGGGGGCGGCGGATGTCACCGACGTCGGCATCGTGGTGCGGGGGAAGTTCACCACCCGCCCCGGCGACCAGTGGGAAGTGCGCAAGCAGGTCTACAACCGCGTGCAGAAGGCGTTCGAGGAGAACGGCATCGAGTTCGCGCGGCGCGAGGTCTGGGTGCAGATGGGCGACAGCGTGGATGAAAAAAACCTGTCGCCCGAAGAGAAGCGTGCCATTGCGGGGGCCGCGGCCCAGGCTGCGGAGGCGGAGGATAAAAAACCCGCCTGAGAGCACACGCGATCTGAACCGGTCTCATAAGAAACCGGGGGCAGGTTATTGAGACCGGCGCTATTCCGCCGGCTTGTCGTATAAACCCTGGTCCTGGATCAGCTTGTAGGCGGCGTAGTACTTGTAGATGTTGGAAACGTACTGCACGGTTTCGCGCCCGACCCGTTTCGCCACGATGTGCTCGACGTTACCGAACCAAACGTTCGGATCGAGGCCCCCTTCCGCTGCCTCCTTGCGCAGGCTGGCAATCTTGTTGGGGCCCGCGTTATAGGAAGCGAACGCCAGCAGCGTCTGGTTGATCGGGTCGATTCCCTCGTCGTTGAAATAGCGATCGCGCACGAAACGCAGGTACTTGGTGCCGGCGTGGATATTGTGCTGCAGCTCGTCGATCTCCGGGATCCCGACATTGGGATCGGCCGCGGTGGACGGCAGCATCTGCATCACGCCCACCGCGCCGACATGGCTGCGCACCGACTGGTCCAGGCGTGATTCCTGGTAGCCCAGGGCGGCCAGCATCAACGGGTCGAAATCGTACTGGTCGCCGTACTCCCGGAACAGTTCCACCATGCTGCGAAGGCGCTCGAGGTCTTCGCCCTCGGTGGCATTGCGGATCCACTTGTTGTCCTTGTAGTAGCGGTTGATCATCATGTTGCCGAGCAACGTTCCCTTTTTACCCTCGGCGATGAACTCGTTCAGCGCGGCGGCGAGCTCCGGGCTGCCCTTGCGGATCGCCATGCCGATCCTGCCGTCCTCGCTGAAGGCGATGTCGTCGTGCACTGTGAGGTTCTCGAACACCCCCAGCCAGGCGCCGACCTTGTGATTGTCCACCACCACCATGTCGAGGACGCCGGCGTTGGCCATCTCCAGCAGGTCGCTGTCTTCCAGATATTCCTCCGCGGGTTCGATCTTCATCGGCTCCAGGCCGGCGGCGCTGAGCGTTTCGTTGAAGCGCTGAAGGCTGGCGTGATAGCTGCTGGACTCGCGTACGTATATCGTGTGGCCCGCAAGGTCTTCCATGCGCGCGATGTCCGGCGCCGAGGGGCCCGTCACCAGCACCTCGCGCACTCCCGTCGCCAGGGGATCGGTAAAATCCACCTGCTCCAGCCTTTCCGGGGTGATCGTCAGGTTCGCAGCGGCAACGTCACCCATGCCATCCAGCAGGGCCGGGATCAGGTGGTCCCGGGTAACCGGCAGGTACAGTATCTGGAATTTGCGTGACTTGAAACCGTGCTTCTTGTCGAGGAATTCGCGGAACTGTTCCATCCATTCGTAGGTGGCGCCGCGTACGTCGGCCCCGTCGAGGAAGTACATCTGCTTGTTGTAGGCCACCAGCACGCGCAGCTGGCGCCGCTCCAGCATCTCGGAAAAGTCCCCCTTCCAGCGCACGAGGTTCTCGCCGAATCCGTAGGCGCGCTCTTCGGACTGGGCGGCATGCGCAGTGAGCAGCGCCGCGGCGGCAACGAGGCCGGACAGAACCTGGCGGCGGGAACGAAGTAGAAACCGGGTACGACGGAAACGGGAGAGGCTCATGGCGATCCTTGAAAGTTTGGTCACGAAATGACAACGGTGTCGCGGCGGAGTTCACCCGGCCAACCGCGCTGTCCGGGGCATCCATCACCCTGCCGGCGCCAGGCGCGCCGGTACCGCGGATAGTCTACTGCCAGGTGGCTACACGATAACGTACCGTGCCGCCCGGCGCGATTTTCGCCGATCCGCCGGGACGGTACAAGAAATGTCTGAAACCTTCGGTGGCCCGCGATGTGACCACCGCCGCCGGTAAGGCCTACTCCGCGGCGGGTTGGGTAGCGGGCGGGTCGACCGGGTAGCGGGAAAATATCTCTGCGATGACCTCGTCGATCACCGCCGCCGGGTTCTCCTGGATCCGGTTGCCCAGCCGTCCCTGGGCGACGCCCTCCCAGATGAGTTGCTTCCGACCCGCATCGACGATATCCACGTTGGCGGTGCCCATCTGGTAGTGCACCGTGGATACTTCGTTGTCATACATCGGCCAGGCACCATAAAGTCCGTAGCGGTAGCCATAGTAACCGTAGCCCATGGACGGCGAGGGCCGGGATACGACGTCGGTCCGGTTCTCCACACGGGTGAAGAAATTCACCAGCAAATCGGGGTCGGCATTCGCCGGCACGTAGCCACGGGACTGCATCTGGCGATCGATGGCGTCCTTGAAATACCCTGTCACGAGCGTGGAATACCCACCGCGGTCGGTGCCCAGGTCGGAGGCGAATCCATAGGTCCGGTAGGCGGTGAAATCGGCGTCGGGATCCTGGTTGACGCTGATCGCGGGACCGGTGGCGCAGCCCGCCAGCAGCAGGGGCGCGGCGAGCAACAAGGCGATCACTTTCTTGATAGTCATCTTCGGGTTCCCTGCAAATTCATCTATCGTGATTATCCAACATGACGGATCTCCACGCACCCCGCCGCGCTTGCTACAACAGCGGTTCGACGGGTAGCAGGCCCAGGAACCACACGCCCGTACGCAGCCACGCCGAGGTCTTTGGATCATGGTCGTACTCAACCTGGCGGCCATCCTCGAGGCCGTACCAGTGGATTTTCGGGCTGCCGTTCTCCTGGGTCTCCAGCACCAGCCGGTAGGCCATGCGGTCCACGTTGCTGTCGAACCAGTTCACCATTTCCGTGGCGATCTTTGGCGACTCGATCAATGCGCCGATCTCCGTGTTCTCCGTGATCGAGCGCGGATCGAGATTGAGCGAGCCGATAAATACGGTGTCGCGGTCGAAGATGAACGACTTGGCGTGCAGGCTCGCCAGCGAGCTGAATCCGGTAAGGGACTGGCGGATCGGCTGGGACTGGATATGGGTGGAATTCAGCTCGAACAGTTCCACCCCGGCCGCCAGCAGGTCCTCGCGATAGGGGGCATAGCCGGCATGCACCGCGGGAACGTCGGTGGAGGACAGCGCATTGGTGAGGACGCGGATGTGTATTCCACGCCCGGCGAGATCACGCGCAAGCTCCACCCCTTCCTCACCCGGAACGAAATAGGGGGATATGATCGTCAGCCGGTCCTGCACCTGGCCGAACGTCGCGGCAAGATCCGAGGCCAGGTGATATCCGGTGGCGTCGCGCGACGCGGCGAGCTTCTCCGGATGGTCGACGATGATGCGTGCCGGCGCCCAGTGGAACGGCGTTTCCCCCGCCAGGATTTCCGCCCGCAATGGCGACTCCTCGAGACGTCTGGACACGGCGGTGGCGGACTCCTCCTCGATGGTCTCCTCAATCGCCGCGCGGAGTTTCTCCAGGGCTTCCGGTGTGCCGCTATCCGGCACGAGCGTGGTCACGGAATAAGCCAGGTCGTGATTCCAGTAGCGGTCGAATGCACTCGACACCTGGTTGACCACCGGTCCCGCCAGGAGCACATCGAGATCGTCGAATACAAACGCTTCCTGGACGTCGAAGTAATGATCGCCGATGTTCCTGCCGCCGACGATGGACACCTGGTTGTCCACCGTGAACGACTTGTTGTGCATGCGCCGGGAAATGGTGCTCGCCTTGCCCACGAGCTGGGTCACCCGGGGTGCATCGCGGGCGAACGGATTGAACACGCGTACGGATACATTCGGATGGGAGTCGAGCGCGGCGACCGCGGGATCGGCGTCGCCAAGATTGATGTCGTCGAGCAGGAGCCGGACGCGCACGCCACGATCGGCCGCCGCCAGTAGGGAATGGAGAAAACGCCGCCCCGACTGGTCGTTCTCGAGTATGTAGTACTGCGCGTCTATGCCGCGCTCCGCGATCTCCGCCAACGTGAGCCGGGCAGTGAGTGCCGAGATGCCGTCTCCAAGGAGCATTATTCCCGAATCAGGCGCGTGTCGCGCGATTTCACCCGCAAGCTGAGTACCGAGCCGGGTATTGCCGGTATCCCGGTAGGCGTGGTGCTCTTCCCGTTCGGCTTGTTGCGGCAGGGAGCCGCAACCCGCCAGCAGGGCAATCAGCGCGAGAACAAGGGCCTGGCCGGCGCGCTGCAGGGCCTGGGATGACCGGATCCGGATCACGGGAAATGAATCACCAGGAAAATAAAGTTTGAATTGTGCGGCAGCGGAGACGGATCGTCAAAATGGCCGCTGCTATAATTTTGGATCACACCGGTTGAGAGGATTTCGAGATGCGAGGATTCAGGAAGATGCTGTGGGGGCATCGAACCGCTGCGGCAGTCGCCATGCTCCTGGCGCCGTTTACAGGAGCTATCGCCCTGGAGTGGCCACAGGAGATCCATGCGCCCACGGGGAAGATCGTCGTCTACCAGCCGCAGCCGGAATCACTCGAAGGCAATGTCCTGACCGCCCGCGCCGCGGTGTCGCTGGAACCCGCAGATGGGAGCGAAGCGGATTTTGGCGCGATCTGGTTCAGTTCCCGCATAGAAACCGACCGCGACGCGGGCACCGCCCTGATCCGGGATATCACGCTGACAGACGCGCGCTGGCCGGATGCCACCGACGACAAGGTGGCGAGGCTTGGAAAGATCCTGGCGGACGCGGTGCCCGACGCGGGATTCGAAATTTCCCTGCCGCAACTGACCGCGTCGTTGGACCAGTCGAAAGAGGAGCAGCAGAGCCAGCTCGAACTCAATACCGACCCGCCGGCCATCCTGTTCACGCAGACGCCGTCCGTACTCCTGCTCTACGACGGCGAACCACGCTTCGGGCCGATCGAGAACAGCCATTACGAACGCGTGATGAACACCGTCTTCGCCGTCGCCCGCGACACCAGGACCGGCGAGCTGTATCTCGGCGACGGCAGTTTCTGGTACCAGGCGCGGGATCCCATGGGGCCCTGGAAGCTCACCGACAACCCGCCCGCGGAATTGCTGAAGATTGCGCCGAAACCGGACCCTGATTCCCAAACGGCGCCCGGCGCGGCAAATGCCGCGAAACCGTCCGCCATCGTGACTGCCGACAAGCCGACGGAGCTGGTGGTCAGCGACGGTGAGCCACAGTGGAAGTCCCTCCCCGGCGGCGACCTCCTGTACGTATACAACACGGAAACGCCCTGGATCCGTGAACCGGTCAGCGGCAGGATGTATCTGCTGCTGTCGGGGCGCTGGTTCTACGCCTCCAGCGAAAACGGCCCCTGGACCTTCATCCGCTCCGACAAGCTCCCGGAGAGCTTCAGCCAGATTCCACCGGAATCAGAGATCGGCGGTATCCGCACCTCCGTCGCCGGCACGGAAGAGGCCAATGACGCCATCCATGACGCGCAGGTTCCCCAGACGGCCGCGGTCCGGCGTGACCAGGCGAAGCTGGACGTCACCTACGATGGCGATCCGGACTTCGACCCTATCACCGGCACCGAGATGCAATACGCGGTGAATGCCTCGGTCCAGGTGCTCTGGGTCGACGGCAAGTATTACGCCCTCGATGACGGCGTCTGGTTCACCTCCGACCACGAACTCGGCCCGTGGACCCTGGCGGACAGCATCCCGCAGGACAAGATCAGCAAGATTCCGCCGACTTCACCGGTGTACAACACCACCTATGTTCATGTATTCGACTCCACCCCCGACGTGGTCTACGTTGGCTACTACCCTGGCTATCTCTGGTCCTTCCCCTACTACGGGGTCCCGGTCTACGGCACCGGCTGGTATTACCCGCCCTACTGGGGCTCGATATACCACCCCTGGCATCCGACCTGGGGTTTCCACGTCGGTTACAACTCGTGGACCGGCTGGAACGTGGGCGTTGGATGGAGCAACGGCTTCTTCAGCTTTGGATTCAACTGGAGCGCGGGCCGGCCCCCGGGCTATCGGCCATGGGGATGTTGCGCGCGCAACGTATATCGCCCGGTGAACATCAACACCGGCAACATCAATATCGGCAACAACATCAATATCGCCAACCACGGCAAGCTCGTCAGCAATCTCCAGAGCCGGAACATCAATACGCAACAGTTTCGCAACAACGTCTATGCACACGGCAACAACCCGTCGCGCACCTTGAGCCACCAGGCCTCGCTGCAGAACCTGAACCTTTCGCGCAGCGTCAGCGGACGCGCCAACAATCTCTACGTCGACAGCGGCGGCCAGCTGGCGCGGCATAACAATGGAGAATGGGAACATCGGGTCAATAACAGCTGGCAGAGGCCTGCCGCCACCAACCTGGACGCCCGGTCAATCTCCCCGGAAACCCGGGAACACCTGGGCCAGGCCGCTTCCAGTGTGAACGTGGATCGCGCGCGCCAGGCAGCGTCCAGCGTCAACATGGACCACGTGCGGAACGCGGCATCCGCCCGTGGCATCAACACCACCAGCCTGAACCGCTCACTCCAGGCACGGCAAACGGGCGCCAGCCGCGCGCGCATGCATGCGCCCATGCGGGGTGGTTTCCGGCGGCGCTGAACGCCCGCCAGCCCGCAGTCCATGGTAACCCGGCGCAGTCGCTTGATTCTGTACACCATCGCCCTGTTCCAGGTGCTCGGCCTGCTGAGCGCGGTGCATGCCGTCATGAGCACGCGCACGCCCCAGGGATCGATCGCATGGGCTGTGTCCCTGGTGACGTTTCCCTATGTCACGGTGCCCGCCTACTGGGTGTTCGGACGCAACCGTTTTCATGGTTACGAGCAGGCAAAGCAGGAGAAGCTGGTTGCGCTGGCGGACACCATGGGACAGGCGCTGTCCGGTCTGCAACCTGCAGTCAGGCACTCTGCGCGCAACCTGGGCGTTATCAAGGGCGTGGAGAGTCTGGCCCGGGTTCCGTTCACCGGCGGCAATGCGTTGCAGCTCCTGGTGGACGGCGAGGTGACCTTTAACAGTATTCTAGAAGGCATCGACCAGGCGGAAAACTACGTCCTGGTACAGTTTTACATCGTGCGCGCCGACGGTCTCGGCAATCGTCTCGCGAGTAGTATGAAGGCTGCCGCGGCGCGCGGCGTGGACGTGTATTTCACTTATGACGGCGTCGGCAGCCTGGGCATGCCGGACGCCTACCTGGAAGACCTGCGGGCCGGCGGTGTCAGGGTGGCGGAATTTGGCACCACGCGCGGTAAGGGAAACCGGTTCCAGATCAATTTCCGCAATCATCGCAAGATCGTTGTCGTCGACGGCGACACCGCCTGGATCGGTGGCCATAACGTAGGCGACGAGTATCTCGGGCTCGATCCTGACTTCGGTCGCTGGCGCGACACCCACCTGAAAATCCATGGTCCCGCCGCCATCGGCGCGCAACTGTCCTTTGCCGAGGACTGGCACTGGGCGACAGATGAAGTCCTGCGCGAGCTGGACTGGTCGGCGCAGCCCGCGGACCAGGGTGACAGCGCCGCCCTCGTCCTGTCCAGCGGTCCGGCGGACGCCATGGAAACGGCCTCGTTGATGTTTCAGCAGGCGCTCAGTTCCGCTGTCCGACGCGTCTGGATCGCAAGCCCCTATTTCGTTCCGGACGACGCCATCGTCCAATCGATCCAGCTCGCCGCCCTGCGGGGCGTGGAGGTCCGCATCCTGATCCCTGACAAGACGGACAACCTGCTGGTCCAGCTCTCGGTTTATTCCTTTCTCGATGAACTGGACCTGCCCAACGTATCGTTCCATCGTTACACCGAGGGTTTCCTCCACCAGAAGGTCCTCCTGATCGATGATGCCGTGTCGATGATCGGCACCGCCAATTTCGACAATCGCTCCTTTCGCCTGAATTTCGAAGTCACGGCCATCACGGTGGACCGGGCTTTCAACGAGGCCGTGGAAACCATGCTTCTCGAGGATTTTCGCAATGCGCGCGAAATGACGGCTACGGAGTTCGAAGAAAGGCCCTGGTGGTTCAAGCTCGCGGTTCGGAGCGCGCGCTTGACCGCGCCCGTCCAGTAACGGCCGAATCTGCTACCATCGTATCCACCTGCTCACAGGGACAGGCCGCACGGACGCTGACCATGTCGACCGTTTCGCCAACGCTCGTCGGGCAGGGCGCCAGACGCGTCCCGGTCGCCTCCATCGGGAAACCATACACTGCCTCAAAGATGAACATGCTCAACATTCGTACCCTCTCGTATCCCGCCATCGTGGCCCTGTCCCTGGCCACCGCCGGCTGCTCCAGCACCTATTACGCCACCATGGAAAAGGTCGGCATCCCCAAGCGCGATATCATGGTGGATCGCGTGGAGGAAGCCCGGGATTCCCAGCAGGACGCCCAGGACCAATTCCAGTCCGCGCTGGACCAGTTCGGATCGGTGGTGGCGCTGGAGGAAACCGACCTCAAGGCCGCCTATGACAAGCTCAACAAGGAATACGAGCGCTGCGAGTCCGCGGCCCGGGACGTCTCGGACCGGATCGATTCCATTGAATCGGTTTCCGAAGCGCTGTTCGACGAATGGGAGGACGAACTCGACGAGTACGACAACAAGGAATTGCGCGACGCCAGTAGCAAGCAGCTCAAGGCGACGCGGTCACAGTACGACACCATGCTGAAGAGCATGCACGAGGCCGAAGCCAGCATGGACCCGGTGCTCGCGGTGTTTCACGACAACGTGCTGTTCCTCAAGCACAACCTGAACGCCCAGGCCATTGGCTCGCTCAAGGGTGAATTCGACTCGCTGAAGGTGGACATCAACGGCCTGATCGACAAGATGAACGCCTCCATCGCCGAATCCAACGCCTTCATCGCCAACATGACCGGTAGCTAGCCTGCTACCCCTTACCCCTGCGGTGCGGGGGCTATCGGCCGCGACTCCGGACCGGTAAAGCTGCGGAGCAGTTCGAACTGCACCCGCACCACGCTCATGCTGCGGAAAAAGGCGATCAGCTCCTTCCACGGGCCCTGGATGCGGCCGAGGCCGACAGTGGCGGCGACAACGCTGCCCACGTCGCCCCGTCCCTGGATCACCAGCCAGCCGCCGAATACCAGCACCGCCACCAGCGCGGCGCCATTGATCATGCCGAGCACCATCTTGACAGAGGTCTTCCAGAGGAAGATGCGGCGGCGGTTGTCGTAGAGACGGTCAAAATCTTCGAGGACAGCGGATTGCACCGCATCGAGGCCGCCCGCGGACAGCGTATCCAGGGCGCCGCGCAGGACCACCACGCGTTCCCGCACCAGCTCGTTGACCTTCGACTGGGTCAGGATCACCAGTACAGCCTGGGGCAGAACCATGATGGCCGCGACCAGGCCCAGCATGGGCTGCATCACGGCGATGTAACCAATGACGCTGACCAGGGTTCCGGCCTGGAGCAGCGGCTCGGCGATCGAGCCACCGACGAAGCGCCCCACCGCCTCGGATTCCGACGAGACGATATTTGCCAGCGTGCCGCGATCGTCCTGCCTCTGGTCGCCTTCTCCGGCCGCTGACGCCCGTTTCACGCCCAGCGTACGCACATGGCGGATGATGGATTCACCGATGATCTCCGAGCGATAGCGGAGAAGCGCCTTGAGCACCAGGCTTACCAGGATCACCAACACCATTTCCAACCCGAGCACCAGCAAAGGCTCGAAGTCACGGCCCTCGCCCATGCCGTTGATGATCCGTTTCTGGTAGTCGAGCGGTACCGCCGCCAGCGCGGCGACGATGAGGGTGAGGAGGATGACCAGCAATTGCTGGCGCCCGGTGTGGCGCCAGATTGCCCGGTAGAGATCAGTCACGCGCGGCTGACTGGCTGGCAGAAACCTTGCAGATACTCAGCCAGGGGAGCGCGTTGAACGGGAAGTCGACCAGTATCTGTAGCTGGCGCCGCCCGGCGCACCTTTCTAGAGCGCTTCGTACTTGAACTTCTGCCCGCCCAGCGAGGCTTCGTACATCAGCCCGCCCTTGGCGATGGTGAACACGGCCATGCCCTTGCGGTAACCGCCGTGCACGCCGGTGGCGTCATGCTCTCCCCCGCTCGCGCCCGCGGAAGCCCCGCCACCCGTATTCGCCTGGGCGGAAACACCGGCGGTGAGCGCCACCGCGGTGGCCTGGGCGCCGAACTCGAAGTTGCCGGAGGTGAATTCCTCGAACGCCCGCTCGTCCTCGAAGAAGATCATCTGGCTGTAGACCTGGCCACCGAGCTGGAGGCCGATGGTCAACTGGTTCATGGTGACATCGCCGACATGCTGGCCCTTGTTGTAGACCCGGCCCTTGCCGTGAGCGCCACCGATTCCGATGCCACCCTTACCGATATTGGGAAACACCGCGTAGCCATGGGCGCTTTCGAAAAACGACTCGATCTGTCCCGCGTCCCTGAAGGCGTTGATGGTGTCCGTGTATTCGTCAGCGGAAACGATGGCAGGCGACGAGAGGAACAAGACCGCCGCGAGCAGCAACTTGCCAATTCCATTCAACGAAATAATCCCGTGCTTGATTGTCATGATTCGATACCTTGTGTGAACCTGATGTAAACCCTGTTGCGTCGGAGTGTCGCCATCGCCCGACGTCCATTTCGCCATTGATGCACAGGAGAAACTGACCGCCAGGGCCATGCTGTCGCCCGCAACGAAAGTATACTCTTTCGGCCGAAGGCCGGGCAAATTCCAGGGGGCCAATTCGAGCCTCCGGCAGCCCGTGAAATCCCGCGCGGGGATGCAGATGGATGGCGAACGCCGACGCCGTCAGAAGATCGGACTGATGTACTTCGTCCTGATCAGGCGCCACACGACCACCAGGAAGGCCGTCAGTGGTATCGCCAGGATCATACCGAGCAGTCCGTCGAGCGCGGAGCCCCAGAAGAAGATCGCGACGATGATCACGAGCGGCGGAAGCCCGGTGCGATCGCCCATGATGCGTGGCGTCAGCAGGTACCCCTCGATGAGCTGTACCACGGTAAAAACCGCCAGCAGCAGCAGGACCAGCTCAACGCCCCCACCGGCCTGGAACCATGCGATGGGGATGCAGATTGCGAGACCGATCATGCTGCCGAGATAGGGCACGATGTTGAGGAATCCCAGCGTCAGGCCGAGAACCGCGCCGAATTCGAGGCCGATGAGGGAGAAACCGGCGGCGAACAACAGGCCCTGCAACAGCGCGATAACGAACTGCCCGCGAAAAAAGATCACCACGAGATTGAAGAACTCCCTCAGCAGGTACAGCGCATCCTCCGCGGTGCCGGGCTTGAGAAAGGGCAACTGTTCGGCGGTGATCGAATCCGGGCGCAGTTTGGGCAACATGAGGAAGAACGCCAGGTATACCGGGAATACCGCCCAGCCCATCAGCAGGGTAACACCCTTGGCCACGCCACTACCGGCGTATAACGCCCCGCTCGCAAGATAATCACCAATACGGACAAGTATGACGCCGGGAGACTTCAACGTTTCCGCGATACTCTTGCCGACCGTGCTCTCACGAAAAAAGGCCTCCCATTGGGGACGGTTCTCCTGAAGCCAGGTGCTGAATTCCACCCACTTGGCGGGGAGCTGTTGCAACAGGTCGCCGAGTTGCACGACCAACAGGGAGCCGAACACGAACAGCAGCAGGATCACCGGCAGCACGATGGACAGGAACAGCACCACCAGCGACAACACCCGCCCCAGTTTCAAACGGTTCTGAAGCCAGCCATACCAGGGCTCCAGCACCATGGCGAATATCGCGGCCACGGCCAGCGGCAGGAAGACATGACTGAACGCGCGGAAGAATTTCACAACGAGCACCGCAGAAAATGCCACCGCGGAGATGATCACCACCACCGAGAGAATGGACACGGCGATCGCCACGAGTGATCGTTGCCGCGGAGTAAGCTCGAGTGACATGTCGGGGAATTCCTGATGGTACCGGTACGCCGATTCTACGCCACCTCGACCAACGGCGAAGCCCGACCCACGTCAGTTCCACTTCCGGTGTAGGATAAGCCGCGGGGTCGCGAGGATGAACACCGCCGCGCGCGGCTGGATTTCATGGCCCTTGCATCAACTGCCACACGCGGAAACTCCGGGAGGATTGATAAGGATGAAACGGAAACAGGATGACGATCAGGCGGAACGCAACGGACACAGGGTTTCCCGGGCTTTCTCCGGATTCACCCTCACCTGGTTACTTGCTGCTTCATTGCAACCGGTGTACGCCACGGACCTGAGCGACCTCTACGACCGGGTCAGTGACTCGGTGGTGGCCATCTTCAGCACGCAGCACAGCCGGGCCGTGACTCGCGCCGGCGCCGTGTCGAGTGAACAGGTGCAAGCCGGCTCCGGGGTCATCGTCAACGACTCCGGGCTGGTGCTCACCGCGTCCCATGTCGCCGACCTCGCGGACTCGCTCGAGGTACACCTGAAAAACGGTGAGATTCACGCCGCGCGCGTGATCTCCACCTTTCCGTTCGCCGATATCGGCCTGATCCGGATTGTCGATCCGCCGCCCCACCTCCAGGTCGCAACCATGGGGAATTCCGACCAGTTGCGGATGGGCGAGGAGGTCATGGTCATTGGCGCGCCCTTCGGTTTCTCCCAGACGGTGACGATCGGTCACCTGAGCGGGCGGCCGAAAGACACCGGTTCGTTCAACGTTGCCAACACCGAGTTCCTGCAAACCGATGCCGCCATCAATCCGGGCAATTCAGGAGGACCCATGTTCAATAACGCGGGCGAGGTGATGGGTATCGTCAGCCACATCCGAACGGATGCCAACGGTATGGCATTCGTCGCCAGCGCCAACATGATCCGCTCCCTGTTCATGGAATTTGGCGAGGTCTGGGGCGGCGTCGAGGTACTGCCCATGGACGCGACGCTCGCGAGCGCGTTACTGGTACCCTATATCGACAGCGTTCTGGTGCAGAACGTTGCCGATGGATCACTTGCCCACGCCCTCGGCGTCCGCGCGGGCACCATCGACGCTGTCATCGCCGGACGTTCGCTCAAGCTCGGCGGCGATATCATCCTCAGCATCGGTGGTCATCCGCTGCACTTCACCCGCGACAGCATGGGGCAGGTCTACCACTATCTCGGCCATCGGGCGCACGGCGAACCCGTGGAGATGGTGGTCTACCGGGATGGCCGCGAGGTTACCCTCGTCGCCAACAAACCCTGAACCGTAGTAGCACCAAGCGCAGGCCTTTTTGAGCCCGTTTCTACCGGATCTTGTGCAATGGCTCGAACAGCGGGCTGTCTTCGTGGATCTGCCAACCGCGTTGGGCCAGGGCATCTTTAGCCGCGGGGGTATAGGCGCCGGCAATACTGAGTTGCACGTCCCTTCCTGCAAACTCGGGCCGGCTCACGAAGCGCTCAAGGTCGGCGGTCCAGGCCACGTGGTCGACTGGCGCTGCGACCACGACCGCGCCGCTTTCGTCTTCCGCGACGATGGTGCCCAGCCCCCGCAAGACCTTTATTGGCGTGCGGGACTGGTGGTAGCGCGACAGCATGCCCAGCGTGTTGATGACGAATCTCGCCTGGTCAAACGTGTGCGCCGACAATGCGATGGGCAAGACGATCTCCTTGCCGGTAACTCCATCGAGCGACTGTAGCGTGGAGTAGATCGCCGCCTGATAAGACAACGGGTAGTGTTTATGGCGCAGCAGCAGGTCAATCGATTCCTGGTCAATTCCCATGGACTGCAAGCCCTCATCCACCATGACGCGCAGGTCACCGGGCGGGGTCTCGAACACCCAGTCGGTGGCCGTGGATGACGCGGTGACCAGCATCGCCCCCGGTATCAGGCTCGTGAGCACGTCCACCGACAGGTCGCCAGCGAAAATGGATCGCGTAACCTCATCCAGTCGCTCGTTCAGTACCAGGTTCGTGGAATAGGGATTGATGCCGAGCCGGTTCGCGAGGCGTCGCCTCGAATCCTCGAAGCCCAAAATATCCGCAGCGGTCGATCCCGAAGCACGCAAGGCCATTGCGTACCGGTTCTCCGTCTCTGCCGACTCGGGCGTCAGGGCCGCGCCCGGCAGACTGGACTGGGCCGCGGCTTCCCCGTTGTCGGGCTCGTTCAGAATATCCCTCGCGTTCTGCCACCCGGTCTTTGTCGCCCGCGAGGCCCGCTTGAAGAAGCGTCCGACGCCCTCGGAGATTCCCGCGGCGGTTTCCCTGGGCTGGTCGATCAGCTTTTTTACCCCGGCCACCTTTTCGTCAACCGATTCCTTTGCGCCGCGTTGAAACTCCTCCGAATCCTCAAGCGTCTCCAGCTTGTCCAGCGCGGCGATCTCGGAAAGCCGCACCTCGAGCATCCCGGGTCCGGCAGCCTCGAACACGCCGAAATCACTGGTGATTTCCGTGCGCGTCAGGAAACCGTCGGTACTGACAACCGGATTGATCCTGTAGCGGTTTCCCTCCAGCGGAATACCGGTGAACTCCGTGGCGGCAGAGAGCTCGGGAGGCTGTTCGTAGTTATCTGCCGCGGCCAGTGAGGAAACCAGTATCGCCGCTATCGTTGGCATCCGTTGGCGAATCGATGAATGGCATCTTTGCAGGCGCGTGCACATCGCCACCCTGGGACTTCCTGTTCCCGCCCGGACATCAAGTCGTTTTACCGTACTGCGCATTCCCTGAATCCCATGCTGGCTGAATTTTGGAGGATCATGCCGGGCATTCGAAGGCTCCGGACTGGCGCGGCACTCCTTCGCACGGCTGGATTGTCAGGGCATTGTACAACGATACGCCAGTGCCCGACTCCCCGGATCCGGGGTCAGCTGCCGGCCGTCCGCCGTTGGCCGGAACTCACAGTGACCGGGCCCTTGAAAGGCCCGGTCCGGATTGGTGTGCCTGCGGAATCAGTTCTGATTCACGGCCTCCTTGACCGCGTCGCCGGCTTCATCCACCTTGTCTTCCGCCTCGTCGACGACATCCTCGGCCTTGTCCTGGGCCTCCTCAACTGCCTCGTCGATCTTCTCTCCGGCCTTCTCGGCGGGTCCCTTCTCCTCGCAGGCAACAAGCAGGAACAGTGAGGCGAGCGCCGCGGCGAGGAGCGCGCGCGGGCGAAATGCGCCGTGTTCGCGATCGGTATCGTACTTCATGGTCATCTCTCTGGTGTGGTGATTGTCCGTTTCCATCCTGTCTCCGTGTTACTGCTTGAACCGCTTCACGGCGGAGTCAGTGGAATCATCCATCTTGCGCCAGGCATCTTCCAGTCCGCCTCGCAGATCTTTCCAGGCGTCATCGCCAGCGGTTTTCAGTTCTTCCAGCCGGGCTTCCGCCGCTGACTGTTTCGCCTTGAGATCCTCGAGTTGTTCGTTGTACCTGATCCGGGCGTCGGCATCCGCCTTGCGCGCCTGCCCTTCGAGCTGGTCGATCTTCGCGCGCCAGAAATCGAGCTGGGCGGAAAGTTTCTCCTGGTAGGCTTCTCTGGACAACATGGTCGTTCTCCGTTGTTGGTAACTGTACTTACCAGCATAGGACGGCCAAACCGACACGGCCATAACATTTGTTAAATCATAGCGCCGGAATCGCCTTCGGCGGTGTCTCAGTCCGGAGACAATGCGTCCTCGATCGCGCCAAGCGTCGGCGGTGGAACCTCTCCGTGGTCGAGATAGTCATGATCGAACGAGGCGATTGCCGACAATTTTCGTATGTCCTCCAGGCGAATGGCGCCATGTTCCCGGCTGATCCAGCCCTGGGCCGCCAGGGATCGAAAGGTTCGATTGGCGTGGACCGCGCTCATCCCCAGGGCATCTGCCAGAATCGCCTGGGTGACCGGCAGGGCGCTGGACTGATCACGGTCGAGGCCGGCCTTGCGCAATCGAACGTACAACTCCACCAGCATGTGCGCCATGCGGATACGCGCATTGCGGCTGCCAATGCGCGTTATCTGCTCGTCGAGGATGCGCTCGGACTGACCGGCAATCCAGCCCAGCGCCAGCATCAGCCGGGGGTTCGTTCTACTGACCTCGACCAGGTCGCTGGCGGGAAACACGGCATATTCCATGTCGGTCAGCGCCTCGACGCCGCAGTCGGATCGCGCGATGACCGTGGCGTAATACCCCACCACGTCGCCGGGGACGAGAAAATTCAGGATCTGGCGCCGTCCGTCCGGCAGACTGCGAAATCGAAAGCCCCATCCGGAGAGAATGACGCGGGTGAGCTTGAGTTCCTGTTTCTCCAGGACCACGATCTCGCCGGGTGTCGCAAACTGGTGACGCTCCAGCAACCGGTCGAGCAACGACCAGTCCTCTTCTTCGAGGAAATCAAGCGCGGCAAGCCTGTAACGCAGATGGTTCCTGTCCATATTCACTCATTCGCATGATATCGTTGTTGTGCGGGCCGGGCGCAATTGGCCCGATGCACCACGGTCGGTGGGCACGCAACATATGTTAATGCACCGCGATCTGAAATCCGGAGAATACAAGTTACTTTCCACGGAGATATGAAACATGTTGAACTGGGCGCTGATCTTTCTCGTCGTTGCTATCGTCGCCGGGTTGCTGGGTTTCACCGGAATCGCCGGTACCGCGGCCGGAATCGCGAAAATCCTGTTCGTACTCTTTCTCATACTGTTTGTCATCCTGCTGATCACGGGGCGAAAACCCCGCGTCTGAGCAGACAACTTCCGAACAAGCCATGACTCTGACCCCTTCCTCGTCCCTGCCCCTCGGCACCACCGCGCCCGACTTCGCCCTGCCCTCAACCGAGGGGGAAACGGTCAGCCTCGCCGATCGCCAGGGCGCCGTCGGCACCGTGGTGCTGTTCATCTGCAATCACTGCCCCTACGTGATCCACATCGCCGACAGGCTGGCGGAAGTAGCCGGTGAATACCAGGCAAAGGGCATCGGCTTCGTCGCGATCAACAGTAATGACACGGAAGCCTATCCCGACGACAGCCTGGAAAACATGATCCGGGAAAAGACCCGGAGAGGCTATCCATTCCCCTACCTGCTGGACGAATCCCAGGAGGTGGCCAGGGCTTATGACGCCGCATGCACGCCGGACATCTACCTTTTCGACGGGGATCGCAAGCTCGTCTACCACGGCCAGTTCGACGAAACCCGGCCGCGGCGCATTTCCTCCGGCAACTACGACGCCACCAGCACCCCCACGGGCGCGGACCTGATCGCGGCGATGGATGCGCTGATCCTGGACACGCCGGTACCGGCCGATCAGAAACCCTCCGTGGGCTGCAACATCAAGTGGAAACCCGGCAACGATGCCGGTGTACGATAGAGCAAAAGCGCAACCTATTGTACCGAGGCGACTGCCATCTTCAACGCGCCGCAACGACGGTGTACTCCCCCAGTGTCTCTACAACCCTTCCTGTCGGGCCTGGGAAATCGGCGATATCCTTCTCGCGAATGACAAGGTAGTCCCAGGATGTCGCGGTGCCAGGCAATCGCAATTCTCGGGACCATGGTTTGTAGTGCCCTTCGCGGGGATGAACTCTATCGAGAACATTCTGGCGAGGCGCTTTCGAAAACAACCTGTCGGCGTAAGACTGCCTCGGCACGCGGAAGCTGAATACTACCACCGGGTGTACGTCCTCGCCTGAGTCCCGTCGTACAATTTCGTCAAAGGTCCGACTCATCTCCGTGCCCGCAACCACGATTCCGTCATGGATCTTGATTTCATGAAGGCCGTTCTTGACCAACAGTACGGAAACGATTGCCAGTGGCAACCAGGTGCGCAGCCGCCACTTCCGAACATTGTGCAGTCTTAGAAGTAATGCAAACGCCAGTACTCCCAGGATTGCCATCGGCATCAGGTAGCGAATGGCAAATCCTCTCACGAGTAATCCGTGGGACAAGATCATGGCAAGCGACAGGAAAACAAGTAATCGGAGCGGCCCCTGGTCAGTCTGGCGTCCGTCGCTCCCGGTCCTTTGCGCATAGATGGTAAACGCGCACCCAGTCAGAAGGGCGACGGACCACAAGTACCACGCTTTCGCAGACCCAACAGCCGAGCCCAAGGCGTTCAACCAGTCTGAGAACGTCGGCCAGGCCAGATCTCCGGAACCGTAAGCTCCGTCGTGGGTCAGCAAGTTGATCAGCCACGAAAACATCTTGTCGTAAGTTCCTGCTATTGGCATTGTTACCATCAGGAAACCCAGGCAGACGCCCCCGACCGCGATTGCGGTATTGATAAGGCGCGTGATACCGCGGCCCGTGCGTGTGTCGAGCCATGCCAGTACAGCGAGAGCCGGCACCCAGGCCAGAAACAGGAATTTCAGCGAGACGCAAACGCCAAGTGTGGCGCCGGATACCAGCAATGCCACGCGTGACGGCGGCTTGAAGACCTGTCTCCATATCGCCGTCGCGAATAGGGCAGTGGCAGGCAGGTAAAGCGCTTCCGGTGTCACGAGGTCAAAGTAACGCAGGGCTTGCCCGGAAATGTAGTAGGTCCATACCCCAGCCAGCCCCAGAGGCCATGGTATAGATCGGAATAACGTCGCAAGCATCAGAGCCACGCTCGCTGACACTAAGGCAAGTAGCATGACGCGAGTCCACATTAGCACCTGGGGAACTTGCAACACACCATCCCCAAAGGTCTTGATCGCCACAGCGGCGAGATACTGAACCGGCGTGCCCGGGTGGTCCGTGTGAAACGGAAGTTTCCCCTGCGCCACATCGAGGCCCGACTGGTAGTAGGCCATCTCGGGATCGTAGTGGATCACCCAGTACGGCCTGTGATGAAGAAACTCCTTGTACACGAACGCCGCTGCCAACGGCGCCATGGCCACAACCACGAGCCCGATTGACAGCATGAGCTTCCTGTTCTTCGTGTGAGCCATGCAGGGCTCCGGATTGGGTGTGACAGGATATTAGCAGCGTGTTGCACCCTCCACTGCATTACGGTAGGCACGAAGAGACCTGGACGTTTCACCATGCAAAAGGTTCCCGGTAGTTTTCACGCGCTGAAACCGGAACGATCCCACCTGTTCCCTCGTCATTGCCGGCGCGAACGATACGGCAACCATCTGCCGATCGATGCCTGCAACAACAACGAGGAGAAATGAAATGACGGACAAGTTCCTGGTCAACTGTTCCTACGGCGCTGCCGAGGCCGAGAAAGCGACAATTGCCTTTATCCTGGCCTACACCAGCGCGAAGGAACACGAAACCGCGGTATTTGCCACCGCGGGCGCCACCGATCTGCTGTTGAAGAAGGCGCGCCCGGACATCCGGGTAGACGGCTACGAGTCACTGAGTGGATTGATCGACGGATTTGTCGAGAATGGTGGCAAGATCTGGCTCTGTCCAGCCTGCGCTAAGGCGCGCGGGGTCTCCACGGACGACCTTCTACCGGGGGTCGAGATCGCGGGTGCGCCGAAGACCATTGCGTTTCTTGCCAGCGGAGCGCGCACTCTCGCCTGATCGCAGCCACAGCTTTCCGCTGTAACCCATGGGGTGCTCCGGGAGATGGGCGTCCGGAGCATCCCGGGTTTCCGAAAACTCGGGATATTCGGAATAGTTGTACCTGGCTTTGCCAGGGCGATAAATTCCGGATAATCAGCAACCTGATCTCATGAACACCATCCGGGAACCTTACTGGCGGCTCATGCGTCGTCTGGGAACAGGCAATCCGCTTCACTGCCACCCTGATCCCCATGTCCGTCTCGACCCAGTCATACACCGCGCCTTCGCCCTGGGCATTGGCACGTTTCTTTGCGTGGGTGTCAGGCGTGACTGAAACACAGGACAGAAGGCAGTTCTTCGAGTCTCGTGTATCGGACCTGATGGACAGGATGTACGGCACTGCGATGCGCTTCACCCGCGATGCCGCCAATGCGGAGGACCTGGTAGCGGATACCCTGGTGAAAGCGTGGAACGGCTTCGAAGCGCTCGCCGACCTCGAGCGATTCGACGGCTGGATCATGCGCATCCTCAGCAACACCTTCATCAGCCGCTGGCGGCGCGGAAAGACGCACCGCGAGATCTTTGACGACGACGCCACGGCGGACGACCTCGACGATTCCCATTCGCTGTACGCCCGCCTCCACCAGCCGTTTCTGCTGTGGTACGGCACGCCGGAGCAGAACTTCGTCAACGGCCTGTTGAACGAGGACATCAGCGCGGCGCTGGATGGACTGGCCGAAGGTTACCGGGTAGTTCTGGTACTGGTGGAGATTCTCGGCTATTCCTACGAGGAAGCCGCGGCGGAGCTCGACATCCCGGTTGGCACGATCCGTTCCCGCCTCAATCGCGCTCGCCGGCAGATGCAGGATGCGCTCTGGCAGCATGCCAGGGATGCGGAGCTCGTTCCCGGAGTCGATACATGAATGGGGACGAGCATGACATCGCCCGCATCAGCTGCGAAGAAGTACTGAGCAAGCTTTACGCTTGGCTCGACCGCGAATTGGACGACCTCACCGCGGAGGAGATAGAACATCACCTGGGCCATTGCCGGGAATGCTTCAGCCGCGCCGAGTTCGAGAAAGTCCTGCGCAGGCGGGTGTCCGGCGCCGCATCCGAGGAGCCGCCCCCCGAGGTCCGCGAAAGACTGAATAAACTGATAAGGAGGTTCTAGTCATGGTAGCCGTAATGGGATTCTCCGCGGACCAGATCCGCGAGGCCGTGCAGATGATGTATACCGTGGTGGCGCGCAACCCGGCGGCGCCGCTGCACTTCCCCGTGGGCGCGGATGCCTGTCGCCTGGCGGGCTATGACGAGGCCATGCTTGACAGGGTTCCTGCGCGGTCGCTCGAATCGTTCGCCGGCGTGGGCAATCCGTTTCGTGCCGACGTGGTCCGAAAGGGTGACACGGTGCTGGACGTTGGCGCGGGATCGGGTACCGACGTGGTGATAGCCGCGCGCCAGGTCGGCGACGCTGGCCGGGTGATCGCGCTCGATCTCACCCGGGCGATGCGCAGCAAGCTGGAAGGCATCCTTGCCGGGGAAGGAATCGGCAACGTGGAAATCCTCTCGGGTGACGCCGAGAACATCCCGCTGCCGGACGCCAGCGTGGATGTCGTCACCAGCAACGGGGTCCTCAACCTCGTGCCGGACAAGCGCCGTGCCATCGGCGAGATTTTCCGCGTCACGAAACCCGGCGGCCGGGTTCAGATCGCGGACATCGTCATTGCCAGGCCGGTCACGCCGGACTGCGAGGACGATCCCGCCCTGTGGGCGGAATGCGTGGTGGGAGCCACGGTGGACGAGATCTATCTCGACATGTTCCGTGACGCGGGATTCGAGGAGGTCGAGGTGATCCGCGACTACGACTACTTCGCCCACAGCCCGAGCGCCGATACCCGCGAGGTGGCGAAGCAGTTCGGCGCCCACGGCATGGAAATCCGCATGCGCCGCGCGCAGTCCGCGCCTTCGTGGCTGGCGCACTGGTCAAAGCGGTTACATCCCTCGCGATTCCTCCGCCAGGTGCGCCTGCGCGGCCTCTGGGGCTCTGTGGCCTTTGCCGGCGCGCTGTTGGCCTGCTATGGCACGCTCGCCGCGGTCGGGGTGATGTCCGCCCTGGGCGCGACCATGGCGCTCAACGAGGGCGTCTGGGCTGGCGCCATCGTCTGCTTCGCCGCCCTTGCCTGCATCGCCATCGGCTTCGGCTGGCGCAAGCACCGCTCCATCGTTCCGCTGATCACGGCGCTGGCGGGCCTCGTCCTGTTGGCTTATGCGATGTTCATCGAATACCAAATGGCTACCGAGTTAGCCGGTTTTGCGCTCCTCGGGATCGCGACCTGGCTCGACTTCAACCGCCGCCGATGGTCGACAGTACCCGGCGGTAAGTCAGGGCACCGGCGTGTTGCACGGCCGGTGGCGACGGAAGCAGCGCCCGGTTAGCTACCTTTGCGGAGCGCCTGGCGGTCGATCTTGCCGGTGCCGGTCTTGGGAAGTTCGTCGCGGTAATGAACCTGGCGCGGGTACTTGAAGGGTAGCAGCGCCTTTTTGACAAAAGCCTTCAGTTCCTCTGTCAGCGCATCATCCCCGACCGTATTGCCGACCGGCACCACGTAGGCCACCACGGTCATGCGCCGGTCAGGTAATTCCTCCGCCAGCACAGCACATTCGTGCACCTTCGGATGCTCCGCCAGGGTCATCTCGATCTCGAGGGGCCAGAGCCATTGGCCGGACACCTTGACGAGGTCGTCCGCGCGCCCCAGGAAGTAGTAGAAGCCGTCCTCGTCGAGGCGAAAGCGGTCGCCCGTATAAATCCATTCGCCGCGCATGGTCTCCGCCGTCTTGTCCGGGCGGTTCCAGTACTCGCGTGCGTTAGACGTACCGGCCACCTCCATCACCCCCTCGCCAGCGCCTTCGAGGAGGTTGCCTTCGGCATCCCGCAGGCGAATGGCGTATCCGGGTACGGCGCGACCCGCGGAACCGTAGCGGCGCTCGTCCACCTCGTTGGAAAGGTAGATATGCAGTACCTCGGTGGATCCCAGGCCCTCGACGATGGCCAGATCGAATCGATCCTTCCATGCATCCGCGATCTCCCTCGACAGCACTTCGGCCGCCGAGATACACAGGCGCACCGACGACAGGTCGGCATCGCGGGCGGATTCGTGGCGCATCAACGCGGTATACACCGTTGGCAGTGCAAAGAGCACGGTCGGCCTGCACTGCCGCACCTGGTTGAAGATTCGTTCCGGTTCCGGGCGGCCGCGGGCGAGCAGCGCCGCGGCGCCGGCGGCAAAGGGGAAGGTCACGGAGTTACCAAAGCCGTAGGCGAAGAAGATCTTCGGGATCGAGTAGCAGACATCCCCGGGTTTCAACTTGAGGACGTGACGCGCGTAGCTTGCGTGCGTATAGAGCGCATCCTCGTGGCGGTGCACCACACCCTTGGGACGCCCCGTGGTGCCGGAGGAATACATCCAGAAGGCCATGTCATTCCGGCGTGTAGGCGCCTCCTCGAGTTCGTCGCTGGCAGCCGCCACCGCCTCCCGGTCCAGCCAGGGCGTTTCGGCACTGCCGCTGGTAATCAGCGTGGCGCAGGCGGTGCCGTCCAGCAGGGAGGGCGTGAACAACTCTTCGAACCCTTCCGATACCACCGCTGCGCCGGCCTCGCTGTTCTCGATGTAGTAGCGCAGCAGATCGGGGGTGGACAGCGTATTCACCAGGATCGGCACGAGTCCGGCTTTCATCGCGCCCATGATCGCCGCGGGGTAGGCGGGCTCGTCGTCCATGAAGAGGATCACCCGAGTTCCCGGAGAGAGTCCCCGGGAGAGCAGCAGGTTGCCGAAGCGGTTGGCCATGATGGCCAGTTCGGCGTAGCTGACCACTCCGTCCTCCGTGATCACGGCGGGCGCGTCGCCACGGCCCTGGTCGAGGTTGTCGAACAGCAGTCGCGAGGCGTTGTACCGTTCCGGGCACTCGTAGCCGATGGCGCGAGCCTGCGCCGCGATGGGGGATTCCGTCATGGGGTTACTCCACGGATATGCAGCGTTCCACCAGGCCCTGGTAGAAGGCGGGGGATATTTTTTCCAGCGTGGCGGCGTCCAGCCTTCCGGAACGCTTGATGTATGAAAGTGCGAATGGCCAGGGCTCGAGGTCCATGTGGCGCCCGAAATCTTCGTACCAGTTCGCGGAACGCAGCGCAGCGCCGGTCAGCTTGTCGAGAATCGGCTGCCTGGCTTCCTGGTAGGCCGGCAGCGCCTGCTCAATATCGAAGTCGTGAGCCTCGAGCGCCTTGACCAGCGCGATCACGTCCTCCAGGGCCAGGCGGGTACCCGAACCGATGGAAAAATGCGCGGTGTGCAGTGCATCGCCCACCAGCACATGGTTGCGGTGAAAGTAACGGGCGTTCTTCAGCACCGGAAACCGGCGCCAGATCGAGTTGTTGTTGATCAGCTTCCCGCCGTCCAGCTCGTCGGCGAATATTTTCTCGCAGACGCGGCGATACCCGGGTTCCGGCATGCCTTCGAATCCGGCCTGCTCGAATGCCGCCGGGCTGCATTCCACGAGAAAGGTGCTGCGGTCGGGCGCGTAACGATAGTGGTGGGCATTGAAGTCGCCGTACTCCGTGCGTTTGAACGTCTGGGTGAGCGCATCGAATGGCCGATTCGCGCCGTACCAGGCAAATCGGTTCTCGAGATAGGTCAGGGATTCACCGTATGCGTCGGGATCCTGTGCGCGTACCACGGAATTGAGCCCATCCGCGCCGATGACCAGGTCACAACCGTCAAACACGGAGAGGTCCTGGACGCGTTCGCCGTAACGCGGATTCACACCCAGCCGCGCCGCCCTCCCCTGCAGCAGTTGCAGCATCTCGAGGCGGCCGATGGAGCGGAAACCGATGCCGTCGATGTCGATGCTTTCCCCTTGATGGTTTACCGTGATCTTCGACCAGGCTTCCATCCGCCCCTCGAACAGGTCGGCGGTTTCCGGGTCGTCGCCGCGCAGGAACCCGAGCGCGCGGTCGGAGAACACCACCCCAAATCCCCAGGTCGCGTCCGCGGCGTTCTGCTCGATCAGCGTGACGTCGATGGCAGGCCAGGTCTTCCTCAGGAGAATGGCGGCATAGAGACCAGCGGGCCCACCGCCGAGGATGCCGACCTTCATGATTTTCCCTGCCCCCGGCGCGAGCCGATGCTCTGCGGCGCACGGCTCATGGCGTTGTTGGCGGCAGCGAGCTTGTCCAGCAGTTTCGCCAGTTGACGCCGTTCCGCCGCGCCCAACGGCGCCATCAGGGCCTCCTGGGATGCCTCGACGTCGGCCCGGATGGCGGCCAGCTGGCGGCGCCCACGGGGGGTGATGGAGACGATCTTGGAACGCCTGTCTTTCGCTGACTGGCGGCGGGACACGAGGCCGCGCTCGAGCAGGGTGTTCACCAAGTGCGCGGTGGTGGTGCGATCGGAGGCAACCAGGCCGCCGAGGGAAACCTGGTCCATGGCGCCGCTTTCGTCGAGAGAGACCAGGGCCGCGAATTGCAACGGCGTCACGTCGTGGTCGCGGCAATACTCGTGAAAGATACCGACGGAGATCTGGTGGCAGCGGCGCAGCAGGTGGCCGGGCATCTGCTGGAACGACGGCGCCCCGGCGCCTTCAGCCTTGCCGTTGCCGCGGGAACCGGGTGCCTCGCGCAGCATCTTCAGGCCGCCTTCGGCGCGTCGGGTTGGCGCATCGGCGCGGCATCGGCGAAAGCCGGAAGCGCGTCGCAGGCATCGAAGATGCGCGCGATGGTCGGATAGTCCGCGATGTCGATATTGAATCGGCGATTGTTGTGCACCTGGGCATAGAGGCAGAGATCGGCCAGGGTGGGTGTGTCGCCGTGGCAGAAACGGCCGGTCGAGGGATGCGACGCAAGCATCTTCTCCAGGGGTTCGAAGGTGGTCGCGACCCAGTGACGGAACCAGCTCGCAACCGCTTCATCATCCGCCTGGAACTGCTCGCCCAGTCGACCCAGCACACGCAGGTTGTTGAGCGGATGGATCTCGCAGGCAACCATGTACGCGAGCGCGCGTACCCTGGCACGATCCAGCGGATCCGCCGGCAGCAATGGCGGCTCCCGATACGATTCCTCGAGCCATTCTATGATCGCCAGCGACTGGGTCAGGCAGGTGCCGTCAGCGAGCTCGAGCGACGGCACGAGGCCCTGGGGATTGCGCGCGAGATATTCCGGTGCGCGCTGCTCCCCGTTCCGCAACACGTAGGGGACATAGTCGTACTCCAGCCCCTTCAGGTTGAGCGCGATGCGCAGCCGGGTGGAGGTCGAACTGCGGAAGAAGTTGTGCAGGACGAGACTCATAAGACGCGCCTCAGGCTTCGATGCGGGTCGTGAGCTCCCCCAGCCCCGCGATGCTGACCACGCAGGTATCCCCGGCCTGCATCGGGCCGACGCCTGCCGGCGTGCCGGTCATGATCAGGTCACCGGGCTCCAGCACGTACAGCTCCGAAAGGATGCGGATCATTTCCGGGATCGACCAGATCAGTTCGTTGAGATCACCGGACTGCTTCAGTTCACCATTGAGATGGAGCTGGATTGCGCCTTCGGAGAGATGCCCCACGCTGGACACCGGGTGCACCGGCCCAACGGGAGCGGAATGGTCGAACGCCTTGCCGGTATCCCAGGGACGGCCCTTCTCCCGCGCCTCCAGTTGCAGGTCGCGCCGGGTCAGGTCGTTGCCGATGGCATAGCCCCAGACATGATCCAGCGCCTCTTCCTCGGACACCCGTGACGCGGTACTGCCCATGGCGACCACGAGCTCCGCCTCGTAGTGGAAGTTACCGGTGCAGGACGGGTACGGGATCTCCACGCCGTCGTCCACCACGGCGTCGGCGGGCTTGGTGAAGAAGAAAGGCGGATCGCGATCAGGGTCCTTGCCCATCTCCCTGGCGTGGGCGGCGTAGTTGCGGCCAACGCAGAAGATACGCCGCACCGGAAAGCGCGCGGCGGAATCCGCGACGGCGATGCTGGGCTGGACGGGTGGTTCGATGATGTACTCGGTCATGGTTGTGTCAGGATGGATCGGTCAGTCGTTGTTCGCGGAAAATGCCCAGCTTCTGTTGACAGGTGCGGTCGGAAAAGCTGAACAGTACGCTCTCGGATTCGGGATGATGGGTCACGGTGGCCCAGCTTGGTGCGACGAAGACGTCACGCTCAACCCAGTCGAAGCGCTCGCCGCCAATCATGCTGTAGCCGCTTCCTTCCACCGGCGAGAACACGGTGGCATCGGTAGAACGGTAGGGCGCGCTTGCGAAGCCGGCGGGCAACAGCTGGATAAACGCGGAAATCGTCGGCATCGCAGCGGCGCCGTCCACCGGGTTGACGTAGCGCAGCTTGAGCCCGTGGCAGGGATCCCATTCCTGCTGGCTCTTCATTTTCTCCAGCGCCTCGCGGCTGAGGACATAGGGATAGTTGAAGATCGGCGAGGCCAGGCCGTCCGGGGCGTGGTCCACCGGCAGCATGTTGGCGCCGTAGCGGGCGAGGCTATCGCCGGTCTGGCGGGTCACCGGCTGCTCGTCCGCGCCGTAGGGTTCGGCGAAGGACGCGTCAAAGAACTGCAGGATCGGAATGTCGAGGCCGTCCATCCAGATCATCGGCTCCGCGGTATCGTTGCCGTGATCATGCCAGGCCCAGGGCGGGGTGATGACGAAATCACCTGGCGCCATGAGCGTGCGCTCCCCGTTCACCGCGGTGTAGGCGCCGTTGCCATCCATGACGAATCGCAGCGCGGTCTGTGTATGACGGTGGGCGGGCGCGACCTCGCCCGGCAGCACGAGTTGCAACCCGGCGTAAAGCGAGGTGGTGATACGACCTGAATCGGGCATCCCGGGATTCTCGAGGATCAGCACCCGCCGCTCGGCCTCCTTCGCGGTGATCAGGCCGCCTGCTTCGAGCAGGAGTGGTTTCAGTTCGGCGTAGGACCAGAGGTGGGGTCGGCAGTCGCTCCTCGGTTCCCGGCTGATCAGGCGGTTGAACACCATCCACAGCGGCGACAGGTTCTGCCCCTGTATCTTGTCGTAGTAGCGCGCTCGCTCCGGGGTGACTTCGGGGGTTTCAGTGATGGACATCGCGGGATCTCCGGCAGGTTTCCATGGGTCGCGGCGCGCACGGGGAAACCGGGATCACGGCGTGCTGGCCACAGGAGGCTCCAGTACCCGTCGCTGGACGGATGGCAGGGGCGCAGGCATGCGAGCCCGGGCGATATCGCGGGAAATTTCCAGCCATTGGCGCACTCAGATCGTTCTAGTAATGATCAGTATTATGATTATTTTTCTGTGCGATGGCAACCCCCTCAAACGGCGGGTGCGGACACGGTGATAAAAGTCCCCGGAATACCGAATTCCGGAAAATCGTCTCCTCGCGTATTGCCCTGTCGGACATACGTGTTGCTCGCTGGTAAACCAGGGTTGCCGCACTGCCATGCCGCGACCGACACTGTGGAATGGTTAACCCGAAAATTGTGGCGTGGATCACAGAACCTTGTGCATGACTCACCGTTTACTTGGTTAGTGAGGGACAAATTGTTCTTCACTGTTGGCAGCCGTCAGGCACGAGTGCTGATTTAACAAATACCGGGCGGCTATTTATATTTGACGACAAATGCAATCGGCGGGGGCAGCCATGAGCGCGAGCACGGGCAACCAGGTGATCGTTGAATCGAGTATCGAATCGTTCTTCCAGGGACTCGTCCACGACGCGGTGGACCACCAGAACCTGGAAGCCAGCGCGGAAACCGTCTGCTACCTGGTCAACCTGCTGGCCGGTTTCACCAACAGCGAAGTGCTGTTCGAACACACGCCGGACGGCCCGATGATCCGCCCGCTCGCGCAGCTCTACGGCGATGCGCTGGAAGCGCCGACCACCGAGCAACGTAACCACGCGCTCAAGCGGCTCGGCGACGTCGCGTTGTTTATCTCCGGCATCTTCTCCGACAGCCTCAATCGCAAGGTGGTGGACGTCGATTACTACATCGCCATGGGCGGCAATGCCTACGGTCACCTGTCGAGCACCAGCCGCCGACACGGTCGCTGGCAGGCCTTCAGCGACATGTTCGGCGAGCTCGGCGCCAAGTTTCCGCTGTTCGTCGACGTGCTCAACGAGGTGGGCGACCGGACCAACCTGCGCAACGACAGCGACATACTCAGGCTCTACGAGGTCTGGCAACGCACCGGCAGCCGCTACGCGGAACGGCAGTTACATCGCCTCGGCATTACACCAGTCACCGGCGCCGATACGGAAACCCGTCACTAGGTCGATGCTCAGCCTGCATCCGTTCCAGCAGCGGCTGGAGGAGATCTACGACATCGCCATGCCCCACGTGGTAGATGATTTCCTCGTTACCGATCGCGCGCTGGTGGAATGGATCGAGGCCGATCCGGATGCCCGTCCGGTGGACGAGAAACTGCTGGTGCGGGAACAGGGAGACGACCTCGATCTCTCGCTGTTCCTGGATCCGGAACTGGTATCGCGGCTCGCCGACGATGATCCCGCGGACAGCCTCCACGACGGCAACCTCGCCGACTTCTGCACCGCGCTCGAGGGCGTGAGCCACTTCGTCCATCTCGTCTGGCGCGCCCTCGAATCCCGCGCCACGAGCTGCCTCGAACTCGAACTCCAGGCGGAGATCGACAAGTTCGTCTCGAGCGTCAGCCTGCTCGGCCAGCAGGGACGCGAAGGCGCGCCTCCCGCCCTGCACCGGCGTTTGTTCGAGAAAGTTTCATTCGCGGCGGAACTGAGCATGGAGGAACGCTCCCGCTACGTCGAAGCCAACCACTATGCGGCGCGCTACTGCCGTCACCTGGAATCCCGCTTCCTGCGTTCCTGCTCCACCTCCAGGGATGCGCTGGGCAACGAACTGCGCGACTTCTATCGCCTCGGCTTGCGGGAAAAGATCGCACGTATCGAGCGCGCACCGGTGAACTAGAACACATCGCGACAGCCTTTGCCGTGACCCTTTGGTCGCGGACCCTGCCATGGTTTGGTCGGCCCGGGGTATCCCTGTATGATGGAGCGTTTTCCTACAACATCAAACGCACCATGTCCGAGGTCAATATCCAATTCACGCTGTTTTCCGCCTTCTATTCACCGCTCATCGTCACCATGGCCGGGGGCTACCTGGAAGATGAGGGACTGGAACATGACTGGTCGGTTTCGCCGCCTGGCAAGTCCGCGGTGGAGGCCATCGTGAACGGCAGCGCCGATGTCATCCAGTCCGCGCCGAGCCAGGGATTCAATTCGCTGCTGAAGGGCGAACAACCGGTAGCAGTGCATTTCGCCCAGATCAACGAGATGGATGGCTTTTTCATCACCGCGCGCGAACCCGACCCGGACTTCTCCTGGAGCAAGCTCGAGGGAGCCGAGGTGGTAATGTTCAAGGGCGGGCAGCCCAATGCCATGTTCCGTTACGCCTGCCACAAGGCCGGCATCGATTTTGGCAAGCTGGTAGCCGTAACCCCGGGCGGGGCCGCAGATATCGATACCGCGTTTCGCGATGGCCAGGGCCAGTATGTCCAGCAGCAGGGTCCATTCCCGCAGCAACTGGAGGCCGACGGCGTGGGCCACGTCGTTGCCCGGGTAGGGCCGCAGATCGGACCCTGCGCGTTTTCCAGCCTGGCCGCATCACGCGAGTGGCTGGAAAGTGATACGGCGGTTGCATTCACCCGCGCCTATGCGAAAGCACGCCGGTTTCTCGCGGAAGCGCCCGCGGAGGAAGCCGCCGCGCTGGTGCAGCCCTACTTTCCCGACATCGAGGACGATGCGCTCACCCGCTGCATCGCCACCTACCAGCAACTCGGCTGCTGGACGCCGCACGTCTCCATCACGCCCGAGTCATTCGACGTCACCCTCGACGTGTTCGAACACGTCGGCCACATCAGCGAGCGCTACGCCTACGACCAAGTCTGCGTAACGCCGCCAGGCGGGATTGCCTAGCCCGGATATTTCACCAGCATCCCGGATGCTGACGCAGGACAGGAGCGGCTGGGCGCCGCGCTGGAGCGAACCCCATAGCCATGACTATGTATGGGGTGAGTGAAGCGCAAGTCCAGGCGTTCCTGGACCAGCCAGGGCCGGGATAGATATCGGGCCCAATCCAGACTGTGACCGGAACATTACTTCAGTACGACGTGATTGCTCTAGACCTTTCATCAGGTTGCAACCGGGCCCGATTTCGGCTGGTGAGATATTCGGGCTAAATGTTGAGACTGTCGCGGAAGCGGTAGAACATCACCGAAGGCGCGAGGAACCAGGGCCGCCCGGTGTATAGCGGCCGGGTGGGAAAGGGCAGGTCGTCGAAGCCGGTGCGGCCTTCATCGAGGCCGAGCACCTGCTGTCCCATACGCATCCCCAGATAGCTCGCCATGCCCACGCCCGAGCCGCAGTAGCCCATGGCATAGTGGAGGCCGTCGCGGTTGCCGACATGCATCAGGGTGTCGAAGGTATAGGCGACGAAGCCCATCCAGGAATGGCTGACCCTGGTCGAGGAAAGCTCGGGGAAGATACGCGCCAGCTCCCGGTGGAGGCGCGGCGCGCTGTGCCTCGGATTGGTCTCGTTGTGGGACACGCGGCCGCCGAAGACGATGCGCTGACGGTCCGGTGAGGCGCGGTAGTAGTACACCACTTTGCGGCTGTCGGAGACGATGCGGTCGCGCGGTATCAGCCTATCCATCAGGCCCGCCGGCAACGGTTCCGTGGCGATGATGTAGCTGCCGATGGGGATCACCCGCCGCCGCAGCCAGGGCGTCAGCGGGCCGGTATAGCCGTTGGTGGCGATCACCACCTTTTTCGCGCGCACGTTTCCGCGCGCGGACTGCAGGACATACTCGCCACCCTCCCGCTGGATCGCCGTTACCGGCGCTCGACCGCGCACGTCCGCACCGGCTTCCCTGGCGAGGCGCAGCAGTTCGCGGTGATAACGCGCGGGATTGACCGAGACATGGCGCGGAAAAATCACCCCGCCGTGATACGCGTCGGTGCCAAGTTCCGTGCGTACGTCCGACGGGCCGATCACCGTGGCCCCGGTACCATGATCGCGAGCGCTGATTTCCGCGTCCCGTGCCAGGCGGCTGTACTGCGCGGAGTTGTGCGCGGCATGGAATCGGCCACACGGGCGGAAATCGCAGTCCAGGTTCTCGCGCGTGGCGAATTCGCGGAACCATTCGAGTGAATTACCGCCCTCGGCAAACACCACGCGCCCTCGCTCGGCGCCGTAACGTCGACAGAGTTCGTCGTAACCAGGCTTCAGGCTGGTGCTGACCTGGCCGCCGTTGCGGCTGCTGCATCCCCATCCCGCCTCCTCGGCATCCAGCACGAGCGTCCCGCGTCCCGCGCGACCGACCTGGATCGCGGTATTGAGTCCGGTATAACCACCGCCTACCACCGCCACGTCCACCTTTTCGGGTAGCGGGCCCGGATCATCCGTGACCGGGTCCGCGGTATCCCACCAGTACGGCTCGGGCTTGAAATCGTCGGCGAACAACGCGCTTTTTTCGGGGCGGGACGACATGGCGGGCAACGGGAAGTCGGATGGCGCGGGAATTGTACGCAGTGCGTCAGCTTCTGTCGCGTACAGGGAATGAATATCGCCACCGCAAGCGCCAATTGCCATACCATCGCGGCTGAATTCACGCCGGCTGGTCTCATGTTACTGGTTGCCTCTGTCACGCGGTCACGGCGGGCCTGAGCCAGCACCATGTTCCACCGCCGCCCCACGGGTCTCGAGAGCCTTGGCGATCACGCCGGCGTCTCCATCGCGCGCCTGGGGGCGATGGACGGCTTTGCGCGCGCGGTACTGGTGGGCGTGGTGCCGCTGATGGCGCTCCAGGCGCTGGAGACCAAGGAAGCGGTCACCCGGGTGTACCTGCTGGCGTCGGTCATTACTCTCTGCATCACCCTTAATTTCGCCGCGCTGGAACATCTCCTCCAGCGCCGCCGGGTGGTGGTGCTGTCGAGCCTGTTCCTGATCATCGCGGCGGCGGTACTCTACCTGGGCAACGGCCTCTCCTTCGCCCTTGGCATCTCGCTGCGCTCCGCGGCGGCCTCGATGTTTTCCATCTGCCTGTCGCTGTACATCATGGACTACATCGGCAAGGGCGACCTGTCGCGCACGGAGTCGCGAAGACAGTTCTACGCGGGTTCCGCCTGGCTGACCGGGCCGGTGCTCGGCATCTGGCTGTGGAACCACGTCGCCGGCTGGGGCCCGTTCGCGCTCTCGGCAATCACCGCGGTATTCATCATCGCCTACTTCCTCTACCTGCGCTTCGGCCAGAACCCGGTGGTGCGGCCGGCTCGCCGGCCGGCGGTCAATCCACTGCGCGTCATCCCCCGTTATTTCGGCCAGAAGGCGCTGCGCATCGCCTATCTCATCACCCTCACCCGCTCGACCTTCTGGGTGACGCTGTTCGTCTACGGACCGCTGTACGTGGTGGAGGCCGGGCTGCCGGACTGGGTTGCCGGCGGACTGCTGTCCTTCGTCAGTGCGCTGATGTTCCTCAGCCCGCTGGTAAAGGTATTGGCCGATCGTGTCGGCATCCGCCGGGTGATCATCGTGTCCCTGACATTGTGCGGCTGCTCGGTGCTCGCGCTGTTCCTGGTGGGCGAGGCGCGGCCCGTGGGGCTCGTCTTCTGGATCCTTGCTTCTCTCGGGGCGATGTGCCTCGATGTGCTCGGCAATATCCCGTTCATGCGCATGGTCAAGCCGCGGGAACGCACCGAGATGACGATGATCTTCTCCACCTGGCGCGAGGGCTCCGAGCTGCTGACCCCGCTGCTGGTCATGCTGGTGTTGCTGGTCACGCGGTTCGAGGTGTACTACCTCGTGCTCGGATGCCTGCTGCTTGTCGCCGCGCTGGTCTGTTCGTACCTGCCACGGAGGCTGTGACCAGCGCCACGGAGCATGCCAGTGTATCCGGGCCGTGTTTTGTGCAATAGTTCACAGTACCGCCGTCGACCTGGCGTTATCCTTTCATAGACGCCTCCTGTCCGGTACGGTGTTCGGTCTGCCACCGCCAGGCGGCATGGAATCCATCCTGGAGGGACCGGTTATGGAACGACCACGAAACATCACCACCCGGGCAACGAGCAAAGTTGCACCACCATCCACCTCTGCCACCAGCATCGGGACATCCCGATCCACCACGCGGCGGCAATTCCTGACCTATACCGGCGCCGGGCTGGGGCTCGCGCTGTCTCCGGGATTTGCCCGCCGGGCCATGGCGCAGACGGAACTCGGCGTGCGCCAGGACGTGGGCGCGCTGCCCGTGGACGGCGTGGTGCTCAGCGCCTATCGCGCCGGTATCGCGGCGATGCGCGGACGGCCTGACGACGATCCCACGAGCTGGACGTTTCAGGCCAACATCCACGGCGCCTTCGACAATAGCAATCCAGCCTGGAACCAGTGCCAGCACGGCAGTTTCCTGTTTCTCTCGTGGCACCGGATGTACCTCTACTTCTTCGAGCGCATCGTGCGCGCCGCGTCGGGGGAGGACAGCTTCAGCCTGCCTTACTGGAACTACCGCCTGCCCGCGGAGCGGCAGTTGCCGGAAGCCTTCCGCGAACCCGCGGATCCTGTGGCCAATGCGCTCTTCCTCGACGAACGCAACCCGGCGGCCAATGCCGGCGGATTCCTGCCGGAATCGGCGGTGCTCCACGAGCAGGCCTTCAGCTTCACCAACTTCACTTCGTCGCCGGGCTCCGGCCTGTCCTTCGGCGGCCAGGAAGTGGCCGGCTTCACCCATTTCGCGGTACCCCACGGCGAGCTCGAGTCCCAGCCCCACGACATCATCCACGTGCTGATCGGCGGCCAGTCGGGCTTCATGGCGGACCCCCGGACGGCGGCGCGGGATCCAGTCTTCTGGCTTCACCACGCCAATATCGACCGCCTGTGGAACCGCTGGCTGGAACTCGGCAACGGGCGCGCCAACCCGGTGGATAACACGGCCTGGGCAGACACCGAGTTCAGTTTCTTCGACGAAACCGGCGCCCAGGTTGTCCTCACCGGCAAGGAGGTGGTGGATACCGCCGCGCAGCTGGACTATCGTTATGACGATGATCCCGTGGTGGAGCCCGAACCCACGGAACCGCCCTGCCCCTGCCCCGATCCCGAACCGGTGAACGAAAGCGCCAGCCCGCCGCGCACCCTGATGGAATCTGCCGAAGGCTTCACCCTCGGCGCTGAACCTGCCACGGTGAAACTGCAGGGCCTGGAGGAATCCAGCGGCAACCTGCTGAACAACGTCCTCACCGGCGAGGGCCCGTGGCGCGCGCTCGTCCTGCGCATCGAGGGCATCGACTACGATGTCCAGCCCGGCGTCTACTACGAGGTTTACGTCAACCTGCCGGACAACGAGTCGGCGTCACATCGGGGCGGATACTATGTCGGCAACCTCTCGTTCTTCGCCATCAAGCCACATCACGGCGAATTCGAAGGCGGCATCCAGACATTCGACATCACCCGCGCCGCGCGCCGCCTGAGCGGTGGCGACGACTGGGATCCCAATGACATCCGGGTCTCCTTCGTCAAGCGCGACATGGAGAGCGATCTCGAGTTCAGCCGCGACGCGCCGAGCGCGCGCATCGGCAGGATCTCGGTGATCCGCCAGTAACCGTAGTTTATCGAACCAGGGAGGATCGACATGAAAGCACACTGGATCAACCAGGGCGCCAGCCAGACGGGTTTCCAATGGCGCGGCGGCGATACCGTGGACCCGCAGACCGGCAACCTCGTGGAGGCGGTGATCGGCGAACCCAACTTCAAGTCCATCTGGTGGCTCGAGCTCGCGCTGGAGGCGTCGAAGCGGGTGATGCGCGTACGCCTGGCGGCGGGTTCCGCCTCGGGCTTCATGGTCGCGCCGGACATCGTGATGACCAACAACCACGTATTCGAGACCGCCGGGGACGCGCGCTCGGCGGTGCTGCAGTTCAATTATCGCCTCACCGCGGACGAGGAGCCCGCGCCGCGGGACGACTGGGAATGCGACCCGGATGACCTGTTCCAGACCAACCCGGCGCTCGACTACAGCATCTGCCGGGTGAAGTCCAAGGACGGCAAAAAGGCAGGCGAGGTCTGGGGACATTTCGACCTGCGCCACGGCGCCCAGGCGGTGACCGGGCAGCGGGTCAACATCATCCAGCATCCCCAGGGTCGCTTCAAGGAGATCGCCTTTCGCGACAACCAGGTCAAGCTGGTGGACGACACCGTGGTGCAGTACATCACCGATACCGACTACGGCACCTCCGGCTCGCCGGTGATGGACGACTGGTTCAACGTCATCGCGCTCCACAACCAGCGGGTGCGCGATCCCAACGACCCGAACCGCTTCTACCGCAACCAGGGTTTCAATATCCGCGCCGTGCTCGACGACGTCGGCAACCTGATTCCCTGATGCAGCCCGGATATCCCACCAGCCGAAATCGGTCCCGGTTATAACCTGATGAAATATCCGGGCTAGGATTCCATGGACTATCCGGTCACCGCCGTTGCCGACATCCCGGACCAGCGCGACTGGATCTACCGCCCGTCACTCGCCATCGCCCCGCGGGAACTGCTCCCGCCGGGGGATCTCGAGATCCTGAACCAGCATAGCGAGGGCGCCTGCACCGGCTTCGCCCTGGCGGCGGCGATCAACATGCTGCACCGGCGCTCCGGCGTGGACACCCGGGTGAGCGCGCGGATGCTCTACGAGATGGCGAAGCGTCACGACGAGTGGCAGGGCGAGGACTATGCCGGTTCCAGCCTGCGCGGCGCGATCCATGGCTGGAAGAACATGGGGGTCTGTTCCGAGGAGAAATGGAAGTACTACGTCAATCCCGCGCGCCGCGGTGATCTCACACTGCAACGGGCGCGGGACGCGCGCAACAACACCCTCGGCGCCTACTACCGGCTACGGCCCGAGATCGCCGAGTATCACGCGGCAATCAACGAGACCGGCGTGGTGGCGGTATCCGCCAAGGTGCACGAAGGCTGGAACGCGCCGCCGGAAGGCCGCATCGAGCAGGCGAAAACGCTAAAGGGCGCGCATGCTTTCGCCATCGTCGGCTACGACGCCGAGGGATTCTGGATCCAGAATTCCTGGGGCGGTCACTGGGGCCGGGACGGCCTCGCACTCTGGCGATACGAGGACTGGATCGAGAACATCATGGACGGCTGGGTGTTCCGCCCGGCGCTGCCAACGCCACAGATATTCGGCCTGCAGCCCAAACACTCGTTGTTGAGTGCCGTGTCCAGCGAGGGTCGCGCGGAACTCGGGCGCAAACCCAATCCCCGGCGCGAGGAGATCGCCGGGCATTTCGTGCATATAGACGATGGCAAATTCTCCACCCGGGATCGCTACTGGAGTTCGCTGGTGGACGTGCAGGAAACCGTGGCCAACCTGCGGGACAACGAAAAATACCAGCACATCCTGTTCTACGGTCACGGCGGACTCAACTCGCCCACCGCCTCGGCGCGACGTATCGCGGCGATGAAAGAGACATTCAGGGCCAACGGCATCTACCCCTACCACGTCATGTACGACACCGGCCTCACCGAGGAACTCAAGGACCTGCTGACGAACAAGAGCGGCCAGGCCAGCGAACGGGTGGGCGGAATACCGGACTGGCTGGACAAAATGACCGAGAACCTCGTCCGACGGCCGGGCACCCTGATCTGGGAGGAAATGAAACGCGACGCCGCCCGCGCCTTCGCCAGCGACGGCGCCGGCACGGACGCACTCAAGGTGTTCCTCGATGCGCTCAAGCAGCAACCCGAGTCAAAGCGCAAGAAGATTCACCTCGTCGGCCACAGCACCGGTGGCATCCTCTTCGCCCATCTCCTGACCGCGGTTGCCCGACACCATTTCACCATCGAATCCTGCCACCTGCTGGCGCCGGCCTGCACCCTGGACCTCTACCAGGACACCTACCGCGTGGTGCTCGAGGGCAGTCGCTCACTCAAGCTGAAGCGGTTGCAGATCTACAATCTCAGGGATCAGCTCGAGCAGGACGACCAGGTCGGCAGCGAGATCTTCTATCGCAAGTCGCTGCTGTATCTCGTCTCCAACGCCTTCGAGCGCAGTCCGGAAAAGCCGCTTCTGGGAATGGAGATCTTCAGCCGCGATCTCGGTGAACACCCCAACGCTCCCTCGCTGCACTATTCCAACGGCGTCAGCAGCAGGAACACCCGTAGCACCACCCACGGTGGTTTCGACAATGACCCGGTGACGATGAATCACATCCTGAAAGACATCCTCGGCCAGGCACCCGCGACGCCGTTTACCACGGAGTCTCTGGACTATTGATGAGCACGCGCGCGGCCTCCGCTTGACCACCCCCACTCATACCTCTGCATTGCCGGGTGGAGAGCGTTCCGGTAGACGCGAACGGCATTTACTTTAGGGCTCCAATGAAATGCTCAGGGGCCATTTGTCCGTAAACTGGAAGTAGGTCGGGCAGTAGCCGTATGTCGCGTTCTTCGTGGCGAGACGTTGCCACAACGACATCGCCTCCAGTTCCGACACGGTATAGAACGAGTCGAAGGTCGCATACACCTCTCCCTGGCCGTGGGACATTCCCTTGGCGAGATCCTCGCAGTAGAGCTCCATCAGCTTGTCCGGCAGTACGTCGAGCGCGATCTCGTAGACCTGGCGACCCACGTTCTTGCCCGCATCGGGATTACCCGACAGGTTGAACCAGTAAAGCAGCTTCGTATGGTCGATCAGCAACCGATCGGGTTCGATGTAGTCCGGATCCACGCTGGGAATATTGAAACGCACGCCGTAGACATCGTCGCCGTGGCTGAGCATGCGGTCGATGGTGGTGAACACCGGGCTGCGGTGGCCACCGCCATTGGGGGTGACCGGCAACCACACCGGCTTGACCGGGATGTTCACGCTGCGCAGCACCTCGCGAAAAAAGAAACTCGTGCCATGACATCCGCGCGCCCAGCTTTGCAGCTTGCTGGCGGCGGGATCCTGGCGCAGCGTGCCCTCGATCATGCGTTCCACCGGGGGATGCCCACGGTAGTGCCAGTGATTCTCCATGTTCTCGACCACGCTGCCGCCGTGATAGTGATACATGTTCTCCCGCCCCCACTTGAGCAGCCGGGCTATCGTGTCGTAATGCGAGGGCCGAACCAGGTTTTCCTCGACCAGGAATGCGAACGTCGTGGTCGGTGGCGAAGGCGTCACCTCGCGCGGCCAGTAGCCGGTGAACGTCACCGGTACGGGGTTGTTGACATGCGTCGAGGCGTATTCACCGGCATTGAACATCGATTCGGATGCCAGCAGCATCTCGAGTTCGTCGTCGTAGTAGTGCAACAGGCTCCAGGGCACGAAGCCGCCGATCTCCACCGCCAGGCTGTGGGCGACGTTCTGCAGGTACAGCACCTGGGCCTGGATCTTCTGCAGTGCGGTGACGGGCGCCTGCCCGTCCTGCAGGGTCTTCTGGTTGGCTGGAGGGTCCGGCAGGGGAGGAGCGGGGAACTGGGTGGCGGAAGACTCCAGCCACAGGGTATAGTGATGAAACATTACGGCCAGGTAGTCCTTCATGAAGGCGCTCCACTGGTCGTAATCCTGTTCGGTCACGTTGCCGTACATGTCGACGTCCTGCCAGATCATGGCCTCGCGCACCTTTGCATGCATCGACAGCCAGCAATTCAGGACGGCGCCACCGGTATCGATACCGGCGGCCCCGTTACAGTGAGTCTGCCAGTCGAAAGGCTGGCGGTTGAACGGCTGGTTCCAGAGCGTCCACCAGCCAAGCAGCCCGGGTAGACGATCGTTTTCCACCAGCGCGTAGGCATGGTCGTTCAGAGTGTCCTCGCTGCGCTGGTACTCGATCTCGGCGCGCAAGTCGACGCCTTCCACCGCCGCCGGATACAGGCCGTCTCTCGGAAAAATCGCATTGGGCCCTTCCCGGCTCGCGAGCGCGGATTGGCGGTCGGATTTTTCCTCCGTCAGTGAACCCCTGGAGGACTCCATTTCGCCCGTCGTTCGCGACAACGTGGTCGCCGTCGTTTCGATACGACTTTCAGCAGCAATGACCAAGTCTGGCACAGGAAGCATCAACAGGGTAACAAGCGCCGCGCGGGCTGGGGAAGATCGGTCCATCGTGACTCTCCGGGAGTGTTCTTTTTCGACTTCGGCGCGCGGATCGATTTCCGGCGGCTTCAATCGGACGTGACACCATTGTGGAGATCCAGGGCCCCGGTCGCAGTGACGTGGATCACAGCGGCACGGTGAATCCGTCACAGCACGGTTTTAACGATACACGGCGCCCCTGCTGCCAATCTTGATCACTACCACCACCAACTCGTCGTCCCTGATCTCATAGATGATCCGGTAGTTCCCCTGCCGGACCCTGTAGTAGTTTTTACCTGTCAGCTTGATGCTCCCGTCCAGCCGGGGATTTTCTGCCAGCGCATCGATCTCTTGAAGAATGCGTTTGACGTCGGGGCCGGGGATCGATCTCAAGTCTTTGGCGACGGACCGTTTAAAGACGATCCTATATCTTTCCATCCTTTTTCAGCTCGGCAAGCATGGCCTCGTAGCTGACTTCCGGTTCGGCGATCCTTTGCGCGATTTCGCTGATGTCTTCCTGGTCTTCCTTCATCAGGAGCCTGACCGCTTCATCGACCAGTTCAGATAAGGACGTATTGCTGGAAGCCGCCTTCATTCGCAGAGCCTGATGAATGACCGGATCAAAATAAACCGTTGATCTTTTAGATAAGTTTCCCATCAGATTCTCCGGGAGTCCTTGATTGGAACAACGTTATAACGTTAGGACGTTATTATGTCCAGCGTTTTATCTGGGGACAATGAAATGGCTCACCAGGCGGAGGGCCAAAGCTGCAAGCCGAACAGGCAGTCGTTATTCAGCCGTCAGAGTTTGGCCGCGGCAGCAGGTAGATGTTCCTCTCGATCCCGTCCGGCAACCTGCGCCTGTCGATCTTCTTCCCTCCCAGGCGAAGAACCAGTGCCCGCGCCGCGGTGTTTTCATCCTTTATCATGGTTTCGACCGATTCCCAGCCGAAACCCTCGTAGGCGTAGCGGATGGCTTCGACAGACGCTTCACTAGCAAGGCCCGTTCCCCTTGCCTCAGGCAAGAGCCACCACGTGAGTTCCCGCAGCCAGCCCCTGGCCTGCCAGAAGCCGCAGGTGCCGACGTAATCGTTTTCCGCCTTGCGGCGCAGCAGCCAGACGCCGAACCCCTGCAGGTGCCAGGAACCGAGATCGCTGGCGAGGCGCGCCCAGGCTTCGCGTGCCGTCAGTGGTCCACCATAAAACCGCGAGGCTTCAGCGTCGGTGTAGAAGCGTTCGTAGGCGTCCCAGCCTGCCTCGCCGGGCGGTTCCAGGACCAGTCGTTGGGTTTCAAGTACGGGGATCTGCATTGGCGCTTTTCACAGCTCCCGGCACAGCCAGACGCCGGGAATCGCCCGGTTGAATCCGGCCTTCTCGTAGGCGCGGCGCGCGGGCGCGTGACTGGCGTCGCCACCCGTGGAGACGGTGGCGACCTCCATGCCCGCGGCCTTCATGCGTTCCACGGCGAAGTCATACATCGCCGTGCCAATACCCTGCCCGGCATGATCGGGATGCACCGCGTTGAGGCCGATCTCGCCGACCCGGGTCTCCCCGTTGCACAGGATCGAAATGAATCCGGCCATGGTTCCCGGGCGGTCGGCGGTGTATACCTCCCAGGGGGAATCCACCTCGAGCAGGGATGCCAGCAGTTCGCCCTGGGCCGCGTCCTCCCTCGCCTGGGCACGCTCGTAGATGCGCTCGCCCAGCGTCGCGCGAAACGCTGAGAAGATCGGTTCGAACGCCGCGCGCCGGATCTCCTGCATCCGGGGCAGGTCGGCGAGGGTCGCCGGACTCATCACGATGTCCACGCTTGCCAGGCCGCGGGTACTCATTCCCGCTCCGCGGCGATCATGTACGTGGGTGTCCGGGCATGTCGTAACCCGGCGGGACGGTCCCCGCCGTTTCGCCGGACCCGTCAGCCATGGATGGCGGTGACCACGGCCGGCGAGGAGCGCAGCGTCTGCAGTACGACGCAGTAACGCTCCGTCACCTCCACCAGTTTCGCGAGTTGTTCCGCGGGCGCGGGACTCTCGATGTCGAAGTGGAGGCGAATGTCGCTGAATCCCACCGGCGCCTCCCGGTCCACGCCCAGGGTGCCACGGAAATCCAGGTCTCCCTCGGCCCGCAGCCGGGCCGAATCGACGGGGATCTGCATCGCCGTGGCCACCGCGGACAGCGTGACCCCGGCGCAGGCCACCAGGGCCTGGAGCAGCATGTCGCCCGAACAGGCCTGCATGCCCGAACCTCCCGTGGCCGGGTGAAGTCCGGCCTCGACGAGCGCCCTGCCCGTTTCGACGCTGCAGGAAACGTCTTCGCCCATTACGCCCTCCGCGTGGAGGGTGATCATCGCCGACTCGGGGGAAGTCCTGTACAGGTCCTTGAGTGGCGCCTGGAGGCTCTTGAGATCTTCGCTTTTCATGGAACTCCTCGCGCTGCTTGTTCGGGCTCTCGCCGGTCAACAACCCGCGATGGTCCGCGTCGCCGTACTGGCGCAACGATGATACTGGTTGCCGGGGATCGGCGCCAACAGCCTCCACGATTCAGGCCCCGAAAGAGCCGGGGCGCAGGACGCCCGCGCCTTTCAGTATTCCGCGTTCAACGCGGCCAGCGCCACTGTGCCTGGTCGGGATGGTCGACGCCATGCTCGTGCGCGTAGAGCCGGCATTCGATACGCATCCCCTTCAGCATTTCCTTGGCGTGGGCGCCGCGCGCCTGGAGCGCGGGCACCCGATCGATCACGTCGATGGCGAGGCTGAAGCGGTCGATCTCGTTGTCGATGGCGAGTTCGAGGGGCGTGTTGATGTTTCCCTTCTCCTTGTAGCCGCGGACATGCAAGTTCGCATGGTTGGCGCGCCGGTAGGCGAGGCGGTGGATCAGCCAGGGATAGCCGTGAAAGTTGAAGATCACCGGCTTGTCGCGGGTGAACAGGCTGTCGAAGTCGCGATCCGACAGGCCGTGGGGATGCTCGCCCTCGGGCTGCAGGGTGAACAGGTCCACCACGTTGACGAAGCGGAGCCGGATATCGGGAAAATGTTGCCGGATAAGGTCCGTCGCCGCGAGCGCCTCCTGGGTGGGGATGTCGCCGCAACCCACCATGACCACATCCGGTTCGCCGCCCTGGTCGTTGCTCGCCCAGTCCCAGATGCCGATGCCCCGCGTGCAATGCCTGATCGCCTCGTCCATGTCCATGAACTGGAGATGCTTCTGCTTGTCCGCCACGATCACGTTGACGTCGTTGACGCTGCGCAGGCAGTGATCGGCCACCGTGAGCAGCGAATTGACGTCGGGCGGCAGGTAGATGCGGGTGACGCCCGGGTTCTTGTTCACCACGATGTCGAGGAAACCCGGGTCCTGGTGGGTGAAGCCGTTGTGGTCCTGGCGCCAGACCGTGGAGGTGATCAGCAGGTTGAGCGAGGCCACCGGCGCGCGCCAGGGGATTTCCTCCGAGATGGCGAGCCACTTGGCGTGCTGGTTGAACATCGAGTCGATGACGTGGACGAAGGCCTCGTAGGTGGAGAAGAAGCCGTGGCGTCCGGTGAGGAGATAACCCTCGAGCCAGCCCTCCAGGGTGTGCTCGGAGAGCATCTCCATGACGCGGCCGTCGGGCGAAAGGTTGCCGCCGTCCTCGTCCTCCGGCAGGTAGTCCGAGAGCCAGAGCTTGCCGCTCTCCGCGTAGATATCGTCGAGCTTGTTGGACGTGTTTTCGTCCGGGCCGAAGACGCGGAAGTTACGCGAGTTGTCCCGCATCACGTCGCGCAGGAACTTGCCCAGGGGCCGGGTGTTCTCCGCCTCCTCCCGCGCCGGGGATTTCACTTCCACGCCGTAGCGGCGAAAGTCCGGCAGCCTCAGTGGCCTGCGCAACAGTCCGCCGTTTGCATGGGGATTGGTGCCGATGCGCCGGCTACCCGTGGGCGACAGGTCCCGCAGTTCGGCCACCAGGCGTCCGGACTGGTCGAACAGTTCCTCCGGCCGGTAACTGCGCAGCCAGGATTCCAGCGCCGCCAGTTGCGCGGGATCGTCTCGCACCCCGGACAGCGGCACCTGGTACGCGCGCCAGTAACCCTCGACGAAATGCCCGTCCACCTCGCGCGGGCAGGTCCAGCCCTTGGGAGTGCGCAGAACGATCATGGGCCAGTGCGCGCGAGCTGCCTTGCCCGAGGCGCGCGTCTCGCCCTGGATCGCGCGGATGTCAGCGAGGCAGCGATCCATGGTCTCCGTCATGACGCGATGCATGGTCATGGGATCGTCACCCTCGACGAAGTACGGCACCCAGCCATAGCCGCGGAACATTTGCTCCAACTCTTCGCCGGGGATGCGCGCGAGGAGGGTGGGATTGTTGATCTTGTAACCGTTGAGGTGGAGGATCGGCAGTACCGCGCCGTCACGCACGGGGTGGAGGAACTTGGTGGAATGCCAGGCGGTGGCCAGGGGGCCGGTCTCCGCCTCGCCGTCGCCCACCGCCACCGTCACCAGCAGGTCGGGATTGTCGAACGCCGCGCCGAAGGCATGGGACAGGCTGTAGCCGAGTTCGCCGCCCTCGTGTATCGACCCCGGGGTCTCCGGGGTGCAATGGCTGCCGATGCCGCCGGGGAAGGAGAACTGCTTGAAGAATCGCCGCATGCCCTCGGCGTCCTCGCTCATGTCGGGGTAGACCTCGGAATAGGAGCCCTCGAGGTAGAGCGGCGCGAGCACCCCCGGCGCGCCGTGTCCCGGTCCGGCGAGGAAGATGGCCTCCTGGTCGTACTCGCGGATCAGGCGGTTGAGATGCACGATCATGAACGCCAGCCCCGGGCTCGACCCCCAGTGCCCCAGCAGGCGGCTCTTGATATGCGCCGGCGCGAGGGGCTCGCGCAGCAGCGGGTTGTCCCGCAGGTAGATCATCCCCGCGGCGAGGTAATTGCAGGCGCGCCACCAGGCATCCAGGCGGCGAATCTCGTCATCACCGGTCGCGGGAACGTCGCGGACGGCGGGAATCTTGTTCATGACTCTATCCGTGGGTTTGTCCTGCGCATCATTATGCCGTATCTCCCGCGGCAGTTTGATGACAGTTCCTTGGGGTATCTATCTACCGGGGGTTATCCAACCAGGTGGACGATAAATAGTGGCAGGGCGCACTCACCGTGCGGATGCACAGTCTTCCCACCACCCCGGCAGATCCGCGATGGAATCGAATACCAGGGAAGGCGGCGGGTCGGCGTCCAGGTCCGAGGGGCTGAATTTACCGGTTCTCACCAACGCGCCCGGAATGCCGGCGGCCTCGGCGCCTTCGACATCGCCGACGCGGTCATCCCCGATCATCAGGGTTTCTTTCTGCGATGCATCCAGCGCATGCAGCGCGGCATGGAAAAATTCCGGGGCCGGCTTGCCAAGAACCACGGCCTCGGTTCCCGTGGCGTATTCCAGCGCCTTCACGAATGGTCCCACGTCGAGCTGGAGCCCACCACCGGTGCGCCAGTAGCGCGTCATGCCGAGTGCGAGGAGGGGTGGCCGGGCGTCGTTCATCAGGAGGCCAAACGCCTGGTTCAGGCGCGCGAACGTCCAGTCCTCGCCCAGGTCGCCGATCACCACGGCGGCGGCGCGCCGGTGCTTCGCCTCGTCGAACCGGGCAATGTCCCCAAAGTCCTCCCACGTAACCTCGTTGACGAACAGCGCCACAGGACCGTCCACCCGGCCCCTTAGCCAGTCCGCCGCGGCCACCGGCGGCGTCAGGATATGTTCCGCGTCGACCCGCAGTCCCATGTCGCCCAGCTTGTCGACGATGGCCCGGCGTGGCCGCGAGCTGGTATTGGTCAGGAAGCGATGGGGGATTCCCCGGTCCTCGATCCAGGCGACTGCCTCCGCCGCCCCATCGACAAGATGACCCTCCTGGTACACCACCCCGTCGAGGTCGACAAGCAGCGACCGGGGCCGAACCGGCACTATCCGCTTGCCGCAATGCACCCCGGCTCCCGGCGCCCGGGGCGGTTTACGTTGCGGTCTATCTGAAGCATCGAAGCCATGATAGCGTGCCTGTGGCATGGATGCATGGCCGCTAGAATGCCCCCTGCAAGCCGCGCAACATCTCCTCCGCCCGCGCCATCCGTTCGGCCTTGGGCTTTCCCCTGCCCACGGGACCGTCGACGAACAGGCTCGCGAGTCCGTGCACCGCGGACCAGGCAAGTAGTTCCTGGGCGCTGAGTTCTCCCGGGTCGTGGTCATCGATGGTGTCGGCGAAGCCGCCGTGGAGGTGGTCGCTGAGGGCGTTGGCCGCGTCGACGTATTCGGGATCGTTGGAGTAGATCGCTTCCTCGTGCCACATGGCGCGGAAGAAGGCGGGCTTGTCGAGAGCGAATTCGACGTAGGCGAGGCCCACGGCGTGGAACGGGTTCTCGCCGGCCGCGATGGCTTTTTCCCGGGCGGCGGTCATACGCGCGGAGAGCTGGTGCAGGGCGCGGGTGGCAAAAGCGGTCATCAGTGCGCGCTTGTCGGTGTAGTGGCGAAACGCCGACGATGGCGAGACACCGACGAGCTTGGCGCATCCGCGCAGGGTGACCGACTCGATGCCGAACCGGCTGGCCAGGTCGTCCACTGCGTTGAGCAGGGACTCGGCCAGGTTGCCATGGTGATATCCCTGTTTTTTATCCTTTTTTTCAATCATTTGGGTTGACTCGCCCGGGAAATGTGTACATTGTTCACTTTTTTTCGCAAAATGCCTTGAAACGAGATAATCGCTCCGCTATATTATGCGAACAGTGTTCACATTGGTCAACCCCGGAAGCGCGTCTGCCCGCATAGGAACACTGTCTGGGAGCGCTTCACTGAAACCTTTGAGGAGATTTCATCATGTCATCTGCAAGTGATGCCAACAACGTGAACAACGGCTACCATGCGCACACCCAGTGCTGCTGGAAAGGTGGCGGCAACTGGTCGGGGCTCAACATCGCCGCGATGGTGTTCGGCTTCATCCTGTTCTGGCCCATCGGCCTGTTCATCCTTTTCTGGATCATCACCGGCCGCAGCGTGCAGGAACTCTATCGCTGGATCCGCGGCCAGTGGGACAAGGTGGCCGGCAACCGGAACGGCGGCAATGGCTTCGGCAACCACCGCGGGAGCGATAACGTGGTGTTCAACGAGTACCAGCAGACCCAGCACGATCGCATTCGCGAGATCCGCGAAGAGATCCGGGAGCGCGCCCGCCGGTTTGCCGACTTCCGCTCCGACGCCAAACGACGCGCGGACGAGGAAGAGTTCAACCGCTTCATGTCGGACTCTCCGGCGCGCGGCGAGAACTAGGACCACAGGCAACGTCGCCATGCCGGGACTCCATCGGGAGTCCCGGCTTTTTTGTGTCCGAATTCCCTGGATGAAAATCCCGGATCCATCCAGGGAGGGATTCGCTGCTAGAATGGATTCCCGACGCCAGCGCGCCCCCTCCGCGTAACGGCGATAACAACTCTGCGACCACACCGCCAGTACCTGGCGGTATCTCAGCAATACACGAAATGAAAATAGCGATCATAGGCGCGGGAGCCATGGGCTCGGTGTACGTCGCGCTGCTGGCGGACGCCGGTAACGAGGTCCACGTAGTGGATACCTGGCGTGAACATATCGACGCGATCCGCGCCAACGGGCTGCGGGTCGAAGGCGCCAGCGGCGACCGCACGGTAACCCTGTCCGCCCACACCGACACCGGCGATGTCGGTGTCTGCGACCTGGTGATCATCGCCACCAAGGCCTCCGGGGTGAGCGCCGCGGCGAAGTCCGCGGAGCGGATAGTCGACGACAACAGCCTGATCCTCACCATCCAGAACGGCCTCGGCGCGGGCGAGCGGATCCACGCCGCCATCGACAACGGCAATATCCTGCTGGGCGTGGCGGGCGGCTTCGGCGCGTCGATGAAGGGACCGGGACACGCCCACCATAACGGCATGCAGCTCATCCGCATCGGCGAAATGGCGGGCGGCCTCACCGAGCGGGTGGAAAAGGTGGCCGCGGTGTGGCGCGATGCGGGATTCAATGTGCGCGCATTCGAAGACATCAACCAGCTCATCTGGGAGAAGTTCATCTGCAACGTCACCTTCAGCGCCCCCTGCACGGTATTCCACCGCACGATCGGCGAAATGATGGCCGATCCGCAGACCTGGGCAATCTCCCTCGGCTGCGCGCGCGAGGCGGATGCCGTGGCGCGGGCGAAGGGCATCCACCTCGACTTCGACGACGTCGACGCCTACGTCTCCGCGTTCGGCGGCAACATGCCCGACGCTCGCCCTTCCATGCTGCTGGATCACCTGGATCGCCGGCCATCGGAGATCGACGCCATCAACGGCATGGTACCGGTGGTTGGTAAGGAAGTCGGCATCGCCACGCCCTATAACGACGTGGTGAGCGCCATCGTTCGCGTTCGCGAAGAGGAATTCGGCTAGTTCCGGAAATTGGTGTAACCCGACGCGGCCTCTACAATCGGAGGATGCCGACGCAATCCAACACCGGCGGGATGTCCCGCGTGCTGCTGTCGACCTGGGCGCTTTTACTGGGCTTCGGCATCCTCATGCTGGGCGATGGACTGCAGGCCACCCTGCTCGCGGTGCGCGCGGACCAGGAGGGATTCAGCGCCACCACCACGGGCCTGATCATGTCGGCGTTCTACGTCGGCTTCCTCAGCGGCTCGCTGCTGGCGCCGAAGATGATGGTGCAGGTCGGCCACGTGCGGGTATTCGCCGCCTTCGCCGCCCTCGCCTCCGCCGCGATCCTGGTGCACGCGGTATTCGTCCAGGTGCCGGTCTGGATTGCGCTCCGCCTCGTCAGTGGATTTTGTTTCGCCGGCCTGTACGTGGTGGCGGAGAGCTGGCTCAACGACCGCGCCACCAATGCCACGCGCGGGAAACTGCTGTCCCTGTACATGGTGGTGACTTACGTCGGCGCCGGGGGCGGTCAGTTGCTATTGAACCTGTCCGATCCCGGCGGTTATCCGCTGTTCGTGCTGACCTCCATCCTGATCTCCATCGCCGTGGTGCCATTGTTGTTGTCAGCCTCGGAGTCCCCGCACCACGAGGAATCGGTCAATGTACGCATGGCGGAACTGTACCGGATCTCCCCGCTGGGGATGTTCGGCATGTTCATGGTCGGGCTTGTCACCGCCACGTTCTTCGCCCTGGGGCCGGTGTATGCGCGCCGCCTGGGCCTCGAACTGAAGGAGATCTCGTGGTTCATGTCCGCCGCGGTGGCGGGCACCGTCGTCCTGCAATGGCCCATCGGCGCGCTCTCGGACAGGTTTGACCGGCGTCTGGTGCTGATCATCACCAGCGTCCTGGCGGGCATCGCGGCGATCATCTGCATTCCCCTCACCGGCACGCCAATTGTCAGCCTGTTGCTGGCGGTTGCCCTGTTCTGCGGGCTCGCGCTGCCGCTCTACTCGGTCTGCATCGCCTATATCAACGACCATCTCGACCCGACACAGATGATTGCCGCGAGCGGCACCCTGGTGCTGGTGGGCGGGCTCGGAGCGGTGACCGGACCGCTGCTGGTGGCGATGACGATGGACTGGATCGGCATCGCCGGCTTTTTCTGGTGCCTGGCGCTGGCCCACCTGTTCACCGGCCTGTTTGGCGTCTGGCGGATGACGCGACGCCGCGCAAGGACCGGCGGGCCACGGCTTTCGGTTACCCCCACCGGCATGCATGCGTCGAGCGCCGCTTACGAGAGCATCCAGCAGCAGGCGCGCGAGGACTGGGAAGACTGGGAGGATCCGGAGGACCCCGACGCGGCCGGGGAAGATTCTCCGCCGACACCAGGCAACAGCTAGAACCGGCTCTGGCGGCGAACAACATGCCGCAGCACGGTCCCCGCCCGGTTTACTCCTTTTCCAGCAGCCGCCTGATGGTGCTGATGCGCACGGCGAATTCCTCCTCCATGAGGCGCAATTCCTCCATCAGGACCTGCTTTTCGGACACGGTGTGCTTGGTCGCGTCCAGCAGCTTGTCAAGCTCGGCGATCGCATTGCGCAGTTCGTTGGAGCTCTCGAACAGCACCTGCGTCTTGCGTGTGCCGCTGTCCACCATGGTGGATTTCTTGATCTGCGGAAAGCGGTACTTCTTGGTGACCGGGAGGATCGAGCCCTTCTTGCGATTGTAGATGATACGCAGGATATCGGTCTGGCCGATGGAGTACAGTTCATAGCGCAGGATTTCACCGGGATGCTGGACGCCCATGCGGGTCAGCGCTTCATACTTGCTCATCGATGTTCTCCGATATGCGGGGCGTCAGGCGCCGGCGTTCAGGGACTTGTCCTCCAGCTTCTCGAAGCCATGAAGGATTTTCTGCGTATGCTGCTCCGCTTCGGTGAGCTGGTCAACTGTCAGGTGACAGGTAATCTGGTGCCCGTTCTCCAGGGTCCGTATGGGCGGCGTCTTCTGTTCACAGGTTCCGTCGATTCCCAGTGGACAACGATTGTAGAAGGGACAACCGGTGGCCTTTATTTCCACGCTCTTGGCTATACCGACCGCCATTTCGCGCTTCTGCATGGTGTCTTCCAGCCAGCCTATGCGCAGTTCCGGCACGGAACTGATCAGTAGCCGGGTATAGGGGTGGAACGGCGGCTCCAGCACCTCGTCCGCCGGACCCTGCTCCACGACGCGGCCGGCATACAGGACCACGATCTCGTCTGCGAACGACGCCACCGTGGAAAGGTCGTGGCTGATGAAGACGAACGACACCCCGGTCTTGTCCCTGAGCGCGGTAAGGAGCTTGATCACGTTGGCGCCGACGATGCTGTCGAGCGCCGATGTCACTTCGTCACACAGCATGACCTCGGGATTTGCCGCCAGCGAACGCGCCAGGTTGATGCGCTGTTTTTGCCCGCCGGACAGTTCCATCGGGTAGCGGTTGGCGAATTCGGGCGGCAGCTCCACCATTTTCAGGATCTCGGAAACCTTTGCATGCTTCTCCTTGCCCCTGAGGCCATGGTAGAACTCCAGCGGGCGGCCGATGATGTTGCCGATGAGCTGCTTCGGGTTGAGCGCGGTATCGGCCATCTGGAATACGAACTGGACTTTCTGCAGTTCCGAGAGTTTGCGTTCCTGCAATCCACCGGCGAGCTTGACCCCCTCCAGCTCCACGTCGCCCCGCGCGGGTGGCAGCAGTCCGGCCATGACTCTAGCCAGGGTGGATTTGCCGCAACCGGATTCGCCGATCACGCCGACGACGTGTGCATTGTCCACCGCCACGTTGATATCGCGCAGGATGGTGACCGCGGGTTCGCCGTTGATGATACCGCCGTAGCCCGCGGTCATTTCCTTTACCGCCAGGGCGGGAATGTCGCGCGTATGCTCGGCGCCCACCGCGGTGCCGAGGCCGGCGGCGGGCTTGGGGCGCACCGCTTCCATCAGGCGCCTGGTATAGGCGTGGGTGGGGTTGTTGATGATCTGTTCCGCGGTGCCCTGCTCCATGATCTCCCCGCTGTAAAGCACCACGATGTAGTCCGCGATCTGCGCCACCACGGCAAGGTCGTGGGTGACGTAGATGGCCGCGGAGTTCTCCTCATGGATCACCTTCTTGAACGCCTTCAGCACCTCGATCTGGGTGGTGACGTCGAGCGCCGTGGTGGGCTCGTCCAGCACCATTAAGTCCGGCTTGCCGCACAGTGCCATGGCCGCCATGAGCCGCTGGAGCTGGCCGCCGGAAACCTGGTGCGGATAGCGGAAACCGATCCGGTCCGGGTCGGGCAACTCCAGCGCATAGTACAGCTCCACCGCGCGCTTGTTCGCTTCTTCCTGGCTCAGGATGCCATGCAGGACCGCCGACTCCGTCACCTGCTCGCCGATGGTGATGGCGGGATTGAAGGTCGCCGCGGCGCTCTGCGCCAGGTAGGCGGCGTTGGCGCCGCGAATCTCCCGCTTGCGCAGGGGTGGAGCGGTGAGCATGTCCTCGCCGTTCAGCAACACCTGCCCCCCGGTGAATTCGAGACCGGGCTTGGTATAGGACAGGGAGGCCAGCGAGATCGTAGTCTTGCCGGAGCCGGATTCGCCGATGAGCGCGACCACCTGGCCCTTGTAGATGTCGAAGGTGACACCCTTGACGATGGGGATCTCCTGCTTCTCGTCGTTGTAGGCGCTGATACGGAGATCCTTGACCTCCAGCAGTTTTTCCGTCGTGTTCTCGTTCATCGGGCTACACCATTTTTTTCGCCAGGCTGCCGCCGGACTTTGCGGAGATATCATCCACGATCAGGTTGATCGAGATGGTGAAGGTGGCGATGGCGAACGCAGGCCAGACCGAGGCCCAGGAGTTGTAGGTCAGCCCAGCGAGATTCTCCCGTACCATGCTGCCCCAGTCCGCCGCCGGTGGCTGCACCCCGAGGCCGAGAAAACTCAGGCTGGAGATGAAGAGCACCACGAACACGAGCCTGAGCCCGAAATCCGTCGCCAGGGGCATCGCCGCGTTGGGCAGGACCTCCGAGCGGATGATCCACCAGATGCCTTCCCCCCGGGCCTTCGCCGCCTCCACGTAGTCCTGCACCATGATGTCGAGCCCGAGGGCGCGCGCGATGCGAAACACGCTCGAGCCGTAGATGATTCCGGCAATGATGATCAGGATGGGTATCGAGGATCCGAAGGCCGCGATGGCGATCAACCCCAGCATGATCGACGGCAATGCCAGGATCGCATCGTTCATCCGGCTGATGATCATGTCCACCCAGCCACCCTTCACCGCCGCGGCGATTCCCAGCGTGATACCGAGCGCGTAGGCCAGCAGCGTTGCCGCGAGGGAGATGCCGATGGTCATGCGCGCGCCCCAGATGACGCGCGAGAACGTATCCCGTCCGAGATAGTCGGTGCCGAGGTAGAAGGTGCCGTACTCGTTGGTATGAGCGTCGAGGAAGCTGTCGTCACCATCCATGTCCATCTCGTGGAACGGCGCCACCCAGGGGCCGACGGCGGCGATCACCAACCAGAAAATCACGATACCGGAGGCGATCCTGCCGACCCAGGAAAGTTTCAGCTTACGTTTCGGTGGAACGTCGGGAAGCTCCGCGAACTTGTCAATCTCGTCGACGACGTCCTCGCCCGCCACGCCGTTCTGTTCGTTGGAATTGGTCATGGTGATTCCCCTATTTCGGGTGTCGCAAGCGCGGATTGGAGACGATGGAGCCGATATCCGCCACCAGGATCAGGAGCACGTACGTGGTGCAGAATATCATCGCGCAGGCCTGTACCAGCGGCAGGTCCCGGGTCTGCACGCCATCGATCATCAGCTTGGCGAGCCCGGGATAGGCAAAGATGGTCTCCACCACCACCACCCCGCTCACCAGGTAGGCCAGGTTGAGCGCGATCACGTTGATGATCGGACCGATGGCGTTGAGAAAGGCATGACGCAGGATGATGCGTCCCCGTGGCACGCCCTTGAGGATCGCCATCTCGATATAGGGTGAACTCATCACGTTGAGAATCCCCGCCCGTGTCATGCGGATCATCTGCGCGGATACCACGATCACCAGCGTGATGATCGGCATAGCAAGGCCGCGCAGCAGTTCGAGAAACGACATGTTGTCCGCCAGCATCGCGGTGGACGGCAGCCAGTGCAGTTCGACCGCGAAGATCAGCACCATGATGGTGGCGATGAAAAACTCCGGCACGGAGATCGTGCTCAGGGTACCGAAGGTGATGATGCGGTCAAGCCAGGAGCCCGGGTGCATCGCCGCCCACAGGCCGAGCACGATGGAGATCGGGATCGAGATCAGCGCCACCAGCCCCGCGAGAAGCATGGTGTTGCCGAATCGTCCGCCGATCAGGCTGGAGATCGTTGCACCGCCCGCCTTGGAGATTCCGAGATCGCCGGTAAACAGGTCGCCCAGCCAGATGAAGTACTGGATATACCCCGGCTGGTCGAGACCCAGTTCCTTGCGCAGCACGGCCAGCGTCTCGGGGGTGGCCCCCTGGCCGAGGATGATCTGCGCCACGTCCCCGGGAAGCAGCCTGGTCATGACGAAGACGATGACGGACACCACGAGTATGGTTGCAATACCGATGGCAATCCGGCGCAACACCATTTGCAGCATCATTGCATTGGTCCTCCGGGTTTACGTCCCTGTGGATTGAATAACAAAAAAGAGGCCTGCACTGTTTGCAATGCAGGCCTCCTCGGATTGCCCGGTCGAAAGCGTGGTGACGCCGCGACTACCGGGGCGATCCTGTGCTCACGCGAGCCAGATGAACTCCGGCCATTCGCAACCGCCGAGCTGCCCCAGCGGTACCTTGGGCATGCCCATGATGTTGCTGGCAATGCCGTCATTGATGTTGGAGAACGCGGGGATCACCATGCCGCTGCCGTTGTGGATCAGTTCCTGCGTCTCGCAGTACATCGCGTGACGTTTGGCCGGATCCAGTTCCGCCAGGGCGAGGGTCAGCAGTTCACCCACCCGATCGTTGTTCCAGAAGGTATCGTTCCACGCCGCCCCGGGGGCGAACTGGATCGCCATCTGGGAGTTGGCGGTGGGTCTCATATTCCAGCTCACCACGTTCACCGGTTCCTTCATCCAGACCGCGCCCCAGTAGCCGTCGGTGGGCACCTTCTTCAGCTTGAGGTCGAAGCCGATCTTGGCGCAGTTGGCCTGGGCCAGCAGGCAGGCATCCTCGATACCGGACATGACCGGCGCGACGTAGAGTTCCGCGCTCTTGTAACCGGATTTCTCGAAATGGAACTTGGCCTTGTCAGGATCGAACTCGCGAATCGGCAATTCGCTGCAGTAGTCCGCGCCGTGGGCGGTCGATACCGGGTGATCATTACCCAGCGTGCCCTTGCCCTTGAGAATGCGATTGACGATGCGCTCGCGGTCCTGGATGTACTTCATCCCCATGACGAAATCGTCGTTGCTGCCGGGCTCGGTATTTCTCAGGCAACAGATACCCATCTGCAGTCCCGCCGGGGTGGACAGCAGCGTGACGCCGTCGGCTTCCTCGATCTGGCGGAATGCATTGGGATCGATCTGCGTCACGAGTTGCGCATCCCCCGCGATGAGCGCGTTGACCCGGGCCACCGGATCGGTGATCGCGGTGATTTCCAGCGCATCCAGGTTGGCGCCTTCACGCCAGTAGTTCTCGTTTCGCAAGTGGGTGGATTTCACCCCGGGCTCGAAGGACTCCAGGGTAAAGGGACCGGTGCCGATGCCGTCGCCGGTGGTGCCGTTCTTCACGATCTTGGTCTGGAACAGGCCGAGCAGGGTGGGCAGGTCGGCATTGGGATTCTTCAGCACCGCCACCACTTCATGCGGGCCGACCTTCTTGAATTCCTGCACGGATTCCAGCACCGACTTGATCACCGACTTGGAGTCCTCGGCGATATGGCGATTCATGCTGTAAACCACGTCGTCCGCGGTAAACGGCGTGCCATCGTGGAACACCACGCCCTGGCGCAGCTTCATCGTCCATTCGGTGGCGTCCGCATTCGGCTCGCAGGTCTCCGCGAGTTCGGGCTGCGGCGTCAGGTCATCGGCGTGTTGCAAGAGGCTGTTGTACAGGACGCGGCTGCGGGTGTAGTCGATGGTGGACGTCATCAATGGCGGGTCGAGCTGGTCGTCCGGGCCGTGCAGGTTGGATGCCATGCGAACGCTGCCGCCTTTCTTCGGCGTCTGCGCCATGGCCTCGCCACCGGTGGACAGAAGGTTTTGTGCCGTGGCCATCGAGACGCCGGTCACGGCCATCAACTTGAGCACGTCGCGGCGACTGTGGCCACTCCTGACAGCGCGTTCGACAAGCCCCTTGTCGTAAGCCGTCAGGTCAGTGTAGCGCAGTTCACCCGGGGTATGTCTGGGCTTGATCTTGTCTTTCATGTGCAGGACTCCAATGAGAGATATCGCGGCGGATATCGTCGGTTGTCAGCGTAATTATCGGGTTCTTCGTATGCCGTTCTACTTGATGATCGTTATTTACAGAAAGTCCGGATTCCATGCAGGCCTTCCAGGGACATTCGTTCCACCATACGGGGAAACGCATACATTTTCATTATAGTGCATTGACACGTGATGGCAAATTTGGCTTGAAACCGTGCCTTTACCGCGATTTCCATTGACGGTCACCCATAACGACAAACATCAAGTATGCCCGAGCCGGGGGCGCCAGAGCGTGTCCATTCGCAGCATAACTGTGTCCCGATAACGACATCGGCATCCACCCGCGGGGCGCTTTGGGAACAAACCCGATGACATGACGCGCTGGTTGCAACACCCGTTGACCGGGGCGATAACCGGTCAGGTGCAGTTGCCGGGCGGTGCCCGCATCCACCCCAGCGGTGCTATGCTTCCCGCGCGGAGCGGTAGTTGCCGCCCGCGCATTTGCATCATCAATAGCAACAATAGCCGTCCTCTGATCGAGTAATCATGGAACCGTGGATGTTCATTGCCGCGGGATGCTTCCTCGTCGCGGGCGTCTCCAAGGGCACTCTCGGCGTGGGTCTGCCGATCGCGGCGGTAGGACTGATGACGATGTTCATCGATGCGAGGCTGGCGGTGGCGCTGATGGTGTTTCCCATCATGCTCACCAATATCTGGCAGATCCATCGCTCCGGCAATGCCGCTGCCATTGCGCGACGCTACTGGTTATTCGCATTGGTGTTGCCGGTCTGCCTGCTGATCACGACCGGATATACGACCCGCGTATCGGCGGACATCCTGGTCGCCCTGGTGGGCCTGGTGATCGTGTTGTTCGCGGTGATCAACCTGCTCTTGCGGGTGCCGCCGATACCCGATCGTCTCGATCGTCCCGCCCAGGTGATCGGCGGTTTTTTGGCGGGAGTGATCGGCGGGTTCACCGCCATCTGGTCACCGCCGGTAGCCGCCTATCTCATCGCCCGCGGGGTGGAGAAGGATGAATTCGTGGGCGGCACCGGGTTTCTTTTTTTCATTGGCAGCCTGCCACTGTGCTACGGCTTCTGGCAGAACGGCATGCTGAGCGGCCCGGTGGCGACGGTGTCCGCGGCAATGATCGTGCCCACGCTGGTGGGCTTTTCCATCGGCGAGGTGATCCGCCGGCGTATCGATTCCGGACGCTTCAAGACCATCGTCCTGGTGTTCTTCCTGTTGATCGGCCTGAACCTTATTCGCCGGGGGATGGTGGGTCAGGGTTGAGACGGATCCGCCAGAAAACTTTCGATACTCTGCGAGACATACGCTCGTAACACCAGCGAAGGCTGGCGTCCAAGATTGGGTGTGGCGCCCGGTTGAATATAGATCCCAGCTTTCGCTGGGATTTCGAAAAGATACGGTCCGGACTTACCCGGGTTTCATCCCTGCTGAAATCTTTCTATAGCGGTGGCAGGGCGCTTCCGAGGCGCGCAGCGAGGTCCGAAGTCTTCTCGATGCTGGCGGCGACCAACGGCGGACGGACGTTGCGCCAGCGCGGTTCGTCGCGCGCCGCCGCCAGCAGTCCTTTCATCGCCGGAATCGGCGCGTATCCCTCGATCTGTTTGCGCATCGCCACCATGGCGTCGTTGGCGCTGTCGAGGTCGCCTTCGCTTGCGCCGGTGACGAGGTCGTAGACCCCGCGGATGCCGGAGGGATTGACGTTGCAGGTGGCGGATATGCAACCCGCGCCGCCGGACTCGACGCCGGCGCGGAGGAAGGTCTCCGATCCGGGGAACACCGAGATGGCGGGCGCGGCCTCGATCACCGCGCGAGTATTGTCGAAGTCACCGGAGCTGTCCTTGTAGGCCACTATCACGTCGGGGAAGTCCGCCGCCAGGCGGCCGGCCAGCGTCGGAGAGAAACCGATGCCCGCCATCGGCGGAATATGGTAGAGGCAGATCCGGAGCGCGGGATGATCGATGGTGTTGATCAACCGGTCGAAGTAGGCGTAGAGTCCGTCGTCGCTGGCGTTCTTGTAGAAAAAGGGCGGCAGCGTCATCACCCCGGCGCAACCCCGTTCCACCGCGTGGCGGCAGAGTTCCAGCGTCTCCGGCAGGTTGCAAAGGCCGGTGCCCGGCATCAGCAGCGCGGGATCGATGCCACCGTCGACGAGCACATCCACGGCGGCAAGGCGTTCTTCCGTCGCCATGCTGAGCGCTTCACCGGTCGTGCCGAACGGCGAGATAACATGGATGCCATGGTCGAGCAGCCAGCGCGCCTGGTCGAGGTAGAGATCCGGGGCGAAGCTGAGGTCGTCGTTGAACGGGGTCAGGATCGGCGTGATCACGCCGCGCGGGCGCTGCTGGTTTTCGGACATGGAGGACGGGAAATCGGAAGGGCGGGATTCGGGGGCCGGAGCATAGCAGACCCGGTTTGATCCACCCAGTTGGCTCCGGCATGCCCTGCGAGATGGATTCCGGCTTTCGCTGGAATTGCAATTTGGTGATATCTTCGCGGGTCCTAAAAATCACGCCTGGAGAAATTCCCGATGAAATTCCCGCGTTACCTGCTGGCGGCGGCCCTGCTCGTCTCCATGCAATCCGCCGGCGCCGAGACCCGCGTCACTTACAAGTCCGCCAAGTCCACCTCTTCCTACTACCAGATGGGTGTCCAGATCGCCGAGGCCCTGAAGGCGGGCAGCGATGGCGAAATCATCGTCACCGTCGAGGAAAGCCAGGGCTCCGTGCAGAACGTGATGGAAGCCGCCAAGCGCGGTGGCAACTACGTGTTCACCACGCCGCCGGCTCTCGTCGGTCTCGCCCAGGGCGGCAAGGCGATGTTCGAGGGCAAGGGTGACCCGGCGTTTGACAACATCCGCGCGCTGTTCCCGATCCCGTCGCTGACCATGCATTTCGTGGTGCGCGAGGACGCCGGGGTCGAAACCTTCGCCGACCTTGCCGGCAAGACCATGCTGATCGGCAAGGGCTCCTTCGGCGCCCGCGAGGGCGAGAAGTATTTCGGCCTCTTCGGCCTCACCGACCAGGTCAAGCTCGCCGATCTCGAGCTCGATAACGCGGTTCCGGCGCTGAAGAACCGCCAGATCGACGGCTTCGTCACCGCCGGTTCCTGGCCCGCTCCAAATGTCATCGAGGCCGCCGCCAGCACCCCGGTAAAGCTACTGTCCCTGGATGACGAACAGGTAGCGGCCACCAAGCGCACCCGCCTGGTGATCCCCGGCGGCACCTATGCCGGCGTGGACGGCGACGTGGTGACCACCTCGCTGCCCGTGGTCGCCCACACCACCACCGACATGGACGACGAGACCGCCTACCAGATCACGAAGACCTACTGGGGGCAGAAGGACGCCATGGGCGCCAATGCGGCGTGGTGGAACGGCGTGACCGGTGAGATGCTCTCCAACGTCACCGGCAAGCTGCATCCCGGCGCGGTGCATTACTACCAGGAAGCCGGAATCGAGATGCCGGAAGGCAGCTACTGATCCCGGCCGGCCACGGGCGGCGCGGGAAACCACTTCCCGCGCCGCTGGCCGGATCCCCTCTCGTCGATTTTCCCGCGCCTGCCGCAATCATCCCCCGTGACCCCTGACGACGGCGCGCGCCGCTGGTTCTGGCTCGCCGCGGGCGCGCTCAGCATCGCCTTTCATCTCGGCCTGATCTTCTACGGCCTCGTGCCGAACCTCGTCAGCCGCCCGCTGCACATGGCACTGGCGGTGCCGTGGGCGCTGGTGATGATGGCGGGCGGGCCATGGTCGCGCTCCATCGGCATGGCGCTCAGTCTGCTCGCGCTGGTGGCCTGCGGAATCGTGGTACTGCAACACGGCGAGCTTGCGGACCAGTACGGATACCTGGAGGGATCCTGGCAATACGTGCTTGCCGTGGTCCTCCTGGTGGCGGTACTGGAAATGGCGCGCCGCGCCATCGGCTGGCCGCTGCCGCTGGTGGCGTTCCTGACCCTGCTCTACGGCTTCTTCGGTCACCTCATTCCCGGCGAATTCGGCCATCCCGGCCTGCCGGTCGGTTCGTTTCTCGGCACCCTCACCATCACCGAGGGCGGCATCTGGGGCAAGCTCACCGGGGTATCGGTGAACGTCGTCGCGATCTTCGTCATCCTCGGCGCGGTGCTGAACGCGGGCGAAGCGGGCCAGGGATTCATGAACCTCGCCAATGCCGCGGCGGGCCGGTTGAAGGGCGGTGCGGCCAAGGTATCGGTGCTGGTCTCGGCTCTGTTCGGCTCGATCTCCGGTTCGGCTTCCGCCAACGTGGCGTCCACCGGCGCCGTCACCCTGCCGGCGATGACCCGCCTCGGCTATCCGCGCTCGCTCGCGGGCGCGGTGGAGGCGGTGGCGTCTTCCGGCGGCCAGATCATGCCGCCGCTGATGGGCGCGGGCGCCTTCGTCATGGTGGAACTGACCGGAGTCCCCTACACCGGCATCATGGCCGCCGCCCTGCCCCCGGCGCTGCTCTACTTCATCGCGGTCTGGGCGGGCATCAATGCCCATGCGCGCAACAGCACGCTACCGGGGCTGCCCGCCGACCAGCGCCCGGAGACCCGCCAGGTTCTGGTGACCGCGCTGTTCTTCCTCCTGCCGTTCGCGATCCTGCTGGAGCGCATGTTTGCCGGCGGCTACACCGCGCCCTATGCCGCCTGCATGGCAATCCTCGCCGCCTCGGTGCTGCTGTTCACCGACGCGCAGTTCACCTTGTCCACACCGCGCACGCTGGCGAGAATCGAGGACGCCTGCCTCACCGCCGGCCGCCAGGTGGCGATGATCGGCTCCATCATCCTCTGTGCCGGGATCATCATCGGCGTACTCGGCCAGACCGGCCTGGGTGTGAAGATCACCTCGGTGATCCTGTCGGTGGCGGATGGAAAGCTGTGGCCGGCGCTGCTGCTCACCGCGCTGGCCTGCCTGTTTCTCGGCATGGAGGTGCCCACCACCGCGGCCTACGTCATCTGCGTCTCGGTGGCCGGCCCCGCGCTTACGGAGCTCGGCCTCGAGCCGCTGATCGTGCACCTGTTCGTCTTCTGGTATGCCCTCCTGTCCACCATCACGCCGCCGGTCTGCGGCGCGGTATTCATCGCCGCCGGCATGGTGGATGAAAACTGGCTCAAGGTGGCGATCACCGCCATGGCGCTGGGCGCCGGGCTGTACGTGATCCCGCTCGCGATGGTGGCGCAGCCCGGGCTCATCGGCCTGGCGATCGACCCCCTGGGTACGGGGCTACTCTTCGTCCAGGCGGCCGTGGGCCTATCGTTGCTGTCGTTCGGACTGATACTCAAGCGGCCGCTGTGGATACGGCCGCTGTTACTCGCGCTCGGACTCGCGCTGCTGTTCCTGGTCAGGCCCCGGTGGGGAGGAGTTGCCTGACAGGGCGCGCTAGCATTCTATGGGCGTGTCATCCGCATTACCCCACTCCGACCACGATCCCGCATAGCTGCGTACGTTCTCGAAACCGAGCCATTTGAGCACCACGAAGGTGTGGGCGCAGCGTCGGTTCGACTGGCAGTAGAGAATGACCTCGCGCTCCGGGCGGATGTCGAGGGCCGCAAGCTTCGCCATCAGCTCGTCCCGCGGCAGCAGTTCGCCGCTACCGAACAGGTCGATGGCATTGACCCAGTCAAAATGCACCGCGCCGGGAATTCGCCCGCCACGTTTTGCGCGCTCCTCCTCGCCGCTGTACTCCGCCGCGTTGCGGGTATCGACAATGACGACATCTTCGCGACCGATCGCCGCGCGCACGTAGTCCATTTCCACGACGCCTTCGTTGAATCGAATCGCGGGCCAGGAAGTGACCGTCGGCAGATCCGCGCGCCCGGCCACCGGGTATTCACCGGATTGCCAGGCGCTGAAACCACCGTCGAGCAGGGCGTAGTCCTCGTGGCCGGCCACTGCCAGCGTCCAGAGCAGGCGTGCCGCCTCGACGCCGGTCTCGTCGTCGTAGGCCACCACCCGGTGTCCGGGCTCGATGCCGAGGGACGAGAGCAGGGCCGCGACGTCTTCCGGGGACGGCAGCAAGCCCTCCACGGGACCCTCGCGGCGAACGAGGCGCTCGTAGTCGAGATGCACGGAGCCGGGTATGTAACCCTCCGCGCCGTGATCGGCGGGGCGCAGGTCGACGATCCGCAGCATCGGATCCCCCAGCATGGCATGCAGATCCGCCGCGCGTATCACATAGCGGTCGAATGCCAGGACTTCGTCGGGCTGCTGGCGCAGGGCATGGCTGGTGGACTGGGGAGACATCGGTGCTCAATCCATTATGGGCGGCAGCGGAGAATAGGGTCTCCTTGTACCGGCTTCAACGGCGCCCGGGAGAATTTTGATTTCCGGGTTTTCTGAGATGAAGGAGAAATATTTTCTGTCGCCCGGAAAACCATCGGAAAATGCCAGCAAGTTCCACGCGACGACTGTTTTGTTGCTTTTTACTGCTGCCGCCGGTGATCGCGCATTACAATGCCGTTTTCCTCGCGCAAAACAACCATGCTGGAAATCTGGGGCAGACGTAACTCAAGCAACGTCATGAGCGTCATGTGGACCGTGGGCGAACTCGGACTCGACTATCGCCGCATCAACGTCGGCGGGTCGTTCGGCGGCAACGACGATCCCGACTTCCGGGCGCTGAACCCGAATGGCCTGGTGCCCGCGCTCAACGATGGTGGCCGGGTCCTGTGGGAATCAAACACCATCGTCCGCTATCTCGCGGGGGAGTACGGAATCGACAAGCTGTGTCCTTCAGATCCCTACCGCCGCGCTCTCGCGGAACAGTGGATGGACTGGACCAAGACGGTGTTCTACCCCGTGTTCATCCCCGTGTTCTTCGGCTTGATCCGAACCCCGGTGGAAAGGCGGGACGCGGGCGCCATCGAACGCGCGACCGAGGCGACTGCAAACGCCCTCGCCATCCCCGAAGCGCAGCTCGCGCGCCAGGACTGGCTCGGAGGGGACGCCTTCGGCATGGGGGATATCCCCCTGGGAGTAATGCTGTACCGCTACTTCAACCTGGCGATCGAACGCCCGGTGCTACCGGCGGTCGAGGAATGGTACGGGCGGCTGTGCGAACGCCCGGCGTACCGGAAGCACGCGATGATTCCCTTTGGCGATTCGCTGGAGGACTGGCTTCGCCTCGAGGCCGAGGGCGCCGATATCCAGTAGAGCCTCCCGGGCTTTCCCGAAACCGCCTCTACTGCTGTGTCGGCTGATCCGAGGTCGCCTGTTCCAGCCCCTTGAGGAATTCTCCGACCGCCTTGCCGGCATCTTCCGGGCTCATGTTCTCCATGTTCTGCAGGTGGCCTTCCATCTGGCTGCCAAGTTGTTCCATGCGCTCGTCCATGATGCGCGCGGAGCGCTCGGAGCTCAGGTTCATCAGCAGCATGAGCACCGCGAGGCCGCCGATGACGTACTTCGCGCGGTTGTCCGTGATGCCATGCACCTGGACAGTGGCGTGGTACATGAGCCAGTAGAACAGCGCCGCGGCGACGAAGCTGCTGACGTAGGGGATCCACTGGGCGAGCATCATGATCGGCCACACGGCGAAGGAATACGCCACGCAGCGCCAGGCGACATGATAGCTCTCGCCGGAGCCCATGAGCTTCCAGATCACGAACATGATGGCGGCGCCGATGAAGCTGCCGATGATCGCCATGATGGGCAGGGCGATGATCGCGGCGAGGCCGAAGCCCATGCCGATGCGCATGCCGCCGAAAAGGATCGAGCCGATCGCCGCGACGATGCCGGCGATCACGCCCATGACGACGATAAAGATCAGCGGCTCGGCGTAACCACCGCTGCGCGCCATGTCGCGATAGAAACCTCCTGGATCCAGCGCGATCCGTTTCGCGTCGTCTACCACCGTGCCGAGGTCGAATTTCTTTTTCTCTTCTGCCGCGTTCTCTGCCATGACCGCCATGCGTGTGAAGTTCGGCGCAGTATAGGAGATTTACTGGGCTCGATCCAACGGCCCGCCGCCGGCTGGCGCTACAATGACGCCCGATATTTCACGGTGAAAGTCGACCATGAACATCCACAACATTCCCCTCGCGAACCTGGCGCTGGGCTTTATCCCGGCGATGGTGGTGATCGCCATCCTGTTTCTCTGGTCGATGCAGGCGGGGCGTGCGCTCTATGGCATGCTGCGGATGCTGGTGCAGTTGCTGCTGATTGGACATCTGCTGACCTTCATCTTCGAGGCGGACAATGCCTGGATCGTGCTCACGGTATTACTGGTAATGGTCCTGGCGTCGAGCTGGATCGCGCTCGGCAGCACGCAGGCGCGCAGGCGGCACCTGTTCACCAGCAGTCTGCTGGCGATCGGGATTGCCGGTGGCGCGACTCTCGCCCTCGTCAGCGCCGGCGTGCTCCGTCTCGAGCCCTGGCATGAAGCGCGTTTCCTCATACCGCTCGCCGGCATGATCTTTGCCAACGCAATGAACGGGATCTCCGTAACCGTGGAGCGGCTCGGGGCGGAACTGGAACACGGCGCCGACTGGCTCGACGCGCGTGGCGCTGCCCTGGGTGCGGGAATGATTCCCATGGTCAATTCGCTGTTCGCGGTGGGGCTGGTATCGCTGCCGGGCATGATGACCGGCCAGATTCTCTCCGGCGTCTCGCCGCTGATCGCGGTGCGCTACCAGATCATGGTGATGTGCATGATCTTCGGCGCGGGCGGGCTCGCGGCGATGCTGTTTCTCGTGCTTTCCCGCCGGGTCTTCGAAGCCCCGCTTGCACGCAGCTGAACCACCGGGATACAACGTGACGGAAAGCCGCTTCCCCCGCATCGTCGATGCCGGCGACAGCGCCCTGATGGTGCTCTTCGGCGATTCCCTGGACATGGCGGTCAACCGCGCGGTGATGGCATTCGACGCCGCCCTTCGCGCGGCGGACTGGCCCGCCGTCGAGGAGATCACGCCGGGCATTCGCGGCCTGTTGCTACGGTTTGACCCGCTTGCGAAGGGCGCGGCCGAATTGCGCGAACGCATCGATGCTCTGCTCGATGAGCGCGACTGGCTGCGCTCCGAACCCGTCGCCGGGCGCCGGCTTTGGCGACTGCCGGTGCACTACGGCGAGGAATCCGGGCCGGACCTCGAACACGTGGCGGAGCAACTCGGCTGCGATGCACAAGACGTCATCCGCGAACACTCCGGATCCCGCCTGCACGTGCTGATGCTCGGCTTCGCCCCCGGTTGCGCCTATCTCGGCGCCCTGCCGGAACGCTGGGACCTGCCGCGCCTCGACCACGTCAAGCCCGAGGTGCCGCCCGGCTCGCTATCGGTCGCAGTGCGCCAGACCGTGCTCTTCGCCACCCCGATCCCGACGGGCTGGTGCACCATCGGCAGGACACCCTTCCTTTCGTTCTCCCGGCACCAGGAACCCTGGTTCTATCTCGCGCCCGGCGACGAGGTGGGTTTCGAGGTCATCGACCAGCACCGGTTCCGCGAACTGTCCGAAGCGGTGGCGGACGGTGAGTCCATCGTCACGCCGGAGACCCTGGAATGACGGCGAGGCTGGAAATCCTCCGCGCGGGGCCGGCGATGACGATCCAGGATCGCGGCCGTCCGGGCTACGCCCGCTTTGGCCTGTCCGCGGGTGGCGCCATGGATCCCCATGCCCTCGCCGAGGGGTCCGCCCTGATCGGCAATCAGGCAGACGCGGCGGCGATCGAGATGGCGGGCATCGGCGGACGATTCCGGGTAACCGGCGGTCCTCTCTGGCTGGCCCTCTGCGGCGCGCCGATGCAGGCCACCCTGGACGACCGCCCGCTGCCATGGCGCTGCAGTTTCCGCGCCGGGCCGGGCCAGGTGCTGAACATCGGCGGCGCGCTCACCGGCGTCGCCGACGCGGGCACCTACGGCTACCTTCATGTCGCCGGGGGCTTCGACACTCCGCTCGAGATCGGCGCCCGCGGCAATCACCTGCGGGCTGGCATCGGCGGTATCGACGGCAAGGCGCTGGCGGAGGGCCAGGTACTGCCCCCCGGAACGGCGGACAACGGACATCACCGGGCACTGAGAGCGCCAGTGCCTGAGCACCTCGGGCGACGCGAGATCCGTATCCTCTGGGGGCCACAGTCACACCGCTTCCGCGATGACACCCGCGAGCGCCTGCTCGCCGGGACCTACAGCGTATCCCACCGCCGCGACCGGATGGCGATGCGCCTGGACATCGCCGGTGGAGAGCCCCTCGAATCGCTGCTGTCGGGACTCTCCGACCCTGCCATGGCCGGCGATATCCAGGTGACCGGCGACGGCGTGCCAGCGATCCTCATGCGCGAACACCAGCCCACCGGCGGCTATCCCCGCATCGCAACGGTGATCAGCGCGGATCTCGCCGCCGCTGCGCAGCTGCCGTCGGGGGCGCCGTTCCGTTTCGTGCTCGTTACCCGGGACGAGGCGGTGGAGGCCCTGCGCGATTGGCGCAAATCCATCGCCACGCTGGCTGAGCGGGCAAGCCCCGTGATACGTTCACCGGAGCAGGTGGACAACCTGCTGGCATACAACCTGATCGACGGCGTGGTATCAGCCGGCGACGATCCCGGAGACGGCCCATGAGCAGACAACAAAGCATCGACCTCAATGCCGATCTCGGCGAATCCTTCGGCGCCTGGACCATGGGCGATGACGCGGCCATGCTCGAGATCGTCACCAGCGCCAACATCGCCTGCGGCTTCCATGCCGGCGGCCCCGCGGAGATGACGCGCACCGTCCGCCTCTGCCGCGAGCACGGGGTCGCCGCCGGGGCGCATCCGTCCTTCGACGACCTGCGCGGCTTCGGCCGCCGGCGGCTGCCGGTGAACGACGTCGCGGCGCTGCAGGCGGACCTCGTCTACCAGGTCGGCGCCTTCCGGGGGATCGCCGCGTCGGAGGGTGTGTCGATGTCCCATATCAAGCTCCACGGCGCGCTCTCCAACATGGCCTGCGAGAGCGCGGAACTGGCGGCGGCCTGCGTTGCCGCGTTCCGCCGGGTGGCGCCGACCACGCCGGTGCTCGCCCAGGCCGCAACCCATCTCGAGCGTGCGGCCGCCGCGGACGACGGCAAGCTGATCCGCGAGGTATTCGCCGACCGCGCCTACAACGCCGACGGCACGCTGGTGGCGCGCGGCACGGAGGGCGCGGTGATCCACGACGCCGGGCGCGCGGCGGAGCGGGTGCTGGAGATGATCGAGCGCCAGGCCATCACCGCCATCGACGGCACCGAGTTCGCGGTCATCCCGGAATCGGTCTGCGTCCACGGCGACAACCCCGCGGCAGTGCAACTGGCGGACCGGATCCGGCAGACCCTGGAGAAACAGGGAATCATTGTGCGCGCGCCGGGCGGCTGAGCCGGAGAAACCTAGCGTAAGCCGAGGGCAAGGCGCAGCAACAACCCCGCGCCCACCACCACCAGCAGCACCGCGACGGTGCGCCGGAGCCTGTGTTCCGGCAGCCGGTGGGCGATCCAGCCACCGACCACGACCCCGACCGACAGCAGCAACGTCAGCCAGAGCGCGAGCTGGAGGTCCACCATGCCGGTGCGCAGGTTGCCCACCGTGGCCATGATGGAGATCGGCACCTGGATGATCTGGCCGAGCCCCACCACCAGGCGCACCGGCAGGTGAAACCAGACCAGGATCGGAATCAGCAATAACGGTCCGCCCGCGCCGGTCAGCGCGCAGACGACCCCGGTAGCGAATCCCACCAGCAGGAAACCGGTTCCTCCGAGTCCTCCCGACTCGTCGACATGCCGCCTACGCAGCGCGTCGATGCCGCTGTAGACGATCAACAGGCCCACCAGGAGTTCGAGCAGTGCCGCGGGCGCCAGTGGCAGCAGCCACGCGCCGAGGTAGGCCCCGGGTACCGCGCCGGCGCAGAGGCGCAGCGCCGCGGGCCATTGCAGGGTGCCGTGTCGGTGGTAGACCAGCGCGCCGACGATGCCCGGCAGCAGGTAGGCCAGCATGCAGGCGGGGATCACGGCATGGATGGGTATACCACCCAGCACCTGTAATACGGGCACCTGGAGAACACCGCCGATACCGATGCTGCCGATCATGACGCCGACAACGAGGACGCAGGCCATGACCAGCGGCGGGAGAATCATCGTACGGAATGTGTCCTGGCGGATGCGGAAAGCGGGGATTATGCACGACCGGTCCCTGCGGCATTGCGCTCGACGGCCGACGCCGCGTGCCTCGCGTTCCGCTATCGGACCCTCTCTTGCACTCGCGTGATATCCCGGTATGATCGATTTGCCGCCCCGTTCGTCCCCGGCGGCAAACGATAATTCCAACGAACGCCGGCGCCCGCGTTGCGGCGCCGACGCGACACTCAGACCAGGTGGAGAACGAGGAATGAGCAGCTGTGGCAGGTGCGGCGCGGTCAATGATGACGCCAACGCGTACTGTGGACAGTGCGGCGCGCCGCTGGGCCCCGGACAGCGAGCATCGGAGTCCGCCGGCGAACGCCGCCAGCTCACCGTCATGTTCTGCGACATGGTCGGCTCCACCGGCCTCGCCGAGCGCCTCGACCCCGAGGACTGGCTCGCCGTGCTGCGCGCCTTCCAGGAAGCCTGCGCGGACGTCGTCTCCCGCTACGAAGGCTACATCGCCAAGTACATCGGCGACGGCATCCTGGTCTATTTCGGTCACCCCAACGCCCACGAGGACGACGCGCGGCGCGCGGTGCTCGCCGGCCTCGGCTTTGTGCGCGCTGTCGGCGAACTGAATCCACGACTCGAGGAACGATTCGGCATCAGGCTGCAGGTGCGCATCGGCATCCATACCGGGCTTGTGGTGCTGGGCCAGGTCGGCGCCGGGACAACGCGGGAGGAAAACGCCATCGTCGGCGAGACACCCAACATTGCCGCGCGCCTGGAAAGCATCGCGCCGCCCGACGGGGTGGTGATCAGCCATATCACCCGCCACCTCGTGCAGGGCCTGTTCACCTTCCGCGACCTCGGCCTGCAACAGCTCCGCGGAGTCTCGCAACTGGTACCGGTGTCGCTGGTGATCGGCGAGGCCGAGGCCGAATCGAACTTCGTCGCCCGCGCACGCCGCGGTCTCACGCCACTGGTGGGCAGACGCGAGGAACTCGCCCGGCTCGATGACCTCTGGAGCGCCACCGTGGAGGGGCATGGCAGCGTGGCGCTGATCGAGGGCCAGCCGGGGGTCGGCAAATCACGCCTGCTCGAAGCCTTCAAGCGCGGGCTGTCCGATTCCGGCATCGCGAGCCAGCGGCTTCAGTACTACTGCTCCGCCTACCACGTCAACAGCGCCTTCTACCCGCTGATCCACGCGGTCACGCAGATCCTGCGCGAGCAACCCGACCGCGCCGGCGAAACCACCTATGACAAGCTGTGCGCGTTCCTGGTCCAGTTCGCCATCGATCCCGACCACGCGCCGGCCTTTGCCCAGGTACTGTCCATCGACCCCCCTCCCGAGGCGCCAAGACCGGACAAGCCGGAGATGGTCAAGCAGATCATCATCGACGACTGGTTCGAACTCATTACCCGGATGTCGGAAACCGACCCGTTGCTGCTGGTCATCGAGGACGCTCACTGGATCGATCCCTCCACCCGCGACCTGGTAATGAGACTGACCGAGTGGGCGCCGGATCATCGCGTCCTCGCACTGGTTACCTGCCGTCCCGACCAGGCCTTCAGCGCATACGAACTGCCGCGTTTCGAACACCTGGAACTGGACCGGCTGGACCCGCAAAGCAACCGGGAAATGGTAGGCCGCGTTGTGGGCGATGCGACGTTGCCGCCGGAGCTGGTGGACCTCATCGTCCGCAAGACGGATGGCATCCCGCTCTACATCGAGGAACTCACCAAGACGGTGCTCGAGTCCGGCATCCTGCGGCAACGTGACGGGCGTTACGAGCTCAGCGGACCCCTGCCGTCCCTCGCCATCCCGAGCACCCTGCAGGACTCGCTGATGTCACGCCTCGACCGCCTCTCACCGATCAAGGACGTGGTCCAGGTGGCCGCCACCATCGGCCGCCGCTTCAGCTTCGGCCTGCTCAAGGACGTGACCAACCAGGGTGACCACCTGCTGCGCGACGCGCTCAAGCGGCTCGTGGACGCCGAGCTCATCTACCCGGTGCGCGATGCGCTCGAGGATACCTTCGAGTTCAAGCATGCCCTGGTCCAGGACGCCGCCTACCAGTCGCTGCTGCGCAGTACCCGGCGCCAGTACCACGACCAGATCGCCAAGACCCTGGAGACGGGATCCGGTATCCCCGGCGAGGCGCGCCCGGAAGTGCTCGCCTACCACTACTCCACCGCGGGCAAGACCGAGAAGGCCATGCACTACTGGCTCGAGGCCGGCAAGCGCGCGGCGGAGATGTCCTCCCACCTGGAGGCAACGGCGCACCTGGAAAAGGGCCTCGAACTGGTTCGCTCCCTGCCCGCTAGCAAGGAGCGTGACGAGCGCGAGTTCCAGATGCAGATCCGGTATATCGGCCCGCTGATGACCGCCCGCGGCTATACCGCGCCGGAATCCGAGGCGGCGGTCAACCGCGCGCTGGAGCTGTCCAAGCGGGTCAGCGAGTGCCCCGAGATCTTCCCCATGCTGGGCACCCGCTACCATTTCCTCCAGGCCGCCGGGCTGGTGTTCCGCGCCGCCGAGGTGGGGCAGGAATTCATGGACATGGCGGAGCGCCATCCCTCGCCGGAACTGCTGATCGTTGGCTACCGGATGCAGGGCGCGTCGCAGTTTCTCGGCGGGAATTCCGCGGCTTCACAACCTTACTGGCAAAAACTCTTCGATCTTTACGATCCCGCCAAACACAAGCCGCTTGCATTCATCTATGGCCAGGATCTGTGCGTACTGTCCCATGGTTATCGCAGCCTTGCCTGCTGGCACCAGGGAGACGAGGACGGGGCGCGAGATGCCGCGCAAAAGGCGCTCGATCACGCCGCGGAGATGGATCATCCCAATACCACCTGCGTGGCGCTGTTCTGGAGCGCCATGACCCATACCCTGCTGGGGGAAGCGGACCGGGTGCGTGAACTGTGTCAGCAGATCGTCGCTCTCTGCGAGGAACTCAACATCCCGCTGTGGCTGTCGGTAGGGAACATCCTCATCGGCTGGGCGCGTTGCCGCCAGGGCGAGGTGGAGGCGGGTTTCAAACACATCGACAAGGGCTTTGCCGCCTACGACGCGATGAAGATCGGCCTGTTTCGCCCGCTCATGGTGATCGCCAGGGCGCAGGCCATGCTCGAGCATGGCCGCGCGGGAGAGGCGGTAGATGGCGTACGTGAATCCATCACACGCCAGGGCGCCGGCGGCGAACTGTGGCTATCCGCAATGAGCCATACCGTGTTGGGTGATCTGCTTGTCGCCAGCGATCCGGACGCCATGCAAGAAGCCGGAGCAGAATGGGAGACCGCGCGCGCGATTGCCAATGAGCAGCAATCACCGCCACAGATTGCCGAGGCCGAGTCCCGCCTCGATCAGGCCGAAAGAAGCGCGGCTGGCGTTGCAGGCTAGCCTGATTCAGGGCTCGAATTTACAGGTATGCCCTCTGGATCCCAGCTTTCGCTGGGATTACGTGATTTCGAAACGCCAGCGAAAGCTGGCGTCCATGCTTGGGTAATCGGGCGCGCTAGTCAGCGCTATACCAGCCCCCTCAGAAAATGATACCCACGTCGGAGTATGCCCGGCCTCGGCCCTGCGGACTCACACCGCTCCGCTACCACGTGGTAAGCCTGCAGGCTATTGACGTGGAACGCGTGGCAACCTGCCCAGAGGTAGAGACGGAAGGCGCGAAATAACTCTTCTCCGTACTTCGCCACGATCTCCTCGCGCTTCGCATCGAAACGCGTCGCCCAGTGCCACATGGTGAGTTCGTAGTCGCGCGTCTCGCGCACCGCCTCCACCACCTCGAAGCCATTGAACAGGAATTCCCCGATCATGTCCTGCAGGCAGAGGAACGTATGCGTTCCCGGCCAGATGTAGTGGCGGGTGAAGTCGTTCATGTCATATTTCTCGATGGTGGCCGAGGCATCGAGGTAGATCCGCCCGCCGGGCCTGAGGCATTGCCAGGCCTTCTGCGTGAACTTGCGGTAGTAGGGGATATGCTCGATGACGCCGTAGATCACCACCGCGTCGTAGGGTTCCTCAGGCTCGTATTCGAGGAAGTCCTGCAGCAGCACGCGGCATTTGTCGAGGCCCAGTCGATCGATCAGCGCGGTGGTGTAGTTGCGTGAATCCTCGGTGAGAGTGACGGAGGTAACATCTATGCCACGCGGGCCACAATACTCGTGTACCCCGCCCCAGCCGGCGCCGATGTCCAGCAGGCGCATGCCCGGTTTCAGGCCAAGCGCTTCGAACATGGTCTTGAGCTTGTGCTCCGCCGCGGCCTCCAGCGTTTCGTCTTCGTCACGGAACAGGCAGTGGGAATAGAAGCGGTAGGCCTCGTCGATGAAATGCAGGTAGAAATCGTCGCCGAAGGTGTAATGCTTCGCGATGGACTTGCGGTTCACCACGCGGCTGCCGCGCACGAACAGGTCGCGCAGGAAGCCGAAACGGATCAGCCAGTTGGCGCGCCCCGCGAGGTACTGGCGCAGTTCCAGCAGCGCGAACATGTCGCCCTCGATATCGAAAGCGCCCTCGACATAGGCCCTGCCGAGAGCGTATTCACTGATGCTGGACGGCCCCTCGTATCCCGGCGTTACCCGGATGCGGAAACGCTCCTCCCCGGCGCCGAGGTGCAGCGTTTCACCACCGGACTCGATGCTGAAGGCGAGCGGAATTTCATTGGCCGCGCGCACGAGAAGCGCATGGATGGGATGCTGCTTGATGGCGGCGACGTCCACCGGTTACCTCCTTTCGCCTGTATTGGGGTTGTTGTGACGAAAGTATAACGGAAGGGTGCGGACGCGTTCGCACACGGGTCCGCTACGGCATGATCAGTCGCCCAGCTTGCGCCCGCCCGCGCCATGGAACCAGGCATCGTCGTAGGGATACCACCACTCATGGACCTTCGGCTCGTGGTCGATGACCACCATCTTCGAGCGCCGGAACGCATCCAGTCCGAGGCGGCCCAGCTCGCGCCCCAGGCCTGACAGTTTCCAGCCGCCAAAGGGAAGCGCATCGTTGTCGATGAGCGGGTTGTTCACCCACACCATGCCGGACTCCAGCCGCTCCGACGCCTCCATGGCGTCGGCGAGATCGGTGGTGAATACCGATGCGCCGAGACCGAACGGGGAGTCGTTGGACAGGCGAACGGCCTCGTCGAAGTCCTTTACCCGGCAGACCGATGCCACCGGGCCGAAACATTCCACCCGCATGATCTCCATCTGCGGACGCACGCCGGCGAGGACGGTGGGTGCGTAGAACCATCCCCGCTCCAGCCCGGCCGGAACGCAGCCACCGCAGACCAGGGTGGCGCCGGCATCGACGGCGGATCGCACCAGCCTGTCCACCCGTTCGCGGGCCGCTTCGCTTACCAGGGGCCCGATCTCGTGGTTGCCCATGCCGTCACCGATGCGCAGCGTGCGTGCAAATGCCGCGAAACGCTCCACGAATTCCTCGTACACCGAATCCACCACGAAGAATCGTTCCGCCGAGGTGCAGATCTGGCCACTCAGGTGGAAGGCCGCGGTGACGCTGCCGGCCACCGCCGCTTCCATCGGGGCGCTCGCGCTGATGATCATCGGATCGGAGCCGCCGGCCTCGATCACGCAGGGCTTCAGTTGCGCGCCGCAGGATTCCGCCACCGCGCGACCCGCGGCAACGCTGCCAGTGAAGGCCACCGCGTGGGTACGCGGAGAACTCACCAGCAGGCGCCCGGTTTCCGCATCGCCCGGCAGGCAGCTCACCAGCCCTTCCGGCAGGTGATCGAAATGCGCCATGAAACCGAGCGTGGACAATGTCGTCGCCTCCGCCGGCTTGATCACGCACGCGTTGCCGGCGGCGAGTGAAGCCGCCACGGTCCAGCAGAGGAGCAGGATGGGAAAGTTGTAGGGAAGGATATGCACCGACACGCCGTAAGGGTGATAGCGCGAGAACTGCAGCGAACCCGCCTGGGTGGTGCCCGCCACGCTGCCGGCGTCGTCGCGCGCCAGCTCAGCGTAGTAACGGAACACGCCGCCGCAGTTGGCGATCTCTCCCACGGATTCGGGATAGGGCTTGCCCATCTCCTTCGTCAGCAACACCGAAACCGCTTCCGGATCGGCGGACTCGATGCGGTCGGCGATCCGGTGGAGGAAGCCGGCGCGGGTCTTCGCGTCGAGCGCTGCCCATTTGCGCTGGGAGGCGTTGGCGGCATCCAGCACCGCGTCGATTTCCGGCTCGCGGCAGACCAGGCGTTCCCCTACCGGGGACTGGTCGGCGGGATTCAGCACCGGAACCCTGGCGGCCGTGGGAGAAGCGGGCAGGTACCCGGGACAGAGAAAATAGCGCGCGGAATGCATCTGGCGGTACTCGGAAATGGAGGGGCGATCCTATCCTGCATGGCCGGAGCAGGAAACTGTGCCGGCCCGCCAGGGAGGAATTCTCATGGCGCTGTCACATGGCACGCGCTATGATGAATCCATCAACCGGTCACATGGAGCAAGATCATGGCGGTAACACTGACGATCAATGGCAACGAACACACCCTGGATGTCGCGGACGACATGCCCCTCCTGTGGGCGATCCGCGATCATGCCGGGCTGACGGGAACGAAGTTCGGCTGCGGCCTGGCGCTCTGCGGCGCCTGCACGGTGCACCTGGACGGCAACCCGATCCGCTCCTGCTCGACCCCGGTGTCCGCGGTGGCGGGCGGCAATATCACCACCATCGAGGGGCTGAACTCGAAGGCCGCGGCGGCGGTGCAGGCGGCCTGGCAGAAGCTCGACGTGGTGCAGTGCGGCTACTGCCAGTCCGGCCAGATCATGTCCGCCACCGCCCTGCTGGCGGGCAATTCCGACCCGGACGACGCGGATATCGACGCCGCGATGAACGGCAATATCTGCCGCTGTTCCACCTACGTGCGCATCCGCGCGGCGATCAAGGAAGCCGCCCGGTCGCTGGCATAGGAGGTGGCATCATGAACGATTTCACGATTCGCAAGGTCAGCCGCCGCCGCTTCCTGGTTTCCATGGGCAGCGCCGGCGCCGGGCTCACGCTCGGAGTGTATCTCCCCGGGGCCGCGGCCCAGGATCAGTCGGCGGATGGCGCCACGAGCCTGCTCGAGGACGGCGCCTTCGCCCCCAATGCCTTCGTCCGCGTGGGCGTCGACAACACCGTGAAGGTGATGATCAAGCACCTCGAGATGGGCCAGGGCACCTATACCGGCCTGTGTACCGTGGTGGCGGAGGAAATGGATGCGTCCTGGGAGCAGGTGGTTCCTGCACCGGCGCCGGCGGACGCCTCGCGCTACAACAACCTGCTGTGGGGACCGTCCCAGGGCACCGGTGGCAGCACGGCGATGGCAAACTCCTTCGAGCAGTTGCGCAACGCCGGGGCCGCGGCGAGGCACATGCTCGTCGCGGCGGCGGCTGAGCGCTGGGGCATCGCGCCCGACAAAATCACCGTCAGCGCCGGCAAGGTCTCCGCGGGAGCCCTTTCGGCAACCTTCGGCGAACTGGCGGAGGCCGCCGCCGAACAACCGGTGCCGGAAGAAGTGGCCCTCAAGGATCCCGCCGATTTCGTCTTTATCGGCCAGTCCTTCCCGCGCAAGGACAGCGGCAAGACCGATGGCACGGCGATCTTCACCCAGGACATCAACCTGCCCGGCATGCTGACCGCGGTTGTCGCCCATCCGCCACGCTTCGGCGGTCGGGTTGCGTCGTTTGATGATGTCGCGGCGCGAGCCGTGAACGGTGTCGAGGACGTGGTGCAGGTGGCGAATGGCGTGGCCGTCGTTGCGCGGGATTTCTGGAGCGCGAAGACGGGCCGCGACGCGCTCGAAATCACCTGGGATGACAGCGCCGCGCTGTCCGGCAGCACCGAGTCCATGATGGCGGAATACCGCGAGATGGCGGAAACCGACGGCATCGACGCCAGGAACGATGGCGATGTGGACGCCGCCCTGTCGTCCGCGGACACGGTGCTGGAACTCGATTTCGAATTTCCCTTCCTCGCCCACGCCGCGATGGAGCCACTGAACTGCGTGGTAAGGGTGGACGCCGACGGCTGCGAGGTTTGGAACGGTGAGCAGATGCACACCGGGGACCAGATGGCGCTCGCCGCGCTGCTGGGCATAGATGTTCCCCGGGTGAAGATCAACATGCTCTATGCCGGCGGCAGCTTCGGCCGGCGCGCCAACCCGGCGGCGGACTACGTGCTGGAAGCGGCGATGATCGCGAAAACGCGTCCCGGCACGCCGGTAAAGCTGGTCTGGACGCGGGAGGACGATACCCGGGGCGGGTACTATCGGCCGATGCATTTTCATCGCGTCAGGGCCGCGCTGGATGCCGACGGCCAGCCACTGGCGTGGCAACAGTCCATCGTCGGCCAGTCGATCGTCGCGGGCACGCCTTTCGAACCCTTCATGGTCAAGGACGGCGTCGACGTCACCATGGTTGAAGGCGCGGTCAACCAGCCCTATGCCGTGCCGAACTTCAACCTGCAGGTACATAACGCCCGCTCGCCGGTGCCGGTGCTGTGGTGGCGCTCGGTGGGCTCCACCCATACCGCCTTCGTCTGCGAGTCGGTGATCGACGAACTCGCCCTCGCCGCGGGCGCCGACCCGGTGGAATACCGCATGGGTCTTCTGGCCGACCACCCGCGTCACCAAGGCGTGCTGGCGCTCGCCGCGGAAAAGGCCGGCTGGGGTACGCCGCTGCCCGAGGGCCGGGCACGCGGGGTGGCGGTGCACGAGTCATTCAACAGCTACGTCGCGCAGGTGGCCGAGGTGACGGTTGGGGCGGACGGCAGCTTCAGCGTCGACCGGGTGGTCTGCGCGGTGGACTGCGGCATCGCGGTGAACCCCGACGTGATCCGCGCGCAGATGGAAGGCGGCATCGGCTTTGGCCTGTCGCCTGCCCTGCTGAGCGAGATCACCTTCGCGGACGGCCAGGTGGTGCAGTCCAACTTCCACGACTACCAGGTGATCCGCATCGAGCACATGCCGGAAGTCGAAGTGCATATCGTGCCTTCCGCGGAACCGCCCACCGGCGTTGGCGAACCGGGCACCCCGGTGATCGCCCCGGCGGTAGCCAATGCACTGCGCGCCGCCACCGGCCAGCGGCTCACGCGGATGCCGTTCCGCCTGGCGAGCTGACGACGCAAGACGCTTCGATGGAATCCGCGGACCACGAGGTACTTCGGCACGCCGCTGAATGGCTGGACACCGGCGAGACGGTGTACCTCGTCACCGTGGCGAGGACCTTCGGCTCCTCACCGCGCCCACCCGGCTCGATGCTGGCGCTGCGCGCCGATGGAACGTTTGCGGGATCGGTCTCCGGCGGCTGCATGGAATACGACCTCGCCCGGCGCGCGCGCGAAAACGAGTTGCCGGAATCGATGCCCTCGGTGATCACCTACGGCATCGACCAGCAGGAGGCGCAGCGTTTCGGCCTGCCCTGCGGCGGTCGCCTGGAACTGGTCATCGAGCGACTGGCCGAAACCGGATCGCTGCGCGACCTGCTCACCGCCGTCGATGAGCGTCGTCACATCGCACGGTCCGTCGACTTCAAAGAACGCAGCGTCCGCCTGGACACCGTCCCGGGTGGACCGGAATTTTCCTGGGACGGACGCGTCATGCGGCGCGAGTTCGGCCCCGCCTGGCGGCTGATCCTGACCGGCGCGGGCCAGCTCTCCCGGTTCACCGCACAGATGGGCCTCGCGCTGGGCTACGACATCGTGGTCTGCGAACCACGGACGGAAATCGCCGACCAGTGGGACGTGCCGGGAACCACCCTGGACCGGCGCATGCCGGATGACGTGGTGCTCGACCTGGTGCACGCTCGCTGCGCGGTGCTGGCGCTGGTGCACGATCCCAAGCTGGACGACCTCGCGCTGATCGAGGCGCTACAGGGTCCGGCGTTCTATGTCGGCGCGCTGGGGTCGCGCCTCACCAACGACAAGCGCCGCAAACGCCTCACCCTTTTCAACCTGACGGCGGCCCAGATTTCCCGGCTGCACGGACCCATAGGCCTCCACCTGGGCGGCAAGTCGCCGGCTGAAATCGCGCTCGCGACCCTGGCTGGCGTGACCGCCGCCCGAAATGGCGTCGACCAGGTGCAGGCGACCCGGCCCGAACAGCTGCCGAACGCCCTGGCTTCCTGAGGACATGGATTCGGCTAAACGCGATCAGGACTTCTCTCGTCCTGTTGCGGGGGGAATCACGGGAATCCTGCTCGCGGCGGGCGCCGGCACCCGGTTCGAAGGGCAGAAATGTCTTGCCAGGCTGGCAAACGGTGTCGCGATCGGGCTGCAATCGGCGCGCAACCTGGCGCCGGCAGTGGACCGGCTCGTCTGCGTTGTGCGCCCCGGAGATGCCGCCATGACCGATCTCTTTCAAAAGGACGGGTTCGACGTGGTGGAGAACCCTGATACCGACCTTGGCATGAGCACCAGCCTGCACGCGGGCTTGCAGGCTAGCGGGCGAACCGGTGGCTGGCTGGTTGCCCTCGGTGATATGCCGTGGATCCGGCCAGCTACCTGCGTGGCGGTTGCGAACGTGCTACGGGAGAGTGGCGGAATCGTCGCTCCCGTGTTTGCTGGCAGGCGTGGTCACCCGGCCGGGTTTTCCGCCCGCTTCGAAAGCGCGTTATACGAACTGGCAGGCGACCATGGAGCGCGCGAGGTGTTTGAAAGCCATGCCGACGCCGTCCGCCTCATCCAGTCGGATGACCCTGGCATCCTCGAGGACGTGGATACAACCACGGACCTTCAATGCGCCTCCTGAACAGCTGGTCGTTCGCCGTCCTCGTAGCCTTGCTTGTCGGGAACCTGGCGCTTGCCGCCGATGACGACCTCGACCAGCTGTTTGCCCGGCTCGCGCAGGCGCCTGACGAGGCCAGCGCGCGAATCATCGAAGACCGCATCTGGCGCCGCTGGTTTGAATCCGGCGACGAAACCGTGGACGCGCTGATGGAACAGGCCATGGGTCAGCGCAACGTGTATGACTTCGCCGGCGCCCTCGACACCCTGGACCAGGTAACCGCACTGATGCCGGATTACGCCGAGGCCTGGAACCAGCGCGCCACGATCCATTTTTACCGCGAGGAATACGAGGAGTCGCTGGTGGCCATCGCGCGCACGCTGGAACTGGAACCGCGACACTTCGGCGCCATGGCGGGACGTATACTGATCCGCTTGCAACAACTGAAACCCGCGCTCGCGCGCCAGAACCTGGTCGAGGCCCTGAAGATCAATCCGTGGCTGCGAGAACGCGCGTTGTTTCCGGACGTATCGTCTCCGATGCAACCGGAAACCTGAACCGGGTTACGCCACCAGCGGCGGCTCCGGGCAGCTGCGACATTCGCTGGCGGCGAGTTCCTCCACCCGCTCCAGCGCCTCGGCGAGGGCGTCCTCGAACATGCCGTCATGGTCCGCCGCCATCTCGCCATAGGTGGCGGTGACCAGGATCTCGGCCTCGATGATCTCGCCGTCGGGACAGTGGATGCGGAAATCGTGGATCAGGTCGAACTCGTCGTCCGGCCCGTAGGGACCGCCGTGATGGGAGGACGTGGTGCCGTTGAACTCGTAGCGCATGTTGTTCTCGTCGCAGGGCTGGTCCGGATTGCCCGCGCCGTAGTCCCGCCAGATGATCTGGCAGTTGCAATTCGGGTGGGGGCGCGGCAGGGGACCGTCAGACAACCGCCCGTCCATGGCGTCGCAGCGGGTACAGCCACCGTTGCTGACGAACTCGTACTGGCCGTCTTCGCTACTCATGCGTCACCTCCCTGCAGCACCGAACGGAAGTGATCGCTCATGAGCCCGATGGTTACGTCCACCTCCATGGGCGTGCTGGGCGGCGCGCCCCGCGCCCGGGTATTACGCGCGCGGCGCAGCGCGAGCAGGTGACGCAGGCTGGAGGGCGAGAGATCGAGGCGTTTGAAGTTGCCGTTCCGATAGCGGAACACCTGCTTCAATGCATGGGCTTGGGGCAACCGGCCCACCGGCACCCGCCAGTTGAGGGTGACGAAGCGTCCTTCGTCGTATTGCAGGAACTTGGAAGCAAGCTGGGCGTCATCGCCACCCGCGTAGTAGCGATGCAGCACGAGCACGTCGCCTTCCCGCAGGGTATCCGGTCCGCCCATCGCGCGCGTGGTCATGGGCTCGTGGGAGATGGGCGGGAGACGGTCGCCCTCCCATTCGCAGAGATGGATCGCCGCCGCCGTCTCGCCCGTGACGAGGGGGAATTCCAGGGTAAACGTCGATACCCTGATGAGCGCGTCGTCCGCCAGCACCGGCACGTCCTCGATGAGCAGGGATTCGAAGCCGTCGTGGCGGACCAGCAGTTGCACCGGCCGTCCCTGGGCGATCCGGTTGGCGCGGAAGCGGCCATTGTCATCGGTGGTGTAGACGCGATCGCCGATGTCCACCCGGGCGCCCTCCACCGGCGCCCCGTCCGTGTCCAGCACCGTGCCGTTGAGCGAGGCGGTGAGATGCAGCACCGCCGCGTCGAGGCGCATGGCATGGACCGCGTCCAATGCAGGCGCCGCTGGAATGATGCCCGCCGATTCGGCCTGCTGGAAGATCGCCACGAGGTCCGCGACGTCCCGCAGCCAGACTTCCTCGGTGGTCAGGACGCCGGCCCGGCCGAGCGCCTCGACGAGCTGGTTGTCCGCGCCCTCCATCTCCGCCAGCAGCGCCATGGCGCGCCAGCGTTCGGCGGTTTCCACCGATACCCGGTTGCCCGCCGCGGCGCTGACCTGGGCGACATTGGCGCGAACCAGGTCGGCAACGGTATGCACGTCGATCTGGGCCAGCCTGGCGGCGGTGGCGGGACCGATGCCCTCCAGCCAGGTGACGGGCAATCCATTCGTATCCATGCGTCCTGCTCCTTTCAGGGATAAACGGTCAGCGTATCATATACACCTTGCGCACGGTCTCCCGGACCTCGCAGACCCCCTTCCAGCCCTCGGGGAAAAACGCCACCGTACCCGGCCGCACCTCGATCACCTGGCCGTCCTCCGCCGTATAGGTGCATTCGCCGGCGAGGAAATGGCAGAACTCGTCCTTCGTGACGTGGCAGTTCCAGGTACCGGGGGTGCAGTTCCAGATACCGGTCTCGGAACTGCCGTCGTCGTTGCGATGCAGCAGGCGGCCGAAGGTGCGTGACTCACCCTCGACCATGGTGGGGATCACGCCCCAGTCCGTGAACTCGTGCTCGTCCAGGGGATCCTGGAGCACCGCGACGGCCCCTTCATTGCTCATCACAGCATGCCGTCCAGGATCTGCGCCGCCTTCGTCGGGCCGTGGCGACCCTGCATGTGGGCGGAGGTTGCGGCCAGCTTCGCCTTCATTGCCTCGTCGTTGAGCGCGGCGTTGATCTTCTCCGCGAGCGCGGCGTCGTCCCAGTCATAGCGGTCGAGCTTGAAGCCATGCCCGGTCTCCTGCACCCGGGTGGCATTGTCGTGGCCGTCCCAGACATAGGGCATGATGATCGCGGGCTTGCCGAAGTAGAGGCACTCGGTGAAGCTGTTGTTGCCGCCGTGATGGATCACGAGATCCACCTGGGGAATCACCGACGGCTGTGGATACCAGCCCTGGATGATCACGTTGTCGGGCATGTCGCCGTACTCGGATTCGTAGTCGCCGACGTTCACCAGCGCGCGCACCGGCAACCCGGCGATGGTCTTGATCACCCGCTTCAGGAGATCGGTATCCCCGGCGCCCAGGGAGCCATAGGAGACGTAGAGCAGCGGCTTGTCGTTGTTGGCCTTGAAGGTCGGGATGGCGTAGTCCTCGTCCTTGCGCACGCAGCCCTCGAGGTACTGGAAGCGCGCCGGGTCCAGCGGCTCGGAGCGCTTGAACTTCACCGGCTCGGGATAGAGCAGCAGGTTCATGTGCGGCGAGGCCTCGAAGAACTCTCCCAGCTTGTAGGGCGCTTCCCCGCAGGACGCGAGAAATGCGTTGTAGTCGTCGTGGATCGGCTTGATCACGGTGTTGAAACGCTCGCGGTAAGCGGCGTGGCAGGCGCTGTCGTTCTCCCCGCAGCCCGACAGGTGCGGCGGGATGGCCGGGTCCTCGATCTCGTTCTCGGAACAGGAGATGACGCGCACCCAGGGTACGCCGTTCTCCGCGGCGTAGCGCTTGATCGCCGGGAACATGATGACGTTGTCCACGCAGACGACGTCCGGCTTGATGCTGTCGAGTACGCCGGGCAGGTCTTTCTCGGCCCACTTGGCGCTGTCGACGATGGCGCCCCAGCAGTCCTTCACGTAGTTGTCCACCTGGTCGATGGGGGGCTTGCGGAAATTGGGAATGTGGCCGTTGATGAAGTCGGTCCAGAACTTCGCCATCTCCTCCGGGGGCATCGGCTCCGACAGGTTCACCGGATGCGCCTCGAAGCCGTAGCCCTGGTAGACCTCCACGAAACCGGGGTCGGACAGGAACACCGCCCGGTGACCGAGCTTTTCCACGGCCTGGGCGATGCCCACGGAATTGAGGGCGGGACCGAAGGCGGCCTCGGGGAAGAATGCAAAGGTTTTCTGGGTCATGTCGCTGGGTTCTTTCTCGTGTCGTGTAATGGTTTGATTCGGGTCTTCAGGCAGCAGGCGTCCGTGGACCGGATCCCAGCCACACCAGACTTCGTCGCCGGGGCCGGGCAGCTCGTCGCCGGCCCGTTCGGCGGGCACGCGCGCCACCAGCGGCCGCTCCATGCCGGCCACTGCGACCATGAGTTTAACGCCCTCGCCGTGATAGGCAACGCCGTCGACGACGCCGCTGACCGCCGGACCCGCCGTGGGCCTCTCGGTGCTGACGCGGATACGCTCGGGGCGAATGGCGATCACCGCGCGCGATCCGGTGGCGAGCATGGATGGGTCGTCAACGGGCAGCAATCCGTGATGGTCGCTCGCGAGGCCGGCGTCTGCGACCTTTCCGGCTATGAAACCGGACTCGCCGATGAAGTCGGCGACGAATCGGCTGTTGGGCCGGTCGTAAAGTCCACGTGGCGTGTCGACCTGGATGATTTGCCCGTCCCGCATGAGGGCGATGCGATCGGCCATCACCAGCGCCTCCTCCTGGTCGTGGGTCACCACGACGAACGTGATGCCAAGCTCGTGCTGGAGGCGCTTGAGTTCGATCTGCATCTGCTCCCTGAGCTTGCGATCGAGCGCGCCGAGTGGTTCGTCGAGCAGCAGTACACGCGGCTCCTTGACGATGGCGCGCGCGAGGGCGACGCGCTGGCGCTGGCCGCCGGACAGTTCCCCCGGGCGTCTGTCGGACAGGGCGGACAACTGGGTCTTCTCGAGGATCGCCTCGACGCGCGCGCGGATCTCCGCCGCCGGCAGGCGCTCCATCTCGAGTCCGTAGCGCACGTTGGCGGTTACCGTCATGTGCGGGAACAGTGCGTAGGACTGGAACATCATGTTCACCGGCCGGCGATTGGGGCGGAGCGCCGTGATGTCCTCGCCGTCCAGCAGGACGCTGCCGTGATCCGGCGTCTCGAATCCGGCGATTATTCTGAGCAAAGTGGTCTTTCCGCAGCCGGAAGGACCCAGCAGCGCGAAGAACTCGCCCTCCTCGAGATCGAGGGAAAGGTCGTTCACCGCCACCGCGTCGCCGAAACGCCGCGTCAGGCCGTGGAGCGATATGACGGTGCGGCGGGAATCCATCAGCCGGTCAGCGCGCGCTTGTCGAGCCGCATCGACGCCAGCACCAGGGTGAAGCTGAACAGCATCACCAGGGTGGCCATGGCGTTGATCTCGGGTGTCACGCCGAAGCGGATCATGGAATAGATGCGCATCGGCAGCGTGGTGGACGCCGCGCCCGCGCCAGCGGTGAAGAAGGCGATGATGAACTCGTCCACCGAGAGCGTGAACGCGAGCAGCGCTCCCGCCAGCACGCCGGGGAAGATCAGCGGCAGGGTCACCCGGCGAAATGTGGTGAAGCCGGAAGCGCCGAGATCCTCCGAGGCCTCCACCAGGGCATGGTCGAAATGCCGCAGCCGGGCGCGCACCACCGCGCAGACGAAGGCGATGTTGAACACCACGTGGGAGAGGATGATGGAATGCAGCCCGAGGGTGAAGTCGAGCAGGGTGTAGAACGACAGCAGCGCGATGGCGAGCACGATATCGGGGATGATCATCGGCGCGAACAGGAGCGCGTCCAGCGCCGACGACGGCTTCCGCCGCGACACGCCCAGCGCCAGCATGGTTCCCAGCGCGGTGGCCAGCAGTGTGGAAACCGTCGCCACGACCAGGGTGTTGCCGGCCGCGGAGAGTATGTCGCCGCTGTTCGCCAGCTTCGTATACCAGTCGAGCGAGAAACCGGTCCACGCGGTGGGCAGGCCCGCGCGATTGAAGCTGAGCAGCATCAACACCGCGATGGGGATGTAAAGGAACGCGAACACGACAACGAGATGACCGCGCAGAATGAGTCCGCTTCTATGCATGGATCGCCCCACCCGCGCGCTGCGCGCGATTGGCCGCCACCGCCTGGGCGAACAGCAACGCCATCATGATCATGATGAGGAACATCGACAGCGCGGCGCCGAAGGGCCAGTCCCGGGCGGTGAGAAACTGGTCGTAGATCAGGTTACCCACCATCTGGATGCGGCCACCGCCGAGCAGGTCGGGGGTGATGAAGTTGCCGATGGACAGCACGAACACGAACACCGCCCCCGCCGCCACCCCGGGCAGGGTAAGCGGCAGGGTGACGCGGAGAAACGTCTTCCACGCCGGCGCGCCGAGGTCCTCGGAGGCTTCCAGCACTTCGCGGTTGAGTTGCTGGATGCTGGAATAGATCGCGAGGATGACGAAGGGCAGGTAGTTGTAGACCAGGCCGGTGACGATGGCGAACTGGTTATAGAGGATGTTGAGCGGTTCATCGATCAGGCCGAGGCCGCCGAGGCCGCGGTTGATGAGGCCCTCGCGATTGAGCAGCACGATCCAGGCATAGGTGCGTATCAGGAAGTTGCTCCAGAAGGGCAGCATCACCAGCACCAGGTAGCGGGTCTGGCGATTGGACGGCGCGCGGGCAATGGCCCAGGCCGCCGGATAGCCGATCAGCACCGCGACGAGGGTGGCGAGGCCGGCGATCTTCGCCGAGGTGAGGAAGATGGAGAAGTAGACCGCCTCGCCGGTACGCTGGAAGTTCTCCAGGTTGAAACGGTAGTCGATGCCGCCGTAGACGCCGCGCTCGAAGAACGCGTAGACGAACACCAGGATGCAGGGCACCACCATGAGGACGGTGAGCCAGCCCACGCCGGGCAGGACCAGCAACAGGGAGCGGGTGGACTGGCGCATCGGTTTAGCGTGGACGCAACGCCGCGCCGCCGGTCAGACCGGCGGGCGGCTGGTCGCGCGGATTACTGCGAGGCGGTGATTTCGGAGACCGCGCGCGTATAGGCCTTCTGCACCTGGCCGAGGTCGCGCAGCATCTCGCCCTGCAACAGGTCGGCCGGGGGAATGGCGATGTTGGGATAGGCGGTGAGCATGTCCTCGCCTACCGCCTCCATGGCCGCCTTGTTGGGCACCTTGTACATGATGTTCTCCACCACCCACTGACCGGTCTCCGCGCCGAGGATGTAGTCGATGAAGGCGTGGGCCGCGTCCGGGTTTTCGGAGGATTTCATGATCACCATGGTGTCCACCCACAGGTCGGTGCCCTCGTTCGGGATCACGTACTTGATGTCCGGGTTCTCGGCGATGCCGTAGTTGCACCAGCCGTCCCAGGCATGCACCAGAGAGGCTTCCCCGGACACCAGCTTGGAATAGAACGTGGTGTCATCGTAGGCCAGCAGGTTCTTCTTCGCATCGATCAGGAGGTCCTTCACCTCGTCGATCTTCGCCTGGTCGGCCTCGTTGACGGAGTAACCTTTCGCCAGCAGGCCGGCGCCCATGAGCCAGCGATCGGTGGCGAGCATGGTGACCTTGCCCTTGAGGTCATCGGAAGGCGCCAGCAGGTCCATCCAGCTGTCCGGCGTGCCTTCCACCAGGTCGGAGCGATAGCAGAGGCCTGTGGTGCCCCATGCGTACGGCACCGAGAAGGTGTTGCCGGGATCGTACTCGAGCTCGGAGGCTTCCGGGTAAAGGTTGGCCAGGTTGGGAATCTTCGACGCCTCGATGGGCGCCGTCAGGCCAAGCTTGTTGAGCGCCTCGGCAAATGGCGAGGAAACGAACAGCACGTCATAGCCCTTGCCGCCACTGGCCACCACCTTGCCCATGATTTCCTCGTTGGTGGCATGGAAGGAGACCTCCGCCTCGGTCCCCGTGGCTTCCCTGAACTGGTCGGGCAGTTCCGCGGGCATGTAGCCGTCCCAGTTGGAGATCACCAGCTTGCCGTCGGCGTGGACGGCGCCGGTTGCGAGTCCCAGGGCGAGCCCCAGGTTGAGGCCGATCGTCTTCAGGTTCTTGCGCGTAGATTGCATGGGCGTTTTCCGGTCAGGGTTTGTGGTGGCGAAACTTGAACTTTGTCCCAATCGCCGCGAAAAAAACAACGCTACGGGTGTTTTCCGGCGGCTAATCCGCGCGCTGCGCGAGGGCACAAGTTTCAATGTTGCTCGAAGTCGATCTTCTGATATACCGGCACGCCCGCGAGATGGCGTCGCAGGCAGTCGAGGGCGAGCTCGCCGGCGCCCAGGCGAAACCATTCCCTGCTTCCGGGCAGCACCGCCTCACGGGTTTCCGTGCCACTCGGCCCGGCGATGCCGATGACGACCAGGGAACGCGCCTCCGCGCCTTCCTCTCCAGGCTGCCCCGGCGCCGTCAGTACGACCAGCGCATGGTCCACGCCGGACGCCCCGCGCAGGTGCCCGGCCAGAGTCTCGGCGACGGCAGATTCCAGTCTTGCGTCGGCAGACAATGGCGTTCCACCGACCAGGCGCGCCAGTTCGCCGGGGTCATGACTCACCTGGCAGGTGCGGATCCACTCCGACCCCTCCCCTGCACCCAGCAGCCTTCCCCCCACGGCACCACCGGTATGCATCTCCATCACCGCCAGGCTTTGCCTCGCTGCGGCGAGTGATGCCACGACTCGGCCTTCCACGGTTTCGTCATCTTCGGCAAGGATGAACGCGCCGAGCCGCTCCCGCACCGCATCGGCTACCGGCGCAAGTATCGACTCCATTTCCTCCTGGTCTTCGCCGCGCACCATCAGCTTGGTCTCGAGCTGCGGGTAGTGGGACTGAAAGCCGAGCTTGACCCTGCCACCGGGCGCCAGCGCCTCGACGCCGTCGAGCAGCCGGTCCGCGCGTGATTCGCCGATGCCGAAGGAATGGAAACGCTTGAGGCGGATCAGGCTGTCGCCGCCGCGCATCGCGCGTAGCCGCGGCAACAACTGCTCGTCGAGCATGCGCCGCATCTCGCGCGGCACGCCGGGAGTAAAGAAGAAGCGCGCGCCGGCAATGGTTACGGCGAATCCGCAGGCGGTGCCGATGGGGTTGTCGATGAATTCCGCGCCCGCGGGTAGCATCGCCTGCTTGCGATTGTTGTCCGGCATCTCGCGCCCGCGTGACCGGTACCAGGCAGCCATCCGGTCGAGCCATGGCTGGTGCAGTTCGAGCGCCACCCCCGCTGCCTCGGCGGCGACCTCCTGGGAGAGGTCGTCCACCGTGGGCCCAAGGCCGCCGTTGACGATCACCGCGTCTGCGCGTTCCGCCGCGCGCCCGAATGCCGACAGCAGGCTCACCCGGTCGTCCCCCACGATGGTGCCGTGGCAGACCTCGAAGCCGTTCTCCACGAGTCGCCGGGCAATGTGGCTGTAATTGGTATTGACGGTTTTCCCACTGAGGATCTCGTCCCCGGTGCAGAGAATCTCGATAAGCATGCTGGGTGTACGTATGCGTTCGGTCGGCGGCGGGAAGTATGCCAGAATCGCCGTGACACACTCCTACCCATGCCCTCCCCTTCCTTCCAGCCCGCGACCCTGAGCGGCGCCGCGCTGTCGCGCTGCCGCCGTTATCGCTATGCACTCTGGCGCACCTGGGATCCGGAGCTTCCGCGAGTGGTCTTTGTCGCCCTCAACCCGTCCACCGCGGATGCGCAGCTGGACGACCCCACCCTCAGGCGCTGCATGGGCTTCGCGCGCGCCTGGGGATACGGCGGCGTGATTACCGCCAACCTGTTCGCCTGGCGCGCCACCGATCCGAAGGAGCTATTGCGTGCCGACGATCCCGTAGGGCCACGCAACGACCGCTGGCTACGACGGCTCACCCGGGGCGCACCGCTGGTGATCGCGGCCTGGGGTAATCACGGTGACCTGCTTGGCCGGGCCGACATCGTGCGGCGCCGGATTGCGCCACTCCATTGCCTCCAGGTCACCGCCCGCGGACTACCGGCGCATCCTCTCTATCAGCCAGCCACACGCATACCGAAGTTGTACGAGCCTTGCTGAACAACCGTCGCACCTCTCAGCAGTGGTCTCTGGAATTACGCTGATTGTCAGCGATTGACATGGATCCCAGCCCTCGCTGGGATTACGCTGTCAGACGCAACAAATCCGTGTAGGCTGGGTATTTGAACGCTCTCGAATCTACTCCGAATACTGGACCAGTAATTCAATTATTCTTGAAATCCCAGCGAAGGCTGGGATCCATCTCCACGGTGCTCCCAACCGGGTGATCGGGGAATAGACCAGAAGTATCGTTCAGCCCGCCGCGATCAGGTAGTACTTCTTCAGCTTCTCCGTGATCTCCCAGGTGCAGCGGGTTCCCTTCGCGACGAAGAAGGTATCGCCCGCGGTGAAGGTCTGGGCATTGCCATCCGCGCCGGTCAGGGTCACCGAGCCCGACAGCACCGTCATCAGTTCATGCACCGGGTAGGCGTCGATCTCCTCGCGGCAGGGCGCGCATTCCCAGACGCCGGCAACGATGCTCTCGTCCGCGGTCTGGAATACGCTGTGATTGGTCTCGGTTTTATCGTCGGTGGTGAACGCCCCGGGGGCCACCAGCGTTGAAGGCCCCATGCCGGTGGAGGGATCACCATCCGGCAACAGGCGAAAGATTCCGTTGGTCATGTTCTTCGGGATCGCTGTGAACGGGATTGCCATTGGATCAGGAATACCGGCCCAGCGCCACACTGACATCACCTGGCTCACTGGTTAAACTGCGCGCTTTTCACTTTCCGCCTCCCTTCATGTCCAGCCAGTACGGCACCTACCTGACGAATGGTGTCGCCGCCTTCCTGTTTTCCTGCACCGGCCCGGTGGCCATCATCCTGTCGGTGGCGGCTGCCACGGGGCTGAGCGACGCCCACGTCGCATCGTGGCTGTTCGGCGGGTTCACCATCGCCGGCGCGGTGTCCCTCGGCTTCACGCTTTACTACCGCCAGCCGCTGGTGTTCGCCTGGACCATTCCCGGCACCATCCTGCTGCTCACGTCCCTCGATCACCTGCCCTTCGAGCAGGCGGTGGGCGCCTATCTCGTGACCGGCCTGCTGATCCTGGTTGTGGGCGTGACCGGCCTCGCGGAACGCATGATGGCGCTGTTGCCGAAGCCCATCGTCATGGGCATGGTGGCGGGCATCTTTCTCGACTTCGGCCTGCGACTGGTGGGCGCGTTCGCGGATGACGCGCTGCTCTCTTCGGTAATGGTCGGGGGGTTCCTGCTTGCCATGGCGTTGCCGGCGTTTCGCCGTCTCGGCCCGCCGATCCTGGTGGCACTGGTGGCGGGCGCGGCGGTAGTCATCCTCACCGGCTCCCTGCGCGACACCGGCCCCCTTCCCGGCCTGTTCACCCGGCCACTGCTGTTCGCCCCGGCATTCTCGGCCCAGGCGATGCTGGAACTGGTGGTGCCGCTGGCGGTCACCGTGCTGGCGGTGCAGAACGCACAGGGATTCGCGGTGCTCGAACATGCCGGTCACCGTCCGCCGGTCAACGCGATGACCACCGCCTGCGGCCTCGGCTCCCTCGCGCTGGCGGCCGTCGGCGCAGTGTCGATGTGCGTCACCGGCCCTTCCAATGCCATCCTGGCGTCGAGCGGGGAGAGATCGCGCCAGTACATCGGCGGGGTCACCTATGCGGTGCTGGCGATCGCCTTCGGAATTCTCGGTACGCTGATGACCTGGTTCGCGCTCAAGCTGCCGGAGGCCTATATCGCGGTGCTCGGCGGTCTCGCGGTGATGAAGGTGCTTGAAGGTTCCTTCGTGGCGGCGTTTTCCGGCGACCATACCGCCGGCGCGCTGGTCACGCTCCTGGTCACGGTGTCCGATATCAGCCTGTTCAATATCGGCGCCCCGTTCTGGGGACTGGTGTTTGGCGCCGTGGTGTCCTGGTTGTTGAGGCGAAACCCGGCGGCAAACTGAGTCATGGAAGTTTACTGGCTGAGAACCAGCACCTGTTCCGCCTGGATAAATCTGGAATGGCGTTTCAAACAATGAAATTCCAGCGAAGGCTGGAATCCAGATAGGGAACCCGGGTCAGAGCAGGATTACTGGACAATCTGCACCGGGTGCACCGCCGCTTTCTTCTGCTCGGGGTTTAGCCCGCGGACCTCCGGAATCATTGCTTCCAACCGGCCCGCCCGGTTTCCCGGTGAGGGATGGGTGCTGAGAAACTCGGGCGGCCGGCTGTCGTTCTGCGCACCCATCTTCTGCCACAGCGTCACCGCTGCGTCGGGGTCGTAGCCCGCCAGGGTCGCGAGTTTCAGGCCGATCTGGTCGGCCTCGGATTCCGAGGTGCGGCTGTTGGGCAGTTGCAGCGCCATCTTGGCCGCGAGGGCGGCGCCGGTCATGGTGATGCCGGGGCGGTCGGAGGCCATCCCGGCGGCAAACACCCCGAGGCTGCTGGCCATCGCCACCGACATCCGTTCCGCGGTGTGATGGGCCAGCGCATGGGAAATCTCGTGGCCCATGATCTGGGCGAACTCGTCGTCGGTGAGCTTCAGTTGCGTGAATAGCCCGGTATAGACCGCCATACGACCGCCGGCCATGCACCAGGCATTGACCGTTTCGTCGTCATCGACGATGGCCACGCTCCATTCCCAGTCCGTTGATTCAGGAAACAGGCGCACCGCCTCGGTGACGAGCCGGCCGGTGATGGTGGCGACGCGTTTCACCGTGGCCGGGTCGCGCACCAGCTTGTTCTCCTGATCGAATTCTCCCACCGTATCGAGGTAGGCGGCGCGCGACTGGACGATGGCCGACTCCGGCGAGATCAGCATGAGCTGATTGCGACCGGTGGGACTGGTGGCGCAGCCGGCAAGCAGCAGCGTCGCGACCAGGATAAGGCTGAGTGTGCGGATCATGTTCACGTCATCATCATCCGTGGGGCGCATGAATATGACATGAACACCGGCGGCTGCCTAGGTTTGTATTGCCGCCACAATGTGGAGGCGGGTGTTACTCAAACAGACCCTGGTGTCGAATAAATTCCACCACCCGGGCGAGGCCATCGCCAGTTTTCAGATTGGTGAAAACGTACGGTCGTTCGCCACGCATCCGCCGGGTATCGGATTCCATCACCTCGAGGGAGGCGCCGACGTGGGGCGCGAGGTCGATCTTGTTGATCACCAGCAGGTCCGAACGGGTGATGCCGGGGCCGCCCTTGCGCGGGATCTTCTCGCCCTCGGCGACATCGATGACGTAGATCGTGAGATCGGCCAGCTCCGGGCTGAAGGTGGCGCTCAGGTTGTCGCCGCCGCTCTCGATGAACACCAGGTCGAGGTTGCCGAATTTCTCGCTCAGCTCGTCCACCGCGGTGAGGTTCATCGACGCGTCCTCGCGGATCGCGGTATGCGGACAGCCGCCGGTTTCCACGCCGACGATGCGGTCCGGCGCGAGCGCGCCGCTGCGGGTGAGGAACTCGGCGTCCTCCCGGGTATAGATGTCATTAGTCACCACCGCGAGTTCGTAGTCGTCGCGCATGGTCTTGCAGAGGGCGTCCAGGAGCGCGGTCTTGCCGGAGCCCACGGGGCCACCGACGCCGACCCGGAGAGGGGAACTGCTGGTCATATCAGGATCTGAAAAGGCGAGTGTATTGCGTCTCGTGCAGGCTGCTGGCGATGGCCTGGGCGGGGCAGCCCGCGCCGATGGCGTCGTCACCGAGCTCCGCGCCGCGGGCCACCGCCGCGGGCACGCGGTCACCAAGACGGAGAACCAGCTGCTGGCCATCGCTCTGGCCGAGCGGGATCAGCTTGACCCCCGCGAGTACCAGGTTCTCCATCCAGCTCCAGGCAAAGGTCTCCATCGCCGCGACGGGATCGAGATCCCATTGGACGCAGAGCCATGCCTGGCCCGCGAGCTGACAGTCGGCTACGAGGTCCAGCACGTGGCCGGGAACACCAGGCTCCAGCCTGTCGAGCAGTCGTGTAAACGCGCGCCCGCGATTGCGTTCCTCCGCGCGCAGTTCGTCGGTTTCACGGCAGGCCGAAAGCAGCCGGCTCCAGTGCGCGACGCGATCGAGATCGACGGACCGCCAGGCATCGTGGAAGCGAAGAAATAGCGGCACGTCGACGCCGGCGACGCTGGCGTCCAGCAAGTCGCCGATCCAGGACTCGAGCTTGGACGCCGAGTCCACCCAGCCACATTCCACCGCCCATTCCAGGCCCTGGGAATAGGTGAAGGCGCCTACCGGCATGGTGCTGCTGGCGAGCTGCAGCAGGCGCAGCCTCTGGCGCGACGCATTCACCGCGGGGAACTCAATGATGGTGGCCATGGTGACCCCCGTGGCTGTGGGCATGATCGCCGTAGGCGCCGGGCTCCGGCTCGAAGGGCGTCTCGGCGCTGATCACCGACAATCCAAGCTGGCGCACCATGTCGTCGAGCACGTGGTCGTGCAGGTAGAGCAACTCCCCCGCGCGCACCTGCAACGCGACGTGGCGATTGCCCAGGTGGTATGCGGCGCGGGCAAGCAGGAGCGGATCGGCTGTGCTGGCGATGGAAACCTCCTCCGCTGCCGCGCACACCTCGACAACCAGCCCGTCATCGTCACCAAGCAGGTCTCCCGGCCTGAGCCAGCTCCCGCGCGGCAGGATCACCGAGACCCCGCGGCCATCGTCAAGGGTAGCTCGCAGCCGGCTCTTCGCCCGCCGGGCGAAGTCCAGTGTCAGGCTGGCCGCGGGGCTGCCCGCATCCAGCTTTCGCATTAGTTCAATCAACGGCATTCGGAACAGATGAGATCGTCCAACAGACTGTTCACGGAAAGAACAGAGATATGATCAACATCGGTATGGGGTTTCCGCGGCGGGAGCGAGTATCGAAATCCCAGCGAAAGCTGGGATCCAGTATCTTTCGGTCCGTGCACGACCCATGGCATGGACGCTGGCCCCAGCCTTCGCTGGGGTAAACCACGCTGGCGTTTCGAGAGATCGACCTGTTGGCACTTCACAATCAGAACAGGAAATAGCGCTGCGCCATGGGCAACTCGGTGGCCGGCTCGCAGGTCAGCACCCTGCCGTCGGCGCGCACCACGTAGGTTTCCGGGTCCACCTCGATGGTCGGCTGGTAGTCGTTCAGCACCATGTCCGCCTTGGTGACTCCGCGGCAACCCGACGCGGTGGCGATCAGCGACCTGAGTCCGATCCGCCCCGCGACCCCGGACTCCGCCCCCGCGGCGGAAAGGAAGGTGAGCGACGTCGCGTGGCGCGCGCCGCCGAGGGCGCCGAACATCGGCCGGTAATGCACCGGCTGGGGCGTCGGGATGGAGGCGTTGGGATCGCCCATGGGCGCCGCGGCAATGAGTCCGCCCTTGATGATCAGGCTCGGCTTGGCGCCGAAGAACGCCGGCTTCCACAGCACCAGGTCCGCGAGCTTGCCCACCGCGATCGAACCGACCTCGTGAGCGATGCCGTGGGTGATGGCAGGATTGATGGTGTACTTGGCGACGTAGCGTTTCGCGCGCAGGTTGTCGCTGGTGGCGCTGTCCCCCTCGCAGGCGCCGAACTGGACCTTCATCTTGTGCGCGGTCTGCCAGGTGCGCGTGACCACCTCGCCGACCCGGCCCATGGCCTGTGAATCCGAGGCGATCATGGAGAACGCGCCGAGGTCGTGGAGGATGTCCTCGGCGGCGATAGTCTCGCGCCGGATGCGGGACTCGGCGAAGGCCACATCCTCGGCGATGCCCGGGTCGAGGTGATGGCAGACCATGAGCATGTCGAGATGCTCGTCCACGGTATTTACCGTGTAGGGCCGGGTGGGATTGGTGGACGAGGGCAACACGTAGGATTCGCCGCAGGCCCTGATGATGTCCGGCGCGTGGCCGCCGCCTGCGCCCTCGGTGTGATAGGTATGGATGGTGCGGCCCTTCATCGCCGCCAGGCTGTGCTCGACGAAGCCGGACTCGTTCAGGGTGTCGGTGTGGATCGCCACCTGGATGTCGAAGCGTTCCGCCACGTCGAGACAGTTGTCGATGGCCGCGGGCGTGGTGCCCCAGTCCTCGTGCAGCTTGAGCCCGATCACCCCGGCGCGCACCTGCTCCTCCAGCGCCGCCGGCAGGCTCGCATTGCCCTTGCCGAGCAGGCCGACGTTCATCGGCAGGTCGTCCACCGCCTGCAGCATGCGTTCGATGTTCCACACCCCCGGGGTGCAGGTGGTGGCATTGGTGCCGGTGGCCGGACCGGTGCCGCCGCCGAGCATCGTGGTGACGCCGGACATCAGCGCGTCCTCGAACTGCTGCGGGCAGATCATGTGGATATGGGCATCGATGCCGCCGGCGGTGAGGATGCTGCCCTCCCCCGCGATGACCTCGGTACCGGGACCGACGACGATGTTCACCCCGGCCTGGGTGTCGGGATTGCCCGCCTTGCCGATACCGACGATGCGCCCGCCCTTGATGCCGACGTCCGCCTTGACGATGCCCCAGGTATCGAGGATCAGTGCATTGGTGATGAGCGTGTCCACCACCTCGTCGCCCACGCGCTGGCTCTGGCCCATGCCGTCGCGGATGACCTTGCCACCACCGAACTTGACCTCGTCGCCATAGACGGTGAAGTCCTTCTCCACCTCGATCCACAGCTCGGAGTCGCCGAGCCGCACCCGGTCGCCGGTGGTGGGACCGTACATCTCCGCATAGGCCTGCCGGCTGATGTGGCTCATGATGCCGGGTCCAGGTCGCCCATCACCGCGGCATTGAAGCCAAACACCTTGCGGTCACCGGCAAGCGCCACGAGGGTGACCTCGCGCGTCTGCCCGGGCTCGAAGCGCACCGCGGTGCCGGCGGGGATATCGAGCCGGAATCCACGCGCGAGATCGCGATCAAATTCGAGCGCGGGATTGGTCTCGGCGAAGTGGTAGTGTGAGCCTACCTGGATCGGCCGGTCGCCGGTATTCGCCACCGCGACGACGACGCTGTCGCGGCCGGCGTTGAGTTCCAGTTCCCCTGGCTGGGTCACGATTTCTCCGGGAATCATTGGGCCGCTCCTAGATGATGGGTTCGTGGACGGTGACGAGCTTGGTGCCGTCGGGGAACGTGGCCTCAACCTGGACGTCGTGGATCATCTCCGGGATGCCCTCCATCACGTCGCCGCGGCCGAGGATGGTTCGGCCGTAGTCCATCAGCTCGGCCACCGAGCGCCCTTCCCTTGCGCCCTCGAGGATCGCCGCGCTGATGAGCGCCACGGATTCCGGGTAATTGAGCTTGATGCCACGCGCGAGACGCCGCTCCGCCAGCAACGCGGCGGTAAAGATCAGCAGCTTGTCTTTTTCTCTCGGTGTGAGTTCCATGGTGTCGTCTTCATGTGGAATTTCGTTGGTGTTATGTCGCCCAGATTCGTGGCGGAACCGCCTCGCGGCCGATGATCGCCGGCCTTACCCGCTGCCAGACCTGCTCCAGTCGCGCGCGCGCGGCGGCGACGTTTGCTCCGAGGTAACGCACGATGAGCAGGTCTTCCACCAGGGTGATGCCGCAACACTCCTCCGCGCCGTGACATTGCAGGTCGCGCATCGAATCACGCAGTTCCGCGGATACCGGGGTGGCGTAGAACGTGGCACAGACCGGGAAACCGCGCAACCCGGCGCTCGCCAGGCTGCCGCCGTCGTTGACGCGCAGGCGCTCGACGAAAACCGGGTAGTCCTCGCGCACGATGGTGGTGCCAAGGTCGAGGTGGCCGCGCTCGAAGGTTTCGCCGGCGGCGATGCGGCCGAAGCAATGGATTTCCCAACCGAGGAATCCCGCGCCGGGCGCAAGGGTGATCCGGGTGCGCTGGCGCACGCGCGCGCCATTGAAGAAGATGTTCTCCTGGGGCAGCCATTCGAGCCGGCCGGCCACCCGGAGATCGTTGCGGATCTCCGCACTGTCGCCCTCGGAACGGTAAAGCTTCGCCGCACCCGGGGTGGTGACGAGAACCTCCGCGGGCGCGTTGACCTCGGTCTCGATCTCCAGCACGTCGCCGCCCACCACGCCCCCGGGAGGATGCAGGATATAAACTTGGGTGCCGGACTGCTCGGGATAGAACGGGCGCTGCACCGACAACGGCCCGGAACGCGAGCGGCGCGAGAGAATCGTGCGCCCCTGCTCGGCGTCGAACGTCAGTTCCAGGTGGCCGCGCCATCCAGACCGGCCGCTGGCCGGGGCAAGCGCGGCGGAGGTTGGCGTCATTCCGGGACGGACTTGCTCCGGCGGTGACTGGCGCGGAACAGGCTATAGAGCTTGACGGCGATCACTACACCCACCAGCAACATCCAGCCATTGCCAAGATGGATAAAGAGATGCTGAAGTGACGTGAGGTCTTCCGCGGCATGACCGCCGTGGGCCAGGGCTGCAGGCAGCGGCCCCGTTGACAGGGCAATCGCGAGCAACCGGGTGACAGGGGATTTCATCGCGTTCTCCAGTTTACACAGTGAGGTGGCGGTAGACCAGTTCGTCGTTGAGTTCACCAATTTCGCCCTCGGCGACGTTGGCGCCGCGCACCATGATGCAGAAGCCGTCAGCGACGCGGCGCGCGAAGGGAAGCTTCTGTTCCACCAGCAGCACGGTCATGCCACGCTGCTCGACGAGCATGCGGATGATATTGCCGATCTCGCGCACGATGTTCGGCTGGATGCCCTCGGTGGGTTCGTCGAGGATCAGCATCCCCGGGGAAAACACCAGCGCCCTGCCGATGGCCAATTGCTGCTGCTGTCCGCCCGAGAGATCGCCACCGCGACGGCGGCGCATATCGTGCAGCACCGGGAAAGTGGCATAGACGTCGTCGGGGATGGTGGCGCCCTTGCCGGACAGCCCGGTGGAGAGGTTCTCCTCCACCGTGAGCAGGGGAAAGATCTGCCGTCCCTGGGGCACGTAGCCGATCCCCGCCGGCATGCGCTTCTCGGTACGCACGCCAACCAGTTCATCGTCGCCGTAGCGGATACTGCCGGAACGCACCGGCACGAGGCCCATGATGGCCTTCATGAGCGTGGTCTTGCCCACGCCGTTGCGACCCATCAGGCAGGTGCAGGCACCGGCGCGTGCGGTGAGGGTCAGGTCACGCAGGATATGGCTCTCGCGGTAGTACTGGTTGAGCCCCTCCACCACCAGGGCGGGAGCCGTCGCGGGACTATTCGCCAAGGTACACCTCCACCACCTCGGGGTTGTTCTGCACCGCCTCCATGCTGCCCTCGGCGAGCACGCTGCCCTGGTGAAGAACGGTGACGCGGTCGGCGATGGAGCGGACGAATTCCATGTCGTGTTCCACCACCACCACGGTATGTTCGCCCGCGAGCGAACGCAGCAGTTCCGCGGTGCGGTCCATCTCCTGGTGGGTCATGCCGGCCACCGGTTCGTCCACCAGCAGCAGGATCGGCGACTGCATCAGCAGCATGCCGATCTCGAGCCACTGCTTCTGCCCGTGGGACAGCGAGCCGGCGAGGACGTCTCGCTGTTCCGCGAGGCCGATCTGTTCGAGCACGCCGCCGATGCGATCGTTCTGCTCGCCGCTGATGCGGCCGCGCCAGGTGCTCCAGACGGACTCGCCGCCAAACATCGCCAGCTCGAGGTTGACCAGCACGGTATGATTCTCGAACACCGTGGGCTTCTGGAACTTGCGGCCGATGCCAAGGTTTGCGATCTCCGGCTCCTTCAGCCTGAGCAGATCGATGTTGCGACCGAACCACGCGCTGCCACTGTCGGGTTTTGTCTTGCCGGTTAGGATATCGAGCAGCGTGGTCTTGCCCGCGCCGTTGGGACCGATGAGGCAGCGCAGCTCCCCCGCCTCGATATAGAGGTTGAGGTTGTTGATCGCGCGGAAGCCGTCGAACGATACCGTCAGGTCCTCGATGTAGAGAATGTCACGCTGGGCGATGTCGACATGGGCCGACTCCGGGCGATAGACCACGTCGAATACACGGTCCGGGCGCATGAACTCGCGCAGTGAATCGAGGTATTTCATTTCGCCGACTTCCACGGCAGGCGGAAGCCCGCGAGCCCTCTCGGGAAGAACAGCGTCACGAGCACGAACAGCGCGCCGAGGGCGAACAGCCAGGCCTCCGGCATGAGACCGGTGAACTCGGTCTTGAGATAGTTCACCGTCACCGCGCCGAGCACCGCGCCGTAGAGCGTCGCGCGGCCGCCGAGGGCGACCCAGACCACCAGCTCGATGGATTTCACCGGGGTGAATTCACCCGGGTTGATGATCCCGACCTGGGGCACGTAGAGCGCGCCGGCGATGCCGGCCAGGACAGCGGAGAAGGTGAATATCGCGAGCTTCACTTTCGTCACGCTGTAGCCGAGGAAGCGCACCCGGTCCTCGCCGTCGCGCACCGCCACCGCGACCCGGCCGAGGCGCGAGGTCACGATCGAGCGGCAGGCGAGGTAGCCGGCGAGGAGCGCGAATCCCGAGGCGAGGAAGAGCCCGATGCGGGTGCTGTCCGCCTGGATGTCGAAGCCGAGGATGTCCTTGAAATCGGTGAGGCCGTTGTTGCCGCCGAATCCCATCTCGTTGCGGAAGAACGCGAGCATCAGCGCGTAGGTGAGCGCCTGGGTCATGATGGACAGGTACACGCCGGTGACCCGCGAGCGGAATGCCAGCGCGCCGAAGACGAAGGCCAGCACGCCGGGCACCAGCACCACCATCAGCATGGCGAACCAGAACTGGTCGAAGCCATACCAGTACCACGGCAGCGCGTCCCAGTTGAGAAACACCATGAAGTCCGGCAGTTCCGGGTTGCCATATACGCCGCGGTCGCCAATCTGGCGCATCAGGTACATCCCCATGGCATAGCCACCAAGGGCGAAGAACGCGCCGTGTCCGAGGCTGAGGATGCCGAGATAACCCCAGACAAGGTCCAGCGAGAGCGCGAGCAGGGCGAAGCAGAGGTATTTGCCGAGCAGGGTGACGGTATATGTGCTGACATACAGCGGATGATCGGCGGACAGCGCCAGGTTGCCGATCGGGATGTAGACCATCAGCAGGATCACCAGTGCGAACAGGATCCAACCGCCGCGGTCTCCTCGAAGCAGGGAGGTCATATCACGCCTCCACCGCGCGGCCCTTCTGCGGGAACAGTCCGCGCGGCCGTTTCTGGATGAAGAGGATGATGAACACCAGGATCAGGATTTTCGCCAGCACCGAGCCGGACCACGGCTCGAGGAACTTGTTGGCAATGCCGAGGGTGAAGCCGCTCACCAGGGTGCCCCAGAGATTGCCGACGCCGCCGAACACCACCACCATGAAGGAGTCGATGATGTAACCCTGGCCGAGGTTGGGGCCGACATTGGTGAGCTGCGACAGCGCCACTCCGGCGATGCCCGCGACCCCGGAACCGAGGCCGAAGGTGAGCATGTCCACGCGCTCGGAACGGATGCCCATGGCGCGCGCCATGGGACGGTTCTGCGATACCGCGCGCACCTCGAGGCCGAGGCGGGTGCGTTGCATCACCAGGCTCAGCAGGGCGAACACCGCGAGGCAGAAGCCGATGATCACGAGGCGGTTGTTGGTGAGCGCGAGCACGCTGTTGATCTCGAGGGTGCCGGACATCCACGAGGGCGAAACCACCGAGCGGTTGAGCGGTGAGAAGATCGTGCGCACCGCCTGTTGCAGGATCAGGCTGATGCCGAAGGTGGCGAGCAGGGTCTCCAGCGGGCGACCATACAGGTAGCGTATTACCAGCCGTTCGATCAGCACGCCGACGAAGCCGGCCACCAGGAATGCGGCGGGAATGGACAGCAGTAGCGCGGCGCCCACGTTGGACGGCATCCACTGCTGGATCACCCAGGTGGTATAGGCGCCGAGCATGATGAGCTCGCCGTGGGCCATGTTGATGACTCCCATCACGCCGAAGGTGATGGCGAGGCCAATGGCGGCGAGCACCAGCACCGAGCCCAGGCTTAGGCCGAAGAAGATGGTCTCGATGTGACCGTAGAAACGCACCCGCGCGTCGATTTTCTCGAGCGCGTCGGCGGCATTGCTGGCCATGGCAGGCGAAGCGCTTTCGGCATACGCGGTGAGCTTGTTCTTCACCTCCGGCTCGAGCCGGCGCGACAGGCGCTGGAACAGGTCATCCTCCACCTGCTCCTCTTTCGACAAGCGTTCGAAGTCGAGCACCACCTGCATCAGTTCCCGGGTCTCGCGATCATCCTCGCTGGCGATCAGTTCGCGAATGGTCTCCGTGGTGTCGTCGTCTTCCTCGCCGAGCAGTTGCCGCACCGCGTTGTAGCGCACGGTGGCGTCGTCGTTGGTCAGTTGCAGCCGGGCGATAAGGTCGCGAAGCAGGCCGCGCAACTGGTTATTGGTAGTGATCTTCTTGCGATCGGACTTGCCGATCTCCACGGCTTCGTCCGTGAGCCATGAGGTTACCGCGTCGGTGTCACCGTCGACGACCAGCAACTCGCCGTCTTCCTTGCTGTAGTAGAGATCTCCCTCGAGCAGGTGTCGCAGCAGGGGAATCAGGCGCGGATCATCGGACGCGGCCAGTTGCTCGACGATGCCGCGCCGGTCCTTGAGCGAGGCGTCGACCAGGGTCTTCGCCTGCTCGTAAAACGGATCGGAAGCACCCGCATCCTGCGCTGCAGCCAGCGGGGTAGCGGCGATCGTGATGATCGCCAACAGCAGAAAGGCCGCCACGGCGTGGAAAAAAAAGGCCGGCATTCGGCGCAAACCGAATGCCGGCGAACACACCAATGGAGGAAAAATTTGTCGGTGTCCGCACATACGAACCTGGCGCGTCAAGTTGGCGTGAAAAAAGGGCCGGCATTCAGAACGGTGCCGAATGCCGGCGAACACACCAATGGAGAATAATTATTGTCCGGCCGGTTCGACAGGCATCCTCAGGCAAAGGCGGGAAAAAAGGCCGGCATCCGAATACGCCAGATGCCGGCGAACACACCAATGGAGGAAAAAACTGTCGTTACGCCGGTTGAAGTTGACTGATCGTTACTCGTAGTTCTGGCCGGAACAGGTACCGGTCACGGTGTTGTAGTTACCGCAGGGCGTTCCGCCGGTCAGTTCGCCGGTCCAGTCGGAGACGACGTCCTTGCTGCCCGGGAGGAAATCGGACCAGGCATCGCCGGGCACTTCGGCGTCGGTGGACCACACCACTTCAAACTGGCCATCGTCCTGGATCTCGCCGATCAGTACCGGCTTGGTCAGGTGATGGTTGGGGAGCATCTTCGCGGTGCCACCGGTCATGTTGGGCACCTCGATACCGATCATGGCGTCGATCACCGGGTCCACGTCGGTGGTGCCGGCAGCTTCCACCGCCTTGACCCACATGTTGAAGCCGATGACATGGGCTTCCATCGGATCGTTGGTCACGCGGGCGTCATCACCGATGAAAGCTTTCCAGTCGGCGATGAATGCGTCGTTCTCCTCGGATTCCACGCTCATGAAGTAGTTCCACGCGGCGAGGTGGCCGACCAGCGGGCCGGTGTCGATACCACTCAGCTCTTCCTCGCCCACGGAGAAGGCGACCACGGGAATGTCTTCCGCGGAAATGCCCTGGTTACCCAGCTCCTTGTAGAACGGCACGTTGGCGTCACCGTTGATGGTGGATACCACGGCGGTTTTCTTGCCGGCGGAGCCGAACGTCTTGATATCGGAAACGATGCTCTGCCAGTCGGAATGACCGAACGGCGTGTAGTTGATCATGATGTCTTCCGCGGCCACGCCCTTCGCCAGGAGGTAGGCCTCGAGGATCTTGTTGGTCGTGCGGGGATAGACGTAGTCAGTGCCGGCCAGTACCCAGCGCTCGACCTCGAGGTCGTTCATCAGGTAGTCCACCGCGGGGATCGCCTGCTGGTTCGGCGCAGCGCCGGTGTAGAACACGTTCTTGGAAGACTCTTCACCCTCGTACTGCACCGGGTAGAACAGGAGACCATTCAGCTCCTCGAATACCGGCAGTACGGACTTGCGGGAAACCGAGGTCCAGCAGCCGAATGTGGCGGCCACGCCCTCGTTCTCGATCAGTTCACGCGCTTTCTCGGCGAACAGCGGCCAGTCGGATGCGGGGTCCACGACCACGGCCTCGAGTTGCTTGCCCAGTAGGCCGCCCTTGGCGTTCTGCTGCTCCACCAGCATCAGCATGGTGTCTTTCAGGGTCGTTTCGCTGATTGCCATGGTGCCGGACAGGGAATGGAGGACGCCGACCTTGATGGTGTCCTGGGCCATGACCTGTTGCGCGCCAAGCAGCAGGCTGCCCGCGATCAGTGAACGACTCAGTGTATTGGTTAATTTCATTGTCTGTAATCTGTTGTGAAAAATGTTGGGCTTCCTTTCGAGAAACCTCCGTCGATTCAACGCAACAATCGTGCCAATCTTTTTTTGCGCCATCGTGGTGCCTGACGCCAGACCGTAACGGGTAACCACGTGATCCCGGTCCGGCCAGGGGGGCAGAAAACCCGGTGTTTTCAGGGATACATTGACACCCCCGCCCCCTTGAGCGGCAAGCTCAGAGATGGAGCGCGCAATGGGACATCCTGGTGCGTCCTGGATGGCGCGATCCAAACTGGTGCAGATCGCTCTCCAATCGATATGTTGCGGTGCAACAATAATTGATTGAAATCAACAAATCGCCAAATACCGGTTGACTCTGTAGCAGATACAGGCTCTACAGTGACGGTTCATGGGGAATCCATCAACGGATTCTTTGTCTGGCGCGGCTTCGCCGATCTGGCGGTAGGGCGATACGGTGCGCGTCCCGCCACCCGTCGGCGACCCCGCGACAGGCTCCCGGAGAATCATCGACCAAGGAGACTGATCATGTACAACAGACACCACGATACCCCGCTCGCCGGCGCACTGGCACTGGCATTGGCCCTGGCCACCACCTCCCTGCACGCCAGCGATGCGCCGACTTCGACCGCGGACACGGATCCCGCCGCGCATGCCAGCCACCACGGGGGCAGCGCCGAAGCCGCGCAGGGCTCCGCTGCCGACGTGACGGGGGATACGGGCATGATGCCGATGCGCGAGCAAATGCAGGCCATGCACGACATGATGAAAGAGATGCATGCCGCCGCGACCCCGGAAGCGCGCATGCAGGCGATGTCCAGGCATCGCCGTGCCATGCACGACACGATGAAGATGATGCAAGGCATGCGCGCCAGCGAGTCCATGATGGGGGGAATGGGCATGATGCCCGGTAATACGATGCGCACCGGTCCAGGTATGAGCACGGACAAGCGCATGGGTATGGGCAACGAGTATTGCCGGATGCCGGCGCTGGCCATGGGCAATCCTTACATGGCAGGCGGTACGGGTAACGGCATGACCGGGACCATGATGGAACGCCGCATGGACATGATGCAACAGCGCATGGACATGATGCAGGAAATGATGTCGCAGATGCTGGAGCAACAAAGCGCCCAAGGGGGCGATGACACCAACTGAATGCCGACCACGCGCCCGTCCCGGGCCGTGCCAGCTGGCGATCCCGGACTAGGCCGGCAGCCTCTCGCCCAGCCGGTAATCACCGGCTGGGCAACGCCTCCCGACACACTGGAAACGTAACATGAACCACAAGCATGATTCCGCTGTGATCGCGGCCGATGACGTCGTATACGTCTGCCCGATGCACCCGGAAGTGCGTGCACGGGATCCCGGGGACTGCCCGAAATGCGGAATGCACCTGGTACCGGAATCAGAGGTTCACGGGCACGGGGATCGCGGGCACCACCCTCACCAGGGCGACTGCCATGGTTCCGATGCAACGGGAGACGCCTTCGACGCCGTCCCGGACGGTTTCAGCGGAGCGGTTTATACCTGTCCGATGCATCCGCAGGTACGGCAGACCCGTCCGGGCGCCTGCCCCATCTGCGGGATGGGCCTCGAACTCGAGTCGGCGGCGATGGCCGTCGAGGGTCCGAACCCGGAACTGGTGGACTTCACCCGCCGTTTCTGGATCGGCGCCGCGCTGACGCTGCCATTGCTGATTCTGACCATGGGGCCGATGATCGGCCTCCCGGGCGTCCGTGGGATCTTCGGGGAGCGCGCCACGCTGTGGATCGAACTGGTACTCGGGACCCCTGTGGTGCTGTGGTGCGGATGGCCTTTCCTCGTGCGCGGGTGGAACTCGTTTCGCACGATGCGCCTCAACATGTTCTCGCTGATCGCCATGGGAGTGGTCGCATCGTGGCTGTTCAGTGTGACGGCGGTTTTCCTGCCGGAGATTTTTCCCGCGGGATTCCGCGACGCCCGGGGGCATGTCGGCGTCTATTTCGAGGCCGCCGCGGTGATCGTGACCCTGGTGTTGCTCGGACAGGTCATGGAACTCAGGGCGCGCGAAGGCACGGGCAGGGCGATCCGCGCGCTGCTGGACCTGGCGGCAAAGACCGCAAGAGTGATTCAGCCCGATGGCGGTGAGGAAGAAATCCCGCTGGAGGAGGTACAGGTTGGCGACCGGCTCCGCGTGCGCCCCGGCGACAAGGTGCCGGTCGACGGCGTGGTGGTGGAAGGACGGTCCGCGATCGATGAAAGCATGCTCACGGGTGAACCCGTGCCGATGGAGAAGGTGGCGGGTGACCCGGTGACCGGCGCGACGATCAACGGCACCGGCAGCCTGGTGATCGAGGCGACGCGCATCGGCGCCGATACGGTGCTCGCCCAGATCGTCGAAATGGTCGCGGCCGCGCAGCGTTCGCGCGCGCCGATCCAGAAATACGCCGACCGGGTCGCGGGCTGGTTCGTGCCGGGCGTCATCCTCGTCGCCGTCCTGGCCTTCATCGCCTGGGCGGCCTGGGGTCCGGCGCCGGCCCTCTCCTACGCCCTGATAGCCGCCGTCGCGGTCCTTATCATCGCCTGTCCCTGTGCCCTGGGCCTCGCCACGCCCATGTCGATCATGACCGCGACCGGGCGTGGCGCGCAGGCCGGGGTCCTGATCCGCAATGCCGAGGCGCTCGAGCGTTTCGAGAAGGTCGACACCCTGATCGTGGACAAGACCGGCACCCTCACGATGGGCAAGCCGGAACTGGTCGCCGTGCTGCCTGAACCGGGCCACGACGAGGACGAGGTGCTGCGTCTCGCCGCCTCCCTCGAGCGCGGTTCGGAACACCCGCTCGCGGAAGCGATCGTGCGCGGGGCGGAAGCGCGCAACGTGTCGATGGCGAATGCCAGCGACTTCGAGGCGGTGACCGGGAAGGGCGTGACGGGAACGGTGGACGGCAGGGCCGTGGCGCTGGGCAACCTCGCGATGATGCAGGAGCTCGGGCTGCAGGCCGACGCCCTGGCGGAGAAGGCGAACGCGCACCGTGACCAGGGGGAAACCGTGATGTTCGTGGTCGTCGAGGGCGAGGTGGCCGGCCTCGTCAGCGTCGCGGACCCGGTCAAGGAGACCACCCCTGCCGCGCTCGACGCCCTCCATGCGCTGGGTTTCCACATCATCATGGCCACGGGCGACAACGAGCGCACCGCGAAAGCCATCGGCGCGCGGCTTGGTATCGACGAGATCCGCGCGGACGTGCTCCCCGAGGACAAGGCGCGGATCATCCGCGAACTGCAGCAGTCCGGCCGCAGGGTGGCGATGGCCGGCGATGGCGTGAACGACGCCCCCGCGCTTGCCCAGGCAGATGTCGGCATTGCCATGGGGACCGGGGCCGACGTCGCCATCGAGTCAGCGGGAATCACGCTCGTCAAGGGCAACCTCGACGGTATCGTGCGCGCCCGGCGCCTGGCGCGCGCGACGATGCGCAACATCCGTCAGAACCTTTTCTTTGCGCTGATCTACAACGCCGCGGGGGTCCCGGTGGCGGCCGGCATCCTCTACCCGGTCCTCGGTATCCTGATCAGCCCCATGATTGCCGCGTTCGCCATGAGCGCCTCCTCGATCTCGGTGGTGGTGAACTCTCTGAGACTGAAGGCCGCGAAGATCTGAGACGATCAGGACCCCACGATCACCCTGCCCTTCATGCCGGCGTCGTAGTGGCCCGGGATCAGGCAGCCGAAGGAGAATTCACCGGGCTCGGAGAAGCGCCACAGGATGGCGCCGGTCTCTCCCGGCTGGACATGGATCATGTAGGGCTCATCGTGCTCCATGCCGGGAAACTTCTTCATCATCTCCGCGTGCTGGTCGAGGATCTCCGGCGTGCCGAGGACGAATTCGTGCAACTGGTCACCGGCGTTGACATGGACGATCTTCAGCACCTCGCCCTGCTTCACCTCGATCAGGTCCGGGGTGAACTGCATGTCGTCGCTCATCGTCATCTCCACCGTGCGATCCGGTTTCATCCCGGGATCGTAGGAGCCGAACTCGTTCTGCACGGGGTCGTACGTCGCTTCGACATGGGTCTCCCCGCTGTGGGCGATTGCTGCGACAGGGAAAACCAGGCCCGCGACGGCGCCGATGACGGTGGTTGCGAATGTCTGCTTGCGTTTCATATTCAGTATCCTCTTCAGGGTTTCAGGAGTTGGTAGTCAGTTGTTCGGTATCGACCTCGTAGGCCACGGTGCCCTCGGGATAGCGGTACCATCCCGGATCCGTGTAATCACCCGCCGGCTGGCCTTCACGCACCTTGAGCACGGTGAACATGCCGCCCATCTCTATCGGGCCGAACTGCCCCTGGCCGGTCATCATGGGCAGGGTGTTTTCGGGTAGCGGCATGACCATTTCGCCCATGTCCGCCATGCCGCGCTCGCCCATCACCATGTAGCCCGGCAGAAGCCTGGCCAGGCGCTGCTGCACGCCGCGCTGGTCGACGCCGATCATGTTGGGCACGTCGTGTCCCATGGCATTCATGGTGTGATGGGACTTGTGACAGTGCATCGCCCAGTCCCCGGGGGCGTCGGCGATGAACTCGACCGCGCGCATCTGGCCGATGGCGATGTCCACCGTCACCTCGGGCCAGCGCGCCTCCGGACGCACCCAGCCACCATCGGTACAGGCGACTTCGAACTTGAGCCCATGAATGTGGATGGGGTGGTTGGTCATGGTGAGGTTGCCCATGCGCACCCGCACCCGTTCGTCGAGACCACAGACGAGGTGGTCGATACCCGGGAACACCCGGCTGTTCCACGTCCAGAGATTGAAATCGAGCATGGTGTTCACACGCGCGGTCATGGTTCCCGGCTCGATGTCGTAGGCCGCCATGAGGAAGCAGAAATCCCTGTCCACCTTTTGTTCTTCCGGGTCCTTCGGATGCACCACGAGAGAGCCCATCATGCCCATCGCCATCTGCACCATCTCGTCGGCGTGCGGGTGGTACATGAAGGTGCCGGACTGCTTGAGCTCGAACTCGTAGACGTAGGTCTTGCCCGGGGGAATCTGCGGCTGGTTGAGCCCGCCGACGCCGTCCATGCCCGCCGGCAGGAAGATGCCATGCCAGTGGATGGTGGTGTGTTCGGGCAGCCGGTTGGTGACGAAGATCCGGACCCTGTCGCCTTCCACGCATTCGATGGTGGGCCCGGGCGACTGGCCGTTGTATCCCCAGAGCCGGGCGATCATGCCGGGCGAGACCTCCCGCTCCACCGCTTCCGCGGTGAGGTGGAATTCCTTCCAGCCGTTGTTCATGCGAAATGGCAGCGACCACCCGTTGAGCGTCACAACCGGCTGGTACCAGGGGCCGGATGCCGGCTCCATTGGCACCTGCATCCCGGCATGGTCGACACTGGGGGATTCCGGTAATGCCGCCAGCGCCGACCGGGACACCAGTCCCGCGCCCAGCGCCGCGCCCGCGCCCTTCAGAAATTGTCTGCGATTGGTCATCGTCCTGTCTCGTTGGTTCGTCATCTTCAATGTCCTCCAGCGCCGCCGTCGGCCGCGGCGATCTCGCCGGCCGCGGCAAATGCCATGGCCGCGCCGCCGGTGCCGGTGAGCACGTTCTGCAGGGTAGTGTCTGCCAACCAGAATTCGCGCAATGCATTGACTGCCTCGGATTCCAGGGTCGTCGCCTCCACCAGGTCACGCAGCAGGTCGAACACGCTGATCAACATGCCGTTGTAACGAAGCATCTGCTCCGCGCTCACGCGGGCGCGCAGGGGCAGGAGTTGCTCCTCCATGTGGCGCGCAATGTCCCAGGTGACCTGGTAGGTCAGCAGCGCCTCGCGCGCCGCCGATGCGGCGAAAACGGCGGTGGACTGCGCCTGGGCGCTGGCCTGCTCCAGCAGGCTCCTCGCGCGCGCGTTCTGCACGTCGCCGGGATCGAATATCGGCAGCCTGAGCTCCAGCTCGTAACCCCGTTCCACCTCACCGCCCGACTCCTCGCGCGTCGGCCCCAATTCGATAGCGGAGATAAAGGGGTTCAGTCGATTGATCTTCAGGTTGCTGACCATGCCTTCCAGGTTATAGCGCGCCATGCGGACATCGAGCCGGTTGTCGATGGCGAACTGCTCCACCGCCGGAAAGTCATCCATGGCTTCCGGCAACTCGGGTAGTTCAGTCGGCAACCGGAACTCGCGTGCGTGTCGCCCCCAGAGTCCCAGCTGGCGCACCAGGGCCTCACGCGAGGCAGCCTCCCGCTGGCGCTGGCGATTGAGCGTGGTGCGCATGCGCCCGAGCACGAGTTCGGATTGCGCGGACTCCATCACGCTGCCGTGTCCCAGCGCGGACATCTGACGCATCAGGTCGTTGCTGGTTTCCAGCGTTTCCAGGGCCCGTGACACCAGCACCGTCAGCTGGCGCTCCGCCACCGCGTTGATCCACGCCACACGGGTTTCCTGCACATGCGTCAGGATGTCCGCCGCGGACTGGTATCGCTGGCGCTCGACACGCCTGCCCTCGAGTTGTCGCCTGAGGGGCATCAGCAGGACGCCCCCGATATCGAACAGGATCGAGCTCGAATTTTCTCTCGACGAATAGCGCTCGTAGGTGATGCCGGGGTTTTCCATGCGTCCGGCCTGGGCGTAGTCGGCTTCCGCCACGCCCACCCTGGCGAGCATCGCGCGCACCGAGGGATGGTTGTCGATGGCGAGTTTCTCCGCCTCCTCGAGCGATAGCGGCGCTGCGAGTCTTGCATCGAGTTCTGCCGCATCCGGTGGTTCGTCTTCGGGACGCGGCAGCGGTATTTCACGCGCGCTCTGCCCGGACACGATGTCCTCGACGGTGCCGATTCCACCATCCTGGGGCAACGACGCGCAGCCGGTGACGAGCGCGATCGTGCCCAGTAGCGCAGAGAGACTTCTGAATGTTCGAAAACTCATTGTCCGCCGCCTCCCTCGTCCGCCTGCCGGATCGACGTGATCACGAAACCGCCCGCGGAGTTGTCGACCGTGAACTCCACCGGCATGCCCTTGTCCAGTCCGTCGAGCAGCGCCGGGTCGGCGACCTGGAACACCATGCTCATCGCGGGCATGCCGAGACGTTCGATGGGACCGTGCTCGAGCTTGATCTTGCCCTGACCGTGTCGAATGTCCCGCACGACGCCACGCCCGTCCGGCCCGGATGCGGCGGGTCCGGCAATCCGGGTGACCACGAATCCACCGCCGGAATCGTCGACGTCGAAAGCGATCTCCCGTCCGGGCTCCAGCCCGTCCAGCAGTGCGGGATCGGCAACGCCGAAAACCATCGTCATCCCCGGCATGCCCAGGCGCTCGATAGGCCCGTGCTCGATCTTGACCTTGCCCTGGTCCGGGCGCACCTGGCGGACGACGCCGGTAGCGTCCGCTTGCGTCGGTTCGTTGGTGACGCCAGTCGGCGCCGCTTCAGACGGCTCCGCCATCGACTGCATTTCCGCGGTCAGCGTCACCTCCGGGTTGAATCGTTCGTCCCCGAGAAACCGCTGCGTCCAGGACAACCGGCTGTCCAGGGGAATCATGTGGTCGGGAAATCCGGGCGTATACGCGGGGGAACGCGGGTGATCGTCGCCCGTGAGGACACTGATCTCATCGGCGGACTGCTGCGCGACGGCGTTGGCGCCGGCGCTGGCGCTGGCGACCAGCAGGCATGCCAGCCACCTCGCTGGTGGCCGGCGGAATGGATTGAATCGCATGGAAACACCTTCCAGGGAGATTGATCTTGACGGACCGGTCGGCGCCGGGCGCGCAACGGTACCGGGGCGTGACGGGGTGAACCGGCGAACCGGTCCCCGGGTCAGGCCATCCTGGGAGGGCGGATCAGTTTCTCTGGAGGACGCGACGTCAGTGTCGCATGGGAGGCGGACAGCCAGACATCACGGAAGTCCTGCGCGGCCAGTTCGGGAGCCACCGCAGGTCCGCCGATCGCGTTGAAAGCGCAGGCGACCTGGCAGCCGGGAGGCTTGTCCCCGGCATCACCGCGATCCTCGACCTGGACGACATCACCCGCGGTGGCACCGTAGTGATCGTGGTGATCGAGGTGGCCGGCATGGCCGGCGCCGGCCGAACGGACCGACGACGCCGAATCCATGGCCGGTTGCTGCGTATCGACACCACCGGCCACTGCCAGCCGCAATGCCTGGCTCACCGGCGACAGCATCATGACGAGCAGCGCCAGGAGGCAGGTCAGCCGGCTGAAAGTCCAGGAACGTGGGCGCATGACTCGGGGGTGATCGACGGTGCTGTCTGTCCGACAACAATAATTGGGGGGAGTTTCCCATTCTAGGGGCCGTACCCGCTACAGGGTCAAGCCGCCAGGTCGGATACTGCAGAGCCTTGACCCTGTACCTGATACAGGGTTTAACATGAAGACACTTCACAGGTAATCGAACACATGTTGACCCGCAGCAAGCTGGCCCGGCAAACGGGCTGCAATGTCGAAACCATCCGCTATTTCGAGCGCGTGGGCCTTCTGCCGGAGCCACCGCGCTCCGCTGCCGGCTATCGCCTCTACGATGATGGCCACCTGCGCCGCCTGCGCTTCATACAGCGCGCCCGGGAACTCGGCTTTCCCGCCGATCGTATCCGCGACCTGCTCAGGCTGGACGAGGAATCCGGGCGCCACACCCGCGCCGAGGTGAAGGAACTCACGCGCGCGCAGATCGGCGAGATCAATAGCCGGATCCGCGACCTGGAGCGGTTGCGCGACCGTCTCGCCGCCATCGATTCTCATTGCGACGGCGCAGACGAGAGCGCCAGCGACTGCCCGATCCTGCTGTCATTGTTCGCGGCCGATTCCGACGATCCCGCTGCCGGCTGCAGCGGACACTGATACCGGAAGAAACCATCATGGAACACGTCTTCACCGCGCCCGGAACGGCTCTGCCGGCGGCGCTGGAGGCATCGCTCACCGGCGGCATGCAGGATTTCAACGTCACCGGCGCGAGCTGCGCAAGCTGCGTCAGGAAAATCGAGGCCGCGTTGCGACGGGTTCCCGGCGTGGAATACGCGGAGATGAACTTCGCCCAGCGTATCGTCAGCATCGATGGCCATGTCCCCGCGAAGCGGCTGATACAGGCGATCCGCGACGCCGGCTACGACGCCAGCGCCATCGATACCGGTGACGCCGACGGACTCGCCGAAAAGGAGCGCGCCGACCAGGCGCATTACCGGCAAATGCTGCGCAATACCTGGTGCGCGCTCGGCGTGGGCGTACCACTGATGCTCTACGGCCTGTTTGGCGGTGACATGGGCGTGCATACGGATACGCAGCGACTGGGCTGGCTGCTGGTCGGCGCGGTGACCCTGGCGGTCATGGCCTTTCCCGGCAGGCATTTCTACGTCGGCGCCTGGAAGTCCATCAGGAACCGCGCAGCGAACATGGACACCCTGATCGCCATCGGCACCGGCACCGCCTGGCTGTACTCGATGGTGGTGGTGCTGGCGCCGGACGCGATTCCGGCAGCGGCGCGCCACGTCTATTTCGAGGCCACCACCATGATCCTCGGCCTGGTGACCCTTGGCCTGGCGCTGGAATCGCGCGCACGCGGCCGCAGTTCGCGCGCCATTCGACGCCTGGTGGGACTTCAGCCGCGCACCGCCCGGGTCATTCGCGACGGCGTGGAATCGGATATCCCCATCGCCAGGGTGCGCGCGGGCGACCGCCTCAGGGTGCGTCCCGGAGAACGGATTCCTGTGGACGGCGTGGTGGACGAGGGCGGCGGCGCGGTGGACGAATCCATGCTCACCGGCGAGCCCATGCCCGTGCACAAGTCGGCGGGGAATACGGTCTCCGCGGGCACCGTCAACCAGACCGGCACGCTGGTGTTCCGCGCCACCCGGGTTGGCCGCGACACCGCCCTGGCGCGCATCATCGAACTGGTCGGCCGGGCGCAGAATGCCAAGCCCCCCATCGGCCGGCTCGCAGACCGGGTCTCGGCGTGGTTCGTTCCCGCGGTGATGATCATCGCCGTCGTGAGCGCCCTGGCCTGGCTCAACTTCGGCCCGGCGCCGGTCGTCGCACTGGCCATGGTGAGCGCCACCACGGTGCTTATCATCGCCTGCCCCTGCGCCCTCGGACTCGCCACGCCGATGTCGGTGATGGTGGGCGTGGGCAAGGCGGCGGAACACGGCATCCTGATCCGCAACGGCGAGGCGCTGCAGGGCGCGGCGAAGATCACCACCATGGTGCTCGACAAGACCGGCACCATCACCGTAGGCAAGCCGGTGGTTACCGACGTGATTCCCGCCACGGGCCATGACGCCGATGAAATCATCGCCTGGGCCGCAGGCCTGGAGCGCGGCTCGGAACATCCACTGGCCTCCGCCATTGCCGACTGCGCAAGCGACAGGGGCATCGCCCCGGCACCGGTCTCGGACTTCAATGCCATCGCCGGGCATGGACTCGAGGGACGCACGGACGAAGGCGTGGTGCTGTTGTTCGGCAACCACAAATTGATGCGCGATCGGAATGTCGGCATTGACGATGCGATGATTGAACGCGCGGAATCGCTGGCGGGCGAGGCGCGCACGCCGATGTACCTGGCCGTTGATGGCTCACTCGCTGGCATCATCGCGGTCGCGGACCCGCTGCGCGAGGACAGCGTCGCCGCCATCAATCGCCTCGCGCGCCAGGGAATCCGCGTGGTAATGCTGACCGGAGACAACGAACGCACTGCCGCTGCGGTGGCGGCCGCAGCAGGAATCGGGGATTTCATTGCCGGGATACTCCCTGAAGGCAAGGCCGACCATGTCGCCGATCTGCAGCGCCAGGGGGAGGTGGTGGGCATGTCCGGCGACGGCATCAACGACGCGCCGGCCCTCGCACGCGCCGATGTGGGCTTCGCCATCGGCAGCGGCACCGACGTGGCGATCGAGAGCGCCGATATCACCCTCATGCGCGGCTCGCTCCATGGTCTCGCGGACGCGGTGGCCATCAGCCGGGCGACGATGCGCAACATTCGCCAGAACCTGGTGGGGGCGTTCATATACAACACCGCGGGCATCCCCATCGCAGCCGGCGTCCTCTACCCCTTCACCGGCCTCCTGCTGAGCCCGGTAATCGCCGGCGCCGCCATGGCGCTATCCTCGGTCACCGTGGTGAGCAACGCGGGAAGGCTGCGCTTCTACGACCCCTCGGAACACTGAGCATGTGGTGGATCAACATCCTCGGTCTCGCGCTGATCGTCCTGATCGCCTGGTGGTTCCGCCTGTTCCAGGGCGAACCTCCCGTGGAGGACCGTAACCACCATCCCGGCGGCGCATGAGAATCGCGGTTGCCATCCTGCTGGCGCTCCATGCCGGCGCGGCATTCGGAGAAGGCGTGCAACGCATCGAAGACGCGGCGCTGCTAAGCCAGGGCCAGGACCTGTTCCGCGCACATTGCGCCATCTGCCACGGGCAGAATGCCGAAGGCACGGTGGAGAACTGGCAGCAACGGGACGCCGCCGGCAAGCTCCCACCGCCACCGCTGAACGGCACCGCCCACGCCTGGCACCATTCCCTGAACGCCCTCGCGCGCACCATCCGCGAGGGCACCCGGTCCATCGGCGGCAGCATGCCACCCTGGGGCGGCACCCTGTCGGATGATGAGATCTTCGCCATCATCGTCTGGTTCTCCTCGCTCTGGCCGGACGAGATCTACGCGGTTTGGATGGAGATGAACCGCGCGCAGTAGAAGCGCTCGGCCATTTCCGAGACCGGTTCTGATCAGTCGCCCGCGCCCTCCATCACGAGGCGGATAAGCGCCGGCGTCGAGCGAACGCGCATCTTGCGCAGGATACTCGCCCGGTGGTTTTCCACGGTGCGCTGGCTGATGTCGAGTTCGAGCGCGATCACCTTGTTGGCGTGGCCGTCGACGATGTAGTCGAGGATCTCCCGTTCGCGCGCGGTGAGGGCATTCAGCGCCGATTCCACCCGGTCCCGCTGGCCGAGGCGTTGGCGTTCACGCGCGGCGGTATCGAGCGCACCCTGGATACAGTCCAGCAGTTGCTGATCACGAAATGGCTTCTGGATGAATTCCACCGCGCCGTTCTTCATCGCCTCCACCGCCATCGGCACGTCGCCGTGACCGGTAATGAAGATCACCGGGAGGTGACTGCCGAGCTCCCTCAGCCTGGCATGGAGTTCCATGCCGCTCATTCCGGGCATGCGGATATCGAGCACAAGGCATCCCGAGAGGGCGGGATCGAAGCGCCCGAGAAAATCCGCGGCCGAAGGGAATCCCTGCGCGGCTATGCCCACGGACGCCAGCAATTCCAACAATGCGTCGCGCACCGCGTCATCGTCGTCGACAATGAAAACCGTCTGCCCGGATTCAGTCATCACGCTCCCCGGAAACCGCCTGTGGGAGGGTAAACAGGAAACGCGTGCCATCGCCCGTGTTCTCGAACCAGAGGTCGCCGCCATGGGCATTGATGATGGAGCGGCTGATCGAGAGCCCCATGCCGGTGCCACCGGACTTGTTGGTCACGAACGGATCGAAAAGACGCTCCGCCATGTCATCCGATACCCCGGCGCCGTGGTCCTCGACCCAGACACGCGCGACATCCTCACCCGGCAGGGTGGCAAAGCCCACCTCGATCACGGGCGTGGGCGGGGCCGCGGCCTCGGTGGCGTCGATGGCATTGCGCACCAGGTTGAGCACCACCTGCTGGATCTGGATCGCGTCGACGATCACCTCGATACCGGTTTCCGTTCCGGTCTCGCGGATGGCGATGCCACGGGAATGGATATCGGCGCGCGCCAGTTGCACCGCGTCGGTGACGATGGCGTCCAGCGCGGCGCGTTCCCGCAGACGATCCTGGGAGCGGATCAGGGCGCGAACGCGCTCGACGATCTTGCCTGCCCTGAGCGATTGCTCGTCCGCCTTGGCCAGCAGTTCGCGCAGCCTGGGCATGTCCGGTGGTTCCTCTTCCAGCCGTCGCCGGCATGCCTGGACATAGGAACTGATGGCAGCCAGGGGCTGGTTGATCTCGTGGGCGATGCTGGAAGCCATTTCGCCCATGGTGCTGACGCGGTCCACGTGGGCGAGGCGCTCCCGGGCCTCGTTGGCCTCCTGTTCCGCGCGCACCTGCTCCGTGCGGTCGACGAGCTGCGCAACGAATCGTTCCGGGCCGCCATCCTCACCGTAGACGATGGCGCAGTGGAGCACGACGTGAAGGGTGGAGCCATCCCGGTGGCGGTAGCGGTTGTCGATGACGAAGGTGTCCGCGTGCCCCTGCAACAGGCGCTCGCGATGGCGCTCGGTACGCTTCGCGTCTTCCGGAAGCAGCAGGTCGAAATAGGGTCTGCCGACGAGTTCCTCCTCGACATATCCCATCAGTCGACAGGCAGCCTGGTTGGCGCCCACGACGCGGCCGTCGAGGCCCATGGACAGGATGCCGATCGGCGCCTTGTCCAGTGTCACGTTCAGCTCCTGCTCCCGCTCCCTGAGACGTGCCTCGCTCTCGCGCAATGCCCGCTCACGAGACTCGCGCTCGCTCCGGTCGCGAATGATGCCAACGAAGTAGCGGTCATCGCCGACACTGTATTCGCCCACGGACAGCTCCGCGGGAAAGATGGTGCCATCCACGCGCAAGGCCTCGACCCGGCGCCCGATACCGATGATCCTGGCCTCGCCGGTCTCGAGATAGTGACGGATGTAACCGTCATGCCGGCGGCCATGGGATTCCGGCATCAGGATGTTGACGTTGTGCCCAAGCACCGAGTCCGCGGAGCGCCCGAACATCCGCTCGGCGGCGCCGTTGAAATTGAGGATGCGTCCGTCAACGCTGATGATGATGACCGCATCCGCCGCCGCGCCCATGAGGGCGGAAAACCCGGACGGCGTCAGTTCCAGGTGGGCATCGTTGGGGACCTGCGCGGGCATGGGTGAATTCTACGCCAGACAGCAGAGGCGGGAGGTAGCGCCGGCAGCCGGACATCGGCCGGAGGCGGCGCAAAGAAATGGCCGCCAACCGGAGAAGGCTGGCGGCCCAACGCAGTGCGCGGAGAAAATCAGTCGATATCGATGTCGATCTTTTGTGGCTTCGCCTCTTCCACCTTCGGCAGCGAGAGTTTCAGGATGCCGTCCTGGTAGCTGGCCTTGACGTTCTGCGTGTCGACGCTCGCATCGAGACGCATGCTGCGGACATAGTTTCCGTAGCGGGTCTCGCGCCGGATCACGCGTCCCTCCTTGTCCTTGCCCTCGGTTTCCTTGCGACGCTCGGCGCTGATGGTGAGCATCCCGTCGTTGATCGAGACGTCGATATCCTTGCGGTCCACGCCGGGCAACTCGGCGCTGACCAGGTAGTGGCCGTCCTGCTCGGTGACGTCGATGGCGGGGATGAGGTTGCCGCCCTCTTCCTGGAACATACGCGGCATCGGCCGCATGAATCCCTGGAACAGGTCATCGAAGTCCTCGCCGAAAACTCCCCAGCGTGGACGGCGTTCCCCGGATTTGATGAGATCTGCCATGGTTAGCCTCCTGGAGTGAATGGTAGACAGTTTCCCGGCGACCATCCTGCAACAACGACCGCGGCGCGGATTGATCCCGATCAACAAACCCGCTTGCATTCAATAGGTATTTCTACCCAGGAGACCCTCTGCATGTACGCATGGCGTGATCCGGGCCACGGGAATAATCTGTGACATGTCACCAAATCACTGGCCAGGAGAACGATAATGAACATATCCGCCACCCGGGAATCCCTGCTGGATCGCCACCAGTTCCGCGGGGTCGAACAAAGCGCCCGCGCCGGTAGTGGCGCCCGGGGGAATACCACCCTGCTGCATACCGGAGACACGCTCTACCGCATGGGAGACAGCCTGCGGGGCATCTACCTCATCAATGCCGGGGCGATGAAACTGCACCGCGTCACCGAGAGTGGCGACCAGCAGATCCTCGGCTTCTACGTGCGCGGAGACGTCATCGGCCTGGACGCGCTGGGCCATGGCATCAGCGCGTCCGACGCGGTGGCACTCGACACTACCAGCGTCACCCTCATTGCCTTCGACAGCCTGGAGACCGGCGACCACCGCTTCGACAGCCAGGAGCTGATCCGCCGCATGGGGATGAACCTCAACCGCGACAACGACCTCATCATGATGCTCTCGCAGCGCACCGCGGATCGTCGCCTGGCATGGTTCCTGGTGGAGTATTCCGATCGACTCGAGGGGCGTGGCCTGTCACCGCTCGAATTTTCACTGCCCATGTCGCGCGGCGATATCGCGCTGTTCCTCGGACTTGCCATGGAAACCGTCTGCCGTGAACTGGCGCACCTCTGTGACCAGGGGCTGCTGGAGAAGCAGCGACGGCGACTGAAGTTGCTGGATCGTGACGCCCTGCGCCGACTCGCCAACGGCAACCGCGAGAACTGAACACCGTAAGGATAAGGACCTGTCACATGTCACTCGACGCAAAAGACGTTGAAACCCTGCGCACCCTGTTACTGAAGCAACGCCGCGCCTTCGGGGAAAATGCCGCCAGCCACCGCGAGGCGGTCTCGCGTAGCGGGCATCTCGAGCGCGGCGGTAATGACCGTGGTGACGAGTCCAGCCAGGCTCTCGAGTCGGGTATCGAGATGACCCAGGCGGGCCGTGCATCATACGAACTGGCGCTGGTGGACGATGCCCTGGAACGCCTGGAGCGGGGTGAATTCGGCACCTGCCAGGACTGCGGCGGGGAAATCGGCCGCGCCCGCCTGCTGGCCAATCCCGTCGCCAGCCGATGCCTCGACTGCCAGGCTCGCCACGAAGAGGATTTCGACGAGCGCGACGCGACGCCGAGTCTCTGATACGCGGCGGAACGCCGCCAGCCGCCGCTGAGGTGGAGAGGGCCTTGACATGAGCCGTCAGGCGCCCACCCTGAAGCGCGGCCTCAACCTGCCGCTCCTGCTGCTCTACGGCGTCGGCAACATCCTCGGTGCGGGTATCTACGTGCTGGTGGGCCGGGTCGCCGCCAGCGCCGGTTACCACGCCCCGCTCGCCTTCCTCGTGGCGGCCGCGGTGGCCGCGTTCAGCGCGCTGTCCTATGTAGAGCTGTCCACCCGCTTCCCGGTATCCGCCGGCGAGGCGGTCTATGTACAGCACGGATTCGGGCGCGCCTGGCTCTCCCGCCTCACCGGCCTCCTGGTCTGCGCCAGCGGCATCATCTCCGCCGCCACCCTGTCCCGTGGCTTCGTCGGCTACCTGCACCTGTTCTTCGCGTTCCCGGACGGCGTCGTGATCATCGTCCTCGTGGCGTTGCTCTGCGGCATCGCCGTGATCGGCATCACCGAGTCCGTCGGCGTCGCCGCGCTGTTCACCGTGCTCGAGGTGGGCGGGCTGCTGCTGGTGATCTGGGTGGCGCGTGATGCGCTGGGCGCGCTGCCGGAGAGCCTGCCGGACCTGTTGCCGCCCCTGTCCATCGTTCCATGGGCAGGCATATTCGCCGGCGCGTTTCTCTCGTTCTTCGCCTTCATCGGTTTCGAGGACATGGTCAACGTCGCCGAGGAGGTAAAGGAACCCCAAAGCACGCTACCGCGTGCGATACTGCTCGCGCTGCTGGTTTGCACCATCATGTACGTGGCGATCGCCACCGTCGCGGTACTCGCGGTCCCGCCCGCCACACTGGGCGAATCGAACGCGCCGCTGGCGCTCCTCTACCGCAGCACCACCGGCACCGAGCCGGTGTTCATCGGCGTCATCGCCATGTTCGCCATCGTCAACGGCATCCTGATCCAGGTCATCATGGTCTCGCGCATGCTGTATGGCATGGCGGACCGGGGCTGGCTTCCCGCTACGCTGGCGCGGGTCCACGTCCGTTATCGCACGCCGGTGGTGGCGACCTTGCTGGTGGGGGTGATCATCGCGGCGCTCGGCGTCATGCTGCCCTTCGTCGCGCTGGCGGCCGCCACCAGTCTCGCAGTCCTTGGCGTGTTCGCGCTCAGCAACGGCGCGCTCATCGTCATCAAGCAAAGGGAGCCGACGGCGCCGGACGCAGTCGAGGTGCCTGCGTGGATACCCGTGGCGGGGCTGATGACTGCGCTGATGCTGGCCGGGGGAAACTTCCTGGTGACGACCTGACCTGGTCGCGCCGCGCAAGTTTGCGCGACGCGTGGCGCTCAATCGGCCGCCAGGGCGCGCAATCGTATCCGCAACGATCGCAGCTCCCTCTGCAACCGGTCACGCTCCTCCATGAGATCGAGCGCCAGCGCCAGTCCGCCGTAGTCCAGTTCGAGGTCACGCCGCAGGCGGCAGGCGCGGCGCGCGCGGGTCACGGTGGTGGAAGCGAAGATCCAGCGCGACGGACCCTCGCCACGCGCATGCAGCACGCCTTCAGCCACCATCCGCGCGAGCATCTCCGGTCTGACCTGGCAGATGTCGCAGAGCTGGGTGAAGCTGAAGCCGGCACTCTCGTCGACAAGTTCCGCCGTGTCCCTGTCGTGGTCGTCCCGCGTCATGCTACCAGTTGCTCCCTGGGATCGAAGTCCATCTGCCTGCGCATCTGTTCGAACAGTTGCCGGTCGGCGTCGCTCAGCACCTTCGGCATCACCACCTGGAGGACGACGTACTGGTCACCCGCGGGTTTGCCGGGAAGACCCCGGCCCTTGAGACGAAGCTTCTGCCCGGGACGCGCATTGGCCGGCACGGCCAGCTTCACCGGGCCCCCGAGGGTGGGCACGTCCACGCTCGCGCCGAGTGCCAGCTCCCAGGGCGCCACCGGCAACACCATGGTGAGGTCGCGCCCCTCCACGGTGAACCGGGGATGGGGCACGAGTTCGATTTCGAGGAACAGGTCTCCCGCGGGACCGCCGCCAAATCCGGGACTCCCCCTGCCGGCCAGCCGCAGGTGCTGTCCGCTGACCACGCCGCGGGGAATGGTCACGCTGATCTCGCTCCGGCGTGGAACGGGACGTCCGTCCGGACCCGCCTCCAGGCGCTCCAGGGAAAACCGCCGGGTACCACCGGCATAAGCCTCCTCGAGGGTGAGTGGCAGGACGTGGTGCGCATCGCCTCCGCGAGCGGAAAAATCCCCTCTGCCGGGGGCCGAGCGCCGGCCGAACAGGGATTCGAAAAAGTCACTGAAACCCTGTCCGTTGCCCTGGAAGTCCTCCCATTGGGCATGGCCTCCCGCGCCGCGGGCTCCCTGTCGTTCCCAGTCCGGGGGCGGCTGAAAATTGCCCGCCTGGTCGCGGTAGCGGCGCAGCGTATCGTATTCCGCGCGCTTCTCCGGGTCCTTCAGCACCTCGTACGCTTCGCCTACCTCCTTGAAGCGCTCCTCCGCATCGGTCTCCTTGCTCACGTCCGGGTGATACTTCCGCGCCAGCTTGCGATAGGCGCGCCGGATCTCGTCCGCCGAAGCGGACTCCTCCACGCCCATGATGCGGTAGTAGTCGACGAATTTCATACCCCTGAGATGGTGGTGGGAAAGCGTATTTCCAGTTGGACGTGCCGCTTTCAGGTGGTACCGTGCGCGCGTCGCCGGGCATGGGACTGGACCATGTTCCTGAGGGGAAGGAATCCGGCCTGCCCCGTACTACCGAACAGCGGGTCGGAAACGGAGGGCATTTCGCTGATGGCCTCCTTCCAGTCCTCCAGTGTCAGGCGCGCCTCGAGCAGGGGATAAACCTTGTCTTCCTCGAAACGCATGTGGCGGAACTTGGTGCTGATGAAGTCCCTTGCCGCATTGCCAAGGGTCTCCTGGCTCGCCGGGCGGCCGTTCTCTGCCTGGATCGCGGCCTGGTGCAACACGTCGCTGGAATGCGTCAGGAGGCGGTGTTCGGCAACCAGCACATCCAGGAAGACTCGTGCATCGCTGTCACGCGCCGCAAGCCGGCGAAACAAAACCTCTTCCTTGCCATGGTGGACGACCACCGCGTAACTGCGAATATAGTCGATACACTGGGTCACCGGCTGGATGACCTCGGGGGTCCACCGCACACGCGTACCAGGCAACGTATCGCGGAGAAAATTCAGCAGCCTGGACAACCGCTGATGATCGGCGCGCAATTCCTGGATATACACGTTCATGCTCGCGATTGACGACCCGTCTGTGAAGTGACACCGGGCCCGGTGCTCATAATGGTCGCCCCGGATCCGTGTCCGATCGACAATAGCCGATCCGCCTCCGGGCGGATTGACCCGCGTCAACTTCCGTGGGAGATGGGTGGGAGGTGTGCTGCTGGCGGGAGGATCGCCGCGCCGCCCGGCTCAGTCGAAGTCGTCACAGATGATGACGGACCTGCGCCCGCTCGCCAGCGGCAGGCAGAAATCCTGCGGGGGTAGCCCGGAGGGGGGACGGATTTCCCTGGTCCGAAGTCGAAAAAGACCATGCACAGTACCGCCGTCGCTGGTGAAATAGATATTACCGTCCTGCCCCTCGATCACCCCCGCCGGGCGCGCGAAGCGGTTGCCGTTGGCGTACTGGAATCCGGTAACCAGGTCTTCCGCCGCTACCGGTTGCCCGGATTCGAAGCGCACCAGCACGAGCTTTGGTGGACGCCTCGTGGACGGCCCGCCATTGGTGGCCCAGGAACCATGGATAGCAACCACCGCGTTGCCGGTGAAATCTTCGCCGAGCGTCTCGCTGCTTATAAACGCAATGCCCATGGGCGTGCTGCGCGCATCGAAGGTCAGCGACGGCGGCGTCGCCTCGCTGGCGGGCCGGGGCGGCGTGGAGTTGATGCAGTCCTGGGCCACGAACTCTCCCTCGATGTACTGGAACCAGGGCATGCCGTGCCAGGATCCTGCGCCCAGGCGGGCGAAAATTTCCCGCGGCAGGTGATAGCCGAGATTGTCGGAGCCGGCATTGGTGGCCCAAAGGTCGCCGGTGCCCGGGTGGAAGGCGATGCCGATGGGATTGCGCAGGCCGCTGGAGTGGACCACCAGGGCCGGGTCGGCGCCGCTTTCATCGATGCGCCAGACGCCGCCCCGCCGATCCTCGAACGGGTAGTCCGGGGATTCACCGGCAAGGTATTGATCGGAGCAGTTGCCGCTGATGCCGATACCAACATAGGCCTCTCCGCCCGTGTTGACGGTAACGCTGCGGCTGCTATGACCACCCGTCACGGGAAACTCCACCAGGCGGACAAAGTCACCGCCGGCGAGGTTGGTAGCCAGCCCGGCGTAGGGCGCGGCGTACAGTCCCGAGGTGTCCGCGACCAGCAGGCGCGCACCGTCCCAGGCGACGCTATGGCTGCGGGTCCCGATTTCGACGAGGGTCTCGGCACTGGTGTAGGGCGGGGCCAGCCGATACACGTTGCCGCTGTTGGAGCCGATGAGTATCTCGTCATCGGGTCCGAGCGCGGGCAGGCGGGCGCCGCCGGCGGAGGCGAGGAATTCCACCTGCATGCCACGTGGCACGCGCAATGTCACCGATTGTCCGTTGGCGTTTAGCGACTGGTTCACCAGGTCCAGCGCGACGGCAGGCCGGATCGCGACCGGGCCCGACAGGGAAACAAGGAGGGCAAGCGCGGCGCACCCATACCTGTACCAGCACCTGGCGGGACCGAGTTCCCTGGCAACCCTGTTGCTCATTAACCGATTCCCTGTATCCATGGGCAGCATGATAACCGCCTCACCCGCAATCGGTTCAACCCGTCAGCGTCCTGCCACCATCCACGTAAAGGGTCTGCCCGGTGATAAAGGCCCCCGCGCCGGTGCACAGCAGCAGTACCGCGCCGAGGAGATCCTCGGCCCTGGCGAGGCGGCCCATGGGGATCGCGGCCACCGCGCGGACGAGAAAGTCATCGTCCGCGAGGTAGTGACGTGTCAGCGGTGTATCGATCAACGCCGGACCGATGGCGTTGACCCGGATGTTCCGCGGCGCCCACTCGCGCGCGAGAACCCGCACGAGTTGACTCAATGCCGCCTTGGACGTGGCATAGGCGGCATAGTCGACGTTCGCCACCCGGCTCGATACCGAGGCGATATGAAGTATCGAGCCGCCGCGAATGTCCATCCGCCGCGCTGCGGCGCGGGACAGCAGCCAGGCGCCGGTGACGTTGGTGTCGATGCAGTCGCGGAAAGCTGCGGCATCCATGGACTCCGCGGACGCGATGGGCAACAGCCCGGCGGCATTGATGACGATGTCGAGACCGCCGTACAGTTCGTGGGTGCGCGTCACCACGCTGTCAACGACGCCTTCATCGGTAATGTCCCCGGCCACGGAATAGTGTGGCACCTCGAGCTCCGCGGACAACGCCTCGAGTTTTTCCTGGTCGCGATCCACCAGGCTCAGCCAGGCGCCCTGCGCCGCGCACAGGCGCGTGATGACGGAACCGATGCCCCCCGCCGCCCCCGCGATCAATACCGAGCGGCGTGACAGGTCGAACATTGAGTGGATGGATGAGTGGATTGATTCGGTGGTCATGTGCACTACCGGTCTGCTGCAATACTGGCGCCGTGGTTAGTCAGCAACGCGCGTGACTCCGTCGTTTGCTCCCGGCTTGACGCGGATTACCGCCTTTCCCGGGCCGCGACGCGGCAGGTGTCGGGATGAAACGGTCGGCGCGTTGTATCATCGTTTCCGTCCGGGCGCCTGCATCCGTCAATCCGCAGCCGTCATTCTGCGGCGTGATGGCGCCCCTGATCAACCAGTTCACCCGGGAAAGTCTCCATGGCCCTGACATTCCAGGAAGTCGCCGATATCCTGAAACTCATCGACGCCTCCGACTGCGAGGAAGTGGTGCTCGAACTCGAAGGCATCAAGCTGAGCGTGCGTCGTGGCGGTGGAAGCGCCAGCGGGGCAGCCTTCGCGCCGGCATCGGCGATCACCGAAATGGGCCAGGAGAACAACTCCCGCGCGACCGGCGATGGCAAGCCCGACGCATCCACGCCGGCCACTGAACCGGCGAGTGGATACGCAGTGAAATCTCCCATGGTCGGCACCTTTTACCGCGCGCCCTCCCCCGGCAAGCCGCCCTTCGTCGAGACCGGCGCCAGGATCGCTGCAGGCGATCCGCTCTGCCTGGTGGAGGTGATGAAACTCTACACCACCATCGAGGCGCCACTGAACGGCACGGTGCGCCAGGTGGTGGCGGAGGACGGCGCGCTGGTGGAGTTCGACCAGCTGCTGTTCGTCATCGATCCGGACTGAGGCGCGGACGCCCCACGTGAAGACCGGTGCGACCCGGGTCCTGATCGCCAATCGGGGAGAGATCGCGGTGCGCGCGGCGCGCGCCTGCAAGCGACTCGGTCTCGGAAGCGTGGCGGTGTTCTCCAGCGCGGATCGCGGATCGCCCCATACCTGGCTGGCGGACCGTGCAGTCTGCATCGGCCCGGCTCCCGCGGGGCAGAGCTACCTGGACCAGGACGCGCTGCTGCACGTGGCAATGTCCACAGGCTGCAACCTGGTCTACCCCGGCTACGGCTTCCTCGCGGAGAACGCGGGTTTCGCCGAACGCTGCGCGGCGGAGGGCCTCGTCTTCGTCGGCCCGCCGGCGGACGGCATCCGCCTGATGGGCGACAAGGCCCGCGCGCGCCGGGCCGCGGCGGAACACGGCGTCCCGGTGGTGCCCGGGTCGACCGACACGTTCGTCGACGCGGAAGTGGCGCTGGCCGCGGCCGCGGACATCGGCTACCCCCTCCTGCTCAAGGCCAGCGCGGGCGGTGGGGGCCGCGGGATGCGCGTGGTCGAGCGGGCGGAGGAATTCACCCGCCTGTTCGACCAGGCCAGCAACGAGGCGCGGGAGGCGTTTTCCGATCCCGCGATCTACCTAGAGCGCTACTTTCCCTTGGTGCGCCACATCGAGGTGCAAGTATTCGCCGATCGGCACGGCAACGTAGTGGACCTGGGAGAGAGGGATTGCAGCGTCCAGCGCCGCCACCAGAAGCTGGTGGAGGAAAGCCCGGCCAGTGTGCTCACCGGGCCGGAGCGGCAGGCGCTGCTGGAGGCGGCAGTCGGCCTCGCCCGGGGCGTGGGTTATCTCGGCGCGGGTACCGTGGAGTTCATCTTCGACGAGTCCAGCCGCGAAGCCTGCTTCATCGAGATGAACACACGCATCCAGGTGGAGCACCCGGTCACCGAGGAGCGGGTCGGCGTGGACCTGGTGGTGGAGCAACTCCGGGTGGCGCTGGGCGAGCCCTTGTCGCTGCCGCCACGGGAATCCTGGCGTGCGGTCCACGCGATGGAGTTCCGGCTCAATGCTGAGGACCCGGCGAGTGGTTTCCGCCCGACTCCGGGCGTCCTCGGGCGCTGGCGGCCGCCGTCGGGACCGGAAATCCGCATCGATACCTTCGTCTTCGAGAGCATGCGTGTGCTGCCCTTCTACGACTCCATGCTGGCGAAACTGATCGTGACCGGCGCCGACCGCGAGTCGGCCATGGCACGGGCGCGCCACGCGCTGGATTCCCTCGAGGTGGATGGCATCGCCACCACCGCGCCGTTCCACCGCGCGCTGCTGGACGACCCGGATTTCCGCGCCAACCGGGTCAGCACGCGCTGGGTGGAAGAGACCTTCCTGCCCGGCTGGAATCCGGCACAATCGAAAGCATGACCAGGACCGTCAGACTGATCGACGTCACCCTGCGCGATGCCCATCAGTGCCTGTGGGCGACGCGCATGACGACGGCGATGATGAAGGACATCGCGCCGCGCCTCGACCGCGCCGGCTTCGAGGCCATCGACCTCGTGGGCGGCGCGGTGTTCGATGTCATGGTGCGCTACCTGCGCGAGGATCCCTGGGAACGCATGCGCATCCTGAACCGATGGGTGACGGAGACGCCGCTCATCATCCATACCCGCGGCCAGAGCCTGTTCACCTTCGAGTTCTTCGCCGACGACGTGGTCACCCTGGCGGCGGAACGATTCGCCGCCAACGGCATGCGCTACCACACGCCCTACGACGCGCTCAACGACATGCGCAACCTCGAGATCCCGATCCGCGAGGCGAAGCGCCACGGGCTTTACGTGGCGGGCGGCCTCGCCTATACCCTGAGTCCGGTGCATACCGACGACTACTACGTCGCCAAGGCGAAACAACTCATCGCCCATGGCGTGGACGCGATCTTCGTCAAGGACGCGAGCGGACTGCTGCGGCCCGAGCGCGTGGCGACGCTGTTTCCCGCGCTCAAGGAGGTCATGGGGGAGATGCCGTTGCAGATTCATACCCACTGCAACTCCGGGCTCGCGCCCTACGTCGTGCTGCAGGCGGTGGAACACGGCGCGGACGTAGTGCACACCGCCACCTCCACCCTCGCCAACGGCGTGTCGCACACGCCCACGGAACGCTTCGTGGAAAACTGCCGCCGCCGCGGGCACAGTGTGGAACTCGATCTCGAACCGGTGCGGGAGACGGCCGAGCGCCTCGCATACATCGCCGAGCGCGAAGGCAGGCCAACCGGCAGCCCGCGGGAATACGACGAGTTTCACTACCACCATCAATGCGCCGGCGGCATGGTGTCCAACCTCGAGTACCAGCTCGAGACCATCGGCCTCGCCCACCGGCTCGACGAGATCCTCGAGGAGGCGGGCCGGGTGCGCATGGATCTCGGCTATCCCATCGTCATCAGCCCCTTCGCCCAGTACATCGTCACCATGGCAATCCTCAACGTCATGGGTCGGGACCAGGGCAAGGCGCGCTACGAGACGGTGCCGGACGAGGTACGGCTTTACGTGCGCGGCGGCTACGGCGAGATCGCCGGCACGATCGATCCCGACCTCTACGACCGCATCACTCGCGGCGCGGCGCCCATCACGGAGCGGCCCGGCGCGCTGGTGCCGCCGGCGCTGGACCGGCTACGCAAGTCCCGCGGCCCTTTCGCCAGCGACGACGACCTGTTACTGGCGGCGTTCTACGACGACAAACAGTATCGCGCGCTCAAGGACGCCGGCCCCATCGATACCGCCTACCCGCTGATGGAAACCCCGCTGCTGACCCTCGTCAAGGAGTTGTCACAGCGCCGCAACATCCGCAGCTTTCACCTGAGCAAGACCTGATCACACCGAGACCCTCATGACCACCCCCATCATCATCACCACCGCCATCACAGGCTCCCAGCCGCGCAAGAAGGACAACCCGGCGGTGCCGGTCACTCCGGAAGAGCAGATCGAGTCCACCCACGAGGCCTTCGAGGCGGGCTCGACGCTGGTGCATATTCACGTGCGCGACGCGGACGAGAATCCTTCCTCCGATCCGGAGCTGTTCGCCCGGGTGCAGGAAGGCGTGCGCAAGCATTGCCCGGACATGATCATCCAGTTCTCCACCGGCGGCCGCGGGCGCGACGCCGATGCGCGCGGCGCGATGCTGCACCTGAAACCGGACATGGCGTCGCTCGCCACCGGGTCGGTGAACTTCCCCGGGATGATCTATGAGAATCCACCGGCGCTGATCGACGCGCTCGCGGACGACATGATGAAGCACGGGGTGCGCCCGGAAATCGAGGTATTCGACGCGGCAATGCTCTACAACGCGGTAAAGCTCGCGGAGCAGGGACGCATCCCGTCGCCGATCCACGTCCAGTTCGTTCTCGGCATCCCCGGCGCCATGCCTGCGCGGCGCAATCTGCTGGAATTCCTCGTCGGCGAGTTGAAGACCCTGGCGCCGGATGCCACCTGGTGCGCCATGGGCGTCGGCCGCAACCAGTTCGTGGTCAACCAGTGGAGCCTCGAGATGGGTGGCCACGCGCGCACGGGCATGGAGGACAATATCAAGATCGGTCGCGATTCGCTGGCGCCGAGCAATGCCGCGCTGGTGGAACTGATCACCGCGGTTGCCGCGGACTACGATCGCCACCCCGCGAGCCCGGCGGAGGCGCGCCGGTTGCTCAGCCTGAACGCGGGCTGATTGCGGGGCGAGGCAATGCGCTGGATCCGGGCGCTGCCCCTCTTGCCGCTGGCGTTGATCGCGGTTCTGCTGGCGCTCGCCCCCTTCTCACCGGAACCCCACCTGTGGGAGAAATTGAAAATGCTTGCCGCGGGCGACCTGCGCCGTCCGCTGGATGTCTTCGACCTGCTTTTCCACGGCGCGCCCCTGGCGCTGCTCGTGATCCGCCTTGCCGCGGGTGATTCCCGGTCGGGCGGTCAATGACGCTTGATCCGCCCGGGCGTTCAGACGCTGAAGGACTCCAGGGTGGAAGGATGAAACAGTTCCTCCACCGCGAAGCGGCGCGAGGACAGTCCCTGGCGGTGGTGATACTCAAGAAAAGCCTCCAGGGTCGGCAGGTTGTTCGCCACCCCGTAGGACCAGAAGTCGTCGCCCAGCAGCGCGCGCGCCGCGGCGAGTTGTTCCTCGACGAAGGGCAGCGTGACCTTGGTGGCCGAGGTGTCCAGCAGGTGTTCCAGCGCGACTGACTTGGACTTGCCGAAGGCCTTGAGCAGGGTGTTTGGCAGCCAGGGATGCCGGTCCGCGAGTTCGCGCCGGATACCGAGCAGGTGCATGATGGGAAACACACCGGTGCGGCGATAGTAGTCCGTGGCGACAGCGGGGTCGGCGAACAGGCGCGCCATCTGCGGGTGACCACGGTCGAAGCAGGACAGCGTGCGCGGGCCCATGAATCCATCGATCTCGCCGGCCTCCAGCAGGTCGTTCAGCGACCTGTCCGCCGGCGCCTGTTCCATGGTGACGTCGTCGGGCAGGGTCAGGCGGATCTTTTCAGGACGCCCCGGCACCTCCATGCCGCCGCGCACCCAGGTGATCTCCGACGGCTTCACCCCGTACTCGTCCTCGAGGATGCCGCGCGCCCAGATGTTGGCGCTCAACTGGTACTCGGCGATGCCGATGCGCTTGCCACGGAGGTCCGCCGCGCTGTCGATGCCGCGATCGGTGCGCACCAGGATCGACGAATGGCGGAACGCCCGCGACAGGTAGGCCGGGATCGCGATGTAACCCGGCGCGCCGCGGTCCAGGCTCACCACGTAGGAGCCGAAGGACAGTTCGCAGACATCAAAAGCCTGGTGGCGGAAGGCGCGAAAGAAGATCTCTTCCGGCGTGAGGCGAAGGAACACCGGCTCGACGCCATCGATGGTCACCGCGCCGTCGATCAGCGGGCGGTTGCGGTCGTAGTCGCCGATGGCGAAGGAGAGCTCCAGGTTGGACATGGGTAAGGGATCTGGTTTCAGGTTTCACCCGCCGCCGGCGCAAACCCCGGCTGCGGTCCGTAGACATCTTGCCAGTCACCCGGCAGGGGCGACTGGTATTCGAGGCTGACCGGCGCCTGGCGGCGCGCGCTTTCGAGTATCGCGATCGTCGCCTCGAGGCTTGCCCGCGCCCAGCGCGCATCATGCACTGATTGACGGCCTTCGGCCACCACGGCGTACAACTCGTCCATCACCTCGCGCCGTGGGAGGTCCGGGGGCGCGAGCCGGACGCGCCGACGCTCCTCGCCGAATACTTCCACCCCGTCCGGGTAGAGGCGCAGGTCGGCCCGCTCACAACTCACGATCACCAGGCCGAAATGCTCGTGAAAGGGCGGCAGCGGATCAGCGAGATCGCCGGTGCCGGCGAAACCGAGGTTGCGCTGGCGCTTGCGCCCGGCTTCCTCTTCGGGTGACAGGTTCCTGAGGGGCTGACGAACGTCGGTGTAACTGGACGGATCCCGCGGGAATCCGAGTTCACCAACGTCGTCCATCAGCGCATCGCCGCGAAAGCGGCCATAGCCGTTGTAGGTGAGCGACACGAAGGCGCCGTCATCGAAAGACAGGAGCGCGCTGTAGGCGCCCTCGGTGGGCCGCCCGGGATCCCAGTTGCCCGTCAGTGCCTGCACGCTGGTCACCCTGCCGCCGGCGAGAAAACGCGCCACGTCGACCTGGTGCACCCCCTGGCTGAACACCACCCCGCCGCCCTGGCCGGTATCGAGCTCTGCCGCGCGCCGTGGGCGGTAGAGGAAGTCCGTGTGATAGACCGCGTGCAGTTGGCGCACCTTGCCGTATTCGTCGCTGTCGATCAGCCGCCGCGCTAGCAGCACGGGGGCATCGAAGCTGTGACTCGGCCCGCAGACCAGGCCGACGCCGGCCTTGTCCACCGCGTCCACCATGCGGTTCGCCTCGTCCACGGAAATCGCGAGTGGCTTGTCCACCAGCAGGTGCTTGCCCGCGGCGGCGAGTTTCAGCACATGCTCACAGTGAAATTCATGAGGACTGGCGATGTAGACCGCGCTTACCTCGTCGTCCTTGCAGAGTCCTTCCACGCTTTCATATGCGCGGCCGCCGAGATCACCAACGAACGCCTCGCGGCCAGGCGCCCCTGGGGTCGCCGCGGCCACGAGCCGGAAGCGCGGATCGCGCGTAAAGGTGGGCAGCATCAGGCTGAACGCCCGCCCGAGGCCCACGACCCCGAGGCCGATCGGCTGCTCAGCCACAGGAGCTCTTGCTACCAGCGCAGGACGAGTTCATCCGACAACGCACGCGACACGCAGATCATGAGGTTACTGCCGCGTTCCCGGTCCTCGAGAACGCTGTCGCGGTGATCCGCCTCGCCGGCCACCAGCTCCACCCGGCAGGCGCCACAGGCGCCGCTTTCGCAGCTGCTGCGGAGCACCTGGTCGTGGCGGCGCAGGGTGTCCAGGATGGTGGCGTCCGCCGGGATGTCGAAGGCTTCACCGCTGTCAGCGTGACGCACCCGGAACGCTCGATCATCCGGGCGCAGGGCCTCGACGTCGGAGGCGAAATCCTCGAAGCGGATACGGCCGGATTTCCAGTGACCGCTCATGTCGTGCACGTCGTCCATCAGCGGCCGTGGCCCGCAGCAGTACACCAGCGCGTTCCCCGGTGTCTCGAAAAACGGCCAGAGGTCGTAGACCGCGTCCGGGTCGCCGCCGTCATGGTGGATCGTCACCCGGTCGGCAAAGGGGGCCGACTCCAGTTCCTCCGCGAAGGCGGCGCCCTCGCGGTCCCGGGTGCAGTAGATCAGTTGGAAATTGTCCTCGCCCCGGGCATGGAGATGGCGCACCATGGCACGGATCGGGGTGATGCCGATTCCGCCGGCGATGAACAGGTATTCGGACGCCGGGTCGAGGGGAAAGGTGTTTTCCGGCGGGGACACCAGCAGGGTGTCACCGACCTCGAGCTGCTCGATCATGCTCACCGAGGCGCCGCGCCCGGGACGCTCGGCCTTGATCCCGAGCTCGTAGTGGTCGGGTGATTCGCCGTCGCCGCAGAGGGAGTACTGTCGCCTCGCCCCGCTCGGCGTCACCACGGCGACATGGGCTCCCGGGGTATACGCGGCCAGCGGCCCGCCATTGGCATCCGCCAGGTGGAAAGCCCAGATTTCACGCGCGATGGGTCGCTTCTCCACCACGGTCAGGGACCGGAAGCCGGAGTCGTCCTTCGATTGTGCAGCCATTGGTTCAGGAACCCGGCGTCGCAAACACGGGAATCGCAGATGCGAAATGCTCGACAGGCGGCGGGATTTTAGGTAACTTTCGTTTAATCTTAGATATCGAAATTTAATCCAGTTCTCCGCCACTGGCAAGACGACAAGCGAGACCACAATGCTGACCAAGAAGGAAAACGACCTGCTCACCCGGGTCGAGGGTGATGCGCCCATGGGCCGCCTGATGCAGGCCCACTGGATCCCGGCGCTGCTCGGGGAGGAAGTCTCCGAGCCGGACGGCAAGCCGAAGCGCGTGCGCCTCATGGGCCGCAATCTTGTCGTTTTCAGAGACAGCGAGGACCGCCTCGGCGCGCTGGACGAGCTCTGTCCCCACCGCCGCGCCTCGCTGGTCTACGGCCGCAACGAGGACTGCGGCCTGCGCTGCCTCTACCACGGCTGGAAATTCGACGTCGACGGCAACTGCATCGAGACCCCGTCGGAGCCGCCGGGAAGCAAGCTGATGGAGAAGGTGAAGCAGCGCGCCTACCCGGTGCGCGAATGCGGTGGCTTCGTCTGGATCTACCTCGGCGAGGGCGAACCGCCCGAATTCGAGCGCCCGCCGTTCAGCCCGGACGACGACACCCCGGTGTCCATTCTCAAGATCCGGGTGCCCGCCAACTGGGCCCAGATCATGGAAGGCCAGATCGATTCCGCGCATTCCTCGAGCCTGCATTCCAGCGACATGGTGCCTGCCCGTATATCGAGCGCCGGCGCGGAATCCGACCGCTGGCTCCGACCGTCCACCGACAAGTCGCCGCGCATGGTCACCGAGGTCACTTCCTATGGATTCCGCTATGCCGCCCTGAGGCGGCCGATCAAGAACGCAGCGAAGCAGGATTACGTCCGCATTACGGTCTACGTGGCGCCCTTCGTGGCGCTCATACCGCCCAACAGTTCGTATAACGTGGCCGCGGTCATCGTGCCCGAGGATGACCACAACTCTCTGTTCCACTTCATCGCCTGGGGAGGCGAGGAGTGCCCGGATACCGCCACCTGGCGGGACTTCTGCCGCGCCGTGCCCGGCGTCGACCTCAACGAGGACTTCACCAGTCGCCGCCACGCGGGCAACGACTTCGGCCAGGACCGGGAAGCCATGAAGGCGGGCAACTACACCGGCATCCCCGGAATCCCCAACCAGGATATCGCCATGTGGTGCTCCATGGGCAGTATCGAGGATCGCAGCCAGGAAACGCTGGGCGCCAGCGACATCGCCATCGTCGAGTTCCGCCGCCTGATGGTCGACGCCGCCGCCGCGGTGGCGGACGGCAAGCCCGCCCTCGGCACCTCGCCAGACCGTCCGCCGCTGGTCAGCATCGCCTCCTACCAGGGCATCGTCGACAAGACCGAGGACTGGCGCTCCCTGGGCGGCGGCATGGCGCCCGCGGCGACGGCGACGGGATAACTTCTCCGCCTGGTTGGCGCTTTGGAGTACGAAACGCCAGCGAAAGCTGGCGTCCAGGCGGTCCAGGATTGTCTCCGCAGCCAACCCTTTCTCGAAATGTGACATGGATCCCAGCTTTCGCTGGGATTGCTGCACGTTACTGACGACGAGGGGGGACCAGATACTCCGAAATGCCAGCGCAGGCTGGCATCCATGCGCGATGCGGCGGGCAGAGGAGCGGTTCCAGGATTCCCTGGTGTGACAATTCCCACATTGCCGTTGGCAGCCATGCGATCTAATGACTGCAAGTGATACGCACTCCATGGATAACGGAAATGACCTGCCAAATGAACCTGATAACGACTCTTGCCGTGGTAACGCTGCTCTCCGGTTGCTCGGTCAGGTTCGCCGTGGATAAATCCAAGGGCGACAGAACAAGTATCTGGGAGAAACCGGGTATCTATTACGCCCTGCCCAAAACGGAGGTGCTTGTTGCCGTACCAGTGAAAACCACAAAGACACGTACCGGGCGGTATTTTGAGAAATGGGATGACTGCGTCTCAATCTGCATCGGTAATCAGATGCCCGCAGACGCGAGCTGCGAGGTCAATGATGACGACTCCAGCAATACCTATTCCATCGAAGCGCCAACCATCAAGACGCGTTCCGTGGCTGACTACGAAAATTTGTATTCCCTCGACCCCGATTTCGAGGATTTCACTTCGTCAAATCACACGGTGGAGATCAATGAACGGGGAATCCTGTCTTCCACGACGTCGGAAACCACGGACCATAAGGCTACCGCGGTATTGAACCTATTGGATGCCATTGCGAAATCTGCAGTTTCGTCGCCACTCGAAAGCAACCTGAAGGAATTCAGTCGAGGACCTGAAACAGCAAATGAAACCGATGGAAGTGAAGAGCCAGGGCGGGAAACGTGCTCAGTGTTCCTAAGGTCATACAAACAGCTCGAGCAATTGGCTGAATGGCGTAACAAGCTTGATTTGGCAAGAGATAAGATCCTCGCGGAGGGTTTGCAATCTGCGGTTAGCGACCTCCCCGCCTACCTGGGGTTCTTCGAAAAACTGGAGCTGGGTCTTATTGACCTGCCTGGCGCCGATGTAGAGCGTGAACTTGGTAAATCGTTCAAGGAAGTCAGCACGTCATACTTGGCAACCCGGTTGATACCCCTCGAAGGTGCGGCGCTGGTTTCCGAACAGGCTAACTGGCGACGCATAGAGGATGTCGACTGGCTCTCCCTTCCTGAAGCAAACATTGCCGGATGGAAGACCACGATGGTTGACGAAGAATCTCCTCCGGACATCATCGGGACAGATGCGGAAAAGAGCCAGGATCAAGAAACTATCGCGACCATTGAGAAAACCATGCATGTCGCCTTGCAGGAAAATTACGCAACCGGGCTGGCTGCCAGCTTGCAGTTAGCGGTCAAGATTGATCCGTATGACTTTCCGCCCTGCGACCCATCCTGCCCTGAGGCGAAGGGAACCGCGGGCTACCGGTATCGCATTCCGGCCAGGGGATTCCTGCGGGTCACCGGGAAGATGGAAGATGCCGTCGGCAAACCGAAGTTGTATGCCTACGAAGCTCTCCTGCCGGTCGCCCAGTACGGACCGATCGCCGCGCTGCCGCATACGATCGGTGGCAGGCGGGGAAAGATCGCGCTGGCGACCCATGAAGACACTGGTGGCCTGAAAACGGTGACCCTCGAAAACGATGCGGTTCCGGCGGAGTTGCCGGGTCAGACCATCAGTGCCCTGGCAGGGTTCCGTACGAGTTCTGCAGAGGAAACCAGCCAGACGATTGCCGATCTCGAGAATCGCAAAACCATCCTCACGCTTGAGCAGGAAATCAGGGATCTCGAGAAAGCGGCGCCGTAGTCGTATTCTCGGCCGTCACCCCGCCCTGGTCGCGGGTGGCAGTGATCCGCCGGCCTTCGCGGCTGGCGGCGGCTTCGTCTTCCGCGAGGTTGGATAGTGCACCGAGCAGGGCCGACCGGAGCACCTCCGTCTGCCCTTTCTCGAGTCCGTCCAGGGCGATTTCATTCACCTCTTTCGCGAGTGGCACGAGCGTTGACTCGAGCTCACGCCCGGCGTCGGTGAGATAGACATGGATCCTGCGGCGGTTGCCCTCGGCATGCCGGCGCTCGACGAGGCCAATGGCCTCCATCCGGCCGAGTGCGGTGTGGGTGGTGGATTCGGTGAGGCCGGTCTGCTCGCTCAGTTCGCGCTGGCTGAGTCCGTCCTCGAACCAGAGCACGCGCAGGAAAGCCCAGTGGCCGAACTGGACGCCGTGTTCGGACAACCGCAGTTGCAGGGATCGTTTCAGGCCCCGCGCCACGTCACGGATCAGGTGCGCGAGGCGATCGTCCGGCTGGGTGCGATACCAGTGATCCAGCGTGGAGCGCGTCGTCGGCGGTACATCCGGAGAATGGAGTGGGATTTTCCGGTCCTTCATGACGTTACTGCCCCTGCCATCGCTTCGTCCTTCCACAGGTTCCAGGCGCGGTCGACCTGGCTGCCCACGGAGCTGGTCGCGGTAACGCATTCCCCAGGGGTGAGGAAGTTGACCTCGCCGAGTTGCTGCGCCTGGAGCTGCAGTTCCGCGTTGGCCTGGGTGAACACCGCGCGATACACCGCTTCCTTCAGCGAAGCGCCGGCGACGGTGGCGCCGTGGCCGCGCATCAGCACCACGGAGTGATCGTCCAGGCAATCCGCCAGGGCCACGCCGAGGCCGCGGTCGCGGATCAGCAGGTCGGTGGCGTCGCCGGCATGATCGCGGATCTCGAACACCGGCGTCGACAGGCCGAGGAAGGCGCTCATGTGCCATACCGGCTTGAGTACGGCGCCCGCGGCAATGCCGAACGGCACCACTGCCGGGGCATGGCTGTGGATCACCGACTGCACGTCGGGACGGCGCGCGTAGATCTCTCCGTGAATGAATCGCTCGAGGTAGACACCGCGGCCATCGGCGTCGCAGGGCGTACCGTCGAGTTCGTGGGTGACGATGTCCGCGGGGGTGACGAGACCCGGCGCCATGTTGCGCGCGAGGAGGAAATGTCCGGGGCTGCCGGGGTGACGTACGCTCACATGCCCGAATGCATCCACCACCCGGTGACGATAGAGGATGCGGTTGGCCGCCACCAGGTCCGCGAGAACCGAATCGGCGGCGGGCGATGGCGCCTTGCCCCCATCTGCCACCACGCTCACGGGCAGTCCCTGCTGCGCCGCTGGATCGTCACTGCACATTATGTTTCCTGACTCCCGTAGATTCCCCGCGGGTACGCATTGCCCTCGACCCGGAGAATAGGTTAGATTTCTAAGATTATTGTAGAGTGCCGGTTTCCCGCTGTCCAATCAGGCTGTTCATCCAGGCGACTGGACAACCGGTACGATTACCCCGATTCAAACAAAACACCAACTGTGAGGACACCCATGAGACATCCACTTCGAACCCTCGCCGCCGGCGCCCTGCTGGTTTCCGCCCTTTCCAGCGGTAGCGCGCTCGCACAATACAACCTGACGCTCTGCGGCGCCAGCCCCGGTGGCCTCTGGTCGCTGATCGGCGCCGGTGTCGATGCCGCGGTCAAGGCCGCGCAGCCAGGCTCTACCGTCACCTACCAGACCTCCGGCGGCGGCTTCGCCAACGTGGTCCAGATCGACCAGAGTAAATGCGACCTCGCCCTCGTCCACGATGCCGAGGCCAAGGCCGCCCTTGCCGGCGAAGACCCGTTCCAGGCGCCGGTGGACAGCCTCGCCACAGTGGCGGTGATCTACACCTGGGCGCCGATGCAGCTCCTCATCAACAAGGAGTATGCCGAGGAGAACGGCATCACCTCGCTCGAGGACATCGCGGCGAAGCAACTGCCGATCAACATCCTCCTCAACCGCCGCGGCAACGTCGCCAGCGGAGTAGGCGAATCGATGCTCAACGCGGCCGGCGCCTCGGTGGAGAACATCGAGTCCTGGGGCGGATCGGTCACTTTCGCCGCCTCCAAGGAACAGGGCGAGCTGATGCGCGACCGGCGCGCCGACGCGATCCTCAACTCGCTGTTCATCAACCACAGCTCCATCCGCCAGCTCGCGGAGTCCATCGACCTGGCGCTGGTGCCGATGTCCAAGGAAAGCGCCGGCACGGTAGCGGCGGAGTGGTCCATCGCGGAACACACCATTCCCGGCGGCACCTATGACTGGGCGCCCGACGACACCCTTACGGTGACCCTTTCCGCTCAACTCTTCGCCCGCGCCGATGCCGATGCGACCATGGTCACCGACGTCACCGCCGCGCTGGTGGATCACGTCGCCGAGATGCAGGGCGTACACAAGGCGATGGCTCCGCTCACCCCGGAACTGATGGCGAGCAGCAACGTGGTGCCCTACCACCCGTCCGCCGAGGCCGTATACAAGGAAAAGGGGCTACGCTAGGCGAAATCTGCGGTTACGGGGATAGCCATGTCCCTGTTCAACCTGGCCTTTGATACCGGCGCACGCCGCCAGCCGACGGGAGGCGTTGGCACCGGTATCAAGGCCTTTGCCGCCCTCACCGCGGTGTGGACAGTCCACGCCGCGGCGTTCTCGCGCCAGGACGCGCTGTCGCTGACGGTGACCTTCCTCGCGCTCATGCTGGTGCTGACCTTCCTCATGATCGGCGCCGGCCCGGGTGCGGACCGCGAGAAGGTCGCCTGGTATGACTGGCCGCTGTCCCTGGCGGCCGGGGCTTGCGGGGCCTACTTCATGACCCGCGCCGACGCCATCGCCGAGCGCATCACGCTGCTCGACGTGCTCAGCCCGGCGGACCAGGGATTCTCCATCCTGCTCATCCTGCTCTCGCTCGAAGCCATTCGCCGTACCGTGGGCCTCGGGCTCACGGCGATCGTCATCGGATTCATCGCCTACAACCTGTTCGGCCACCTTCTCGAAGGCCCGCTGGCCCACGGGGTGATCACCACGAGCCATTTCCTCGACATCATGGCGTTCACCACCGACGGACTGTTCGGCGTCCCACTACGCGTGGCGGCCACCTATGCCTTCCTGTTCGTCCTCTTCGGCACGGTGCTGGCGAAAACAGGCGGCGGCGACTTCTTCTTTAACCTCGCCGCCTCCCTCACCGGCCGCGCCCGGGGTGGGCCGGCGAAGATCGCGGTGATTTCCTCCGGGCTCTACGGCACCATCTCCGGCAGCCCCACCTCCGACGTTGTCACCACCGGTGCGGTGACCATCCCGATGATGAAACGCCTCGGCTACAGCCCGGGTTTCGCCGGTGCGGTGGAGGTGTCGGCATCCACGGGAGGCAGCCTGCTGCCACCGGTGATGGGCGCGGCGGCCTTCATCATGGCCGAATACACGGGTATCGACTACGTCGACATCGCCCTCGCCGGCATCATCCCGGCGATCCTCTACTACGTGCCGATCTACCTCCAGGTGCACCTGCGCGCGGTGCGCGAAGACCTCGGCGGCCTGGACACGGACAAGGTGCCGCGCGTGCTTGAAACACTGCGCGACGGCGGCCTCTTCCTGGTGCCGCTGGTGGTGATTTCCTGGGCGCTGATCGAGGGCTACACCCCGACCTATGCCGCACTCTACGGCACCGTCGCCGTGGTGATCGTCTCCAGCCTGCGGCGGGCGACCCGGCTGACGCCGCGCCTGGTGTTCGACATTCTCGCGGAAACCTGCCTGCGCATGGTGGCGGTGGCGGGCGCCTGCGCCGCCGCCGGCCTCGTGATCGGTGGCATCACCATGACCGGGCTCGCGTCCAAATTCAGCCACCTGGTGTTCCTCCTTTCCGGCACCAACGAGTTCATGTCGCTGACCCTGGCGGCCGGACTGACGATTCTCCTCGGCCTCGGTATGCCGACTCCGAGCGCCTATATCCTCGCCGCGGTGCTGGTGGCGCCCGTAATGGGGGATCTCGGCATCGCGCCCATGGCCGGACACCTGTTCCTGCTGTACTTCGCGGTGATGTCGGCGCTCACCCCGCCGGTGGCAGTGGCCGCCTATGCCGCCAGTGCAATCGCCGACGAGAACCCGCTCACCATCGCCGCGGGCGCGGTCAGAATTGCCATTGCCGCGTTCCTCGTGCCTTTCTGCTTCGTCTTCAACCAGGCATTGTTGCTGAACGGCACGCCACTCGAGATCGCCTTCGCGACGTTATCCGCGGCGCTCGGCCTGGTCGCCGTGGCCATCGCCATCGAGGGCTTCCTGCGCAGGCCCTTGGCGATGCCGGCGCGACTGATGCTCACCGTGGCCGCGTTACTCTTCCTGTTCGTCGAACCCTGGATGTTTCTCGTCGCCCTGGGCCTCTGCGCGGTGGCGCTGTTTCCTCAGCGGCGCGTAACGGCGGAGGCCTGAACGTTCACCTGTAGCCGCGCCATCGGTGTCACCCCGCTACAACGTCGCCAGACAGCGACATTTGACGCGGATCAATAGGATACGCCCGCCCTCTCCCGTAAACTGTTGGCAGGGATCCGGATCGGGCGCTATACTGTGTCTGAACGGATTGTCCCATCTTCAAGTCCCGCTGCAGGAGCTGACCCATGAAGCTTTCACGAATCGTTGTATCCGCACTGGTCCTTGGTTCGCTGGGCAATCATGCCCTCGCCCAGGAGGATGACAGCAATGTCTATGTCGGAGCCGGCCTCAGTTCCCTGGCGCTGGACGATGACCGGATCGCGGCGTATTCCACCCGCTCGCCAAGCCATACGCCGAAGCTGTTCAATCTCTCGGTGGGCTACCAGTTCAACAGCGCATGGTCGGCCGATCTCACCGTCGGTACCGACATGGACTACGAGCGCGGCGTGGACCGAATCTCCGTGAACGCTTACCGATTCTTCGGCACCAACTGGCGGCCTTTTGTTTCCGCCGGCTTTAGCTCGGTAGATACGGAAACCTCGGTGCCGGAATCCACGGAATCGCTTCAGGCCGGAATCGGCGTATCCAAGGATTTCACCCGCAACCTGGAGATGCGCGTCGGCTGGCAGCACTTCTACGCATTTGACGACGAGGGCCACAACGACGATGAGTACAGCATCGCGCTGAACTGGCATTTCCGCAAGCCGCTGCCGCCGCCAGCGGCCGCGCCGGAGCCTGCGCCCGTTGCGGCGCCCGCACCGGCTCCTGCGCCCGAACCCGCGCCGGTGGAGAAGGTCGTCGTCGACACCTTCGAACTGCTGGTGCAGTTCGAGTTTGACCACTTCAACGTTCGCTCGATCTACCGCCCGCAGATGGAGGAGATCGCGCAGATCATGAAGGACTACCCAGATTCCGACCTCACCATCGAGGGGCATACCTGCACCATCGGTCCCGAGGAGTACAACCAGACGCTGTCCGAAAATCGCGCCAACGCGGTGCGCGACATCTTCATCAACGAGCTCGGCATCGATCCTTCCCGGATCAGCGCCCAGGGATTCGGTGAAAGCGTTCCGGTAGCGGACAATGGCACCCGCGAAGGACGCGAGGCAAACCGCCGCGCTCTTGGCGTGTTACGGCGCCCCCGGGTAGTAACAGAGTAATCTACCCCGCGGCCAGGTCGGGGAATGCGCCTTCGAGCGCCTCCCGACCGGCCGCGACCACTCCCCGTTCGGTGATGTAGCCGCTCACCAGGCGCGCGGGTGTCACATCGAACGCGGGATTGGCCGCCGGGGATTGCGGCGGCATCACCCGCACCCGCGTGAGCGCGCCGCGTTCATCCGCCCCGCTGACCATGGTCACCTCCCCCGGATCACGCTCCTCGATCGGGATGTCTCCGCCCTCCACCAGCGTCCAGTCGATGGTGCTGCCCGGCAGGCAGACGTAGAACGGCACGCCGTTGTCGCGCGCGGCGAGCGCCTTCAGATAGGTGCCGATCTTGTTGCAGACATCACCGCCACGGGTGGTGCGGTCGGTGCCTACCAGACAGAGATCCACCTTCCCCTGCTGCATCAGGTGGCCGCCGGCATTGTCGACGATCACCGTGTGCGGGACGCCGTGGCCGGCGAGTTCCCAGGCTGTGAGACCGGCGCCCTGGTTTCTTGGGCGGGTCTCGTCGACCCAGACATGCAGGGGGATGCCCGCGTCATGCGCCTGGTAGATCGGCGATGTCGCGGTGCCCCAGTCCACCGTGGCGAGCCAGCCGGCATTGCAATGGGTGAGGATGTTGACGGGGCCGTCACCGCCTTTCTGCCGGTGCAGGGTGGTGATCAGGTCGAGGCCATGGCGGCCGATATCGTGGCAGTTGGCGGCATCCTCGTCCGCGATATCGGTGGCCAGCGCCAGCGCCGCATCGGGACGTTCCGCGGGGGCGAGTGTTTCGAGCGCGCCGTACACCCGGTCCAGCGCCCAGCGCAGGTTGACCGCGGTGGGACGCGTCGCCAGCGCCGCCTCGCGCGCGGCAACCATGGCGGCATCGTCCGCCGACCGTTGCATCGCCAGCCAGAAACCGTAAGCCGCGGTAGCGCCGATCAGCGGCGCGCCGCGCACCGCCATGTCACGGATCGCCACGCAGGCATCATCGAGAGTACGCAGGTTGCGGATTTGAAACCTGTGGGGAAGCAGCGTCTGGTCGATAACGTCCACCGAGCAACCATCTGCGCCCGGCCAGATCGTTCGGTAGTGGACGTCGCCGACCTTCATTCCGACTGGTGCGCCTGGCCATAGCCGCCGAAGCGTTCGATCACCGGCGCCATCTCTTCGTCCGACAACAACACGGGCTCACCGGCCTGGCAGGCATGCCAGTACTGCTTCGCCAGCGCCTCCACCTCGATGGCGAGCTTGAGCGCGCGTTCGAGGTTGTCGTGGAAACAGATCATGCCATGGGTGCCGAGGAGGCAGGCGCGGCGACCCTCCAGCGCGGCGAGCATCGCATCCGACAACTCCTGGGTGCCGAACAACGCGTAGTCCGAGCAGCGGATGTCGCGCCCGCCCGCCACCGCGACCATGTAGTGGAACGGTGGAATGTCCCGGCGCAGGCAGGCAAGCGCGGTACAAAACGTGGAATGCGCGTGCACCACCGCGCCGGCCTCCGGGCGCGAGCGATAGATATCGAGATGCATGCGCCATTCACTCGATGGCTTCCATTTTCCCGTTGGCTTTCCTTCGAGCGACATCTGTACCATGTCTTCTGGCGCCATGCGTTCGTAGGCCATGCCAGATGGCGTGATCAGGAAACCATCATTACTGCGCACGCTGATATTGCCCGCGCTGCCCTGGTTGATGCCCTCGGACTGCATACGCAGGCAGGCGTCGATGATCTGCTGGCCGGGGGATTCCGTCATGTTGGTCGGGTGGTGGTTGTTCAACGGACCGAATGGTAACGCGAACACTGTAAGAACTGCCTCGAACAATTGCAGCCTCCTCTGGCTAGAGCTCTCGGCATTTCGAAATTCCAGCGAAAGCTGGAATCCATGTCAATCCGTAGTGCGTATTCTCAACATGGACGCCAGCCCCCAGCCTTCGCTGGGGCATGCTTTGCTGGCGTTTCGGATTGCTGATCCGTCAGCAAAATGCAATTTCTTGATTTCCCCATCGACGGGGGCTATGGTCCCGTTAGCGAAAGCGTCATAAAGGGACCTTAGTATCCAGGATCAATAATCACAACCTTGAAGAGGAGTTTCCAGATGAACCACCTGAAATCCACACTCACCGCGCTCGCCTGCGCAACCACGTTTGCCGCCGCGCCCGCATTCTCCGCCACCGAGATCCAGTGGTGGCATGCCATGGGCGGGGTCAACGGCGAACGCGTCAACAAGATCGCCGACGACTTCAACGCCAGCCAGTCCGACTTCACCGTGGTGCCGGTGTACAAGGGGAATTACACCGAGACCATGACCGCCGCCATCGCCGCGTTCCGGGCAAAGCAGCAGCCGCATATCGTCCAGGTCTTCGAGGTCGGCACCGCCACCATGATGGCGGCCGAGGGCGCGATCTATCCCATCGAGGACCTGATGCGCGACGCCGAGGAACCGTTCGACAAGTCGGGCTACCTGCCCGCCGTGATCAGCTACTACCAAACCCCGGACGGCGACCTGCTGTCGATGCCGTTCAACAGCTCGACGCCGGTGATGTGGTACAACCAGGACGCGCTTGCGGCCGCCGGCGTGGAATCCCCGCCCACCACCTGGCCCGAGGTGGCGGAAGTCTCGAAGAAGCTGGTGGACAGTGGCATGAAATGCGGATTCTCCTTCGGCTGGCAGTCCTGGGTGCAGGTGGAGAACTTCAGTGCCTGGCATAACATTCCCACTGGCACGAAGGAAAACGGCTTCGCCGCCTTCGACACCGAGCTCACCTTCAACAACGAGGCCGTCGTCACGCATCTCGGCAACATCGCGAAGTGGGGCGAGGAAGGGCTCTTCACCTACGGTGGTCGCCGCGGCGACAGCCTGCCGATGTTCACCAACGGCGAATGCGGCATGTGGCTCAATTCCTCCGCCTACTACGGCGGTATCAAGGGGCAGGCAAAGTTCGCCTTCGGCCAGACCATGCTGCCCTACTACCCCGACGTGATCGACTCGCCGCAGAACTCCATCATCGGCGGCGCCACGCTGTGGGTGCTCCGCGGCCATGCGGACGATGACTACAAGGGCGTGGCGAAATTCATGACCTACCTCTCGTCTCCCGACGTGCAGTCCTGGTGGCACCAGGAAACCGGCTACGTCCCGATCACCACCGCGGCCTACGAGAAATCGGCGGCTGATGGTTTCTACGACGCCAACCCCGGCACCGACACCGCGATCAAGCAGCTCAGCCTGAACGCGCCCACTCCGAACTCCCGCGGTGTACGCTACGGCAACTTCGTCCAGGTCCGCGACGTGATCAACGAGGAAATGGAAGCCATCTGGAACGGCTCCAAGAGCGCGCAGCAGGCCATGGACGACGCGGTCAGCCGCGGCAACGACCTGCTGCGCAAGTTCGAGGCGGCCAACGATTGACGGGCACCGCGCGCCATTCCGGCGCGCCATCGGTAAAGCCGCCCGCACTGGCGCGGCGCGGCTTTTCCGTGTTCCACGGTTGACCAGAACATGCTGAAGCGCGTCCACTTCGGGCCCTCGCCCCTGCCCTACCTGCTGGTGGCGCCGCAGATCATCGTCACCGTAGTGTTCTTTCTCTGGCCCGCGGGCCAGGCGCTGTACCAGTCCTTCCTGGTCGAGGACGCCTTCGGCTTCAAGTCCGAATTCGTCTGGTTCGACAACTTCACCGCCCTGTTTCGCGACGACCTCTATCTCGACGCCTTCGGCCGCACCTTCCTGTTCTCCTTCCTCGTGGCGGGCCTGTCCATGGGCATGGCGCTGTTCCTCGCGGTCAAGGCGGATCACGTGGTGCGTTTCCGCGACGCCTACCGCACGCTGCTGATCTGGCCCTACGCGGTGGCGCCGGTGGTGGCGGGGGCGCTGTGGATGTTCATGTTCGACCCGACGCTCGGCATCGTCGCCTACTGGCTCGATGGGCTCGGCTACGAGTGGAACCACCGCCTCGAAGGCGGCGACGCGATGGCGCTGATCGTGTTCGCCGCGGCCTGGAAGCAGGTGAGCTACAACTTCCTGTTCTTCCTCGCCGGCCTGCAGGCGGTGCCGAAATCCCTCGTGGAGGCCGCGGCCATCGACGGCGCAGGACCGGTGCGACGCTTCTGGAGCATCGTCTTCCCGCTGCTGTCGCCGACCACCTTCTTTCTCCTCGTGATCAACGTGGTGTATGCCTTCTTCGACACCTTCGGCATCGTCCATGCGATCACCAAGGGTGGCCCCGCCAAGGCCACCGAGATCCTCGTCTACAAGGTGTACAACGACGGCTTCATCGGTCTCGATCTCGGCGGCTCCGCGGCGCAGTCGGTGATCCTGATGGCCATCGTGATCGCGCTCACGGTGATCCAGTTCCGTTACATCGAGCGGCGGGTGGCGTACTGATGGTCGAGAATCGCCCGGTATCGACATTCCTCTCCCATGCGGTGCTCTGGCTGGGCATCCTGGTGATCGCCTTCCCGATCTGGGTCACCATCGTCGCCGCCAGTCACGACGCGCTCCGCCTCACCCAGGTGCCCCTGCCGCTGTGGCCGGGTGACCTCTTTTTCCATAACCTGCAGCTCGCCTTCACCCAGGGCGTCGGCAACGCGCGCGAGCAGTCCATCGGCACCATGCTCACCAACAGCCTCATCATGGCGATGATGATCGCGGTGGGAAAAATCATCATCTCGCTGCTGTCGGCCTTCGCCATCGTCTACTTCCGTTTCCCGTTCCGCATGGGATTCTTCTGGATGATCTTCATCACCCTGATGCTGCCGGTGGAGGTGCGCATCCTGCCGACCTTCGAGGTGGTGGCCAACTTCGGCATGCTGAACAGCTACTGGGGTCTCAGCATTCCGCTGATCGCCTCCGCCACCGCCACATTCATGTTCCGCCAGGTGTTCCTCACCGTGCCCGACGAGATGCTCGAGGCCGCGCGCATCGACGGCGCCGGGCCGTTCCGTTTCTTCTTCGACATCCTGCTGCCGCTGTCGCGCACCAACATCGCCGCGCTGTTCGTGATCCTGTTCATCTACGGCTGGAACCAGTACCTCTGGCCGCTGCTCATCACCACCGAGAAGAGCATGTACACCATCGTCATGGGTATCAAGCAGATGCTGGAAGCGGTGGAGGAATCGCCGGAATGGCACCTCATCATGATGACCACCCTGCTCGCCATGATCCCGCCGGTGATCGTGGTCATCACCATGCAGAAGCTGTTCGTGCGCGGGCTTACCGAAACCGAGAAGTAAATCATGGCGGGTTTAAGTATCAGCGGCGCTAACAAGTTCTACGGCAAGCAGCAGGTGCTGTTCGACGTCAACATCACCGTCGAGGACGGCGAATTCATCGTCATCGTCGGGCCATCGGGCTGTGGCAAGTCCACGTTACTGCGAATGGTGGCGGGGCTCGAATCCATCACCTCGGGCGACATCCATATCGGCGAGCGCCGGGTCAACGACCTCGAACCCCGGGACCGGGACATCGCCATGGTGTTCCAGAACTATGCCCTCTACCCGCACATGACGGTGTTCGGCAACATGGCCTATGGCCTCAAGCTCAAGGGCCTGCCCAGGGGCGAGATCGAGGAGCGGGTGCGTGAAGCCGCCCAACTGCTCGACCTCGGGGAACTGCTCGAACGCAAGCCGCGGCAACTGTCAGGCGGCCAGCGCCAGCGCGTCGCCATGGGCCGAGCCATCGTGCGCGAGCCCGCGGTGTTCCTGTTCGACGAGCCGCTGTCCAACCTCGACGCCAAGCTGCGCGTGCGCATGCGCCTCGAGATCCGCAAGCTGCAGCGGCGCCTCGGCGTCACCAGCCTGTACGTGACCCATGACCAGGTCGAGGCCATGACCATGGCGGACCGGCTGGTGGTGATGAACGCCGGCGTGGTGGAGCAGGCGGGGACGCCCATGGATCTCTACGAGCAGCCGGAGACCATGTTCGTCGCGGGTTTTATCGGTTCGCCGGCGATGAATTTTCTTCGGGTCGAGCCCAAAGCGGGCCAGTGGTCCCTGGGCAGCGTCATCATCCCGGCCCCGATCAACGACGGACAGCCACTGGTGGCCGCCATCCGGCCGGAGCATTTCCGCTTCGACGGCGACCCCGGCCAGCGCATCGACCTCGCCGTGGACCTGGTGGAGCCGTTGGGGGCCGATCATCTCGTCTACGGTCGCATCGACGGCCATGAAGAGGAAGTGGTGGTGCGGGTACCCGAACAGGTGAACCCCGACGTGGGGCAAGTGGCCATCTATCCCCAGGTGGAACGTATCCTGTACTTCGACCCGGGAAGCGGCCGGCGTATCTGAGAGCTTCTCGAAATTCCTGCGAAAGCAGGGATCCATGTCAATCTATAGGGCACGCTTTCAACATGGACGCCAGCCTTCGCTGGCGTTTCGGGCGCTAACCCTGCGGGAGCCATATCGTGTTGAAATCCCAGCGAAAGCTGGGATCCATGCGAACCGTAGTGCACGCCCTTAACATGGACGCCAGCTTTCGCTAGCGTTTCGTCACGATAAACCCCGGGCCACCGTCAATTTGAAAGCGTGTCCAGCCAAGCACGCACCCGGTCGGGATGATCGGTGAACACGCCGTCCACGTCCTCTTCAACCAGCAACAACTCCAGCAATTGCTCGAAACTGGCAATGCCCTCCGGCAGCTGGTCCGCGCGCAGGGTGTAGGGATGCACCACCAGCCCCCACGTTCTTGCCTCGCCCGCGAGACCCGTCGACGCAGGGCTTCCGCCGGGTTCGAGGCCACTCACGAGTTGCTGGAACCAGGGACCGATACCGGCGGCGTATTCAGCGATAGCATCGAGGCCTGCGGGGGTTCGCATGGCGTCGAAGTCATTGGGATCTTCCGGCCACCAGCGGTTCTCGCCGATGAGCTGCACCAGCGGCAGATCGAGGCCGGTGGTCTCCGGAAACGCCTTCAGCGCAGCCGCATCGAAGCTCTGCACAAACACAGGCGCGTCCCCGCCACCGTAACCGGACTCCGCGAGAACGCGGCCCACCACCGCGCCCACGTCCTTGCCCTGGGCCGCGTGCCAGCGCGGCGCCTTGAGTTCCGGATAGATGCCCGCCACGCGACCGGTGGAGCTGTTCAGCCCCCGCACCAGCGCCAGTTCCTCCGCCAGGGTATGTAGCCGGAACAGGGGGGCATCCGCGGGAAACCGGAGCGGATAGCGTGCCGCGCCCTCGGCGTTCACGCGCTCGTTCACCGACAGCTGGCGTAACTCCGCCCAGTCGAAGTCGATTGCGTAGTAGCGTCCATCGTCCCGGGCCCGGCCCGGGAAAACTGACGCCACGTTTGTGGTGGCCTCCAGGGTGATATCGTGAAGGACAACGGCGACTTCATCGCGGCTTAGCACCACGTCCTGTTCGAGGAAATCCGCGCCCATGGCATGGGCCATGGCCTTGGCTGCGAGCGTGTGTTCCGGCAGGTAGCCACTCGCGCCGCGATGGGCGATCACCAGTTTTCCCGTGGGTGAGGCGCGGGCCGCGCCACCAGCCGGAAGCATAACCGTCGCAAAAGTTGCCAGGGCCTGGAGAAATCCCCGCCGAGACCAGGTTCCGCTATCCTTCATCAGTTTTCCGCCGTGTGAACTGAAACGCAGTGTAACCGGAGCCCATCCAGACGAGCGGCCTACACGCTGGTTACCGGTGCAGCCTGTGATCAACGAGAGCACGCCGCAACCTCATACTCGCTCACAAATATGAAACCAGCCACCTATTCTCGCAGCTTCAGATTCCTTGTTTGCACTGGCGCCATTACCGCATTGCTGGCGGTGCTCCTCGGCGCCTTCGCAGCACACGGCCTTAGACAGACGCTTGACCCCGGCCTGCTGAACGCCTTCGAAACCGGCGTCCACTACCAGATGACACATGCTCTCGGCATCATCCTGGTCGCAATCCTGTCGTTCATCCTCGACTCCCGCTGGTTGCGCGCGGCGGGATGGTGCCTGCTGGCCGGGATCGTTCTCTTTTCCGGTAGCCTCTACCTGCTGGCGCTCAGCGGGATTCGCTGGATTGGCGCAATCACCCCAATGGGTGGTATCGCTTTTATCGCTGGCTGGGCGCTGGTGGCGGTTGGCGCCTGGCGGATGCAATCGTCAGCACGTTGAAAACATCTGATATCGGGATACCTTCCTGGCACGAAATGCTTATATCGCGCTGCATCAGTTAGCCGTACCTTGTTGATACATCGCATAAGTGAAGGTATCCTAGTAATCCGCCCGGGCACGAACAGCGGCCGGTCGGAATAAGAAACAAACCGCTTACACCGTGGTACCACCAATGTAAGGTCCGCCCGCATGCGCAACCTGGTAGCCAGACTGTCACCTCGCCGGCCGCGAGCGATCAAGCGCAGGCCGCTCCTGCTCCAGTGCCTGGAGGAGCGCATCCTGTGGGACGCCACCATGGCGCCGGACGGCGACGTCCAGGGCGCGGGGGAGGAACCCGTCGAGGAACCCGTAGTCGTCGCCCTTGCGAAGGACGATTCCGCCCTCGACACGCTTGGGGAAGCCGAGGACCCGCTGGCGGCAGGTGCCGATACCGCGCAAACAGATGCAGACAGCGCTGATGAGTATTCGGAAGTGGGGGACGGGGAAGAGGATCCCCTCGATACGTCGGCTGCACTATCCGAAGCTGATCTGGAGCCGTCTGATCCTCTCGACACGGACGATGAAGCCGATTCCGCGGTCGGAGTAGAAGACGGCGCAGCGGCAGACGACCCCGCCGAAACCGCCGCCCAGCAAAACACGCCCCAACGCCTCGTGGTGGTGGACTCCCGCATCCAGGACTACGAGTCCCTGCTGGCGGATATCGGCATGGGCGAAGAGGAATCCGAAAACGGAAACGAGGACGAGCAGCCTGAACCGTCATATCGACTCGTCGTCCTCGACAACGACAGCTCCGGCATCGACCGCATCGGCCAGGCGCTGTCGGAAATGGAGAGCGTCGACGAACTGCATATTTTCTCCCACGGCAAGGACGGCCAGGTTGCCCTCGGCAGCGACGTCGTCAACGCCGGCAACCTCGATGATTTCCTCCCGCGCCTCGAAAGGTGGCGCGACGCCCTGAGCGAGGAAGCCGATATTCTCATCTACGGCTGCGACGTCGCCGGCACGGAAACGGGCGAATTCTTCGGCCAGCGCATCGCCGACGCCACCGGCGCCGATGTCGCCCTGTCCAGCGACGCCACCGGCTCCGCCGAGCACGGCGGCGACTGGGACCTCGAGGTCGTGCTCGGCGATATCTCCGCCGATCCGCTGGTGAGCGCGAGCGGCACGCCGTCCTGGTCGGGCCTGCTGGCGCCCGTTCCCACGGTGACCATCGACATGCCGGCGGAGGAGATGATCGAGGAGACCGCGACGTTTACGGTCACCTTTGAAAACACTTCCGCCACGGATCCCGGCTACGGACCCTTCGTCGATGTCTACATCCCGGTGGGGCTCACCGTGGTCGACGGCCCGGATATCGCCGGCGCCAACGTTGGCGTGCTCACCTGGGATGCCACGCAAAGCGTATGGGTAACGTCGGGCGGACTGAGCATCGACCCGGTCAGCGGCAAACATCCCTTCGACCAGACCAACAGCACCGGCCAGGCGCTGCTCATGGATTCCGGGGTCAACGACGGCGACAAGTGGTACATCATCGAGCTGCCCTTCGGCAGCTTTGTTCCCGACCAGCCGGCGGTCGACATCAGCTTCACCGTGGAACTGGACGAGGCTCCCGCCGAGGGCGGTGCGGTGGTCGGCGTGCCCCTCACCGTGAGCGCCCGTGGCGGCTTCCGCTTCGGCGAGGACGCCACCGACAACCCCAACAACGACCCGCCCGTCCAGGGCACCGAAGCGGAAGCCTCGATCACCCCGATCCTGTTCGAGATCGAGAAGACCTCCAACGCTCCGGAAAGCCAGACGCCCACAGGTCCCAATTTCCCGGTGGAATACACCATCACCGTGGATATCGCCCCGGACCAGGAACTGGACACCATGGTCGTCACCGACCTGCTGCCGGATAGTGCGCAATATCGCGACGACCTGGTGGTAATGCTCAACGGCGTGGATGTCACCGCATCCGTGCTGGCGGCCGCAGGCTATGACGCGCCCATTCCATTTCAGCCCAACCTGACGCCGGACAACGACTTCATCCTGCCCATCGCCAATGCCGTCGGAAATACCACCGACGACGTGGTGGAACTGACGATCACCTATTCCGCCTTCTACGGAGAACTGGATGCCAACGGTACAGACGTCCTCGGTAACTATGGCCAGGATTCCTCCGCCACCAATACGGCCACGGTGGACGCGGATTACGACCACCCGATCGATGGTACGCAGGACGTATCCGACACCACGGACTATACACACGAGCTGAATGCGCTCACGGTGATCAAGACCTCGGCAATCACCGACGATGTCGGCGGCAATGGCCTGTCACCGAGCGACACCATCACCTACACCATCGAGTTCGAGATCTCGGACTACTTCGCTCTCGACAGCGTGGTGGTCAACGACATCCTCGGCGACGGCCAGACCTACGACGATACGTTCAACCCGACCATCGAACTGTTCCAGAACGGTTCCACCATCAACGGCAACTGGGACAACGGCACCCTGGTTGGCGGCACGGGCACTGCGTTCTCCGTCGTCCGCGATACGGTCACCACCGGCACCACCGCGATCACGCTAAACGTCTCCGAACTGCTCGGTCTGCAGCTGGCCGGCGACCTGTTCGACGGCGACACCGGCACCGACGAGGACACGTACATCGGCGGCCGCACCGGCGCCGGCACCGTGGGCACCATCACCTTCCAGGCCATCGTCGACGAGGAATACCTCAACCCGTCCATCGGGGACGCCAGCGTGGACCTCGGGGACACGGTGGGCAACGAGGTCAGCATGGAGGCGGCGCTGCTGGACCCGGATTCCTCCGAACCGGGGGGCGGCGACTATCAACCCGCTCCCGGCGGCGACACCACGGAAGACGGCTCCGAAGCTTCGGAGACCGCTGAAAACCTGGATTCCGCCAAGGGCATCGCCTACATCAACGGGGAGGCCTATACCGGCCAGGAAATCTCGCCCGGAGACGTGCTGGTGTACCAGCTAACGCTGACGTTGCCACGGGCGGACACGGAAGACCTGGTCATCACGGACTACCTGCCGCTGCCGCTGTTCGACGCTGATTCCATCACGCCCACGTTCCAGAACGGTCCGGGCGATGCGGTCGACCCGATGACGGACCTGATCATCGGCGGCCTGCTCTTCTACGGACCCGGGCACACGCTCCAGGACGCCGCGCCTTTCGTGGGTCCCGACCCGCACGACCCGGACGTGACCATCGACGGGGACACCAACTCCATTGCCTTCGATTTCGGCTCCTTCGACAGCACGTACGCCGACCCGGTGACCATCGATATCCTGATCACCGTGGAGGTGGAGAACGAGCCCTTCGCCGATGCCCTGTTCATCACCAACCAGGCCCAGTGGCAGGATGCCAACAGTCAGGGAGAAACATTCAGCGACGACGACACCGTGCAGATCCAGGTGGCGGAGCCCGATCTCGTCAACAGCATATTCAAGGGCGTGATCGCCGTCGATGACACCAATAACAACGGCGTGTTCGATCCGGATCCGTCCGAAAACCTGGCGGACCTCGAGGTCAATGCGCCGGGCAGCGCGGAATCGCTGGCATTCGTCGGCGACGGCATCGTCACCGCCGCGGAATACCTGGCCAATCCCATGGACTCCAACCTGACGGGTGTCGACGGCGGCGATATCGTCACCTTCGCCATTGCCGTGGCCAATACCGGCGCGGGCAATGCCTGGGGCATCCGCGTGGAGGACAACATCCCGGACGGTTTCGTTCTGCCGACGGACATCAGCGAACTCAACCTGAAGCTGTATTCCGGCGCCGGCAACCGGGTGACCGACTCGCCGGATTTCTATACCGCCGAACTGGCTGGATCCAACCTGATCATCCAGTCCAACCTCGTGCCACTGGACGGCGACCGCCTCGGCGAAGAAGACGATGGCACCCCGGGCAACGACATCGTCATCATCACCTACGACCTGGTGGTGGCCAACACCGCGGAATCCGGCTCGACGCACATCAACACCGCGGCCATCACCTACTACACCGGCCAGTTCGTCGACATCGGCGATCCCGACGCCAACTTCGTCGATCCCAACGATCCGCCCAGCGACGACGCCAGCGTGGAGATCCTCACGCCCTCGGTGACGAAAAACCTGGTGGGGACCAGCATAGACGAGGGCCCCAACGAGGCCAACGAGGCTGTGATCGGCGAGCTGGTCACCTACGAGATCGTTCTCACCGTGCCGGAATCCACCAGCGTCGACATGATGGTGGAAGACCTGCTGGACCAGGGGCTGGCGCTGGTGCAGATCGACAACATCACCAGTTCCAGCGGCGACCTGGACATCGAGAACTTCACCGCGCTGACCGGTTTGTTTCCCATCGATGACCCCGCCGACGGACCAGTCACCTCCGGATTGGTCACCTATACCCCGAACACCGGCGGCCAGGACACTCTGACCATCGATCTCGGCACAGTCACCAACAACAACACGGACAACGCGACGCCCGAGAACATCACCATCACCTACACCGCCGTTGTCCTGAACGTTCCCGGCAACCAGACCGGCACCGGGCTCAATAACGATGCGTCTGCCGAGTGGTTGCTGGAGGGCGAGGTCCAGCAGACCGACCCGGCAAGCGCCCCCAACGTGCTCGTCATCGAGCCGGTGCTCGAAGTGGACAAGCGCGTGAGCCTGTTTGATCCGACCACCACGACCGACGAGCCCTCGGAATCCGTTATCGCCGACGCCGGGGATACCGTGTACTTCAGCATCACACTGCGCCACGATTCGACCAGCCAGACCGATGCCTACTCGGTAAGCTTCACCGACCTGTTGCAGGTCGGACTGGATGTCAGCACGGCAACGATCCACGCGGTGGAGGATTCCGATGGCGCCCTCACCACCGCGGACTTCCTGCTCTCCCCCGTCGGACTGATCACGTTCAACCCCGGCGGCCCCAATGTCAATGCTGACGGCACCATTGACGTTATGGCCTATGGCCCACCGGGACGGGAGATTACCGTGGTCGTTGAAGTCGATATCATCGATACCATCATCGTGGGCAGCGAGATCCCCAATGGCGCCATAGCGCAGTGGTCAAGCCTGCCAAGAGATACCGCCAGCAATTCCGACCTCTCCGCATTCGTCGACGACGCCGACATGGAACGCGACGGCAGCGAGATCGATTCCCCCTCGGGTGGCACGGTCAATGACTACCATCACAACGATGGTGCTTTTGTCACCATCGACGCCAACCTGGTCGACAAGTACATCGTCAACAGCGAGATTTTCGGCGACGAGGCCGGCGAGGCCACCGGGGACGGGCAGGGTCAGCCGCCCAATGATTCCGATGGCATCAACCGCGGCCGTGAGGCGGTGATCGGCGAGTACCTGATTTACGAGATCGTCGTCACGTTCGCGGACGGTGTCAGCCCCGATTCCGTCCTCCACGATACACTGGATCCCGGGCTTGTGCTGGTGAGCATTGATTCCATCGACACTAGCCTGGATCTCAACGTGGAGAACTTCGCCGCGCTGAGCAGTTCCCTGCCCATCGACGACCCGGCGGATTCACCGCTGGTCAGCTACACCCACAATGCTGGCGCCGGTTCTGACCAGTTCTCCATCGAACTAGGCGACGTGGAAACACCTTTCACGGGCAACCTGCTGCCGAATACCCTGACCGTCCGCTACACCGTAATGGTTACCGACGTGCCGGCCAGTACCGGCAACGGCGCCGGCACCGCGGGAACGCAGCTCAACAACAGCGCGACCCTGACCTGGGAAGATCCCGTCGATGGCACCCAGACAACCGACCCCGACGTCGCCGACACCGTGGAAGTGCTCGAGCCCGACCTCGACGTGGTCAAGGAAGTGGAAGTGGACGGCCCCGGCGATGCCGGCGACGTGGTGACCTATACCTTCACCATCTCCCATGCGCCCACCTCGGAGGCCGACGCCTACGAGGTCACCATCGACGACACATTCGACACCCAGCTCGTGGAACCTTTCACGCTGGTCTCCGCCGAGATCAGCGGTGGGGTCGACGTGAGCGGCATGCTCAGCCTGGCCGGTGGCGTACTGACCACCACCGGCAAGATCGACCTGCTGCAGGACGAGGAACTCACCATCGTCGTCACCGGCGTCCTGGCCGACACCGTGAACCCGGGGGACATCATCGGTAACGAGGTGGACATCGGCTGGACCAGTATCGACAACGCCATCAACGGCGATGCGCCGCGGGTGGATTACTCTGGATTCGTGCCCGGCGCGGGCGAGGACCAGGAGCGGGAATACACCGACAGCGCGCTGGCCGAGGACATCGTGGTGCCAGATCCCGCGATCACCAAGACACTGGTGGGCAGCGACGTGACCGACCCGACCAACACCGCCACCGATGCCACCATCGGCGAGATCGTCACCTACGAGGTGCAGGTTTCCCTGCCCGAGGGCGTGGTCAATGATGCCACCATCGTCGATTTGCTGGATCCCGGGCTGGAATTCCTCGACATCGTCACCGTCCATACCAGCACGCTTGCCGACATCACCACCGACCTGGCCGGCGGACTCGGCGCCGTCACCGGCGTGACCACTGGCGATGCCACCACCGGCCAGACCGTCACTTTCGACCTCGGCAACCTGGTCATCGCCGGCGACAACGGCCCGTTCCCCTCGCAACCGGCCCAGGGGCTGGACGCCATCATCATCCGCTACCGCGCCGTGGTGGTGGACGAGACGCTGAATACGGCAGGGAACACCGTGGCCAACAGCGCCACGTTCGAGTACAGCAACGACGCCGGCGACCAGTCGCTTGACCCGGTCAGCGCGGAGGACGTCACCCTGGTGGAACCGGATCTCGAGGTCATCAAGACCGTGGGCGGCCTCGCCGACGGCGTGGCGCTGGAAGACGTCGACGCCGGCGACGAGGTCACCTACGCCATCACCATCCAGCACTCGGGCGGGAGCACCGCGACGGCCTACGACGTCACCCTGGCCGACATGCTGCCGGCGGAGATCGACTTCTCCGGGGTGGATTTCAACTTTGGCAACAACGTGGTGGTCGCCGATAACGGCGGCGCGCCACTGGGCACGATTGATTTCGCCATCGTCGGCGGCGTGCTGCAGTTCGCCGTCGGCGGCAACACCGCCAGCGATTCCATCGACATGGACATCGGCCGGGTCATCACCGTCGAACTCACCGGTGCACTGCTCGACGCCCCCACCGATGCCGGCGAAACCATCACCAACCTGGCCTCGGTGGACTGGTCCAGCCTGCCGGAAGGCCACGAGAACGACGGCCAGCCCGACGAACGCGGCGATCCCTCGGATGCCGACGATGTCTACCATGACGATGACGATGCCCTCATCATCGTCGCCACGCCCTCATTCGACAAGGCGCTGACGGACGCGACGGATACTGACTACACCATCGGCGAGACGGTGGAGTACGACCTCGTCGTCACCGTGCCCGAAGGCACCACCAACAACGTGGTCCTGAGCGACGACGTCCCCGACGGCATGGCGTTCCTCGGCGCCACCCTGGTGACCCTGGCGGCGGACAGCGATTATCTCGCCACCGATTTCAATGGCACGGTGGAGCAACTGGTTCCCACCACCACCGGCCAGGATGGCGCCGACGTCACCCTGGACCTGGGCGACATCGTCGCCACCGGCAGCACCGGCACCGCGGACAACCAGTTCGTCATCCGGGTGGAACTGCTGGTCCTCGACGTGCCCGGCAATGTCGGCATCACCGGCAGCCAGACCGAACTGGAGAACACCGCCGGCATGGCCTACGACGTGCCGGATGGCGCGGGCGGCTTCGGAACCATCGACGAGACCACCGATCCCGAACTCGGCGACGATCCCGCCACCGATACCACCGTCGAAGTGGTCGAGCCGATCCTCGAGATCGTCAAGGTCGTCAACGAGCTGCCTGATGGCACCGCCCTGGAAGATGCCACCGCCGGCGACGAGATCCGTTACACCCTGACCATCAGCCACACCGGCGAGAGCACCACCGATGCCTACGACGTGGTGGTTACCGATCCGATCCCCGAGGAGATCGATGCCACGTTGGTAACGGCGATGATCGGGGCGACGGATGTCAGCGGCAGTTTCTCCATCGCCGGAGATGAGCTGACCACCACGGGCCCTGTGACACTGGAACTGGGCCAAACCCTGGTGATCACCGTCACCGGCACCCTCCTCGACGCCCCCACCGCGGCCGGCGAGGAGATACCGAACACCGCGAGCCTGGCCTGGAGCACCCTCGACGGGGAGAACATCACGGACCTGTCGCCCGACATCACCGGCGACACGGACTCCGAGCGCGGCGACGACGCCGACCACGGCAACGAGATCTACGTCGACGAGGACGATGCCCTCATCACCATTGCGACGCCCTCGTTCGACAAGCGCCTGACCGACGAGACGGACACCGACTACACCATCGGTGAGGTCGTCTCCTATGACCTCGTGGTCACTGCCCCCGAAGGGACCACCAATAATGTCGTCCTCACCGACGACGTCCCCGACGGTATGGCGTTCCTCGGCGCCAACCTGGTGACCCTGGCGGCGGACAGCGATTACCTCGCGGCGGATTTCAATGGCTCGGTAGAGCAACTGGTTCCCGCCACCGGCGGCCAGGACGGTGAGGACGTGACCTTCGATCTCGGCGACGTGGTCACCGCCGGCGACAACGATGACACCAACAACGTGTTCGTCATCCGGGTGGAACTGCTGGTCCTCGACGTGCCCGGCAATGTCGGCATCACCGGCAGCCAGACCGAACTGGAGAACACCGCCGGCATGGCCTACGACGTGCCGGATGGCACGGGCGGCTTCGAAACCATCGACGAGACCACCGATCCCGAACTCGGCGACGATCCCGCCACCGACACCACCGTCGCCGTGGTCGAGCCGATTCTCGAGGTCATCAAGGACGTCGATATCGCCGGCAACAACTACGGTGCTCCAGGCGACGCGATGACCTACACGATCACCGTATCCCACGTCGAGCCGGACAGCACCACCGACGCCGAGGACGTCAGCATCACCGACACCCTGCCGGACGAATTCATCCCCACCGACTTCACCGCGATGCTGGGCGCCGCGGACGTGTCGGGCAATTTCGACCTCACAGGCCAGGAGTTCACCACCCTCACCCCCGTCGACATCGCCGAGGGAGAGGTGCTCACCATCGTCTTCATGGGCAGCATCGATGCCGCCCTCGACGCCGCCACGGTGGTGAACAACACCGCCGACATCGAGTGGAGCACGGTGGACGAGGCGGCGGAGGTGGACTCGCCGTTCATCGACCAGGGTGACGACGGCGACGACAGCGATCGTGAATACACGGATACCGACGACGCGGAGTTCAGCACCGTGGATTTCGAGAAGGAGATCACCGGCACCTCGCTGGACGACACCACGAGCGCCGAGTACGACCCGGCCAATCCGGACCTCGCCATCGGCGAGATCATCACCTATCGCCTCACCGCCACACTGCCCAACGGCGCCGACGTGCCGGTGATCATCAGCGATACCATGCCCGACAACCTGGAGGTGATTTCGGCCACGGTGATCTCCATCGGCGGTGATATCAGCGGCTCAACGATCCCCGTGGGCGGCATGGGCACGTTTGGCGGCAACTCCGTCAGCTTCGACTTCGGCACGGTGACGGTTCTCGACGACGACGTCGCAGACGAGGATGACAACCGCATCGTGGTGGAAATCATGGCGGCGGTGCTGAACGACGGCGCCAATGCCGCGGGCCAGGTCAAGACCAATGAAGCGGTGTTCGACTTCGGCGGCGCCACGACCCTTACCGATGCCGAGGATGCCGACATCGTCGAACCGACCGCGGCCATCACCAAGACGTTCTACAACCTGACCAACAGCTTCGAGGTCGAACTCACCGATGCCGGCAACGTGGTCACGGTGCGTCTCGAGGTCAGCAACGGCGGGGATGCGACGCTCTACGACGTGGCGGTGGAAGACGTGCTCGACACCACCTTCTTCGATCCCGCCACCGCGACCGCCGTGGGGCCTCTCAACGGTTTTGACTTCTCCGTCACCGGCAATACCGTACTGTTCGAGAACGGCACGCTGGAGGCCGGGCAGACGCTCACCCTGGCGTTCCAGGTCACGGTGATCCAGGCGGTAACCCCGGGACAGACGGTGGACAACACCGCCACCATCCGGGGGGACTCGCTGCCAGGGGGGCATCCCAACGACGACGACCCGGCCTATGACCGGGAGTACACCAACGACGCCTCGGACGATCTCAGGGTCCCGGGGATCGGGATACAGAAGGCTTTTCTCGTCAGCGACAACGAGGACACCCCGGACGAACCCGGCGACGGCACCCCCGACCTCAATATCGGCGAGATCGCGACCTATTCGCTGCGGGTGCGCCTGCCCGAGGGCACCGTTCCCTCGCTGGAAGTGGTGGACCTGCTGCCCGAGGGCATGCTGTATATCGATGGCACCGCAAGGCTGGTGTTCGACCCCCCCGTGTTCGAGGTCCCTCCACCCTTCTTTATCAATACCGATCCGTTTTCCGGCACGATCACCGATACCGGCGGCAATCCGCTGGCCGACGGCGACTTCATTCCTGATGTAAACGGCGCAGCCGGCGACGGCAACGATATCGCGATCAATTTCGGCGAGATCATTGCCAATGGGTCCACTCTGGGGCTCCAGTTTTTCTTCATCGAGTTGCAGGCGGTGGTGCTGGACGTCGATACGAACCAGTCGGGCACGGAGCTGACCAACACCGCCAGCGCCGATGTCGATCCCACGGATCTCGAGCCGGCCTCGACATCCAATCCCGTTACGATCGAAGTCATCGATCCCGACCTGGACATCAGCAAGACTTTCTACAATGCCTCCGGCACCCAGGAAGTCGAGGTGGTCCCCGGCGGCACCACCGTGATGGTGGAACTCGTGCTGCGCAATACTGGCGATGGTCCGGCATATGACATGGTTGTGGAGGATCCGCTGGATCCGACCAAGTTCGCCATCGGCACGGTCGCGCCGGTGTCCACCGCTTCTGGATTCAGCTTCGCGCTGGTCGGTAACACCGTACGCTATTCCGGCGACGGCCCGCTGATGCCGGGAGAAAGCGCCCGGTTCCGTTATACCGTGCAGGTCGTCGAGGGCTTCGTCTCGGTGGTCAATACCGCCAACGTCGCCGCCGGCGACACCGTTCCCGGCGAGAGCGAATTTGAACGCGATCATGACGGCGCCATGGCATCGGACAACCTGCTGGAGTTCATCGAACCGGTTCCACCCGACCCGCCCACGCCACCCGGACCGGGCCCCGATCCCGGACCCGACCCGTTTCCCGACAACTACCGCTACGATGTATTCGATCTCCAGCGCGAGGAAATCTACTTCGAACAGCCGGAGGCGCCGCAAATGCCCTACATGGCATCCGGCCAGACCAATGCCGGCGCCACGGTGCGCATCCAGGTATTCGGCGAGGGCGGGGAACTCATCGGCGATCACATCGTGGTCGCGGATGCTGCCGGCAACTGGATGCTGAGTCTGCCCAGTACCATACCGGGAGACACGCCCTACCGGGCCCATGTCACGGTCACGCCCAACATGCAGCAGGCGGAAGCGCCGGCCATCGGCATGGCGCGCACCTTCTACACCCCCGTCCTGAACGGCGAGGATTACGTCAGCAGCTGGTTGACCGTCGAGGAGGCGGCCCAGACCACTTCTGAACGCCTTGCCTGGGACATCGATCACCTGGAACATCCGATCGCGGTGATCTCCCGTGCGGGCTCCGGCCCCCATCCTTTCACCGCCGTCACCACGATCCAGAGCCTGTAACCCGGACACACGACACATGGCAAACCCCATCCGCGGAGCCTACCGCCTGACCGCGCTGCTCCTGTGCACCCTCTTGCTGACACCCGTCTCCTTCGCGGAAGATTCCGCGGACGACGAGATCTCCGCGCTTCGTTTCGGTTCCGACGACTGGGTGGAGGACGAGGATCTGTCCGAGGCGCGCTGGCTCCGCGACCTGTTCCGTCAGCAGGCCAGGGACAGTGGCGAGGACATACCGCCCTACTGGGACGAAACCGACGAACATACGCCGGTCCCGGCGGGCTTCGTGCCCTGGTGGCAACAGCCCGCCACGGAACCCATCAGCGTCGACTCCGATCCCACCTTCGAAACGCCGGAGTCTCTCGTCATGCGCGCTATCGGCAACTCATCGCAGATCCGGGTGTTTAGCGACATCCCGGTGATCCGCGAAACAGCCGAACTCGAGGCGCGCGGACGTTTCGACTTCGAGATGTACTTCGAGGGCAAGCTCACCGATCTCGACGAGCCCGTGGGCAGCACGCTGAAAACCGGTGGACCGGATCGCTTCCTCGAGGACGAGTGGCTGACACGCCTGGGCATTCGCAAGACCTTTATCACGGGTACCCAACTCGACCTCTCGCAGCAATGGGGCGTCCTCGACAACAACTCCATCTACCTCGAACCCAAGGACCAGGCCAACACGCGCATCGCCATCACCCTGACCCAGCCACTGCTGAACGGCTTTGGCATCGGCTATAACCGCGGCATCATCGACGTGGCGCGGATCGATGGCAGCGTAGCGATGGACGAGTTCCAGCGCCAGGTGGAGTCGCACCTGATGTCGGTCATCCAGGCCTACTGGACGCTATACCAGGAACGCGCCACCCTGCTCCAGCGGCACAAGCTGGTGCTGCGCGGCGAGGGCGTGGTGGAACAGATGGAGGGGCGCCTCGGGCACGACGTCATTCCCGCCCAGGTGAGCCGTGCACGGGCGGAGCTGTCCCTGTGGAAGTCCGAGCTGACGCGCGCCGAAACCGCCGTGCGCAATGCGGAGACCCGGATCCTCGCCCTGGTGAACGATTCCTCGCTGCGGCTCGATGACCAGTTCGAGATGATCCCGACTACGCCTCCGCGGCTCGGTGGCCTGGGGATGTCCACCGAGATGGCGATGTCGCTGGCGCTCGACAACCGCCCCGAGATCAACCAGTCCTTCAAGCAGATCAAGGCAGCGGCGGTACGCCAGCGGATGTCCCGCAACGAATTGATGCCGACCCTCAACTTTTTTGTCCAGTTCTATCGCGGCGGCCTCGCGGGGGACAGCGACCTGGATTTCGCCTACGACAGCCAGTGGGACGATGGTGACGGCAGCTGGGTGGCCGGACTGGTGTTCGAGTACCCGCTCGGCAACAACGTGGCCCAGGCCAGGGATATTCGCCGGCGCGCGGAACTGCGCCAGGTCAACGAGCAGCTTCGCACCACCCTGGAAACGATCCGTCTCGAACTTGCGGTCAGCACACGCGAGGTAAAGACGGCGCACCGCGAACTCAACGCCAAGTACGATGCCATGCTGGCCTCGGAGGCCGAGGTGCAGGACGTGCGCGCGCGGGAAAACATCGAGGTGCCGGAAGGCGGCGTATCCTACCTCGAACGGTTACTCTCGGCGCTGGAACGCCTGACCCTGGCGGAGCACGAGTTCCTTACCAGCCAGGTCGTCTACAACATCGCGTTGCTCAACCTGGACCGCGCCACGGGCACCCTGTTGCAGACCTACCAACTGGAACCCACCCGGCAGGAATCGGATGACGGTCTTCCCAGCTACCGGCTGGAACAGGTTGGGCAGTGACGTAATTCACCGGGCCGCGTCCCTGCGGGACCCGGTCCGGCGGGGCCCGACCCGGCTGGCGCTGCTGCTCGCCACCCTGCTAGCGCCGGGTGCCATCCTTGCGGTCGAGATCGACGGCTTCGCCGAACCCTACGAGGAAGTCCGCGTCGCGGCGCCCGAGACCGGCATCATTGCACGTATCGCCGTGACCGAGGGCCAGGCCGTGGAAAGTGGCGAGGTGCTTGCCGAACTCGATAACCGCCTGCTCGAGGGTTCGCTGGAGGTGGCGGATGCCCGCCGCAAGGCCACCGGCGCCATCGAGGCAGCGTCGGCGGATCACGATCGCAAGGTGCGACGGCTCGAGCTGCTGCGCGGACTCCTGGCCAGCGGCAGCGCGCGCGATGAAGAGGTGGTGCGCGCCGAGGCGGATGCCCTGGTGGCGGCGGCGACGCTGCAATCCGCGCGCGAGGAGCAACACATCGCAGCGCTGGAATACGAGCGCATCCGCGAACGGATGGACTACCGCACCCTGCGTAGTCCCACGGCGGGCGTGGTCACGGAGCTGATTCTCAAGGAAGGTGAATTTGTCACGTCCCAGGAGCCCTGGGTACTACGCGTCTCGCGCATCGACCGGTTGCGCGTCGAGGTCCATGTTCCGGTGGACCAGGTCGGTCACTTCGAAGCCGGCGGCAGCGTGCAGGTCGAATTCCCCCAGAGCCAGGTCACGCGCCAGGCGACCGTGGACTACGTCGCGCCCATCGTCGACCCCAAGAGCGGCACGATCGTGGTCAAGCTGGTGGTCGACAATTCCGCGCTCGCGCTGCGGGCCGGCCAGCGGGCGCTGGTCCGGACCGGGCCATGACGCCGCCCCTGCTGGAACGGGCCGAGGCGCCCGCGGCCAGCGCGGTGCTCGCCGGCGTCAGCATCGGGGCCGCGGACGGTGTAAGCCTGTACCGCGAGCTTTCCAGCGCCGCGCAATCCTCGGAGACCCGCGAACGCTACCTGCTGCGTCTGCTGAAGGCGGCGATCGCGGTTACCGGCGCGGAGGCCGGCATCATCGTGATGCGCGACGCCCGGGGCGGGCCGGCGCTTGGGCCGCGGCTGCTATCCGCCGACATGACGAACGCCCAGGAGGCCGTCGCCCGGGAACTGAAAACGCTCGCCGGAAGTGTCATGGAGGAAGGCAATCCCGTGGCGTTGCCCACGCGGGAACCCGCGCTGGAGGGCATGCTGGTCCTGGCTTCACCGGTCGGCACCGCGCCGCCAGCGGGCGAGGTACTGGTGCTGTTCCTCCGTGGTTCCCGGCTGCCCACCGCGATCCTGCTTTCCACCGCCCAACTGTTCACCGGCTTCATCGACCTCTACGACGTCAATCACCGCGATGAGGACGTCCGATGGGAAGCCGGTCTCTCGGCGCAGTTGATCGAGCTCGTCGCCGGGGTCTCTGCCATTCCGGACAACCGCGAGGCCCTGCACACGTTGTCCTGCGATCTCGAATCCCTGGTGGGCTGCAGCCACGTGACGCTGGCATCCACCACGTCCAATGGCCGGGTGCGCCGTGTCGACATCGTCTCCGGGCTGTCGGACCATGACGCGCGCTCGCGCCTCACGCGCGCCCTGCGCGACGCGCTCAACGACGCCCTGGAGGCCGGCGCCGCGGTGGCCTGGCCACGCGACGGCCTGCCCGGTGATGCCCTCCCCGGGCATCGCGCGCTCCACGCCGCCACCGAGTGCAGCTACTCGATATCTGCGCCACTCCGCACCCTCGACGGCAACGATGTCGGTGCGATCCTGTGCTGGTGGGACGGGCCACCAACCGACCGGGCGCGTAGCCTCGCCACGATAAACGCAGCGACGCTGCCAATGGCCGGCCTCTATCCGTCGCTGCAGCGACGTGGTGCTCGAGGTCGCGCGAGTGGTGGCAGGAAAGACGGAAAGCTCCTCGGGCCGATACTCACCGTTGCCGTTCTCGCCGCGCTGATTGCCAGCCTGTTCTGGCCGATGACCTACCGCGTCACCGCCTCGGTGGTGCTCGAACCCACGTTGTCGCGTTTCGTAACCGCGCCCTTTGACGGCATCCTCGAACGGAGCGCGGTCATTCCGGGAGAATTCGCCGATCCGGAGCAGGTGCTCGCCAGTCTCGACGGCAAGGACCTCGTGATCCAGCTGGCCGATGTCGAGGCGGAAATGCAGGCGGCGGAGAAACGCCGCGACATCATGCTTGCCGATGGCCAGACCCACGGCGCCCAGATCGCCAGGCTGGAGCTGGAGCGGATGCTGAACAAGCGCGCGCTGCTGCAGGACCGGCTGGACAACCTCGAGATCCGCAGCCCCATCGCCGGGCTGGTGGTCTCCGGCAACCTCGACAAGCTGATCGGAAGCCCGGTATCCCGTGGCCAGGAGCTGTTCGAGATCGCGCCGCTGGAAAGCATGGTGGCGGAGATCGGTATTCCCGGCGACCGCATCTCCCACGTCACTACCGGCATGCCGGTGCAGATGCAGATCGAGGGCGTTCCCGACCGGTCCTGGGAGGCGACGCTGGCGGAATTCCGGCCGCGAGCGGAGGTGCGGGATGGCGAAAACGTCTTCGTCTCGGAAACCGGCATCGCCAACCCGGACGAATTGCTGAAGCCCGGCATGCGCGGCACCGCGCGCATCGACGCCGGGGAGAAACGCCTCGGCTGGATTCTGTTCCACCGGCCAATGGAGAAGCTGCGCCTGTGGCTCGGCTGGGCGCGAAAAGATGCATCATGAGACCGACCGATAACGGCGATCGCGATCTCCTGACCGCGGAGCTGCGCCACCTGAAGCTTCGCGTGCGCGGCGACCTGGCGTATCGCCTCGACGAGAACAACGATCCACCCTGCTACCTCGTCGAGGATCGCATCCGCTCGCGCTACTATCGCGTCGGCCTGCCGGAGCATGACTTCATCGTCCTCCTCGACGGCAGCCGTACAGTGGCCGAGGCGCTCACCGCCTGCGCGCACCGATCCGGCGCCGACGCCATCGACGAGCACGATGCCGTCGCCATCGTCGACTGGCTCATCGAGACCCAGCTCGCGGAGCCCGCGTCGGGATACCAGGCCGATACGCTCAGCGACACCTGGCGCAAGGGACGCCGCGCGAAGCGCATGCGTTTTTTGAATCCGCTGTTCATCAAGATCCCGCTGTGTAATCCCGACCGCTTCCTGGAAGGTCTCCTGCCCTGGTGCCGCTGGCTGCTCGGGCCGGGATTTTTCATTGTATGGTGCGCGATGCTCGCCTCCGGCATCTACCAGGTGGCGTCGAACTGGGATCGCTTCACTAGCGCCGCGAGCGGTTTCTTCGCCCTCGACAACTGGCTCTGGCTGCTGCTGACCTGGCTGGTGCTGAAATGCATCCATGAGCTGTTCCACGGCCTGATGTGCAAGAAGTACGGCGGCGACCTCTACGAAGCCGGCGCGATACTCGTGCTGTTCGCGCCCATCGGCTACGTCGACGCCACGTCGTCGTGGCGATTCCCGTCGCGCTGGCAACGCGTGTTCACCGCCACCGCGGGAATGTACATCGAGCTGTTCATCGCCGCCGCTGCCGCATGGGTCTGGGCTGGAACGGACACCGGACACCTCAACTTCATGGCATTCAACGTGGTGATCCTCGCGAGCATCAATGCGCTCCTGTTCAACGCCAATCCGCTGATGAAATTCGACGGCTACTACGTGTTGACGGACCTGGTGAAGATCCCCAACCTCTACGCCCGCGGCCAGGGATTCCTCAAGGCGGTGGGAAAGCGCTGGTTTCTCGGCATGCATCACCCGCTGCCCGACCGACCCGCCGGTGAACGATTGTTTGTCGCCGTCTACGGGATACTCGCATTCCTCTGGCGCATCCTGGTGATCGCCACGCTACTCATCATCGCCTCCACCATGGGGCATGGCGCGGGCATCATCGCCGCGGCGCTCGCGGCGGGCGTGCTGTTCGGCCCGATGCTCATGCGCCTGCTGCGCTTTCTCGGCGGCGACGGTCACGAGCGGCCTTCTCTGGTTCATCTTACTTGCGCCACCGCGATCACCGCGGCCGTGCTGACCCTGGGCCTGCGCTACCTCACCCTCTCACCCACGCTCACCGCGCCGGCCTACGCGGACTTCCGCGATACAGAGACCCTGCACGCGGGTAGCAGCGGATTTGTCGAAGCGATCCATACGCGCGAGGGGCAACCGGTCAACGCGGGCGACGTGTTGCTGGAACTGCGCAATCCCGAACTGGAAACGACGGTGCGTGACCTGCAACTGGAACTCGAGGCGATGCGCCTCAACCAGCGCGCCTATACCTACGAACGCGACGTCCCCCGCAGCCAGGCCCTGGCCGAACAGATCGCGGCATCTGAGCTGCGCCTTGCCGACCTCGAGGAGCGCCTTGCCGAACTGACCATTACCGCGCCGGCGGACGGCATGGTGCTGACCCATGGCCTCGATCGCATGCAGGACCGGTTCGTGCGCCAGGGCGAACGGCTGCTCGAGCTGGCCATCGGCACCGAGACCGAACTGGCCATCCTGGTGAGCCAGAAATCCTCCGGCGCGTTTCGCGAACGCGTGGGCCGTGACGTCACGTTCCATATCGACGGGAGACAGAGTGTCCTTTCCCGCGGAATGCTGGAGTCGCTCGAACCCAGGGCGTCAGACACGGTGCGCTTTCCCGCGCTCACCGCCATCGGCGGCGGCCCGCTGGCGGTGGTGGAAGTGGCGGCCAGCGGCGAAAGAGCGCGCAATGCCCTGCTGGAACCGAGTTTCGAGGGGAGGGTACTGCCAGGTCCCGGGCAGCCATTGCAGCCCGGAGAAACCGGCGTGGTGATGCTGCGCGCGGACTCCCGGCCCATTGCTGTTCTCTGGGCTGACCTGGTGCGCGACTGGGTGCGCAACCTGACGTCCCCGCCGCGGGACGCGCGCGCCTGATCGGGATGGGTCGCTGTGATCCGTGGCCGGTGCCGCGGACTTTGGCGTTGAAGGCGTTGCATTGATGCGCTGGTTACGAACCGCGGCCCATCGCCCCCTGCGCTGGCCCGGCAACCGGCGCGAGCGCGATGCATTTCTCGCCCGGGTGCGGGCATTCGAGACGCCACTGGCCGAACTGTCCGACGAGGATCTCGCCATGCAGGCCGGCGCATTGCGGGAATCCGCTGGCTCCGATGACTGGCTCACCCGCGACAACGTGGCGCGCGCATTCGCCCTCACCCGCGAAGCCGCCGCGCGCACCATCGGCAAGCGCCATTACGATGAACAGCTTCTCGCCGGTATCGGCCTGCTCCAGGGCGCGGTGGTGGAGATGGCCACCGGCGAGGGCAAGACCCTGGCCGCCACCCTCGCGGCCGTGGTACGCGCGCTGCAGTACGGCAGCGTCCACGTGATGACAGTGAATCCCTACCTCGCGCAGCGCGACCGGCAAACCATGGGGCCCGTATACGAGGCCCTCGGCATCAGCGTCGGCCTGCTCTCCCCGGACGACAGCCCGGAGGACAAGCGCCGCGCCTATGCCCGCGAGATCACCTACGGCGTCGGCACCGAGTTCGGTTTCGACTACCTCCGCGATCAACTCGCCATCGCCGCCGCCAAGCGCAAGCCGGGGCAGCATTACCGGTCACTTTTGCGGGGTACGCCCACTCGCGTGGCGGAGACCGTGCAGGCGAGGCGTTGCTGCGCCATCGTCGATGAGGCCGATAGCGTGATGATCGACGAGGCGCGCACCGCGCTGATCCTGAGCGGCTCGTCGGGGCGGCCGGCGCCGAACTGGCAACGCTACCTGCTCGCCGCGGAGACAGTAGTGACTTTCGAGCGCGACGTGCATTACCGCATTCATCGCGAGCGCAACAGGCTGGAATTGCTGGAAGCCAGCCGCGAGGCCATCGACGCCAGCAGCACGCGGGTGAGCGAGCCGCTGCAACGCCCCTGGATCCGCTATATCGAACAGGCGCTGCGCGCGCGTCACCTGCTCGTGCGCGACCAGCACTACGTCGTCCAGGACGACCGCATCCAGATTATCGACGAGTTCACCGGCCGCCGGCTCGAGGACCGCACCTGGAGCGATGGCCTGCACCAGGCGGTGGAAGCCCTCGAGCAGGTCACCATTACCGAGGAAAGCGATGCCCGGCTGCGTATTTCAAGGCAACGCTTTCTCGGCTTCTACGATCACCTGTCCGGGATGACCGGCACTGCCAACGGCTGCGAGCGTGAGCTGGCAAAGGTTTTCGGCCTCGATGTATTGCAGGTACCGTTAAGAAAGCCCAGTTGCCGGGAGGTGCTCGCGACGCGCTGCTTCGGTTCCCTGGAGGTAAAGACCATCGCCATCGTCGAAGAGATCGAGGAAGCGCATCGTCGCGGCCAACCCGTCCTCGTCGGCACACGCACGGTAAAGGCCAGCGAGCAACTTTCGGAACTGCTGGACCGCGCCGACCTCAAGCACGTCGTACTGAACGCGCGCCAGGACCACGCGGAAGCGGAGATCATCTCCCGCGCCGGGGAGCGTGGCCGCATCACCATCGCCACCAACCTCGCCGGCCGCGGCGCGGACATCCCGCTGGAAGACGGCGTGGCATCCCTGGGCGGGCTACTGGTAATCGCCGCCGAACCCAACGAATCCGCCCGCATCGACCGCCAGCTCGCCGGCCGCTGCGCGCGCCAGGGCGAGCCGGGCGCCTACCGCCTCTACGCAAGCGCTGAAGACGACCTCATCGACCGCCACGCCCCCGCGCTGGCAAGAAAAATGCAGTCCCGGGTGGACGCCAGCGGTCGCTGCCTCGACAATCACGGCCCTGCCATCCGCACCGCCCAGGACAAACTCGATCGCAAGTACTTCGAACAACGCCAGGCCCAGTACGCCCAGGACCGGCGATTGCACGGCGTCCTCGAGAAGGCGGGGTAACCTCTCCTGATTAACAAGGCCCAAACCAATCCCCTCTCGAAATACCAGCGAAAGCTGGTATCCATGTCAAACCGAAGTGCGCACTCCCGACATGGACGCTAGCTTTCGCTGGCGTTACGTAGGGTTCCTTCGACGGCCAACTCTCGAAACTCAAGTAATATCTGGTGTTTAAGGTGCATGGAATCCCGTCTGTGAATCCGCGCAGGATCTCTGCCAAAATAACCTGACCGTTGTTCTGTTCAAATGACCACCATCGTCCTCATTCCCGGGCTGCTGTCCGACCACCGCGTATGGCGTCCATTGGCACGAGCGTTGGAGGGTCGCCACGATGTCGCGTACGCGGACAATGGTTCCCATGACACCATTGGCGCCATGGCGCAGGCAGCTCTGGACGCGACCACCGGTGATCTCGTCGCCGTCGGCCACTCCATGGGTGCGCGGGTGGCGATGGAGATGGCGCGCATTGCGCCGGACAGGATCAGCGCACTGGTTCTCGCCAATACCGGCCATCATCCACTTCAGCCAGGCGAAACGGAGCGTCGGCAGCAAAAGATCGATCTTGGCTACCAAAGCATGGAGCGGCTGGTGGGGGAATGGCTGCCGCCGATGGTCGGTCCCGAAGGTCGGAAGGACGAATTGCTGATGATGGACCTGCAGGAAATGGCGCTGGACGCGGGGCCGGAACGCCACGAACGGCAAATCCGCGCACTGATGAATCGCCCCGATGCCGGCGCCACGCTCGCCGACATCCGCTGCCCCGTGTTACTCATCGCCGCCACCGAGGATGGCTGGAGTCCGGTGGTACAGCACGAGGAAATCGCCGCCGCGGTTCACGATGCCACGCTGCGTGTCATCGAAGGCGCCGGTCACTTCGCGCCGGCGGAGAAACCGGGAGAGGTGGCGGTGATCGTCCTTGACTGGCTGAAACTAAAAGGTTTCTAACCTGGTCTACTTATCGCACCCGTGCGGGCGCGGCGTCAGGAACCTGCGCCGACAAGCTCCTTCTGCAACTGGCGCTGGTTCTGCCGCTCGCGACGCTTGCCCTCGAGGTACTCGTCGCGGTCGAGTTCGTAGAGTTGGGGATAGTGCTCGGTGGCGGCGAACCAGTGCTCCAGGCTGGAATGGTAGCGCTCCTCCGGCGAGTCGCCCATGGCCTCGAAATGCGCGACAACCGCGAAATAGTATCGCAGGACATTGCGCTCGATCGCCGCATGTTCGCCGGTGGTGTACAGGGGTTCACCGGATTCGTCGTGCCCGATGATGGTCAGGCCCTGTTTCCCGGCGCCCTTCGTGGCGAAGTAGGCGTCCATGGCCTTGGAACTGAGCCAGCTTTGCTGTTCGGAGATCTGGATCCGGCCGAACGTCTTCCCCTCCACCGGCATGGCCTCGAATTCGATGCTGTAGTCCGAGGTGCCGAGCGGACCCTCATCGGCCCACAGCATGACCCGGAGGTAGCCGGCGCTGCCTTCGCTGCTGAACCGGTACTCGATGGGGAATGCGTCATCGGGATCCTGGTAGAACTTGCGACCGACGTATACCGACAGGAGCGACTCGCCGCCTTTCGCTTCAAACGTGCAGGCCTTGACGTTAAGGTGGAGCGGCAGGATGTCGCACCAGGTGGCGATCTCCGAAAGCGCGCTGCTCAGTTCGTCGAATGAACCCGGCAGGTACAATGCGGCTTCGCCGGTTTCCACGCGGTGGCGGGATTCCGCTTGCAGGTAGAACGGCGTTTCCGCGGAAACATCCTCGAGACGATGCGCGACTTCCTCGTGCAAATCCCTCAGCGCATCCAGGCCGACATCATCGTCAGCCCCCGCTGATTCCGCGAACGGCGCCGCGCACAGCGCGGCCGCGAGTAACCCTGTAAAACCCCTGGCCACCGTAGCGGGCAACGTCAGGCGCATGCGACTACCGGATTCCTCCGGTCCGGGAGCGGCACTGCCGCCCCGATCGGGGTGATAGCGGCCTGATGACAGAAAACGCTGACCTTGCGCTCGGCGGCCTTCGCCTGTTCCTCGTCGCGCGCATCGAAAATGGCATGGAATGGTGAGCCATTTTCGATCCCTCCCCCTGGGGTGTCAAGGCGACCCGCGACCCCCTCCGGCGATTGTCGCCGGCAGCAGACTGGCGTGGAATTTCACGCCTGTATTCGAGGCCGCGCCGGGAATTGTAGTTCCCGGTGCGGTCCCTCGGCCTGGTATTACAGTCCCGGAGTGTTGATCGTGGTGAGCTTGCAGATCCTGCGGATCGGCTTCCACTTGCCGCCGAGCGACTTGCAGTTTTCCTTCGCGCCCCAGTCGGCGCCGACGGAAATCACCTCGCCCCCGGGAGCCAGTTCGAGCGCGGGGTTGCCGGAGACATCTGTTGCCGCGGCGGCGTTGAGGGCGAACGCCAGTCCACTGGCGAGGAAGATCATTTTCACGGTGTTCATGTTTGAATCCAGGTTGATGGTTGCTTACAACGGCCGGATCATCCGGCAGTTGGCCCGTGGTCGGGCCGACAACCTGTACGGTTCAATCCGCGGAACGTGAATTTGCACATCTTGCAACGGTGATCCCGTTGCGGCTCAGCATTGGTTGGAGCCAAGTCAAACACCTGAAGTCAATCCGTGACATGGACGCCAGCCTGCGCTCACTACTGTCCGGAATAATTTTCGGGTAGTCGCGGGAAGCCCCGGCTGGCGTCAGTTTGCGCCGATTCAGCGTGTTGGGGACATGTTTTGGAGAAGGGGCGGGAAAGTGTTGCAGTGCCGAGGTTTTATCTCTAAAACCGGAAGTGCGTTT
>JAUILZ010000018.1 GCA_030432755.1 Gammaproteobacteria bacterium | reverse complement strand
CATCTCGTTCCAGGCCAGCAGGTGATGGCCGAAGGTGACCGGCTGCGCGCTCTGCATGTGGGTGAATCCCGGCATGATGGTGCCCGCCTCGGCGCGCGCCAGCTCCACCAGCGCGCCCTGCAATTCACCCAGTACGATCACCAGCCGGTCGATACCGTCGCGCAGGAAGAGGCGCATGTCAGTGGCCACCTGGTCATTGCGCGAGCGGCCGGTATGAAGTCGCTTGCCGGCGTCGCCGACGCGCTCGGTGAGCGCCGCCTCGATGTTCATGTGCACGTCTTCCAGGGCCTCGGACCACTGGAATTCGCCGCGGTCGATCTCGCCCTCGATGTCGCGCAGGCCGCGCTCGATGGCGGTGAAATCGTCCGCACGCAATACGCCCGCCGCGCTCAGCATGCGCGCGTGGGCGATGGACCCGCGAATATCCTGGCGATACAGGCGCCAGTCAAAGGATACGGATTCGGAGAAGGTCTCCATGAGGGCATTGGTATCGCCGCTGAAGCGGCCGCCCCACAGTTTTTTCGGGTTCATTCAGGACTGTTCGTCATGCAGGTGCCGTGCCACGCGATTTCTCGGCGCAAAAATGACAGTTCAACGGCAAAAACCTACCATTCGTCGGAAATATTTGAAAAAGAAATCGCGCCGGTGTCTACTCTGTTTGCGGGCAGGACGAACCGCCCGCTAGTCGGGTCTTTACCCCCTTCAGCAGAACCCCCATTCTGTTCGACCCGATCAACAAATTATACTCCCCTGTCCCGCAGGGGAGTAATTTTTTCCTTTCCGCCGGTCACCGTCGGGCCATACCGATGGGGCCGCAGTCACCCGGGTAGTTGTTCGCCGTAGCCGTGTCAGATCCCCAGGTCAGCACCGCGGTCGCGCCGGCCCAGTTCCAGCTTGAGTTTCGCAAGTGGAAGTTTCCGCTGCGTTTCCTGCTGGTATCGCTTCTTTTGCTCGTCGTCACCTGGGTCGCCGCCCTCGGCGCCGATCCAGGCGCGCCAATGAACCGGGAGGCCGCCGGTGGGCACCTCCTCCTGGTAACGGTGTTCGTGCTGTTGTCGCTCGCGTTCCTGCGCTTCTTCAACGATGTCATCGGCCAGTTACCCGCCTATGTCGGCGTCCTGGTCTGCTGGGGCATCGTCTGCGCCGTGGCGCTGGCGCTATACCTCACCGCGTACCTCACCCTGGGCCAGTCCGGGGAAAGCCTGGATATTCCCTACCTGCGATATTTCAACACCGAAACCACGCGTGTCCTGCTATGTATGACGGTGCTGACAGGGCTGCCCTGGTTCTGGGTCGAACGAGAACTGTTTTCCGTGCGCGGCCTGCTGCAGAGCAACGCATTGACGCAGTTCTCCAACCTCGGTTTTCGCATCCGCCCGCATTTCCTCTTCAATTCGCTCAACAGTGTGGCCCACCTGATCAGCCTCCAGCCGGCGCGCGCGGAAAAGGCGCTCTACAACCTCGCGGACGTGTTTCGGGTGGTAATGGCGGACAAGCGCGAGCTGGTGCCGATGAAGGCAGAGCTGGAGCTCGCGGACAAGTACCTCTACCTCGAGAAGACCCGCCTCGGAGAGCGCCTGCAGGTGGCGAGCCGCATCGACCCGGAATCACTCGGCATCATGGTGCCGGTCCTGATGCTGCAACCCCTGCTGGAGAACGCGGTCTATCACGGTATCGAAACCCGATTCAAAGGGGGTACAATCAATATTTCTGTGCAGGTAGTGCAGAAACAACTGATCATTCAGATCACGAATCCGCTACCGGAGGGCAGCATCAAGCGCAGCAGCGGCAACAAGGTTGCCCAGGAGAATCTGCGTGACCGCATCGACAGGACCTTCGGGGGCCGCGGGACTTTCGATGCGCATGAGGCGGACGAACGCTACACGGTGACCATCCGGTTGCCGCTCTGAACGCGTTTCAGATGGGGTTCGGCCGGGGGGACGGGACTATAATAGTAATGGAAACCGTATGAAGTATCTGGTTATTGACGATGAATTCCTGGCGCGCGCCAGGTTGCGGGAACTGCTGCTCAGGATCGACCCGGGCGCCAGTGTGTACGAGGCCGAAAACGGCCAGCAGGCGATCGACATGTGCGATCGGCACAAGCCGGACACCGCCCTGGTGGATATCCGCATGCCGGGCATCAGCGGCATTGAGCTGGTCTACCACCTGTCCGCGCTCCAGCATTCGCCCGCCATCATTTTCACCACCGCCTACAGCGAGTACGCGCTCGAGGCCTTCGACGCCAACGCCATCGACTACCTGCTGAAGCCGGTGCAGATCGACCGTCTCAAGCGCGCGTTGCAGAAGGCGAACCCCATCACCTCCACCCAGACGGAGTCGCTGCGCAAGACCACCCGCAGCATGCACCTGTCGATCAGCCAGAAGGGCAAGATCAAGCTCGTGCCGATCCAGGGGATCTGCTACCTCAAGGCGGAGAACAAGTACGTGCTGGTGAAGACCAGGAACGACGAGTACCTGATGAACGACACCCTGAACAACCTCGAGTCCGAACTCGGGGACAGCTTCCTCAGGGTGCATCGCAACGCGCTCATCTCCACCGAACACCTGGAAGGCCTGGAGAAGAACGACGAGGGGCAGTGGTGCGTATTTTTCCGCGGCATCCCGGACAAGATCGAGATCAGCCGCCGCCAGACCCCGACCATTCGCGCCTGGCTGAAAAATCGTTCGCTGGACTGAGGCCGCGCCACGGGCGGATCCCGGTCCGCGTGTCTCCACGGAGTAGCCCTTGGGTACGTACAAGCTGCACTGCTTTGCCGAGAGCGGCAATGCCTACAAGCCGGCGCTGATGCTGGCGCTCTGTAGCGCGGACTGGGAGCCCGTGTTTGTGGACTTCTTCGCCGGCGCCCACCGCGAAGGAGAGTTCCTCGCGCTCAATCCACTCGGCGAGGTACCGGTGCTCGAGCAAGACGGTGACGTCATCTCCCAGAGCGCGGTGATCCTGGAATATCTCGCCGACCAACTCGGGGAATTCGCCCCGGCGGATGCTGCTGCGCGGCGTGAGGCGCTCCGCTGGCTGTACTGGGACAACCAAAAGCTCACCGGCAGCGTCGCCCCGCTGCGCTATATCCGGCGATTTACAGAACAGGGCGAAGGCCCCGTTACGGCGTTTCTCGAGGCGCGCGCGAAGGCGGCGCTGAAAACTCTCGACCGACGTCTCGGAGCGCTGCCCTTCGTCACCGGAAATGAGCCCGGTATCGCGGACATCTCGATCTGCGCCTACCTGTTCTACGGTGACGAGCTGGGGTTTCCTCTGGCAGACTATCGCGCGGTCCAGCGCTGGCTGGAAGCCCTCCGCGCCCTGCCCGGCTGGGCCTCGGCCTACGACCTGATGCCCGCGGGGTGGACCTGAGCCGGCTCCCCCGCGCGTAATTCCTCGAGCGCCCCCGCAAGCGCATCTGCGGCATCCTGGCGCCAGTGATGGGAGAGGAATTCGTCCGCCCGGGTCACGCCGAGATTCAGCGCCGCTACCGGTCTGCCCGCCGCGTGCGCCTGGCGCGCGAGTCGAAATCCCGAATACACCACCAGGGATGAACCCACTATCAGCAGTGCCGGCGCCCGCTCGAGAGCCGCGCTAACCCGCGTCACCCTTTCCCGTGGCACCGCGCCACCGAAGAACACGACGTCAGGCATGAGGATGCCGCCGCAACGATCGCAGGACGGCGGAGTGACCCCGCGCGCAATATCATCAGCGACCGTAGCGTCGCCATCCGGCCGCGCTTCCGCGGCGAGCCCTGCAAGCGCCGGGCAGCTGGTGACCAGCCGCTCCTGCACGCGTTCGCGGGATTCGCCGGCGCCGCAATTCAGGCAGGTCACGCGCTCGAGACTGCCGTGGAGCTCCACCAGGTTCCGCTGGCCCGCGCGCGCGTGCAGGCCGTCCACGTTCTGCGTCACCACCAGCGAGACAATCCCCGCGGTTTCCAGCCCGACCAGCGCCCGGTGGGCATCGTTGGGCCGCGCCCCGGCGATACGCCGCCAGCCGATCGCGCTTCTTGCCCAGTAGCGACGGCGGTTGTCCTCGCTTGTGACGAACGCCGCATGCTGCATCGGCGTCGCGCCTCGCCACGCGCCTTCGTGATCGCGGTAGGTGGGAATGCCGGAAGCGGCGCTGATCCCGGCGCCGGTGAGCACCACCAGGCCAGGGTGATTGCGCAGGAATTCCGCCGGCGTCAACGTGGATTACCCGACAGTGGAGAGCTTCATGAGTTTTTTCAGGTCCTTGAGCAGGTCCGACGGGTCCAGGTCGTCCGGGATCACCATCATCACGTTGCCGAGGGGGTCGATGAGCAATGCATCGTCCGGTCCCAGGGACTCGCTGCCAATGACGGGCGTGAGCTGATGCTCGAGTCCATCCGTGGAGGGCAGCACCACGGTGATGTCCGGATGCCCCGCGATGGCGTCATCCAGCGCCACCGATGGTTTGCCCAGTATCAGCCGGCTGACGCGGCCCGCGTCCTTGCCGAGGGCGATGCGTGTCTGGCGCGTGTTGTAGAGCGCGGTACCGCAACCCTCGCCGCAACTGCCCGGCAGGCGGTGCACCACGGTCCAGTGGCTGCGCAGGTCTTCCAGCGTCAGGTCGCCACCGGACCGGCGCGGATTGGAGAACGCCTCCAGGGGCACCGGCGGGGATACCAGCGGCGCGTGATTGGTGGCGCCCCGCTCCACGTTGGCGGCGCCGAAGCCGTAGTACCAGATCACCGCGAGCAACATCGGCCCGAAAAAGAGCGCGAAAACCGCGACCAGCTTGAGCCGGCTGCGCACCAGTGAAGGGGAGTTGGAATTCGTCATGTATCTTTTTTCGGTTTACGCTTGCGTTGCCAGATGATGCCGAACACCAGCAGGGTGACGGCGAGCCCCCACCACTGCACGGCGTAGCCATAGTGCCGCATGGCGGGAATCGTGGTGGGCTGCCAGGTACTCTCGAATGCCGCCTGGTGATCGGCATCCAGCACCAGTACCGCGGTTTCCAGTGGACTTCCCAGTCGGTCGGCGAGCGCCGGGATGTCCAGGTATAGCACCGGCTGCGGCCAGGCACGATCCCCGACCAGGGTCTCTCCAAGGGTAAAGCCCGGCTGTGGAAGATAAAGGATTCCGCGCGGCGCGGCATCGGCCGGTGGAGACGCCAATTCAATTGCGCCGTCGCCTGCCACCCAGCCACGATTGACCAGCACCGTGCCGCCGCCATCGAGCTGGAAAGGCGACAGCACCTCCGCCCCGGAAACCCCCTGGTGGATGCGGCTCCCGAGCAGGAAGCTGCGTTCCGCCTGCCAGCGGCCCGAAAGAAGCGCTTCGCGGTATGCGATCGCCGACCAGTCCGCCGGAGCAGCGCTGATCTCCACCACGGGCGCATCTTCGTCGATCGCCGCCTCGATTGTTGCCTTCTCCCGTCCGCGCTGGAACTGCCAGCTACCGAGCGCGAGCAGGATGCCGAGCGCGACGAGGTAGAGCAAGGCGCCGGCTACCTTCTTCCGGCGTATAATCACCGGCTCACCCCTGGCCAGGACCCGCCGGATCTGTCCCCCGGGCCTGTCGCTGCAAGTGTTTCCACGGTTTCCGGATGCTTCTTTTAAAACTCATTATCGTGATCCTGCTGATCTTCGTCGTGATCAGCCTGTTCACCGCGCTCTACCTGCTGATCAAGAGCCCGGACAACTCCGAGAAGGTGGTCAAATCCCTCGCCATACGGGTGGGACTCTCCCTGTTCGTGCTGATGCTCATCTTTGTCGGTTCCCGCTTCGGGTTTATCGAACCGCACGCCTTCGGCCAGTAGCACCGATCTCAAAAAAGCCTGCGCTCGGCTGCTTTTGAGACCGGTTCCAGTTCCCTCTCCGTGCGGAGAAAAAAAAACGCTGCGAGGCAGCGCTTTTTTATTTGGCGCGAAGTGCCGGCGTCTACAATATGTAGACGAATACGAACAGCCCCAGCCAGACCACGTCGACGAAGTGCCAGTACCATGCGGCACCTTCGAAAGCGAAGTGCCGCGTCGGGGTGAAATGCCCACGGATCGCGCGCACCAGCACCACCGTGAGAATGATGGCGCCCATGGTCACGTGAAAACCGTGAAAACCCGTCAACATGAAGAACGTCGAGCCGTAGATGCCGCTGTCGAGCCTCATCCCCTCGTGGTAGGCATGCTGGTATTCCACCGCCTGCAGATAGACGAAGAGGAATCCCAGGGCCACGGTGGCGGCCAATCCGAGAATGAAGCGCGTGCGATCGTTCTTGACGATGGCGTGGTGGGCGATGGTCACGGTGACGCCGGAGGTCAGCAGGATCGCGGTATTGAGGAACGGCAGCGGCCACCAGCCCATGTGGAAGTCGCTCCCGCCCATGTCGAGGGGCCCGTTGGTGGGCCAGACCTCGGTGTAGGTGCTCCACAGCCAGTGATGGGTGTTGAAGCCCGAGCCATCTCCCAGCAACCAGGGCCGAGACGGAACGACTTGTCCTCCCAGGGGCTGTAGGTACCGGCCTCGCTTTCCTTCACCACGGTGCCGAACCAGCCGAAAAACATGACGATCAGGATGGCGATACCGGCAAACATCACGCTCAGGCCGAAGTCGTGGTCGTTGAGATACAACGCGAGCCCGCCGGTCGTGGTGGTGAGGGCGACGGACCCGACGAGCGGCCAGTAGGCCCCATGCGGCACGTAGTAATGATTGTCAGCAGCGCTTGCCATGGATTGAACCTCTGTTATCTGTATTGCTTGGTAATTGGGTAATCAGTTGGCCGACAGTTCCGTCACGTCGAAGAACGTGTACGACAGGGTGACCGTGTCCACGTCACGCGGCAGGTCGGGATCGACGATGAAGATCAACGGCATGTCGCGCGACTCGCCGGCGTCAAACGGCTGGCGGGTGAAGCAGAAACACTCGGTCTTGCTGAAATAGCTCGCCGCGCGGCCGGGCGAGACGCTCGGCACGGCCTGACCCACCAGCGCCTGGTCCAGCCGGTTGGTGGCGACGTAACTGGTGCTGTACTGCCTGCCCGGGTGAACCATCATGCTGGCCTGACTCGGCGCAAAGTCCCAGGGCGCGTACTGGTTGAGCGATCCGGTGAATTCCACCTTGATCATCCGCTCCTCGTCCACCGCCATGCCCTCGACCTCGCTCACGCTGACGACCCCGGTCTTGCCGTTGAGTCCGGTGATCTCGCAGAAGATGTTGTAGATCGGCACCATCAGGTAGCCGAAGCCGAACATCAGCACCGGCGCGAGGAACAATAGCGCAACGCCGCGCCGGTTTCGCCGCGGCCGTATCCCGCTCATGCGCCCACCCCACGAGCCATCAGGATGAAGGCGACGTAGATCCCCACGACCACCAGGCCGAGAACGATCACCGTGTTGCGAACGCCTTTCTGCAATGCACCGTTCCGGTCGCTGCCGGGAGCGCCCCGGCGTTGTCCGTTACTTGACGACCGGCTGGTCGGTGAACGAGTGGTAGGGCGGCGGCGAACTCAGGGTCCACTCGAGGCCCTCGGCGCCTTCCCAGACCTGGTCGGTGACCTTCTCTCCGCCGCGCACGCACTTGAACACCACGTAGACGAAAATCAGCTGGGCGAAACCGAATCCGAACGCGCCCACGGTGGCGATGGCGTTGAAGTCCGCGAACTGCACTGCGTAGTCGGGAATCCGCCGCGGCATGCCGGCGAGACCGACGAAGTGCATCGGGAAGAACAACAGGTTGACGAAGATCGTGGAAGTCCAGAAATGGATCTTTCCCCACTTCTCGTCGTACATGTTGCCGGTCCACTTGGGAATCCAGTAGTACACCGCGGCGATGATGGCGAAGATGGAACCGGGTACCAGCACGTAGTGGAAATGCGCCACCACGAAGTAGGTGTCATGGTACTGGAAGTCCACCGGGGCGAGCGCCAGCATGACGCCGGAGAAGCCGCCGATGGTGAACATGATGACGAAACCCAGGGCGAACAGCATCGGCGTCTCGAAGGTCATCGCGCCACGCCACATGGTGGCCACCCAGTTGAATACCTTCACCCCGGTGGGCACCGCGATGAGCATGGTGGCGAACATGAAGAACAGCTCGCCCGACAGCGGCATGCCGACGGTGAACATGTGGTGCGCCCAGACGATGAACGAGAGGAACGCGATGGAGCCCGTGGCGTACACCATGGAGGCATAGCCGAACAACTTCTTGCGGGCGAAGGTCGGGATGATCTCGGACACCACGCCGAAGGACGGCAGGATCAGGATGTACACCTCGGGATGACCGAAGAACCAGAAGATGTGCTGGAACATCACCGGGTCGCCGCCGCCGCCCGCGGTAAAGAAGGCGGTGCCGAAGTACTTGTCGGTGAGCAGCATGGTCACCGCGCCCGCCAGCACTGGCATGACCGCGATCAGCAGGTAGGCGGTGATGAACCAGGTCCAGACGAACAGCGGCATCTTCATGTACGACATGCCCGGGGCGCGCAGGTTCTGGATCGTGGCGACGATGTTGATCGCCCCCATGATCGAACTGATGCCGAGGATATGGATCGAGAAGATCAGGAACGGGAACGCCTCACCGGTCTGCAGCGACAACGGCGGATAGAGCGTCCAGCCGGAGGCGGGGCCGCCGCCCTCCATGAACAGGGTGGACAGCATCATGCTGAAACCGAACGGCAGGATCCAGAAGCTCCAGTTGTTCATCCGCGGCAGCGCCATGTCCGGCGCGCCGATCATGATCGGCAGCATCCAGTTGGCGAGCCCCACGAACGCCGGCATGACCACGCCGAAGATCATGATCAGGGCGTGCATGGTGGTCATGGTGTTGAAGAACTGCGGGTCCACCACCTGCAGGCCGGGCTGGAAAAGCTCGGTGCGGATCACCAGCGCCATGGCGCCGCCGATAAAGAACATGATCAGCGAGAACCACAGGTACAGGGTGCCGATGTCCTTGTGGTTGGTCGTGGTTACCCAGCGCATCAGGCCCGGCGCAGGGCCATGATCGTGATGATCGTCGTGATGGGTATCGGTGGTTGTTGCATTCATCGGGATTTCCTCGAAAATCTAATGCTGTCAGGCGCGCTCAGTTGGCGACGGGTGTGGCCACATCTGTGGCGGCCAGCTGTTCGCCGCCCTGTTCGGCAATCCGGGCCGCGGTCCATTGTTCAAATTCCGCCTTTTCCACCACCTTGACCACCACCGGCATGAAACCGTGGTCGCGGCCGCAGAGCTCTGCGCACTGTCCGCGGAAGGTGCCGGTCTCGTTGGCCTTGGTCCACATGGTGTTGATGAAGCCGGGAATCGCGTCCTTTTTTATCGCGAAGTCGGGGACCCACCAGGCGTGGATAACGTCGTTGGAGGTCAGCAGGAGACGCACCTTGGTATCCACCGGGATCACCAGCGGATTATCCACGTCGAGCAGGTAGTTCTCCACCTCGTAGACGTCAATACCGGAACCCCTGACCCGGGCCTCGCGGCTTTCGTCTGCCAGCGTGCTGAAGAAGCTGATGCCGGAGTCCGGATACTCGTACTGCCACTTCCACTGGTAGCCGGTGATCTTGATCGTCATCTCGGAATTGGAATCGTCTTCCTGGACGATCAGCGTGCGCGCCGCGGGTAGCGCGAGGACGATCAGGATGACGAACGGCAGGATGGTCCAGACGATTTCCACCGCGGTGCTCTCGTGGAACGTGGACGGGCTCACGCCCTTTGACTTGCGGTGCTTGACGATGCTGTAGGCCATGGCGCCGAACACGGCGAAGGCGACCACGCACATGATGTAGAACGCCAGCATGTGCATGTCGTACACCTTGTAGCTGATGTCGGTCACACCACGCGGCATGTTCAGTTCCATCGCCGCCAGGGCCGTGGTCGAGGCCGACATGGCGCCGAGGGATGCAAGCACGGCGAACGCACGAGCAGCCGGAGTTTTCTTGATCATCTGAATCGGCAGTTTCTGTAATTAAAAATCTGTTCCCAACCGGATCGCGCAGGCCCCCTCGGGGGCGCTTCATCCGCCGCGGCCGGTCATTCCCCGGGCCGACTGCGGGGCCCCACCAGCGGGAGCCGATCCCGCTTCCGACGCATATCGCCGGCATGGTGGGAACCGGACGGGCGCCGGGAACGGGGCGCAAGTCTTTTCACTGCGCCGAAGCCGACGGATTATAGCGGCATCAATCCCAACATGACACCGCGGTTCCGACCTCTCAGGCGCATTTTCACGCGCCTTGCGGCCTGTGCGCTACTGGCCAGTTGGGGTGGTGGCGAGCAGGTACTGGACGAGTCCCCAGAGCGCAAGCATGAACAGGAGCACGAAGAGAAGCCCGGCGACAAAGAAATGCCAGAACTTGCCGCTCGCGAAATCGCGCCGCCGATTGGCCTCCTTCTGCACGCCGAAGAACGAGGCGAAAACGCTGCCGAGCACCGTGAGGAACGTGACCTCGCGCGGATCGGGAGCGACATCCTCCGGTGGCTGGTTATGGGTCGACATATCAAAATGAGAATCAGTTAATAAACCAGGCGCGTATTGCGATGCGCGCGTAGTGGTCGAGCAGGAGGAACGCGAACAACGCGCTCAGGTAGAAGATCGAATAACCAAAGGTCTTCATTGCAAAGTCGTCGCCCTCGGACCGGTACAGTCGAATGGCGTAGTAGACGAAGCCGATGCCGAGCGCCAGCGCCCCCGCGAGGTAGATGGTGCCGCTCATCTGCACCAGGAACGGCATGATGGTGACGATCACCAGCAGTATCGTGTAGAGCAGCACGTGCAGCTTGGTGAACGCGATGCCGTGAGTCACCGGCAGCATGGGCACGTCGGCGCGGGCGTAGTCGTCGCGCCGGCGGATCGCCAGCGCCCAGAAATGCGGCGGCGTCCAGACGAAAATGATGAGGAACAGCAGCAGCGCCTCGGAGTGCAGTTCGCCGGTGACCGCGGTCCAGCCGAGGACCGGCGGGGCGGCGCCCGCGGCGCCACCGAGGACGATGTTCTGCGGCGTGCTGCGCTTGAGGAACATGGTGTAGATCACCGCGTAGCCCACCATGGAAGCCAGGGTCAGGGCGGCGGTCAATACGTTGACGAAAGCCACCAGCACCACCATGGACAGCGTCGCCAGCGCGAGGGCGAATATCAGCGCGTTGCGGCTCGACAGGTGACCCCGGGGCAGCGGGCGGGCGCTGGTGCGATCCATGCGCGCGTCGATCTCCTGGTCCACCCAGTGATTGAGCGCGGCCCCGGCCGAGGCCGCGAGGCCGATGCCGATGAGCCCCCAGAACCAGGCATTGAATGGCACCCAGCCATCGGTGGACAGGAACATGCCCACCGCGGCGGTGAACAGGATCAGCGCCACCACCTTCGGCTTGCAGAGCTCGTAGTAGTCGCGCCAGTGGGTCCTGGCCAGGGTCGCCTCAAGCATGGTGTTCATGTTCCGGATCGCGCAGTCGACGGATCTCGCCGCGCACTGCGTCCGCGAGACCCTGGCGTTCGGCGTCGGTGAGGCAGGCGCCCACCTCCACCCAGCGGCCCGAGGCGCCGAGGAGCAGGCGATGCGGATACCACTGATGGGACGGCGCGCGCAGTTCGACACGCACCCAGTGGAGGGGAAAGCTCCAGTCGCGGTCCTTGCCGGGTTCGATGTGCGCGATCGACAGTTGCTCGCCGTCGATACGGATGCGCTCGACGTAACCACCCCGGCGCTGCACCAGGCGCACCAGGTAGTACACCAGGCCGAGCTCGAGCAGGGTGAACGGCAGCACCAGCCAGAATCCCATCAGCGCGAGACGCAGCGCGATGCCGCCCCCGATCACCACCAGCCCTGCCATGAGCCAGGGCCAGCCGGGGCGAGGGATGCCGGCATTGGGATGGATATTGAACTCGGTTGTCTGGGGGGCCTGTTGCACGGGCGGATGCGTCCCGGGGCGGGGCGTGGATAGTACCAAATCCTGGTCCCCGGCTTAAGTATCAGCGGCCACGGGCATGTCATGGAAGCGGGCGCCCCGGTACAATCCCGCGCTTTTCCCGAAGCTCCATGCGCGACCAGATCGTCATCAAGTCCGGCTACGACCAGTTCCCCGCCTGGGAACGGGCATTCGCCGACGCCGGTATCCAGGCCATCCGCTGGGAGGATCGCGACGATCACCTCGATGCCATTCGCTACGCCCTCGTCTGGAAGCCGGCACCCGGCGACCTCGCCGCCCTGCCGTCCCTGGAAATCGTGTTCTCGATCGGCGCCGGTGTGGATCACCTCGTTGGCGACGACCTGGTTCCAGCAGGACTCCCGGTGGTGCGCAACGTCGACCCCGGCCTCACCGCGGGGATGGTGGAGCACGTCCTTTACCACGTGATCCGCTTCCACCGACGCATGGCCGACTACGAGGCGGACCAGCGCGCCGGCCGCTGGAAGCCGCGCCTGCAGACCCCGGCCTCGAGCCACACGGCAGGAATCATGGGTCTGGGCGAACTCGGCGGCGCCTGCGCCCGCGCCCTCGCGGGAATCGGTTTTCGGGTGGCAGGGTGGAGCCGGCGCCCGCGGGTGGCGGAGGGAGTCGACTGCTTTCACGGCCGGGACGGGCTGGCGGAGTTCCTCAGCCGGAGCGAAACCCTCGTCTGCCTGTTGCCGCTGACCGCGGAAACCTGTGGCGTCATCTGTCGTGAAACTCTCGCGCTGTTGCCCGCCGGGGCCTGCTTCATCAACGTCGGGCGCGGACCGCTGGTGGTGGACGGTGACCTGCTGGCGGCGCTGGACAGTGGCCACCTTCGGGGCGCGGCGCTGGACGTGTTCCACCGCGAGCCCCTGCCGCCGGACCACCCCTACTGGCGCCACCCGCGGGTGACCATCACCCCGCACGTCGCCAGCATCACCCAGCCGGCTACCAGCGCGCCGCATATCATCGCCAACATCCGCCGTCACCAGGCGGGAGAACAGCTCACCCATCTCGCGGATCTCGCGCTGGGTTACTGAGGGGTGCGGCGTTGAAATTGCCCGGCGGCCGGGATTATGCTCGTTCGTCCACCGTCACCCGCGATTTTCCCGGCACCATCCCATGACCGACAGCGAGGCCTTTCGTCAACGCATTCTCGAGCGCCAGCGCGAGCTCCTGGGCGAGGCGGGTATTCCCGACCCCGACACGGTGGAACTCGACCAGACGCGCGTCGGCCGGGTGTCGCGCATGGACGCTTTGCAGCAGCAGCAGATGGATCTTGCCCTCAGGCGCCGCCAGGAAGGCGAACTGGCCGCCCTCGACAACGCATTGCGGCGCATAGAGGACGGCGTGTATGGTGAATGCCTGGAATGCGGCGGCGCCATCAACCCGAAGCGGCTTGAAATCGATCCCGCCGCCACCCATTGCATCGATTGCGCCTCGGCGCTCGAACACTGAGGCCGCGCTCTCCGAACCCGCGAGGTTACCCACGATGTTCAACCTGAAATCCGACACCATTCCCGCCGCCGACCGCGCCCTGCCAGGTCGCGCGGAGGTCATGCCGCTGGAGAACCGCCACCACGTCAACGGCAATCCGCTGCGCCCGCCCTTCCCCGAGGGGCTGGAAACCGCCGTCTTCGGCATGGGCTGTTTCTGGGGCGCGGAGCGCCGCTTCTGGAGCCTGGACGGCGTCTACACCACCGCCGTGGGCTATGCCGGCGGGCATACGCCCAACGCCAATTACCGCGAGGTCTGCAGCGGCGGCACCGGCCACGCCGAGGTGGTGCTGGTGGTTTATGACCCCAAGCGCATCTCCTACGAGGGGTTACTGAAGGAGTTCTGGGAGGCCCACGATCCGACCCAGGGCATGCGCCAGGGCAACGATCGCGGTACCCAGTACCGCTCCGCGATCTATACCACCAGCGAGGCGCAGCTAAAGGCCGCGGAGGCCTCGCTCGTGCGCTACCAGGAACGCCTGTCAGACGCGGGCCATGCCAGGATCACCACGGAAATCGCCCCCGCCGGGGAGTTCTACTACGCCGAGGACGACCACCAGCAGTACCTTTCGAAAAACCCGTGGGGCTATTGCGGGCTGGGCGGCACCGGGGTGTCCTGCGGCTGACGGGCTAGGCGGGTTCCGCCAGCGACTGGCGGACGGTGGCCAGCTTGGTCATGACGTGCTCCCTGAGCACCCGGCCGAGGCGTTCGCCGTCCCGGTCCTCGAGCGCCGCCAGGATCTCGCAGTGTTCGGCCACCGCCCGCTCCCAGCGCGCGGGTGACATGTTGGCGACGTAGCGCGCGCGGGAGATGCGTCCCGCGAGGTTGTCGTAGACCGACTGCAGGCTGGTATTGCCCGCGGACTCCAGGATCGCGCGGTGGATGGCCTGGTTGAGGCGAAAGTACTCCGGCAGGTCGCGCGCCTCGTAGCGGCGCACCATCTCCTCGTGCATCTCGCGGATTTCGGCGATCTCCGGGTCGCTGATCCGACGGCAGGCGAGTTCCCCCGACAGCCCTTCGAGGGTGGCGATAATGGGGAACACCTCTTCCAGATCCTGTAGAGTCAATGCCGCCACCGACGCGCCGCGATTCGGCGTCAGCCGCACCAGGCCGTCCGCCGCGAGCACCTTGAGCGCCTCACGGAGCGGCGTGCGGGATACCTGGAACTGCTCGCACAGGGCCTTTTCCGGGATCTTTTCCCCTGCCGCGAGCTCGCCGACGTGAATCATCTCCCGTAACCGGTCCACCAGCTCGTCGTGCAGCGTGCGGCGGGGGATGGGCTGGCGCAGGGTGGCGACTGTGTTCATGGGCGGAATTCGCGCCGCGGCGCATTGACGTGAATAATGAATACAATATAAAGTTTACCGTATTCCAGCCGGACCGGTAACCCGCCCTTCACCGTCAACCGGCACCCAAAAAACCACGATCACACCTCCGCCATGCCAGCTGACGGCCGCCATTTCCTCCAGATTCCCGGACCCACCAACGTCCCAGACCGCATCCTGCGGGCCATCGACCGTCCCACCATCGACCATCGCGGCCCGACATTCGCGGAACTCGGCCACAAGGTGCTGGAAGGCATGAAGTCCGTGTTCCAGACCCGGGGACGCGTGGTGATCTTCCCCGCCTCCGGAACCGGCGCCTGGGAAGCAGCCCTGGTCAACACGCTGTCGCCGGGCGACCGGGTACTGATGGCCGAGACCGGCCATTTCGCCAGCCTGTGGCACGAACTCGCAACCCGCCTCGGCTACCGCCCGGACTTCATCCCCGGGGACTGGCGCCGCGGCGCCGACCCGGATGCCATCGAGGCGCGCCTGCGCGAGGACGGCGGGCACGAGATCCGCGCCGTCTGCGTGGTCCACAACGAGACCTCCACCGGCTGCACCAGCCGTATCGACGAGGTGCGCAAGGCCATCGACGCCGCGGGTCATCCCGCGCTGCTGATGGTGGACACCATCTCCTCCCTCGCCTCCATCGACTACCGCCACGACGAATGGGGCGTGGACGTCACCGTTGCCGGGAGCCAGAAGGGCCTGATGCTGCCCCCGGGCCTGTCGTTCAACGCCATCAGCGACAAGGCGCTGGCCGCGGCGGAAGCCGCCACCACGCCGAAGTCCTACTGGGCCTGGGACGCCATGGCGGGACCCAACGAGACCGGCTTCTTTCCCTACACCCCGGCCACCAACCTGCTTTACGGTCTCGCCGAGGCCATCGACATGTTGGCCGAAGAGGGGCTCGACAACGTCTTCGCCCGCCACGACCGCTTCGCCGCCGCCACCCGCGCGGCAGTCGGCGCCTGGGGCCTCGAGGTGCTCTGCCAGGAACCGCGCCACTATTCCAGTTCCCTGACCGCGGTGCTGATGCCGGAAGGACATGACGCCGACGCCTTCCGCAAGGTGGTGCTCGAGCGCTTCAACATGTCCCTCGGCAATGGCCTGTCGAAAGTCGCCGGGCGGGTGTTCCGCATAGGTCACCTGGGCGATTTCAACGACCTCATGCTCATGGGGACGTTATGCGGCGTGGAGATGGGCCTCGGTCTTGCCGGGGTGCCCCACCACGCGGGCGGCGCCGATGCCGCCATGGCCTCCCTCGCGGGCATTCCCGCGGAAGCCGCGGGTGGTATCGCCCGACGCGCGGCGGGCTGATCGACGCCACGCTCAAACTCGATCAATCAACCAAACAATCACACACCAGAGGAATCCGACCATGAAACTGATCAAGATCGCCGCCGCGGCCGCATTGCTGGCCGCCACGACCACCGCCAACGCACAGGACCTCGTTCTCAAGTTCGGCCACGTGGGCAATCCGGGCTCACTGTTCTCCGCCAGCGTGGAGGAGTTCGCCCGCCGCGCCAACGAAAAGCTCGGTGACAAGGCCGAGGTGCAGGTATTCGGTTCGTCCCAGCTCGGCAAGGACCAGGAGCTGCTGCAGAAACTGAAGCTCGGCCAGGTCCACTTCTCGCTGCCGTCCTCCGTGATGTCGTCGGTTTCCGACGAGTTCGGCATTTTCGAGATGCCCTACATCATCAAGGACCGCGAGCACATGGGCAAGGTCGAGGCCGCGCTCATGGACTCGGTGTTTCAGCCGGCGGCCCAGGCCCAGGGCTATCGCATCCTCGCGCTGTTCGAGAACGGCTTCCGCCATATCACCAACAACGTGCGTCCGATCAACCTGCCGGCAGACCTCGACGGCATCAAGCTACGCACTCCCAAGGGCGCCTGGCGGGTGAAGATGTTCCAGGGCTACGGCGCCAACCCGACACCGATGGCGTTCTCCGAGGTATTCACCGCGCTCCAGACCGGCGTCATCGACGGCCAGGAAAATCCTTATGCGCAGATCGCCTCCGCCAAGTTCCAGGAGGTGCAGAAGTACCTGTCCATCACCGGCCACGTATACACCCCGGCCTATGTGCTGGTTTCCGATAGCCATTTCGCCAAGCTGCCACAGGACGTGCAGGACATCCTGACCGAGACCGCGAAGGAGACCCAGGCATACGTTTACGAGCACGCGGCAACGCTTGAAACCGAGCTCCTGGGCGTGATCAAGGATGCCGGCGTGGAGGTCAACGAAGCTGACAAGCAGGCGTTCATCGATGCGTCCCAGCCGATCTATGACGAGTTCGCGTCTTCCGTTGAAGGCGGCGGCGACCTGATCAAGACCGTGCTGGATCTCGGCAAGTAGCCGACAATCACCAAACAAAACAGGCGCGCCAGGCGCCCTGTATGTTGAGAAGTGAGCCGCCGGCCGCGGCAGGATCGCGCCGGCGGTATTTTTCTGGCTACGTCCCGTAACGCGGGCCACTGATGAAATCCCTGATACCTTTCACCGAAGCGCCGTCACGCTGGCTGCGCGCGACCCTCGAATGGATCACGATCGGCCTGATGGTGGGCCTCACGGTGATCGTCATCATCGCGGTGGCCTATCGCCTGTTCGGCAACTCGCTTTCCTGGTACGACGAGGTCGCCGCCATCGCCCTTTCCTGGATCACCTATTACGGCGCCGCCCTCGCCGCCCTTCGGCGCAAGCACATCGGATTTGACTCGGTCCTGCTGGCCATCCCCATGCCCTGGCGGATGATGGCGGTGGTGGTGGCAGAGGTGCTGGTGATCGGCTTCTTCTGGCTCATGGCCAGGGCGGGATTCCAGGTTCTCGAGGTGCTGGCCGGGACGTCCCTGATCTCCCTCACCTGGGTGCCCGTGCAACTCACCCAGTCGGTGATACCAGTCGGCGCCGTCCTGTTCATCATCTGCGAATTGCTCAGCCTGCCGCAGTACTGGGTGGACATTGCCGGGGGCAAATCCCTCGAGCACCGCGACATCGAGGAACAGATCGAGGAAGCGGAAGAGGAAATCGAAAAAATGAAAGCGCGGGAGAACTGAGACGATGTTGCTGCTCATGTTATTTGTCGCCCTGGTGGCAATGATCTGTCTCAACGTGCCCATCGCCGTCGCGCTGGCGCTGGCCGGGGTCCTTGGCCTGGTGGTCACCGAGGGCACCGACTCGCTGGTGACCATCGCCCTCGACATGTACGACGGTTCCACCAAGTTCTCACTCATCGCCATCCCCATGTTCGTCCTCGCAGGGGCAATCATGAACGCGGGTGGCATCTCGAAACGCCTGATCGCCTTTATCTCGGCGCTGCTGGGCTTCATCCGTGGCGGCCTCGCCATGGTGAACATCGGCGTTTCCATGTTCTTCGCCGAGATCTCCGGCAGCGCGGTGGCCGACGTCGCCGCCATCGGTTCCATCCTGATCCCGGCGATGAAGAAAAAGGGCTATGGCGCGCCGTTCGCCGCGGCAGTGACATCGTCGTCGGCCTCGCTCGCCATCATCATCCCGCCGTCGATCCCGATGATTCTCTACGCGGTATCCGCCAATACCTCGGTGGAGCAACTCTTCGTCGCGGGATTCATTCCCGGGATCCTCGGGGGCGCGGGCCTGATGGGCGTGTCCTACTGGTTCGCGCGGCGCTACAACTTCCCGGTGGAGGAAGTGTTCAACGCGAAAAAGGTGAAGGAGACCTTCATCGATGCGCTGCCCACCTTCGCCCTGCCGGTGATCATCCTCGGCGGCATCTTCGGCGGCTTCGTCACCGCCACCGAGGCCGCGGGCCTGGCGGTTCTCGCCTCCCTGGTGATCGGCATGTGGTACGGCGAGGTGGACTTCAAGCGCCTCAAGTCGGCGATGCTCGACGGTGGCATGCAGACCGCGGTGGTCATGGTGCTGGTGGCCGCGAGCGTACTCATGGGCGGCTTCCTCACCCGCGCCCAGGTGCCCCAGGAGATCGCCCAACAGATCCTCGAGATCACGGACAACAAGTGGGTGATACTGCTCATCCTCAACGTGTTCTTCCTGGTGATCGGCTTCTTCCTGCATTCGGCCGCCGCGATCATCCTCGTGGTGCCCATCGTGGTGCCGCTGATCCAGGCCGCGGGTATCGATCCCGTGCACTTCGGCATCATCGTCACCCTCAACCTCTCCATCGGCCAGCAGACCCCACCGGTGGCGAGTGTGCTGATCACCTCCTGCTCCATCGCCAGGGCGAATATCTGGGATGTCTCGAGGGTCAATATCTACTTCATCGCGGTGCTGATGACGGTGTTGTTGATCACCACGTACATCCCCGCGGTGCCGATGTTCCTGGTCGAACTGTTCTATCGCTAGGGATGCCATGCTTCACCCCGGCGCCAACCCGGGATCCGTTCCGGCCGGGAAATCCCGCACACAGCGCGGTAAATGGGGAGAGGGAGCGTCCCTCGGTATTCCGTGGCGGTGCAGGTTGCAAACCGTCCGACATGGCGGACGAATGCTATCCCGGCTCCGCCGGTGGATGTTCCGGTAGTCCCGCCTGAAGCAGGTCGGTCGCCCATTTTTCCACGAACGGGCGGTGCCTGTACTTCAGTTTCCTGACCTCCTCCACTGACTGCTGTGGTTCGTTCCTGACATACTCCCTGATCACCTCCCTGGCTTCCTCCACCTGGCCGGTCTGCACCAGCGCTGCCGCGAGCGTTCGGCGTACGCCGTTGGGTGGATCCGTCATCTTCCGCAGCGTCGCCACCGCGTCTTCATGCTGCCCGGCAAAGTACTGCGCCCAGCCAAGATTCCACAGGTACCAGTCCGGGTAGCGCGGGTTGTAGCGCATCGCCGCCCTGGCCTGGCTCACTGCCTGCTCGGCGCGCCCGATCGATACCAGCATTTCTACCATCTCCATCAATAATGCAGAATTACTGGAATTGAGCTACAGGGCCCGTTCGTAGGCATTCAGCGCCTCGTCGGAATCGCCATTCGCAAGGTAGACAGCTCCCAGGCCCCAGTGATTCCAGTAGTCGTCGGGATCGAGCGAAACACTCTTGAGAGCGTTTTTCAGCGCCAGTTCCAGGGATTCCGAGGTGTCTTCAATCAGGCTGTAGCGCCAGTCCCTTGAGTGCGCGACGGCTTCGGTGGAATATGCCCGGGCATACTGCGGATCTGCCTGGATTGCTTTCTGCATCCACTCATGAACCCTGGCATTGTTCTCCCTGTTTATTTTCTCGCGCAGGTAAGCCCATCCACGCGTGAAGTAGTCGTGGGCTTTCAGGTCTTTGGTCGGCCTCTGGATCGCGCGTTCGAACTCGAACTCTTCCACCTGAAAATTCAGGCTAGCGACGATCGTCTTCAGCATCTCGTTCTGTACCGCGAACAGGTCACCGGCATCCCGGTCATATCGTTCGGCCCAGATATGATGACCACTGAGCGCATCGATCAGTTGCGCATTGATCCGCAGCGTATCACCCGCGCGCTGGACGCTACCCTCGAGCACGTAGCGCACCCCCAGGTCCTCTGCGACCTGCTGCACCTTCACCGGTTTCCCCTTGTAGGAGAAAGTCGAGTTGGAGGCAATCAGGAAGAGGTTCTTGAACTTCGACAGGTCCGTGATCAGGTCATTGGTGATCCCGTCGACAAAGTACTCCTGCTCGGGGTCATCGCTGATATTGGCAAACGGCAGTACCGCGATGGACGGTTTGTCCGGCAGCGGGAAGGCCATGCGCTCCTCCGACGCGGGCGCCTCGCGCTCCTGCCAGGGCTGCAGCCAGAGAAGCATGCCGCCTGTAGCCAGCAGCACCGTCGCCAGTGCGGTGGCGACCGCGACCCGCTTTCCCGTAAGGATGCTGCCCACCTGTCCCGGCAGCGGCGGTGATTCCCCGGGAACCAGGTCAATTCGAAACACCCGGACTGGTTCGTCGAATCCCTTGAGAACCTGTTCTCCCAGGTCGTCCTGTTCGAATGGCATCCTCTTTGGCAGCGCTTCGTGGATGGCGCCACTGATACAAACACCACCCGGCGCCGCCAGTTGCTCGACCCGCTGCGCCAGCACAACCCCGCTACCGGTCACGGTACCATCGGCGAGAATAACCTCTCCCAGTGCGACGCCGATCCGTACCCTGGGTAGTACGCCGTCATCCAGGCGCTCGTTATACCCGGCCTGGGCGGCCTGAAATCCCAGGGTCGCGGAAACCGCGTCGGATGCGCGTTCGAACTGCGCCAGCAGGGCATCGCCGCGCACCTCGACGACACTGCCGTGATAGCGGGAGACGGCTTCACCGAGGCGACGGAAAGAATCCCGTATGCGCTCGTGAGCAACGTGCTCGTCCTGTTGCACGAGGGCGGTGGAGCCCGCAATATCTGCATGCACGATAACTGCCAGTTTCCCTGGCCGGCGATCGTGTTCCATGGGTTTCTCCGACAATCGTTCCTGACGGCATATTACACCACCCGGAGGATGCGACATCCTGGCGGGAATCCCCGGGGGCAGAACGTAAGGTATGCCAGGGCCCCTGTTGTAGCGCGAGCCATGTGACGAAAGAACCGGAAACATCGACTCCAAGGGCATGTTTCGCGTCCGCCATACGCCGCTGGCATCCACCCACCGCATTTCGGTATCATCGCCAACCTCGACCTTTCAACTGGCCACCTGGTAGCCCCGGCGACCAACGGCAACGTCGCACCGCGTAGATAACCGGAGAAAATTCATGCTCAAACTCGACATCGCCCGTCGGCTGATACTTGACGCCTTTGAAAAAGGCGCGGAGCTCGGCCTCAAGCCGTTGTCCGTGGCGATCCTCGATCCGGGCGGCCATCTCATCGCCTTCGAACGCCAGGACGGCGCCAGCAACATGCGCTTCCAGATGGCGCATGCGAAGGCGAATGGTTCGCTCGCCCTTGGCATTGGTTCGCGCGCGATCTTCAACCGCGCCCAGGAACAGCCGTTCTTCGTCCAGGCGGTGAACGCCCTTGCCGACGGCGCTTTGTTGCCGGTACCTGGCGGCGCGCTGGTGCGCGATGGCGACGGTACCCTGCTGGGCGCCATAGGCGTCACCGGCGACACCTCGGACAACGACGAAGCCTGCCTGGTGCACGCGGTGGAGAAGGCCGGCCTGGTGGCGGAAACCGGCTGAGTCCGAACCAATCCCGGGCGCTTTTCAAGCGCCCGGGAATCCGTTATCGTTTCCCGATGGGGAAAGGGCTGCTGGGAGCGGAATTGCAATCCTGCCGACCAGCCACGGGGGAGCGAACGCCTTGGACGACGATTACCGAAATATCTTCAACGACAGCTTCGAGCGCTGCGCGAAGGATCCGCAATTCCTGGACCGTTTCTACACCCTGTTCATCGACTGCAACGACGAGGTGCGCGAACTGTTCCGCCATACCGACATGGCGCGGCAGAAGGAATTGATGATGATCACCCTGTCCTACATGATGCTGGCGCAATCCACCCCCGAATTGCTGGATCGCGTCGCCGAGCGGCACAACCGCCGCAACCTGGACATCCGGCCCCATCTCTATGTCACCTGGCTCGACTGCATGCTTGCGGCGGTGCACCAGACCGATCCGAAGTTCTCGCGCGAGGTGGACGCCGCCTGGCGCGCGACCCTGAAACCGGGCATCGACTACCTGGTGCGACACTACGACCCGGAAGACAGCGTTCTCCAGGACTGAAATCCCCGACGCGAGTTCGAAGCCCCGGGGTGGTTTCGAACGGGGAATCGGGTATCCTGTGCCGCCCCCGGCACGCCGGCCCGGGGATAACCCCTGCATCCCACCGCCTTGCCCATGAACCAGCCCGTCATCGACCTCCGCAGCGACACCGTCACCGTACCCTGCGAAGGCATGCGCCGCGCCATGGCGGCGGCCGAAGTGGGCGACGACGTCTACGGCGAGGACCCCACGATCAACCGGCTCGAGACGCGACTCGCGGAGATGTCGGCGCACGAAGCGGGCCTGTTCTTTCCCAGCGGCACGCAGAGCAACCTGGTGGCGCTGCTCAGCCACTGCCAGCGTGGCGAGGAATACATCGTCAGCCAGGACGCACATACCTACAAGTACGAGGGCGGCGGCGCGGCGGTTCTCGGCAGCATCCAGCCGCAGCCCATCGAGCTCGCGCCCGACGGTACCATCCCCCTCGAAAAGATACGCGCGGCGATCAAGGAGGACGACCCGCACTTCGCCATCACCCGCCTGGTCGCGCTGGAGAACACCATCGCCGGGCGCATCGTTCCCCAGGACTACATTGTCGCCGCGCGTGAGCTGGCGCGGGAGCACGGGCTCAGCTTCCACCTCGACGGTGCGCGCGTGTTCAACGCCGCGGTGGGCCAGGGGCTCGCGCTGGCCGACATCACCGGCCTGTTTGACTCGGTGTCCATCTGCCTGTCCAAGGGTCTCGGCGCGCCGGTGGGGTCGGTGCTGGTGGGATCGCACGATCTGATCGCGCGCGGCCGGCGCTGGCGCAAGATGGTGGGCGGCGGCATGCGCCAGGCGGGAATCATCGCGGCGGCCTGCGAGTACGCCCTCGATCACAACGTCGAGCGCCTGGCCGAGGATCACGCCCTCGCCGCGCGCCTCGCCGAGGGGGTATCCGCTATCGACGGGCTCAGGGTGGTTGACGGCGCGGCGCGCACCAACATGGTGTTTCTCGACTGCACGGGTGGCGACGGCGAGGACTTCCGCGAGTGGTGCGCTACCCGCGGTCTGCGCTTCGGCGGCCGCGGCACCGCCCGCTTGGTGGTGCATAAAGACGTGAACGCGGAACAGATCGAGAGCGCCATCGGCATTATCCAGGCGTACTTTGCGGACCGCCGGGATTGAGCTTGACAGTGCTTGCGTCACCCGATTCCCTCGCCTTTGACGCTTCCCTCTGCGAGCGCATCGCGACCAACCTCGCCGCCCACGAGCTGCGCGAGCTACCGCGGGAAGGACGCAAGCACGCCGCTGTTGCATTCACCCTGGTGGACCTGTCGACCCCGCCGGACCTCGACAACATCCCGTGGAGCGAGGCAGACCGGGACCAGGCGGGCTTCATCCTCACGATCCGTGCTTCGAAACTGTCGAGCCATGCGGGCCAGCGCGCGTATCCCGGCGGCCGGATTGATCCCGGGGAAACGGTGATCGAGGCCGCGCTCAGGGAACTGCAAGAAGAGGTGGGGCTGGAGCGCGGTCCCGAGCACGTGCTGGGACGGCTGGACGACTACGCTACCCGCTCCGGCTACCTGATCTCGCCGGTGGTGGTCTGGGGCGGCAGCGGCGTCAACCTGGTGCCGAACCCGGGTGAAGTCGCGCGTATCCATCGTATCCCGCTTTCGCAGTTGCTCCGCGACGATTCTCCGGTCCTGGAGTCCATCCCCGAGAGCGAACACCCGGTCCTGAAGATGCCCCTCGGCGATCACTATGTCGCCGCCCCGAGCGCCGCGGTCAGCTACCAGTTCCGCGAGGTGGCGCTACTCGGGCGCGATACTCGGGTGGCGCACTTCGAACAACCCTACTTCGCCTGGAAATAAAAACTTGCCTCAAAATGGCCTGCGCTTGGTGATACTTCGTTGGATCCGGTCTCGAAATGCCCATGTACTGTTTGTACATTGCGCTTCCGAGACCGGATTCGCCTCGTCTCACCTTCGCTCGGCCGATTTTGAGACAAGTTTGCCGATATGTGACTTCAAGAATCGGCCCGGGGTGAAAGCAGTATTGGCAGGCAGAGTGCGCAGAGGATTGCGAAGGCTGCCAGCCAGGTGGCCATCGACAGTTCTATCCAGGTCAGGTATTGCGCGGGGAATGCCAGAGGGGCCAGGCCGCGCAGTGCCGCGGCGGCGAGGAGCAGTATCACCACCCAGGTGAACGCCTTTGGCGGGACGTTGACCTGGCGGCCGGTGTGGCCCAGGGAGACCCGCATCATCATGCTCGCGGTGATCAGGCCGATGCCGCCGACGCCGAGAACGTGGATCGCCAGTGACCGCGGGATGCCCGCGAGATGGACCGCGGCGAGGACCAGGAAGCCGAGCGTGATCGCCCACAGGGACAGGACCAGGCTCCACAGCATGACATTGCGCCACAATCCGGGCACGGTCCACCGTACCAGGCGTATCGCGTTCACCGCGAACAGGCCGAGCGCGGTGGCGATCGACAGCCAGGGTTGCAGCCAGAACACCTCGGACACGAACAGCGCGAGAAACAGGACCAGGCTGGCGATATCCAGCGCCTTGCTGTTGCGCGGCTTGTGTTCCCCCGGCAAGGCTCTTTCGATGAAGAACGGCACCACCCTGCGGGCCATGGTAAGGATGAGGCCCAGCAACAGGTAGAAGCCACCGTAGATGCCTATGGCATGGCCGGTCTCGAGATGCCCCAGGCTGCCGAGGTAGAACACCAGGTTGAAGGCCGCGAGCAACGCCACCTTCGTCAGCACCGCCATCTGCCGCCACTGGCGCGCCCGGATCACGGGCGCGGTAATGGAAACCATCAACCCGAGGGTGAACAGGCCGTCGAACAGCAGCGCCATGGTGGTGCTCGCCAGTGGCGGAAGCCAGGCCAGCCTTGCCGCCATCCAGCACACGAACAGGAACAACAGCGGCCAGCCGCGCAGTGTCGGACTGCCGGTCCAGTTGGACACCGCGGTAAGCAGGAAGCCCGCGACCACCGCCATGACGTAGCCATAGAGCATCTCGTGGGCATGCCAGTAGATGCCGGCGGCGGGGTCCGCTACCCCGGGAATGTGCCCGAGGAAGATTCCTCCCCAGAGACCAATGGTCACCACGGCGAATGCCATGGCGCCGAGGAAGAACGGACGGAAGCCCAGTTCGAGCGCCACGGGGTATCGGGCGCGCGCGGATGCGGCGTCGGTCATGTTTCGCTGGGCGGAGCGTGGGAAAGGGCCGCCTGATTATTGCGACAGGATGATTGGCGGGGATTGACCAAAGTCAAGGAGCGAACCGGGAGCGAGGGCTTAGGATTTTCTTGCCGCGAACCTGTTGATCGATTTTCCCAATCTATCGGCTGTTTCCAGCCAGGAGTGAAATCATGAACTATCGCATGATGCTGGCAGTGTACTGCATGACCCTGCCATTTTCCCTGACCCCGGCGCAGGCCGTGGCCCAGGGTAGCGCTACAGTCAAGGGGTCGGAAGCAGAGACCGCCTACGAGGGTGCGCCCACCGCGATGACGGGTAGCGGTACACGAGACTTCATATCCGGCGAAGGCCCGCCGATGACGAAGGAGGAGTTCGACCACGCGAAGCAGATTTTCTTCGAGCGTTGTGCGGGCTGCCACGGGGTGCTGCGCAAGGGGGCGACGGGCAAGGCGCTGACCCCGGATCTCACCCGCAAGGTCACCCTCGACTACCTCAAGGTGTTCATCAACTTCGGTTCCGCCGGCGGTATGCCGAACTGGGGAACCTCGGGTGAGCTCACCCAGGAAGAGGTGGACATCATGGCGCGCTACGTCCAGCACGAGCCGCCCCTGCCGCCGGAATACGGTCTCGAGGACATGAAGGCCACCTGGGTGGTGAACATTCCGCCCGAGGAACGGCCGACGAAACAGATGAACGACGTCGACCTCGAAAACGTTTTCGCGGTCACCCTGCGCGACAGTGGCCAGGTCGCCCTGATCGACGGTCACAGCAAGGAGATCGTCACCATCCTCGAAACCGGCTACGCGGTGCATATCTCGCGCCTGTCCGCTTCCGGGCGTTACCTGTTCACCATCGGCCGTGACGCGAAGATCAATCTCGTCGACCTGTGGATGGAAACACCGGACACGGTGGCCACCATCAAGGTCGGGATGGAGGCGCGTTCTGTGGAGACCTCGAAATTCAAGGGCTGGGAGGACAAGTACGCGATCGCGGGCACCTACTGGCCGCCGCAGTACGTGATCATGGACGGCGATACCCTGGAACCGCTCAAGGTGGTTTCCACCCGCGGCATGACCGTGGACACCCAGGAATACCATCCCGAACCCAGGGTGGCCGCGATCGTGGCATCGCACGAGCATCCCGAGTTCATCGTCAACGTCAAGGAGACGGGCAAGGTCCTGATGGTGAACTACGAGGACATCGAGAACCTCAAGGTCACCTCCATCGACGCCGCCCGTTTCCTGCATGATGGCGGCTGGGATTCCGGGCAGCGGTTCTTCCTGACCGCAGCCAACAAGTCCGACAAGATCGCGGTGATCGATTCCCGCGAGGACAAGCTCGCCGCGCTCGTTGACGTCGGCAAGATCCCGCATCCCGGACGCGGCGCCAACTTCGTGGATCCGGAATTCGGCCCGGTATGGGCCACCAGCCACCTCGGGGACGACTCCATATCGATCATCGGCACCGACCCCGAGGGCAACCCGGACCACGCGTGGAAGGTTGTGCGCACCCTCAAGGGCCAGGGCGGCGGATCGCTGTTCATCAAGACCCATCCCAAGTCCACGAATCTCTACGTGGACACCGCGCTAAACCCCGATACGGCGATCAGCCAGTCGGTGGCGGTGTTCGACCTGGAGAACCTCGACGCGCCCTACAAGGTGTTGCCGGTGGCGGAATGGGCAAACCTCGGCGACGGCCCGAAACGCGTCGTCCAGCCGGAGTACAACAAGGCGGGAGACGAGGTCTGGTTCTCCGTCTGGAACGGCAAGGACCAGCGCTCCGCGCTGGTGGTGGTGGATGACAAGACGCTGGAACTGAAGAAGGTGATCGATGACGAGCGCATCGTCACGCCCACGGGCAAGTTCAACGTCTACAACACCGTCCACGACATCTACTGAGCACCCCGGTTGGATGCGCCCGTGACCCGTACCGGCCCCCGCGGCAAGGTTTTCCTCGTGGGGGCCGGCCCCGGCAGCCCGGACCTGCTTACGCTGCGGGCGCTGGGCCTGATCCAGTCGGCGGACGTACTGGTTTACGACCGCCTGGTCGCTCCCGAGATCCTGGAGCTCGCGCCGGCCGGCGTGACCCGAATCTCGGTGGGCAAGTCCACGGGCCGTCACAGCGTCGACCAGGCGGAGATCAGCCGCATGCTGGTGACCCTCGCGGGGAAGAACCGCTCGGTGGTGCGGTTGAAGGGCGGAGATCCCTTCGTCTTCGGGCGCGGCAGCGAGGAGGCGCTGGCGCTGGCACGCGCCGGCGTCCCGTTCGAGGTCGTGCCCGGGGTCACGGCCGCCACGGCGTGCAGCGCCTATGCCGGCATCCCGCTTACCCATCGCGGCGTGAGCCGCGGGTTCCGGGTGGTCACCGGGCACCTGCTGGAAAACGGTGAACTGGATCTCCACTGGCAGGCCCTGGCGGACCCCGAATGCACCCTCGTGGTCTACATGGGGCTCGCCACGCTGCCAGCGATCGCGGCCCGCCTCGTTGCCGCGGGCATGCCGGAATCCCTGCCCGCGGCCGCGGTGGAGAACGGCACCACCCGCCGCCAGCGGGTTGTGCGCGGCCCCCTGGGAGAGCTGCCCGCGCTGGTGGCCGCCCGCGGGCTCGAATCACCGACCCTGGTGATCATCGGTCACAGCGTGGCCATTGGCGATGCCATCCAGTGGTTTCCGCAGGAAGAGCTCGAACATGACCCGTCGCATCCCCTACTTGCTCGCGTTGGCCTTTAGTTTTGCCATGGCCGTACCCGTGGCCGCCGCCCTGGAGCCGGAGCGCGAGCGCGCGCTCGGCAACCTGCTGGTGCACGACTGCGGTTCCTGCCACGGCACCCGGTTGCGCGGCGGCCTCGGCCCGCCACTGACACCGGACCGCATGCGCCACCTGCCCAGGGACTGGATCGTGGATGCCATCCTCGACGGCCGGCGTGGTACCGCGATGCCGCCGTGGCGCGCGCTGCTGACGCCCGAGGACGCGGCCTGGCTGGCGCGGTCGCTGCAGTCGGGAGTGGTGGAATGAGCGCCCACCGGTCGCTGTCCTGGCTGTTCACCCTGGGACTTCTCGCCACCCTGCCCGTGGCGTTCGCCGGCGGGATTCGCGGCACCGGGGATCTCGGCCTCGTGATCGAGCGCACCACGGGCTCGGTACGCATCCTCGAGACCAGCGGCAACCGCTTCCTCGCACGGGTGGAGGGCCTCGGCGACCTGTCCCATGCGTCGGTGGTGTATTCCCGTGACCAGCGCTACGCCTACGTGTTCGGCCGCGATGGCGGCCTGACGCGGGTGGACATGCTGGAGGCGAGGGTCGACCGACGCGTCGTCCAGGCCGGCAACAGTATCGGCGGCGCGATCTCCCAGGACGGCAGCCTGGTGGCGGTGTCGAACTATGAACCCGGCGGAGTGCGCGTGTTCGACGCCGCGACCCTGGAACCCGTGGCAGACCTCCCCGCCACCTTCGGCGACGGCCGGCGGTCCAAGGTGGTGGGGCTGGTGGACGCGCCCGGTAACCGCTTCGTGTTCAGCCTCTGGGAAGCCGGCGAGATTCGGGTCGCCGACCTGTCGGATCGCGCCAACATCGTCGTCACCCGCTACGAGGGCATCGGCGTGAACCCTTACGACGCCCTCGTCACGCCGGACGGCCGCTACTACATCGCCGGCCTGTTCGGCGAACCCGGGCTCGCTGTGCTGGACCTGTGGCACCCGGGGGAGGGAGTGCGGCGGATCCTTTCCGACTACGGACCCGGTGACGAGCCCCTGCCGGTGTACAAGATGCCCCACCTGGAAGGCTGGGCGGTGGCCGGTGGGCGGGCCTTCGTCCCCGCGGTGGGCGCCCATGAGCTTCTCGTCGTCGACCTCGAGAGCTGGGACCCCGTCGCCCGCATCCCGCTCCAAGGACAGCCGGTTTTCGCCATCGCGCGGCCCGACGGCCGCCATGTCTGGGTCAACTTCGCGCTTCCGGACAATGACCGGGTACAGGTCATCGACACCGAGTCACTGGCCGTGGTCTCGGAACTCGAACCCGGCCCCGGGGTACTGCACATGGAATTCGAACCCCGGGGAGAGGAAGTCTGGTTGTCGGTGCGCGACGAAAACAGGGTCCTGGTCTACGACACGGACTCCCTGGCCGTGCTGACGGAACTGGAAGCCGCCACGCCCAGCGGCATCTTCTTCACCGCCCGGGCGCACCGGACCGGCCTGTGACCGCGGCGGCGCCCACCGCTGGCCGATCCGAGCTGACGCCCCTGGAGCGACGCCTTGTGAACGAGTTCCAGCGCGATCTGCCGTTGTCCCGGGAGCCCTACCGCGACATTGCCGCCAGACTCGGGGTGGAGGAGGAAACCGTGCTGACCCTGCTGCGCCGGCTCCAGGCCAGCCGCATCGTGTCGCGGGTCGGCCCGGTATTCACCCCCAACCGGCTCGGTGTCAGCACCCTGGTGGCGGCGAAGGTGCCGCCGGACAGGCTGGTGGAAGTCGCCAGCCTCATCAACCGATGTCCCGCGGTCAATCACAACTACGAACGCGAGCACCATTACAACCTCTGGTTCGTGGTCACCGCCCCGGACCAGGCCGAACTCGACCGCACCGTCGCCGGACTCGAGAAGCAGACCGGGGTCAGCCTGCTGGTGCTGCCCATGCTGCGGGACTATTTCATCGACCTCGGTTTCGACATGCGCTGGCCGCCGGACGATGCCGATTGACGCGGCCAGCAACGCGGACCTGCGTATGCGGGTGATCCGCGAGATCGAGGGCGGCATTCCACTGGAACCGCATCCCTACCGGGTCATCGGCGAACGCCTCGAGGTCAGCGAGAGCGACGTGCTGGAGGTCATCCGGCATCTCGCAGGGGAAGGCGCCATCCGCCGCTACGGTATCGTGGTGCGTCACCATGAGCTGGGCTTCCGCGCCAACGGCATGGTGGTCTGGGACGTGCCGGACAACCGCGTGGACGAGATCGGCAGGCTGTTCGGCGAACAGCGTTTCGTCACTCTGTGCTACCAGCGTCCGCGCAAGCTGCCGGACTGGCGCTACAACCTGTTCACCATGGTGCATGGCTGCGAAAAGAACGCAGTGCGGGAGAATGTCCGGGTGCTCGAAAACCTGCTGGAGGGACCGGGGTTCCCCCATGAAATCCTGTTCAGCGCGCGCCGCTTCAAACAACGCGGAGCGCGTTACGCGGTCGCGCCGCGGCTCGAGTCGGTGACCGTTCGGGGGGCCCGCGAAACCCCGCGGAGTGAAATGCCATGAACGTCCTGCCCGCCGATGCGCGCAAGTTAATCAACCGGTTTCAGGGCGGATTCCCGATTTCCAGGCGACCATTCCTACAGGTCGCGGCAAAGCTTGGAATGACGGAGTCCGCTTTGATCTCCCTGGTGGGCGACCTCCTGCGGGAAGGCTACCTGTCGCGTTTCGGACCGCTGTTCGATGCCGCCAGGATGGGCGGGCAGCAGGTGCTGGCGGCGATGGCGGTCCCGGAGCCCCGGTTCGCGGAGGTCGTGGCGCTGGTCAACGACCTTGACTGCGTTGCCCACAACTACCGCCGCGAACATGCGCTCAACATGTGGTTCGTGATCTCGGCGGAGTCGCCGGAGCTCGTGGCGCGAACCGCGGACCGGATCGAGGAACGGAGCGCGCTGCCGGTATACCGTTTCCCCAAGCTGCGGGAGTTCTATGTCGGCCTTTTCCTCGAACTGGACGCCAATGGCGGAGTGGATACCGTGTCGCCGGAAATCCCGCGCCGGTCGACGGCATACCGGCTGACCCCCCGGGACCGCGCGCTGGTGGTGTGCTGCCAGGAGGGCCTGCCGCTGGTGGCTGAACCCTGGGAGGCGATTGCAGCGCGCGCGGGAATGCCCGTGGCGGAGGCGATGGAGCGCCTGCGCGAACTGGAGAGCCACGGCGTCATCCGCCGCGTCGGCGCGGTCCCGAATCACTACCGCCTCGGCCTGCGCGCCAACGGCATGACAGTGTGGGACGTCGCCGACGCCAAGGCCGAGGCAATCGGCGCCCGGATCGGTGCGCTGCCTTTCGTCAGCCACTGTTACCTGCGGCCACGGCATTTGCCAGACTGGCCCTACAACCTGTTCGCCATGGTGCACGGGACGGACCGCGCGGCGGTGGAGTCGAAGCGGTCGCGGATCCGCCATCTGCTGGGGGAGAGCAGCATGCGGGACGACATCCTCTATTCCAGCGCCATCCTCAAGAAGACCGGTCTCAAGCTGGCTGCATGATCCTGCCATGAAGTCGACCACAACACGTTCGCCACGCCCGCGGAGGGCTCCATGTTTCGCATAAGCCGTTACCTGCGCGCAATTTCGGCCTCGCCACCCAACGGCATCGCGGCCGGATCGGATTCCAGCGAGCCTGGCCGCGCCAGGCCGGGTCCCGCCGGACCGGGTCCCGCCGGACCCGTGGTGATCTGGAACCTGATCCGGCGCTGCAACCTGACCTGCAAGCACTGCTACGCCACCTCCGCCGACATCGATTTCGCCGGCGAGCTGTCGACCCCCGAGATCCACCGGGTGATGGACGAGCTGCATGCCTTCGGCGTGCGGGTACTGATCCTGTCCGGCGGCGAGCCGCTGATGCATCCCGACATCTTCGCCATCGCCTCGCGCGCGAAAGCCATGGGTTTCTACGTCGGCCTGTCGAGCAACGGCACCCTGGTCACGCCGCAGAACATCGCCCGCCTCGTCGAGCTGGATCTCGACTATGTCGGCGTGAGCCTCGATGGCCTGCGTGAGATCCATGACCGGTTCCGCCGCCGCGCGGGCGCCTTCGACGAGTCCCTCGCGGGCATCCGCCTCTGCGTCAAGGAGGGTCTCAAGGTGGGCATGCGTTTCACCCTGACGGCGGACAACGCCGCGGACCTGCCCGGACTGCTGGCGCTCATGCGGCGGGAGGGCGTCGACAAGTTCTACCTCTCCCATCTCAACTACGCCGGCCGGGGCAACAGGAACCGGATGTCCGACGCCGCCGGTGACATGACCCGCACCGCGTTGGACCTGCTGATCCGGCAATGCCTGGAGGATATCGCGGCGGACAGGCGCACCGAATTCGTCACCGGCAACAACGATGCCGACGGGGTCTACCTCTACCACTGGGTGCGGCGCAACATGCCCGACAGCGCGCCGCGCCTCAGGCGGATGCTGCAGGCCTGGGGCGGAAACTCTTCCGGGGTCAACATCGCCAACATCGACAATCTCGGCAAAGTGCACCCGGATACCATGTGGTGGGACTACACCCTGGGCAATGTCCGCGAGCGGCCCTTCGGCGAGATCTGGAACGATACCTCGGATCCACTCATGGCCGGACTGAAACAGGCCCGGCGCCCGCTCAAGGGTCGATGCGCCGCCTGCAGCCATCTCGACATCTGCGGCGGCAACAGCCGCACGCGAGCGTGGCAGTTGACGGGCGATCCCTGGTCGGAGGATCCCGGATGCTACCTCAGTGACGAGGAGATCGGCGTCAGCGGCCTGCCGCCGCGCCTGCCGTTGACGCCGCGTCGGCGTCAGCACCGGGTCCGGATCCCGGTGCGCTCTCACTGATGCTCCCGCTCCGCTCGCTGCTCGTCATACTCACGCTGCTCGCGTGGTGCACGGGAGCGTCCGCGCTGGCGAACGGGGACGCGGCGGCGCTGTACCGGGATCATTGCGCCGCCTGCCATGGCGGCGACCGGCTCGGCGGCATGGGCCCCGCGCTGCTGCCGGAGAACCTGGGACGACTGCGCAAGACCGAGGCAGCCGCGGTCGTGCTGGAAGGCAGGACCTCCACCCAGATGCCGGGATTCGGCGACCGCCTCTCTCCCGCGGAGGTCGACTCGCTGGTGGAGCTGATCTATTCGCCCCCCGGGATCACGCCCGCCTGGGGGCGTGACGAGATCCTCGCCAGCCACAGGCGTTTCGATCCCGTCCCGGACCTGGAACGTCCGCGCTACGATGCCGACCCGCTCAACCTCTTCGTGGTAGTTGAGCTCGGCGACCACCACGCCACGCTGCTCGACGGCGACCGGCTGGAGCCGGTGCACCGGTTCCCCACCCATTTCGCGGTCCACGGCGGTCCCAAGTACTCGAGCGACGGCCGCTTCGTCCATTTCGCCTCCCGCGACGGCTGGATCGAGCGCTACGACCTCTGGAACCTGGAGCCGGTGGCGGAGATCCGCGCGGGCATCAACACGCGCAACCTCGCGGTGTCCGCGGACGACCGCTACGTCATGGTCGCCAATACGCTGCCGCATTCGCTGGTGATCCTCAACGCTGAAGACCTCTCCCTCAATCGCGTGATCGACATCGTCGGCGACGGCGGCGTCACCTCGCGCGCGAGCGCGGTGTACACCGCGCCACCCAGGGAGAGCTTCATCGTTGCGCTGAAGGACATTCCCGAGGTCTGGGAGATCCAGTACGGCGACGATCCGCGCCCGGTGTACGAGGGCATCATGCACGACTACCGCATGGACGAGGGGCTGGCCAGGCGGGAGGGGCCCTTCCCGGTGCGCCGCATCCGTCTCGACGATCATCTGGACGACTTCTTCTTCAGCGAGGATTACCGCCTGCTGTTCGGTGCATCGCGGTCGGCGGACAACGGCCAGGTGGTACAGATGGACGTGGGGCGCAAGATCGCCGACATCCCCCTACAGGGACTGCCCCACCTCGGCTCCGGTATCACCTGGAACTGGCAGGACCGAACGGTCCTGGCCACGCCCCACCTGGGCACCGGGGAGGTGAGCGTGATCGACCTGTCCACCTTCGAGGTGGTGCGGCGGATACCCACGGCCGGGCCGGGATTCTTCATGCGCAGCCATGAAAACACCCGCTACGCGTGGGTGGACGTGTTCTTCGGGCCCCACCGCGACCAGCTCCACGTCATCGACAAGCAGACCCTGGAGATCGTCGAAACGCTCACCCCGGAACCGGGCAAGGCCGCTGCGCACGTGGAATTCGATCGCTACGGCCGCTACGCCCTGGTCAGCATCTGGGAGCAGGATGGCGCCGTGGTGGTCTACGATGCCGAGACGCTGCGCGAGGTGAAACGACTGCCCATGGTGAAGCCGTCGGGAAAATACAATGTCCACAACAAGATCACGCTCTCCGCGGGAACCAGTCACTGAGGCGGAAGCCCGGCTTCCCCGGGGCCGCTACTGCGTCTGGTAAAAGGTGGATCCGAGGCTGGTCTCGCCGGCGCCGCACTGCTCCGCCAGGTCCGCGAGGTGCTCGCGGTCGACGATCGTGACCCGGCTTCCCTCCACCTCGATCAGGCCGGCATTGCACAGCGAGCGCATGATGCGCGACAGGGTTTCCGGCTTGATCGACAGGCGCGATGCCAGCACCTGCTTTGGCAGGTCCAGGTTGAAGTGGCCGTCCGCCGCGGCTTCGTGTTCCATGAAGTAGGTGGCCACCCGGCAGGTCCCGGAGTGCAGGCTGAGGTCGTTCAGTTCCCGTAGCAGGCCATGCAGGCGGGTGCTGAGATCGGCGGCCAGCATGAGCAGCGTGTCGACCGACTCCTTCAGCATGCCGACGAAATCCCTCGCGTCGATGCTGACCAGGGTGGTCGGCGCCATGGCCTGGGCCCCCACCGGATAGGTCGGTCGCTCCATGAACATCAACGCCTCGGCAAAGGTCGCCCCGGCGTTGACCACCTCGATCACCTTCTCCCCGCCGTTGGGCGACAGCCGATACAGTTTTACCTGGCCGCTGATCAGCAGGTAGAAACGGTCCGCCGCGTCCTGCTGCTCGAACAGTGACTCGCCCTCGTCCAGCGACACCGTGACCGCCAGCCGGGCGACGCGATCGAGCTGCGCCGGCGACAGTCGCTGGAACAGCAGGTTGCGTTCGAGCAGGGTTCGGATTTGCTGGCAGTTCATGGCGCCCGGCCTTTCCGGATGGCGGAATGGAAGGCTAATTTTCCCTGACGGAATCCGGGGAAACTTGAGATTGATCAAGGAAACCCCGGTTTCCGCGGCTTAAATTTTTTCCATTGTCGCGACCAGGCCTTGGCGGGAGCCCACGGGGCCGGGGCGGCATCGATGCCACGCAACAGGAATTTTACCCTGGACCAGATCACCCCCATCCTGCCCCATTTCCAGGCCATCCTGAACTCCGCCAGCGCGCTCGCCCTGGCGCTTGCCTACCTGGCGATTCGGCGGGGCGACCGGGGAACCCACCGGCTGCTGATGATCGCCGCCCTGGCGGTGTCCGGGGTGTTCCTCGTGTCCTACCTCTACTACCACGCGCAGGTTGGCTACGCGCCGTTCGAGGGTCAGGGCTGGATCCGGCCGCTGTACTTCACCCTGCTGGCGTCCCATATCGTGCTCGCGGCGGCCATCGTGCCGCTGGTGCTGGCGACGGTGTACCTGGCGGCGCGTGGCAATTTCACCCGCCATCCAAGGGTGGCCCGGTGGGCGCTTCCCGCATGGCTCTACGTCTCGGTCTCCGGGGTCGCCGTCTACCTGCTCGGCTTCCATCTCTACCGCCCGACCTAGGATCCCTTGGCATTCGTCTACTACACCATCGCCGGCCTGGTCCTGTACTTCGTCTCGGACCGCATACTCGAAATGGTCGAGTTCCGCCTGGGCCGGCGCCTGGAATACCGCTCGCTGGTGTTCTTCGGCATCATCCTGGTGTTGGCCCTGGTGACGTTCCGGGCCATCGAGTGGATGCTGGTGAACCAGCCGGGCTAGTCCTCGACGAGGAAGCCACGCTCCGGCTGGAACCGCACCAGCACGATCTGTCCGGGGCGGACCGAGATCTCCCGTTCGAGACGGTGCCGGACTCCCGGGTTGCGCACGCTGTCGCTCATGGCGATATCGAGGCGATAGTCCCCCGCCGACACCCTGGCGCTGTGAAAGATATCCACGCCGCCGTCCTCGTACAGGCCCGGCGCCTTCAGGACGGTGTCCATGATCACCCGGTCATCCAGCGTCATCCGCACCCCGACCGGCGAGCGCTCCCGTGGACACTCCATCGGCACCTGCATGTTTTGCGCGAGCTGGCCCAGTTCCTCAGCCGAGAGTTTTCTGCAGGGCTCACGCAGCTCCCCGGCATGGGAGAACGCCACGGTGATCACCCCTTCGTCCGGCGCCAGCACCTCCACCGCCGGCGCTACCGAGAAGTACCACACCACGGCGGCGAACAGCGCGTAGTTCACTCCCTGCAGCAGGTAACGGGCGACGGGGTGGCGCATCACTTCCCGACCGGTTCTTCCTCGCCGGGCGACCCCCCGCCGACCATCGTATCCAGTTCCTCCCGGAAAGCCTCCAGGCGCTTTTTCAGGCGCGCCGCGTCGACCGGGGCGCCGCCTTCCACGAGGATCCGTCGGCGGTCCGCCCTGGCCCGCAGGATGGGATTGCGTTCGCCGCGAAAGCGCTCCCGGGTCCAGCGATTGCCGAAGCGGTAGAAGCAGTCGTCCTCCCGGCAGCCTGACAGCATGACACCGTCGGCGCCCTGCTTGAGCGCGTACTCGACCAGGGTCGGCGGCAACATGCCGAGGCAGAACAGGGAGATATGACCATCGCCGGCACCCAGCGCCTCCTTGTCCGCGCTGTGTTCACAGCCGAACACCAGCACCCGGCTGTCGCCCTCGAGCCGCGGAATCGCCTCGCGCACCTGGCGGCGGAGTTCGTCCACCGGCAGCTGGGGCATGTCGATCCCGGTTTTCAGTTCCCTGTTCGCCGAACGAAACGGATTCGATGCCGGACAGGAGCCGGCGCAGATGCCGCAGGCGGCACAGAGCGAGGGATCCACCACCACCTCGTGCTCGTAGCGCTTGCCGTCGGTGCGCGCCTGCACCGTGATGGCGTCGAACGGACAGTCGTTGAAGCACAGGCCGCAGCCGTTGCAGTTGTCGAGGTCCACCACCGCTGCGGGGCCGGTGCGCCGCCGCGGCAGCCACGGCAGGAAAAGGATCAGCGCCGTGACGCCGGTCGTGAGGAGCCAGACCTGTCCCGCGCTCCAGCGATCCAGCAGCGGATAGACGTTGAGGTAGTACCAGTCGAGCGAAAGGGTGAACGGCATTTGCGACAGGTCGGCCGCGGCATGACTCCGGGCCGGTTTCGCCAGCGACAATGCGAGCAGCGCGAGAAACGTTCCCGCCGCGAGGCCTGCGGGCGGATTGATGGAGACCCCGGACAGGCGCTTGACGTGTATCCAGACCATCAGCACCAGGAACAGGGGCAGCCCGAGGAGATGGAGGAACTCGATCAGGATGAAGAACCGGTCGGTCATTTCGCCGGCCACGAAATTGCGCGTCATCGCCCCGGACAACAGCGGCAGGGCGTCCATCAGGCGCGCGGAGCCAAGGGCGACGTACTGGGCGAGCTGGTCCCAGACGAGCCAGTAGCCGGTGATGCCGAGGGTGATGATCAGCCACAGCGTCGGCACCCCCGTCACCCAGGAAAACCAGCGGAACCCCTTGAAGCGCCCTGAGGCGAACTCGCGGAACATGTGCAGGAGCGTGGTTAACACCACCGCGTCGGAGGCGTAGCGATGCAGGCTGCGCATCACGCCCGCTGCGTACCATTGCTCGTGCGTCATCCATTCCACTGATTGCCAGGCGCCTTCCAGGCTGCCCTTGAACGGGATGAACAGGTAAATGCCCGTCACGAGGACGACCCAGAACAGGAAGATCGACAGCGTCCCCAGGTGATACAGGGGGTTCCAGTGGCTGCCGAAGGAGAGGTTGAACCAGGACTCGAGCGCCAGGTAGGACCGCTTGACCGGGTTAACGCGCACGGGCCTCCCGGACCAGGGTCAGGCCGGTGAGCAGGATGATCCCGCCGCCAATGAAGATGCCGATGAACAGCGAGTAGTCGAAGTAGTAGCCATCGCGCACCGGGTCGTAGGTGGTGCAGAACAGGCGCACCTTGTCCCGCAGCCCGGCGAACAGGCCACCGGCGCCGTCCTCTCTTCCGAGCACCAGGGCGATCAGCGGATCCACCAGTAGGGGCGTGCTGAAGTCGCGACCGTAGACCTGGCGATACACCCTGCCGCCGGCGTCGATGATGGTGGTCTGCACCAGGTGGTCAAACCCGCCCGTGACCGGCCGCCAGCTGAATCCGACGTCTTCCGCCAACTCCCGCACCGCAGGTTCCGTCATGCTCGCCACGGTCCACCCCGGATCATCGATCGACTGCTGGACGCCGAAGAAGGCCATTCGATCCGGCGTGTCCACGCGGGTATCGAATCCCACCGTGAGCACGTGGAAACTGTCCGCGCCGAGGGCCTCGCGCGCCTTGCCCACCGCCGCCGCGACGTTGCGCGTGGTCGTCGGGCAGATGTGACTGCAACTGGTATAGACGAAGTTCAGCACAAGGGGCTGGCCGAGAAAGTCGGCGAGACGCACGCTGGAGCCATCCGCCAGGGCCAGGGCCTGGTCGCGCACGGCGACACCGATCGCTTCCTGGCTGATCTCGAGCGCGCTGTCGCGGTCGATTCCGGCATTGGCGGTAGCGAAGACGCTGGCGGTATGCAGCAACGCGCCAAGCAGCGTGACGGAGGCTGACCAGCGGCGCATCGGGCCGGACCGCTCAGGCGAGCGCCAGGCCGCCTGCCACCGCGCCAACCACCAGCAGGACGAGTTGCAACAGGGAAGCGAAGAAGCTCCGCATGGCGGCGCCGGCGGACGGCCTGAGCAACATTTCGAGGTTGTAAAAGAGGAAGATGACGCCGCCAACGAGAGCGCAAACCAGGTAGACCGGACCGAGGCCGTGGAAGAACGGCATGACGCTGACCGCGACCAGCGCGAGGGTGTTCACGAGAACGATCCGCGTGGCGCGCTCATTACCGACGATCACCGGCAGCATGGGCACGCAGGAGCGGACGTAGTCGCCGTTACGCGCGATCGCGAGACTCCAGAAATGGGACGGCGTCCACAAAAACAGCGCCAGCGCCAGCCAGGCGGCCACCGGACCCGGCACTGGCTCCACCACCGCCGCCCCGGCAAGTACCGCGAAGCTGCCGGAGGCGCCGCCGATCACGATATTGAGCCAGGTGCGGCGCTTGAGCCAGATCGTGTACACCACGGCGTAGACGAATGCGCCCAGGAACAGGTGCAGCGCCACCGCTGCATTGAGGAACGCCGCGGCGATGGCGGTTCCCGCCGCGACCATCGCGAGGAACAGGGCCAGCCACCACGGGCTGCGGCGCAATCTACCGGCGGCGAAGGGCCGCTGGCAGGTACGCGGCATGCGCCTGTCCAGATCGGCCTCGTGGAACTGGTTGAATCCCCCCGCGCCGCCCGCCGCCAGCATCGTGGCCAGCACCAGGAAGAACGCATCCAGCGGGGCGGGGTGAACCGCCGGGATGGCGACACCGGCGGTGGCGATCATGGCGGCGAGCGCGGTCAGCGTCATGAATACGCCGATACGGAACTTGCAGATGCCCGGGAGTTCGCGGCAGACCGCGCGCAGGGCGGCGAAGTTGCCGCCGGCGCCGGGGGTGGCCGCGGGAGAGGCCGCGGCCCCGATACCGTTCATGGTCCGTTTCTCCCGGCCACGACTGCTCCGTGCACTATCTCAGCGGCCATACCGAGGAGAGGTAGTCCCAGTTGACGAAATAGTAGATGACGAACGCCACCAGCAGGGTCATGGCGAGGACAAATGTCCCGGGCGCCTCGAAGCCCGCGGAGCCATGCTCCTCCACCGACAGCCGCGGCGCCATCGGCAGCGGTTCCGCGCGCGCTACGCCGTACCTGCCGGAGGACATGGGAAAGCCGAAGCTCTGCAACAGGCCGGCCTCGGGGTCCTTCTTGCGCCCGAACAGCAGCGAGCCCACCGTCACCACCAGGTACATGGCGCCGCCCACTACCCCCAGCACGCCACCGATCCCCGCGACCGCCATCATCACGTAGGCGGTGCCCGGGTACTCGAAGCTGAGCAGCGATCCGGTGAACGCCATGTCCCAGTGACGGCGGGAAACCCCGAGCGTGCCTGCGCCCAGCATGAACAGGATCATGAGGGTCATGCCGGCTGAGAACACGTAGGGCTGCAGCTTCGCGATCCCCGGCAGGAACAGTTCACGACGGAACAGCACGGGGATCAGCAGATAGGTCAGCGCCATGAACGCCAGCGTGGTTCCCACCGCCACCGTGGCGTGGAAATGCGCGGGTACGTAGATCGTGTTGTGGATGATCAGGTTGATCTGTTCGGTTCCCATGACAACACCGGTGATGCCGCCGATGAAGCCGAAGATCACCAGCGAGAGGAAGAATCCGGAGAACACGGGGTTGCCCCAGGGCGCCTTGCGCAACCACTCGAACATGCCCTTGGTGAGCCCCTTGCGGCGCTGCGCCACCTCCACCGAACCCGGCACCGTGAGACCATGGATCATGCTCGCGAGCACCGCCAGGTACATCGCGTAGCTGGTGTTGAACACCTTCCATTCCGAGCTGATGCCGGGATCCACCAGGATATGGTGGGCGCTGGCCAGTTGCAGGAACAGGATGTACAGGAGGAAGGCCGTGCGGCTGACCTTTTCCGACATCGGCCGGGCGCCGAACAGCACGCCGGCGATCAGGTACCACACCGACACGTGGGCGGCGACGTTGATCTGCTGGGAGGAATGCCCCAGTCCCCACCAGATCAGGCGGTACATCGCCGCGTCGATATGGTTGATGTAACCGATCGACCAGAGCCAGGTCGGAATGAGGATGATGGCGCCGGAGGCGATGGTGAACACCGCGATGATACAGGCGGTCAGGGCGCCAAACGTCACCAGCGGGATCGATCCCTCGTACGTCTTTTCATCGCGCGCGATGACCAGGGTGCCGAGAAACACGAAACAGCCGATCAGTGCGCCCACGGCAAACACGATCAGCCCGAGGTAAAAGGATGGCTCCGCCTGCATCGGCGCGTAGGAGGTCATCATCACGCTGGAGCGCCCGCGAAGAACGGCGATGTTGTTGAGCACCGCACCGGCAACCATGAGAACGAATCCCAGCCAGGCCCAGCGCGGCGCGGCCAGCCGGCAACGCAACAGCGTCGACGACGCGAAGTAGAGAATCGCGATCTCGAAGAAGATGATCCAGAAGATCAGCGCGTTGATGCCGTGCAGGGTCAGCGCCTGGTAAAAACGGTCGGCAGGCAGCAGGTGCACGTCCTGCCAGCGCGTCAGTATCACCCCGAGCGCCATGATGCCGGCAAACAGCAACGACACCGCGGCGGCCACGGCATTCACCTTGATCAGGCTTTCGGCGGACCGGTCGAAATAGAAACCGGAGTCCGGACAGATTCTGAATCTCGCCATGTCAGTTCTCCGTGACGTAGATCTTGCCGAGCATCATGTGATGCCCGATACCGCAGTACTCGTTGCAGACCACGGAATATTCGCCCGCCTGGTCGGGTTCGACGGTCAAAACCATCTCGTATCCCGGCACGACCTGCAGGTTGATATTGACCGGCTGCAATGAGAAACCGTGTTGCCAATCCATGGAGGAGAGGTGCAGGCGATAGGACTGGCCCTTCTCCAGTTCGAGAATGGGATACCACTGCCATAGCCTGCCCAGCATGTAGACGTCGGAACCGGCCGGAGGCCTGACCACGGGAATGTGTGCCTCCTCACGCACCTGGTGCGCGGCCACCATCGCATCCACCTTGGCCTGGAACTGTATCGCGTTGGTCTGGTAGGCCTCGTTGGACAGGTTCTGTTTCCCGTAGATATGCCAGTAGGGCATCATGAAAAACATCACCAGGCACCAGACCAGCGCGATCCCGATCCACAGCACCTCGTCCCTGCCGATGGGTGTTTTCCACCAGACCCGTTCCGATGGCGGCATGTAGGAAGTCATCGTGCTTGCCCCCTCAATTGGCTACGGGAATGGTGGCGATCTCCATGACGCCCCACAGGATGTAGAACACCGTGGGCATGACCACGCCGAGAAACAGGAGAAGAAACGGGTTCTCGATCACCCGCTGCATGAATGGAATGCGCTCGGGCTCCGGGCGCTCTTGTTCTTCTGACACGACAGGCCTCCTGATGGTGCGGAACAGGTATGGCTAACGTAATTCCCCCGGCCCCTGCGCCTCCTTGATAAAAGTCAAATCAAATCGGCGGTTTTTTCATACCATGGCGCACATGGTGCGAACGAACGTCTCACGCTTGATACCGACGCCGCGCGGCCGTCCCGGCCGATGGGAACGATGAGCCGGATCGATTGGTCGGATGCTTTCAGCACCGGGATCCCGGGGATCGATCACGAACACCGGGAGCTGGTGGACCAGTTGAACGCGCTGCTTGAACTGGTGGACGAGGACGCAACGCGTGAACGCATCATCGCGGACCTTGGAGACGTGTACGGAGATATCTCCTCGCATTTCGCCCTCGAGGAGGAAATGATGCGGCGCCACGGCTATGACCAGTACCGCGAACATGCCGCCGATCACCACCGGCTGCTGGACGAGATCCAGGAGATCACGCAGCGCTACGAGGATGCCACCGCGGTGGACACGGAGGCTTTCAAGACGCGGCTGGCGGACTGGTTCCAGGTGCATTTCTCCACCTTCGATGCGCGCCTGCACCGGGAAGATTTCATGGTGGAAGGGGAAGCGGGCGACGGTATCTCCGCGCGCATCCGTGAACGCATCAGTGGGGTCCCGCGTGGCCGCTCCTAGCCGGATGTGTTCACGGGCTCCGCGGTTCGCGCGCACGGCCCTCCTGTCACTGGCCCTGGCGCTGGTGGCCTGGCAGTCGCTCGCGGGGGAATTGCCCGGCGCCGCCGAGACAGGATTCCTCTCCCGGGCAGGCAATAACGGCGAGGCCGCGGCGGCGGCGGGTAACAACATCTACTTCCGGCTTCTCGGCGGCGAGAGGATCGCGATCCTCTACGTTCCCTGGCCCTATGCCGCGAAAGTATCCGCGCGTTCCATCGTCGAGATATTCCGCCAGGCCGATGCGATGCCCGGGTCCGGGACCTATCGCCGGGGCCGGTTCGGCGTGCTGGAACAGGCGGCGATACTCGATATCGAGCCCTATACGAAGCTGGACGGCCACATCGTTTTCGAGTGCGGCGCGCTGTCCGCCTGCAGCCTGCGGCCACGCGCCGACCACGTCGAACTGATCAGGCCGGGAATCATCAACGAGCACGTCACCCGCTATGATTTCGTCGCCTCCAACTGACGCCGCCGGCATCGCCCCCACCATTCCCCGGCGAACGCTATCGGTCCTTGCGCCGCCACTGGCGCGTCGCCCAGGCGAAATAGGCGACCACGATCGCCACGTTGATGACGGCGCCGACGATGAAGAATCCCGCCATCCCGCTACCGGTGTCCACGCCTTCCGCCTCCGCTGCTCCCGAGGGCCGGACGGCGATCGTGGCGAGGTTCTCGTGTTCGTGCGAATCCTGCATGGAAACCGGGGTCAAGCCTGCAATGGATCAAATCGCCCGCGCGCGGTTGCGCGGGCACCCTTCCGCCCGCACAGCTTAACGCATCCGGAGGCGGCCACGGCATGAACACCGGACAGCGGCAGGGGGGGCAGGCGCTGGAACTGCCCGGCGGCGCCGGCCCGGCCCGGGTCGCCGGCGTCACCGGCTGCCTGTTCGAACTGCCGCTGGCCAACCGGCACATGCTCGCCGTGTCCCGTGGATGGCTGTCGCTCGGCCTGCTGGCGCTTCTGCTGGGCGGCCTGTTCTCGATCCTGATCGTGCTCTCGCGTACGCCGTTTTTCCAGGGGATCATTCCCTGGGTGGATTTCTTCCACACCGCGCTGGTGGTGCACGTCGATCTCACCGTGCTGGTCTGGTTCCTGGGTTTTACCTGCCTGATGTGGAATACCGGGATCGCCCAGCGCCTGGACGTGCTCGCCAGGCCCGCACTGCTGCTCGCGGCCACGGGGGCCATGATCATGGCGGCCAGCCCGTTCACCGGCGCCGGCAACCCCCTGATGAGCAACTACGTTCCGGTGCTGCAGAATCCGCTGTTCCTTTTCGGTCTCGCGACGTTCGGCGCCGGGTTCGGTCTCCAGGTGACGCGCACGCTCGCGGCGCCCTGGCAGATCAACCAGGGGATCAGCGGCGTCGATGCACTGCGTTTCGGCCTGTTCGTTGCCGCCATCGCGTCCCTGTTGTCCGTCTACGCCCTCGCCATGTCGTGGGTCGGTCTCACTGACGGTTTCCAGGGGGAGGCGAAGTATGACCGCCTGTTCTGGGGATTCGGTCACGTCATCCAGTTCTCCCACACCCAGTTGCTGCTCATCGCCTGGCTCTGGCTGGCTGGCGTGAACGGCATCCCGCTGCGGCTGTCTCCACGCGTCGTGCTGGTGCTGTTCGCCCTCGGCCTGTCGCCGCTGTTCGCGGTGCCGTTGATCTATACCGCCTTCGACGTGAGTTCGGGCGATCACCTGTTCTGGTTCACCCAGTTGATGAAGTTCGGCGGCGTCCTCGGCGCACTACCCGTGGGCCTTGCGGTCACGTGGGCCCTGGTCGAGCATCACCGCGAATGCGAGAGGACCCCGGAATACGGCGCACTGGTGGTGTCCGTCGTCTTGTTCGGTCTCGGCGGAGTGATCGGTTTCCTCATCCGCGGCAGCAACGTGACCGTGCCGGCGCATTACCACGGCTGCATCGTCGGCATCACGGTGGCCTTCATGGGACTGACCTATCACCTCCTGCCCCGGCTCGGCTTCGGCCGGGTCCACGGCAGGGCGGCGCGCTGGCAACCCTGGATCTATGGCGGCGGCCAGCTTGCGCACATCGTCGGCCTGGCGTGGTCCGGCGGCTATGGCGTGGCGCGCAAGGTGGCCGGCGAGGCCCAGGTGCTGGAACGCGTCGAACAACTGGCGGGGATGGCGCTGATGGGCCTGGGCGGCCTGGTGTCCGTTGCCGGGGGGCTTCTGTTCGTCCTTGTCGTGGGCGCCGCCGTGCTCGACCGGCACACGGGGCGATAATCGCGGTCAGGCCTCCCAACCCGGCCCCGGTTCGACACGGCCGGTGACCTTGCCCTGACTGTTGATCACGTCGGGGAGGAACCAGGGCGCGAGGGTGTTGGTTTCCTTCGCGTCCAGCAGGTCGAGCGCCGACAGCAATCCGCCCAGTGCCACCTCGCTTGCGCGGCTTGCGCCGTCGTCGATCTTGAGAACGAAGCCGAGGCCGCGTTCCGGAATGACGCCGCCGAATACTCCCTCGGCGCCCGTTTTTACCAGTATCCTGCCGGCGGTCTTTTCGATTACCGCGGTGCAACATCGATCGCTGCCGGCCACCATGGCCGGATGCGCGGCGACGGCTTCACATACGCGCGCCATGGCCGCGGAGCGGGTCGGCTCCAGGCCCTCGGGATCGGCGAAGCGGGCGAATCCCCGCGCGAGCGCATCCATGGGTATACAGAGCGCCGGCAAGCCGCAACCGTCCCTTTCCCAGGGCAGCGTCCCCGTATCGATCCCCGTCAGTTCCGCCATCACTTCACGCCAGGAAAGCTGGGTGGGGTGATCGTATTCGCTGTAGCCGCGCGTGGGCGCGCCGAGATGACGCGCCAGGGTGAGCATCCCGGCGTGCTTGCCGGAGCAGTTGTGATATCGCCGCGTGGGCGGCGTGTTCGCCCGGATCAGGTCGTGGGCGGACGGCGCGTGACCCGGCAGGGCCGGGCCGCATTCCAGGTCGTCGTCGTTTAGTTCGAGGCGCTTCAGCCAGCCCGCGACGCGCTCCGCGTGCATCGGTTCGCCGTTATGCGAGGCGCAGGCCAGGGCAATGTCGGCGGGTTCCAGCCCGAACGCGTCCGCCGCGCCGGACTCGATGAGGGGAATCGCCTGGAAGAACTTGTAGGCGGAGCGCGGGAAGATGGCGCGACGGGTGTCGCCCACGGTCAGGGCCACCGCACCGCGGGCGTCCACCACCACGGCGCTGCCGCGATGCATGGATTCCACCTCGCCGCCGCGGATCACGCGGGCGAGTATCGGGTTGCAGGGTTCGGGCCTGATCATGAAGCCATCACGTCTTCAGCGAGGTTCGACTCCTGAAGTGTAGTTGGTACACACTTCACTCGCCACGGAATTCCCCCGCCGACACATCAACGTGGCGCTGGCGGGACAGAGGCCGGAAAACTGTGTCGAGGCGCGGATACCAGCGGGCGCCGAGTCCCGTGACACGGCGGCGTAACCGTGGCGGCCGAAGTAATCCGCCGCGGTTTCGGTCAGCAGCCAGGTCTCGCACTGTCCAGATGCCGCGGTTCGCCTGTGCAACTGATTCACGATGCTGCCCGCCAGGCCACGACCGCGCCACCGGGGATGGGTCACCAGTGAGCGCAGCAGCAAGTCATCGCCAGTCCGTTCGATGCCACCCGACGCGACAAGAATTTCATCTTCGTACTGACCGAGCAGCACCAGCCACTGCGCGCTACTGATATCAGCCGCCGGCAACCCCGCCTCCGCGATCAATGTCGCCAGCGCCGGGATGTCTTTCGCCGTGAGTTCGTTGAGCATAGATGGCGGAACCAAAGGACATGTCTGCCTGTTAGACTATCAGGTTTCCGCTCAACCTCTTCATCTTCCCGTTCCCTCCATGCGTACGTCCAGGCGACTCCTCGCCACCCTGAAAGAAGTTCCCGCCGATGCCGAGATCGTCAGCCACCGGCTGATGTTGCGCGCCGGCCTGATCCGCCGCACCGCGGCCGGCATCTACAGCTGGTTGCCCGTGGGCAAGCGGGTGCTGAACAAGGTCGAGGCCATCGTGCGCGAGGAGATGGACCGCGCCGGGGCCCAGGAAGTCCTGCTGCCGGGGGTGCATCCCGCGGAGCTGTGGCAGGCCTCCGGGCGCTGGCAGAAGTACGGCCCGGAACTGCTGCGGATCAAGGACCGCCATGACCGCGACTTCTGCCTCAGCCCGACCCACGAGGAGGTGATCACCGAGATCGCGAAGAACGAGATCCGCAGCTACCGTCAGTTGCCGGCCAACTTCTACCAGATCCAGACCAAGTTCCGCGACGAGATCCGCCCGCGCTTCGGCATCATGCGCGCGCGCGAATTCATCATGAAGGACGCCTACTCCTTCAACATCGACTTCGAGTCGCTGCTCGAGTCCTACCAGGAAATGTACGATGCCTATATCCGCATCTTCGACCGCCTCGGCCTCGAGTACCGCGCGGTGGTGGCGGACAACGGCAGCATCGGCGGCGACGGCTCCCACGAGTTCCACGTGCTCGCCGACTCGGGCGAGGACGCGATCGTGTTCTCCGACATTGGGCCCTACGCCGCGAACCTGGAGAAGGCCGAGACGGTGGATCCCGGCCCGGCGCCGGCGCCCTCCGAGGAGATGCGCCTGGTGGATACCCCCGACACCAAGACCATCCGCGCGCTGGTGGAGGGCTTCGGCCTGCCCATCGAGAAGACCATCAAGACCCTGGTGGTCGAAGCGGCCGCGGACAGCGGCCACGAACTGGTGGCGCTTCTGGTGCGTGGCGACCACGAACTGAACGCCATCAAGGCGCAGAAGCTCGACATCGTCGCCGAACCGCTGCGCATGGCGACGGAAGCCGAGATACGTGCCGCCATCGGCGCGGGCCCGGGCTCGCTCGGGCCGGTGAACCTGCCAATCCCGTTCGTCACCGACCGCGAGGTCGCGGCCATCGCCGACTTTGGCGCCGGCGCCAACATCGAGGACAAGCACTACTTCGGCATCAACTGGGGGCGCGACGCCGAGCTCGGCCAGGTGGCGGACATCCGCAACGTGGTAGAGGGCGATCCGAGCCCCGACGGCCGGGGCAAACTCACCATCAAGCGCGGCATCGAGGTGGGCCACGTGTTCCAGCTCGGGACGATGTACTCCGACGCCCTGGACGCCACCGTACTGGACGAGAACGGCCGCGGGGTGAAGATGTTCATGGGCTGCTACGGTATCGGCGTGACCCGCGTCATCGCCGCCGCCATCGAGCAGAACCACGACGACCGCGGCATCATCTGGCCGGAGTCCATCGCGCCCTGGCAGGTCGCCATCGTGCCGATTGGATACGCCAAGTCGGAACGCGTGCGCGCGGCGGCGGAGGACATCCACCGGCGGCTCGAGGAGGCCGGGGTGGAGGTGCTGCTGGACGACCGCGACGAGCGCCCCGGGGTGATGTTCGCCGACATGGAACTGATCGGCATCCCGCATCGCATCACGGTGGGAGTACGCGGCCTGGACAAGGGCATCGTCGAGTACAAGCACCGCGCCAGCGGCGAGGAGCGGGAGATCGCCAGGGACGCGGTGGTCGCCGAACTCGCCAACCGCTGACTACTAATTGGTGACAGTTTACTTATTAGACAGGCGGGGCTATCCGGTGACAGTTTACTTATTTGACTGCCATCGCCTGAGAATGCGCGGTCGGTAATCAAATAAGTAAACTGTCACCAATTTGACTGTCACCAATTAGAAGACCATGCTGATCGACTTCTCCACGATGAAGCCCGCCGAGGCGTACTTCATCATGACCCAGTCCGTGATCCCCCGTCCCATCGCCTGGGTGCTCTCCGAGAATGACGGCGGCGACTATAACCTCGCGCCGTTTTCCTATTTCAACGCGGTGGCGTCGGATCCGCCCACTATCGTGTTCTCCGTGGGGATGCAGCAGGATGGCGGCGCCAAGGACACCACCATCAATCTCGGGAAGCGGCCGCGATTCACGGTGAACATCGCCAGTGTCGAGCAGTTACCCGTGCTCAACCAGACCTCCGCCACCCTGCCCTACGGTGAGTCCGAGGTGGACGCCAACGCGGTGAAGCTGGCCAAGGTGGAAGGCTTCGACATGCCGCGGGTGGCGGATTCGAAGATCGCCCTGCTGTGCGAGCGCTACCACGTGCAGAAGGTGGGCAACCGCGACCAGATGCTGTTCTTCGGCGAAATCAAATCGGTCTACGTGGCAGACGACTGCGTCGAGACCACGGACAAGGGCCGACTCAGGATTCTCGCGGAACAGGTCAGGCCCCTTGCCCGCCTGGGCGCCGGGGAATACGCCGGATTCGGCGAACTGCTGTTCGCGAAACGCCCGGCCTGATCCCGGCTACCCCGGCCCGCGGGGCACCACCAGGGTCGCCTGCGGTGGTCACCGGGGCCGAGCCACCCGGGGTCAATCCCGGCTCACTTCCGCAGACGCGACTACCGAATTTTCCGTGGCAACTCCCGGCGGAATGCGATAACCTCCGGCCCTGAAGGGGGTATCGGCGTGGCCAGTGGTATCAGGCCTATGTTCAAGCCGAGCCTATTACAAGATCGGACAAAGGATCCGGAGGTGAAGAATGGCCCAATCGGCATTTGCCATTGGCGCAGACGCTCGCGTGTTCTGGCTGGACACCGCGGGCAAGACGCGGGCGCTTTCAGACAGTGGCTTTGCGCGGGATATCCATTGCGGTGCTGACGGCACGGTCTGGGTGGTTTCCACCGAGATCGGCGTCAATGGCCTCCGCGTGCACTGCCTGCGCGACTTTCCCAACAACCGTACCCGCTGGACCAGGCTCGACGCCGCGGTCTCCGGCGTGCAGGTAGTGGGATACAACCGGGAACAATGTATCGTGCGCGGCGCGGACCGCTCACTCGCGCGGGCTGACCTGGATGGCAACCACGATATCGTTTCGCCGCCAGGCACCGCGCGTCACGTGGCCGCTCTCGCCGGCCGCCCGATATACATCCTCGGCGCCACGGTCACGGACGGCGGCTGCGTGATCCGCGCCTCCTCCGACGGTGGCAGGCGCTGGATTACCGTGGCCAACGGCCACCGCGCCCGCGCCCGACAGGTGTTCACCCAGGTCTATGGGAACGTCGTCTTCCTCGACGAGGACGGCGCCGCGGGCTACCTCGACAATACCGCCGGCAAACGGGTGCAGTTCGTCTCGCCGCCTGGCAGCGGCATCGACCTCGGCATCGGCTGGAGCAATGACTGGTGGATGGTGTCCACCGAGGTCGACGACAACGGCGGCAACCTGGTGAAGTACTGGGACGGCGAGTCCTTCTCCGGCGCGAGCTGGCATACCACCGAAACCCCGGTCACCGCGGTCAAGGTGGCCTGCGGTTAACCGGCTTGCCCGGCGGCGGCCTCGGACAGCGCCGAAAACACCTGCTCCACGATAGCCTCCGCCTCGCCGTAGGAGGCCGGGACCTGGCGCCCCCAGCCGTCCCCCACCAGCACCAGCGAGGGAAAGCCGCGGATGCCAAGGCGCCCCACCAGTTCCATCTCACGCTCGTGCTCGGCGCGAACGTCTTCCGAGTCCAGGTCAGCCGCGAAACGCTCCGCGTCGAGCCCGGCTTCCCGCGCCAGCTCGACCAGGGTTTCGCGGTCCGACGGATTGCGCGCACCGAGGTAGTAGGCCTCCTGGATCGCCCGGGTCATGGCCTCGTCCTGTTCCACTGCCTGGCGGCGCGCGGCAATCACCGCCCGGCAGGCCGGCCAGGTGGAGCGCCGAGGCGCGCACCGGGTCCAGAATTCGAAGTTGAATTCCGTCCCCGGCACCCGCTGCTGGATCGCGGCCCAGGTCTGCTGCAGGTAGGCGCGCATCTGTTCAGGCATGGGCGCGTCGCTGTCCGGGGCGAGTCCGCCCAGCAGGCGACGCACCTGCAGCCGGTTCCCGGCTTTCCGCTCGAGACCATCCCTAATCGCCGCCCAGGTCGGGGCGAAGGCCCAGCACCAGGAGCACATCGGGTCGTGGGCATAGACCAGCGTCGCGGAATCACCCATCTCAGCGCCCCCCGCTGGCGTCCACCAGCGCGCCCGTGAGGTAGGAGGCCTCGCCGGAGAGCAGCCACAGGATGGTCTGCGCGACCTCGTCGGCGGTGCCCGCGCGCTGCATCGGCACCATCGGCGCGATTCGCTCGATACGGCCGGGATCTCCTCCGCTCGCGTGGATTTCGGTCTCGATGATGCCGGGGCGCACCGCGTTCACGCGAATGCCCTCCACGGCGACCTCCTTCGACAGCCCGAGAGTCAGGGTATCGATGGCGCCCTTGGAGGCGGCGTAGTCGATGTACTCGTGGGGCGAACCGATGCGCGCCGCGGCGGAGGACACGTTGACGATGGCGCCGCCGCCCCCGCCGCGGCTGCGTGCCATGCGCCGTATCGCCTCCCGGGCGCAGAGAAAACTGCCGCGCACGTTGACCGCGAACACCCGGTCGAAGCGTTCCGGGGTCATGTCCACTAGGTCCATCTGCTGCTCGAGGATGCCGGCGTTGTTGACCAGTCCGGCGATTTCTCCCAGCCCGGCAGCGATCTCGAACAGCGCGACGACGTCGGCCTCCGAAGAAACATCGCCCTGCACCGAATGGACTGAGCCGCCCCGGCTGCCGATATCCGCCGCGACCAGCTCGGCCCGCGCGCGATCCGAGCGGAAATTCATCACCACCTGGTAGCCGCGATCGGCCGCCAGGCGGGATACGGCCTCGCCGATGCCTCGGCTGCCGCCGGTCACCACCAGAACCCCCTGAGCGCCTCCCGTATTCATGTGAAATTCATGCCCAAATTGCAATAATACCCGTCCGCTTATAGCACTGGTCATCCATGAAAGTGAACAACGCACCGTTACGATCCGCTATCGCATTCGCCTCCGTGCTCTGCCTGGCCGGCGCCGGGGCACCCGCTTTCGCCGAGAATGTCACGACCACCCAGCCCACCAAGGCGGAGAAGGCCGACAAGCTCTGGGGCCAGACAAAGCAGCAGACAAAGGCAGCCGCCGGCAGCGCCGCGGAATATTCCAAGGTCCAGGGTACGCGCGCCCTGGAAGCGACCAAGAAAGGCGCCGCCAAGGGCGCTGACATGGTGTCCTCCGGCGCCGAAGCCGTTGCCGATGGCTCGAAGAAGGCCTGGGATGCCACCAAGGAAGCCTCGAAGGAAGGAGCCGAGGCGGTCGCCGAGGGATCGAAAAAGGCCTGGGGCGCCACCAAGGAAGTCACCAAGGAAGGGGCCGCCGCGGTAGCCGAAGGCTCGAAAAAGGCCTGGGACGCGACAAAGGAAGCCACGAAAGAGGGTTCCGCGGCCGTAGCCGAGGGATCGAAGAAGGCCTGGGACGCGACGAAGGAAGCGTCCGCGAAAGCCGCAGACTACACCATGGAAAAGGCCGACCAGGTGGGCTCCGCGGTATCCGACGCACTCGAAGGCGATGGCAACAATGCCGAGGTGATCGAGAAGAGCGTCGAGTCCACGAGCGGCAACACCAGCAACTGACGCGCCTGGATTTCGCGCGGCCGTGGCCCGCGAGCCTGTCAGCCCGGACGGCCGCCTGAATCGAGGGACATGGTGACCACCATGATGCCCTGGTCCTCGGTGCTCTTCCTCAAGGAAAACCCGAGGCGTTGCATCAGGCCAAGCATGTTGTTGTTATGCGCCAGCACCTCGCCGTAGATGGTGTCGAGGCCGCGCGCCCTGGCGGCTGAAATCAGGGTCTGCATCAGCAACGCACCGAGGCCGCGGTTCTGCCAGGCGTCCGCCACCACGAGCGCGAATTCACAGCTGCTGCCGTCGGGGTTGATGGCGTAGCGGCTGACGCCGATCTCCTCGTCTCGCCCGTCCTCCTTAGCCAGGGCGATGAATGCCATCTCGCGGTCATAGTCGATCTGGGTCAGGCGCACCAGCATCGTCGGGGTCAGTTCACTCAATGCCTGCATGAAGCGCATGTAGCGAGATTCACGCGACAGGTTGCGCACGAATCGCTGCTCCATCTCCGCGTCTTCAGGCCGGATCGGACGCACCACGACGTTGGCGCCGTCGGCCAGCTGTACCTGGCGGACGAGGTCGTTGGGATAGGGGTGGATCGCCATGTGGTCATAGCGCCTGAGCGCGGTGGGCGGATAGTCGACGACGAAGCGCGCGTCTACCGCGACCACTCCCGACTCGTTCGCCACCAACGGGTTGATATCCATCTCGACCACCTCCGGCAACTCGCAGACCATCTCCGAAACCCGCAGCATCGCGTCCACCAGGGCGTCATGGTTCACCTCGGCCAGGCCGCGGAAGCTTGCCAGCGCGCGCGCCACCCGGGTCTGCAGGATCGTCCTGCGGGCCATGAAGTCGTTGAGGGGCGGCAGGGCGACGGCGCGGTCGCGATGCACCTCCACCGCGGTGCCGCCGCTGCCAAAGCTGATCACCGGCCCGAATACCGGATCGCGCAGCACGCCGATCATCAGTTCGCGTTCCGCGCGGCTGGCCACCATGCGCTCCACGGTGACGCCGTCGATACGCGCATTCGGACGCAACTCGCGCGCCGAATCCACCAGTTCCTGGTATGCGCTGCGCACCTGGTTCGCGCCGCCAACATTCAGGCGCACGCCGCGGACTTCTGACTTGTGCACGATATCCGGCGAACTGATCTTCATCGCCACCGGGAATCCCAGCGTCTCCGCTGTGACCAGCGCCTCCGACGCGCCACGCGCGAGGATGGTGGACACCGAGGGAATGTGAAACGCGGCAAGGATGGCGCGCGACTCGGTAGTGGACAGGTTACGCCTACCCTCGGCGAGAACGCCTTGCAGGATCAGGCGCGCGCCATCCACGTCCGGCGCCGCGGGCCGGGCTTCCACCGATGCCGGCACCTGCATCAGCATTTCCTGGTTGCTGCGGTATCGGGCGAGGCAGGCGAAGGCCTCCACCGCGGATTCCGGCGCGCTGAAATGGGGGATGTCGTGCTCGTCCAGCAGTCTGCGCCCCGCCGCCACCTGGCTCTCACCCATCCAGCAGGCCAGGATCGGCTTGCTGGTGTCTCGCGCGACATTCACCACTGCCTGGGCAGCGCCCAGCGGGTCGGTCATTGCCTGGGGGGTCAGCATGACCAGGATGCCGTCGATGTCCGTATCGCCGATACAGGCGCGCAGCGCGGCCTCGTAGCGCTCCGGCGTGGCGTCGCCGATGATGTCCACCGGGTTGCCATGCGACCAGGACGCCGGCAGGACCGCGTCCAGCGCGGCGCGGGTGTCGTCGGAGAGGGTCGCCATGCGAAGCTTTATCTCCACTGCCCGGTCCGTCGCCATCACACCCGGGCCGCCGCCATTGGTGACGATGCACAGGCGGTCGTTGGCGACGCGAATTCCGGAGTCGAGAATCTCCACCGCGGAGAACAACTGCGTGACGGTATGGGCGCGCACCACCCCGGCGCGTTCGAGCGCCGCGTTGAACGCGTCGTCGCCGCCGACGATGGCGCCGGTATGGGAGGTGGCGGCGCGCGAACCCTCCTCGAAACGACCCGACTTGAGCACCACCACGGGCTTCATGCGTGACGCGCTCCGCAGTCCGCTCATGAAGCTGCGCGCATTACGGATACCCTCGATATAAAGCAGGATGCTGTCCGTCTCGTGGTCGAGGGCGAGAAAGTCCAGCACGTCGCCGAAGCCCACGTCGGCGGCATCGCCGAGGGTGGCAACGGTGGAGAATCCAATGCCCCGGTCGGCGGCCCAGTCGAGTACCGCGGTGCAGATGGCGCCGGACTGGGACACCAGCGCCACCCTGCCCGCGAGAGCCTGGTTGTGGCTGAAGGTCGCATTGAGGCCGGCCGAGGGCCGCATGATGCCGAGGCAGTTGGGGCCGATGACCTGGATATTGTGCTCGCGCGCGATGTCGAGCACCTCCCGTTCTAGGCGCCGGCCACCCGCGCCGCTCTCGCTGAAGCCGGCGGACATCACCACCGCGCCGCGCACGCCGTGCTCACCACACTGGACCATGATGTCCGGCACCGTGCGCGCGGGAGTGGCGATCACCGCAAGGTCCACGGGCTTTCCGAGCGCCGCCAGGTCGCCCCACGCGGTCTCTCCCTGGATGCGCTTGTGGGCCGGATTGATCGGATAGACCTCGCCCTTGAAACCACCCTGCCGCAGGTTGCGGAACACCAGCGTGCCCACCGCCTGCGATTTCTCGCTGGCGCCGAACACCGCCACGGACCGCGGCGAGAACAGGCGGTTCAGATAGTGAAGACCCATGCCGAAACCAATGTGACACTATGATAAATTGAATGCGCCGGCTCGCATGAGCGCGGCGCGCGCAAACTATTCTACGAAAACCCTTCCCGTAATACATGACAGTCGCCGTCATCAGCCATCCGAGCTGTTCGTTGCATGACAACGGCTTTCCGCATCACCCCGAGTCCCCGGAGCGCCTCGACGCCATCAACAACCAGTTGATCGCTTCCGGCGTGGACTGGCTGATACGCCATTACGACGCCGCGCCGGCGCGCCGGGAGCACCTGCTCAGGGTCCACGGGGCGGGTCACGTCGAGCGGGTGTTCGGCGCATCGCCGGAGGGTGATGGCGTGGCGACACTGGACGGCGACACCGCCATGACCCGGCACAGCCTGGAAGCGGCGCTGCATGCCGCCGGCGCGGCGGTCATGGGAGTCGACCTGGTCTTCGGCGGGGCCCATTCCCAGGCCTTCTGCGCGGTGCGCCCGCCCGGGCATCACGCGGGGCGCGACAATGCCGCGGGTTTCTGCCTGTTCAACAATGTCGCAGTAGGCGCCGCCCATGCCATGGCGGAGCACGACATGAACCGGATCGCCATCGTCGACTTCGACGTCCACCACGGCGACGGCACTGAAAACATCTTTGGCGGTGATGAGCGGGTGCTGCTGTGCTCTTCGTTCCAGCATCCCTTCTACCCGTTCAACGGCGCCGACACCGATCTGCCGAACGTACTCAACCTGCCACTGCCCGCGGGAACGGGGTCGCGGGAATGGCGCGCCGCGGTGAGCGAACGCTGGCTACCCGCCCTGCGCGACTTCGCGCCGGGACTCGTAATGATCTCCGCCGGCTTCGACTCGCATCTCGAGGACGACATGGGGGATTTCAACCTGGTGGAGGCCGACTATGCCTGGATCACCACCGAGTTGTGCCGCATCGCCAGTGAATGCTGCGGGCAGCGGATGGTGTCCTGCCTCGAGGGTGGCTACGATCTCTCCTCGCTGGGACGCAGCGCCGCGGCACATATCAAGGCAATGGCCGAATACCACTGAAACCCTCGGCAAAATGACCTGCACTTGGCGATACTTCGTTGGATCAAACCTCAAGATGCTCATGTACTTGATGTACATTCCGCTCTTTCGGCTCGATCCGCCTCGTCTCGCCCGCGTTCGGTTGATTTTGCCGAGGGTTTAACGGCTATTACTAAAAACGGCCCAGGAACCAGGACGCGCCGCCGGAATTGCCGCTCGCGATCTCGGTCAGCCCGGGAAACAGCCCGGGCAGCTCGCCGTCCTGCAGCAGGTAGTCCGGGTTGAAACGCGGCTGCGCCTCGAGATGGCGCCGGTTGAAGGTCTTGCAGAACAGCATGCCACCGGGCGCGAGTGCGTCCGACAAGGTGGGAAACAGCGTGCGGTTCAGGTAGCGCACAATCGAGATCATTCGGAAGCGCCCTTCTGGCAGCACCGCGTGATCGAGATCCATGACCACGGGGAAGACCGGCAGCGCTTCGCGCCTCGCTGCGTCGGCACAAACCCGTAGCGCATTGATCGATCCGTCGAGCGCGACCACGTCGTAGCCCAGGGTGGCGAGCCAGAGCGCGCCTGCGCCGCGTCCGCAGGCGAGTTCCAGTGCGAGGCCACCGGCGGGCAGGTTGCCGGCAACGGCGACGAGTTCCGCCTCGCCGGCCGGCGCATCCACGGGACGCGCATCCGCGAACTTGCGGTTCCAGCGCTCGATGTCCGCGCGCACGGCGCGCTCAGATGGCGGAGGCGAAGGGCTGCACTTCCACCAGGTCGCCGGGGGAAGCGCCGGTGGAGTCGTCGTCCAGGATGATGTAGCAGTTGGCGACGCTCATGGAATGGAGAATGCCGGAGCCCTGTTGCCCGGTGCTGCGGACCACGGTGCGCCCACGCTCGTCGAGGGAGAGGATACCGCGCTGGTATTCCATCCGACCCGGGCGCTTCTTCAACTGTGTCAGGGTGGGCACCATCATCCGCAGGTGGGTGACGTCGCGCTCACCGGACATCCGCCGCAGCGCGGGGCGCACGAACAGTTCGAACGTCACCATCACCGCCACCGGGTTGCCGGGCAGGCCGAAGAACAGGGCATCGCCCACGCTGCCGAAGGACAGCGGTCGGCCGGGCTTGATCGCCACTTTCCAGAAGGTCGCCACGCCGAGTTCGCCCAGGGTGTCACGGACGAAGTCCGCGTCTCCCACGGATGCCCCGGCCGAGGTGATCACCATGTCGGCGCAGGCGGCGGCCTCCTCGAAGGCGCGGCGTATGGCGGCGGGGTCGTCGCGCACGATGCCGAGATCGATGATATCCACCCCGGCCTCGGTAAGCATCGCGTACAGGGTATAGCGATTGGAGTCATACAGTTCGCCGGTGCCGATGACCTCGCCCACCGAGCGCAGCTCGTCGCCGTTGGAGAAAAACGCCACCCGCGGGCGGCGGAACACCGGCAGTTCGGAGAAACCCAGCGACGCAGCGAGACCAAGATGAGAGGGCCCCACGCGGGTCCCGCCCGCTATGGCGACGTCGCCTACGGCGAGGTCCTCGCCGGCCTGGCGCACGTTGGCGCCGGCCTTTTCGCGGTCACCCACCACCACCCTGTCGCCGTCCAGCGCGACGCGCTCCTGCATCACCACCGTGTCGGTGCCCTCGGGCATCACCGCGCCGGTCATGATGCGTACGCATTCGCCGCGCGCCACGGCGCCTTCATGCGGCTCGCCGGCGAATGCCGTGCCCACGAGCTTCAGTTCACGGCTGCCCGAAGCCGGCAGATCCGCGCCGCTCAGCGCGTAACCATCCATCGCCGAGTTGGTGTGATTCGGCACCGACACCCGGCTCTTTACGTCTTGCGCTATCACGCGCCCGAGTGCCGAGCGCAGCGCGATGGTCTCCACCTGGGTGACCGGCGTGACCTGGTCGAGTATCCGGCGATTGGCCTCCGTGGCGCTGATGGACTCCGGGTCGGTGTCGCAGTTCGGGTCGCCGGCGGGGAGGACGTTGGCTGGGTTCACCATGGTCGACAAGCGCTCAGGCGGCGCGGTTCCATTCACCGGAACGTCCGCCCGACTTGTGCAGCAGGCGGATGTCACCCATCTCCATGCCCCGGTCCACCGCCTTGCACATGTCGTAGATCGTGAGCAGCGCCACCTGCACCCCGGTGAGCGCCTCCATCTCCACCCCGGTGCGCTCGGTGGTCTCGGTGGCGACGGTGCAGCGCACGCGGTTGTCCGTCGCCTCGATCGCAAGGTCGACGTCGATGCGGGTGAGCATGAGGGGATGGCAGAGTGGCACCAGCTCCGCGGTTTTCTTCACCGCCATGATGCCCGCAATGCGCGCCACCGCGAGCACGTCGCCCTTGGCATGGTCGCCGGCGGCGATCATCTCCAGGGTCGCGGATTCCATGCGGATGCAACCCTCCGCCACCGCGCGCCGGCGGGTAACGTCCTTCTCGCCGACGTCCACCATGTGGACATCGCCGTCGGTGTTGAAGTGGGTCAACTTTTTTTCACTGCTCATGTCCGCCTCTTGGCCCGTGCGGGCGCCGATGCGCGGCAAGGCCGCCGCTGCTTCGTGGTATTTTAATGCCAAAGCCGCGCCTTCGCAGGAAGGCTCGCCAGCCTATCGTTTTCATGCACGAACACAGCATCGTTTTCTCCATATTCCTGATCTTCAGCGGCGCCGCGCTGCTGGCGACGGTGGCGCTCTACCTGCGCCAGGCGATGCTGATCGCCTATCTCGCGCTCGGCGCGATTCTCGGACCCTGGGGGCTGAAGCTCGTCACCGACGCTGAACTGATTCAGGACATCGCCCGCATCGGCATCATCTTCCTGCTCTTCCTGCTCGGCCTCAACCTGTCGCCGCGCAAGCTGATCTACCTGCTACGGGAAACCACCCTGGTAACCCTGATCTGCTCGGCGGTGTTCTTCGCCGCCGCCGGCGGGGTGGCGTGGCTGTTCGGCTTCGGCATCGGCGACGTGATCATCATCGGCGTCGCCGCCTCGTTCTCGAGCACCATCATCGGTCTCAAGCTGCTGCCCACCACCGTGCTCCATCATCGCCACACCGGTGAGGTGATCATCAGCGTACTGCTGCTCCAGGACCTGATCGCCATCGTCACCATGCTGGTGCTCCAGGGGCTCGGCAAGGGCGATGTGCCCATCGCCGACATCGCGCTCCTGCTGGTGGCGCTGCCCGCGGTCTGCGCGATTGCCTGGTTCGGTCAGAAATGGGTGCTGATGCCGCTGTTCATGCGCTTCGACCGGATCCAGGAATACGTCTTCCTGCTCACCATCGGCTGGTGCCTCGCCATTGCCCAGCTATCAGAGACCTTCGGTCTGTCCTACGAGATCGGCGCCTTCATCGCCGGCATCGCCATCGCCACCAGCCCGGTGGCGCTGCATATCGCCGAGAGCCTGAAGCCGCTGCGCGATTTCTTCCTGGTGATGTTCTTCTTCGGTCTCGGCGCGGGCTTCGATGTCCACGCCGCCGCGGGCGTGCTGCTGCCGGCGGTAATCATCGGTGGCGGCCTGCTGCTGCTGAAACCCCTCGTCTTTCGCTTCGCCCTGGTGGGGCAGTCGGAATCGGACAAGCTGGCCTGGGAAACCGGCGTTCGTCTCGGCCAGATGAGCGAGTTTTCCCTGCTCGTGGTGTTCGTCGCCGCCACCCACGGGCTGATCTCCGAGAGCGCCTCGCTGATGGTGCAGATCGCCACCATGATCAGCTTCATCGTCTCCGCGTGGTATATCGTGATGCGCTATCCCACGCCCATCGCGCTTGACGAAAAGCTGCGCCGCGACTGATACCACGCGGTTTAAATCGGCGCGACGCCCCCCACATCCAGTGGTTCAACATCAGGAGACCCCCCATGAGCCACACCGTGGACCTCACTCGCGACAACTTTTCCGACACGGTCGGCAACAACGATCTCGTCTTCATCGATTTCTGGGCTGAATGGTGCGGGCCCTGCAAGAGCTTTGCCCCCGTATACGACGATGCAGCACAGGGGAATCCGGATATCGTGTTTGCCAAGGTGGACACGGAGCAGTCCCAGGACCTCGCCGCGCAGTTCGGCATCCGCTCCATCCCCACGCTGATGGTGGTCAAGGAGCAGGTGGTGGTTTACTCCCAGGCCGGTGCGCTGCAGAAAAACCAGCTCGATCAACTCGTGGACGAGGCAAAGAAACTCGACATGGAAGCGGTACGGGAGGAAATCGAGAACCAAAAGGCGGACCAGGAAACCAGCTGACCGGCTGCGCCACGCCGCGGCCGCAGGCCTCAACCGCCGGCGAACAGCGATTCCAGCGGTGTACTGAGCGCCTGACGCGTGTGGCTGTCCCGGCGGTCCATCACCATAACCGCGAGACCGAGGTCGGAGCGGTTCCAGTCGTCTTCCACGGGAATGCTCACGCGAATCGCCTGGTTCCCCGGGTCAGGTAGCGCCACTTCGCGGAAGTCACGCACGACGAAGTCATGGTTCAACGTGCGTCCGTGGTTCTCGCCAGCGCCGATTTCCCGGGTGATGCCGTTCTCGAATACCGCGAAGTAGAGCGCCGCGCCCGCGGTATCGCCGTCGATGTCGACCTCGGCGGTGATTACCTCATCGGCATCGCGGGTGACCACCGCCCGGATGGTGACGACGGCGGGTTGCGCGTTGGCTTCCCGGATCGCGCCCACCACCGCTCGCGTTCCCCGGGTTTCGCGCCCGCTGACGAGGAATTCCGGGGTATAGATGCTGGACTGCGCATTGAGGGCGCCGAGAAAGCGTTGGCGTTGCGTGTATTCCGGGCTCGAGAACGGGTCGTCCCAGCCGAGGTAGTTCCAGTAGTCGACATGGAAGGCGAGCGGTACTGCCCGCAGTTCTTCGCCGAGCGTTTCGCCGAGGCGGCCGATCCAGGCATCCGCGGGAGGGCAACTGCTGCAGCCCTCGGATGTGTATAGCTCGACAACTGGCACCCGCATCGCTCCGCTCTCGATGGTGATCTCCGCCGCCTGCGCCGGAACGAGCCAGGCGGCGAGTACTGCCGCGAAAAATCCGCGATTTCTATTCGAACAGCGCAAGGTACTCGCCATACCCCTCGGCATCCATGTCCTCCCGGGGAACGAAACGCATCGCCGCGGAATTCATGCAGTAGCGCAGCCCGGTGGGCGCGGGACCGTCGGTGAAGACATGGCCGAGATGGGAATCCGCGATCACGCTGCGCACTTCCTTGCGCGGCAGGATGAGCTTGAAGTCCGTGCGCGTGCGCACGTACTGCGGATCGATGGGCTGGGTAAAGCTCGGCCAGCCGGTGCCGGAATCGAACTTGTCGCGCGAGCTGAAGAGCGGCTCACCGCTGACGATGTCGACGTAGATGCCATCGCGTTTCTCGTCGTTGTAGGCATTGTCGAACGGCCGCTCGGTGCCCTCGCGCTGGGTTACCTGGTATTGCAGGTCATCCAGCTTCTCGCGAATGGTGGCGTCGTCGGGTCGCTGGTAGCGGGAGGTATCGTTCATGGTGTCTTTCGTTTGGCCGGGCGTGATGGCCCGGCGCAGCATGGAGTTTTCGACCGCGTGGTCATCGAATGGTTCGGCCTTCTTCGCCGAGGAAATCGGCAAGCCGGGTGATATCCGTCAGCACGTGGGGCGTGTGGCGGCCAAGTTCCGCGGCATCGTGGGCGCCGGTGAGGACGCCGATGCTCGCTCCCGCGCCGGCCCGCTGCCCCATGTGGATATCGCGCGGGCTGTCGCCCACCATGGCGATCGCCTCCGGCGGCATGTCCACTGCGCGACCGAAGGCATGCACCATGCCCGGCTCCGGCTTTACGCCGAAGCCGCTGTCGGCGCCGCAGATGAACGTGAACAGGTCGGCGACGCCGAGCCCGGCGGCGGTGGAGCGCGCCTGGGCCTCGTCGTCCATGGTGGCGATGCCGAGTCGATAGCCGCGCGCCACGAGATCCTCGAGGCAGGGACGCAGTGGTTCCACTACCGGCACGTAACCTTCCGTCCCGGGGGCGAAGCAGGTCGTGATTCGCGCCCGTTCAGCGGCATCGAATGGCTGCCCGACGAGTTCCTCCCAGGCGGCGAGAATCTGCGCATTGCTGCCCGCGGCGAGAAGCGAATCCGGCACCCAGCCCCCGGTTTGCGCGCGATAACCGCCGAGCGCCAGGATGTCCTCCGCGGAATGGCGGCCGCCGCAGTGCCCGGAAACCACGCTGGCGGCAGCGCGGTAGCGCGGCAGCCAGGTGCGGTCGAAGTCCAGCAGGGTGCCGTCCTTGTCGAACAGGATCGCACGAATCATGGCGTGGCTCAGTCCGCGTCGACGGCTATCGGCGCCGAGGGGACCCAGCAGTAGCCGTCCGGGTCCAGCAGGTAGCATTCCCGCAGGCCGTGGGGCTTGTCCGCCGTGGGCTGGAGTACCACGCTTCCCGCCGCGCGGGCGCGCGCCTCCGCGGCATCGGGGTCAAGGTGGTACAGCCGCAATTCCGCCCCGCCGCCACGGGGACCCGCCTCGGGCACCAGGGAAGGCAGCGGATTGGCATGGTAGGTGTGGTCGGCATGTAGCTGGCAAATCATCTCGCGGTGACGCAGGATGGCGAAGTCCACGGACTGGCGCAGCACCTCGAATTCCAGCACCGCCGAAAGGAAATCGCAGCAGCGCGGGACGTCGCTGACCAGCAGGTTGACGCCGAAGCCTTCCAGTGAGCGGCCGAACGCATCCGCGGCGATTTCGGCATAGTCGATGGAAAGCTGGGGGTTTTCGGACACGGTTACGGGCGCGCGGCGCGGTTTGCGGGGGAGTGTGGCGGTGATAGCGCGCTGAAATCAAGGCCGCCGGCAGTGTGAATTATTACCACCGGGCTTACCCGCGCCCCGAAAAACAGTTACACTTTGGACAAACCCGCGTGTCCAGGGGAGCAAGCTGGCGGACCGCGTGGACAAGTATCCAGCACGATCAAGAAACAATTGCGTTACCGGTTGGTGAAGCCGGACAGGAGAAGCGGGGGCTATGAACTACTTTGAAGAACAGCTCAATGCGGACCAGAGCCTGCAGGAATTGCAGCAGCTCCTGGACAGCATCGATGGCTGGATGGACAAGAACCGGTACCACACGGAGCGTACCCGGGACCGGCTGAATCACGTTCGCAGCTTTCTCGATGACAGCCATCGCAATGTCCTCTTCCTGGCGGAGTTCTCCCGCGGCAAGACGGAGCTGATCAACGCCACCATTTTCGGCGACCAGGGCGATCGCTACCTGCCCTCGTCCCCGGGCCGCACCACCCGCTGCACCACGGTGCTGCAGTACGAGCAGTCCCGCCTGCCGTCCATCCGCCTGCTTCCCACCCAGGCGGATCTCACGGTGCAGCAGCGGCCGATCACCATGCTGCTCGAGGATGACGATGCCTGGGAGCACCTGTTGTTCTCGCTCTCGGACCGCGACGTGGTGAAGAGTTCGCTGAAGAAGATCACCGAGGCCAACCTGGTGGCGCCGGAGGAGGCGCGGCGGCTCGGCTTCATTCCGGGGACCAGCGAGGAGGACCTCAAGGACGTCGATCTCGTGGGCGGCCAGGTGCCGGTACCGAAATGGCGTCACGCGGTCGTCAACTATCCGCATTCGCTCCTCAAGCAGGGCCTCAGGATAATCGACACCCCGGGCCTCAATGCCCTCGGGGTGGAGCCCGAGCTCACGCTCCAGGCCCTCGACTCGGCCCATGCCATCGTATTCGTGCTGTCGGCGGATACCGGTATCACCCGCTCCGAGCTGCAGCTCTGGCGCGAGCACGTGAAGGACGACCACACCGATCACGTCATCGTGGTACTGAACAAGATCGACCTCCTGTGGGACGAGCTCAAGACCCGGGTCGAGATCGAGCAGGACATCAAGAAGCAGGTCCGCGAGGTCTCCCGCATCCTGGAGCTTCCCCAGGACCAGATCTTCCCGGTCTCGGCACAGAAGGCGATGGTCGGCCGGGTGAAGGAGGACATGCGACTGGTCAAGGCGAGCGGCATCCAGCGCTACGAGCAGGCGCTCGCGGATACCATCAACTTCACCAACCAGAAGCATATCGTCAACCAGGCGATCAGGGAGCTGTCGCCCACCATTTCAGCGATCCGCAGCGTGGTGAAACGCCGCTTGCAGGATGCCACCGCACATTCCGACGAGCTGCAGGCCATTCATTCCAGCCAGGAAACCGTGGCGCGCAACAGCCAGGAAAAGATCAGGCGCGACATCAAGCGCCATGCCCGCGCGCGCGACAAGGTACTGGACCTGAAGAGGGAGCTGAAGGAAGGCTACGGCCAGTTCGTGCGCCGCCTCGACCTGATGTTCCTCGACCGCATGATCGCCTCCTACCGCTACGAGATCAGCAACCAGATGACAACACCGGGGCTGCAGCGGGAGATGAACGACTTCCACGCGGTGGCGGTGGAGCGCTTCCAGATGGCGCTGTCCTACATCATCCGCCTGGAACGCAAGATCGGCCGGGTGTTCCGCGAGGTCGAGGAGGTGCTCGACGTGAACGGCCTCAGCGCGCGACGCATCGAGCCCGACATCTACATCGATTCCCTGAAGAAGCTCCAGGCGAGCCATGTCAAGCACAGCCACGGCCTGGGCATGGTCATGACCGAGCAGCACATTCTCCGCGATCGCTACCACGGCGCGGTGATGGTCAAGATCCGCAACCTGTACAAGCAGACCCGGGACGACGTCGACCGCTGGTGCCGCACCGTGCTCGTGCCGCTGGAGCTCGAACTCAAGGAGCGCGCCACCGAGATCAAGCGCCGCCATGAAAGCCTGGAACGGGTCTACCGCAAGGATTCCCAGGTGCAGGACGAACTCAGCGATCTCGATGCGCAGATCCGCAACATGCGCCAGCGAATCACCACGCTGGACCACTTCGTCAACCGCCTCAACGAGTGCGGCACCCGCAGCCCGCGGGTGTCCGGCAACGTGATCAACATGCACACCGCCGGGGTATCCCGCTCCGCCTGAACCGGCGGGCGGGGTTACCTGGTCGCGGCGATGGCCGCGCTTATTTCATCGCGGCGATGATCCGCGCTTATTTCATCGCGGCGATGGCCCGCGTTTATTTCATCGCGGCGATGGCCCGCGTTTATTTCATCGCGGCGATGGCCGCTACGCGCGCGCGCCGGATCGACTCCGCGATGGCGTTGTTGCCCTTCCCGCGTTCGCGGGTTTCCGCCGCCACCGCCGCGGTATCCACCGATTGCGCCGCCGCGAGGTATTGCAGCAGCCGGCCCGCCTGCGGATAGTCCGCGTCCTCGAATCCCGTTCGACCGCGCTGGTCGCAGCGGCAGCAGCGGCCGAAGGCGGCGACGATCTCCGGGCGGCGGAAGGCGTCCATCCCCTCGAGCATGCGCAGCACGGTGGCGGGGCGCAGCGTCTCCAGCCGGTGCAACATCAGGTGGTACTCGCAGACCACCCGCGCGAGGCGGCGCCAGGCTTTCGGCGCGCGCAGGCGATCGCACAGGGCATCGACTGGCGCGAGGCCGCGATGCTCGTGACCAATGTGGCGCGGCAGTTCGCTCTCCGGCGTCAGTCCCTTGCCGAGGTCATGCAGAAGCACCGCGAACCGTTCCATCGCGTCCAGTCCGTCGCGGTCCGCCGCGTCCAGGCTCAGCAGTACGTGGACGCCAGTGTCCACCTCGGGGTGGTAGCGCGGCGTCTGCGGTACGCCGAACAGGACATCCACCTCGGGCAGCAGCACCGCCAGCGCCTCGCATTCCCTGAGCACCGAAACGAACACCGACGCGCCGGGCCGCTCCAGGGCCAGGGACAGCTCCTGCCATACGCGCTCCGCCACCAGCGTATCCACCTCGCCGTCCGCGACCATGCCGCGCATCAACGCGAGGGTTTCGTCTGCCACGCGGAATCCCTGTTCGTGGAAACGCGCCGCGAACCTGGCGGTGCGCAGCACGCGTACCGGGTCTTCGGAGAATGCCGGCGAGACATGGCGCAGTTGCCGCGCCTCAAGATCGGCGAGGCCGCCCCAGGGATCCACCAGCGCCCCGTCCGCATCCCGCGCCATGGCATTGATGGTGAGGTCGCGCCGCCGGAGATCCTCGTCGAGGGTGACGTCCGGATCGCTGTGAAATGCGAAGCCGTGGTACCCCGGCGCGGTCTTTCGTTCGGTACGCGCGAGGGCGTATTCCTCCTGGGTGTCCGGATGGAGAAATACCGGGAAGTCGCGTCCCACCGGCCGAAACCCGCGTGCGGCCATCTCCTCCGGCGTGCTGCCCACCACCACCCAGTCACGGTCCTTGACCTCCAGCCCGAGGAGTTCGTCGCGCACCGCGCCGCCCACAAGGTAGACGGCGAGGCCGGATACCGGATCAGTCATTGTCTCGCCGGGTCCGCATAGGGAGATTTGAAGGCGCGCGGGGTGAATGGCGCGGCATTGTAGCGGATTTCATCTTCCCTCCCCGGCGCGCGGCCACGGGTTATGATCGCGTGCCGGTCCCCTGTTGCACGTCAGTTCCGTTGTCCCCCTCCCCGCATGCCAGGGCAATCGTTGTTGCCGCCTTCACGCTCGTCCTTGGCGGCTGCGCGCAGCTTGGTTACTACGTCCAGGCCGCGAAAGGGCAGTACCGGATCATCGCCGATCGTGAACCGGTATCGGATTTGCTGGCTTCGGAGGACACGCCGGAATCGCTGAAGTCCCAGCTCGAACTCGCGGATCGCATGCGCCGGTTCGCGCTCGAGCGCATGGCCCTCGGCGACAATCCCGGCTTCAGCCATTACACCGACCTCGGCCGGCGTTACGTGACCTGGAACGTGGTGGCGGCGCCCGCCTATTCGCTGGAACCGAAGACCTGGTGCTTTCCCATCGCGGGTTGCGTTGCCTACAAGGGTTATTTCGGCGAGAACGATGCCCTTGCCGAGGCCGATGCGCTGCGGGCCCTCGACTACGACGTGATCACCTACGGGGTCAGGGCCTATTCCACTCTCGGCTGGTTCGCAGACCCGCTGCTCAATACCTTCATCAATTTCCCGGAACCCGACCTCGCCGCGCTGATCTTCCACGAACTTGCGCACCAGGTGGTCTATGTCCAGGACGACTCCGCGTTCAACGAGGCCTTTGCCACCGCCGTCGAACTTGCGCTGGTGACGGAATGGCTGGAGTTGTACGGGGATCCCGCGGCGGTGCCCGGCCTCCTCGACCAGCGCCGGCGCCAGGCGGAGATCACCGCCATGGTGCTCGACTACCGCGACCGGTTGGCCGCGGCCTATCTCGGCGCCGATCCCGTAACGGCAAAAACGGAGTTGTTTGCAGCGATGAAGAGCGAGTACGCGAAACGCGCGCTGCGTGGCGAAGGCACGCCCTTCTACGACTGGTGGTTCCAGCGCCCTCTCAACAATGCCGACCTGCTGTCGGTGGCGACCTACTACCACCTGGTGCCGGCATTCAGCGCTCTGCTCGAATCCCGTGACGGCGACCTGCCGGCCTTCTTCAATGCGGTGCGGGAGCTGGGGGAGAAGCCAGCCGAGGAAAGGAACCGGCTACTCGTCGAGCTGGCGCCGGGCTAGTCCCCGCGGTCGCGGATCGTGATTCCCGTGGACAGCGGTGACGAAATCAGCGAAACCCGTACGTTCTGGGATGTCAATCGCGACAGCAGCCCGGACAACTGTTCGGCCTCTTCGTCTCCCAGCGGCCTGGTTGATGCCGCGATTACCGATACGTCAAGGATTCCGGCTTCGTCCTCCTCGTACTTGAGGTCGAACAGCCGTGCCTGCCGGGTGAGGTTGTTCTCGAGGAAGCCCTCCACGGTGCTCTCGAGCCTGTTCTGCATATTGCGGGTGATCACCCGGTCGATGGACAGGATGGCAAGCTGGGTGAACATCAGCAGCACCGTCAGGCCGACGACCAGGAAGCCGCGCCGGAACGCCTTGACCCGCCTGGTGTCCTGGGCGGAGATCCGGGTCGGACGGAACCCCACCAGCGCAAACACCATCCCGCTGGACATCGCGATGGCGGCGAGGTTGGTGGTGAACAGCAGGAACGCGCCGTAGGCTTCACCCCACTCCGCCATGGCGAGGAACAGGCCGACGCTCGCCAGCGGCGGCACCAGTGCCACCGCAATCGCGACGCCCGGCAGTGATGCCGACATTCCCTTGCGGCACAGCGCATAGGCCGCCGCGGCGCCGGATACGATGGCGACCGCCAGGTCCAGCAGGCTCGGTCCCGAGCGCGCGAGCATCTCCGCCGTCGGCTCCCGGGCAAAGTTCAGCGCCCCGATCACCACACCCATGGCGGTGGCGACCAGGGCGCCGCGCATGGCGGCGCTGGTAGCGTTCAACAGGAAGCGCATGTCGCCCTGGACGATGCCGAGGCCCATGCCGATGATGGCAGACATCAGCGGCGCGATCAGCATGGCGCCGATGATCACCGCCGGGCTGTTCAGGAGCAGTCCGAAGGAGGCGATGGCCGCTGACATTCCGATCATCACGAAGAAATCGACCCTTTGGCGGGCCGAGCGGCGAATCTCCTTGTAGATTTCCACCCGCTCCTCGCGGCTGACATCCGGCAACAGGCTTTCGCCCTGGGAGAACAGCAGCGTCAGGCTCGATCGCAACCAGCCCTGGTACTCGCGGAAAATCGCGATCGACACGGGTGAGTCCCTGACGATCCGCCACACCGTCTCGGACAGGTTGATTCCCGCGCGGTCCCCCAGCAGCACACGGGCCAGCGTGTTGCCGCCGCTCGCGCCGACCAGGATGATGTCCGCCTCGCGGTTGACGAATTCCAGCATCTGGTCAGTGACGTCATCACCGAGCAACAGCTTCAACGTGACCTGTGGTTGTTCCGCCGCCGGTCCCACCAGGCGCGCAAACTCGGATTCCCGGGCGATCCGGTCCTCGTCGTCGACCGGAGTCGGACCCGCCCCGAGCACGACAATTCTGGCATCGGGATTGAGGTCGAGGGCCGTTTTCAGCGCAAATCGCGAGTCCGCGTCCCCCGTGAACGGCACGACATTCAACGGGCGTTCCGTCCGGCCCGATTCCCAACCCTGCCCGGCATGCAACAGCGCGACCGGACAGCGAATTCGCGTGATCGTCGCGTCGAGTTCCTTGCTGAGCGCGTAGCGATCATCCTTTGAAGAAGGGTCGAATGCGAATGCCACCACGGCCGGGTCATGGCGTCTTACCCATGCACCGATGTCGGTGGCGATGGAGGACTGCTCCAGGATATCGATCTGCACGGTAGACGGATCATGCGGTTCGGGGATCTCGAGCCAGTCCGGTGCGGTTCCATCGCTACCGGGGACCAGTACGTAAAGCGTTTCCTGCCGGCTCGTGGCAAGCGAATATCCCGCCTTGAACAACGGGCCGAGTTCCTCGCCGCTGCGCGCGACGATGGCGATGCAGCCCTTGTCCGGCTCCAACCCCTGATTGTCGCTGTCCGGCATCATCTGTCTTGTTGTTACCTATTGCTGACCGTGCTTGCCGTGGTCCGATTCCACGGCGTCCCGGAGTCGCTCGCTATAGTCGTCGGGAAAAGCCCAGACCGGCAGATCGGTTCGCCGGACCAGGCCACGTTCGCCGGGCGGCAGATTGCGCATCAGCGTCATGAGGATATCGCTGCTCACCCAGGGACTGGAGCGGAAATAGGCGTGTCCGTTACCGCTGTCGCTGCCCACCGTGCCGGTAGCGTCGATCAGGATCAGCTTTTCGGTGTTATCGAAAAACTCCCTCGCCCGCGGCCCAAGGTCCTCGACATCCTCGATCTGTCCGCTGCGGTAACGCCGCAGCAGCAGCCTGGCGACGCCCAGCGCCTTGTCGGTGCCCGACGCGTAGATGGTCAGGTCATCCAGGATCTCCAGGGCGCCGTCCAGGAAGTAGCCCGCCAATTGCGCCCGCTCCACGTCGCTGCCGACCAGGATCACGTGACCCAGCTTGACCTTTCTCCGGATTTCACGCTCGTCCAGGCCATAGGCGAACATGCCTAGATCGGCGACTGCCCGACTGACCACGCGTGCGCCGGCGCTGTACCCGATCAGGTGAATCCGTTCCGCCTGGCTGTGCTCTGCAATATGCGTGATCAGGATCCGCAGGCCCCGGGCGGACGACAGGGCGCTTTCGACGTCCGGGATATAGGCGAGCCTGGCGGTCGACGTCGGCCAGGAATAGGTGACGAAGGCGCCGTTGTAGCCAAGGTAGTGCCACAGTTCGGCCGCCACCAGCGCCGGGTACTCGAAACCGACGCGGTAACCTGGAACGTAGATGTAGACATCCTTCCCACGGGTTACCGCGAGCCGCGCGTCGATCTCCTCGATCAGGCGCTTTCCGGGTGCCTCGGTCATTTCCACGTTCTCGTCGAACGGCCTGACCGTGGGCAGGAAAGGCCCGTATTCCTCGACCGATTTGACCGACAGAGGGATGTCCTCCGGCCGTTCCTTCAACAGGGACATCCGGCGAGCCTCCTCCCAGCTCGTCCCATCGTCTGACCCGAAACTGACGTTAGCCTCGCCGACCCTGACGACGTAACCCCACTCCCTGGTGTAGTAGCGGTAGCGTCTGTCGTCTTCCGCCGCGGGCAGGCGGTCCGTTGCGTAGAGAATGCCGATCTCCCGATCCCGGTTGTCGGTATCCCCCTCGATGAAGGGATCGATTCTTCCATCGTCGTAGACGTCCGGGGCCGGCATCAGCCTGAGTTGAAAGGGCTCCGATCCCGTCCCGGCACAACCCGTCAGAACGAGGATGACCACGATCCCTGAAAACAGGGTGGTCAGGTGCCTTCCACGCATTCCCCGCAGGGTGTTCCCGGTCTGTCCGCCTTTCGGGACCCGGTCAAAAAGACGCGATTCCACGAGAACAGTCCGAGGGATTCCGTTCCCGCGAGATGGCATACTCAGCCCTGGGGCGTATACCAGATGGGCGAGGTATAGGCGCGCTCCTGGTGGATTCCGGTATCGCCTTCCTCGAGTTCCACGCCGTAATACTTCACGTCATGGGCCGTCCAGCGCGGGGTCGGGATTTCCAGGACACGAACATAGTAGAACGCGCTCTGCGCCGGGTCGAATTCCGGGTCCTGCCAGACCTCGATCATCTCGGTAGCGCCGATGGTATTGCTCCAGGTGGCGGTCTCGACGTCCACGGTGTTGCCAACGGGAGTGCTGCAGCGACCCTCGTCGTCGATGGCGCGTCCGTCCGACACGACAACGTCATACACCCGCTCCCGGGTCTTGCCCTCCGCATCCAGCCATCCCTTGACGATCTGCACCCGGTCGAGATTGGCGCCGATGGGGTCCTTCAGCGCGGCGACCAGGAAGGTCGGGGACTTGCCCGCCGGTGCGGCGCTCAGGTCGCCTCCCATGGGTACGCCCTTCCGGTAACCCACCGCGGCTGGCTGGCGGGTCCGGGAATCTGCTTCCTCGAAGTCCCAGCCACCGAAAAACCGCACCAGCATCCGCGGTCCGGTGGTGGCGTAGGTCTCGCGCCGTTCCATGGCGTCGAACAGCGCCTCGCGGGTATTGTCCTCCGCCCAGACCGCGGCGTAGCCCGAGGCCAGGGTTTCCCAGCCAAGGATCTCGAGGTCGCCAAACCTGGCGAAGGGGTGCTTCATGCGCTCGGGGCCGGGTTCCGAACCCGAATGCTTGCCGTAAAAATTGTCGTCGTCCGCGGTGGCCAGCGAGGTGTGGCTGTCGGTGGAACCGACCATGCCGAACTTGTAGGGATTGGTGCCGAGTTCCTGTTCCAGCAACAGACCGAGCTGCAGGCCGCTACGTGCGTACTCGTGGGGCAGCATGCTGTCTTCCTTGGGTTCGCTCAGGTTGAGATTTCCCTTGTCCCAGGTTCCGTAGTCGGCGAATTCATCGTTGGGGGAGAGCAGCGGGTGCGTCTCACCGTCGCCCTTGATCTGGGTGACCTCGTAGAGGGGTTCCCATTTTGCCCGGGTCTCCGCGTACGCGGCGGTGATGGGGTTGCCGTCGACGTGGTTGATCAGCGGGAACATCAGCCCGTTGGACAGGTTGCCGTTGTGGGCGATGGCGAGCACGTCGCCGCCGGTCTTGCTCTCGTAGGTTTCGAGCAGTTCCCACAGGTATTCGGGATCGGTACTGCCATGGGGCGGATAGGTGGTCGCCGGCACGGTCTGGCGGGCGAGGTCGCCGCCGTCGCGGTAGATCACCACACGGTGCAGGTTCTGGCCGGGCGGTACCTGGGAGGTCCACTCGTAACCGATGAAGGCGGTGAAGTTCCCGGGATCGTTGTATTTCTCGGCAGCGTCGATGGTCTTCTGCCAGGACGAGTGGTACTGCCTGCTGTCCGGCCAGTACATCAGGGCGTCCGGAAACTCGGCGCGGGAGAACGAATCGATGATCTCGAGGGCCACCGCCATGCCCTTGCCGGCCTGGATGTCTTCGTACCACCTCTTGCCGGTCGGATCTCTGAGTATATCCGCCTTCCCGGCGTTGAGATCGGGAAAGAAGCCCATGTTGTCGGAATGGTCGGCCACCACCAGGAAATCCAGCGGCCTTGCGAGGCGGGTGCGGCCGGCGGTGGTGGATCGTACCTCGTCGCCGCGGGCGAACTGGTAGGCTTCCTCCAGTCCGAGGCGATTGCCGAACGCGCCGGCATCCATCGAGAATGAGGTATGCAGGTGCGTGTCGCCGAAAAACACGCGGTTGGGCACGGCGCCACCGGCATAGGGCGAATAGGGCCGCTCGGACACGATATCCTCCAGTACCTCCGCATCGGGCGTGCCGATGTCCTGGGCGTGAGCAGAAAGCGAAATGCCGGCCAATGCGACTGCGAGTGGAATGCCGAGGGAGATGGTGGATCTCAACATGATGCTTACTCCATTGTTTTTCTGTCCGGACAGCCTCCCGACCACAGACGCAGCGGAGATCCGGTTCGCGTACCTGAAATCATCGATCCTCTCAAGGGAAACAGGCAAACAGAAGTATAGACCGTCGATCGTCGAACGGCCACCCGCGGTGGCACGGCAAGTTCTCTACGGGTGTATAGTGGCCGGACTATTCCGGACCAGACACTTCAGCAAACACGTCCTCCTCGGGCTGGTTACCATCGTGCCCGTCATCGTCACCTGGCTGCTCGTTGCATTTCTGTTTGACAAACCCGTCGCCGTCGGACGACCCGTATCCAGCGAACGGACTGGACTGTAGAGAAAGCCATGAAATTCATCGTGTCCGGGGGTATTGTCGCCAGGGAAACCATCAACCTTGGAACTTCCCGGGTTGGTTCAGACCGGAACGGTCAATAATATTCGATCCACACCGGTGAGGCCGGCAAACAGCATGTATCGATTGTTCCCATGGTCGAAATCTTCGAACAGGGTTGCGACCCTGCTCCCGGCATCCCTGGCGGCGCTGGTCCTGGGCGGTTGCGCGACCTTGATGTCCACGAACTTTTCGAGTTGGTACGGCGAATCCCGGCCTCGCGATCGCCAGGTCGCGATATTGCCGCCCGGCCACGCCGACTACTGGCACGATGTAAAGCCAATCCTGGAGAATCGCTGCGTCGTCTGTCACGGCTGTTACGACGCCCCCTGCCAGCTGAAACTGGGCTCGATCGAAGGCATCGAACGCGGGGCCTCGACCGAGGTCGTCTACAACCAGGCGCGCCTGTTCGAGGCAAGTCCCACCCGGTTGTTCGACGATGCGCAGTCGCCGGCCGAGTGGCGGGACAGGGGATTTTTTCCGGTGCTCAACGAATATGATCAGGATCCCGATGCCAACCGCGATGTCGGCGTGATGTACCAGATGTTGTCATTGAAACAACGTCACCCCTTGCCGCCCGGAAAACGGCTCGACCCGTCGTTCCAGCTTGGCCTCGACAGCAGCCACACCTGTCCGAAAGCGGAGACCTTTTCCACCTACGCCAGGGAGCACCCCCAGTGGGGCATGCCCTATGCGCTGCCCGCCCTTTCCGCTGACGAACACGACACGCTGAGCGCATGGCTTGAACAGGGCGCGACCTAAACGCCACGAGAATCACCCGGAGCTCCTTATGGTAGCCGCATTGCCGGTTGGGAGGCGTTTTTCAACCAGGATTCGATGAAGTCGAGGCTGGTGTCCCGCTACATCTACGAGCACCTGTTCCTGGCCCATCTCTTCTTTGACGACCTGGACCCGCGAACGTATTTCCGCCTGGTCCGCTCGAGAACGCCTCCTGGCGAGCCCATCGACATCATTGCCACACGCCGCCCGACCGACGATCCCGGTGTCGGGCGTGTGTATTACCGCGTGCAGCATTACCCAGCCAGTATCGTCGCGAAAACCCATATGCCCTATGCATTGTCGGCAAAGCGCATGCAGCGGTGGCGTGAACTGTTCCTTCAGGCCGATTACGAGGTGACGTCGTTGCCGGGCTATGACGCCGAACTGTCGGCCAACCCCTTCGCCGTTTTTTTCGACCTGCCGCTGACGTCACGCTACCGCTTCATGCTGGAAGAGGCGCAGTACACCGTGATGGGCTTCATCAAGGGGCCGGTGTGTCGAGGGCAGGTGGCGTTGAACGTCATCAACGACTACTTCTGGGTATTCTTTGTCGACCCCGATGTCATTCAGCCGGACAATGTCAGCGAATTCTATCGGGACAATATGGACCTGCTCACCCTCCCGTCAGGCATTGGCAGTACTCTCAGGCCGGTCCAGAACTGGAACCGCTTTTCCAGGTTGCAGCGCGAGTACCTGGAAAAAAAGGACGAGTTCCTCGCCCTGCAAGCCACCCGGCAGGCAAGCATTGACACGACCCATTTCTGGGACGGCGACGGCATCAATGACAACGCCGCGCTGACGATATTCCGCCACATCGACAGCGCGACCGTTGAAAAAGGGCTGCTCGGGGACGGCCCGAAAACAGCATGGCTTCTTGGATACACCGACCTCGAACGCATTCACTACCTTCTGGTTGCCGGTTACGACGTGTATGGCAACCTGGGGCACCAGTTGCTTTCCCGGCTGTACATGGACTTCCTGCGCATGGATGGCGAATCCAATTTCCTGCTGTTTCTCCCGCGGGATGCACGCGACCGGGAACGGCAGCTCTGGTACCGGGACGCGGATCCGAAAATCCTGGAATACCTGACTTCACCGCGGGCCGAAGAGCGCGTATCCGGCATGGAGATCCCCTACCGGACCGACGACCCGAAGCGCGAACTGTACGCCATGCTCAGGCAGAGCCTGGAGGACGTCCTGCCGCGGGATCGCGCCCTTTCCTCGCTCGGGAACACGCAGCTTGCGTCAGAACTTGACCGGTTGAACGATCTTGTCGGCGACCGGGCTCAACATGCTCCACAGAATGCCCTGTTGATGGTCGAGACCCCGGCCGGCGACGAGTTTTTCTCGATACTGCGCAACAACGCCCATCTGAACATGACCTCCCTTTTCAGGGAGCAGAAGAATCGCGCCCCTGCCGAAGATCGGCTGCAAGTCCTGCGTGGATTTGTCGGCAGCTATCCCAATGCGTTTTACAAGGTGGGCCATGTCCGGGCCGGCGATCTCGTTGCGGCGCTGGAAAACATCTCCGACGATGCGGACTACGAGGATTTCATGGATCGATTCGGCGTTCGCCGAACGGACGCCGATTTCTGGTCGCATAGTGACCGGGTGCACCGCGGCTATCGGAAAATGGAACCACAGGCCTTTGGCTTGCTTGACTACAACCGGCTGGAAAACCGCTGATACCGCGGGTCTGCTGTTCACGCTGCGATTCGGGCGAATAGCCATGGTTCCTCCGCGCGCGGCTCAGGGCGTGACTTGATCCAGATCAACCTGGGTGTAATGATGGACATGTAGAGTCACCATGGAATCTTTGCCTTGTTACTCTCAAAATGGATAGCAGGAAGACACGGAAAGGCAAAGATCTCGAACTCGGATTACGTTCCCGTGATGTCTACCGGGAGCCTTCAAGCCAGAATCAGGAGAATAACAATGCGTGGAAAAACCGCCGTTTCAGTCGCCACCGCCTGCCTGGGCCTCGCCTCCTTCGTGGTCCTGTCCGCCGATACCGCCTTCCAGTCATACACCGCCGAGTATGAAATGAAGCGATCCGCCCTGAGGGCCCAGTTGACCACCACCCTCGAGTACGACCGCGATTCCGGCGTGTATACGTACTATTCCGAGGGCGAAACGAAAGGCCTGGCTTCGGCACTGACCAGCAGAAGGCCCACGGTTCATGCCACGTTCGTGATCGAGGGCGATTCCGTGGTGCCACGAACCTACGATGTGGACAGTGGCGCCAAGGGCGACAAGGGCTCGGAATCTATCAGTTTTCGCTGGCCGGACCTGCAGGCGGATGTGAAATCCGCTGACGAGGAGGCGAGCCACGAGATCACGCCCGGCATGCAAAGCCCCGGTTCCTCGGATTTCGATATTCGCCTGGCGTTGATGAAAGGCCAGCAACCCGGGGCGATCGCAATTTTCAACAAAGGCAGGGCCGAGAATCACACGCTCGAATATGTCGGCGAGGAGACGCTCGACACCGCCATTGGCGAGTTGCGGGTGATCAAGTACGTCAGCAACAGGGACGGATCCTCGCGCTCGATCGAACGCTGGGCGGCCCCCGAGCTCGACTACCTTCCGGTCAGGATCGCCCAGACCAGGGACGGCAAGGTGACCTACACCATGACCCTCCTCTCCTACGAAGAGAAATAGCGTTTCCGCTGTCGGGCCGAGCGCTTTGTATATGTCCTTTCTGTAGTCATTGAACCAGCTGTACTAACCATCGACGTTTCCATGGATATGAAAATGCAAATCAAAATTCTGTTTGTCACATTACTTGGCTGGCTGGCGTTTTCACCGCTCCAGGCTGACGAAGCCTCGGAAGCACAGAAGACCGTGGAAGCGGCGCACGAGTCTCTGAAACGATTCCTTGTCCACGACAATCTCGACTGGATGCAGGAAAACATCAAGACCGCCAACGGCGTGATGCTCATTCCAAAAATGGTGACCGGTGGTCTCATCATTGGCGGGTCCGCCGGGCATGCGCTGTTGTTCTCCCGCGACCCGCAATCGGGCACCTGGAGCGGCCCCGCGTTCTACAAGGTGGGTGCCGCCAGCATTGGCGTACAGGCGGGGGGCAAGGTGGAGGAAATCATGATGCTGGTGCGGTCGGAGAAGGCGCTCAGGTCGCTGCTGACCAATACTGGCAAGTTCTCGGCGGCCGGATCGGTAACCGTCGGTCCCGTTGGGGAAGGGGCGGGGGTCAATATCAATGCGGAACTGGTGACCTACAGCCTCAGCAAGGGTCTCTTCGGCGGTGGATCGCTGGGCGCCAGCGGCTCGGAAGTCAACGCCGAACGCAACGAGGCATACTACGGAAAGGCCGCGACGCCGGAAGAGATCCTGATTGACCGCAGCGTTTCCAGTTCCGGGTCAGCAGCCATTTTGACGACCTTGGCGGAGGCTTCGAGGTAAGTAGATCATGACATATTCCTTACAGGAAAATCGCATCTTCGTGTGTTCGATGGGGGCTGGACCCTGCCGCCATTGCAGCGAATACAATAGCCATCGGGTACATATGATTGTGTGACGGCTTTCCTGGACCTGCTCCCAGTCGATCAACACCCTCAACCCCTCCAATTGAATTGCCTAATGCCGGGAAGATTGATTCGTTTCCCTACCGCCACCCTGCTTGGCGCCCTGCTCTACCTCACGCCCGGTATCTCCGTTTCTCCCGCAGCCGAGGAAGTGGTGGCCAATACGGTGGAAAAACGCCTGGTCGATTTCGACGAGATTCTCGAGAACCGGCATCTTCGCGCCCTGGTCGTCTACAACAAGCTGCTCTACTTCCTCGATGGCCCGACCCAGCGTGGCGCCAGCTACGACGCCCTGGAGCAGTTTCGCGAATTCATCGACAAAAAATACGATCTCGGCGCGCGCCGTTTCCAGGTGGTCTACATCCCGGTGACACGCGAACGGCTGATTCCTTCCCTGCTGGAGGGTATCGGCGACGTGGCCGTTGCCAACCTGACCATCACCCCCGAGCGCCTCGCGCAGGTCGACTTTACGGACCCGATCGCCGGCGACGTGCGCGAAGTCGTGGTAACCGGGCCCAACAGTCCCGCGATCGGCAAGCTGGAGGACCTTGCCGGCAAGAAGATCGCGGTGCGTCTGTCCAGCAGCTACTACCAGAGCCTGCTCCGGCTGAACGACAAGCTCGCGGAACAGGGTCTGGACCCCGTCGAGCTGATCCAGGCCAACGAGTATCTCGAGGACGTCGATATCCTGGAAATGGTCAATGCCGGACTGTGGCCCATGGCCATCGTCGACAGCCACAAGGCCGACTTCTGGAAGGATCTCCTGACGGATATCATCGTGCACGACGACGTCGCGATCAGCGAGGGCCAGGAGATCGGCTGGGCCTTCCGCAAGAACAGCCCGATCCTCAAGGACGTGCTCAACCAGTTCGTTTCGGAAAACAGGAAGGGCACGCTGATCGGCAACGTCATCCTCAAGCGATATTTCAAGGACAACAAGTGGGCGCGAAACAATACCGGCAAGGACGACGTCGAGAAGCTCAGGGTCATGATCGACTACTTTCGCCAGTATGCCGATGATTACACTTTCGACTGGCTGATGCTGGCCGCGCTCGGCTACCAGGAGTCACGGCTCGACCAGAGCACCCGCAGCGCCGCCGGCGCCGTCGGCGTGATGCAGCTCCTGCCCTCCACCGCCGCCGATCCCAACGTCGGCATACCCGATATCGAGGATCTCCAGAACAACATCCATGCCGGTACGAAATACCTGCGTTTCATCCGCGACCGCTACTTCGAGGAGCCGGAAATCGACGACTTCAACGCCACGCTGTTGACCTTCGCGTCCTACAACGCGGGGCCCAACAAGATCGCATCGCTGCGCAAGGAGGCCGCCGAGGCGGGGCTCGACCCCAACGTGTGGTTCGGCAATGTCGAGCACATCGTCGCCAGGCGGATCGGCCGGGAAACGGTGCAGTACGTCAGCAACATCTCCAAGTACTACATTGCCTACAAGCTGCTGGTAGAGGGGGGACAACTCAAAGAAAAAGCACTGGAGGAATCGAGGAAGCAAACCATCGATTAGCACGGCACCGCGCGTAGCCTGGATAGAAAACCAACTGTCCCGGGAAGTATATTGAAGGCGCGGTGTCTTGAACTCTCCCTCCGTTTCGCTCAACGCATACTGTACGACGCGCGAAAGCTGCTTGGCGATTGGCCGGTCCACTTCCTGAACGCCCGTCGGAGGCCCTTCGAGTTCGCATACCCCAACAGTCTGGAAATTTCCTCGATCGGAATATCCGTGTTGCCGAGCAGCTTGCGCGCCTGACTCTCGATGAACCGGAACCGCACCTCGCGGAAAGAGGTGTCTTCCGCCCTCAGGGCTCGTTGCAGGGCCCGGGGGCCGATGGCAAGATGCCTGGCGACCTCGCTTTCCGATGCCATGCCGGTTGGCAATCGGAGCTGGAGCACCTGGGTCACGGCCTGCTCCACAGATTGCACCGGTTCGATGTTCATGAGCGAAGCCAGATCGTCCAGCGAGATCGTGTCTTGGAGGGCGTCCGGTCTCGGATTTCTGGTGGAAAGGTCCGCCAGGCGGATGGCGACGGCAGGAACGAAGCGGCCTGTCCTGATTGGCGCATCGATCAGCTCGGCCAACCTGCCGTCGTCAAAACCCGTTGCTTTCGGCATCTCAACCCAGT
>JAUILZ010000017.1 GCA_030432755.1 Gammaproteobacteria bacterium | reverse complement strand
CACCGTGCAGACTGCCCATACGAGCATCGAAAACGACGAGAGCTACGCTATCGTCAGGCCCTCGACAGGCAGGTCGAAATACCGATGTGAAAACGTTCCGGACAGTAGTGAGCGAAGGCTGGGATCCAGATGCAATACGCGTACCAGTCTAGCCGCGGTATCGCATCAATTGCCGCAGTACCCGCCGGCTGCGCAGTTCCCGTCCACCCAGTTGCTGGCGCAGCAGGTTGCGGATGAGACGCCTCGCCTCCATCCGCGAACGCTCGCTGGAGAATTCTCCCTGCTCCAGCTCACGCAGGGTGAGGCCGGTGATCCGCACCCCGGGTTGGCCGTCGTCCTCCAGAATCACGGGGCCCGACTCCGGGGTATAGGCATAGTCACCGGCGGGGTCGATGGCCTCGCCGGTGAGGACATCGTGGTCCAGTATGAGGCCGAAGCCGATCTCGCGCAGCAGGTGTTTTTCAAACACCCGCAGGGTCGCACCGGGATCGGCGCCCGCCGCCAGCCGCCGAATGGCCACATCATAGGCATCGAACAGCGCCTCGTGGGGATCGAAGCGATGCAGCAGGCGGAGCAGCAGTTCATTGGCATAGAGCGCCGAATGCAAAGCCTGGCCGTGGATGTCCGTGAGATAGCCGGTGGATTCCACCTGGATCAGGATCGGCAACTGGCCCTTGCCGGACCAGCCCACCAGCAGCGGCTTGAACGGCAGCAGGACGCCCCGCTGCCCGCGCTTCTGCCGGCGCGCGCCCTTGGCGATGAGCATGCAGCGGCCGTGGTCGCGCGAGAACACGTCCACCAGCAGGCTGGACTCCGAATAGGACCGGGCATGCAACACGTAGGCCGGCTGCCGGTAGATCTTCAACGTTTACTCGTCTGTGTAGCCCAGGGACCGGAGCATGCCGAGGTCGTCGCCCCAGCCCTGGCGCTGCTTGACCCACAGGTTGAGCCGCACCCGGACGCCGAACTGGCGCTCCATGGCGAGGCGCGCGCGCTTGCCGATGTTCTTCAGCACCTCGCCACCCTTGCCGATGATGATGCGTTTCTGCCCCTCGCGCTCGACCCAGATCACCATGTCGAGTTCCCAGCGATCAGGATCATCGCGGTCGAAGCTCGTGACCTCCACCGCGCAGTCATAAGGCAACTCCTCGCCCAGTAAAGCGAAGGTCTGCTCGCGCACCAGCTCAGCCGCCTGGAAGCCCGGACCGCGGTCGCTCACCTGTTCCGCGGGGAACCCGGGTGGCCCCTCCGGCAGGTGGCTGATCAGCAGCGGCAACAGGGAGTCATCGAGGTCATCGCGCAGCGCCGACAACGGCACGATCTCGAGGAATGGATGCAACTCCCGGCTCTCCGCGATCAAAGGCAGCAGTTTTGGCTTGTCCTTCAGCGTGTCCACCTTGTTGATCACCAGGATCACCGGCGATCCGGCGTCGGCGACCAGGCGCAGGGTGCGCACCAGCGCGGGATTCCAGCCACGGTGGTCGATCATGAAAAGGACCAGGTCGACGCCGGCGAGGCTCGCGGTGGCGGTGCGGTTGATCTGGCGGTTGAGATTGCGGCGCTGGTTGAAATGCAGCCCCGGTGTGTCGACGAACACGAGCTGCGCATCGGGCAGCGTGCGGATGCCCATGATCCGGTGACGCGTGGTCTGGGGACGGCGCGAGACGATGGATACCTTGTGCCCGGTCAGTCGATTGACGAGAGTGGACTTGCCGGCATTGGGCGGGCCGGCGACGGTAACGAAACCGAACCGGTGGGACGAAACGTCGCCCTGCGCGGTTTCCTCAGAACTCACTGGATTCGAGCGCGTTGATTGCGATTCCCGCGGCCTTCTGTTCCGCCGCGCGGCGGCTGCTGCCGGTGGCGAAGAACGGGCTTTCCGTGTGCTCGATGTCACAGCGCACGCGGAACTGGAGCGCATGGGCCTGGCCGCTCTGGTCGACCACCTCGTAGACCGGCAGCGACTTCTCCTGCTTCTGCAACAACTCCTGCAGGCGCGTCTTGTTGTCCTTGATGTTCTGCGTCGTGATGGTGGCCAGGCGCTGCGCGAACAACTTGAGAATCACCGTCTTCGCGTTCCGAAATCCGCCGTCCAGGAATACCGCGCCGAATACCGCTTCCAGGGCGTCCGCGAGGATCGAATCGCGGTCGAATCCGCCGCTTTTCTGTTCGCCCTCCCCAAGACGGAGAAATTTCCCGAGGGACAGGTCCCGCGCGAGAGCCGCAAGGGTGTCGCGCCGCACCAGGCGCGCGCGCATGCGCGTCAGGTCGCCCTCGGCGCTGCGGGGAAACTGGTGATAAAGCGAGTCGGCGATGATAAACCCGAGAACGCCGTCGCCGAGGAATTCCAGGCGCTCGTTGTGGTGGTGATGATGGCTGCGATGCGTCAGTGCCTGCGCGAGTAGTTCGCGGTCTCGGAAGCAGTAATCCAGGCGAACCTCCAGCGCGCCGAATTCGCTCATCAGGGGGGACTCATCAGCTGGGGTTGTGGGAAACCTGGATCTCGTTCTTGAAATCGAACAGCAGCGCCGCGTTGGCGACCAGGGGAACCACCACCTCGTAGTTGATCGACATGTGGCGCACGCCCTTGATGGTCTTCACGGTGAAGGCGCTGTCGAGGTCGACGTAGTCGTCCGCGTAGTCGATATTGAGACGTCGCTTGAGCTTGCGCAGCAACTGGATCCGGGAGTCGGTCATCACGGTCCGTTCCTCGGTGAGTGCGTTGAGCGCGTTGTGCAGCTTCTGGTTGTTCAGGTAGGGGGGAATGGAGCGCACCAGGATGATGGTGACGCAGATAAAAAAAGCGGCCCCCCAGACGAAGCCCCAGAATGACAGGCCTCGCTGTTTGTGCCCCAGTTGCCCGTGTCCCAAATGTCTGAACCCCAATTGTCCGAAACGCGGATTCGTGTACATATCGATACCCCTCTCGCTTGCTTTATATTGCTTCTTGCCGACGCCGCGGGTCCGTAGCGGAAGCCCGCGAATCAGTCGATGCTATTGCCGATTCTACCCCAATCCACGCCGCCGCCGGACTCGCTTTTCCAGCTGAACCAGATGAAGAAAGCCCGACCGACGACGTTCTCCTCGGGGACGAAACGCCAGTAGCGGCTGTCATTGCTGTGGTCACGATTGTCCCCCATGACGAAGTAATGCCCTTCCGGCACCGTCACCTCCATGTCGCGCGAGCGCTCGACGCGATCGTCGAGAAGGATGTAATGCTCCGACTCGCCGATGGTCTCCTGCAGCCTGCGCGCGCTGTAGCCGCGCATGTTGACCTGCTCGAAGGCATGCTCGCCCGCAGCCTCGACGGGCACGGGCTCGCCGTTGATGCTGAGCTGCTTGCCGACGTAGGTAATGGTGTCCCCCGGCAGTCCGATCACGCGCTTGATGAAATTCAGGCTCGGATCGCGCGGGAAGCGGAAAACCATGACATCCCCCCGGGCCGGCTCACCGGTATCCATGACCTTGAGATTGACTACAGGCAGGCGGATGCCATAGCTGAACTTGTTCACCAGGATGAAGTCACCGTTCTGGAGGCCCGGTAGCATGGAACCTGACGGGATGCGGAACGGTTCGACGATGAACGACCGCAACACGAAAACGATGAGGATCACCGGGAACAGCGCGCGCGCGTACTCCACGATCACCGGCTGGCGGGGTTCCGCCCCGGCCTCCGTGGCCGCGGCCATGGCGGCGCCATCGTTGGCGCGACCCTCCACCAGCAACCGGTAGCCGAGGGAAATCAGCCCGGTCACCACCAGGAAAATAAAAAGTATCAGGGAAAAATCCACCAGCCTGTTCGGATTGAGAGCGTTTCAGTTAGAAGGATTGTCGTGCCGCCGGGATGGGCCGGCGATTCCGTGTCGCGTGATCCTCACCCTGTCACCATCGCGACGCGATCATTCGCGGTCCACCTTGAGCACCGAGAGGAAGGCTTCCTGTGGTATTTCCACGGAACCGATCTGTTTCATCCGCTTTTTACCCGCTTTCTGTTTCTCGAGCAACTTGCGCTTGCGGGTGATGTCGCCGCCATAGCACTTGGCGGTGACGTTCTTGCGCAGCGCCTTGACGGTCTCACGGGCGATGATCTTGGAGCCGATGGCGGCCTGGATCGCGACGTCGAACATCTGCCGCGGAATCAGTTCGCGCATGCGCCGCACCAGTGCACGGGCGCGATACTGGCTCTGGGCGCGGTGCACCAGCACCGCCAGCGGGTCCACCCGGTCGCCGTTGATCATAACATCCACCTTCACCATGTCCGACGGGCGGTTGCCGATGAACTCGTAGTCGAACGAAGCGTATCCCCGGGTATCGGACTTCAGGTGATCGTAGAAGTCGAGTACCACCTCGTTTAGTGGCAGTTCGAATTCCACCATGACCTGGCGGCCGTGATAGTGGATGTTGCGCTGCTCGCCGCGTTTCTCCACGCACAGCGACAGCACCGCGCCGACATGGTCGTGGGGCACCAGGATGCGCGCGAGGATGAACGGCTCCAGCACCTGCTCGATGCGCGACGGATCGGGCAACTCCGCGGGATTGTCGATGTGGAGCGCACTGCCGTCCTTGAGGCGGATCTCGTAGACCACCGTGGGCGCGGTGGTGATGAGTTCGAGGTCGTATTCGCGCTCGAGGCGCTCCTGCACGATCTCCATGTGCAGCATGCCGAGAAATCCGCAGCGAAAACCGAAACCCAGCGCCTGGGAGGATTCCGGCTGGTAGGACAGCGCAGCGTCGTTGAGGCTGAGCTTCTCCAGGGCCACTCGGAATGCCTCGAAATCCGCACTGTTCACCGGGTACAGCCCGGCGAACACGGTGGGCTTGACCTCCTTGAATCCGGACAGCGGCTGCTTTGCGGGGCCCTGGGTCAGGGTCACCGTGTCCCCTACCCGCGCCGCCTTGATGTCTTTCAGCCCGGCAATGAGGAATCCAACCATGCCAGTGGAGAGCTCGTCGACGTTGACCGGCTTGGGACGGAAGATGCCGACATTGTCCACCTGGTGGTCGAAGCCCGTGGACATCATGCGGATGCGGGTACGCGCCCGCGCAAGGTTGCCGTCGAATATCCGCACCAGCGAAACCACGCCGAGGTAGTTGTCGAACCAGGAATCCAGCACCAGCGCCCTGAGCGGCGCGGCGGGATCGCCCGAGGGCGGCGGCATCAGGCGCACGATCTGCTCGAGCACATCCTTCACCCCCTGCCCCGTCTTGGCGCTTACCGAGAGCGCCTCCGAGCTGTCGATGCCAATCACCTCCTCGATTTCCTCCAGCACGCGCTCAGGTTCCGCCGCCGGCAGGTCGATCTTGTTGAGCACCGGGATCACGGTGAGGCCGAAGTCCACCGCGGTGTAGCAGTTCGCCACCGTCTGTGCCTCCACCCCCTGGGCGGCATCCACCACCAGCAAAGCGCCCTCGCAGGCCTTCAGGGATCGCGACACCTCGTAGGCGAAGTCGACATGCCCCGGGGTGTCGATGAGATTGAGCTGGTAGTCGAGACCGTCGGCGGCGCGATAGTTGAGGGTAACGCTCTGCGCCTTGATGGTGATCCCGCGCTCTCGCTCGATGTCCATGGAATCGAGCACCTGCTCTTTCATCTCCCGCTCTGAAAGTCCGCCGCAGATCTGGATGAATCGATCGGCCAGGGTGGACTTGCCGTGATCGACGTGGGCGATGATGGCGAAATTGCGGATTCGGGACTGGTCTATCCGGCTCATGCGGGGAAGATCGGGGACATCCGTGAAATGCGGTCGGGATCGCCGGAACGGCGGGCGGGGGCCGGGATGTTCGGAGGCGGCGCCGCGGCGCGGATTGTACCCGTTTTGCCGGCGAATTACCGCGCCACGACAGCGGCATCAGCGTTTGTTATCCAGGGCATCAGCGATTCTTCCCGGTTTCGCCAGGGTTCACGCCCGTTGCGCGAATTTGCGCGAGGACCACGGGGTAGAATGCCGGTGCCCAGCCAACTGACAGCTCCATTCTTCATGACCGTCTCCGCCACCGCCCAGGTCCACCAGTACTATTCACTGAATACCGGCGATACCCGGCTGCGCGCAGACGTGCGTGTCCTTGGCGCCCTTCTGGGAGACACCATCCGACAGCAACAGGGCGCCGACCTCTACGACCTGGTGGAGAAGGTACGCCTGCTCGCGCGCGACGCGCGCCACGGCGACACGGCCAGCGGCGAAGCGCTGGTGGCACTCCTTTCCGCCCAGACCAGCGACCGCCTGGTCCTGCTGGCGAGGGCATTCGCGCAGTTTCTCAATCTCGCCAACATCGCCGAGCAGCATCACCAGATCCGTCGTCGGCGACAGATTGCCGCCGCGGCTTTCGACGAGCAGGAGGGTGAGGACGGCGCGCGCAGTTTCCTCGAGGCGGAATTCCACAAGCTGCTGGACGACGGCGTCTCCCCGGCGGAACTGCACCAGCGAGCCCTTGGGCTCAATATCGAACTGGTGCTGACGGCCCACCCGACCGAGATTGTCCGCCGCAGCCTCTCGAGCAAGTTCCTCCGCATCCAGCACCTGCTGGCGGAGAACGACCGCCCCGACCTGTCCCGGCTGGAACGCCAGGAGATCCGCGACGCGCTCCATCGCGCGGTGGCGGAGGTCTGGGAAACCGACGAGATCCGGCGCATTCGACTGACCCCGGTGGACGAGGCCCATAACGGCCTGTTGACGGTGGAACAGACGCTCTGGGACGCAGTCCCGGACCTCTATCGTCGACTCGACCACGCCCTCGAGAACTGCACCGGCCAGGGCCTGCCACTGGGTCCCGCGCCGATCCGCTTCGGTTCCTGGATGGGCGGCGACCGCGATGGCAATCCCAACGCCACCCCCCAGGTAACGCGCGAGGTCTGCCTGATGTCGCGCATTCGCGCCGCGGAACTCTACTTCGACGAGATCGGCGAGCTCTACCAGGACCTGTCGATGCAGCACGCGTCAACGGAGCTGCTGCGCGAAGTGGGCCTGGACGAGGGTGAACCCTACCGCGCGCTGCTGAAGACCGTACTGGGAAGGCTGCGCAAGACCATCCGCCACCTCCAGCGCACCCTCCAGGCGGTGAAATCCGGCGAACTGTCACGCGTGCCGCCGATCCGTGGTGAACTCTATCTCAAGGCCGACGCCCTGCGCGCTCCGCTGATGCTCTGCTACCGCTCCCTGGTGGGCTCCGGCAACGGCATGATCGCCGGTGGCCGGCTCACCGACATCCTGCGGCGCGTGGATTCCTTCGGCCTGGAATTGCTCAAGCTGGACATACGCCAGGAGGCGGACCGCCACGGCGCAGTCATCGACGCAATCACCCGCTATCTCGGCATGGGCAACTACCTCGAGTGGAACGAGGAAGAAAAACAGGCTTTCCTGGTGCGGGAACTCGAGAACCGCCGCCCCCTCATCATGTCGACCTTCCCCGGTCCCGGCGAGGTCGACGACGAGGTCAGGGAGGTTCTCGACACCTTCCGCATGCTCGCGGTGCAGAACCCCGAGTCCCTAGGCACCTATGTCATCTCCATGGCCTCGGAGCCGTCGGACGTGCTCGAGGTGGCCCTGCTGCTGAAGGAATGCCGGGTTCGGCAACCGATGCCCATCGCGCCGCTGTTCGAGCGCCTCGACGACCTCGACCATGCCGCCGATTGCATCGACCGGCTGTTCGTCATCCCCTGGTACCGCGCTCATATCAACGATCGCCAGGAGGTCATGATCGGCTACTCCGATTCAGCCAAGGATGCCGGCAAGCTGGCCGCCGCCTGGGGGCTCTACCGCGCCCAGGAAAGGCTGGTGGAAGTCTGCCAGCGCCATGGCGTGAAACTGACGCTGTTCCACGGTCGCGGTGGCACTGTCGCGCGCGGCGGCGGGCCCGCCCACGAGGCCATCCTGTCCCAGCCCCCCGGTTCGGTGGATGGCGCCATGCGGGTCACCGAGCAGGGCGAGGTGATCCAGTCCAAGTTCGGCCTGCCGGGCATGGCGATGGAGACCCTGGAGATCTATATCGGCGCCGTGCTGGAAGCCACCCTGCGACCTCCCCCGGCGCCGCGGGACCGCTGGCGCGACCAGGTGGACGCCCTGTCACGGGATTCCCTGGAAGAGTTCCACCGCGTGGTGCGCCATCATCCGGACTTCGTCGACTACTTCCGCTCAGCGACCCCGGAGCAGGAGCTCGGCAATCTCAAGATCGGTTCGCGCCCGGCGCGTCGCCGGCCCGGCGGCGGCATCGAGACATTGCGCGCGATACCCTGGATCTTCGCCTGGACCCAGACCCGGCTGATGCTTCCAGCCTGGCTCGGCGTGGGCGCGGCGCTGGAGGCGGCCTTCGACCGCGGTGACAAGCCGGTGCTCGACGAGATGCAAAAGGACTGGCCGTTCTTCCGCGCCACCATGGATTCCATCGAGATGGTGTTCTCCAAGGCGGATTCGAATGTCGCCGCGATGTACGACCAACGCCTCGTGCCCCCTGCCCTCCAGTCACTCGGCGAGGAACTCCGGGGCCTGTTCCGCCAGACCATGGACCTCACCCTCGCGGTGACGGGCCACAAGATGCCCCTCGAGACCCAGCCCGTGGTGCTGCGATCGGTGGAAGTGCGTAATACATACGTCGATCCGCTCAACGTGCTCCAGGTGGAATTGCTCGCCCGTGTCCGGGACGGCCGTGAGGACGACGCCGCCCTCGACGCCCTGCTGGTGGCGATCAACGGCATCGCCGCGGGGATGCGGAACACCGGCTGAATTCGTGGAACCCGTCACCGCCCTGATCCTGGCCGGCGGTCGCGCCACGCGCATGGGCGGGCGCGACAAGGGGCTGCTTACCCTGAACGGGCGCAACTTCGTCAACTTGCTGGCGGAGCAGTTGTCCCCCCAGGTCGACGCGATACGCATCAATGCCAATCGCAATCTCGCCGACTACGAGGCCACCGGCTACCCGGTGATCCGCGACGAACTGGAGGACTACCAGGGTCCGCTGGCGGGCATGCTCGCGGGTCTCCGAACGATCGGCGAGGGCTGGCTGCTCACGGTCCCCTGTGACGGCCCCTTCGTGGCGCGGGATTATGCAAAGCGGATGGTGTCAGCCGCCGGTGATGCGGGTCACAAACTGGCGGTGGCGTCCGATGGCGGGCGACTTCAGCCGGTCTACGCGCTGATCCACCTCTCGCTCGCGGATAGCCTCGAGAACTTCCTCTCCAGTGGCGACCGCAAGATCGATCGCTGGTACGCGGAACATGACTTCAGCACGGTGTCCTTTGCCGATGCAGCAGAGATGTTCACAAACGTCAATACGCCGGATGACCTGGCCGAACTGGAGGAAAGTCCGGGTCCCTGAGCGGACCGGTCCCGCGTTCCCTTGCCGCCTTCCTCCCCCATTACATCGCACCGCGGGCGCGCACCATCCTGGCCCGACCATCGCCGGACCTGATCCCGATCATGCCGTAGCGCGCGCCGGTTATGGCATGATGCGGCTCCGCTTTACCGTTATCCATACACGAGGGGATAACCTTGGAAAATCTCCAGATCATCATGGCTGGCGCCACCGCGGTCATCCTGTTCATCTTCGGCCTGGAGCATTTCTCGCGCGAGATCGAGAGCATTTCCGGGGAGAAGTTCCGCAAGTCCCTGGCCCATGCGACCCGCTATCCCGTGGTGGGCCTCCTGATCGGCGCGGTGGTCACGGCGCTGATCCAGTCAAGTTCAGCGACCTCGGTGATCACCATCAGCCTGGTCAACGCGGGAGTGCTTTCGTTCACCAGCAGCGTTGGCATCATCTTCGGCTCCAACATCGGCACCACGGTGACCGCCCAGCTGGTGGCCTTCAAGCTCACCGCCTTCGCCCCCCTGCTGATCATCCTGGGATTCCTGCTGTCCCTCAGCCGCACCCGGTTCTCCATATTCGGCAAGACGATATTCTACTTCGGCTTCGTATTCTTCAGTCTCAATCTCATCGCGTCGTCGCTGGCGCCGCTGCAGGAATATCCCCAGTTCACGCGGATTCTGACCCAGCCGCAAAACCCGTTCGTCGCGATCCTCGCGGGGCTCGCCTTCACCGCCGTGGTGCAGTCGAGTTCGGTGACGACCGGTCTCGCCATCATCTTCATCCAGCAGGGCCTGCTCAGCCTGGAAAATGCGGTTCCACTCATCATGGGCGCCAACATCGGCACCACCGCCACCGCGCTGATCGCGGTTTTTGGCATGGATATCTCTGCCAAGAAGACCGCCTTCAGCCACTTCCTGTTCAACGTCGGCGGCGTGCTCATGTTCCTGCCCGTCATCCTGCTGTTCGGCGACCGCCTCAACGTGTTCGGTTTCCCGCCCGCCATCGCGCTGGCGACCATCCACCTGGTGTTCAACGTGGTGGCGGGCCTGGTCTTCCTGCTGCTGATCGGACCCTTTGTCCGCGTCGTCGACTGGTTCCTGGGCGAGGGCAAGATGGATTTCGAACGCATCGACCTGCCGGTCATCCGCGACGAGCAATCCTTCGCCGACATCCAGGCCAACCTCACCGCGCAACGCGGGAAACTGCTCTCCTTCCTGCAGGAAAACTACAACCTGGTGACCCTGAGCATCGAGACCAACTACCGCGGAATTCACGACGCCGCGGAGAAACGTATCGAGTACTTCGCCTTCGTCAAGAGGGAGTACATGCACTACTTCTCACGCATCCTGGTTCGCGTGACCGACGAGCAGGAGACGCTGGAGCTGGTGCGAATGATCAACCAGTATGACTACCTGTTCCAGGTCCATGATTCCATCGTCGACCTGTTCAACGCGCGCAGGGTGATGTCGGAGCACTACATCGAGGTCAGGAGCGACATCCTCCTGATGATCCGCGAGATATCCAGCGAGACGCTGGTCCTGTTCGAGGCCATCGCCAAAGCGGAATCGACCGGGACACCGCCGGAGATCGCGCGCGAAGCCAAGGACCTGCAACGCCATCTCGATGATGCCAACAGGGACCTGCTCAAGTTGCTTTCCGATCCGAACCGCCGGGACGCGGGCGCGCTGGCGAATTTCTTCACCTACTCCCAGCGCCTGCGCGACAAACTGCTGAACTACACCAGGATCACGTCAACTCAGCCGGTGTCCGGGGGCCCGACGGAGACCTGACCCAGGGGTCTTTCAGGCGAACGCCATCGTGATGCGCCGGTTCTGCCGGCCCTTGTTCTTGATGCTCTGGACGCGCACGGGGCCGATCTCGCCGCTGCGCGCGACGTGGGTGCCGCCGCAGGGTTGCAGGTCCACGCCCTCGAAATGCACCAGGCGGATGCGGCCGCTGCCGCGTGGTGGCTGGACCGACATGGTGCGCACCAGGTCCGGCTGGGAGTCCAGTTCCGCGTCGGTGATCCATTGCAGGGACATCGGCGCATCGGCACGGATCAATTCGTTCACCCGGTCCTCGATGGCCTGTCTATCAGGCGGGTCGGGCAGATCGAAATCCAGACGGCCGACGCCATCGGCGATGGATCCACCGGTCACCGGCGCTGGCACCGCCGCGCACAACATGTGCATGCAGCTGTGCATGCGCATCAGCCGGTAACGTCGCTCCCAGTCGATTGCGAGCGAGACGCGCTCGCCAACGTCCGGACGAGGGCCGCCCTCGCCCGTGACGTGCAGGTGGAGCCCGCTCTCCCGGTCGTGGTAGCAGTCGATGATGTCGCCGGAAACCCCACCCGCGGTTTCAAACCGCCCGGTGTCCCCGGGCTGACCGCCGCCGGCGGGATAGAACACCGTGCGATCGACGGCGAAACCCGTGCTGGTCACCCCGGTTACCAGTGCATCACACTGCCGCAGGTAACCATCCTCTCGAAACAATTCAGTGGTCATGATTTACTGCGCATGGAATCGGATATTTTTTCCTTTACCAGGTCCGCCACCCTAACAGCGGTGAGTCCGTCCTCGCCTGCCACCAGTGGCCGCCTGCCATGCTGGACGCAGTCCAGGAAATGCGCGAGTTCGGCATTGAGTGGCAGTTGCGGCACCACTTCGATGCGACGCTCGATAAGACTGGGATAGCCGGTCTTTGGATCGATCTCGCCGGGCCGCACCTCCTCCAGTTGCTGATCTGTGAAGTTGAGCCCAAGGTAGTGCTCCTTGGCGAATACCCGGATACGGCGAAACCGGTTGCGCGACACCCGGCTCGCGGTGACATTGGCAACCGCGCCATTGTCGAACTCGAGTCGCGCATTGGCGATATCCGCGTGGTCGGTGATCACCGGCGTGCCGGTGGCGGACACCGAGACGAGCTTCGCCGGCACCAGCGACAGCACGATGTCGATATCGTGAATCATGAGGTCGGTAACCACGTCGACATCGGTGGCGCGGCCGACGAATTCGCCCAGCCGGTGCACCTCGATGAAGCGCGGATCCGTGGCCAGTTCCGCCAGTTTCATCACCCCGGCGTTGAAGCGCTCCAGGTGTCCCACCTGGAGAATGGCGCCGTGTTCGCGCGCCAGTTCGACCACCGACTCGCTTTCGCCCACGGTGGGCGCCACCGGTTTTTCCAGCAGCATGTGAATGCCACGTTCGAGGAACGGGCGCGACACCGGCAGGTGCAGACTCGTTGGCACCACCACGCTCACCGCGTCCACCCGTGGCCCACCGGCGAGGAGCGCATCGATGTCCAGAAACGCCGCGCAACCATATTGGCCGGCGACCTGCGTGAGCACGTCGCGATCGGTATCCACCACCGCCACGAGATTGGCTTCGGGTATTTCATGGTAGATCTTTGCGTGGATACGACCGAGGTAACCTACCCCGATCACCGCCACGTTGACGGCGCCGCTCATGTCGTAATGGCCTGGAGACGAAACGGATAGATTACTACAACCCCTCGCCGCGGGTCATGTTGCGGCGTAGCGTTCCCGGTCACCTTTGGTTCCCTGCGCGCGGCCCGCTAGAATCGACCGGGCCAAACGATTCGCACCCTCAACCATCATGCCATCCGCCAGCAAAAACCCCGGTCAATACTTCGTACTCGTTACCGGGTGCTCCAGTGGTATCGGCGCCTGTATCGCCGATGGGCTCAGGGCGAAGGGCTACCGGGTCATCGCATCATGCCGCCAGGCCGCGGACGTCGACCGGTTACGGGACGAGGGCTATGAAACCCTTCAACTCGACCTCGTGGATCCCGCCAGCGTAGACGCCGCGATTACCGCGACCCGCGAGATCACCGCCGGACAGCTCCATGGCCTGGTCAACAATGGCGCCTACGGCCAGCCGGGCGCCGTGATCGATCTCCGCCGTGACGTGTTGCGGGCCCAGTTCGAGACCAACGTGTTCGGCACCCAGCAACTCACCAACGGACTGCTACCCATGATGCTCGCCCGGGGCGAGGGCCGGGTGGTGCAGATCAGCTCGATCCTGGGATTCATCTGCCTGCGCTTCCGCGGCGCCTACAATGCCAGCAAGTACGCACTCGAGGCTCTCACCGATACCATGCGTCTCGAACACCGGGGAAGCGGCGTCCATTTCAGCCTGGTGGAACCGGGTCCGATCCGCAGCCGCTTCCGCCAGAACGCGCTCGCCGCCTACCTCGAAAACATCGACCGCGATGCGAGCCCGTTCCGCGCCGCCTATGACGATGTGGAAAGTCGTCTCCACAGGATCGATGATGTGCGCTTCACCCTGCCGCCCGAGGCGGTGCTCGAGGTGGTGCTGCACGCCCTGGAGAGCCCGCGGCCGAAGGTCCGCTATCCCGTCACCACGCCGACGAAGGTAATGACCGTGCTGAAACGACTGCTGCCCGACAAGGTCATGGATGCCTTCCTGGACCGCAACAGTGATCGCGCGGCATCGAAGGATGTGACCGCGGAATCGGGATACGCGGAACCTGGGGGTCGCTAGTCGGGATTCGGCAACAACGTCAGGAATGTCCCGAAATTGCAACAAAAGGCCGCCGGGAATCCCCCGGGCAAGCCCTGGTTTCCGGTCCGCGGACGCTTGCGTTGCACTCATCTCCGGCGTGGATGACAATGCCCGGCCACACCAATGATCCAGTTGAGGAATAATTAATGAGCACCACGGATACCTGTTGCAGCATCGTCCCCTATTTCAACGTCTCCGATGAGAACCTTCTCCGGTTCAGGGAACTCACCGAACAATTCGTGGCGAAGACCCAGGGCGAGGACAAGGTGCTGTACTACGGCTTCTGCTTCAACGGTAACAGCGTGCATTGCCGCGAAGGCTATCGCGACGCGGAAGGCGCGCTGGCCCACCTGGAGAACATCGGCGATATCCTCGCGGAGGCGTTGAAAATCTCCACCATCGATCGACTCGAGATCCATGGGCCGGAGTCGGAACTGGCGAAGATGCGCGGTCCGTTGACGGATCTCAATCCGTCCTACTACGTTCTGGAGAATGGCTTCCGGCGCTGACGAGCCAGCTGGCCAGTCCATCCGCCCGGCGACCCCGGACGACGCGGGCCTGTTCGTTCGTGTCTACGAGTTGGCGAGTCATGGCCTGGCGCCCTATCTATGGCGCCAGGCCGCCGGGCCCGGCGGCGATGCCATGGCGCTCGCCCTGGAACGGATCGCGGGACGTATCGCCGAACGCGATTCCAGCGGAACGCTGGTGATGGAGGTGGACGGAAGGCCGGCAGGCGGCATCACCACCTACGAGATCGGCCCCGACCCGGTGACCATCGACGGGAACCTGGATCCCAATATCGTACCAATGGTCGAACTCGAGAACCTCGCTCCGGGTACCCTCTACATCAACGCCGTGGCGGTACTGCCGGAATACCAGAGCCTGGGGATCGGCAGCCGCCTGATCCGGCGCATCGAGGCAATCGCGCCAGCCCCGGGGACCAGCCTGATCGTGGAGGATGGCAATGAGCGTGCGTGGCGCCTGTATGAGTCACTGGGCTACCGCTTCGCCGCGGCCCGCCCCCTCAAAGCAGTCGGCTGGGAATGTGATAGCAGTGAATGGTGGTTGATGACACGACCACGGGACTGAACTGACGACGCGGGCTACGCAGGTATCGTCGCCAACCAGCGCGGCGTCCTAACCGCAACAGCTTCCGCTGATCCGCTTGCCGATCAGGATCCTGGCTTCCACCGGGTCGATGGCGAAGCGCTGCGCGATGTCACGTATCGACCGGTGCTGGTACTGGTAGAGCATCACCATGGTGTAGATCTCCTCATCGGTGATGGTGCGACCCGAGTCCCGGCGGTGATATACGCGTTCGCCGCGGCCGCTCACGACTCGATCTCGTCGATTGTCCGCCGGTTGTCCGACGGCAGCGGTTCCTGGCACATCTCGAGATGCAGTCGTCCGCCCGTGGTATAGGGATGGGCGGCGACCACCGCTTCATCCAGTTCGATGCCGAGTCCCGGATCCGTGGGCGCTTCCAGATAACCGGCTTCCCAGGCAAGGGGCTTACGCAGGATGTCATCGTGAAACCCGGTCTGGATGGTTTCCAGGATAAGGAAGTTCGGGCTCGCGAAACCGACATGGGCGGCGGCGGCATGGGCGACGGGGCCGCAGTAGATATGGGGCGCCACCTGGGCATTGAACAGCTCCGCAAGCTGGGCAATCTTGCGCGTCTCCCAGATGCCGCCGCTGCGGCCGACGTCGGGCTGCAGGATCGACACCCCGGCGCGCAGCGCCTGGTGGAACTCCACCCGCGTGGTAAGTCGTTCGCCGGTAGCCACGGGTATGCGGGTGGCGGCTGCGACACGGCCGATGGCTTCCACCTGGTCCGGTGGACAGGGCTCCTCGAACCATAACGGATCGTAGGGCTCCAGGCGCCGCGCGAGGCGGATCGCCGACGACGTGGTCATCTGCCCGTGGGTGCCCACGAGGATATCGGCTCGGTCTCCCACCGCCTCGCGGATACGGCGGATGCTGTATTCGCTGCGCGCGAGTTCGTGCAGGGATAGCTCGCGCCCGCCCTGTATGGCGTAGGGTCCCGTCGGGTCCTGCTTGATTGCGGTGAACCCCATGTCGAGATAGTCGAGCGCGCGCTCGGCTGCCGCGTCACCGTCATGGTAGACATCCCCCGCGGGTTCATCGGTCCAGCCGTCACGTCCAAGGTTGCGTGGATAGAGATAGGTATAGGTGCGTAGTCGATCGTGGAAACGGCCACCGATCAGGTTGTATACCGGCTGCTCGTGGGCTTTGCCGAGGATGTCCCAGACCGCGATCTCGATACCGCTGAACACCCCCATCATGGAGATGTCGGGGCGCTGGGTGAAACCTGCGGAATAGACCCGGCGGAACAGCGTCTCCACGTGATGCGGGTCCGCACCGGCGACATAGCGGTGGAAGGTGTCCTCCACCATGGCGCAGGCGATGTCCCCCGACACCGGGATGCCGTAGCATTCGCCGATACCCTCGATGCCGTTATCGGTGGTGACGCGGACGATCACCCAGAAACTGCCACCGATACCCGTCGGCGGCACCGTCACCCAGGTCTGGATGTCGCGCAGCTTCATGCCGGCAGCGGATCCAGTCCCAGTTGGCGCAGGTTCTGCTTGCCGAGTTTCTTTACCAGGTTGCGGCTGATCAGGTTGTTGATCGAATGCCCAAGTTCCTCGGACCCCCGGATCAGGCTCGCAAGCTGCTCCTGCTCCACCTGGAGCAGGATGGCATCGGAGTCGAACACCGTGTCGGCGTTGGCGGGTTCGCCGGAGAGGAAGCTCATCTCGCCCAGCAGGTCACCGGGCCCGCAACGCGAGACCTCTCGTCCGTCCACCTGGATACTGACGTCACCGGAGAGCAGCATGTAGATCCTGCCAACTTTCTCGCCCCGCCGGATCAGGGTCTGCCCCGCCTGCCAGTCCAGGCGCTCCGAGGCGAGAAACAGTTTCTTGCACTCGCGCGCCGTCAGGTTGGGAAAGAAGGCCTTCCAGATCGCAACCTCCTCGAGACTGAGCCGCAGTCGCCGGTCCTCGCGCACCAGCAGCAGCCACTGGATGACGTTGGTCAGGGTGAAGGCGGTTTCCCAGAATACCCCTACCGGGTTGCTGAGCCAGATGACATCGTAGGCGATGCCACAAAGACCCGAAAAGATCGCCAGCACGCGCAACCAGAACATGTTGCGCATCGCCATGGAGGCGATCAACAGGACATAGGACAGGTTGCCCACCAGGCCACCCGGAGAGAAGGCCGACTCCAGTGTAAGTTCCATTTTTCACGGCAATCGTGGTTTCACCGGATAGTAGCCATGGATCCCGTGACGGTCCAGCAAGGCAGGGTAAAAGGTGAATATTCCCGCAATTTTCACCGCGGGGTCGCGGGAGGCAATCGACGATAGTCTCCGATAGCGAGATCAGCGCGCGATGGTGCTGTCGAGTTTCTGCAGGGCCTCGATACGGTCGGCAAGATCCGGGTGACTGCGGAACAGGCGCTGCAATCCCCCCGCCCGGCTGCCACTGATGCCGAACGCGGCAAGCTGGTCCGGCAACTGCTCCGGTTCGTGCTGCGCCTGCAGGCGGCGCAGTGCACCGATCATCTTCTGTTTGCCCGCGAGGCGTGCCCCGCCCTCGTCCGCGCGGAATTCCCGCTGGCGGCTGAAGTACATCACGATCATAGAAGCCAGGATACCGAACACGACCTCCGCGATCATCACCGAGATGAAATAACCGATGCCGTAGCCGCGTTCATTGCGGAACACCGCGCGGTCGATGAACCCGCCGACGATACGCGAAAGAAAGATCACGAAGGTATTGACGATGCCCTGGATCAGCGACAGAGTGACCATGTCGCCGTTGGCCACGTGGGTGATCTCGTGGGCCATCACCGCTTCCGCCTCCTCCCGCGTCATGCTTTTGAGGAGCCCGGTGCTGACGGCGACGAGGGCGTCGTTGCGCTTCATCCCGGTGGCGAAGGCATTGACCTGGGGGGAATCGAAGATCGCCACCTCGGGCATGCCGATACCGGCGGCCTCTGCCTGGCGGCGCACGGTGTCGATCAGCCAGGCCTCGGTGGGAGTAGAGGCGTTCTCGATCACCCGCGCTCCCGTTGAACGCTTCGCCATGGTCTTGGACATGGCAAGGGAAATGAATGAACCCATCATGCCGAAGATGAAGGCAAAAACGAGTAACTGGGTGGTGTTGCCGCCGATGTACTGCTCGATGCCGAACAGGCGGGAGACGATCCCGAGGACGACCACCACCGCGAGGTTGGTGCCGAGGAATAACAGTAATCGCGTGATCATGTGCGCTCCTTGTAACGGACAGACCTGCTAACGAACGAAACCCGGTCGCGGGCAATCACCCCGCGCCTGGCGCTAAAGCTGCGTCAGGATGACATCGGCGCCGGAGACCTCGAACTTGCCGGGCGCCTCGCGATTGATCTGGGTCACCACGCCGTCCTCCACGATCATCGAATAACGGTCGGATCGCACCCCCATGTGGCGCGCGGTGAGATCGAGCGACATACCCACGGCCTCGGTGAAATTACCGCTGCCATCGGCTAGCATGAGAATATTGTCGTCCACGTTCTGCGCCTTGCCCCAGGCGTCCATGACGAAGGCATCGTTTACCGACAGACAGGCGATGGTATCGACGCCCTTCTCCCGGATTGCCTCGTGATGCACTACGTAACCCGGCAGGTGCGCCGCGGAACAGGTGGGGGTAAACGCGCCCGGCAATGCGAAGAGTACGACTTTCTTTCCCGCGAACAGTTCGTCGGTGGTAACGGACTGCGGGCCATTGGCGCTCATGACGGCCAGCTCCACGCTGGGGATTTTGTCGCCAACTGCGATGGTCATGCTGATTTCCTCTGCTGTCATTGGTGTTCAGGAATACGGCAACGGGTCTCGCTGGCCAGGGGCCTGATCAGGGGACCGGACGTCATTGTAGCACCGGCAATTCCGAATGGAGTCTTCGTCAGGACCGCACCACTCCGCCTGAAACAGTGCTCAGACCAGCCACCAGAGCACCAGCCCGATGCTCACCACCGCCATCGCGTTGCCCACGAGCACCAGCGAAGCGACCAGTTCCGGGTCCTGGTGATACTGTTCCGCGAACAGGAAATTGAGCACCGCCGGCGGCAGGGTGGCGAAGAGGATCAGCAGGCTCGCCTGGAAATCGTCCAGCGGCAACAGCCAGATCGCCACCAGGGCGGGCAGCAGCCCGCTCAATGGCCGCAGCACGGCGCCCACCAGCCCGCTGCCGAGATGGGCGCGCTCCACGCTCAACATGCGAACGCCGAGGGACACGAGCATGAACGGGATCACGATCTGTCCCAGCATCGAGATCGGCAGGAGGACGAAGTCGGGCATCTGGATACGGGCAAAGTTGACACCGAGCCCGGCGAAGGTGGCGACGTTGACCGGGTTCAGCAGCAGCCCTTTCCACGAGACGATGCCGCCAAAAATCCAGGTGCCGAGCGTGAAATGCAGCAGGTTGCTGACGAGGAACAGCACCACCGCGCCCTCCAGGCCGCGATCACCGAACGCCAGTACCGCGAGCGGCAGGCCGAGGTTACCGCAGTTGTTGAACATCATCGTCGGCAGGAACGCGCGCGTCGGATAGCGAAGAACCCGCCCCGCGGGCAATGCCAGCAGTCCCGACCCCAGCACGACGATCAGTCCGGCGAGCGCGAGCCACTGGTATTCGACCACCTGGAAGTCCTTGCGCGACATGACATCGAACACCAGCGCCGGCACGAACACGAACAGCATCAGCTGGTTGACCGCCTGGAGATTGGGCCGGTAGCGCAGACCATAGACGTAGCCCACCAGTACCAGGGAGAAAACCGGAAATAATATTTCTATTATTTTCAATTAAATAAATTATATATTTAATGCAAAAGCTGATGCAACGCAGAGTTCCTGGTTACTTCCGCCCGGGCGAGGATCCCTGCCCGGAACGATGACCCGTCCTAGCGCGAAGACAGCCAGGAACCGTCCATGGCATCCCAGGAGGGGCAGCCGAGTTGCTTGAGGGTGCGGTCCACCTCGTCACGGAAGATGCCGACAACCTGTTCCGCGCCGTTCCTGCCAAGCGCGCCCATGCCCCAGAAAAACGAACGCCCGGAAAAGGTCATCTCCGCACCCAGGGCGCGCGCGCGAACGATGTCCATGCCGGTACGGATACCGCTGTCTACCATCACCGTCATCCGCGCGCGGGCTTCCGCGGACACCTCTCGCAGGCTCTGGGCCGAGGACGGCGCGGCGTCGAGCTGGCGTCCGCCGTGATTGGAGACCACGATGCCATCCACACCGATCTCGAGGCAGTCGCGAATATCCCGGTCGTACTGCACCCCCTTGATCACCAGCGGCCCATCCCAGAGTTCGCGGATCATTTCGATCCGTTCGCGGGTGACGCCGTTCATGTTGAAGCTGGTGAGAAACACGCCCAGTTCCTCGTCCGGATTGTCGCGATAGGTCTGCACGTTGACGAAGTCAGGCTGGCCGTAGGTCAAGGTGTCGAAGGTCCAGGCCGGATGCGTCATCGCCTCCCAGACGATCTTCGGGGTGAACTTGAACGGCAGCTTGAGCCCGTTCTTGAGTTCACGGTTGCGTTTCGCGCCCACGGCGATATCCAGGGTCACCACCAGCACGTGGAAGCCGGAATTTTTCGCGCGCGAGATGAGGTCCTTCATCGCATCCACGTTCTTCGGCACGTAGAGCTGGAACCAGCCAACGTCCGGCGCCGCCCTGGCGATGTCCTCCATCAGCGTGGTGCTGAAGGTGCTGAGAACATAGGGAATGTTGGCGTGCTGCGCCGCGCGCGCCAGCGCCAGCTCGGCGCCCGGCCACATCATGTTGCCGAGCCCGACGGGCGGTACGCCGATGGGCATGGAATAGCGGTGACCGAACACCTCGGCGGACTGGTCGGCGGTGGTCACGTCGCGCAGGTAGCGCGGGGTCAGTTCAATCTCGTGCCAGGCATCGCGATTGCGGCGCTTGCCATACTCTTCGTCGATGCCACCGTCGACATAGTCGAAGGCGAAGGCTGGCAGGCGACGGCGGGCGCGGGCCTTGAGATCGGCGATGGCGGGAAAACGGGTATCGTAGGGAAGCGTCATGACTCAGGATTACCGCGATGCTGGTTGACCAGGTTTTTCAGGCGCGCCGCTTCAGCGGCGGCTGCCCGGGCGAAGTCTTCGCCGTCGGAAGCATAGTTGATGGAGCGCGAGGCATTGATGACAAGGCCAAGGCCACGGCTGTCGGCGCCGGCCCCAATGACCGCCCCGATGTCGCCGCCCTGGGCACCCACCCCGGGAATCAGCAGCGGCATGTCACCCACTTCCGCGCGCACCGCCGCGAGTTCCCCGGGCCAGGTCGCGCCCACCACGAGGGCCGCGTTACCGTTGCCATTCCATTGCCTTGCGGCGCGGCGCGCGACGTGGATCGATACCGGGGTCCCCTCGCATACCAAGGACTGGATATCACCACTGCCGGGATTGGACGTGCGGCACAGGATGAAGACCCCGCGGTCGGCATACTCGAGAAACGGTTCCAGGGTATCGCCACCGAGATAGGGGCTTACGGTGACCGCGTCCGCGCCGTAGCGCTGAAACGCCTCGCGCGCGTACATGCGCGCCGTGGAGCCGACATCCCCGCGCTTGGCGTCGAGAATGACCGGGATCTCCGGATGATGCACGTGAATATGGTCCACCAGCCGGGCCAGGGCCTGTTCCGCGCCAGCAGCCGCAAAATGGGCGAACTGGGGTTTGAACGCGCAGGCATGGTCAGCCGTGGCATCGACGATGGCCTGGCAGAACTCGTAGAGGCCACCGGCACTGGCAGGGATACGCTCGGGATCCGGGTCGATTCCAACGCAGACCAGTGAGTCCCGTGTTTGCCAGGCCTTTTCGAGCTTGTCGATGAATGTCATGTCGATTCGTCTTGGTCGGCGCGCCCTTGATCGCAGTCCGGCATCAACTGGTGGCGACCAGTTCCCGCAACACCGCGGTGGCAAAAGTCCCCGCCGGCAGCTCGAAGCGCAATGCCAGGCTGTCGCCGCTGGCGGTCCAGGTCAGATGCGCCGGTCGAAGTCGAAGCGCGCGTCGCTCCTGGCGCAGCCCCGCCGACTCGAGCAGGTGGGTGAAGTCCGCCCGTGTACCACAAACCTCGCGTTCGAGCGCCTGCACCGACTCCGTCGCGGGGGATTCACCCCGCCCCCAGAGCGGCCCGGTGGGGTGTATGTCCCAGGCCGCGATTCTATCAGCCACCGCCGGATCCGAACCATCGTAGTGGAAATGCGAGCGGCTGCCCGCGAGTTGCATGACATCGCCGGGGGTGGCGTGGTTCCATGTGCCGTTTGCCACGCGCCGCGACAACACGGCATTGAACAGGAACGCGCGCGCGGCGGAGAGCGCCAGAGAGCGCGCCTGGCGGCTGACCCGCAACCGGCCGTTGCGCGAAAGCCGCTGCGCGTGCGCCAGATTGCTGCCTCGACGGCCGAAACGCTGGGGCCCAAAGTAATTAGGCACGCCCTGTGCACGGATGATCGCCAGGCGATCGTCACACGACTCCGGCGCAGCCGAGAGTTCCCGCAGGACGATGGCAAACCGGTTTCCCCGGTGGGTTCCGCGTTTCAATTTGCGCGCATTCGCGCTTTCACACACGAGCTCGATGCCCGGGTCAGACGCGAACATTCGCCGCAACGATTCCGGCAGCGGCGCGTCCACCGGGTTCCGTGGCAGGCTGAACCACTGGGTCGTCACCGCCACCCGGTCCTTGAGACCGCTGAAACCGACATCGCGAAGCGCGACGCCCGCTGATTCGGCGAGCTTGCGCGCCACGTCGTGCGTGTTCTGCTGACGGCAGCGCACGCGGATCCAGTGATGCGGACCTTCACCCGGGGGGTCGAAGCCGAGCAATTCCTCGACCACGAAATCCTCCGCCGAAGCCCGGATTCGCGCGCGGCAAACAGGCGCGCCATGGGCACGAACCAGGCCGTCAACGGGGTCTCCCCAGGCATCACCCGAACCGGGTTCGATGGTATTCGCGGGGGACAAGTCTATAATCGCCGGGGATTCAAACCGGCGCATTGTAGCGGATGTCTCCCGACTCCCTGCCCTATCTCGTTGAAGCGCGTGATCTCGCCGACCTGTTGGCCGGCCCAGGCGACGCGCGTCCGCTGGTGATCTGCGTCGGCAAGCGCGAGCAATATGTCGACGGCCACGTACCCGGCGCGCTCTGGCTCGATCCGGCGGGACTGTCCCTCGGGGTGAAGCCGGCGCCGGGGTTGCTGCCGGCCCCCAAGACGCTGGAGAGCGTCTTCGCCAGCGTCGGCCTCGACGCGGGCCAGGATGTCGTCTGCTACGACGACAACGGCGGAACCGCCGGTGCGCGGCTTGCCTGGGTGCTCGAAGCCATGGGCCATTCACGGCTGTCCCTGTTGAACGGCGGCCTCGGCGCCTGGCTGGCGGATGGGCTGCCTGTCGAATCGGGAGAAGTGACGCCCGCGATTCCCGTCACGCCCTGGAAGGCTCACCCGAACCCCGCGGTGATCATCGACAAGGCCGGGGTGCTTGCGGCGCTCGGCGACCCGTCGATTCGCATCCTCGATGCGCGCAGCGAGGACGAGTTTCTCGGCCGCAAGACCAACTCCGCGCGCAAGGGGCGCATTCCCGGCGCGCGCAACCTCGACTGGCAGTCGACCATCGACAGGGAAAACGCCAACCGGCTGCTTCCAGAGGAACGTCTCGAGGCGTTGCTCGCGGAACGCGGCATCGACCGCGAACACGAAACCATCGTCCACTGCCAGACGCACCAGCGCTCATCCCATGCCTTCGCCATGCTGCGCTCTCTCGGCTACGACAAGGTTCGCGCCTATGCGGGATCATGGATGGAATGGGCGGCGGACGACAGTCTGCCCATCATCCGCGAAGATACTGCGGAGGACTGACGCCTCAGATCGCGGTCAGCTGTGGCAGCTTCACCGTGCGCCCGGCGGACAGGCCGGTATAACGCAGCTCCGGATTCAGACGATAGAGCAACCAGAGGGGAAACCCCAGTCGCCGGGACATGTCCCACAACGATTCTCCGCTCTGCACGGTATAGCTTTCGATGCCCGTGAGCTGGTAGTTCTCCTTCAGGGTCTCGCTCAGGACCTGGTGGTACTCGGTGCGTTTCTGCTCGAATCGGGACACGGTTTCCGCGGTGATTTCCGGGAACTTCAGGCGTTGCCCGAGCCGCAACGTGGAATCGGGGCGCAGCCCGTTCAGCTGGCGCAGGAGGCGCGAGCCGCCGATGCCGAGCCAGTCGGCGTAATGCCCCAGGGTCTCGTCCACCTCGACGTAGATGAAATACACCGGTTTGCCGGACTGGCTGCCCACCCGGATGCCCAGGTCCGGCAACGTATCCAGAAGGTTGACGAGCTGGTTGTCCGGCGCGAGAGGCGCCGGGTCACGCTTGGAAGGAACGACCGCGCCCTCGTCAACCGGCGCCGGTTGCGCCGCGAGTGCGGCCGCGGTCTCCGTCGTCGCGGGAGTAGCGAATCCGGGGATAGCCAGTTTCTGGCCTGGATGAATGACCGACTGGCGGTTGAGACCATTCTGGCGTAGCAGGTCCGGGCAGGAAACGCTGAAGCGGGAGGCTACGCCACAGACGGAATCTCCTTTCTGCACCACGTATTCGTTCTCCGCGTTCAGGCCGGCGATGTTTGCCTCGACGTAGTCCGTCCCCGGGATGACCAGTTGCTGACCCACCAGGATCCGCGCCCGCCGACCCAGCTGGTTGACCCGGATCAGTTCCTTGCAGTCCACGCCGGTCCGGCGGGCAATGCCGCAGGCCGTATCGCCCCGCCTGACCGTCCAGGTGGTGGTCGCGGTTGCCGCATCGCCAGTCGTCGCCACCGCCGCGGTGCGCGTCGGCGTACGCGGAATCAGCAGCCTCTGGCCGACACGGATGAGCGCGCGATCGCCGAGGCTGTTGGCGCTGATGAGGGTGGCGCAGTTGACGCGCAGGGCGCGCGCGATGCCGCAGGCGGTATCGCCTCGGCGCACGGTGTAGGTATCGCCGCCCGGAACATCCTGTTCCGGTGGTAATGCGGCAAGTTTCTTGATCTCCGCATCCCAGCCCGTCGCGCGCGCGGGCAACTGCAAGCGGTAGCCCGCCGGAATCAGTCGCCAGCCATTCCAGACGAAACGGGTGAGCGGCGCATTGAGCGGCCTCAGCTCGTCCTCGGAGACGCCGAACACGCCCTTGATCCGTTCCATGGAGGTTGCGTTCTGGAGCATCACCGTGACGACCTGGTCCTGCGATGGCGGCACGACGCCACGGAAGTATTGATCCGCGTTCTTCGCCACGTGACGCGCGGCAAGGAAGCTGGCATAGAAATTCTTCACCGCGACCTGGAAGGACGGCGACTTGTAGCGATTGAGCACCGTCATGTAATCCGGACCGATACTCTGGATCGCGCGCCGCATGCCGTTGACGCCATAGTTGTAGGACGTGATGACGAACGGGTTGATCGTCTCCGCGGCGATGCCCGGCTGCTTCTGGCGCGACACTTCGCCCAGGCGATGGGTGGCGTCCACGAGGTAGCGCGCCGCCGCGCGGGTGGCGGCATCGGGGTCGAGGCGCTCGTCCTGGGTGGCATTTATCTCGAGGCCGAGGTCACGCGCGGTGGCGGGCATGATCTGCCAGAGCCCGGCGGCGCCGGCCTTGGAATAGGCGCGCGGGTTGTAGGAAGACTCGACGAACGGGAGGTAGCGAATGTCCGCCGGCAAATTGTTCTCGGCGAGTACGTGGTCCACCAGACCCACGTAACGATCGAAGCGCTTCAGCCCCTCCTCGAAACCCTCACGCACCCCGGTCTGGCAACGGATGTCCTTTGCCGAGTGACGGATCTCGCTGGTTCGTCCGCCGGGAAACAGTTCCAGCAGGTGGCGCTGGTACTCGTCGGTGATGGGCTTGCCCGCATCGAGGTTCGCGGCGAGCGCGCGCAGGTCGTTGCGAATGTCCTGGTAATTGGCCTTGATCCTGCTTCTCACCTTGCCGCCACAGCCCGAACCGGTATCCAGGATTCGAAAGACCCGCTCCGGCACCAATGGGTCGTGAAATATCGCGATTTCCTTGCCCCATTCACGGAAAACCATGATCCAGAAATCGACCCGTCGATGGATTTCCTCGGGACAGGGAAAGCTCGGACTGCAGTCGAGTTGGTGATACGGCAGGAGGTGATGCGCGCGCGCGGATTGAACGCCAAACAGACAGCTCAACCCGATTCCCGCGGCGGCCAGCAACGGCATCGCGATCCGGCGCATTATCGGGAACATCTTTGGGACGATGGCCTGAAGCCTGGTGATCGCAAGCCTGGTGATCGCGTCGCTGGTGGGTGAATGGGTATAATCGTCGAATCCCTTCGCCGGATTTTACGACAAAGCTCTCCCCGTTTGCATGGACCCTGATAAACAGTCCGGGCCAACCGCCCTGGAAGCCGCACCCTCCGGGCCGGTGTCTGTCGCCCGTGAACAACAGGCGCAGTCCGAAGCCGTCATGATCGAACGCGACGCGATCACGTTGCTGCAACAGCTCGACCAGTTTATGCAGTCGAAAGGTGCGCTGGATGAACACCGGGCGAAGCAGTTGCGCAAGTCCTGGGAGTCGCTCGACCCTGCCCTGCCTGCGGACAGTAAAAACCGCGCGGGGCTTGAACAGCGTTTCGAAACCCTGCGTGAACGCATCCATCGCCAGGTGGACGGCCGCAACGCGGATTTCGCGCAGATCGAGTCCCTTCTCGTCGAACTGCGCGAAAGCCTCGGTGGTAACGACCTCGCCGCATCCCAGCAACTCGAGCAGAAGGTCATCAACGGGCTCAACCGTATCAAGGGCTTGTCGGCACAACGCCGGCAGAAGGTGATCGCGGAGCTCGAAGCGCTGCAACCGAAAATCAAGAAACTGGCGTCATGGCGGCAGTGGGGCACCGAGCAGGCGCGGGAAAAGATCATCGAGGAGATCCGGACGATCCATGACAACGAGAAGGATCTCGGAAAAATCGCAAAACGCATCCAGGCGGCGCGCGAGGAATGGAAGCAATGGGACCAGTCCGGCGAAGGCGGTGATCACAAGCTCTACCCGGTATTCGACGCCGCCTGCACGAAAGCCTACGAACCCTGCAAGGCCTGGTTCGACGAGCGCCGCAAACAGCGGCAATCCGCCAGCCGCCACCGTACCGAGGTCTGCGAGACGCTGGAAAAGGCCTACGAGGAAACCGACTGGCGTAGTCCCGACTGGAAAGCCGTGCAACAGCTCGTGCGTGAACAGACGTCGCGATGGCGCAAGCTCGGGCCGGCGGACTACCGCGACCGCAAGCCCCTGGGCAAGCGTTTCGACTCCATCATCGCGCGCTTCGACGGCCCCCTCGACCGGGAACGCAAGCGCAACCTGAAGCAACGCCAGGAGCTGATCGCCGCGATCGAGCCCCTGTCGAAGCTGGACGACACCCGCAGGGCCATCACCGAGGTGCAGTCCCTGCAGAAGCAGTGGCATGTCACCGTATCGGGCAAGCGCAAACAGGAACAGGAAATCTGGAACCGCTTCAAGAAAGCCTGCGACGCGGTCTATGACCGCGGGCGCGAGGCGAAGAAAGCGTTCGAGAAGGAGCTCGGCGCGCATCTCGAGGCGAGGCAGGCGCTCTGCGCCGAGATCGAGAGCGCGATCGCGGAGAACCCGGACAACGGCGAGGAACTCGACGGGCGCATCCGCCAGTGGAAGAAAACCTGGGAGGATGCCGGCCGGCCGCCAAAGAACCAGGCGCGCCAGGTGGAGAAACGTTACCGCGACGCCATGAAGGCCGCGCGCGACCGACTCTCCGCCCTCGAACAGGCGGCCCAGGCGGAAGCGGATGACATCCTGTTCCGCCGCGCGGCGATCTGCCGCGAACTTGAACAGGCACTGCTCGCCGGCGAAGCAATGGATGCCGGCAAGGCGCGCGCGGCATTCGACGCATTGCCTGCATTATCCGGCGAGCCGGGCGATGCCATGGCGCTACGATTTGCCGCCGCGGAAACCGCGGCATCCGATACCGCCGCGCTGACGGCCCTGCGCGCCACGCTGGATGCCCACTACGAGACAGTCAACGGCTACCTGCTGCAGCTAGAGATCAATGCCGGCGTCGACTCTCCCGCTGAACACTCGCGTGCCCGCATGGCGCTGCAGATCGGCCGCCTGTCCGCGGCCATCGGCAAGGGCGCCGAACAGGAACTGCTGGACGATGCCACCCTCGTCGTTCGTATCCACACCACCGGCGCGCTCGATGCCGCGCGCCAGGCTGAAACCGACCAGCGCTTCCAGGCCTGCTACCAGGCACTGCAAGCGTCAGCATGACAATCGCAACATGACCACCATCCAGCAGGACCACCTGGTCCAGAGCGTCGCCGACGCCCTGCAGTACATCTCCTACTATCACAGCCCGGACTTCGTCGAGGCCATGCACCGGGCCTGGCAACGGGAGGAATCCGAGTCCGCGAAGAACGCCATTGCGCAGATCCTGATCAACTCGCGCATGTCCGCCGAGGGCCGGCGCCCGATCTGCCAGGACACCGGTATCGTGGTGGTGTTCGTCAAGGTCGGCATGGACGTGCGCTGGGACGCCGAGCTGTCCCTCTCGGAGATGATCGACGAGGGCGTTCGCCGCGCCTACCTGAACCCCGACAACCCGCTTCGCGCCTCCATCGTCTTCCCGCCCGTCGGCAAGCGCGCAAACACCCGCGACAACACGCCCGCGGTGATCCATACCGACCTGGTGCCAGGGGACAAGGTGGAGGTCACGGTCTCCGCCAAGGGCGGCGGCTCCGAGAACAAGAGCAAGTTCACCATCCTCAATCCCAGCGACAGCGTGGTGGACTGGGTACTGCGCACCGTGCCCACCATGGGCGCCGGCTGGTGTCCGCCGGGCATGCTCGGCATCGGCCTCGGCGGCAGCGCGGAGAAGGCCATGCTCATGGCGAAAGAATCGCTCATGGACCCCATCGACATCCAGGAACTCATCGCCCGCGGCCCCGAGACCGCGGCAGAGGAGCTGCGCCTCGAGCTCTATGAAAAGGTGAACCAGCTCGGCATCGGCGCCCAGGGGCTTGGCGGGTTGACGACCGTGCTTGATATCAAGGTGCGTGAATACCCCACCCACGCCGCTTCGCTGCCCGTGGCGATGATTCCCAATTGCGCCGCCACCCGCCACGCGCATTTCATCCTCGACGGCAGCGGTCCGGCTAAACTGCGCCAGCCGAAGGTATCGGACTGGCCCGAACTCACCTGGGAACCGGGCGCGGACACCCTCAAGGTGGACCTCGATACCGTCACCGCCGAGGACGTGCGCCGCTGGAAACCGGGACAGCCCCTGCTCCTCAGCGGCAAGTTACTTACCGGGCGTGACGCCGCGCACAAGCGCATCGCCGAGTACATGGAACGCGGCGAGCCGCTTCCCGACGGCGTCGATTTCACCAACCGCTTCATCTACTACGTCGGACCGGTGGACCCCGTGGGCGACGAGGCGGTGGGCCCCGCGGGCCCCACCACCGCCACCCGAATGGACAAGTTCACCGACATGATGCTGGAGAAGACCGGCATCCTCGGCATGATCGGCAAGGCGGAGCGCGGCGATGACACGGTGAACAGCATCCGCGAACACCGGTCGGCCTATCTGATCGCGGTGGGCGGCGCCGCCTACCTGGTATCCAGCGCCATCCGCTCGGCGCGGGTGGTGGCCTTCGAGGATCTCGGGATGGAGGCGATCTACGAGTTCGAGGTGGACGAGATGCCGGTCACCGTGGCGGTGGACTCGCGTGGCGAATCCGTGCACAAGACCGGTCCCGCGGAGTGGCGCGAGAAGATCCGGGTGGCGTTGCCCGCCTGACGGCAATCCCTAGTATTTGCCGTCGAGCTTGTTTTCCACACTGCGGAACATCCCGCGCAGCATCTTCACCTCCTGGGTGTACATCGATACCCGGTTGAACAGCCGGGTCATCTTGCGGTGCAGCTTGGAAGAGCGACCGTCGCTGAATTCGATGCGGGTGACGAAAGCCTGCAGGTGATCGTAGAAATGGCGCATCTCCTCCGCGCTGGCCAGACGATCACCTCCGGCCACTGGCGCAATCTCACGCGAAACCAGGCTCTTTCGTAGTTCGTAGAGCATCACCAGCACCGCCGAGGCGAGGTTGAGCGAGGAAAAGCTCTCCTCCACGGGAATGCGCACCAGGAACCGGCAACGCTCCAGTTCCCCATTGGTCATGCCGCTGCTCTCGCGGCCGAACAGGAGCGCTATCGGTGCCGCATCCCCCTGGCTAACGAACTCCTCGCCGATCTCCGCGGCAGCTTCCTCCGGCGTCTTCTCCGGCCACTGGATCGAGCGCAGCCTGGCGGTGGAGCCGATGACCAGGGCGCAGTCGGCAATGGCCTCGTCCAGGGTCGACACCACCCGCGCCTTGTCGAGCACGTGGTCCGCGCCCGCGGCGCGCGCTGTGGCCACCGGGCTGGGGAAATCCGCGGGGTCGACGAGCACCAGGTCGGAGACTCCCATGTTGGCCATGGCGCGGGCGGTGGCGCCGATATTCCCCGGGTGAGTCGATTGGATGAGGACGACTCGGATATAATCCAGCGCTTTCATCGGCGCGATTCTGCATCAGGGACCGGGGAATTGAAAAGCCCGCACCCGTTCCGCATCACCACCGCCCAGCCGCAATTTCACCCGCCCCCTCGAGAGATTCATGGACCCCATTATCAATATCGGGATCAAGGCCGCGCGCCGTGCCGGCAGCCTCATGGTGCGCTACGTCGACCGACTGGAGCAGGTGTCCGTGGAGAAGAAGGGGCGGCGTGATTTCGTCAGCGAGATCGACCGCATGGCGGAAGAGGAAATCATCGAGACCATCCGCCAGGCCTATCCCGGACATCGCATCCTCGCCGAGGAAAGCGGCGCGCAGGATCCCGGCGTAACGAATGACGGCACCTCCAGACCGGGAGGGGATGTCGAATGGATCATCGATCCGCTCGACGGCACTACCAATTTTCTCCACGGCCACCCCCATTTCGCCGTTTCCATCGGCATCCGCAAGGGCAACGCGATGGAACACGGTATCATTTTCGACCCGCTGCGCGACGAACTCTTTACCGCCAGCCGCAACCAGGGCGCCCAGCTCAATTCGCGCCGTATTCGCGTCAGCGGCAAATCAAGCCTCAACGAGGCCCTCCTGGGAACCGGGTTCTCGGTGCGCAATCTGCAGGTCATCGACGGGGTGATGCGGGTGATGCGCGGGGTGCTACCGAAGGTCAGCAATCTCAAGATCAGCGGCTCTGCCGCGCTGGATCTCGCCTACGTCGCCTGTGGCCGCCTCGACGGATTCTGGGAGCAGGGAATCCGCGCCTGGGACATGGCCGCCGGCAGCCTGCTGGTGCGCGAGGCCGGGGGCCTGGTGGCGGACTTCACCGGCGGCCAGGACCATCTCGAGCGCGGCGACATCGTTGCCGCCAACCAGCGCCTGTTCAACGAACTCCTGACGGTGGTGAAGACCCGCTTTCCCGACCAGCGTTGAGCAACCTCGAGGCCCACACGCCGATGATGCGCCAGTACCTGGCGATCAAGGCGGACTACCCCGACATGCTGGTGTTCTATCGCATGGGGGATTTCTACGAACTGTTCTACGACGACGCCGAGAAGGCGTCGAAGATCCTCGACATCACCCTCACCGCGCGCGGCAAGTCGGCCGGCGCGCCGATCCCCATGGCCGGGGTGCCGTTCCACAGCGTCGACCAGTACCTGGCGAAACTGGTGCGCACCAACATGCCGGTGGCGATCTGCGAACAGATCGGCGACCCGGCAACCAGCAAGGGGCCGGTGGAACGCAAGGTGGTGCGCATCATCACCCCGGGTACCTTGACCGAGGAAAACCTCCTCGCCGACCGCCAGCAGAACCTGGTGGCGGCGGCGCTCCGGGACGGAGATCGCGCGGGAGTCGCCCTGCTCGAGATCTCGAGCGGACGTTTCGAGGGTTTCGAACTCGAGGATGTCGCGCAGCTCGGCGAGGAACTGGAGCGCGCGGGTGCGGCGGAGATCCTGGTGGGCGAACACCAGGCCGGGTCGCTGGACGGGGTCGACGGCGCTGGCGTCATCCCTGACTGGTACTTCGACGAGGCGCGGGTCGAGACCATTCTGCGCGAGCAGTTCGGCACCCATGATCTGAATGCCTTCGAATGCGGTGACTTCCCCCTTGCAACCCGCGCCGCGGGCGCCCTGGTGCAATACATCCGTGACCTGCACGGCAGCAGCGCGCCACACCTGTCGGCCATACGCTTTTCGCGCGCCGACAATGCGCTTCGCATCGACCCGGTCAGTCGCGCCAACCTGGAGATCGAAACCGGCCAGGATGGCACTCCGCGACACGCGCTCATCACCCTGGTGGACCACTGCACCACGCCCATGGGCGCGCGCCTGCTCCGGCGCTGGATCATCAACCCGGTGCGCGATCACGACCTGCTCGGCAGCCGCCATGACGCCATCGACTGGTTGCTCGCCGATCGCCGCCACGAGGACCTGGCGCCGGCGCTGCGGGAATGCGGCGACATGGAACGCATCCTCGCCCGGGTAGCGATGAAGACCGCGCGCCCGCGGGACCTGGTGCGCCTGCGCGCCGGCCTGGCGGCGTTGCCGGACCTTCACGGCGCCCTCGACGACACCTCGTCGGCGCTGCTCGACAACCTGCGCCCTGCCCTCCAGCCGCGACCCGAAATCCACGACCTGCTCGAACGCGCGGTGCGCGACGACCCGCCGAGCGTGATCCGCGACGGCGGCGTGCTGCGCGACGACTACGACGATGAATTGCGGGAGTATCGCCACCTCCAGCGCGATGCTGGCGATTTCCTGCTGGAACTGGAGGAGAAGGAGAAGCGCGAGACCGGGGTGGGCAACCTGCGGGTGCGCTACAACAAGGTCCACGGCTACTACATCGAACTGCCGCGTTCCCAGTCGGACGATGTGCCGGAGCATTACATCCGCCGGCAGACGGTGAAGAATGCCGAGCGCTTCGTCACCGGGGAACTGAAGGCCTTCGAGGACCGCATCCTGAGCGCCAAGGGCAAGGCGCTGGCACGGGAAAAATGGCTCTACGACGCCCTGCTGGATACCCTGGGCGAATCCATCGGCGAACTCATGTCCTGCGCCGCCGCCCTCGCCGAACTCGACTGCCTGCAGAACCTCGCCGAGCGCGCTCTCACCCTGGACTGGCATCGTCCGGCATACAGCGACAACCCGGTTCTCGACATCCGCGACGGGCGCCACCCGGTGGTGGAGCGGATGCCGGGGGTGAGCTTCATTCCGAACAGTACGCGTCTCAACGGCAGTCTCCGGATGCAGCTCATCACCGGCCCCAATATGGGCGGCAAGAGCACCTACATGCGCCAGGTGGCGATCATCGCCCTGCTCGCCCACAGCGGCAGCTTCGTGCCCGCCGCGAGCGCCACGTTCGGCCCGATGGACCGGATCTTCACCCGTATCGGCGCCTCCGACGACCTTGCCGGCGGTCGTTCCACCTTCATGGTGGAGATGACCGAGATGGCACAGATCCTGCGAAACGCCAGCGCCAACAGCCTGGTGCTGGTGGACGAGATCGGGCGCGGCACCAGCACCTTCGACGGCCTTTCCCTGGCCTGGGCCTGCGCCGGCGACCTCGCCCGCCGGGTCGCCGCGTTCACCCTTTTTTCCACCCATTACTTCGAGCTGACCTCCCTCGCCGAACAGCTCCGCGGGGTGGCAAACGTCCATCTCGACGCGGTGGAGCACGGCCACCGCATCGTGTTTCTCTACAGCGTCAAGGAAGGGCCGGCCAGCCAGAGCTATGGCCTGCAGGTGGCGCGCCTCGCGGGGGTCCCGGAGGATCTCATCGCCGAGGCACGGGAGAAGCTCGCGGAGCTCGAGGAACACTACCGCGAAGGCGGTTCCGGGGAACACAAACCGGCAGCCTTCCAGTCCACCCTGTTTGCCGGCAACCGACCCGAGGAACAGGCCGTGGTGGCACGCCTGCGGGCGCTGGATCCGGACGACACCGCGCCGCGCGAGGCCCTCGACCTGCTCTACGACCTGACCCGCACCCTGGGTCGCCGGGGCGCCCGCAAGGCGGGCAGGAAGTACGGCAAAAAGTAGAATCGTCCTCGAAAACGGCCGCACGCAGCCGCTAACATGCGCATCCGCCGGAAAAACAGAACGCGAGCAGGCATCACACGTGTTTCGCGGATGGATATCGCGAAGTCTCTTCAGACACAGGTTTTTGGGGGCGCATCTAGTACAATCGGCCGCTTTCAGTATCCCTAGCGATTAGCGCAATGACTTACGTCGTCGTCGAGGCCTGCATCAAGTGCAAGTACACCGACTGCGTGGAGGTGTGTCCGGTGGACTGCTTCCACGAGGGCCCCAATTTTCTCGTCATCGACCCCGAGGAATGCATCGACTGCAGCCTGTGCGAGCCCGAATGCCCGGTCAACGCCATCTATGCCGAGGATGAACTGCCGGAAGACCAGAAGCATTTCCTCGAGATCAACACGGAACTCAGCCAGAAATGGCCGGTCATCACCGAGATGAAGCCGGCGCCGGATGACGCAGACGACTGGAAGGACGTCAAGGACAAGCTGCAACACCTGGAACGCTGACGTCCGCAACCCTGGCGCCACTCATTGCTGGTTGGACACCTCAACCAGGTTACCGTCCGGGTCGCGGAAATACACCGAGCGTAGTGGGCCCGTTGCGCCGGTCTTCGCCACCGGACCCTCGATGACCTCCACGTCCTCGGCCTCGAGATGAGACATGACTGCTTCCAGGGGGCTATCGGTCAGGAGACAGAAATCGCCGCTACCCGCCACCGGCTGGCGCGCGTGGGGTACGAACTCCGCTCCCTGCTGATGCAGATTGATCTTCTGCGCGCCGAACTTCAGCGCCACCCTGGTGACGCCGCCGCTGGAGAACCGCACTGGCGTCATCCCGAGCACGCGGGCGTAGAATGCCACGCTGACATCGACGTCGGCGACGGTCAGGACGAAATGATCGAGTGCGCTGATCTGCATGACGTAATCCGCTGTGCCGCATTACGATACCGGCGTTTCCCCATCGACAAACCGGCGCGACGCGCGCCGAATTTCCCATGAAAACCGAACATACCACGATCTACCTGCGCGACTATCGACCGCACCCTTACCGGATCACAGCGACGCGGATGACGCTGGATCTCGATCCACAGTGCACCCGCGTGACGACCCGCCACGAAATCGAGGCCCGCGAGGCTGGCGCCGGCCCGCTCGTGCTCGACTGCGAGGCCATAACGGTGGAGTCGGTAGTGGTGGACGGCGAGACCCTCGCGGCGGACGCGTACAGCATCTCGGACAACCGCCTGATCCTGCCATCCGTTCCGGAGGGTTGCCAGGTCGAGATCGTCAACACCCTGGACCCGTCGGCGAATACCGCGCTCAGCGGGCTGTACGGCTCCGGCGGCATGCTCTGCACCCAATGCGAAGCCGAGGGCTTTCGCCGCATCACCCCGGCCATCGACCGGCCGGACAACCTCGCGACCTTCCGCGTCATCCTGCGCGGGCCAGCGGCGGACTACCCGGTGCTGCTGTGTAACGGCAACCTGGTGCGCGATGTCACGCAGAATGGCATTCACGAGACCGAGTGGCACGACCCCTTCCCGAAGCCCACCTACCTGTTCGCCATCGTCGCCGGCAGCCTCTCCTGCATGCGCGACACCTTCCGCACCATGGGCGGTCGCGAGGTGCAGCTCCATTTCTACGCCGCGGACCGCGACATCGAGAAATGCGAGTACGCGGTAGGCGCGCTCAAGCGAGCGATGCGCTGGGACGAGGAGGTCTACGGGCGGGAATACGACCTCGATCTCTACAACGTCGTCGCGGTGTCGGACTTCAACATGGGGGCGATGGAGAACAAGAGCCTCAATGTCTTCAACACGAAGTACGTTCTCGCGGACCCGGTCATCGCCACCGATACCGACTTTCACCAGGTCGAGAGCGTCATCGCCCACGAGTACTTCCATAACTGGTCCGGCAACCGCGTCACCTGCCGCGACTGGTTCCAGCTCAGCCTGAAGGAAGGTTTCACCGTGTTCCGCGATCAGTGTTTCAGCGCGGACATGGCTTCCGCCGGGGTGCAGAGGATCAGCGATGTCAACGTGCTGCGCAACCACCAGTTCCCCGAGGATGCTGGCCCGCTGGCGCATCCCGTGCGTCCCGACTCCTACCAGGAGATCAACAACTTCTACACCACCACGGTGTACAACAAGGGCGCCGAGGTGGTGCGCATGCTGCACGCGCTCTGCGGAGCGGAATTGTTCCGCCGCGGCACCGACCTTTATTTCGAGCGTCACGACGGCGAGGCGGTTACCACCGATGACTTCGTCACCGCCATCGCCGATGCCGCCGGCAAAGACATCGCATTCGACGTCGCACAGTTCAAGCGCTGGTACAGCCAGTCCGGCACGCCGGTGGTCGAAGCCTCGGGGGAATTCGATGCCGCTGCGCGGCGTTACACGCTGACGCTCCGCCAGCACTGCCCGCCGACCCCTGGCCAGAAGGAAAAGCAGCCCTTCGTCATTCCCGTGAATGCGGCGTTGCTCGGCACCGACGGGCGGCGGTTTGCGCTGGATAACGGGCGCGACAGTACCGTGCTGGTATTGTCGGAAGATACCCAATCTTTTGTCTTTGACGGCATCGACGCCGCGCCGGTACCTTCCCTGCTGCGCGGATTCTCCGCGCCGGTGCGAATGGAAGCGGGGCTCGATGACACGGCGCTCGCGGTGCTGTTCCGTCATGACGACGATCCCTTCAATCGCTGGGAAGCCGGTCAGCGCCTCTACCAGCGAATCATCCTGGACAATCTCCCCAGGCTGCAGGCGGGCCAAATCGCGGCTTATGACGACGCCGTATCCGAGCTCGTTGGAGAAATCCTGCGTAGTCCTGGCGACGACTTGCTGCTTGCCGCGAGGCTGCTCACCCTGCCGGGCGAGGCCTGGCTTGGCGAGCAGTCCAAGCCCACGGATCCGCCCATGCTTGCCGCCGCTCGCAAGGGTCTGCAGCAGCATATCGCCTCCCGCCACGAGGATGCGTTCCTCGAGTTGTACCACGCACTGGAGTCGCGCAATGACGGCGGCATGGGCGAGGGTCAGACCGGGGTGCGCGCGCTGCGTGACACCTGCCTGTCATGGCTTGCTTCCCTGGATACATCGCGCAGCCAGGAGATCGCGCGCGCCCAGTTGAAAAACACGCGCAACATGACCGACCGCAACTCAGCACTGGTGGCGATCGCGGACTCCACCGCCCCGGATCGCGACGAATTGCTGGCGGGTTTCTACGACGAGTGGAAGGAGGAAGCGCTGGCGGTGGATCGCTGGTTCCGGGTGCAGGCCACCGCGCGCCACCCGGAGGCATGCCGGCAGGTCGCCGATCTGGTGCAACACCCGGCGTTCGAACCGACCAATCCGAACAAGGTCTATTCCCTGCTGCTTGCGTTCGCGCGCGGCAACCCCGCGGGTTTTCATCGCGATGACGGCGCCGGCTATGCCTTCGTCGCGGACTGGGTACGCCGCCTCGATCCGGTCAATCCCCAAGTGGCCGCGCGCCTGGTCTCGGCGTTCACCGCCTGGCGCGACATGGCGCCGGAATACGGTAGTGGCATGAAAGCGGCGCTGGAAGACATCGACCAGGCCGGATCGCTGTCACCGGATGTGGCAGAGATGGTATCCCGCTCCCTCGCGCAGGATTGATCCGTAAGTCAGCCGCGCGCCGCGTGGCGGGCAACTATTGGTTGTACTCGTCCGGCTCGAAATACCCGGCGGTCAGCGACTCTCTCACTTCCCGCGCATACTCCCGCACCTCGGGATCGTAGTGGTTGTACAGTGCCTCGACCTGGGGCACGAGGGAGAAGTCACCGAGCGAGTCCACGATCTCCAGCGCGTACATGACTATGTCGCGGCTGGTATCGCTGAGCGAGGCGACGACCATCTGCTTGGCAACGAAATTATCCTCGGCCTCGATCAGTTCCAGTACCGCGAGTCGCACCTCGGGATCCGGATCCCTGAGGAAGGTGAGATAGGCGGCATTGAAGCCGGTGGGATCCATCATCAGTTCGCTCACGGCGATGGCGCGTTCCTCCGGCGGGCCAAATTGCAGTCGCTGGGCGAGTTCGACCTCGTCGGGTTCCGAACCGAAATAGATCTCCCCCTTGGCCGGAGGCAACGGAATACCACCGGCGGCCATGGCGATGGAGGGCTCCGACGCGGTTTCTTCCGCACCGAGGGCAGACAGCAGCGCGGTCTCCTCGCCCACGGTGATGCCGGCGATACGGAACCCCTGTTCGCCCGGACGGTCACGCCAGCGCGCGGAATAGGCCGCGCCCTCCATCAGGCTGTCGAGCGCCTCGTGCATGGTGCTGCCATCCAGCTCGACGGTTACCAGCACGTCCCGGCCCTGGGGATTGCGCATGTCGAACCCGATCTGCGCCGCCATGTCACCGAGGATCGCCTGGCGGCTGGCTTCCACCGCCTCGAGCGTGATCACGCCGTCACCCACCTTGAGGGTGTACTGGCCGCTTCCAACCGCCACGGGTGCGGCCGCGGTGCTCGCGCCGGTATCAGTCGCTGGAGCCCCGGCTGCAGGAGCCGGTGCCGGCGCTTCGGGCGCGCTCGCCGTTGCCGACGTGCTGGTGTCCAGGACCTCGACCTGCTGGGGTGTATCCTGGCCCTGGTCGCACCCGGCCAGCAGCAGGCCCGCCGCCAGTCCCGTTATCAAGCTACGTTTCAACATGCTTTGCCCACGATTTCTCTTCGATGTCACTTGTCCGGGCACCCTGCTTGAGTGCAATGCAGTTGCCGGCGCCAGGTTTGTTGTAGGAGATTATAGACGCCTGACAGGCATGTCACTGTGACGTATTTCACGCTCGACGATCAGCATCACCCGCTCGAGGGCGCCGCGATTCTGCTCCACCAGGCGCCGGCCCCGGACACCGAGTTCGTCACGTAGCGCGGCGTCCTGCAACAAGCGCTGCAACACGTCCGCCAGCTCGTCGGCATTTTCCACCTGGATACCGGCGCCCTGGGTGAGAAACATCGCGGAGATTTCGGCAAAATTGAACATTTGTGGCCCGAACACGACGCCCTTTCCCAACGCGGCGGCCTCCAGGAGGTTGTGCCCGCCGGTGGGCACCATGCTGCCACCCATGAACACCACGTCGCAGGCTGCGATGTACTTCGTCATCTCACCCATGCTGTCTACCAGCAGCACCTCCGTGGAGGCATCAAGGGCATCACGTTCCGTGGAGGCGAGGCGGAGCGCGAACCCCTCGCGGCGGCAGAGACGTTCCACCGGACCGAAGCGCTCCGGGTGCCTCGGTACGACCACCATCAGGAGATCATTCATGCCCGGCTGCAGGCGGCGGTACACCTCGAGCATGATCTCTTCCTCGCCCTCGTGGGTGCTGGCGGCGAGCAGTACCGGTCGATTCCATCCCAGGCGCCGGCGGATGGACTCGCCGGCCTCGGCGATGCTGCGTGGCATCGCGACGTCGAATTTCAGGCTGCCGGTCACGCTCACGCGATCGGCGGGCGCGCCGAGATCCACGAGGCGATTCGCGTCCGGCGCGGACTGAACCGCGAAAGCGGCGATACGCTCCAGGGTTCGCGCCACCAGCGAACGGAACCGTCGGTATCCCCGCCAGGATCGCTCGGACAGCCGAACATTGGTATAGATCATGGGAATCCCCGAACGATGACAGGCATCGACCAGGTTGGGCCAGATCTCGGTTTCCATTACGATTCCGAGCGAGGGCGCGGTACGCCTGAGAAAACGGGAAACTGCACCCGGGTAGTCATAAGGCAGGTAGCAATGATGCACGCGGGAGCCGAGGATACTGCGGACCCGGTCGGAGCCGGTGGGGGTCATCGTGGTGACGGTAATGGCCCGATCCGGCCAGCGCGTATTGAGTTCCTGGACCAGCGGCAGCGCTGCGTTCACCTCGCCCACGGACACCGCGTGAATCCAGACTCCGTTCTTGTCAGGCGTTGCCCCCGAGAAACCGAAGCGTTCCCCCAGCCGGCGCCGGTAAGCGGGACTGCGCAGGGAACGCATGCCCAGGCGGAGCAGGACCCAGGGAAGCGCCAGGTACAAAAACAGCCGGTACCCCGTCAGCATCGGATCAAGACGCGAGCCAGTCCCGCGGGCGGAGGAAGTCCCGGGTGAGGCGCGCTTCCTCGGTACCGGGGTCGGGCCGCCAGTCATAGCGCCAGGCGGCAGCCGGCGGCATCGACATCAGTATCGACTCGGTGCGCCCCCCGGACTGCAGACCGAATAACGTGCCGCGGTCATACACGAGATTGAATTCCACGTAGCGGCCGCGGCGATAACGCTGGTATGCCACGTGGGGGTCGGTATAAGGCAGGTCCTTGCGACGCGCGAGGATCGGCAGGTAAGCGTCCAGGTAGCTGTCTCCCACGGAGCGCACGAAGCCGAAGGCATGATCGAAGCCGCCGTCGCTGAAGTCGTCGAAGAACAGTCCGCCGACGCCACGAGTCTCGTTGCGATGAGGTATGAGGAAATACTCGTCGCACCATGCCTTGAAGCGCGCATAGTAGTCGTCACCGAACGGGCTGCAGGCAGCACGCGCGGTCTGGTGCCAGTGGCGGCAGTCATCCTCGAAACCGTAACACGGCGTGAGGTCATAGCCTCCGCCGAACCACCACACCGGGTCGGGATCCTCCGGTCCGGCCACGAACAGGCGCACGTTCATGTGCGAGGTGGGTGCGAAGGGATTGCGCGGATGGATCACGAGAGACACGCCGGTCGCCTCGAATGACCTGCCGGCGATCCCCGGTCGCGACGCGCTTGCGGAGGGCGGCAGCTTGTCGCCACGCACATGGGAGAAGTTGACCCCGCCCTTCTCGATCACCGCGCCCCCTTCGAGCACCCGGGTGCGGCCACCACCGCCGTTGGCGTGTTCCCAGCTGTCCTCGTGGAAGCCGGCTCCCCCGTCAGCGGCGGCAATGCCCGCGCAGATGCTGTCCTGGAGCGCGCGGAAATAACCCAGTACCGCAACCAGGGAGAAGGCGTCGGTTTCTGCTTCCGTGCTCATGATCGCAGGATCTCGCCGCTGGTCGCGTCGATGATGGTAGAGGGGCGTGGGTCGCTGCCAATGGGAGCATCGACGATGACATCCACGAGACTGCCGAATACACGTTCCACGTCCGACGCGCTCACCAGGGAAGGCTCCCCCGCGCGGTTGGCGCTCGTGGACACCACGGCCATTTCCGCCGCGCGGGACAGGCCTGCCGCGGTCGGATGGGCGGTGACACGTACCGCGAGGTTCGGGTGATCGCCCCGTAGCCAGCGGGACACCGTCGGTGCCGCGGGGCAGAGCCAGGTCACCGGGCCCGGCCAGGTTTTAATCACCCGTTCCAGCATCTCCGGCGGCAGGGGCTGGAGCCATGGCAGCAGGCGCTCGACCCGGTCGGCCACAAGGATCAGGCCCTTGTCCCGTTCGCGCTGTTTCATCGCCAGGATGCGCCGGATCGCGGCCACGTTGCCGGGATCGCATCCGAGGCCGAAACAGGATTCGGTGGGATACGCCACCACCGCTCCCGCGCACAGTGCTTCGGCGGCGGACGCGAGGGACTCTGACGCAGCCACGGTCATCCCCGTGCCGCAGTCTCCCGCTCCACCGCCCGGTAACCGATATCCCGCCGGCACCAGGCGCCCTCCCAGTGAATCTTGTCCACGCCCGCATAGGCGAGACGCTGCGCCTCGGCGACGGTGTCGCCATTGGCGGTTACGCACAGCACGCGACCGCCACTGGTCACGGTGCGGTCCCCGCGCAGGGAAGTACCGGCATGGAATACCTTGACCCCATCCGGCACGGCATCGAGTCCGCCGATGATGTCACCCCGCGCGTAACTGTCCGGGTAGCCCGCGGCGGCCATGACGACGCCGAGACAACTGCGTGTATCCCAGGCCGCGCGCTCATCGGCGAGGCGCCCTTCGAGGGCCGCGAGGCAGTGGGCGGCGAAATCCGAGGTCATGCGCGAGAGCACCGGTTGCGCCTCGGGATCGCCGAAGCGGCAGTTGAACTCCACCACCCGGGGCATGCCGTCGTCGCCGATCATCAGGCCGGCGTAGAGAAATCCGGTATAGGGCGTACCCTCCTCCGCCATGCCGCGGACCACCGGTAGTATCACCTGCTCGAGTATGCGCTCGGTGAGCGCCGCGTCCACCACCGGCGCAGGTGAATAGGCGCCCATGCCCCCGGTATTGGGCCCCCGGTCGCCGTCGAGCGCGGCCTTGTGATCCTGGCTCGACGCCATCGGCAGGACATTGGAGCCGTCCACCATGCAGATAAAACTCGCCTCTTCGCCCTCGAGGAAGGATTCGATCACCACCCGATGGCCGGCCTCACCGAAGCGATTCCCTGACAGCATGTCGGTGATGGCGGCCACCGCGGTTTCGCGATCCGGGGCGATGATGACGCCCTTGCCAGCGGCAAGGCCGTCAGCCTTGATGACAACCGGAAAGGCGCCAGCATCTACATGAGCCATCGCGGCGTCCACCCCGGTGAATTCACCGTAGTCTGCGGTGGGTATGGCGTGGCGCTGCATGAAGGCCTTGGCAAAGGCCTTGGATCCTTCGAGCCTGGCCGCCGCGGCAACAGGCCCGAAACAGCCGAGCCCCGCGTCGCGGAAGCGATCGACGATACCAGCCACCAGCGGCGCCTCGGGTCCCACCACGGTGAGCGCGATGTCGTTTTCCCGCGCGAACGCCTGCAGCGCCTCGACGTCTTCCGCGCCGATGGCGACGTTCTCAACACCGGGTTCCAACGCGGTGCCGGCATTGCCGGGCGCGACGTAGACCCGCGAGACCAGAGGAGATGCGGCCAGTTTCCACGCCAGCGCGTGCTCGCGCCCGCCGCCGCCGATGACCAGTACCTTCATCGAGAACGCGGCACCAGGTTGACCATCTGCAGGATATCGTCGTCCGTCTTCGTGCGCCCGTCGGGCCCGGGCGAGAGGAATACCACCCGATCCGCTTCACGTTCCACGACCACCGGGCTGCCCCAGGCATCGCGGATCTCCTCGTTGTCCGACTTGCTGATCAGGCCGGCGATCGTGTTGTCAACCAGTTCCTCGTTGCCCGCGGCGACGATGACCTTGAGACCGTTCGCCAGGGTGGAAAGCACGCGCGACGTCACGCCGAGCGAGGAATCCGGATCGGCGATGGATTCCATCATGCTGCCATCGCCGCGCATCTGCTCGAGATGCGGCGCCTCTCCCCCTGGGACGCCAAACATCTCGTCGTAGCGCGACATCATCTGGTTCATCATCAGGTTGCTGGAAAACGCCGACAGCACGCAGCTCGCGGCCACGCCGATCCACATCGCCATGCGGCTGACGCCGCCCTTCTCCGCGAGGTACTGCTCCCGGGCCTCGCCGTCGAACGATCGCGACTTGCGCAGGTGGTGGCTGATATGGCGGAAATAGAGGAAGTTCGCGGTCAGTGGCCAGAACAGCGAATACACCAGCCAGAGCGGCGAAGGCGGGGTCAGCAACACCAGGAACAGCGCGCCCACGACATTGATCCCCGCCCACAGCCACATCTTGCGATACAGCGCCCAGAAAAAGAATGCGAGGAAAGCGGGCCAGTGCCAGCCTACCTGGAACTTCGGATGGCGGATGGTTCCCATGCGCGAGAATTTCTCCGCGTACTCGTCCGCGTTGGGACCGATGAAACGGACGAACTCGGTGCGCACGGAAGTCCGCGGCGTCTCTGCCTCCGGCAGGGTCTCGGTGGGTGGATCCTCGTATACGCCGTAGGAGAAACCGCTGTCCTGCTCCCGGCGCACGAACTTGTGGCCGCAGTACTGGCAGCTGTCCCATTCGCTGTCACACTGGCGGTCGCAGCTCGGGCAGATGATCGCGTGGCCGCCCTCCGTCAGGCTGAGTCCGCTGAGATAGCTGTAGTCGTCCTCGACCACGGCAAGCTCTTCCTGCTTGACCGGCATCATCCGGCACTGCGCGCCGGCATTGCGTATCGCGCGGCAGATCTTTTCCGCCTCGTCACGCGCGTATTCCTTCTTCAGCGGTACCGGCTTGTCATTGAGCAGCTTTTCCATCGTCGACGGACGCGAATGGAACAGCTCGCAGAGCTCCCGGATCACCTCCTCGCGATCCACGTTCGGCATCGTGGTGCCATTCATCACCACCTTGTATTTGCTCAGTTCCACCATGATCCCCTGTGCCCGCCTATCCGTAGAATCCGGTCAATGACGAAAGTGCCTGGTTCCGGTAAAAACCATTGCGATGTCGTGCTCGTTGGCTGCCCCGATCACCTCGTCGTCGCGCATCGATCCACCCGGCTGGATCACCGCGCGAATGCCCGCCTGGCCGGCATTGTCGAGGCCGTCGCGAAACGGAAAGAAGGCGTCAGACGCCATCACCGCGCCACTCACCGCGAGACCCGCGTGTTCCGCCTTGATCGCGGCGATGCGCGCGGAGTTCACCCGGCTCATCTGCCCGGCGCCAACACCGATGGTCATATTGTCACGGGCGTAGACGATGGCATTGGACTTGACGTAACAGGCAACACGCCAGGCGAACAGCAGGTCACGCATTTCTTTCGCGTCCGGATGTCTTTCGCTGACCACACGCAACTCGTCGTTCAGCTTTTCGTCCGCGTCCTGTACCAGCACGCCGCCACGCACGCGCTTGAAGTCGGTCTGTGGCATGCCGGCTTCCCATTGGCCGCAGGCCAGCAGGCGTACGTTGGTCTTACCCGAAACCGCCTGTGCCGCCTCCGCGCTGATCGTGGGCGCGACGATCACCTCGACGAACTGTTTCTCCACGATCTCGGCCGCGGTGGCCGCGTCGAGTTCGCGGTTGAAGGCGATGATGCCGCCGAACGCCGATTCCGGATCGGTGGAGAATGCGCGCCGGTAGGCCGCCAGCAGCGAGTCATCCACTGCCACGCCGCAGGGGTTCGCATGCTTGACGATGACGCAGGCCGGGGCCTCGTCGAATGCGCGCACGCATTCCAGCGCGGCGTCGGTGTCGGCGATATTGTTGTAGGACAGCGCCTTGCCCTGCAACTGGGTCGCCGCGGCCACGCTGCCGGGCGGCGCGTCCCGCGTGACATAGAACGCCGCGGCCTGGTGCGGGTTCTCACCGTAACGCATCACCTCGCGCCGCCGCCACTGCATGTTCCAGGTTCGTGGAAAACGCGCCACCCGTTGCTCATCGTCCTCCGCCGCCGCTTCGCCAGCTACGCGCACGCCGAGGTAATTCGCAATGGCGCCGTCGTACTGCGCGGTATGCTCGAACGCCCGGGTAGCGAGGTCGAAGCGGGTGGCGTCGTCCACCGCGCCGCCGTGGGCATCCATGGAATCGACGATACGCGCATAGTCGGCGTGGTCCGTCACCACGGCGACATGGGCATGATTCTTGGCCGCGGCGCGCAGCATCGCGGGGCCGCCGATGTCGATGTTCTCGATGGCATCGGCGAGAGTGCAACCCTGGGCGGCGACGGTGGCCTCGAACGGATAGAGATTGACCACCACCAGGTCGATGGGAGTAATCCCGTTGTCCGCCATGATGCCGTCGTCCTGGCCGCGGCGGCCGAGGATGCCGCCGTGAATCTTCGGATGCAGGGTCTTTACCCGGCCGTCCATGATTTCATTGAAGCCCGTGTGATCGCTGACCTCCGTCACGGGCAGACCGGCATCGCGCAGCATCGCGGCGCTGCCGCCGGTGGAGAGGATGGCGACGGAGCGTTCGTGCAGCGCGCGCGCGAAGTCGAGGATACCGGATTTGTCCGATACGCTGATCAGCGCGGTGCGAACGGGACGGGACGTGGCAGCCACGGAACTACTCTCCAATGCCGTAGGCATCAAGCTTCTTGCGTAGCGTATTGCGATTGATGCCGAGCATGCGCGCCGCCCTGCTCTGGTTGTGGTCGCTGTGCTCCATGATGACCTCGAGCAGCGGTCTTTCCACCTGCTGCATCACCATCTGGTAGACCGAGGTGGCTTCCTCGCCATTCAGGTCGACAAGGTAGCGACCGACTGATTGCCTGACGCATTCCGCCAGCCTGCACCCATCATCATCCGCTCCGCCGGTTGCTTTTTCTCTGGATGGATCTGCCAAGGCAATGCCTCTGGAAAACTGTTCTGCAGCTGGTTGTAATAGTCCGACAACAGGGCCGACTGCCGACGCGGGCAATCGGATTGAACGGCGGCGGTGCGGAATGGTTCGGGATCAGGATGCGAATCCAGATACCATTTTATATGTTTTCGGGCGATCCTGACACCCTGCTCATTGCCGTAGAAACGGTAGATCGCGTCCAGGTGTCGCAGCACGATATCCCGCTGGCGGGAAAGCGGCGGCATCTCCGGCGCAAGACCGGTTTCGAGGTAGCGCGCCACCATGCCCGGCAGCCAGGGCGCGCCGTGGGCGCCGCGCCCGATCATCACCCCCGCGGCGCCGGTGAAACGGCGGATCTTCTCCGCCCGCTCCCAGTGCAGGATATCGCCATTGGCGAACACCGGGATCGAAACCGCGTTGCAGATCTCGCGAATGGTCAGGAATTCAGCCTCTCCGGCATAGCGGCAAGCCCGGGTCCTGCCATGCACCGCGAGCGCGCGGATGCCGCTCTGCTCCGCGATGCGCGCAATGCGCACGCCGTTGCGCGCATCCGGCGCAAGGCCGGTGCGCATCTTCAATGTGACCGGAACCTGCACCGCGCCCACCACGGCCTCGAGGATGCGGATCACGCGGGGCTCATCGCCGAGCAGCGCGGACCCCGCCGCCCGTTTCAGCACCTTCTTCGCCGGGCAGCCCATGTTGATGTCGATCACCGAGGCGCCCTGGTCGGCGTTGTAGCGCGCCGCGTCGGCCATTATCGCCGGGTCCCAGCCGACGATCTGGATCGCCCGTGGCGCCGGTTCCTCGCGGTGGACGCCGCGCAGGCGACTCTTGCCACTCTGGCGCAGGGACGGATCGGAGGCGAGCATCTCGCCCACCACGTAGCCCGCGCCGAGCTCGCGACACAGGCGGCGAAACGGCAGATCGGTGACGCCGGCCATGGGCGCCAGCGCCACCGGGTTGGCCAGTTCGATGTCGCCGATATGCATCAGGCGGCGGGTTCGCGCACGATATCCACCACGAATCCCACCGCCATTTCGTGGGGACTGGCGAGATCGAATTCCACCGTCCCCAGTTCACCGGACTCGAGCAGGTTTTCCTTGCGCTCCGGCAGGTAGAAATCGGCGGAGAACGTGCGCCTGCCAACCACCCGGCCCACGCGGTCGGTGAGGGTCAACTGCAGATCGGGATAGGGCTGCGAGAACGGCGCCTGGTTGACCAGCTTCACCGTGATGCGAAGCGCGCCGGGCTCATCCGGATGGAGATCGATACGGGTATGGGTGATGGCGAAGCGATAGGTGTCGCGCCGCACCGGCAGTTCGCAGGCCGCCACGCGGCAGAACAGCGACAGGTAGGGCCGAAAGCGTTCGTCCTGGGCGTAGCGCTCGACAAAGTATGTTCGAACCTGGAGTCCGAGGAGGAACACGAAGCCCAGCGCGATGACAAACCAGAAGAAAGTCGCCAGCGGATTGGGCCGGTCGACGATGTAGTCGTCGACGCCGTTCATGTTGATTGCGCCGCCGCCATCGACGTTCCGCGAGGGCTCGTCCAGCGGGCCTGACATCGATCGAAACGGGTTTTTCTCTACCCGTGCATCCGGATCTATGTGAAACCACTTTCCCTGCCCGGACGCTCGTGGCGCGTCGATCACCGGTTCAGCGTCATGCCTTACGGCTTCGGGATCCTCCAGCGACCAGTGGCGTACCTCCGCCGGGCCGTCCGTTGTCTCCGGCTGTGAGGGCGCTTCCGGATCCTGGTCCTCTCCGGTACCCGCTGGCGCGGAAGATTCCTCGCCCTGCCCGGCACGCTTGTCCACTACCGTGATCGAATCCTCGTCCGCTTCGGCTTCGGTCTGCGCGTTGCCGGGCTCGGCACCGGTCTCGGCCAGGGCGGTCGCTGGAGCCGTCCGTTCATCCGTGGTTGATTCCACCCCGTACTCGACGATCTCTTCGCCAGGCCCTGCCGATGCCGCCGATGGATCAGGATGTTCTTCCATCGAAACGGCGTGTTCCGAATCCTGGTCACCCGGTTCCCCGTCGGTATCAACCGGATCAACCGGCGCAATCGACCAGGCTCGCGGCGCCATGGGCGGTTCCTGTTCCACCTGCTCCGGTTCGAACCCCGATTGCCCTGTCGCAGAAGCAGCAATCTCCCCGGTCGCCACTACTGCCCCTGGAGACTCCGGCCCGGATTCATCCTGTTTGCTTCCCGCCGCAGCGTCATCGGACACTTCATAGCTGTCCGCGGTTTCTTCCGTTCGATCAGGCTCCCAGCGTACGGGCTCCCCTTGATCCGGTTCCTCGCTGTCGGCTTCCGGGTGGTCTACTGTCCCGTCTTCTTCGTCAGCGACCTCATCCGTTGCCATGTCCGGCTCAGCCGTGACTTTCTCCACGCCCCTGGATAATGCTCCCGGGGCGGGGAAAAACTCCATTCCGTAGCCCGGTCGGGGCGGGGAATCAACCGTCTCGTCAACGGATTCCTGTTGCTCCCACGAATCGGCCGTCGACTCTTCCGCAGGATCGGCAGCATCCCCTGCTTTGTCGGCTTCTTCCTCCTGTTCGAATGACACTGACGGTTCTGGCGGCCTGATCCATCCGGATTCCGTAGCACCGGACGGCTCACTCGCGTGATCTTCCGGGGAGCTATCCGGCGTAACCTCCCTGCCCCATTCCGTAGCGTCATCCTCCCGGGGAACGAAGCGGCCGGAAAGGTCCTGGATCACGAAATGCCGGGTAGCATTGAATACCTCGCGGCAAGCGCCGCAACGCACCTCGCCCTGGCGTACCGCCAGCTTTGCCTGGCGCACCCGGAACACCGCCTGGCAATAGGGGCAGCGGGTGAAGTTGACGGGCTCGTCGTGATCCACCACGGGAGGCAACATGTCGTGGTCGCGGGTCATGCCGGCAACCCTTCCCGGGAATGGATTCCGCTGAGCAGTACCCAGTCGTCCAGGTCCCGGCGCTCCAGCACGCAGTGCGCGCCATAGCACCTGCGGACGGCATCCGCCTGGTCGGCGAGAATCCCGGAAAGCAGCACCACGCCTCCGGGCTTCAACAACGCGAGCAACCTGTCCTGAAGCTCGACCAGGGTGCCGGCGAGGATGTTTGCGATCAGCACGTCCACGCCGCCGGCATAACGCCGATCCACACTGTCAGGGTCCATGGTTAGCAGACGGTCGCCGCAGCGGTTCTCTTCCGCGTTGGCGCGCGTCGCGTCCAGCGCGCGTGGGTCGAGATCGGTGGCAATTGCTTCGGCTGCGCCCAGCCTGAGGGCCGCGATGGCAAGGACGCCGGAACCGCAGCCATAGTCGAGTACCCGCTTGTCGGCGAGATCCAGCTGGGTGAGAGCTTCCAGGCAGAGGCGGGTGGTTGGGTGGGTGCCGGTGCCGAAGGCGAGGCCCGGGTCGATGACCAGGTTGACCGCGCCGGGCTCCGGCGGATCGATCCAGCTCGGCACGATCCAGAGACCGTCGGCGATGCGAATGGGGGAGAACTGGTCAAGCCAGGCGCGTTCCCAGTCGCGATCCGCAAGCACGGAAAACACCGGTTCCTCTCCCGGCAACGCGGTGGAAATCGCCGCGGCGAGGTCGTCTCGATCGCTTTCCGGGGCGAACAGTCCGACCAGCTTCTGTCGCACCCAGCGTGGTTCACCGGGCAGCGCGACGTCAAAGGCGGCCTCGTCGCTCGCGCTCTCCACGGTAACCGACAGCGCGCCGAGCGTTGCGAGCGCATCCGCGGCTTCGTCGCCTTGATCCAGGTCCACGGTAAGTTCGACCTGCAGGTAGTCCATGGTATCGCCCACGGCTACGTCAACGCGCGCCGTGCCGACAGCCGATCCGGACACATGCGCCGCGAGATCGAGCCGGGATTCCGGGGTTGCCACTGGCCACTGCCTCACTGGCCCGCCAGTTTCTTTTCCAGGTAGTGAATGTCGAGTCCACCGGCGACGAACGCCGGATCCGTGACCAGTTCGCGGTGCAGGGGAATATTGGTCCGTATTCCATCGACAACCATCTCCTGCAGGGCGCCCTGCATGCGGAGGAGTGCGTCGCCGCGGTTCATTCCGTGGGTAATGACCTTGCCGATCATGGAATCATAGTAGGGAGGCACCACGTAGTTGTTGTACACGTGGGAATCGACCCGCACGCCGGGCCCGCCAGCCATATGATAGTTCGTGATGCGGCCGGGTGAAGGGGTAAACGTCTGGGGATCCTCTGCGTTGATCCTGCATTCGAACGCATGGCCGTTGATCTTGATGTCTTCCTGGGAGAAACGCAATGGCTGCCCGTCGGCGACGCGAATCTGTTCCTGCAGCAGATCGATACCGGTGATCATCTCGGTGACCGGGTGCTCCACCTGGATGCGGGTATTCACCTCGATGAAAAAGAACTCCCCGTTTTCGTAGAGAAACTCGAACGTGCCCGCGCCACGATAGCCGAGCTGGCGACAGGCCTCGACGCAGCGTCCGCCGACCTCCGCGCGCTGGGCGTCGGTGATCCCGGGAGCGGGCGCCTCCTCGATCACCTTCTGATGGCGGCGCTGCATCGAGCAATCGCGCTCGCCGAGGTGGATGGCATTGCCGTGGCTGTCCGCCAGTACCTGGAATTCCACGTGGCGCGGTGTTTCCAGGTAACGTTCCATGTAGATGGTGTCGTTGCCGAACGCGGCCGCGGCCTCCTTGCGGGTCAGCTGTACCGCGTTCACCAACGCCTGCTCGTCGCGACAGACGCGCATGCCCTTGCCGCCGCCACCACCGCTCGCCTTGATCATGAGCGGAAAGCCGATTTCCCGCGCCATCTCCACCAGCGCCTGGGGCTCCGAGGGCACCGGTCCGTTGGAGCCAGGCACGCAGGGCACGCCGGCCTCGCGCATCGCGCGAATGGCCGAGATCTTGTCGCCGAGGATGCGAATCGTCTCCGCCTTCGGACCGACAAAGATGAAGCCGCTCTGCTCCACCCGCTCGGCGAAATCGGCGTTTTCCGAGAGGAAGCCGTAACCGGGATGGATAGCGTTGGCCCCGGTGACTTCCGCCGCGGAGATGACGGAGGCGATGTCCAGGTAACTCGCGCCGGCCGGCGCCGGGCCGATACAGACCGATTCGTCCGCCAGGCGTACGTACTTCGCATCCCGGTCGGCCACCGAGTGCAGCGCCACGGTCTGGATGCCGAGCTGGTGGCAGGCGCGCAGGATACGCAGGGCGATCTCGCCGCGATTGGCGATCACCAGTTTGCGGATGTGTTCCACGAAACCTTCCGCGTCAACCAATCACGAACAGCGGCTCTCCGTACTCCACCGGGTCGCCGTTGCTCTTGTGAATCGCGCGTATCTCGCCGTCTGTCTCGGCCTCGATCTGGTTGAAGGTCTTCATCGCCTCGACGATGCACAGCGTATCACCGGCGCGCACCTTGCTGCCGACGCGGACGAAAGGATCGGCGTCCGGTGACGGCGAATCGTAGTAGGTGCCCACCATGGGAGACTCGACGATGGCTCCCGCCGGGCCTTCCGCCGCGTTCGGCGCGGGTTCGGCGCGCGGCACTTCCGCCACCGCGCCCTGGGGAATCGCGTACTGCTGTATCGGCGCCGCCGGCAGTGGCGTGGCGGACTGGCTGGCACGGCTGAGCCGGATGGTGTTGTCACCCTCGGTGATTTCCATCTCGACGAGTGCCGACTCCTCCAGCAGTTCGATCAGTTTCTTGATTTTTCTGAGATCCACATTGGCCTCCGGAAATCGGAATTCGGTCAGTTGGGTTCGGACAGCCGCGCCACCGCCTCGGCGAGCGCGTACTCGTATCCCCGCGCCCCCAGGCCCGCAATCACCCCCACCGCCACGTCGGACAGATAGGAATGGTGGCGGAACGGCTCGCGGGCGTGCACGTTGGAAAGATGCACCTCGATAAACGGGATTTTCACCGCCGACAGGGCGTCGCGAATCGCCACGCTGGTATGGGTGAACGCCGCGGGATTGATGATGATGAAGCCGGTATTCTCGGCGGGCGCCTGCTGGATCCAGCCCACGAGCTCATGTTCCGCGTTGGACTGGCGGCAGTCGAGCACCACGGCGCACTCACCGCCTCCAAGTTGTTCCGCCCGCGCCGCAAGCCGACCGTTGATGTCGTCCAGGCCCTGGTGACCGTAATACGACGGTTCACGGACGCCCAGCATGTTCAGGTTGGGCCCGTGAAGTACCAGGATCCGGCGCGCAGGAGTCATCGAGGGGAGTTCGGGGGTCGAGAGCGCCCGAATTATCTCACCTGCGCAAATTACTGTCTACTTGCGGTGCGTTCCCGGATACTTATCAGCATATTGCCGACAATTGACAAATTTGCCCCGGCACGCTCCGGGTGCCTGGACTATCTCCCGACGATCCGCCTTGCCTGGCGCACGTAGGCCGCGGCGTCCTCAATACTGGAGATCTCGCGCGCGGTCTGCTCGACGGCGGTATCGGCGTCCACGTTGTCCGGCAGATCGGACAGCAGGACCGAGGCAACCGGCCCGACATATTCCGACAACAGGTCCTCCAGTGCGGCGCGCATGGCATTGCTGAGGGGCGGGCCCATCGGCGTCGCGGCAACTTGTTGTGGCGCCGCGGGAGCAGGCGCTGGCGCCGGACTTGCGGCCGGCTCCGGCAGGCTCACCCCTTCAATCAGCGCCGCGGACCGGACGAGGTCCGAGTTTTCGTGAAATCGCACGCTGGCAACGCTGCGCGGCCTCGCCAGGTCAAGCGCTTCCTGGCCCTCCTTGTTGCGATAACGCGCCGTGGCCAGCAGCCCCCCCGCGACGTAGAAACGCCCCATGCTGTTGTCGTCGAATACGACCATCAGCGTCCCGGATTGTCCCGATACGGCGTATTCGCCGGCCAGGACCAATACTGGATTTTCCGCCATCGGTCTTACTCCTCCCTCCGGAAATGGCGAAGCTTTGTGCTACGGTCACAAGCCCCCATTGGTTCATTGGCAAGAACACACTCAAAACACGACACGCTGCCGGCTCCGAGAAAAGGTTCTATTTCTTAATCCGCACGAATGCGGTCCCGGGATCTCCCGGGGAAATTGCGTCCGTTCACCTCTGCGGCCACCCGTTCCGTAACATACGGCCTTGGCAGCCGGAAAACAGGTTAATTTGACGCCGGAACGCGTTTATTTTGCGCAAGTATTGCACTATCGACGGTGGATTTCCAGCATCCGGGCTTCCCCCCGAAGGGCTAGACCGCAGCATCCGTCCCGGGGATAGGAACGGCCGCAGCGTTCAGTCCACCTCGAGCACCGGCAGCGCGGTGGTGTACTTCATCTGTTCCATGGCGAACATGGAGGTCATGTCGGTGAGGTCGATCTTGCCGATGATGTTCTTGTAGAGGGTGTCGTAGGCGGGAATGTCCGGCACCACGATCCGCAACAGGTAATCCACCTCGCCGCTCATGCGGTAGATCTCCACGATCTCCGGGAACGAGGACATGACCTCGGCGAAGCGGGCGCTCCACTCGGCGTTGTGCTTGTCGGTCTTGATCGCGAGGAACACGGTGATGCCGCGCTCCACCTTCTCGGGATCCAGCAGCGCGACGCGCGAGCGGATGACGCCATTTTCCTCCATCCGCTGGATCCGCTTCCAGCAGGGTGTCGGCGAGAGATGGACCTTCTCCGCCAGTTCCTTGATCGTCATGCTGGCGTCGTGCTGGAGATAATGGAGAATCTTGCGATCCACCAGGTCAAGTGCAATTTTTTCTCGTTTGGCCAAGGAAGGCACCTTCTTGCTACCGGGGGCTGAATTTTACACCGAACGGAGACGATTATTCTGTTTCCGGTCGCGCCATGCGTGTCCATGCCGCGGCCACGCGGGTTTCACGCCCTCCCGCGCCAGCAGGCGGGCGCGATGCCACATGCCGGGTGCCTGCCTGTCTGCATGAACGAGCATCCAGGCAGGGCTTGCGTGGCGGTTCAGGCGAAGAAACAGCAGTGGCCCGAGGACGCGGATTTCCAGCAGTTCCGTCTTCTCCGTAGCGCCTCCCCGCCGGCGCAACAGCACCCGATTCGGGGACTGCAATTCAAGCCGCTCGCAACCCGTCAGCGACTTGACGCGCGCAAGTTGACTACGCAGATAGATTGCGAGGGCGATCGCAACCCATCCGCCCCATGGCCACGGGAACGACCACAGCACGGCGCCCATGGCGGCATAGTGGAGGACACAAAGATAGACATTCAGCCATCGACCCTTCTCCGGAACCATGACCAGGGGCAGCATCCAGTGGCTATGCTGTCGATGTGGGTTTCCTTTCATTGCGTCCCGCGGTCCCTGCTCCGCTACTCCGTTTCTCCGTTACCCGGGTGATGGCGTTGCCGCGTCCGAGACCTCGAGGATTGCAGCCACCAGGGGCGCGAAACGGTTGTCAGCGGGTTCGCGGTATACCAGCCATTCGATCAGGTGCGTATCCTGCTGTTCCAGCAGTGCATCGAAAAGGCGCCGCTCGCCGGCGTCCATGTCACGGTATCGCGCACGGGCAAAGCGATCGAGCACGAGATCGAGTTCGCGCGTGCCGCGCCGGCAGCGCCACAGGACGCGCTGGAAAGAGCGTGAACGGTCGTCCGGTTCCGACATCAGAAGCGCCTCCTGCGCATCAGGTCTGCCCTGCAATTCGCGCTACTTGCGCGCGACGATGGTTTTCTTGATCTCGGCGATGGCCTTCGCCGGGTTGAGGCCCTTGGGACAGGCGTTGGTACAGTTCATGATCGTGTGGCAGCGATACAGCTTGAACGCGTCGTCCAGTTCATCCAGGCGTTCGCCGGTGGCATCGTCGCGGCTGTCCGCGATCCAGCGATAGGCCTGCAATAACGCCGCGGGGCCCAGATAACGATCGCTGTTCCACCAGTAGCTCGGGCAACTCGTGGAACAGCAGGCGCAAAGGATGCATTCGTAGAGACCGTCCAGCTTCGCACGGTCTTCCTCGGATTGCAGGCGTTCCGCGTCCGGCGCGGCGCTGTCCGCCTGCAGCCAGGGCTTGATGGAGGCGTACTGGGCGTAGAAGTTGTTGAGATCGGGCACCAGGTCCTTGACCACCGACATGTGCGGCAGCGGATAGATGTTGATGTCGCCCTTGATCTCCTCGCAGGAACGGGTGCAGGCGAGGGCATTGGAGCCGTCGATATTCATTGCGCAGGATCCGCAGATTCCCTCGCGGCAGGACCGGCGGAAAGTGAGCGTGCTGTCGATGTGGTTCTTGATGCGGATCAGGACGTCCAGCACCATCGGACCACAGGCGTCCATGTCCACCTCGTAGGTATCCAGGCGGGGATTCTCTCCGCTGTCCGGCTCCCAGCGATAGACACGCACCTTGCGCAGTCGCCCGTTGCTCGAATCTCGGTGATGCTTGCCCTCCTGGATGCGGGAATTGGCCGGTAGGTTGAATTCTGCCATTGCGTTTTCTGCGTGCTGGTTGCTGCGCGATTCTCAGGACCTAGTAGACCCGCTTCTTGGGCTCGATGTACTGGACTTCGTCGGTCAGGGTCCAGGAATGCACGGGGCGATAGTCGATGGCCGGCTTGCCCTTCACCCCGTCGAGCCAGGTCAGCGTATGCTTCATCCAGTTCTCGTCGTCGCGGTCGGGAAAGTCCTCGCGCGCATGGGCGCCGCGGCTCTCCTGGCGGTTTTCGGCCGCATGGATTGATACCTTGGCCTGGAGAAGAAGATTCTCCAGCTCCAGCGTTTCCACCAGGTCGGAGTTCCAGACCATGGACCGGTCGGTGACACGAATGTCATCGATACGCTGGCAGATCTTGTCCAGGCTCTGCATGCCCTCTCGCATGACATCGCCGGTGCGGAACACCGCGCAGTAGTTCTGCATCGTCTTCTGCATCTCCAGCCGGATCTCCGCGGTGGGGCTGCCCCCGGAGGCATGACGCAGGCGATCGAAGCGCTCGAGGATCTCCTCTCCGGATGACGGCTTGAGACGCACCCTGCCGGAACCCGGCTTCACCAGCTCGCGCGCGCGATGGGCGGCCGCGCGGCCGAATACGACGATGTCGAGGAGCGAGTTGGATCCCAGCCGGTTGGCGCCGTGCACCGAGACGCAGGCCGCCTCGCCGATGGCCATGAGGCCCGGGATCACGGACTCCGGATCATCGTCCTTGAGGGTGACCACCTCGCCATGGATGTTGGTCTGGATGCCTCCCATGTTGTAGTGCACCGTGGGAATCACGGGGATCGGCTCGCGGGTGACGTCGACGCCGGCGAAGATGCGCGCCGACTCGGAAATGCCCGGCAGGCGTTCGGCGAGCACTTCCGGTCCGAGATGCTCGAGGTGGAGATGGATATGATCCGCCTCCGGCCCCACGCCGAGCCCCTCGCGGATCTCCATGGTCATCGAACGGCTCACCACGTCGCGCGAGGCCAGGTCCTTGGCATTGGGCGCGTAACGCTCCATGAAGCGCTCGCCCTTGGAATTGGTCAGGTAACCGCCTTCACCGCGCGCGCCCTCGGTGATCAGGCAGCCGGCGCCGTAGATGCCGGTGGGATGGAACTGGGTGAACTCCATGTCCTGCAATGGAAGCCCTGCGCGCAACACCATGCCGCCGCCGTCGCCGGTGCAGCTGTGGGCCGAGGTGGCGGAGAAGTAGGCGCGGCCGTATCCGCCGGTGGCCAGCACCACCAGTTTTGCCGCGAAGCGATGCAGCTCGCCGCGGTCGAGATCCCAGGCGAGTACACCGCGGCATTCGCCGTCCTCCATGATGAGGTCGACGGCGAAGTACTCGATGAAGAACTCCGCGCGATGCTTGAGCGACTGCTGGTAGAGGGTGTGCAGGATGGCGTGGCCAGTGCGATCCGCGGCGGCGCAGGTGCGCTGCGCCTGGCCCTCACCGAAATGGGTGGTCATGCCGCCGAAGGCGCGCTGGTAGATCTTGCCGTCCGGGGTGCGCGAGAATGGCACGCCGTAATGTTCGAGCTCGATCACCGCGTCCGGCGCCTCGCGGCACATGTACTCGATGGCGTCCTGGTCGCCGAGCCAGTCGGAGCCCTTGACCGTGTCGTACATGTGCCAGCGCCAGTCGTCCTCGCCGTTGTTGCCGAGGGCCGCGCTCATGCCACCCTGGGCCGCCACGGTGTGGCTGCGGGTGGGGAACAGCTTGGTGATGCAGGCGGTGCTGAGCCCCTCGACGGCCATGCCGAATGTCGCCCTGAGGCCCGCCCCGCCGGCGCCGACCACCACAACGTCATACTGGTGATCGATGATTGGATAGGCTTCTGACACGTTGAAGTTCTACTGTCTGGTTTATCGCCATGCGATGGCGTTCGGTGCCTGGTCCGGCTAGAGAGCCACCCGCAGGACGGCGAGGATGCCACCGAGGCCCGCGACCAGCGCGAGACCCTTGACGATGAGCATCAGGGCAAGTTTTACCGGTTCCGAGTGCACGTAATCCTCGAGCACCACCTGCACGCCGAGCTGCGCGTGGTAGAGCATGAAGCCGAGGAACAGCATCAGCATCAGCGCCACCCCGGGTTGTCCGACCCAGGCAAGCGCGGCGGCATGGTCGTCGCCGATATGGCCGACGATGGAAAACACGAACCAGAGCGACAGCGGCACGAGCGCGATGGCGGTGACCCGCTGCAGCCACCAGTGGTGAGAACCTTCGCCGGAGGCGCCGAGCCCTTTTACCCGGGCAAGTGGATGGCGCAGGTTCACAGCAGCCACGCAAGGAGGGTGAGCAGAACTGCCGCACCCACCACGATCTTGCCACCCAGGGCAGCCTCGTTCAGGCGAAGACCATAGCCCGCGTCCCAGACCAGGTGACGCACGCCGTTGCACAGATGATAGAACATGCACAACGTCCAGGCGAACAGCAACAACTTGCCGACGATGCCGTTGAAGAACCCGTGGGCGACGGCGTAGCTGTCCGCGCCGGACATGACCGCCCAGAACCACCACACCACCAGCGGCGAACCGGCGGCAAGAATGATGCCGGTGGCGCGGTGCAGGATCGACAGCTTCGCGGTCAGCGGGAGCCGATAGACCTGCAGGTGCGGGGACAGGGGGCGGTTTTGCATGAATCGTTGAATGTGCTCTTTACCAGCTGGATGTGTCAGGGCGAAGGCGTCTATTTTAATGCACCGGGGCCGCGACCCCAAAACCAGTGCAGGGAATGTTGCAACCGAAGCTAGAAATCCACGCAGCGTCCGTTGCGCTCCCAGTCCCCGTAGCGGGTGGGTTCCAGCCCTGACGGACCGCCAATTTCCCGTGGCGATCCGGAGGCCATGGACGGCGTGTCAGCAGGTTTTTCTCCGGCAAGGGCGGGTGCCGCGTCATGGTCGCCGGCACAGGGTTCTTTCCCCTCGCTGCTCCGCACGTTAACATGTATGCCGGGGCGCGCGGAAGATGCGGAGTCGGTGGCGACTTGCGTCGAATTCGGATCGGACTTCTGCTCTTTCATCGTATCGGCATTGTAGGATCACGCCCGCCCGAATTCCATGTGCAATAGGTATGACATGTCAGCCAACCCCGTTCCCCGATCACCCGGCGCCAGCGAAGCAACCGCTCCGTTGACGACTGGCACCGTCCTGCTCGACCACCTTGCCCTGATCCGGGTGGAGGGCGCCGATGCCGCCGCCTTCCTCCAGGGACAGTTCAGCAGCGACATCGATGCACTCGAACCCGGGGCGCAGCAGCCCGGCGCCTATTGCAATCCCAAGGGTCGCGCCATCGCGATCTATCGCCTGCTGCGCGACGCCACCGGGTTCTTCCTGGTTTTGCCCCGGGACCTGGCAGACGCCGTCGTGCGCCGGCTGACGATGTTCCGCATGCGCGCGAAGGCGGATATCAACCTCCTGCCCAACGCCCGCCTGGTCGGCGTGCTGGGCAGCAGAGCGCCCGCCGGCCTTCCCACGTGGAAACTGGACGAGCAAAGAATTCTCGCGGTGCAGGAAGATGGCGATCCCGCGCAACCGGACGGAGACGCCGGGGCATGGCTACCCGAAGACCAGTGGAAGCTGGCGACGATCCTCGCGGGCGAGCCCCAGGTGTATGCCACCACCAGCGAAGCGTTCATTCCGCAGCAGGTCAATCTCGACCTGGTGGGTGGCGTGAGTTTCCGCAAGGGCTGCTATCCCGGCCAGGAAATCATCGCCCGGGTGCGCTATCTCGGCAAGATCAAGCAACGCATGGTCATCGCGCGTATCGCGGATCCCGGGGTGACGGCCTCCCCCGGCGATGGCGTGTTCGACACCGAACGCGGTGAGCAGAAGGCTGGCCAGGTGGTGGATGCCGTTACGGTCGAAGGCGTCTGCTGGCTAACCGCCACGCTTCCCGCGGAGCGCGTCGAGGACAGGGACTTCCGGCTTGGCGCCGCCGATGGCCCGGCGCTCGTGGTGCAGTCCATGCCCTATGAGGTGACGACAGGCAAGGATTGAGCCGAAGCGGAACTTCGCGCAAACCGCCGGCCAGTCACCCCGGCCCGCCGGCCCGGACCCGCCGGCCCGCGGCGATCAGTCGATGATCTGGTAGAAGGTCTCGTCGGGCTTGATCAGCCCGAGGTTGTAACGCGCAAGGGTTTCCACCGTCTCCCCGCCCTGCTTCAGGTCGATGACCTCCGCCAGCAGCCTGTGGTTGCGCTGCTCCTGGGCGGCGTTTTCCTCCTCCGTGGTGTCGATCGCGGCTTCCAGGTGCCTGAGGTCGAAAACATTCTTGTCGCCGATCCAGAGCGCGTACTGCAGGCCGGCCAGCAGCAGGATCAGCAGCAGGGTCAACGGTTGCATGGCCGGTCTCATTCTCCGTGGTGTCGCGGACGGGCTACCAATGGGGACGCGCGCATCAGGCGCCGAGGTTGGTGAAGGCACCACGCCCCGGGTAGATCGCGTCTCCGCCCAGTAACTCGTTGATTTTAAGCAATCGGTTGTATTTTGCAATGCGCTCGGAGCGGCTCAGTGAACCGGTCTTGATCTGACCCGCCCCGGTGGCCACCGCGAGATCGGCGATGGTGGTGTCTTCGGTCTCTCCGGAGCGATGGGAAATCGTGGCGCAGTAGCCCGCCTCCTTCGCCATGCGGATCGCCTCGAGGGTCTCCGTGAGGGTGCCGATCTGGTTGACCTTGATGAGGATGGAATTGGCCACACCGGCCTCGATGCCGCGGCGGAACACCGCAGGATTGGTGACGAACAGATCGTCACCGGTCAACTGTACCCGCTTGCCGATGCGCCGCGTGAGCAGGTCCCAGCCTTCCCAGTCGTCCTCCGCCATGCCGTCCTCGATACTGATCACCGGGTAACGGTCCACCCAGGCCTCGAGGTAGTCGGCGAATCCCGCGGCATCCAGCGCCAGCCCCTCGGCCTGCAGGCGATAGCGGCCTTCCTCGTGGAATTCCGAACTTGCCGCGTCGAGGCCGATCATGACATCGTCGCCGGCGGTATAGCCCGCGCTGCCGATGGCCTCCATGAGCAGGGACATGCCCTCCTCGTTGGACTGGCAGGCCGGCGCGTATCCCCCCTCGTCGCCGACATTGGTGGCGAGGCCGCGGGCGCTCAGCACCTTTTTCAACGCATGGAAGATTTCCGCGCCGTAACGCAGCGCCTCAGGGAAGTCCGGCGCGCCCAGCGGCAGGATCATGAATTCCTGGAAGTCGATGGCGTTGTCCGCGTGCGCGCCACCGTTGAGGACGTTCATCTGCGGCACCGGGAGAACGAAGTCGGAATTGCCGTAGAGCGCGCCGAGATGGCGGAACAGGGGTAGTTCCTGGCCCGCTGCCGCGGCATGGGCCGCGGCGAGGGAGACACCGAGAATGGCATTGGCGCCAAGGCGATTCTTGTTCTCGCTACCGTCAAGGGCCAGCATGGCGCCGTCCAGGGCTTCCTGCTCACGCGCATCGATGCCTTTGAGCGCCGACCCGATTTCGCCATTCACGTGGGAGACCGCCTTCAGCACCCCCTTGCCGAGATAGCGCTTTGCGTCACCGTCGCGCAATTCGAGTGCCTCCAGGGCCCCGGTGGAGGCGCCGGACGGCACCGCCGCCGTTCCCCGCGCGCCGCCGGCGAGACCGATCTCGACCTGTACCGTGGGATTGCCGCGGGAATCGAGGATCTCCCGAGCGTGCAGAGTTTCAATGGCAAAGGAGTTCATTATCAATGACCTGGAGCGAGATTTTAGAATCGCCCCGAGGGCGAAAACGGAATCAGTCCAACCGGGTATCCGGGTTCCGCGCGACGCTGTCCAGCGCCACCAGGCGTTCGAGCAGCGCGGGCATGCGCTCGAGGGGCCAGGCATTGGGACCGTCGCTGAGCGCGTTGTCCGGGTCGGGATGGGTTTCCATGAAGATCCCGTCGATGCCGATGGCCGCCGCCGCGCTTGCCAGTGCGGGAACGAACTCCCGCTGGCCCCCTGACTTGCCCCCTGCCCCGCCGGGGAGCTGCACCGAGTGGGTGGCGTCGAACACCACCGGGCGGCCGGTCTCACGCAGGATGACCAGGCTGCGCATGTCCACCACCAGGTTGTTGTAGCCGAACGAGACGCCGCGTTCGCAGACCATCACCGGGGATTCCGGATTGACCGCCAGTGCCTTGTCCACCACGTGGCGCATTTCCTGGGGCGAGAGGAACTGGCCCTTCTTGATATTGCAGGGCTTGCCGCTCTTCGCCACCGCCTCGATCAGGTCCGTCTGCCGGCAGAGAAAGGCCGGGGTCTGGAGGACGTCCACGTATTCGGCCGCGTGGGCGACGTCTTCCACCGAGTGCACGTCGGTGAGCACGGGCACGCCGACCTTGTCCCTTACCATGGCGAGGATCTCGAGTCCGCGCTCGCGTCCCGGCCCCCGATGGGAGGTGGACGAGGTGCGGTTCGCCTTGTCGAAGGACGACTTGTAGATGAAGGGAATCCCGAGCCGTTCGGTGGTCTCACGCAGCGTGGCGGCAGTGGACAGCGCCATCTCCTCGGATTCGATTACGCAGGGCCCGGCGATGAGAAAGAACGGCCGGCCTTCCCCGACCTCGAAATCAGCCAGTTGCATTGAATCCTCTCTCAGGCCGCCTCGCGGGCGGTCTGGTGTGCCAGCGCGGCGTTGATGAAATCGGTGAACATCGCATGCCCGCCCCGCGGTGTGGAAGTGAATTCCGGGTGGAACTGGCAGGCGACGAACCAGGGATGATCGGGAAGCTCGATGACCTCCACCAGGCCGTTGGCGGAAAGCCCGGAGAACACCATGCCCGCATCCTCCAGGGTCTTCATGTAATTGTTGTTGAACTCGTAACGATGCCGGTGGCGCTCACGGATGACGTCCGAGCGATAGATCTGGTGGTAACGGGTCCCGGCCTTGAGATGGATGTCCTGGGCGCCGAGGCGCATGGTGCCACCGAGATCGGTGTCCTCGTCACGCTGTTCGACCTGACCCTCGTCGGTGATCCACTCCGTGATCAGCGCGATCACCGGGTGCGGCGTCGTGCGGTTGAACTCCGTGCTGTGGGCGCCCGCGAGACCGGCCACGTTGCGCGCGAACTCGATGGTCGCCACCTGCATGCCGAGACAGATGCCGAGATAGGGAATGCCGTTTCGGCGCGCATAGCCGGCGGCGATCACCATGCCTTCCACGCCGCGTTCGCCGAACCCGCCGGGCACCAGGATCGCATCCACGCCCTCGAGCGCGCGCGTGCCATCGGTCTCCAGGGTGGAGGAATCGACGTAGGTGATCTCCACCCGGTTGCGGGTCTGGATGCCGGCATGCACCAGCGCCTCCGACAGCGACTTGTAGGACTCCGTGAGGCTCACGTACTTGCCCACCATGGCGATGTTGACCCGGCCGCGGGGATTGGTGCTGTTCATCAGCACCCGGTCCCATTCCGACAGGTCCGGCGGGCCGGCGGGAATCTGCAACTGCTCGGTGACGATGCGATCCACTTCCTGGTCGACGTAAAGCTGCGGGACCCGGTATATGTTGTCCACGTCCACGCCGGAGATGACCGAGCGCTTCTCCACGTTGGTGAAGAGCGCGATCTTGCGGCGCGCGGAATCCGGCAGCGTCTCACGCACCCGGCAAAGCAGGATATCCGGCTGGATACCGATGGATCGCAGTTCCTTCACCGAGTGCTGGGTGGGCTTGGTCTTGATCTCGCCGGCCACGCTGATCTCGGGCACCAGGGTGAGATGCATGAACAGCGTGTTGGTGCGCCCGAGTTCGATGCGCATCTGCCGGATCGCCTCGAGGAAAGGCAGCGACTCGATGTCACCGACGGTACCGCCGATTTCCACCAGCGCCAGGTCCGCGCCCTCGGCGCCGTCCTGGATGCATTGCTTGATCTCGTCGGTGATATGCGGAATCACCTGCACCGTGCCACCGAGATAGTCACCGCGGCGTTCCTTACGGATGACCCGCTCGTAGATCTGGCCGGTGGTGAAATTGTTGCGCTTGCTCATCGTCGCATTGACGAAGCGCTCGTAATGGCCAAGGTCGAGATCGGTCTCGGCACCGTCCTCGGTGACGAAGACCTCGCCGTGCTGGAAAGGGCTCATGGTTCCCGGATCGACATTGATGTAGGGATCCAGTTTCATCATCGTCACCCGGATGCCACGGGCTTCGAGGATGCTGCCCAACGATGCCGCCGCGATTCCCTTGCCCAGGGACGACACCACCCCGCCAGTAATAAATACGTACTTCGTCATCGTTACGATTGATTGGCGGCGCCGATGCGGTCCAGATGGACCCGAAAATGCCGATCACGGGCCATGAAGTCGAACCGCGCGGATTACCGCGGTCGCGAGGAGTTTCCTCGGGCATGGAGCGGCGACAAGTGGTCGCTCCGGACGGGAAGACAGGTTACCAAAATCGCCCCCATCCCTCAAGGCGAAACCCGCCTTCTACGACGCTTTCGTAGTGGATCAGGTAAACAGGAACCTGGGCCCGGGCAGGTCTTTTCCCTTGACGTCCGTCGCGCTTGCCGTGGCCCCGCGTTCGTCCCTGTATGCACGCCCGCCGCACCAGCCGACGCCATGCATCCAGGCGATGCCGTCGTCATCCACCAGCAGGGGCAGGTGCTCGCGCTCCCAGTCCGGGATTCCAAGCGCCTGGCAGGCTTTTTTCACCGGGGTCCTGTGTCGTCGTCCCGGCAAGCGCAGGACATCACCCGGCTGACGCCAGCGCCAGGTCCATGAACCAACGGGCGGCCCATCCGCGGGCCAGTCCGCCACGAGTCCCGGTGCCAGGACTTCGCGCCCCCCTCGACACGGGAGCGGCGCCGCGGCCGGTGGCAGTTCGCCCGGCATGTACAGGCGGTTGCGGTATCCGCGGATCGTGTAGCCATCGCCATCGAGACGCAGGTTTCGCGACCGGCCAGCGTCCATCATTCCGCTGAACGCTGTCAGCGCGCCGTCCGTCGGCGACCCCTGCCCCGCGCGATGCAGCCAGCGTCGAAGTACGTTGATCCGCTCTCTTTCCGACAACGAAACCAGTCCGTCGAGGCTGAGCGGATCGGCAAGGCAGAACAGCCTGCGCGACACGGGACGCAGCAGGGAATCCAGCAGCGTGTCGACATGTTGCGTTTCGCGATCGAGTCGCTCGCGCAACGATTCGGCGAATGCCGCGATTGTGTCCTCCAGGTCGGGCCAGCGCTCTTGCAGTGATGGCAGCACCTCGTGGCGCAACCAGGAACGCGCGTGATTCGTGTCCCGGTTTGCCGGGTCCTCGAGCCAGGCGACACCCTGCTCCACGAGGTAGCGCTGCAGCGATTCCCTGGACTGGCCAAGCAGGGGACGCAGGAGTCTCCGCCGGTCACCGAAATCCAGTGCGCGCACCGGGCGCATGCCGGCGATGCGATCGGGACTCCTGCCCTGCAGAAGGCTGAGGAGCACGGTTTCCACCTGGTCGTCGCGATGATGCGCCGTCAGCAAAACCTGGTCGGCCGCGACCACCTTGCCGAACCAGCGATAACGGGCGGCACGGGCGCTCGCTTCGCCCGTCCGTTCTCCCGGCCCACGCTCCCAGGCGGCGATTTCAAGAGGAACGCCGCGCTCGCGGCAGAGGTGCATGCAATGCTCCGCCCAATGGTCTGCGTCGCGATGGATGCGGTGATTGAAGTGAAGCGCCAGCGGTGGCGGCCGTCCCCTTTCCTGCTGGAGCCTGTGCAGCGCCAGCAGCAAGGCGGTGGAATCCGCGCCGCCACTGAAGGCCACCGCCAGTTCGGCGTCCGGCGGCAGGTCGTCGATGGCATCCAGGAACCTCGCGAGCACGCGGTGATCGAAAGCCCCCGCGGAGCGGCTGCTAGTGGTTCTTCTCCTCGAAGCGTCCAAGCTGCATCAGGCGCTGGTATCGTTGCGCCAACAGGGTATCGATATCCATGGTGCCCAAGGCATCCAGTGCCGAGACGATCGCGTCGCCAAGGCTCTTTGCCGCGCCGTCGTAATCACGGTGCGCGCCACCGTCGGGCTCATCGATGACCTCGTCCACCAGCCCCTGGCGGGACAATTCGGCGGTGGTCATCTTCATCGCCTCCGCCGCCTCCGCCGCCTTCTCCGCGCTCTTCCACAGGATCGACGCGCAGCCCTCCGGTGAGATCACCGAGTACACGGCATACTCGAGCATCAGCAGGCGGTCGCAGACGCCGATGGCGAGCGCGCCGCCAGAGCCGCCCTCTCCAATGACCACGGACACCACGGGCGTTCGCAGTGCGGCCATGATCTCCAGGGAACGGGCAATGGCCTCGCTCTGGCCGCGTTCCTCCGCGCCCACGCCAGGATAGGCGCCGGCGGTATCGATCAGGGTCACCACCGGCAACCCGAAACGTTCCGCGAGTTGCATCACGCGCTGCGCCTTGCGATAGCCCTCCGGACGCGGCATGCCGAAGTTTCTTCGCGTGCGCTCGCGGGTATCACGACCCTTCTGGTGGCCGATCAACGCCACCCGGCGGCCGTCAATCTTGCCGAGGCCGGCGACGATGGCGGCGTCGTCGGAATACATCCGGTCGCCATGCAGTTCCTGGAAATCGGTGCAGATCCGCTCGACGTAGTCGAGGGTATACGGGCGCAGCGGATGGCGCGCGATCTGGGTGACCTGCCAGGGCGTCAGCTTCGAGAAGATGTCGCGCGTGATCTCCCGGTTCTTCTCCCGCATGCGCTCGATTTCCTCGTCGAAGTTGATCGAGCGGTCGGTGCCGACGCGCTGCAACTCGACGATCTTTTCCTCGAGTTCTGCGATGGGTTTTTCGAAGTCGAGATAGTTCATCGGTCGGGGAATCGGGAACCGGTGGCCGGGTGTAACGTCATGGCCGGTGCGGGCGCCAATTGTAAACCAAATGCTCCCGGGTCATGGACAAAGGTGCGGGATCACGCCAGCAATTCGATGCATCGCGCGAGTGAGTGACGAATGGTGGCGAGGCGGACCGCCGCCCGATCGCCGTCCAGATAGCGGGTCTCGCTCAACACCCTGGCGGACTCGCTGCCCTGATCCAGGGCCCAGCCAAAGCAGACCATGCCCACCGGTTTGTCGGCGGTACCGCCATCTGGCCCGGCCACGCCGGTGACGGACAATGCGTGGGCAACGCCTGACCGCCGCGCGCCGCCTTCCGCCATGGCGCGCGCGGTCTCCTCGCTTACCGCGCCGTACCGCGTGATGGTTTGCTCGGGGACGTCCGCGAGTTCGTGCTTCGCCGCGTTGCTGTAGGTCACCAGGGCGCGTTCGAACCAGCGCGAGCTGCCCGGAATCGCGGTTAGTATCCAGGAGATGCCGCCACCGGTACAGGACTCCACGGTAACCAGCCGCCCGTCGATCGCGAGCAACCTGTTACCCAGCGCTTCGGCAAGTTCAAGGAGTTCAGGATCCACGGGGCGACTTATCAGAGCGCGGGAAAAAATCCGTGTGGCTCGGCGCGAAACGACTCCGGCGTGCCGGTATCCATGCGCCCTTCGCTGTTCAGGGCGCCGTCAGCCGCGCCGTCGCGCCGGCCGGGGGACTGCACGATCAGCAGGCGAGGCTTTAGACGTACGAGCCTGTCCAGGTAATCCGCGATGTCTTCCGCGGTCAACGACTCCACCGCTGCCGCCAGTTGTTCGCGGCTGTCGAACCTCTCCTCGCCAAGATCGATCTCGGTCCAGTAGCGATTGCTGCGCTCGGACAGGTTGGTTTCGCGCGCGAGGATCTGCGCCACCAGTCCGGTGCGTGACTGGTTGAATTCCGCCTCCGGCATCGCCGCAAGCAGGTCGGGGAACGTCGCGCGGAAATCGGTCACCAGGTCGTCGATTGCGGTGGCGTCATGGGTCGGGCTCTGCACCGACATCATCAGCCCGGGGACATCGAGCATGTCCATCGCCGAGGCGAACACCAGGTAGCCGACGCGGTGGGTGGTACGCAGGTCGAAGTAGAACGGCGCCTCGATCAACTGCCCGAGGAGACGCGCATAGGCCATCCCCTCGACGGACTTTTCATCTCCCTGGTACAGGTAGGACACCGCGGTGTCGCCATGGTCCACGTCCATGGTACGCAGGTAGGGTTCGCGGTGGCCGAGCTTGCGTATCCGCGGCCGCTCCACGAAGTCCTCTTCGCGCGCATCGGGAAATGCCGCGCGCACGAGCTGGTTCATCTCCGCCGCCTGGTCCTCCGTCAGGTCGCCGTGAGCCAGGCTGGTCAGCGATACCTCCGCGGTGAGCGCCGCGGCATGGGTGACCACGTCGTCCAGCGTGATATCGGGAATCACCGCGAGGCGCTCGGTCTCGGTCCAGTAGGGCGACATCAACAGGCGATACATCTCGTGGATCGTCTGGCTGGACGGCCGTTCGCGGAACTGGTTGTTGAGCTCCCGGGTCAGCTCCGCCTTGACCAGTTCCAGCCTGTCCGCGGTGAAGTCGGGCCCGCGCAGTGCGTCGAGTATCACCTCGAGCAACTCCGGCTGCCGGTCCTGGTAGCCCGAGATACGGATCGACATACCGCGGCTGTGGCGGTAGAGGCTGTAGGTCAGGCCGGCCAGTTGCGCGGGATAGCTCACCGGGTTGAGCTGGTCGTTGAGCAGCCGAACCACGATCTCGGTGAGTACCGAGTCTCGCGCACTGGCATTCGACAGTGGCGACTTGACGCTGACGAAGTAGCTCGCGCGGGGTGCGCGGAATTCCTGGTCACCCTGGTACCAGGCTTCGAGCGGCGCCGCATCTGGAAGACGCACGGGTATTTCGTCGGGATCTTCCAGCGTCACCAGGTCGAGGCGCTCCGGGATGTAGGGATTGGGCTCCGGCAGCGCAAGGTCGGCGTAGCTGTTCTCAGTGGCCGTCTGCCACGCGGCCAGGGTATCCGCATCGAGCGGCTCGATACCGTAGCGAACGCCGTACCAGTCGGTAATCCGCCGAACCTTTGCCTTTTGGGAAACCACCTGCAGGTAGACGCGTTCCGGTACCAGCATCGTCAGCAGCTCCCGAATCCGGTCGGGATCGAATTCGTCCATGATGTAGGGCCCGCGCAGCACGTCGATCATCGGGTAGTCATGCATGCGCGCAGACAGCGAACGCGCGAGGGCAGCCGCGTCCGGTTCCTCGGCGAAGCGAAAGGCGATCTCGCCGAGCTGACGCTGCTCCTCGAAGCGCCAGGTCTCGAGACCATGATCGCGCACCAGGGCGATGGCATAAAACAGCATCTCGCCGATTTCCCGGATATGGTCGACGCCGGGCTCGGTCAGGCCGATGGACACCATCAGCGTACCCTGATGGCGATCCATGAACCCGGCGCCCGCGCTCAGGCTTTCCGCCCAGCCACGATCCTTGAGCGCCGCCAGCAGGGACCCTTCCCCCTCGTGGCCCAGCAGGTTGGCGATGTACCCGAGGGGCTTGGAGTGATACTCCTCCACCAGCGACGGGATCTGGAACTGGAAGCTGACGCTGTTGACCTCTTTCTCCGGGACGACATCGAGCCGCACCGGCGCCAGGTCCCGGTTGAGATAGGACTGCGGGTAAACCGGCGCCGAGACGCCCCGGTCGGGGACCTCCGCGAATTTCTCCCGCACCCAGGTCTCTAGCTGATCCAGCGGCTCCCTGCCCACCACGGTCAGCGCCATGATGCCCGCGGAATACCACTGCTCGTAGAACGAGATCAGGCGATCGCGCACTGACATGGACTCACGATCCTGCAGCGTTTCCTCCGAGCCCACGGAGAAACGCGAAGCCGGATGCCCGGGGTTGAGAATCTCCTTCTGCGTTTCCCAGATCCGCCTGCCCTCGTCCTTCAGGCGCGCCTGGTACTCGGAATGCACCACCGAACGTTCGCGTTCGACGTACTGCGCCTCGAACGTCGGGTCGATAAAGAAACGCGAGAAACGATCCAGCGCGGGCTCCAGGCTGTCCTGCTTGACGCTGAAAAAGTAATTGGTGTGATCATAGGCGGTATAGGCGTTGTGACTGCCGCCATGGTCCTGGATAAAGGACTGGTACTCCCCCGCTTCCGGGTACTTGCCGGTGCCGAGAAACAGCATGTGCTCGAGAAAATGCGCGAGACCGTTCCAGCCCGCGGGGTCGCTGGCGCTGCCCACGTGAACGTCGAGCGACGCCGCCGCGCGATCGGTGGAGGCATCGGAAACCAGCAACACCTTGAGCCCGTTCTCCAGCATCAGCCCGCGATAGTCCTTGGGATCGAGGTCGCTCGCAACCGGCGTAAGGGACCCGCTGGTGGCGTCCTGGGCAACCGCGGGCAATGCAACCGGCAGGGTCAGCAGGAGAACGAGGAGGCCGGAGTAAAGGCGCTGGATTCGGGTCATGGGCAGGTCGTGATGGTGATCGGTCTCGGATACGGGCCATGCATGGCGCGGCCACGCCGGATCGGCGGGCAAACAGACATTCGCTCGCGTCGATGGGAACGCGAACGCGAGGCGCGATCATATCAAACACGCGCATTCCCACCGTAAAAGTAAAACGGGCCCGGACTGTCTCCAGTCCGGACCCGGCCCCGATCCTGCGTCGTCATCCCTGTCCCTGGCCAGACACGAACCGCAATTGCGGTCCCATGGCATCCCTGCCCGGATGGATTGGCGCCCCTTCCGTGGAGCGCCAATCCCTGGCCCGGCGACTCACCGGCGTCCTGTCCGGATGTGAATCGAGGCAGGTGGGATTTTGTCGCGATTGCATCGGGTACGCTGTGCGTATTGTCACAGGCCGGTGATTTTTCGCAGAATGGACAGCAATAAAACTGGATTCCGCGACAACTTATCGATCGTAATCCCAGCGAAGGCTGGGATCCATCTTAAACTCTGCAGAACCGCCACATTGACGCTGGCCCCACCATACGCTGGGTAGTCATTCGGTGATGTTCTGGTGGTCGGTGTCCCCAAGGGGATTACTCGCGCCTGTCGGCGCTCGCCCTTCGGGCGGCATCGCTTCGCGATACCGTGCTGCACGCGCCTTGGGCGCGCTTGTCGAACCCGGAGGGGTTCTGCTGAACCCTTGGGCGCGATCCCAAATCATATCCGTGCGCGGCGCCGCGCAGGGGGAATGTTGTCAGGGCCGTCAGGGGGATTACTCGCGCCTTTGGCGCTCGCCCTTCGGGCGGCGCCGCTTCGCGGCACCGTGCTGCGCGCGCCCTTGGCGCGCTTGTCGAACCCGTGGGGTTCTGCCGAACCCTTGGGCGCGATCCATAAAAAAACCCGCGCTAGGCGGGTTTTTTTATGGATGGCGTCCCCAAGGGGATTCGAACCCCTGTCGTCGCCGTGAAAGGGCGATGTCCTAGGCCAACTAGACGATGGGGACTTGATCTTTCGGCTGGTCCGGGGTGGACCCGCCAGGCGTCAAATCGGTTGCCTGAACTGGTGGAGCCAGGCGGGATCGAACCGCCGACCTCAACACTGCCAGTGTTGCGCTCTCCCAGCTGAGCTATGGCCCCGAAGGCGGCGTATTGTACGTTTTGGTCCGGGGTCGATCAAGCGTTTTTTCCGGTGTTTTTTCCGCCATTTACGCCATCCGAACGGATGAATTCCATGGCCCTGGCGAGACGCGACAGGGTGCGCTCCCGGCCCACCAGCCTGACCGTCTGGTCGATGGATGGCGTGACCGTATCGCCGGACAGCGCGACCCTGAGGGGGATCGCCAACTGGGGAAATTTCGCCCCCTGGGCGGCGGCGACATCCTTGATTACCCGGTTGATATCCTCCGCGCGCCAGTTCTCCAGGGCGCCAAGCGCCTCCGCCAGCGCCTCCAGCCGCGGCAGCGCCTCCGGCACGAGGTGCTTCGCCGCCGCCTCCGGTTGGTAGGCTCCCGGCTCCGCATAGAAATAAAGCGCCTGGTCCGCCATCTGTACCATGGTCTGCACCCGCTCACGCAGGAGTTCCACCACCTCCCCGGGACGCGGTCCATCGCTTGGCCGGATTCCGCGGCGATGGAGACATCTGGCCAGCAGGTTGCCTAGGCGGTCGACGTCCGCCTGGCGGATGTAATGCTGGTTCACCCAGAGCAGCTTGTCGAGATCGAAGCTTGCCGCCGAACGGTTGATGTCGGTGATATCGAACAGGTCGATCATCTCGTCGAGATCGAAGATCTCCTGGTCGCCATGGGACCAGCCGAGGCGCACGAGGTAGTTGAGCAGCGCCTCCGGGAGGATGCCCATGTCGCGGTACTCGAGCACGCTCACCGCGCCGTGGCGCTTGGACAGGCGCTGTCCGTCCGGACCGAGGATCAGCGGCACATGGGCGAACACCGGCAGGCTCGCGCCCAGGGCATGGAAAATGTTGATCTGGCGCGGGGTATTGTTGGTGTGGTCATCACCGCGGATGACATGGGTGATCCCCATGTCGACGTCGTCCACGACCACCGTGAGGTTATAGGTCGGGGTACCGTCCGTGCGCGCGATGATAAGGTCGTCCATCTCGCTGTTGCTGATCTCCACCCGGCCGCGCACCACGTCGTCGAACACCACGCTTCCCTCGAGCGGATTGCGGAAGCGCACCACGGCATCCTCGCCGGCTTCGGGTTTGCGACCGAGGTCGCGGCAATGGTGGTCATAGCGCGGCTTTTCTCCCGCCGCGCGTTGCGACTCTCGCAGATCCTCGAGACGCTCCCGGCTGCAGAAGCAATGGTAGGCATGACCGTCCGCCAGCAAGCCATCGATGACCTCGCGGTATCGGTCGAAGCGCCGCGTCTGGAAGTATGGTCCGCGGTTCCAGCTCAGGCCGAGCCACTCCATGGCCTGCATGATGACGTCCACCGCTTCCTGGGTGGAGCGCTCGGTGTCGGTATCCTCGATCCGGAGAACCATCTCGCCGCCACGTCCGCGGGCGTACAACCAGTTGAACAGGGCGGTGCGGGCGCCACCGATATGCAGGTAGCCGGTGGGGCTGGGGGGAAAACGGGTAACGACAGTCATCGAGCGACGTGAATGCGGCTCTGGTTGGAAGGTTGGAAAGGCGCGGATTCTAATCCACTTCTACCGGGCACGGCGCCCCGGGGAACAGCCCGCGCCGGGTATGGAGCGATTGTACCAGCCGGGTATCGGCTCTTCGTGGCGGTCCCGGCTGGCATCATCGGCCGCGTGGGCTGGCGGACGATGGTGCTGGATACTGCTATGATAACGCCATGGATTCTTCGCGTCGTTCGGCAAGCCTGTCAAAGGTATTGCGGGGGGGGTTGCCGGGCACCCTGCTGGGCGCCCTGCTCTGCTCGCCTGTCGCGCATGGCCAGGCATCGCTGCTGTTTGACGGCGACTTTGAAAGCGGCACTTTCCAGGGCTGGATGCCCGGTGGCGACAACGGCGGCTTCGCCTCCATCGCCGCCCGCGGCAGTTGCTACTCCTCGAACGGTACCACCGCGATTTCCTTCGACGGCAACGATACCAGCAACTACGCCGCCCTGCTGCGCTCCAATGCCCAGGGCAACCCGGATTCGGTGGCGCGGCTCCGCTCGCAGCCATTTACCGCGGGCAACGGCATCATCTTCTCCGCCCTCTCCGAGACCATGGACGCGGACCCCGGCCATCACCCGGTGGAATTCACCGTGAACATCATCAATGCCAGCGGCAACACGGTCGCCGAACTGCCCCTGCGCACCGCAATCATCCAGCTTACCCGGGGCTGTCCGGGCGAGGGTCGGGACGCCGCCTTCAGCAAGCATTTCATCGACACCCATCACTTCGCCGGCCAGGAAATCGCCATCGAGTTCACCCAGCATACGAAGCACGACGGGCTCGGCTACTTCACCCTCGTCGACAACGTGCTGTTCATCGACGAGGGGCAGTTCGTGCTGAACTCGGGTCAGCCCATCGCGGTAGCCGGCAGCGGCGTCACCCGCAGCGGCACGTTCCACCTCGATCCGCGGGGATCCGTCGATCCGGACAACGGCCCGCTGGAGCTGTCCTATCGCTGGTTCATCAACGGCGAGGACAGCATCCGCGAGATCGACATGCCCTGCGTCAACCTGAACGAGGATTTTCAACTCGAACCCGGTAACAATATCGCCACGTTGTACGTCAACGACGGGTTTCACTACGCCGCGGACACCATCCGCTTCGTGCTGCCCGACGACCTCGTCACCAGCGGCAGCGTGGAGGATGCCGAGAACAACGGCGGCGATCTCGACCCGGATCTCGATCCGGATACTGATACGGACACCGATACGGACACAGATACCGATACGGACACGGATACCGATACGGACGACGATACGGACACCGGTAGCTTCACCCTCACGGATCCTCTGGAGGAATGTGATGTCGATGTCAGCGAGGCCCTACTGCCCGATGGTGGCGGATCCGGCGGCGGCACCGATGGCAACACCCCGCCGGAAGTCACGGTGGAGCCTGAGCTGGTCGATTTCGTCGTCGGCGGCGGCCCGGTCAACATCGCGGACACGGTAACCATCAGCGATGCCGACGACGACACGATCGTGTCCGTCACCGTATCGATCCAGAATCCCGAGCCGGGGGACAGCCTGCTGGCGAGTTCATTCGCGGGCGTGCTGGTTACCGGATCGGGATCCACCTCCGTCACGCTCACCCAGGCAGACACCAGTGATCCGGCGACGGCCGATGACTTCGCCGCCGTCGTGGAAGATATCGAGTACAACTACGAGGTCCCCATGGGGGAGAGCGCAGTTACCTCCAACCGCGACATCACCTATATCGCGAACGACGGCACCGACAGCAGCGAAACCGCCACCTCGGAGGTGGACGTCACCCTCTGATGCGGGCAGACGGACGGCTTACTGCCCCGGTCGCTACCTAAGCATGAACTCAAAAGTGAATCTGCTGGTCGGCACGCCGGCATACAACGGCATGGTGCACACGGACTACGTGCACTCGCTCATGGGCTTCAGGAACGAGCAAGTCCCCTTCTCGCTGCTGTCCATCGGCAACGAAAGCCTGATCACCCGCGCGCGCAACTCAATCCTCGCGCGCTTCCACGCCTCTCCCGAATTCAGCCACCTGCTGTTCCTCGACGGCGATGTCTTCCTCGACGGTAGCGACCTGCGGAAACTGATCGCCGCCGGTCGCGACGTCATCGGCGCGCCGGTGCCACTCAAGACCACCCGCGACGGCAAGCCGGTGTTCAATATCCACGGCAACCTGGGGCAGGAGGCCGGCCTCCTCAGCGTGCGCTGGCTGGGCACGGCGGTGATGATGCTGTCGCGGCGGGCGGTGGATGCGCTGGTAGACGACGCCATCGCCGCGAATGCGACCTACGGCGCCAGCCAGCTTGCCGAGGGCGCCGGCGACCCGGAAGTCATCTTCGACGTGTTTCGCGTCGGCGTTCGCGACGGGGTATACCTGTCCGAGGACTACTGGGTCTGCGAACGGCTACGTGAACTCGGGTTCGATACCTGGGTGGATCTCTCCATACGCACCCGTCACCAGGGCATGCATGGCTTCGGATAACGGCTGTGAATCTCACCCGGTCGCCGGGGCTTATTTGACCGGGTGTCTACCGACTGCGGTAAACACCGGCTGATGGCTACGGGCAGCCGGGACCGCCTCTTGTCATGGTGACTTGGGTCACGGCATTGGGATGGAGAACGCCAGACGATTCCAGGGTAAGACGCAACTCCTCGCCCTGGAACCGCGCGCTCCCGATTGAGATCGGGCCACTGCGCGAAACGATCCGTAACGATGGCGGATTTCCGGGCACCACGGTGCACGAGGCGGATCCGGACACGCTACCGACAAAGCAGATGGCCGCCCGGGATTGCTCCACTGTCGCGTGGAACACGACTTTACATGATGCGTTGCACTGAGCCTGCTGCGCATGGGCTGAGGGCATGAAGAATTCGAGCAACTCCTCGCTGATCGAATCCGGTTCGCCAGCCGCTTCCGCAAACTGTGTGCCCTCGAACGGATCAGAATTGTCAACAACAACTGACCCGGAGACGAACGTGCCGACAGGAACTGGCCCGCCACCTCCGGCAACGGACGTGGCGGCATGACCCGGCAATACCACCGAGTCCACGACGGGGCGCGACCAGTGTTCCGGGACGGCGCGGGCGGCCGTCATGGCGCCGCCGCCGACAACGATATTCCGGAGAATCTTGCGCCTCGCTCCGTTCTTGCGCTGATCCTGCGCCGACATTGTCTCCGCAACCCGATCTTCATTGCCAGGACGATCCTGACCGATTTTCCTTTCGCTCACGATTCACCTCTCTATGTGACGCCGAAGGTATCGGCGTGTTGCAATGTTATCCAACCCATTCTAACCGCCGCGCCCCACGCATACAAGTCAATGGCCAACGCCAATGATTAGCTGTTTGATGGTCACCCGCGGCGGCAGGAACGAACTGATCCGCTCCAGCATGCGCTGTTTCGCCAGCCAGACAACTGGTCAACGTGAACTGGTCATCGTGCATGACAGCGGGGACGTGCTGCAGCAAACACTTGAAACGATGGCCGGCGAAATTCCCGACGCGGATATCCGGATCATTGCCGAGGAACCGGGTCAAACCCTGGGCGCGCTGCGTAACCGTAGCGTATCGCTTGCGCGCTATCCACTGGTCTGCCAGTGGGACGACGATGATCTCTATCATCCGCAGCGCCTGGCGCGCCAGCTTTCCCGGCTGGAGTCCACGCAATCGGATTTCTGTTTCCTGACCGACCAGCTACACCTGTTCCTTGACGAAAAATTGCTTTTCTGGGATGACTGGTCCGTGGAAACCTGGCCCGGAAACTGTATCCAGGGAACGCTGCTCGGGCGACGCGAGCGGATGCCGGACTATCCCGAGTTGGCGCGCGGAGAAGACACCGGTCTCCTGCAGCGAATACATGCCGAGGGTTACGACATCGCCACGCTATCCGGTGAAGGCTGGCTCTATACCTACGTGTATCACGGAGATAATGCCTGGGATCTCGATCACCACAAGGCAATTTCGTCCTGGAAGCGGTTGGGTGCAGACGCCCTTCGTGAACGCCTGCCAATACTGGAACAGAGATTGCGCGAATACTCCGGGATGCCTGACAGCGTCGTCCTGTTGCACGAGCGAGGCCGTTTCGAGATACGGCTGTAATATCAGTCCAGGTAACGCCGCGCGATCCGGTTATAGGTGGTATCGTAACGACGGATGAACGCCTCCGTCAGCTGGCCGGCGTGGAAGTGCAGGAAGTCGGTACGCTTCGCGTCCCACCAGAGATGGCTCCACATGTGGATACTGCAGAGTTCGTCGGGAACCACCCTGTCGCGCGCGTACAGGTCGAGCAGTCCGGCCTGGTCGTAGCGGAAGTGGAAAAACGGCGTGGGCGGCAGCACCGTTATCTCGTCGGGTAGCTCCTTGGCGAGCAACGCCGGCTCGATACAGGAATGCCGGTTCCAGGTGCCATCGAACACCCTCGTCAGCCGTTCCAGCCACGATTCAACGAACTTCGCGCGCGGCTCGGCCATGATCAGGGCATTGCACAGGGTCGGGGGATCGGCATCCACGGACTCCTGCCCCATGACGCAGCGATGCCGCCACCATTCCGCCGGACAGGGCCTGACGAACAGGGTATCGATGTCCGCGTAGACACCACCCTCTTCCGCCAGGATTTTCAGTCGCAGGAAGTCGGCCTGGTGCGCGTAGGACAATCCCTCGGATTCGATAAACCTTCCTTCCTGGTGCTCCCGGTAGCGCCGGGTGTCAAACACGTTTCCGTCATGGCCGAGGGGAACGAGGTCCAGCTGGTCGCGTATCCGGTCCCACCAGGGGCCATGGGGCATATTCAGGTAGTGAAAGCTGATACGCGCGCCGGGATATACCAGCCGACAGGATCGCAGGCAGAGATACCATGCCAGGTGGAATGGCTCGACCTGGGGCCTGAGGCCGAAGATGAAATGAAAGTGCTCAGGAATCGCCATCGTCGATTGCCGCGATCAGGTCCGCGGTCACCGTATCGCTGTCGAAGCGTGAAAACACGGATGCCTGCAACCGCCCTCCCTTTTCCGCGGCGGCGGCGCGATCCTGGAATACCGCCTGCAGGCAGTCGATGGCATGTTCGACATCTGCCTGCGCCCAACGTTGTCCCGGGGCGTAGGATTCCCAGTGCGGCCTCTGGACGATGGGCGCCATGCGGTAGTCGACCAGCCAGGCCAGCGCCGGATCGAGGTAGTCGCATTGCCCGCCCCACCCGGTAATGATCACCGGGTTGCCGGCGGCGGCGGCCTCGAAGGCGCCGATACCCCAGCCCTCGGAATGCGCGAGAGAGAAGTAGCAATCGCCCGCGCCATGCAGCGCGCGCATTTGCTCCACGGAAAGCTGATCATCAACCACCGCGATCCTGGCCGGGTCCGGATAGGCCGAGGTGATTTGCGCGACCAGGTCCTTCGTCGGATGGTATTGCTGATCCCTGGGGCGGGAGAAATCCTGCCCTTCGACATCCGTCTTCAATACCATGCAGACGTCGTCACCCGCGCTGAACGCGAGCAGGTAGGCGTGCAGCGTGTCCCAGATCGCCTTGCGCGGGCTCCAACTGCTGATGTTGTAGAACACCAGGGTTTCCGGGCCCACCCCGAGACGCCTTCTGAACGCGCTGGCGGCTTCGGCATCGATGGACCGCAACCGGTTATCGGCGATATGGGGTACCCGGGATACCGGCGGCCCGCCGGGCAAGGTGAACAGCGGTACGTTGAATTCACAGGGGACCAGCAAGCGGTCAACGTGACTAAGAAGTGGCGGCCAGTGTGGTGGCAGATCAGTGGTCTCCCAGACCGTGAAACCGATCTTGCGCGCGGACCCGGCATCGATCCTGCGGTAAACCTCCGGCATTCCGTGGCAGATCACCACCTCCGGGACGAATTCGTCGTCGATCAGGCGAAACAGTTCCCGGCGCCTGGAATCCTCTATCTCTATTGGCGGGCGAGCTTCCGGCGGAAGCCGGTCCAATGGCCACAGACCGCTCGGCTGGACCACGACCAGTGGCGTCCATCGCACCCGCACGCCGTGCCGCAACAGACCGTCGATATAGGCAGCCGCGGCGTCCCCGTAGCCGGAGCAATCCAGCAGGCTGTAGTAGTGCACCGATTCGACCATCGCTAGGCGGACTCGTGATGATATCGTTCGGGATCGCCGATCGGGTGCGGCGCAACCGGAACGTCTGCGCCGGGCTCTCCCGAACGCCAGCGCTGATATTCCCCGAGCAGCGCGAGGTTGTGATGGTACGCGGGTTTCCCGTGCGAGGCCTGCCTCGGATGCCACAGATGGCAGGCAACGCCGTCGCGGGCGATGGCGCAACGCGTCGAAACGGCCTCGGCGCGCAGGGAAAAAGCATCGTCCTCCCCACCCCATCCACGAAATCGCTCGTCGAAGCCGCCCAGTTGCTCGAAAAACTTCCGCCGTATGACGAAAAGGCCACCGGCCAGACAGATCTGTTCGCCCTGGTAGTACCGTCCGAAGCCATGATCCTGGACCGGTTGCGAAGGCAATTCCCCGCCGTCGAGCCAGCCTCTGCTCTGTTCACGGGTCATGTCAATCAGGTAACGATACGGTCTGGCGATATCCAGCTCCCGTTCCACCGCGTCGACAGTACGTTGAAGGCCCGCGGATTCGACCAGCATGTCGGTGTCGGCGACGACGAGAATGTCTCCAGCCGAGCAACGGAAACCGACATTGATTCCCCACGCCTTGTTGAAAAGTCCGGGATTCCTCGCCAGCAGGTGGCGCACGCCCGGCGGAAACGCAGCGGCATCGATCCGGCTGCGGGTATCCTGCTCGACGATGATGAATTCAGCCGACGGATACCGGTCCCGATACCAGCCCGTCACGGCGTGGCAGTTATCCCGGCGAAAACGGTCCCCGGCGCGAACCGTGAAAAGGAAAGTCAGCCGGCCTGGGGATGACATCGCTGGTATCCGGAACAGCCGGGGTCAGGCGATTGGCTGAAAGATGCTCGCCGACGACAGGACGACGGGACGAATCATGCTCTACCCGGTGTCGCTTTCAACGCCATCACCAGTTGCTCCCGCAACAGTTCGATATTGTGTAGCCCCGGGTAATTGGGCCGCACCAAAAAGGCCAGTTCGCGATGCGGACCGGGCTCGTCGAGCGGGATCGCCACGAGCTCCGGGATCGGCGTAACCAGCTGTTCAAGCGCCATCTCCGGCACCAGGGTCGAGCCCATCCGGCCGGCCACCATCTGCACCAGGGTCGCGAGACTCGTGGCCTGCAACCCGTGGGTCGCCTGGTTACGCAACCTGCAGGCGGCGACGGCATGATCCTTCAGGCAGTGCCCTTCCTTGAGCAGCATGAGGCTGCCGGGATCCAGCTCGCTGCCGCCAATACTTGCCCTGGTCGCCAGTGGGTCGTCGACATGGGTGACCCAGTAAAAATTCTCCTTCCAGAATCCGAAAGACAGCAGACCCTCGTGATCGAAAGGCAGCGCGAGGATGGCGGTGTCCAGGTCGCCGGCGCGGAGCTGATCGAGCAGATCCAGCGATTGCGCCTCCTCCACTTCCAGCTCCAGGTCGGGATAGTCCTCGGCAAGAGCCGGCAGCAGGATCGGCAGGAGATAGGGACCGACGGTGGGGATCATGCCGATGGACAGGCGCGCGCTGAGCGGCGCCCGCTCCTGCTCGGCCAGCTTGTGGATGTCCTCCAGCAGGAGTCGCACGTCCCGGGCCTTGTCGAGCATCTGCTGGCCAATCGGCGTCACCAGCACCTTCTTATTGTCGCGTTCAAAGACCTGGTAGCCGAGCTGCTTCTCCATTTCCGCGAGCGCGGTACTCATTGCCGACTGGGAAATGGCGCATTCCGCGGCGGCCTTGCGAAAGCTCAGGGTACGCGCAACAGCCAGCGCGTACTGGACCTGCTTCAGGGAAATCATGCCTGATCAGTTTCGTTGATAGCGACGTTCGATATTACTTGATTGGATTGCGGGTCCGGAGCCCCTATCATGTTTTCCAACGAGATTTTCTTCAACATTCAATCATTAACTTTCTGGAAACCAACCTTTACAAATGGCACTTATCAATACCGAAATCAAACCCTTCAAGGCCACCGCATACCGCGACGGCAAGTTCCATGAAGTCAGCGACGCAGACGTGAAAGGCAAATGGGCCGTGTTCTTCTTCTACCCGGCCGATTTCACTTTCGTATGCCCCACCGAGCTGGGTGACCTCGCCGACAAGTACGACGAATTCGCCAGCCGCGACGTGGAGATCTACTCGGTATCCACCGACACCCACTTCACCCACAAGGCGTGGCACGACGCCTCCGAGACCATCGGCAAGATCCAGTACCCGATGATCGGCGATCCCACCGGCGAGATCACCCGTAATTTCGGCGTGATG